>CAWIMZ010000015.1:0-391540 GCA_963837385.1 uncultured Solirubrobacterales bacterium
CGCGAGCGGGAGGGCCTTCAGGCGCTCAAGGAGGCCGTCGCGATCATGCGCGCGAGCTGGAGCGACTCGGCCGGTCGGTGCGTGCAGCCGACCGCGCCGAGCACGATGGGCGCGGAGGGCAGGATGCCGCGGGTCCCGAAGTACTGCCGCGGCGGTTGGTGCCGCGGGCGCTCCGTAGAGCACGAGGGCTCCGATCAGGCCACCCTCGAAGAGCTCCAGGCCAGCGGGCCGGGTAGGGCTCCCGCGAGTGAGCCGACGAGGTAGCCCATCACGACGACGCCGATCGGGGGGGTGTGGCCGTACGCATGGAAGGCGGCCCAGAGCGCGGCGTTGTCGAAGGCGTAGTAGGCGAGCGCACCGACGAGCTTCCAGTTGCCGGCGGTGATCAGCGCGCGGGCTTCGGTGAGGCCGTCACTCAGCGGCGCTGGCGGGCTTGGCGAGCGTGCGCGAGAACATCGCCCGGCGTGGTAGCGATGGCTGGCGCTGGGAGGAGTGCCCCGCGAGCCACGTGCCGGCGAGGAGCGCAACTGCCAGCAGCGCCGGGAGGAGCGTGAGTGCGGTTTGATGGGGGCCGCTGGGCAGTCCGAGCCAGAGCAGCATTCCCAGCGCTGCGAGCATGATCGCGCCTGGTGCGTTGGTGAGGGTCACGAATGTGATCGTGGAACGGGTCAGCTCTGAGAGCGAGGGTTTCTTGGTACTGGTCGACCAGGCGCCGATCGTTGGCCCGATCAGTCCTCCACCGGGGAGGATCGTGCTCGCTCCCAGTGCGCGCAGGGCGGCGGGGGCGCTCCGCCGCCAGCTGATGGGTGCGGCGAACACCAGCTTGAAGAAGACGACAAACCCGAACGCCGACAGCAGCTCTGAGGCGCGGGCGGTCGCGATCCACCTGCCGCGACCTTTCGATCACTCGCGCCGGGACGGCGGCGAGAGCAGGGACGACGAGAAACGCTGCCGCGGCCGCGATCGCGACGAGGGCGCCGGCGAGCGGCCATGGATCGATCGTGGGCCCGCCGCTGGAATCGGGCGATCGCTGGCGTCGGGCATTTGCACGGGACCGCTACGAGTGCGAGCGGGCAGTCTCGACGGGCCGGGGAGCGGTCGCGGGCTGGCGGCGCTTACCGGGCCTGGGGACAAGCGTCGAGACGTTGATTCCGGCTGCGCGGGCGCCGATGATGCTGAGGAGGAGTCCGGTGACCAGCTCGCTTAGCCAGGCTGTGTGGTTGGTCGCGTAGCCGAGCACCCGGGGCTCAGGGCGAGCCAGAGACCGGCGGCTAGCACCACGAAGGCGGCGGGGCGGAGAACCAGGATCAGGACCGTCAGCGGTCCGAAGGCGAAAATAAAGAAGATGTGGCTGGCGACGGCGGAGTGGCTGCTGGCGTAGCTCCAG
Organism: uncultured Solirubrobacterales bacterium; assembly: GCA_963837385.1. Lineage (GTDB taxonomy): Bacteria > Actinomycetota > Thermoleophilia > Solirubrobacterales > Solirubrobacteraceae > Palsa-465. The sequence goes on from CAWIMZ010000015.1 coordinate 1,388, forward strand.
ATCCAGGGGCCCAGCGCGACCCAGAGCATCAAAGCTCCGGCGGCGAGATTGAGCTTGTGGAGTCCTAGCGCTGAGAGTTTCATTGGGTTATTCTGGTGACGGGTGGGCAAAGAGGACGTAGAGCAAGTAGAAAGCGGGAAGCACGGCGATCAGGACGGCGGCGCCGGCGATCGCGAGCGCGGTCAGGCGGCGGGTGTGGCGGCCGCGGTATGGATCGTCAGCCGGGGTCCGATTAGCCGCGGCGATTGGGCGATCAGCCGACCCACACGATCGCGCCGGCGGCCAGCATCGTGGCGCCGCGCGCGAGTAGGTAGCAGCGGCGCGCGAGCGCGTAGAGCGAAATGGGCGTGGCCAGCAAGCCGATCACGAGCAGCGGCAGGGCGGTGGTGCTGAGGTTGTGCCACAGCGCCGGCGCTTTCCAGGCGGCGGCGAGCAGCGCGAGCACGCTGAGGGCGACCACGAACGTTCCTGTTTGCAGGCCGCGGCGGCGCAAGCGCTCGGCGAGCCCTGGCTGTCCCGTGCGCTCAAGCCGGCTCGTGATGAAGCTCGCCGCGAGGTGTGCGCACAGAGCGACCGCGAGCAACCCGACGATGCCTGCGAACAGGCCCGTCGAAGGGAGCGACGAGGGGGTGGTCGCGCCTTGAGCGAACTCAGACTTGCGCCAGCGCGGCGGCACAGGCGCCGAACAGCAGCGGCGCCACGACACTCGCGGCTCCGAATGCCCGGCCGAGTAACCTGGCGCTGCGCGGCTGATGCTCAGCTGCCTCCGTGCGCAGGCCGAACGCGACGCCGCGCACGACGATCGCCATCACGGCAAGCGTGAGCGGCGCGAGCAGGGCCGTCCCCCAGGGCCGCGAATCCTTTCGGGAAGGCGGAGAACAGGATCGTGATCGAGTAGATCAACCAGACGTGGTTCGCCTCCCACACGGGTCCGATCGTGCGCGCGATCGCACTGCGTTGCTCCGGGCTTCGGCCGGAGGTGAGATCGAGGATCCCGGCGCCGAAATCGGCGCCCGCCAGGATCGCGTAAGCGGTCAGGGCGAGACCGAGACCGATCGCGATCACGTCGGGTAAGCTCATCTCAGGCCACGCTCACGATCCGGCTTGGCAACGGGTTCGGGCTGCCGGTCGACACGCGCCGCACGCCCCAGAGCGTCACCGCGCTCAGCGCGATGTAGAGCAGCGTGAACCCGGTGAACGTGGCCCCCAGTCCCGGGGCGGTGGTGATCGCGCTCGAGGTTCGAAACACTCCGTAGACGACCCACGGTTGGCGTCCGAACTCGCTCACCAGCCAGCCGAGCTCGTTGGCCAGGAATGCCAGCGGCCCGGCGGCGGCCAGCGCCAGTAGCGTCAGCCGGTCCTCCGGCCCGGGGCCGTTCCGGCGGCGGCGCAGCCAGTACCAGACACTCAGGACCACTAGGCCGGTGCCGATCCCGACCATCCCGACGAACGCCAGCCGCGTATCCGGCACGAGAGATTGCGGTTGCGGAATCAGCACAGTCTGTTGTACGACGCACTGTAGCAGATAAGCACGGTGATTACTACATGCCATCGGAGGTAATCTCGATGGCGCGTCTCAGCATCTTCCCCCGGGAGATCTTCAACGCGCCCAGGTCGTGGGCGGAGCAGCTGTGGTCCACATCGCCTACTGGAACTAGGAACGCGAATTAGCGGCTCACCCTGAGCGACTCTCGGTTGCCTACGACGGCTGGGAGGGGGAAGGTGGGATCAGCGGCACGGTCGTGCGGGCGTGAGATCAAGCTAGGGGATCTCGGCGCTGCGCGCTGAGACCGAGTTCCTCAGGAGTGCCGTGCCTTTTCATTGCCGGCTCGTAAGCCCTGCGAACAGCGATCGCTCCGGGCGGTGCGTTAGACTCCGGTGCCTGCCGCGACTGGCGTAGAGAAGGTGGAGCACTACCGGGGAGCGGCAGCCGAGCACGCCGCGCGCCTGGGCATTTGAGCGAACCGTTGGAGGTGCCCATGACTGTGCTTGCCAGGACCGGGTCGTCGCTTGCGAGCGCGGACCCGGCTGTGGCCCGGCTGATCGATGAGGAGCTCTCACGGCAGTCAGGGACGATCTGCCTGATTCCTTCTGAGAACTACGTGTCTCGCGCCGTGCTGGAGGCGATGGGGAGCGTGTTCACCAACAAGTACTCCGAGGGCTATCCGGGCCGGCGGTATTACGAGGGTCAGCAGGTGGTGGATCGGCTCGAGCCGCTGGCCGTCGATCGGGCCAGACGGGTCTTCGGGGTTGAGCATGCGAATGTCCAGCCGTACTCGGGGTCGCCGGCGAATCTCGCGATCTACCTCGCCTACCTGGATCCGGGCGATGCGGTGATGGGGATGTCGTTGCCGATGGGGGGCCATCTCACGCACGGCTGGGGCGTCTCAATCACGGGGAAGTGGTTCCGGTCGGTCCCGTATGGTGTTCGCCGCGAGACCGGCCGGGTTGACCTGGACGACGTTCGGGCGCTGGCTCGCAAGGAGCGCCCGAAACTGATCTTCTGTGGCGGCACCGCGATTCCGCGGGCGATCGAGTTCGACGGGTTCGCAGAGATCGCGCAGGAGGTCGACGCGATCCTCGTTGCTGACATCGCGCACGTTGCGGGGCTGATCGCAGGCGGCGCGCATCCCTCTCCGGTCGGGCATGCCGACGTGATCTCGACGACGACGCACAAGACGCTGCGCGGTCCGCGGGGCGCGATCCTCATGTGCGCGGAGGAGCGGGCATCCGATGTTGACCGCGCGGTGTTTCCCGGCCTCCAGGGTGGGCCGCACAACCACACGACGGCGGCGATCGCGGTCGCGCTGGAGGAAGCGCTGCGGCCAGAGTTCGCCGACTACGCCCAGCAGATCGTCGCGAACGCGAAGGCTCTCGCGGACGGTCTCGCCGAGCGCGGTTTCGATCTCATCTCGGGCGGTACCGACAACCACTTGATTCTGGTTGATCTGACGGGCAAGGGCGTGACTGGCAAGGCGGCCGCCCAGGCACTCGATCGAGCGCGGATTACGGCCAACTACAACACGGTCCCATTCGACCGGCGCAAACCGTTCGACCCCTCTGGCATCCGGCTCGGCACGCCGGCAGCCACCACACGCGGCATGACCGAGCCCGAAATGGAGCTGATCGCAGGCTGGATCGACGAAGGCGTCGAAGCGGCCACGCGCCACGACGAGACCGCGATCAAGCGGATCGCGGGCGAGGTCCGCGAGCTTGTCCCCGCCTTCCCGATCCCGGGTGCCCCGGTCTAAACAGCACCACCCCTTGGTTTGCTGGGCGTGCCCAGAAGAGTTCGACCGCCCATCTCGTAAACCCGTTTCGCCAGGACCTAGGCTGCAGCCAGCGGAGAACGTTGGCGGCCACCGTCTCGCGCCGCAGCCGGGTGAAACGCGTTTCCGATCGCCACCAACTCGAACGATTCCGCTTCAGCGGCGAAGTCCTCGGCGTCGGACACCATGTCGTGGATGTGGCCTATTCTGGCCGCCGCGGCCTTCTCCCGCACGAACCCGGTCATCTCACGTTCCCGATCGACGGCCCACACCTCTCCGAAATGACGGAACATGGCGAACGTGATCCGATCCGTACCGCAGGCGAGATCCAACAACCTGCCGGCCGCTCAGCTGCACCCGACCGAGGAGGTCATCCACCATCGCCTGCGGATATCCAAGCCGGAAGCGATCGTAATAGCCAGCCGTCCTGCGATACAGATCACGTCTGAACTCGACGTCGTCACGCACAGCGCCATTGTCATCCGGACCGCACCCACCGACAACTGTCGAAGAGCTCAGCATCCCGTGACTCCGGAGGGAGAGCGGAGGACCGTTCCTCGATGAGTGCGCGAGGCGATGAGCGGATTGATCCGAGGGTGGAGCGATCCCGCATCGTAATCCTCAAGGCCGCCATCGTCGACGAGCGGATGCTTGACAAGCGCAAGCACGATCGGCGGTACGACACAGACGCGCGTGATCCGGTAGTCCTGCAGCACGCGCAGGAACTCGGCCAGGTCAAACCGCGGCATCGTCACGACCGTGCCGCCGCGGTAGAGGGGGATGCTCATGATCGAGATGAGTCCGTAGATGTGAAAGAACGGCAGCACGGCGAGCTCGCGGTCATCGTCTCTGGGGCGGACATGAGCCGCGACCTGGCAGATGTTCGCGACGAGGTTTCTGTGGGTGAGCATCACGCCCTTAGGAAACCCCGTGGTGCCACTGGAGTAAGGGAGCGCGACGAGATCGTTGGCCGGGTCGATCGCGACCCCGGGTGGGTCAGCGCCCGTCCTAAACAGCGACGCAAACGGCGTCGCGCCGTCGGCCTCGCCGTAGACGAAGATCTCCTCGAGACCGGACCGCTCGGCCGCGGCCGTCGCCTTCTCCAGCAGCGGCGGCACCGTCACCAGCAGACGCGCGCCGCAGTCCCGCAGCTGCGCTGCGAGCTCGTCCGCGGTCAGCAACGGGTTGGCGGTCGTGTTCACCCCACCAGCCGTGGCCACCCCATGGAACGCGACCGCATACTCGGGCAGATTCGGAGCGTAGTGCGCGAACACGTCGCCCTTGCCGAAGCCCCGGTCGGCAAGGCCCGCGGCGACCGCGGGCACGGACTCCACCAGCTGCGCGTAAGTGATCGTCCGGCCGCTCGGCGCGTCGATCAGCGCCGGCCTCGCGTCCAGCTCGCCAGCACGAGCGAGGACAAAGTCGGTGAAGGTCGCGTCCGGAATCTCGACGTCCGGAAACGGGCTGCGGATCATGGCCAGACCTCCTCGCTCGACGGTTTGAGCGAGTCTACGACCGCTGCCTCAACACACTGAATCCCTGGAACCGGGTACGCGAATTTATCCTCGCGCGATGCGAATCCATCGCATAGTTCCTCACGATTGTCAACTGGCTCCGCCCGGGGAGCGGGCAACCACGAGCCGACGGCGAGGGACTCATGGGCTGACGCCTTGATAACTGACGTGGTGAGTTCAGAACCCCAGTGTTGCCGGGCGTTCCGCACGCTCGACACCGACAGTTCTTCAGTCGTGAGCCCTATAGCGCTGCCGTTGCCAGATCACCGCGTACCGCTTCGGACTGTGAGGAGCGCCGCGCTCGCGGCGGGCAGGATCACCGGGTAGCTCCCCCTTAGAGGAGTAACCGTGGTCGTCCGGGGCGTGCCTTGCAGCGTGCCGGTGACGGTCTGCGAGCCGATGCCCTGACCTCCGAGCGTCACGCCGGTGTTGGTCTGGACGCTCGGCGCCTCGAGGCGCTCGAGCGTCGCTGCTCCGCCCGTTGCCCCAACTCGTATCGCCAGGGCATGCGCGTGAGCGAGGTCTTTGTTGATCAGGACGATCCGGATTCGTCCATCCGGAGCCGAGGTAGCCCAGACCTTGAGCCCGCTCCCGGTCTCACCGGAGACGCCGAGCAGCCTTGACCCCGGCGGCGTGGCCTTCACGAACATCAGCAGCCCGTAGTACTCGGGCGCAACCGCTCCGTGCCAGCGCCCATCCGAGTGATTGAAGCTGAACAACTCGTATCCGGCCCCCGGATAGGTGTGGATGTTGACTCCGTCCACGCCGACCCGGGCCAGCTCGAAGAGCGTGTCGAGCGCCCACAGTGCCGATGCGAACGTCTGACTGACAGCTGGGAATGCGCCGCAAGAAACGGTGTTCAGCTCGTCGATTCGCAACGGCAGGCCTCGAGCGTGGGCGATCGCGATACTCGGCGTGAAACTGTCGGCCAAGCCAGTGGACGCCGTCGCGGACAGGAGATGGCCAATCGTCGGATAGCGAGGCGAGCTGGGGGAGGTAAAGCAGAGTTGCAGCGGATAGCGGTGCACGGTCACGAGCTTGACTTGTGGCTCATTGGACAGGAACTCGCTGAGGTAGCGCGCCCACCCCGGGCCACCCGTGGTAGGCCCGGCGAGCGTGTAGCCTCCGAGCGCGTCGCCGAAGCTGGTGAAGTCGTCCATGAACGAGGAGAAGTCGTATCCGCTGGGACGACCCGTGATCTTTCCCCCGTCCGAAGTCCGGTACCAGGCAAACGACCCGTACAACTCCGGCTCGTTTCCGAGTTCAAGCGCGAGCACGGAGCCGGCCCCGACCCCGGCGGTTACCGCCTGCGCCTCGGCCGCGGCCAGTGCCGGGCTATCGGCCTCGAGATTGACGCCCAGGATCAAGCGTGCGCCGAGCCGCTGCGTCAGCGCCCTCGCCGTCCGCAGCCAGGCTTCGCTGAGGGTGTAGGCCACGCCCGGCGGGGGGGCGGTTCCCGGTACCGGCCACCACGTCCAATCGGCGCTGTCGCCACCGATCCTCAGCACCGGAGGCTGCCCCGGGGAGAGGTTGCGGATGAGCTGCTCGAACACCGGATTGACGAGGGGCGGGTCGGTCCCGGCGTAGCTCTCGACCGCCGGGTACTCGAGCGACACCCCGAGGAATCCGGCAGGAATGGAGCGCCCGGCGGGGACTGCCGCGACCGTGATGACCTGCGCCTTGCCGGTCGACCCGCCGGCATCCTCGCTGGCCGGATCGCTCGTGCGCACGTTCACCAACCCGAGCGCAAGCGCCAGGATCGAGACGAGCGTCACCACCGGCATCACCGGTACTTCCTCGGCCCAGGAACGCCTGCTGGCTCGCCGACTGATGGTCTTCATGGTCTGCAGTCTCGCGCGCGCGACGGCGCCAAGTTCGGTAGGGGCCGATGAGGAGGTCCGGGGCTCGCTGACGTGCGCGTCAGACAGCGGTTTCTGGGGCGCTTGCGCGCAGCGTGGCCTCGAAATCGGTTCCCGCGATCGGGCCGATCGCCGGCAGGGTGACTCCCGCTTCGGTGTACCGCTGAATTCCGGCGCGCACGGACGTCTCGTCACCGACCGCGGTCAGTCCGGCGAGAAACTCGTCGGAGATCGCCGCGCGCATGCGCTCGAAAGCGCCGGCGGCGGCGTCGTAGGCGGCGATCTCCTCTCCGAAGCCCGAGCGCTCGAGCATCGCCCGGTAGAACGGCAGGCCGAAGTAGGTCACCAGCTCGGAGCGCATCGAGTCATACGCGGCACGGACGTCGTCAACCACCGCCCCCGGCACCGCTGCAACGATCGCGAAACCCTCGAGCGTCTTGCCGGCCAGCTCGCGTCCCCGGCGGACCGCGGGTACGACGACTTCACGGATGTAGTTCGGGTTGCACAGCCACAACATCACGCCGTCGCCGACCTCTCCGGCGAGTCGGAGCATCGCCGGCGAGAGCGCGGCGATAAAGACCTTGAGCTCGGGGCGAGGCTCGAGGCCGGCAAGGTGAAAGCTCGTGTGCCACTTCTTGCCCTCCGGCGGCCGCTGTCCGAGGAGGATCGCACGCACGATTGCTACGTACTCGCGCATTTCCGCGACCGGGTGATCGATCGTTTGTCCATGCCAGCCTTCGACGACCAGCCGGTGGGACACGCCGAGGCCGAGTATCAGCCTGCCGGCGGACAGTTCGTCGATCGTTGCCGCGGTCTGGGCCATTGTCGCAGGGGTGCGTGTGTAGATCGGCACGACGCCGGTGCCGAGCCGGATCCGCTCGGTGGCGAGCGCGTATGTGGTCAACACGGTCAGGGACTCGCGGCCCGCGACGTGCGTGACGAACACCGAGTCGTAACCGAGCGAGTCGGCGAGCCGCACCCGCTCGACCGCGTTCGCCAGCGAGCGGCCCGGGGAGATGAAGCAGCCAACCTCGATCGCGGCAGCCTACTCGGGTCGAGCGCCACCGCGCGGCCGGGCGCTGCGCTCAGCCGCTCAAACGCTTGCTCCCTAACATCAAGGCTTCGCGCTCGAGGTCGAAGTTGACCCGACCCGCCTCTTCGAGCAGCACCCTGGAATCCTCGGCCGTAGGACGGATCACATACTCCTCGACACCGTGATCGAGGATCCCAGCGGAGCCCGCCAGGTGCTCAAGCTGCGCTACGGCATCAACGGGGCCGAGCCAACGCCGCTCGTCGAGACTGGGCGGCGCCTCGGGATCTCCCAGGACACGGTCCGCAGGCTCGAGCGCAAGGCACTCTCAGTCCTGGCCGAAAGCCGCGAGCTCGAAGCGCTACGGCCAGCCGCTTGAGGGGTCTCGCGGCGCTAGCCGTCGGCGATCAGCACGAGCAGGTGTCTCGGTCCGTGCACGCCCTCGACCCGGTGCAACTCGATATCGGAGGTTGCGGAGGGGCCGGACACGAGCGTTATCGGGAGGCGTTGCTCGGTCGCGGCGGCGGAAACCCGGGCAATCGCCTCGGGCACCAGGCCGACGATCTGATCGGCTTCGACGATGCAGATGTGGTGGTCGGGCACAAGTGTGATCGCGCGCCGTCCCGAGACTCCCTGGCCGTCGAGCACGAGCGTGCCCGTCTCGGCGATCGCGGCGGCGCACCCGGTGATCACGCCGTCGAGCCGATCGAGCTCGCGCGCCGTCAGGTGACGATCCTCGACGAGCTCGATCCCGACCGGGCGCCACTGTGCGGGCAGCTCGGTCGGGATCGCGGCGCGGGCGATGCCCATCTCGCGACACCACTCGAGCACCGCAGCCGCGACGTCGTCGGATCTGACCCGGCGGACGGTCGCGCGGTAGTCACGCACGCGCTCCTCGAGACGGTCCACGTGCGGGGCCTCGGTCTCGTGCTGGTAGCCGCGCGGGACGGTCACGTCCACCGGCTGCTCGAGGTTCGGCACATCGCCAAGTGCGGTCCGAATCCGGCTCAGGATCTCGGCTCGGGCATCGCTCATGAGCGCTGACGCCACCAATCGCGAAAGCTCTGCCTGGGAATCGGCTGGAGGTCGCGCGCGGCCGTCCAGCCCGCCAGCGGACCCGGCAGGCGCCCGATCTTGCCGCGGTGGACGAGCGGCCATTGACCAAAGCGCCCCGCTCGCTGCGCGGCCTCGTACAGGCGCCGGTTGGCGAACACCCGCGCCATCGCCTCCATCGTGAGCCGTTCGCCCGAGGCGCCCGACCTGCGCTGGACGTCCTTGCGGCGCAGATGGACGAGCACCCGGGGAATGTTGATCTTGACGGGGCAGACCTCGTAGCAGGCGCCGCACAGGCTGGAGGCGAACGGCAGCGATCCTGCGGTGTCAAGTCCGGCCAGCATCGGAGTCAGGATTGCGCCGATCGGTCCGGGGTACGTGGAGCCGTAGGCGTGGCCTCCGGTCCGCTCATAGACCGGACAGATGTTGAGGCAAGCCGAGCAGCGGATGCAATTGAGCGCCTGGCGCCCGATCGTGTCGGCGAGGACGTTAGTGCGGCCGTTGTCGAGCAGCACGAGATGGAACTCTTCGGGGCCGTCGCCAGGCGTCACGCCCGTCCACAACGACGTGTACGGATTCATCCGCTCGGCCGTCGAGGAGCGGGGCAGTATCTGCAGGAAGACCTCGAGATCCTGCCAGGTCGGGATCAGCTTCTCGATCCCCATCACGCTGATCAGGACATCGGGCAGCGTCGTGCACATCCGCCCGTTGCCCTCGGACTCAACGACGGAAACGGTGCCGGTATCCGCGACCGCGAAGTTGACGCCGCTGATCCCCACCTTGGCTTCCAGGAAACGCTTGCGCAGGTGACGCCGGGCCACCTCGGCGAGCTCGCGGGGGTCGTCTGAGAGCTCGTCCGGTGCGTCGTCGAGCTCGCGCAGGAACAGCTCTCTGACCTCGGCACGGTTGCGGTGGATCGCCGGCACGAGGATATGAGACGGGGTGTCATGCGAGAGCTGGATGATCAGCTGGGCGAGGTCGGTCTCCACAGCCAGGATGCCGCGCTGTGCCAGTGCCTCGTTCAGCGCGGTCTCCTCGGTCGTCAGCGACTTTGACTTCACGACCTCGTCGACCCCGTGGGAGGAGGCAATCTCGCCGACGATCCGATTGCACTCCTCGCCATCGCGCGCCCAATGGACGATTCCACCGGCTCGCTGCACCGACGCCTCGAGCTCAACCAGGTACTCGTCGAGGTGGCGCAGGACCCGTTCCTTGAGCGCACGGCCGGCTTCCCTCAGCTCCTGCCAGTCGGGCACCTCGGCGACGACCTTTGCCCGCTTGGCGCGGATTGTCTGTGTCGCGTGGCCAACGTTGTGGCGCAGCTGGGCGTCGGCGAGGGCCGTTCGCGCGGCCTGTGGGAACGGCGGGCGACCCGCCCCAAGCGTCTCGCCGGCGGTGATCGGGAACGGCACCTGGGGATCGGCGTTGCTCATCGGGAGTGGCCCCGTTCCTCAGTCGTGGCCAGGATCTCCGCCAGATGCATGGTGCGCACCCCGGCTCGCTGGCGCGACAGGCCCCCGCCGATGTGCATCAGGCACGAGTTATCAGCCGCGGCGCAGACCTCCGCGCCTGTATCGAGAATCGTGCGGATCTTGTCGGTCAGCATCGCGATCGAGGTATCGGCGTTCTTGATCGCGAACGTGCCGCCAAACCCGCAGCACTCCTTCGCCTCCGGTAGCTCGATCAGCTCCAGCCCGCGCACCGCCCGTAGCAGTCGCAGCGGCTTGTCGCCGACCATCAGCATCCGCAGCGAATGGCAGGTCGGGTGATATGTGACGCGGTGGGGAAAGTAGGCTCCGACGTCCTCCAGCCCGAGGCGATCGACCAGCAGCTCGGTCAGATCGATCACGCGTGGGCCGATCGCATCCACCTCACTCTGCAAGCCGCGGTCGCCGGAGCGCTCGGCTACCCGCGGGTAGTAGTCGCGCACCATCCCGACGCACGAAGCCGAAGGCGAGACGACCAGCTCGCTCTCGCCGAAGGCGCGAACGAAGCGCCGCACGAGCGGCACGATCTCGTCGGCGTATCCGGTGTTGAAATGCATCTGGCCGCAGCACGTCTGCTCGAGCGGGAAATCGACAGTCAGCCCGAGGCGCTCGAGCACCGCCACCGTGGCCTTGCCGGTCTCCGGAAACAGGGTGTCGCCGAGGCAGGTGATGAACAGCGACACGCGCTGCGGTGCGGCCGCCACGGGGTTCGTCAGTTCATCCCGCCGTGTGCCACGGCTAGGCAAGCCTCGCACCGCGGCCAGGGTGGGTTCCACGGGAATCCGGTCACATCCTTGCCGCACAGCGCCGTGTCCGGATCCTCTTCGGCGACGAGGTGGCAAAGCTCCTCGAAGCCATCGTGACCGATTCGCGGAACGTTGAGGCACCCGGGATGCACATTCGGAGCGACGGGGGGTGAATCCGCATTGCTCAGCATGGCCGGAGGATACCTTGGGGCGCGCACCGCTACGTCTCGGAGGCTCGAAACTTCGTCGGCGGGCTCGAAAAACGCTGAGCGGTCGCCAGTGCGGTCTGCTTGGCCCACTCCGTAGTAGTCAGAATGCCGAGGATCAGGACCATCAGCGCGAGCGCGACGATGATCCACCAGCCCGCGTGAGTGGCCTGAGCGAACCCCTTGCCGATCGCAGTGCCCAGGCCTCCAACGGCAGCCGCGCCGACGCAGCCTGTCAGAGTTCGGCTCGAGGCTCCCTGTGATCGACGCCAGGCGAGAAACAGCCGGGACGCCGGCGCGCACAGGCGTGATCATTGCGACCCTGCCGCTGCACATCCAGACTGAGCGCGGTCACGAGAGCGGGCGGCCGGCTTCGGCGAGGTGCTACGTGGCGCCTCGTTGACCCCGCGGACGAGGCAGGACGGCGAGCGCCGCCAGCCAGCTGCGATCGACGTGCGTAGTCGTCTTCCTGCGGGGGCGGCCGCCTGCGACCAGGTGGCGTACTCGGGGTGCGGGTGGCCGGATCTGCTCGTCGGCGCTCGGCCGAAGGACGACGATTTCGCCGGGCGCATTCGCGAGCAGCCAGGCAACGTCATCGGGCGCAAAGCCCGGGCTCCCGTGAGCCGCTGCGGCGACGACGATCCGGTCGAAGCGCTCGTCCGCGATCGTCTGCCTGAGTGCGTGGCGATGGGTGCGACCGCGCTCGATCCGGGCGTCGACGGCGATGTCAAACGCCATCGCGCGCTGCTCGATCGCCTCCTGCAGCGGGATCGCGATCTCCGACTGCCTCGGAAGCGGTGCGTCCAGCGGGAGACGCAGCGGCACGCGCGCGAGGAACACCGGTACGAGCGTCGCCTCCTCCGCGCGCGCGAGCCGAAGCGCGGCGTCGAGGGCGCGTGGCGACAGCGCCTGAGCGACGAACGGGAACAAGATCCGTCGCCGGCCGGCTACCGGAGATCGCGGTGCGCGCCGCCCGCGGCGGTCGAACGCCACGGCGGCGAGCACCACAAGCCCGATCGCAAGCACCGCCAGCACGACCAACGCGATCGTCATGTCTGTCCCCCGTTTCGCTGGGTGCGGTCGGCCACGATCCGGAGATCCACGCCGGGAAGCAGTGAGAGCAGACGGAATGTGAGGCCGGCTTGGGTCAGCCGGCGAAGCGCGCTACTGGCTGTGGCGTGCCCATCAGGATGTACGTCGTCCCTCGATCCTGCGCGACTTGTTGCGTGACGAGCGCGATGTCGTCGCCGTGTTCGATCAGCAGATGCGCGCCGAGCACGCTGGCGAGCCGACGGAGCGCGTCGAGCTGCTCCTGCTCGTCGCGCCGCGGCTCGTGATCGGCGACCCACAGAATGTCGAGCTCCGCTCCCAGCCGCTGGGCCGAGCGCCAGGCGCGGCGAACGACGCGCTGCGAGGCCGGCCGCGGCGTGATCAGCGCGAGCAACCGCTCGCCGACCGCTTGCGGCACGGCGGTATCAATCAGCCGCTCGTCCCGGGGGTGCCCGGCAGGGTCGATCGGCGGGATCCGCTTCGCCTCCACCTCCTGGGCGACATGCCGGAGCGCCACCTCGCGCAGCGCGGAGAGGTTCTCGATCTTGAAGAAGTTGTTGAGCGCCGCCTGAATGCGCTCGCTCGGATAGATCTTCCCCGCCGTCAGGCGCTCGATCAGCGTCTCGGGCGTGACGTCGATCAGGACCACTTCGTCCGCGGTGCCGAGGATCGCATCGGGGACCGTCTCACGCACCCGGACTCCGGTGAGCTCACATACCTGATCGTTGAGGCTCTCGAGGTGCTGGACGTTGACGCTCGAGAACACGTCGATGCCCGCCGTCAAGACGTCTTCGATGTCCTCGTAGCGCGTTTCGTGCTCGACACCCGGGGCGTTGGTATGAGCGAGCTCGTCGATCAGGCACAGCTCCGGCTGCCGACGCAGGATTGCGCGAAGGTCCATCTCGTCGAGGTCGGTATCTCGGTAGACGACACGACGGCGGGGAACCAGCTCGAGACCCTGCGCGAGGGCGAGCGTTTCCGCGCGGCCGTGAGGCTCAACGTAGCCGATCACAACGTCGCGTCCACTCTCCGCCTCAGCGTGTCCCTCCTGGAGCATGCGGTACGTCTTGCCGGCTCCCGCGGCCATTCCGAGAAAGATCTTGTAGTGGCCGCGGCTCGGGGGGCTCATCACAAGGGCAGCTGGCAAGGATGCTAGCGCCGGGGATGCCGTGGGTCCTGTATGTCCAACCATTCGGACACGGTCTCCAGCGCCTTCGTGAGCGCATCGGGGTGGCTGGGCACGTCGCCCGGGCCGGAGTGTGTGTGTGGTCTTCATGCGCCGAGCAGGTTGTGGACGATGAGGTCGATTAGTGACGATCTCGATCAGCTTCGTCGGGTTGGAGTCGAGGTCGACCATGTTGCCGGGGCTCATATCCGCTCGATCCCATAGATCAGCGCGATCAAGATCGCGAACATCACGATCCCCAACACGATGGCAACGACGTCCATGGCGGATATCGTCGGCCCGCCGCCGTCAAGGCCGCGTGGAGAAACGCGGCGGGCCTATACAGATTGTGTGAAGGGGAGCTACGCGGCGAGCACGGCCAGCGAGCTTCGATCGCCGCGGCTACCCGTGACGGGGGCAGCCCAGGGAACCGTCGGCAGCAGCTGATTCAGCAGGCCGAACGCCGATTCCTGGAGCGTCTGCACGGTCGGCGCGAGCGCTGCCCGGGCGGCGTCCCTGGCCGCAGCCCGGCCATCCGCCGCGGCAGACGCCTCACGCGCGATGATCGCCGCGGCGTCGCCGGCGGCCATCCGCGCCGTCGCCCGCGCCCGGTCCCCGGCTATCTCTCCGATACCCAAGCGGGCTGCCCCCCAAGCGGCGGCCGCAGCGGTCGTCCAGGCCGTCTCGCGTGCCGCGGAGCGGGCAGCGACGCCTGGCGCGAGCCACCTGACCGGTCCCCGTCCGAGCCCATCGCACGCCTCCCCACGGGCGAGATCGAGCGTCGCCAGGGCCGCGGGCAGCTGATGGGCGGCCGCTAGCGGATGCAGCGAGCGCAGGCCAAGGGCGGCGTCCGTGAGACCGGCTGCCGCCAGCCAGGTCGGCGTGTAGGTGCGAATCAGCCAGTCCATCGCCAGCCACGCGCGCTCGCCGTCGAGCCCGTCGGTAGCGGTGCCGATCGTGCGCGCCAGGTAGGGCCGCAGCCGCTGGCGAGGCGCGTCCTCGAGTCCGTCGTTGAGCGCGATACAGAACGCCCGCAGCACCGGACTGACGCACTGGGGCGAATCTGAGTGCCGCTCACCGGCCAGGAAGCTGACCCACTCCATCGCGCAGCGTCCGTCCTCCGGCGTGGCGTGCGTGCCGTACGCGAGCGTGTAATCGGTGCTCATCGTTTCCTCCTCTGGCGAGCCATTGCTGAGGGAATTGTCGCGCGCGCACGCCCGAAGGTCCAGGGTCCTGAGGCCACCAGGACCTAAGCTACGCACCGTATGCCCGAACCGCGCCAGCTGCAGCGAGGCTCAACGCGCGTGATGTCGATCGTGATGATCGTGATCGGGATTGCGCTGCTTGTACGCACGCTGATCGCCGGAGGCGGCGCGGTGGCGACGGGAGTGCTCCTCGGCGTGCTGTTCATCGCCGCCGGGGTCGGCCGCTTGTACCTGCAGTTACGAGCGTAGTGAGGCCTATCTCGGCCTCGCCGTCCAGCACGTGAACGATCGCCCATTCAGCCTCCGCGCCCTGTTCGCGGTCGTCTACACGACGTCCGTCAGCTCGGTCTATTTCGCCCTGGGAGTGGTGGCCCACCGTGCCAACGGGCTGACACCGCTCGTGTTCCTGGGGGCCGGCATCTACTTTCTGCTGGCCGCGATGACGTATGCGGAGGGCGCCTCGCTACATCCCGAGCGCGGCGGCTCGGCAGTCTTCGCCCGCTACGCCTTCAACGAGCTGATCAGCTTTATCGCAGGCTGGGCGATCGTGCTCGACTACACGATCCTGATCGCGGTTACCGCGCTCACGGTCCCCGCTTACCTGGGCGTCTTCTGGGGCTCGTTGGGCCACGGTGCGCCACAGATCGTGGTCGCTCTGGCAGTGATCTTGTTCGTGGCGCTCGACAACATCACGGGCGTCAACGCGCGGCGGCTCCGGCGCCGGATATGGATCGCAGGCGCCGACCTCGCCTTGCAGGCGGCCGTGATCGTGCTCGGCTTGGTGCTCGCGTTTCACCCCCACCGTCTGACCGAAGCGATCCACCTCGGAACCGCTCCCACCTGGACCGACCTCGCGTTTGCCCTCCCGATCGCGGTGATCGCGTTTACCGGACTCGAGGCCGGGGCGAGCGTCGCGGGCGAGGTGTCGGCCTCGATCGCGGACGTGAAAAGGTTGCTCATCCCGGCGTCGGCGGTGATCGTGCTGATCTACGTCGGGACCGCACTTGTCGGCATCTGGGCGCTGCCCGTTCGAGGCGGGGTCAGCGAGCTCGGGCAGCAACACCTGCAGGCGCCGGTCCTGGGTGTTGTCGAGGCCTACCGCCCCGTGTGGGTCGCCGACGTGCTGAAGTACCTGGTGGGGATCGGCGGCGCCTTCGGGCTGACGGCGGCTGCCGGAGCGGCGATGCTCGGTGTCTCGCGAGTCGGCTACTCGCTCGCTACGAACCGGCAGATCCCAAGCGCGATCGGCCGCCTCAGCAACCGCTGGGGCACCCCGGTCGTGGTGATCTCGGCCGCTGCGGTGGCCGCCGCCGCGCTCGTGCTGCCCACCGATCTGGAGCTGCTGGTCGGGATCTACGCGTTTGGGGCCCTGCTGGCGTTCACGATCGCGCACGTATCGGTGATCGCCCTGCGATTCCGGGAGCCACCCCGCGAGCGCGCCTACGCCGTCCCGCTGTCGATCCAAGTCAAAGGTGCTCAGGTTCCACTCCCCGCCGTGGCCGGGGTCGTGCTGTCAGCCGCCGGATGGATCGCGGTGTTGCTCTTCCACACGGGCGCTCGCTACGTGGGCCTGGGGTGGCTGCTCGGTGGGCTGCTGCTGTATGTCACCTACCGCAAGACCCAGCAGAAGCCCATCTTGAGGCGGGTCACGATCCCGGAGCGGGCGCTTCGCCACGAGGCGCTCGAGCCCGAGTTCGGATCGATCCTCGTGCCGGTCTTCGGTACCCCACTCGACGATGACATCGTCCAAACCGCAGGCCGCCTGGCCGGCGAGACGCGCGACGACGTCGAGGAGGAGGGGGCGGTGATCGAGGCCGTGTGGGTATTCGAGATGCCGCTCTCGTTGCCGCTCGACGCGCCGCTCCCAGAGACCCAGATCAAGCGCGCCCGCGATGCCCTCGCTCGCGCGAAGGTCGTCGGTGAGGAGTACGAGGGGGTACAGGTCGCGACCGCGGTGGTTCGCGCGCGACGGGCGGGGGAGGCGATCGTCCGTGAGGCTCGCCGTCGCGGGGTCGAGGCGATCGTGCTCGCGGCCGAGGAGCCCTCACGAGTCAGGGGCGGCGCATTGCTCGGTGGCGTCGGCGGCCCACTCGACAACTATCTCGGCGAGGTCACGAAGTACGTGATCCGCAAGGCGCCGTGCCGCGTGATCCTGACCGCCCCGCCCGCCGACTGGAGAGCGAGGTTCGACACCGGCCGTCCCGAGGGTGGGAGCTGATGGCGGAGCGGCGGCTGCCCGGCCTGCGGCGGCGTAGCCTCTCGCTGGAAACGCACTACCTTCGCGTCCACGTGGCCCACATCCGGGCGAAGCTCGAGGCCGACTCGTCTCGCCCGCAGTACCTGATCACCGAGCCGGGCGTCGGCTATCGGCTCGCCATCCGGCTACTTAGGCCGGCCCGTAGCGATTCTCTACGCTGCCAGACCGATTGGCCCGGATAGAGACCCATGGACTGAGACGTAGCGTCGGCCTCGGCGGCCTGTTCGCGACTGCCTACGGAAATGTCGGCTCGTCGATCTACTACGCGCTCGGGCTCGTCGCGCTCTATGCCCTGGGGCTGACACCGGTCGTCTTCATGCTCGCGGGCGGCCTGTTCGCGCTGACGGCCAAGACCTACGCCGAGGGCGCGGCAATGTTCCCCGAGGCGGGTGGCTCCTCGTCGTTCGCCCGTCATGCCTTCAACGAGTTCGTCTCGTTCTTCGCGGGCTGGGCGCTGAGCCTCGACTACATCCTCACGATCGCGATCTCGGCGTTCTTCGTGCCCCACTACCTCGGCGCGTTCTGGCCGGCATTGACGCACCCGCCCGGCGACGTGATCGGCGGGCTGATCGTGATCGCCGTGCTGGCCTGGCTCAACATCCGGGGAATCGGAGAGTCGGCGAAGCTGAATTTCTTCCTGGCGATCGCGGATCTGATGACTCAGATCGTGATCATCGTGATCGGCATCTTCCTCGTGCTCAACCCCTCGCAACTCGTGCACCAGGTCCACCTCGGAACGGTGCCGACCTACAGCCATCTGATCTTCGCGCTGTCGCTGGCGATGCTCGCCTACACCGGCATCGAGACCGTCTCGAACATGGCCGAGGAAGCACGTGATCCGGGCCGCGACGTGCCCAGAGCGGTCAACCTGATCCTGATCGCCGTGCTCGGCGTGTACGCCGGCATGACTGTGGTCGCGCTGTCGGCGCTGCCGGTCACCGGGCACGGGAGCCATGCGCAGACACTGCTCGGGTTGACGCCGGAGCAGGGCGGCTACCAGAACGACCCGGTGCTCGGGATCATCCAGCACCTCGGCCTGCCGGTCGCGGTCAGGAGCATCCTGCGTTACTACGTCGGCATCCTCGCCGGCACGATCTTGTTCATCGCGACGAACGCGGGTCTGATCGGGATCTCGCGCCTGTCGTGGTCGCTCGCCGAGCATCGCCAACTCCCGAGCGTCTTCTCGCGCCTGCACAAGCGCTACCGAACGCCGTGGTTCACGATCTTGACGTTCTCGGTGTTCGCGGGTGTACTGCTGATCCCGGGTCAGACCGATTTCCTCGGCAATCTGTATTCGTTCGGGGCGATGCTGTCGTTCACCACCGCTCACGCCGCGGTGATCGCGCTGCGCTTCACCGATCCCGATCGCGAGCGCCCCTACCGGATGCCGTGGAACGTCCGGGTGGGCGGCCACCAGCTCCCGCTGACGGCGGTGATCGGGGGGATCGGCACCTTCGCGGCATGGTGCTCGGTGCTGGCGCTGCACGTCGATGCTCGCTACGTCGGCACCGGATGGATGATCGTGGGGGTGGCCGGTTACGTCGTCTTTCGCCGCCGGCAAGGGATGGACCTGACCTCCCACTACAAGATCGCCCACCGCGAGCGCCCCGCGTACTTCGTCGAGCTCGACTACCGCTCCGCGCTCGTGCCGATCTTCGGCACCGACGTCGACGCATCGGCGCTGCGCGCGGCGGCGAGGCTCGTGGGAGAGGGAGCGCTCGTCGAGGCCGTCTACGTCCTGCGCGTGCCCAATCAGCTCTCGCTCGACGCCGGTCTGGAAGAGGAGGAGCGGCTCGGGCTGAGCGTGCTCGAAAGCGCGAAGGTCACCGGACGCAAGATCGGGCTGAAGATCCAGACCAGGCTGATCCGCACCCGCAACCCCGGAGCGGCGATCGTCGAGGAGGCTAAGCGATCGGATGCGGAGATCATCTATCTCGGCACCGCCCACGCCCCTCCCTCCGAGCGCGCGCTCGGCCCGACCGCCAGCTACCTGCTCGCGCACCGACCCTGCCGGGTGGTGATCGAGACGCCACCCGCGGCCGATGGCCGGCTCGAGCCGCTCGGCTACTCAGCGAACCGGTAGCCGACACCAGGGTCGGTGCGGATCACGCGCGGGCCGTCTCGAGGCTCGATCTTGCCGCGAAGGTTGGCGATGTGAGCCCGGAGCACCTGTGTGTCGTCGCCGTATCCGGCGCCCCAAACCGACAACAGCAGGTCGCGGTGAGTCATCAGCCGACCGCGGTTGCGCGCCAGCAGCCGCAGCAGATCGAATTCAGTCGGCGTCAGACGGATCTCCTCGCCGCCCCGGTGGACCGTCCGCCGGGCCAGGTCGACCTTCAGCGCGCCGGCGGAGATCATCGCCTCCTCGGGGTCGGGGGCGATCCGGCGAAGGTTCGCCTGCAGCCGGGCAACCAGCTCACGCGGGCTGAACGGCTTGGTGACGTAATCGTCGGCGCCGGCGGCGAGCGCGCGGACCTTCGCCTCTTCATCACCGACGGCCGAGAGCACGATCACCGGCATGTCGCTCCACTCGCGCAGCCGGCGGCAGAGCTCGACGCCGTCGACGTCCGGCAGCACCAGGTCGATGATCGCGGCGTCCGGGCGAGCGACCGCCGCCGCGTCGAGCGCCTCTTCGGCGGTGCTCGCCGGGACGGATTCAAAGCCGGCATCGCGAAGGATCACCCGCAACGCTCGCAGGATCTGCTGCTCGTCGTCGCAGACGAGCACTCTGGGCCGCTGCGCATTCACGCCGTTAACGCGGCCGGCACCTGCTGCTCGACGGGCAGCGACACCACGAAGCTCGTCCCCTGGCCCGGAAGCGACTCGACCGCGATCGTGCCGCCATTAGCCTCGACGAAACCCCTGGCGATCGCCAGTCCGAGACCCGACCCGGCCCACGATAGCCCGGTCGAGCGCCGCCCTCGGTAGAACGGCTCAAAGATCCGGGCCTGCTCCGCGGGCGCGATCCCGGGGCCCTGGTCGACTACCCGCACGACCACGCGCGGGCCGCTCAGGCGGGCATGGACCGAGACCGGGAGCCCGCGCGAGTACCGCTGCGCGTTCTCGAGCAGATTCGCGAAGGCCCGCTCGAGCTGCGCGCCGTCGGCGCGCAGGTCTGGGACCTCGGGGTCGATCGTCAGGCGAATCTCTCCACCGTCGCGCAGGCCCTCAGAGGCGGCCGCCAAGACGTCCTCGAGCGAGATCCAGTCGCGCCGTGGTTCGGCCCGTCCGGCCTGCAGCTTCGAGAGATCGAGCAACTTGTCGACGAGTGTCGCGAGCCGGGCGCCCTCGTCGACGACCGCGGCGCTCAACTCGCCACGCTCCTCGGCGGTCAGAGACTCGGTGCCGAGCGCGTGGCCCGCGGCGACGATCGTGGTCAGCGGGGTGCGCAGGTCGTGGGAGACGGCTCGCAACAGGGCGGTCTTGACGTCGTCGCTCCGTCTGAGCACTGCCGTCTCGACCTCTTCGGCCTTCATCGCGTCGCGCCGCAGCGCGAGCGCGACCAGGGCCTCCAGCGTCGGAGCTACCTGGTGACGCAGGCGAGCTGTGGTCTCGGCAGGAAGCCCGTGGGGGACCAGCAGCGTGGCGATCTGCTCGGCGCCGGCGTCCTTCAGCGGCAGGGCCCTCCGGCGCTCGTCACCCTCGGCGATTCCCAGCTCGATCGCCGCAGATGGGATCGCGAGCGCTTGCGCGACTCGACGGGCGGCGATCCCGAGTGCTCTCTTGGTGTCTGAGCCGGCGAGCAGCTCACGCGCCAGGGCCGCAGCGAGGTCGGCTTCGTGGCGACGAGCCTCTGCTTCAAGCGCCCGACTGCGAGCGATTTCGGCGATCGTGCTGACGACGACCGCGACGATCGTGAACGACGCGAGGGCGACCCAGTTGCGGCTGTCGGCGATCGTGAACCGGCCGGTCGGGGGTAGATGAAAGAAGTTGAATGCGGCCGCGCTGAGCAGCGCGGTGAGGAGCCCGAGCCCCGCACCCCAGTAGGCCGAGACGAGCAGCACGGCCGGCAGGTAGACGACGCTCAGCGAGACGGTTGGCGCGAGCTGCTTGAGCGGATAGATCGCGGCAGTCGCAAGTGCGACGGCGGACACCGCCACGGCGGCGCCCACCAGCCGCCGCCGCCGACTGCTCGGAGGGCCGCGATCTCCGGTCACCGTACTCAACCGCCGGAGTAAGACTGGGGCGGCGAGGACGCGGACTGCGCCGAGGCGATTTGTGCCAGCAGCCCTTGCGGGCTGGTGCCGCCGAGCACGCGCAGCCGGGGAAGCCGGTAGAGGTCCTCTGAAGGGCTCGCCCACCCCGGGATCACCGTGGTCGATCCGACGAACCCCGCCGCCTTGACCTCGTCGATGACACCGGGGTCGTAGTGGCCGGAGGGGTAACAGAACCAGTTGACGGGAACGCCGTAGCGGCGCTGGAGGATGCGGCGCGCGGTCGCGACCTGATACTGGAGCTCAGAGGAGTCGAGCGTGATCAGGTCGGCATGGCTGATGCCCTGGGTGTCCAGCTCCCAGCCCGCAGCGACCAAGCCGCGGATCTGATCGTCGGTCATGCCTCCTTGCGACGGCGGCAGTCCACTCAGCTGGAGATTCTCGTCGCCCACCCAGCCGAGCTGCTCGAGCACCGGAAGGGCGTTGACGTACTGGGAGTGGTAGCCGTTGTCGAAGCTGATCACGATCGGCTTGCCGGGGCCGAGCGGCACGCCATGCTCCCAGTACGCCTCGACCTGATCCAGTGTGACCGCGTGCCAGCCCGCGGTTTTCAGCGCCTGCATCTGCGCCGCGAACTCATCCTGCGGGACGTACAGGCCGGGGAACGGAGCGCCGGAGGGCGGCGGCGCGATCACGTGGTACATGAGGATCGGCACCGGCGTCGTCCCCGGTTTGCCGGTGGCCGTGCCGGTGACCGTCGAGTGCGGAGTGGTGGGGGAGCGATGGCTGCCGGGCTCGACCGTGCCGGGCGTGCGATTCGCCTGCTTGGACCCCGAACCGCCCGCGGCTGAGATCGCGATCACGGCGAGGATTGCGACTGCCGCGACCAGCGTTCCGAGCACTGCGAGCCGGCGCCGGCGGGCACGCCGCCTCTGCGCTTGCGCCTGCGCTCGCCGGCGCGCCTGTGCTTCCTGGGCATTCATCAACCCACGAGCGTATAGATCCTCGCAGCCGGCCGGAGCTCATCGCGCGCTGGATCGGCGAGTTCATCGATCAAGAGAGAAGGAGTCCGGCGAGCGGAGGCGAACGCAGCACCATGCTGCTGAGAAACCGCTCGGCAGGGATCAAATCGAGCCCTGCCCAAACCACCGAAGGGTTCGAGCATCTCCAGGAGAACTGGGTCGCGGTGCTGCGCTGGCTGCAGGAGAATCGTGTCGAACACGTGCTCGTCGGTCCGGTCGCGGATGCGATGCGCGGCAATCACGAAGCGAGGGGACCGGTCGCGATCGTGCCGGCTCCGTACGCACGCAATCTCGACCGCCTGTCGCGGGCACTGTGGGCTGCGCACGCGCGGGTCCGGCTGGAACGGCCGCTCGGAGGTGAGGACGGCGCTTCGGACACGCTGCCGATCAAGCTGACCGTCGAGAAGCTTGCCGAAGGGCAGCGATGGATGCTGCGCTGCGGCCTTCACGACATCGACATAGAGAGTCATCCCGCGGGCGTCTCCGGCTACCAGGAGCTGCTCTACGAGGCCGCTCGCTTCCAGATCACCCCGGAGATCAGCGTCGAGGTCGCGTCACCGGAGGATCTCGAGCGCTACGAGCACGTGCGCCGGACGGGTGCGGTGCCGGAGATCAGGATCACCCGCACCGCGCAGGTGAACCAGGCGTAGCCCCTCCGCGCCGGTCCGGGGGTGGGCTACCCTCGGGAGATGCGCCGACGTCCATCTCGGGCACTCGTCGGAGCCGCCGCCGGAGTCGTGCTCCTGTTCATAACGTGGTTCGCCACGTTCCACGTCGGCGTGTTCGAGCGCGCCGACCAGTCGATCTTCAGCGGCTTCGCCGGACTTGGAAACCACGCTCACGTCGGCGGGATTGCGAACTTCATCGCGACCCTGTGCGATCCCAAGCCGTACGTCTACTTCGCCGCGATCCCAATCGCGGTTGCGCTCGCGCGCCGGCGGCTGCCGGTCGCGATCGCGATCGGCGCGATCCTGCTCGGCGCGAACGTAACCACGCAGCTGCTAAAGCCGCTGCTCGCGCACCCGCGTGCGGCGTCGCTGCTCGGGGGCGTCTCCCCGGTCGGAGCGGCATCCTGGCCGAGCGGTCATGCCACCGCCGCGATGTCGCTCGCCCTGTGCCTCGTGCTGGCAGTGCCGGCAAGGGTCCGGCCGCTCGCGGCGGCGCTCGGTGGAGCGTTCGCTGTCGCCGTCAGCTATTCGTTCTTGACCCTGG
Source organism: uncultured Solirubrobacterales bacterium (assembly GCA_963837385.1). Lineage (GTDB taxonomy): Bacteria > Actinomycetota > Thermoleophilia > Solirubrobacterales > Solirubrobacteraceae > Palsa-465. Next base: position 24,617 of record CAWIMZ010000015.1, read on the forward strand.
GGTGGCACTACCCGAGCGACGTACTCGGAGGCTTCCTGATCGCCGGGACCTGGACCCTGCTCGGGGTGGCCGCAGTGTTCGCGTTCGACGCCCGCCGCAACCGCTCTGCGGCCGGAGAGGCCACGCCGCGCCAATCGGTGCGCGAGGCGCTCGGGCCTCCCGCGCTGGCGCTGCTGGCGGCGATCGCGCTCGCGGGATTGGTGCTCCTCGCGCGGCCGCACGAGGTCGTGGCGTACGCGCGCCTGCACGAGACGTTCATGGTCGGTGCGGCGGCGATCGGGGCCCTCGGGCTGACGCTCGCGACCGGCGTGATGCTGGCGCTCCGGCGCTAGTCGGTCCGAGCCAGGGCTCCGGCGCTAGCGCCAGCGCCCGGGCTCCCACAGCGGCTCCTCGCCGCCGTTGGCGCCTCGGCTGAGGATGAACAGCAGATCCGAGAGGCGGTTCAGATACCTGAGCACCTCCGGGCTGATCTCCTCAGCGCATCCGACCGCGAGCCGCTCTGCCCGGCGGCAGACTGTCCGGCAGACGTGGAGCTGAGCGGCCGCCCAATTCCCACCGGGGATTACGAACGACTTCAGGTTCGGGAGCGTCGCGTTGACCTCGTCGCAACGCTCCTCGAGCCAGCTCGTCTGCTCGGGTAACACGCGCAGCCGCTCACGCTCGGGATCCTCCGGCGCGGCCACATCGGCGCCGACATCGAACAGGTCGTTCTGTACGCGCGCCAGCCACGGCGCGTATTCCGCCGGCAGGCCCTCGGCGTTCAGCGCGACGCCGATCTGCGCGTTCAGCTCGTCGATCGTGCCGTACGTCTCGATCCTGGGATGTGTCTTGGGGACGCGGCTCATGTCGCCGAGATGAGTCTCGCCCGAGTCGCCGAGCCGCGTGTAGATACGCGTGAGGTTGACGGTCATCGCAGCTGTAGTTTACGCCGGGGACCGGCCCGCGGTACGATCCGCGAGTTCAAGGTCGGTGGCGATGGGAAGCCGGTGAGAATCCGGCGCGGACCCGCCACTGTAGTCGGGGACGCCAGCCGCACGAAAGCCACTGGGGACGCCAAGTTCACCCGGGAAGGCGCGGCTGGTAGGCCCGTGAGCCAGGAGACCAGCCTCCGACCACCAAGCCGATACGCCCTCGAGGAAAGGGGTGGCACTGATGAAGTCGCAGAAGCATCTTCGCTCTCGTCGGAGCGATCTTCGTACTCGTGCTTGCGCTCTCGGGCAGCGCCATCGCGGCCGGTGGCACGGCGGTCACGGTGCGGGTCGAAGGCAAGGCGCGGACACTGCTGGGTCCGAAGGTCGTGAAACGCACGCCGGCTGGATTACCGCCGGACACGTGGCACGCGGGAAGTGCTCAGCAAGGAGCGGCCAGGGCGCGCTCGATGTCGCGACCCATCACCGATGGGCCGGGAGCTTCTCGAACAGCCTCGGCAGCTACTTCATCACGACGATCCTCGGTGAGGCCGACAACGGCCCGAGGTACTACTGGAGCATCTTCATCAACAACCGCTCAGCGTCGACCGGTGCATGCGAAATCAAGCTGCACAACGGCGATCAGCTTGCTGTTTGCGGCGGCCACGTTCCCGGAGTATCCGATCGCGATCGAAGCGCCGAGCTCGGCGATAGTCGGCCACCAGTTCAAGGTGACGATCGTTTGGTGCGACGCCGCGGGCAAGCGCAAGCCGCTCGCCGGTGCCAGGGTCACCGGGAATGGCGTCGGTGGCGTGGCACTCCGCGAACGGAATCGCCTCGCTGACCGCCCACAAGACTGGCAAGCTCGTGCTGAGGGCCGACAAAGAACGGACTACATCCGCTCGGCGCCGGTGACGATTCGCATCTCCGGCTGGATCCGGCGATGTGCCGCACCGCCCGCACGCTGCTCGCGGCGCTGGCGACCGCGCTGACGATCGCCACCGTCAGCGGCTGCGGGTTGGGGCCGGGTCCCGGCACCGCAAACGTCACGGTCACCGTCACGCGCGACTTCGGGACCGCGCGCGTTGGATCAGCCAGCGAGAAACGCGTCCCCGGCTCCGAGACCGTGATGCGGATGCTCGAGCGCACGTTCCGAGTCTCGACCCGCTACGGCGGCGGATTCGTGGAGTCGATCAACGGGCTCTCGGGTAACTCCTCGAGGACGGACTGGTTCTACTACGTGAACGGGATCGAGGCGCCGGTGGGTGCGGCCAGCACCGCCGTACACCACGGCGACCGGATCTGGTGGGACCTTCACGACTGGAGCGCCAGTCAAACGATTCCGGCGGTCGTCGGCTCGTTCCCGGAACCGTTCGTTCACGGCATCGGGGGCAAGCGGCTGCCCACGACGATCGAGTGCGGCTCGGGGGTCGCCGGCGCCTGCAAGCGCGTCGGCTCGGCGCTGAGTACGGCCGGCGTTCCGGTGGCGACGCAGCTGATCGGGACCGGCTCGGGCACCGATTCGCTGGCGGTCGTGGTCGGCAGCTGGACTGAGCTGCGAGGCGAGATCGTCGCGGCGCTGGTCGAGCATGGACCCTCGTCGAGCGGCGTGTATGCCCGATTCGTCGGCCCCGGCGGCCGCTCCCTCGAGCTGCTGGATCCTCGCGGGCGCGTCGTGCGGACGCTGGGCGCCGGCGCCGGGCTGATCGCGGCCACCGCACAGGGGTCCGCCGAGCCGACCTGGCTGATCACCGGCACCGACTCAGCGGGGGTGAGCGCCGCCGCACAGGCGCTGAGCGCGGGCCGGCTGCGGGACCACTTCGCCGTCGCGGTACAGGGAGGCACCGATCTCCCGGTACCGCTGGAGGGAGCGAGTTGAGCTACCGGCGGCGCGCCAGTCCGCTGCAAGCCGCCCGAGCGGGCGCAGGCTGCGCGTATTGCCTCGCGCTCGCACTGGCAGCGTTGATCCTCTCGAACCCGGTCGCGCTCGGCGCGGTGACAATCGCCGTCGCCGGCGCGGGAATCGCAGCCGGGGTCGGGCGGGAGGTGCGCCGGGCAGCGCTGTTCGCGCTGCCGCTGGCGATCATGATCGCGGCGGTGAACGCGCTCGTCACCCGCAACGGTCTGACGGTGATCTGGCGGCTGGGCGATCTGCCGCTGCTCGGTCACACCGACGTCACGCTGGAGGCGACCACCTACGGCGCGATCCTCGGCCTGCGGGCGGCCGCGCTGATCCTGTGCGGCGCGCTGTACACCGCGGCGATCGATCCCGATGAGGTGATGGCGCTGTTTCGCCGGTTCTCGTTTCGTTCCGCGCTGACCGCGACGATCGCGACGCGGATGGTCCCGGTGCTGCTGCGCGACTCGCGGCGCCTGGCGGATGCCCAGCGCTGCCGCCCGGGCCGGCCGCCGTCGCGTGTCGCGCTGATGCGCGCGGCGACCGCGGGGATCATGGACCGCGCGCTCGACGTGGCGGCCGCACTCGAGGTCCGCGGTTACGGGACGGCGCGGCGGCCACCGGCCCGACGCCGGCCCTACTCCCGACACGATCTCGCCTTCTATGCCTCCGCGCTTGCCGTGGTGGCGGTTGCCGTCACCGCGCGGATCGCGGCGCTGGCCTCGTTCCGGGCTTATCCATCGCTGCAGATCGCGACCGGAGCGGGTGCGGGGGCGCTCGCCTGCGGGCTCGTGGCCTGTGCGCTGGTGCCGTTCATCGATCGACGAGGGATCCAGCGGTGAGCCTGCTCGAGCTCGATCGCGTTACGTACACGTACCCCGACGCGGCGCGACCCGCGCTCCGCGACGTGACGCTCTCGGTCGGCGCGGGCGAGCTCGTGGTCTTGGCGGGCGTGTCCGGATCGGGCAAGTCCACGCTACTGCGCGCCGTCAACGGGCTCGTGCCCCACTTCCATGGCGGCTCGTTCGCCGGTCGGGCGGTCGTCGCGGGAATCGATACGCGCGAGCACGGGCCCGGCGACCTCGCGGTAGTGGTCGGGACGCTGTTCCAGGACCCCGAGACGCAGGTTGTGATGGGGACCGTCCGCGCCGAGCTGGCGCTTCCGCTCGAGAATCGCGGCGAGCCGGCCGCGACGGTTGCCCGCGGGGTCGAGGAGGCTGCGCTGGCGCTGGGGATCGCGCACCTGCTCGATCGCCCGACCGCTTCGCTTTCGGGAGGCGAGCTGCAGCGAGTGGCGCTCGGAGCCGCGCTCGCGGGCAGGCCCTCGCTGGTCGTGCTCGACGAGCCGACCTCGCAGCTCGATCCGGTCGCCGGCGACGAGCTGATCGGCCTCCTGCGGCGGCTGAACGAGGACTCGGATGCGACGGTTCTGATCGCGGAGCATCGCTTGGAGCGCTGCCTGCCGGCCGCCGACCGGGCGATCGCGCTGGTCGAAGGACAAGTCGCCTGCGATGCCCCGCCGGAAGCCTTCCTCGAATGGGCGGCCGGCGCCGCTCCGGCGCTCTGTACTCCGGGCGCGCGGCTGCTCGCGGGCCTCGGCCTGCGACCGCATTCGAGCGTCAAACGCGCTCGGCAAGAGCTGCGCGCCGCCGCGGCCGCCGGGGCGCGCGCCGCCCGGGCGGCACCTGGACGACTTCAAGCCTCATATAGCGGCGCAAAGTCGACCAGGTCGGGCGCGCACGAAGGACCCGGCCCTGCGTTTCGAGCGGGTGTGGCACGAGCTGCGGGACGGCCCCGCGATCCTGCGGAGCGTCTCGCTGACGATCGCGCCGAGAGAGCGAGTCGCATTGATGGGGCGCAACGGCGCCGGGAAATCGACGCTGCTGCGCCACGCCGCCGGCCTGATGCAGCCCACTCGCGGTCGTGTGCAGAGTGCCGGACGCGTCGCCCTGCTGCTCCAGAATCCGACCGACTACTTGGTTGCGGACACGGTTGCACAGGAGGCACCCGCGCCGGCGCTGCGCAGCGCCGGCCTCGACCCGGACGCCTTCGCCGATCGCCACCCGCGCGAGTTATCGGGCGGCGAGAAGCAGCGCCTGGCGCTCGCGATCGTGCTCGAGGACCCGTCGAAGCCGCCCGCGGTGGTGTGCCTAGATGAGCCCACTCGTGGAATGGACCGGGCGTTGAAGGATGAGCTCGCCGCGCTGCTCAGGCGCATCGATGCCGCGGTGCTGGTCGCCACCCACGACCCCGAGTTCGTCGCGCTGTTCGCCGAGCGGGTCGTGCTAGCTGGGCGACGGCGCCCCGATCGCCGACGGTTCCGTTGCCGAGATCCTCTCGGGCGGTACCTATTTCGCGACCGAGACTGCCCGGATCCTCGGCGGCGCGGGTGGCGCGCTAACCGCGGAGCAGGGCGTGAGGCTGCTGGCCCGGGCGGCGGCCGAGGAGGCCGTGGTATGACCTGGCAGCTCGGCTCGTTGGCGATTCTCGCGCTCGCGCTGGTGGGCGGCTTCGCCTGGTACGAGCGCACCCGCCCCGATGCCCGGATCGTCGCGCTCGTCGGCACGCTGGCGGCATTTGCCGCGCTGGGCAGGGTTGCGTTCGCCGCCGTCCCGAACGTCAAGCCGACGACCGACATCGTGCTGATCTCCGGTTACGCGCTCGGCGGCGGACCGGGGTTCGTCGTCGGCGCGCTCGCCGGCCTGAGCTCGAACTTCTTCTTCGGTCAGGGCCCATGGACGCCCTGGCAGATGGCCGCGTGGGCAGCGACGGGCGTGATCGGTGCCTCGCTGGCGCTGGCCACTCACCGGCGGATCGGCCGGATCCCGTTGGCGCTCGTCTGCGGCGTCGCCGGGTTCGCCTTCACCGCCGTACAGGACCTCGGCGATTGGGTCACCTACAGCGACCACAGCGTCGCGCAGCTTGGCGTGTACGTGGGCAAGGGGATCGGATTCGATGCGGTGCACGCGCTGGGCTGCGTCGCGTTTGCGCTCGCGTTCGGGCCGGCGCTGGTGCGCTCGATCCAGCGGTTCGCACGCAGGCTGCAGGTGAGCTGGATCCCGCTCGAGGGCGCACTGGGCGCAATCATCGCGCTCACGCTCGTGGCCGGGCTCGCCGGAGCATCGAGTTCCGCGCGAGCCGCCGCCACTCCGGCCGGTTATCTGCTCTCAGCTCAGAACGCCGACGGCGGCTTCGGTTCGGGACCGGGCAGCCCCTCTTCTCAGCTGTTCTCCGGCTGGGCGGCGCTCGGACTCGCTGCCGCCGGCTACAACCCGCAGGACGTCAGCCACGGCGGGGCCAGCGCGATCGCGTACATCGGCTCCGGAGGCGGATCACCGTCAGATCCCGGCTCGCTCGAGCGCACGATCCTCGCGGTCCGCGCCGCGGGGTTACCGGCCTCCAGCTTCGCCGGACATGATCTGATCGCGGCGCTCGAGCACGAGGTGCGCCGTGACGGATCGGTCGCCGATCAGGTCAACTTGACCTCGTTCGCGGTGCTCGCGTTGCGCGCCGCGGGGGTAGCTCCATCGGGGGCGACCTGGCGGTGGCTGATCCAGCAGCAGGATCAGGACGGCGGCTTCAACTTCGCGACCGGCGGCAGCAGCAGCGACGTCGATGACACCGGCGCGGCGCTGGAAGCACTCGCCGATGGCGGCCCAGCCGCGGGCCATGTCCGCGCTCGCGCGATCGCATTCGTCCGCGGCCAACAGGACGGCGACGGCGGCTTTCCGAGCGAGCCGGGCGGAGACTCCAACGCGCAGTCGACGGCCTGGGCGGTGCAAGGCCTGCTGGCGGCCGGGGTCAACCCGGCGTCGCTTCATCGCCGGGGGGCGGCCTCCCCGCTGCAGTTCCTGCGTTCGCTGATCGGCTCCGACGGGCATGTTGCCTACTCACGCGCAAGCGATCAGACGCCGGTGTGGGTGACCGCAGAGGCCCTGATGGCACTGGCGGGCAAGCCGCTGCCGCTGGCTCCGGTGGCGCGGAAGCGCAGCTCGCATCCGGCGGCGCAGCGCGCCGTCCACCGGCACGCCGCCGCTGGGGCAGCGCACGTCCCGCGCTCGAGGCCCACCGCCCCCGCCGGGCATCAGCGGCCATCGGGAGCCATTGCCAATGGAGCCGAGCCGCGCGCGCCAGCGCCGCCGAATCTCGATCGGCTCGCAGTCGCCACCGCGATCTTGACGGCCGTCGCACTGGCGCCGATCGGCCAGGGCTGAGACTCCGCAACCGGCGGACGCTGAACCGATAGCCTCCCGCGCCGCAGATGCAGATCGGCGTTCCGAAGGAGATTGCAGCGGGCGAGCGGCGGGTGGCGCTCGTGCCCGAGGTTGTGCGCAAGCTGAGCGGCAGGGGCTTGGAGGTGCTCGTGCAGCTCGGTGCGGGTGCGGGGGCGCTGATTCCCGATTCGCAGTTCGAAGACGCAGGCGCGAGGCTCACCGATTCGGTGCGAGGCGGTTTATCAGGCGGACGTGGTGGTCAAGGTGATCGCGCCGAACGCCGAGGAGACCGCGATGCTGCGCTCGGACGGCGTGCTGATCGGATTTCTCGCGCCGTTGACCAACGGCGAGGGGATTCAAGCAATCGCCGGCACGGGTGTGACGAGCTTCGCGCTCGAGGCGGTGCCCCGGATCAGTCGGGCGCAGTCGATGGATGCGCTGTCGAGTCAGGCGAACATCGCGGGTTATCGCGCCGTCTTGATCGGCGCTCAGGAGCTGGGGCGGTTCTTCCCGATGCTGATGACGGCGGCGGGCACGATTCGGCCGGCGACCGTGCTCGTGCTGGGGGCGGGAGTCGCGGGGTTGCAGGCGATTGCGACCGCCAGGCGGCTGGGGGCGGTGGTGCAGGGATTCGACGTCCGCGCTGCGGTGAAGGAACAGGTCGAATCGTTGGGAGCGCATTTTCTCGAGTTCGATCTCGGTGGCGACCTCGAGGGCGTGGGCGGCTATGCGAAGGAGCTGACGGCCGAGCAGCAGACACGACAGCAGGAGTTGATGGCGGAGGCGATCGGGAAGGTCGACGTGGTGATCACGACCGCGCTGGTCCCGGGACGCCGAGCGCCGATCCTGGTGACCGAGGAAGCGGTGGAGAAGATGAAGCCAGGGTCGGTGATCGTCGATCTCGCAGGCGAGGCGGGCGGTAACTGTGAATTGTCGGTGCCGGGCGAGACGGTCGTGCGGCACGACGTGAAGATCCTCGCGCCACTGAACGTGCCCTCGACGCTCGCCGAGCACGCCTCGCAGCTCTATGCACGCAACATCGAGGCGCTGCTCGGCCTGATGATCTCCGACGAGGGTGAGCTGCAGCTCGATTTCGAGGATGAGGTGATCGCCGGGGCGTGCATCACGCGGGATGGGGAAATCGTTCACGAGGGCGCCAAGGCGGCGGCGGCCGCCGCGACTGCCGGGCAGTAGGAGGCTTGATAGATGACCGTCGTTACTGACATCGCGATCGTCGTGCTCGCTGCGTTCGTGGGCTTCGAGGTGATCTCGAAAGTTCCGAACACGCTGCATACGCCCCTGATGTCGGGGACCAACGCGATCCACGGGATCGTGCTGCTCGGTGGCCTGCTGCTGATGCACGAGGCGACCGGGGTGCTCGAGCACGTGCTGCTGGTGATCGCGATCATGTTCGGGACGATCAACGTGATCGGCGGGTTCTTCGTCACCGACCGGATGCTGGCGATGTTCAAGCGCAAGCCCGACCCGGCTCCGGAGATCACGAGCGAGGCTTCCGATGTCACCAGCGAGGGCGAGCGCAAGTGATCGTTGCGGCGACCTTTCTGCAGAGCACGAACTTCATCGATGCTCTGTACATCGTCGCGTTCTCGATGTTCATCTACGGGATGAGCGGGCTGACCGGGCCGGGCACGGCCGTTCGCGGCAACCTGATTGCCGCGGGCGGGATGGCGATCGCCGTGATCGCGACGTTTTTGACCAAGGGCATTTGGTCCGGCAGCAGCACGCCGTGGCTGATCGCGCTCGGGATCGTGCTGGGCACCGCGGTCGGGATCCCGGCTGCTTTGAAGGTGCGGATGACCCAGATGCCCCAGATGGTCGCGCTGTTCAACGGCGTCGGGGGCGGCGCGGTGGCGTTGATCGCCTGGGTGGAGTACCGCCATCAGTTCGGCGGCTCATACGCACTGCGGGTCGAGATTCCGTCTCTGTTTGCGGCGATCATCGGGTCGGTCTCGTTCTGGGGGTCGAACATCGCGTTCGGCAAACTGCAGGAGATCCTTCCTGGCCGGCCGATCAAGCTCCCCGGGCAGGCATTCATCAACCTGGCCCTGTTCCTGGTCGCGGTCGCGAGCGCCACCGTGCTCGCGGCCGGCACCCACTCGCAGGCGCTGTTCATCCTCGGGATCTTGGTCGCGGCGGGGCTGCTGGGGAACATGTTGGTGCTGCCGATCGGCGGCGCAGACATGCCGGTCGTGATCTCGCTCCTGAACGCCTGCACGGGCCTCTCCGCGGCCGCGACCGGGATCGCGCTGAACAACACTGCGCTGATGGTCGCGGGGATGATCGTCGGGGCGTCGGGCTCGATCCTCACCAACCTGATGGCCAAGGCGATGAACCGCTCCGTGCCGGCGATCGTCGCGGGGGGGTTCGGTGGCGCCGTCGCGTTGCCCGCCGGCGCGGCTACGGACAGGGGCCCGGTGCGCTCGACCAGCCCACAGGACGTCGCGATCCAGCTCTCCTACGCCCGCCAGGTGGTGATCGCCCCCGGCTACGGAATGGCGGTTGCGCAGGCCCAGCACGCCGTCCGTGAGCTCGAACGGGCGCTCGAGGCAAAGGGTGTCGAGGTCAAGTACGCGATCCATCCCGTCGCCGGGCGGATGCCCGGCCACATGAACGTGCTCCTGGCCGAAGCCGACGTGCCGTATGACCTGCTCAAGGAGATGGACGAGATCAATCCGGAGTTCACGCGTACCGACGTGACGCTCGTGATCGGCGCCAACGACGTCACCAACCCGGCGGCCAAGAACGAGCCAGGGTCACCGATCTACGGCATGCCAATCCTTGAAGTCGACAAATCGGGGGCCGTGGTCGTCCTCAAACGCTCGATGGCCTCAGGCTTCGCCGGGATCGACAACCCCCTCTTTTACGAGCCCAAGACCTCGCTCCTGTTCGGCGACGCCAAGCAATCCGTGAGCGAGATCACCTCCGAGGTGCACGATCTGTAGAAGGCGGAGAAAACGATGGACCCCAATCGGCTGACGGCAATCCCGTTGTTCTCTCACCTCTCACCCGAGGAGACCAAACGGCTCGCCGCGTTCGCGACCGAGACGAGCGTCGCGAAAGGCCAGCGGCTGATCAAGGAAGGCGACTACTCGACCGAGCTGATCGCGATCGAGGAGGGCACCGCCGACGTGGTCCGGGGCGGCCGCAAGATCGCGTCGGTCAAGGAAGGCGATCTGATTGGCGAGGTGGGCCTGCTGACGCACGAGCGCCGCAGCGCCGACGTGATCGCGACCTCCCCGATGCTGGTGATCAAGCTGACCCACTGGGAGCTGAGGCGGATGTCGGCGGAGACGCTCGACGGGATCAGGGGGATCATCGAGCAGCGCCGCAAAGCGGGCGTCGCGGACCCGGCCAACTGAGGCTCGTCCGGGGGCGCCGCCGGGGCCCGAGCGCGCGCCGGCACGCGACCGTCTGGGTTTTCTGGTAGCTTGCCGCGCGCCGAGTCCCTGGAATGCCGCCCCAGGGAGCGGGGAACCCAATTCGTTGGGGCGAGTCTCGCGGTGATCCGCGAGAAGCGCTCACATAGAGAGCGCGAGCCCGTCAGCTAACTCCGCAGGCACAGGCATCGAGTGCAACACCGCGCCCGCGGAGGTGCCTGCGTGTCCGCTTTCTGCAGCTTTTCGACTTCCACTACGTGCAAGCACAGCTCGCGGCCGTCCGCGAGGCCGGTGGTCGTCGAACGTGATCGTGCGATGAACCTGGCGCGCCGCCTCACGGCTTTGCTGATCGCGGGCTTGCTGTTGCCCGCGGCGAGCGCGTCGGCTAGCAGCGGAGGGGCCGGGCTCGTGGGGCCGAAGGCTCCGCACGGGATCGTCGCCCAGAACTCCTCGGCGTCGGTGTTCACCCGTACGCTTCGCAAGGGGCAGTCGGGGGCCGACATCAAGACGCTTCAGACCTGGTTGACCGACGCCGGGTACCGGGTCTCGGCGACCGGCTACTTCGGATCCGCGACCAAGACCGCGGTGAGGCGGTTTCAGCGATCAAACCGGCTCTATCCCGCCAGCGGCTCGGTCGGCATCCGCACGGCTTCAACGTTGCTGGCGGCGGTCAAGAGTGCTGCCACGGGGGGAAGCATCCTCGACGCTCCCGGCGGCGCGCCGAAGACATCGCCGGCGCCGAGCTCCTCACCGAACGGCGCCTGGGTGTTCCCCCTGCGGCCGATCTCGCGGGTGGTGCCCGTCTCGGATTGGACGCTCGATCAGGGCATCGACATCTCAACGGTCGGCGCTGACTGCGGATCGCAGGTCGTCGAGGTCGCGATGACCTCGGGCACGATCGTCCAGGAGGGAATCGACGGCTTCGGGCCGGCCGCGCCGGTGCTCAAGGTCGACAGTGGCCAGTACAAGGGCCGCTACATCTACTATGGTCACGCCTTGCCTGCGCTGGTGCAGGTCGGCACGCACGTGAGCACCGGTGAGCCGATCGCCGAGGTCGGCTGCGGCGATGTCGGGCTGTCCTCCGGCCCGCACATCGAGATCGGGATCAGCGATGCGGGCGGACCGCCCTGCTGCCCCGGCTTCCAGGAGACCTCGCCGCTGATGTTCGACATCGTGCGCAAGCTCTACCAGGCGGCCGGAGGCAAGTAGGGGCAGCGCCGGGCGCCCGTCGAGGGAGCTGTCCGTCTGCGCGTGGCTCTCGTAAGCTCCGCTTCGATGGTGCACGCGGGCGACGATCGCAACTCAGAGCGCATCAGAGCTCCGGAGCGCGAGCTTCGCACGAGCTCCGGGTCGCTCTGGCTCTCCCGGCGGCCATGGCTGATGGGGATCGTCAACGCCACGCCGGATTCGTTCTCGGACGGGGGGGCTCGCCAGTCGCTCGAGCAACGCGTCGATCTCGCTCGCGCGTTGCTCGAAGGCGGCGCCGAGATGATCGATATCGGCGGCGAGTCGAGCGTCACCAACCGCCCCCCGGTTACGCCGCGGGAGGAGATCGAGCGCGTGGTGCCGCTGGTCGAGCGCGTCGCTTGCGAACTGGGTGCGATCGTCTCGATCGACACCTACAAGCCCGCGGTGGCGCGCGCCGCGGTTGCCAGAGGCGCCTCGATCGTCAACGACGTCAGCGGGCTGCGCGACCCGGCACTGGCGGACGTGTGCGCCGAGACCGGGGCAGGTCTGGTGCTGATGCACACGCGCGCGGCGCCGAAGCACAAGCTGCTCGATCCCTCATACGACAGGCGCATCGTCGCGGACGTCGAGGGATTCCTGCGCGAGCGGATCGAGCTTGCGCTCGACCGGGGGATGGCGTTCGAGCAGCTGTTGCTTGATCCCGGCCCGGACTTCGCAAAGACGCCCTCGCAGACGGTCGAGGTCCTGCGGGCGCTGCGCAAGCTGCACGCGCTCGAGCGACCGCTGCTGCTCGCCGTCTCGCGCAAGGACTTCGTCGGCGCGATCACCAACCGTCCCCCTCGGGCGCGTCTCGCGGGCACGCTGGCGGCGGTCGGTTACGGCGTCGATGCGGGTGCGCACGTGCTCCGGGTCCACGACGTCGACGCGGTCGCGGACTTCCTGGCGGTCCGGGCGGTTCTCACCGCCGAGACCGAGGTCGATCCGGGCCTGCGGATCTCCGACGAGTTGCGCTGGGCGCAAGGCTCGGCCCGAGCACGCTAGATTCGGACGTTCAAAGATCGCCGGTCGCTGGCATCAACGCGACCGGAGCCCACCGATAACCGCCTCGAGGAGGTACCAAATGTCCGTGCTCGACCGCGCCGCCCTGGAAGGCAGCCCACTTGCAGACCTGCACGCGATCGCGTCAGAGCTCTCGATCGACGGGTACCGGCGACTGCGCCGTGCCGACCTGATCGAGGCGATCCTGGCCAAGCAGGGCGGCTCCGCGGAGCCGCCCGCCGGCGCCGCGGCGGAAACCGAGGAAGGCGAGCCGGCCGGCGCCCCGGAGCTGACGGACGCGGTGATCGATGAGCTTCGCATCCACGACGACGATCAGCCCCGCCGGCGGCGAGGTCGCCGCGGCGGCCGCGGCCGCAGCAGCGCGCGCGAAGAAGCCGGCCCACGGGAAGATGAGGAGGCACCGCCGGAGCCGCCTGAGGAGCCCTCGGAGCAGCACGAGGAGGAGACCCCCGATGCGCAGCGCGAGCGCGAGCCCGAGGATGCGATCGTCCAGGGCGTCGTCGAGCTGCTCTCGAACGGATCGGGTTTCCTGCGGGTCGCGCCCCCTGAGCCCTCCGACGATGACGTGTACATCTCCGCCGCCCAGGTCAAGCGGTGCGAGCTCGTCTCGGGCGATCGCATCGCGGGACCGCGGCGCGCGCCGCGTCGCTCGGAGAGGTTCGCATCGCTCGTCAGGATCGACACGATCAACGACCGGCCCGCCGAGGAGGTCGCCGACAGCGCTCGCTTCGAGGACCTTCCCGCGGTGTTCCCGAGCGAGCGCTTCCAGCTCGGCTCCGTGGACCCGACGATCAAGGCGATCGAGTGGCTGACACCGATCGGAAAAGGCTCCCGGGTAACGATCGTCGGAGGTGCCCGCGCGGGCAAGACCGAAGCGCTGCGCAGGCTGGTAGCCGCGCTCGCCGGCGATCACGAGCTGGCGCTCTCGCTGGTGCTCGCCGGAGTGCGACCCGAGGAGCTCTCCGGATGGTCGATCGAGCCGGCGGCGGCGATCAGCCTCGGCGCGTCTGCCGACGCACAGGGACAGACAGTTGAGCGGGTCGTCGATCAAGCTCGGCGGCTCGCTGCCCGTGGGGCTGACGCGGTGGTCATGATCGACTGCCTGGACGGACTGCATCCGCACATCGCCCGCAAGCTCCTGGCGGCGGCGCGCAACGTCGCCGACGGCGGGTCGCTGACGGTGATCGCAACCGCTCGCGAGCCGCTCGGCGGCGAGACGACGGTGATCGCGCTTGATCCGCTGCTGACCAGTACCGGACGCTTCCCGGCCGTCGATCAGATCGCCAGCGGCACCATCCGGGCGGAGCTGCTGGTCGGCGACGCCGGCGCCGAGGCGATCATGCGGGCGCGCGCTGAGGCGCTCGAATCGTAAGCGCATCAGTAGGCGGTGGATCTGGACCGGTGCCTCGGGCGGGCTTTGTAGCGAGGCCCACCTCCTCGTAGCCAGAGCAGCTCGTCGAGCTGCGCCGCGCAACTCCCCGGGCGGCTCGCGACGAGCGACTCGACCGCGTGCAGCGCACACGCCCTGATCTCGACCTCCTCCGGCGATCCGTGCGCGATCAGCTCGCCGCGATCGATGCGCGCGACGAGCTGTGGGTGAAAGCGCAATACGCCGTCGAGTCGCAGCACGTGCGGGACGAGGTTGTCGGCGAACATCGTCAGCCTATCCAGGTCGGCGAACTGCACGAGCCCCGCTCGACTCAGATCCGCGGCGGCGATCTGAGCACGCTTGAGGAACGGGACCTCGAAGCCGGAGTAGGTCGAGCTGTCCGCGAAGCAGTCCCAGCCGCCCAGGAGGTCGGCCAGCTTGACAGCCGAACCCTGCGCCGCGTCCAGCAGCGAGGTGAATCGCGCCCCGTGCTCGCCCGCCAGATGGCGCCCCAGGTCGCGCAGCGAGCGGGCGAACAGGGTCATCAGCTCGTGGTCGGGATCCTGATGCAGTGCGGCGGCGAGCTCCTCAGCCTCGATCCTCGCCAATTCCTGCGCCGTCCATGGGCCGCGGGCCTCGAACCGGTCACGGATCCCGGATGCGATCGTGAGGTAGCCGGAGCGGCCCTCCTGCTTGCGGAGCGTCGGGAACCAGCCCGACCCGTAGTTGATCGCGTCGAGCGTCACCCAGAAGGCCGCGCGCTCCTCACGGTGACCGGTGAGCGGCTGCGCGACGGGGGCGGTTTCGTTCATGGGAAGGCCGATCGCATACGCCGGGATCGCCTCGCGGTCGATCGACACGTACCTCGCCTGTCCAGAAACGCGAGCGCACGCCGCGCGGATCTCCTCGACGATCTCGGCCACGCCAGACAGGATGGCGAACACGCGGAGGCGACCACCGTCCTCGCTACCGTTGAAATCGCTGCCATGCCCGACGAAGCCAATGATCTGGAAGCGCTCCTCTCAGGCCTGAACGGCCCCCAGCGCGAGGCCGTGACCCATGGCGAGGGGCCGCTGCTGATCCTCGCCGGCGCCGGTTCGGGCAAGACTCGAGTGCTGACCCACCGGATCGCCCACCTGATCGCGACGGACGCGGCGAAGCCGAACGAGATCCTCGCGATCACGTTCACCAACAAGGCCGCGGGGGAGATGCGCGAGCGGGCGGGGCTGCTCGTCGGGCGCCGGGTGCGAGCGATGTGGGTGATGACCTTCCACTCGGCCTGCGCGCGGATGCTGCGCGCTCATGCCGACCGCCTCGGGTACACGCGCCAGTTCACGATCTACGATCAGGCCGACTCGCGCCGGCTGGTCAAACGCTGCCTCGATGATCTGGGGATCGATCCCAAGCGCTTCACCCCCGGCTCGATGCAGGCGCAGATCTCCGACGCCAAGAACAAGCTCCGTGACGCCGACGCCTACGGTCGGATGGTCGGCTCTTTCTTCGAGCAGACGGTCGCCGACGTCTACCGGTCCTATGAGCGCGAGCTCCACCGCATGAACGCAATGGATTTCGATGACCTTCTGGTCCGCGCCGTCAACGTGCTGGAGCTGTTCGCCGAAGTGCGCGAGCTCTACGCGACGGCCTTTCGCCACGTCCTCGTCGACGAGTACCAGGACACCAACCATGCGCAGTACCGCTGGTTGCAGCTGCTCGCCGGGGAGCATCGAAACCTGATGGTGGTCGGCGACGATTCGCAGGCGATCTACGGCTTCCGTGGCGCCGACATCCGCAACATCCTCGAGTTCGAGGACACGTTCCCCGACGCCCGGGTGATCAAGCTCGAACAGAACTACCGCTCCACGCAGACGATCCTCGATGCTGCCAACGCCGTGATCCGCAACAACCGGGGGCAGAAGCCGAAGTCGCTCTGGACCGACCTGGGCCAGGGCGACGAGATCAAGATCCGCGAGCTCGAGGACGAGCACGCCGAGGGGCGGTTCGTCGCCGGGGAGATCCAGCGGCTGGTCGACGAGGGGGTGTCACGGTCGGAGATCGCGGTCTTCTACCGCACCAACGCACAGTCGCGGGTGCTCGAGGACACGCTCGTCCGGGCCGAGATCGCCTACCAGGTGATCGGCGGCACCAAGTTCTACGAGCGGGCGGAGATCAAGGACGCGATCGCATACATGACCGTGCTCGTGAACCCTCAGGACGTAGGAGCGTTCACCCGGATCGTCAACTCCCCGCGCCGGGGGATCGGCACGACCTCGGTCTCGCGCGTGCTGGCGTTCGCGAACACGATCGGCGTCTCGGTCTGGGAAGCCGCCTCCGATCCCGCCCAGATCCCCGGGCTGGGGCCGGCCGCGGTCAAGGCGATCGGGCGCTTCATGGGCACGATGCACGTGCTGCGCGAGCGCGCCGAGTCAGCGGCTCCGATCTCGGCGCTGCTGAAGGAAACGCTCCAGGAGAGCGGGTATCTCGAGGCGCTCGAGGCGGAGCGGACAATCGAGGCGCAGGGTCGGCTCGAGAACCTCGAGGAGCTGATCAACGTGGCCGCGGAGTACGACGCCGGCGGACAGGAGGAGCCGTCACTCGCCGATTTCCTGCAGCAGGTCGCGCTCGTTTCCGACGCCGACGAGCGGGCCGACGATGAGGGCCTGGTGACGCTGATGACACTGCACAACGCGAAAGGGCTCGAGTATCCGATCGTGTTCATGATCGGTTGCGAAGAGGGTGTCTTCCCGCACTCCCGCGCCCTCGATGAGGGTGGACTCGAGGAGGAGCGGCGGCTCTGCTACGTCGGGATCACTCGCGCCGAGCGCGATCTCTATCTGACCTACGCTCGCACGCGCACCGTCTTCGGAGCGCGCGCGTTCGGCGCGCCGAGTCGCTTCATCGCCGAGATTCCGAACCGGCTGACCGATCGGGACGAGCAGCGACCGCGGGGTCTGGCGTCGGTCCGCGCGCGCGCGACGTCATGGAGCTCGAAAGCGTCCCCCGAGCCATGGGCGGAGGCCGACCACCCCGCGCCGATCGCGTACCGGCTCGGCGATGACGTCGTGCACCCGACCTTCGGCGACGGCGTCGTCACGGGTGTCGAGCCGGGCGGGATCGTCGTGATCCGCTTCAGCAAGGATCGCTCAGAGCGCAAACTGGTCTCGGACCTGGCACCGATCTCCAAGCGCTAGCGCCGGCGATCCTTTAGCTTCCGCCGCTCATGAGCGCGAGGATCATCGACGGAAGAGCCGTGGCGGCGCGCGTCCGCGCCGCTGTGGCACTCGATCTCGCGGCGCTGAGGGAGCGCAGCGGACGGCAGCCCGGTCTGGCGACGATCCTCGTCGGCGAGGATCCCGCGTCGGCCGTCTACGTGGCCAACAAGCGCAAGGCCTGCGCCGAGGTCGGGATCGCCGATCACCACCGCCATCTGCCTAGCGACTCCCGCCAAAGCGACGTCGAGGCGGTGATCGAAGAGTGCAATCACGAGCCTGGTGTCAGCGGCATCCTGCTGCAGCTGCCGGTGCCCAAGGGACTCCACGGGTCGGCGCTCACTCAGAGGATCAATCCCGACAAGGACGTCGATGGCCTTACGCCGATCAGTGCCGGCCGGCTTGCGCAGGGCGCCCCCGGCCTGAGGCCGTGCACGCCGCTGGGCGTGATCGAGCTCTTGGATGCCTACGACGTTGCGCTCGAGGGAGCCGAAGCGGTCGTCGTCGGCCGCTCAGATCTGGTCGGCAAGCCGCTTGCCGCGCTGCTCCTGGCGCGCAACGCGACAGTCACCGTCTGCCACTCGCGAACGCGCGAGTTGCCGGCGGTGTGCTCGCGCGCGGACGTACTGGTGGCGGCCATCGGCCGGCCACAAATGCTCGGAGCCGAGCACGTCAAGCCGGGCTCTGCGGTGATCGACGTGGGGACCAACCGGACCGATCGCGGGTTGGTCGGAGATGTCGATTTCGACGCGGCTCGCGAGCGTGCCGGTGTGCTGACGCCGGTTCCCGGAGGTGTCGGCCCGATGACGATCGCGATGCTGCTGCGCAACACGCTGCAGGCAGCTCGCGCGCTCGCGGGCGGGTAGTGGCGCAGACGGCAGAGACCGAACGCGCGCCGGCGGCCCCGCTGATCCCTCGCGGCGGCGAGCTGATCAGCGCCGTGAGTGCGCTGGCGCTGCTGGTCCTGATGTTCGCGGCGAAATGGTTCGGTGGCGTCGCGACGCCGAGCCCGCACGCTACCCGCTCCGCGACCCCCAGCTCCGAGAACGCGTGGAACGGGCTCACGGTGGTGCGGTGGATCATGGTCCTGACGATCGCCGTCGCGCTCGGCTCGGTCGTTCTGCACGCGACCCAGCGCTCCCACGGGGCGCAGACCGACACGAGCGTCCCGATCATCCTGCTCGGCAGCCTCACGGCCGTGCTGCTCGTCTACCGAGTGTTGATCGATCTCCCCTCGCCAAGCTCGATCGTGGATCAGAAGCTGGGCGCCTACCTCGGGCTGCTCGCTGCAGTGGGAATCGCGTTTGGCGGCATTGAATCGCTCCGCGAGCGGCGAGCGGTGGCTGGAGGGGTGGCGTGATGAGCCTCGATGCGTCGCGGCTCCGGCGGCCAGAGTGGATCGTGGCGGCGAGCGCGGTGCTGCTGCTCGTGTTCATGTTTGCGCTGAAGTGGTACGCACCGAACGACGTCCTGGCTCGGGCGGCTGCGACGCTCGGCTTCAACGCTTCGGTGAACGGATGGCACGGGCTCGCCCAGCTGCGGTGGCTGGTCTTGCTGACGATCCTGCTCGCGCTGGCACTGGTGTACTTTCAGGCGACTCGGCGGGCGCCGGCGATTCCCGTGAGCTTGAGCATGATCGTGACCGTGCTCGCGCTGTTGAACTTGCTGGGGCTGTTCTATCGCGTCGTGATCTCAGTTCCCGGCACCGATGTGCGAAAGGCGGGGGCTTGGCTCGGCCTCGCGAGCGCCGCCGCGCTGCTGTACGGAGCGTTCGAGTCGATGCGAACCGAGGGCATCGCGGAGCGCGACGGACCGGGAGAGATCGAGACCGTGAGGCTCGACGGCGAGGGTGGCTCCTAGAATCCATCGCATGCTCGATCGTGACCAGGTGCTTCACGTCGCCCGCCTCGCCCGTCTGGAGCTGGCCGATGACGAGGTCGAGCGGATGGCGTCCGAGCTGTCAAAGGTGCTCGACCACATCGAGAAGATCGGCGAGCTCGACCTCACGGGGGTGCCGCCGACCTCGCACGTGATCGACGTCGTAAACGCGCTGCGCGCCGATCAGCCGGAGCCTTGTCTGGCCCCGGAGGTGGTACTGGCGAGCGCGCCCGAGCCACTTCACGGCGGCTTCGGAGTTCCGAGCCCGGCAGCCCCGCAGTGAGCGATCTGATCGAGCTGACCGCGGCTCAAGCCGCGGAACGCGTACGCGCCGGGGAGATCGACGCGCTGGAGCTGTTCGAGGCCTATCGAGTGCGGGCGGCCGCAGAGGAGCTGAACGCGTTCACCTGGGTCGCGGAAGGTTCGCCGAGCGGTCCTGCGCCGGCGCGCGCGCCGCTCGGGGGCGTCCCACTCGCGGTCAAGGACCTGTTCTGCACCGAGGGCGTTCCGAGTCAGGCCGGCTCGCGGATCCTCGAGGGCTACCGGCCTCCCTACACGGCCACGGTCGTCGATCGACTCGCCGAGGCGGGCGCCCCGCTGCTCGGAAAGACCAACCAGGACGAGTTCGCGATGGGCTCCTCGAACGAGAACTCCGGCTTCGGGCCGGTGCTCAACCCGTGGGATCGCAGCCGCGTCCCCGGCGGGTCCTCCGGCGGCAGCGCCGCCGCGGTAGCGGCCGGCCTCGCCCCATGGGCGATCGGGACCGACACCGGGGGTTCGATCCGCCAGCCGGCGGCGCTCTGCGGGATCGTCGGCGTGAAGCCGACCTACGGGGCCTGCTCGCGTTACGGGATGATCGCGTTCGCGTCCTCGCTCGATCAGGCGGGCCCGGTCACCCGCGACGTCACCGACGCCGCGCTCCTGCTCAGTCACATGATCTCGCGTGACCGGCGGGACTCGACGTCGGTCGAGTTTCCGGGCCAGATCGCCACGCCGAGCGCGGAGGACCTGCGCGGAGTCAGGCTCGGGGTGCCCGAGGAGCTGACCGGCTCAGGCGGCGGCGTCGACGCCGGCGTCCGGGGGAGCTTCGAGGCGACCCTGAAGCTCGCCGAGGGCCTCGGGGCGCTCGTCGAGCCCTGTCGCCTGCCACACGCGCCACACGCCCTCTCGGCCTACTACCTGATCGCCCCGGCCGAGGCGTCGGCCAACCTCGCGCGATTCGACGGTGTTCGCTACGGGTTGCGGGTCGATGGCAGCGCCGGGCTGATCTCGATGTACAGCCGCACGCGGGCCGCCGGCTTCGGCGCCGAGGTCAAGCGCCGGATCATGCTCGGCACCTACGCGCTCTCGAGCGGCTACTACGACGCCTACTACGGGACCGCGCAGAAGGTGCGCACCAAGATCGCCGAGGACTTCCAGACTGCGTTCGAGCGGTTCGACTTCGTCGTCACCCCAACCAGTCCCTGGACTGCGTTCGAGCTCGGGGCCAAGACCGACGATCCGCTGGCGATGTACCTCAACGATTTCTGCACCGTGCCGATGCCGCTGGCCGGGATTCCGGCGATCTCGATCCCGTCGGGACTCGCGGACGGTTTGCCGGTTGGCTTCCAACTCGCTGGGCCGGCGTTCAGCGAGAGCCGGCTGCTCGACGCGGCGTATGCGCTCGAGCGGGCGATCGGGTTTGACGGGAGCCCGGCGCGACGATGAGCACGAGCGGGCGCTACGAACCCGTAATCGGCCTCGAGATTCACGTCCAGCTCGAGACGCGGACGAAGATGTTCTGCGGCTGCGAGCTGTCGTTCGGCGATCCACCGAACGTGCACACGTGTCCGGTGTGCCTGGCATTGCCGGGAAGCCTGCCAGTGCTCAACGAGCGTGCGGTCCACTTCGGGCTGATGATCGGCCTCGCCTTCGGGTGTGAGATCGCGCCGCGGTCGATCTTCCACCGGAAGAACTACTTCTATCCCGACAGTCCCAAGGGCTATCAGATCTCGCAGTACGACATCCCGCTGTGCAAAGGCGGGCACTTGGGCGAGGTTCGCATCCACCGCGTGCATCTGGAGGAGGACGCCGCCAAGCTCAACCACCTAGGGGAGAGCGGACGGATCCACGGCTCGGATCGCAGCTGGGTGGATTTCAACCGCGGCGGCACACCGCTGGTCGAGATCGTTACCCAGCCCGATATCCACTCGCCCGAGCAAGCGCGCGAGTGGTTGACACTGCTGCGAACGACGTTGAAGACGCTCGGCGTCTCCAACGTGGATATGTCGCAAGGTTCGCTGCGCTGCGACGCGAACGTATCGGTCCGGCCGGCCGGCCGGGGCGAGCTCGGGACAAAGACCGAACTGAAGAACATGAATTCGTTCCGGTTCCTCGAGCGAGGGGTCAGGGCCGAGATCGAGCGACAGGTCGGGCTGCTCGAGTCGGGTCAGCCCGTTGTGCAAGAGACGCTGCACTTCGATCCAACCTCGGGGCGCCTGACACCGCTGCGCTCCAAGGAGGAGGCGCACGACTATCGCTACTTCCCAGAGCCCGATCTTGTGCCCCTGGTCGTCAGCGACGAAATGCTCGCTGCCGCGCGGGCGGAGATTCCGGAGCTGCCCGCGGAGCGTGCGGCTCGGTTCGAGCGCGAGCTCGGTCTGAGCGGCGAGCTCGCCCGCCTGTTCGCCTTCCGCGCGGAGCTCGGCGACTACTTCGAGCGAGCGGTGGCGGCCGACGGGGCCGACCCGGTTACGATCGCGAACTGGATCCCGCAGCTCGTCGAGCGGATCGGATCGGACGCCGACCCGCGGGCCAGCAACGTCTCCCCGGAGAGCCTGGCGGCGCTGGCCGCGATGGTGAGCGCGCGAGAGGTCAGCCGTGACGCTGCTCGGGAGGTGCTCACGCGGCTGGTGGAGGAAGGAGGCGATCCGCGCTCGATCGTCGACCGCGAACGACTGGGTGCGCTGCGGGGCGAGGAGGACGGCCTCGAGCAGATCGTCGACCGTGCGATCGCTTCGGACCCGGCCGCCGCCGAGCAGGTCCGGGGCGGGAACATGAAGGCGATCGGACCCCTGGTGGGCTACGTGATGCGCGAGACGAAGGGTCGCGCCGACGGAGGCGAGGTCACCCGGTTGATCCGAGATCGGGTTCAGGCGGCCGGATAGCGCAGAGACGCCGAGGCCTAGCGCAACTGCCCCGCCCGCGTGCGGGCAGGGCGGTTGCGTCCCCCCAAGTTTTCAGCTGACGCGCCGTGAGAACCTGCGAACGATCAGACCGGCCCCGACCAGCGTGGCCCCGCCCGCCGCAAGCAGACCGACGTTGATGCCTGTGAATGGCAGTGTGCTGCTGGTGCTTGCGGTCGGCCCGTTCGAGACGACGCACGTCTGCGGGTTGTAGGCCTGACACGTCGAACTGTTCGCCAGGGCTGAGCCCGGCAGCATTAGGGCGATCGCTGCCGCCAATATCGCGATTCGCTTCATGAATCCTTTCCCGTGACTCGGGTCGCCCCAGGCGGTAGGCGTAGGATGAGGGCTCACCGCTCTAAGGAGGCTCAGCATGTCCAGGCTGATTCGGATGGATCAAACCGGCCATACGACGGTGGCGGAGTGGACCGCCGACGATCCGGCGAGGATCGAGGCCGCGGTCGCTGCGTTTCGCGCCGAGCTCGAGCAGGGCCACTACGCCGTCGTCTCGCATGGAGAGGGTCAAGCCGAGCAGGTGCGAGAGCTGCCGATCGCCGAACCGCTCGTGATTCTCCGGCGCCCGATCGCAGGGGGTTGACACGGAGGCGGCCGGTGAACTGGCGGCTGTCGGCGGCGGCCCGCTTCCCGAGCTCGCGACCGTCTACTGGCGGTCGGTTGCCGACGAGCGCTCCCTGAGACGCGCAGCCCGTCTGTGGTCGGCCGTCACGGTGGCTCACACCGTGCCGTTCCTCGCTGTCGCGGTGTTGCTCGTCGTCCTGGCGCCGGTCACGCTCCCCGTCTCGGTGATCCTGCTCGCGCACGCCTGGATCATTCCCGAGCTCTACGCGGCGCGCGGCGCCAACGTCTTGCGGGAGCCCCGCTCCTCTGAGGCGGCAGCCGAGCACGTCGCGCGGGGGCTGCTTGCCGATCTGCTCGGCCCTCGGGCGCGCGCCGTCCATCAGCAAACCGGGTTGGTAATCGAGCGCGGCGGGCTCGGAGTGTGGGTGATGGGAGAGGCCGGCGCGGTGCTCCTACGTCCCGGGGGGCGGCGCGTGCACTGCTATTGCGTGAAGGTGACCGACCAGAGCTTGCCCCCGAGCGATCGCCTCGCACACCTGCTGCTGGCGCTCCGCGAGCACGAGGCCGGCTTCGCGACGGTCGCGAACCTCGCCTTCTGCGGCGCGCGCTGGCGGCTGCGCCGGCGCCTGTGCGCGAGCGCCCAGGAAGCGCTCGACTTGGCCGGGATAGCTGCGCGCGGGTGAACCTGCGCCAGCCCTGGGGCCCACGCCTGTGCAGGAACTTTGTCCTCAGGGCCAATGGCGGCGGGAGCGGCGGCGAGGATCATGCTGGTCATGACCCGTTCGATCACATCCTCAAAGGTGCTGCTGATCGCCGACCGCCGAGGGACGTCTCCTGAGGGGCCGTCCGCTCCGGTGCGGCGTTACCGGATTGCGCGTTTGCGGCTCGAGGGGCGCAGCCCCGCGTCGGTAGCACGCTTCGAGCACCTGAAGCGCGTCTACGACTGACGCACGCCGCGCCGGGCGCGCTACGCTTCATCTATGCAAAACCAGCTGGAAGCTCGTCCGAACCGGACGCCCGTTCTGAGGAAGCTCGGCGCAGGTCTGATCCTCGTGATCGCTGCGGCACTCGCGATCAAGCTCGTGGTCGGCCTGATCATGGGCATCTTTTGGGTGGTAGTCGCGGTCGCAGTGGTCGTCGCGGTGCTCTGGGCGATCAAGACGATCGTCTGGTAACGACCCGGACATATGCAGGACACGGGACTCCTCGTGATCATGTTCTTCTTCGGCCTCGCCGGAGGGATCGTCGGTCGCACCAAGGGGAGCTCATTTCTGATCTGGTTCATGATCTCGGGTCTGATCCCCTTCTTGGGGCTGCTCACCGCGATCTTCTATCGCTATGACAATCAGGAGTTGCGCCGCCAGTGCCCCGGGTGCGGACGCGTGCTGAAGCTGCACGACGCGGTGTGCACGGGTTGCGGAGAAGAGCTCGAGTTTCCTGAGGTGGCGATCGCCTCCGAGGCCGCCATGCGCCGACCCTGACGCGGTAAACTCGGTTTTCCCGCCGCGTGCGGGCTCGCCGCGCGCGCCCATAACGACCCGAAAGGAGGCGAGCGCTATGCGTGCAGTCGACGCCCTGATGGAATGCCTGAAGGCCGAGGGTGTCGAGGTCGTATTTGGCCTACCCGGCGGCGCCAACCTCCCGACCTACGACGCCTTCTACGACGCAGGCATCAGGCACATCCTGGTCCGTCACGAGGCGGGCGGCGGGCATGCCGCCGAGGGTTACGCGAAGGCGACCGGGAAGGTTGGCGTCTCCATGGGGACCAGCGGCCCCGGCGCCACAAACCTCGTCACGCCGATCTGCGACGCGATGATGGACTCAGTTCCGGTCGTGTTCATCACCGGCCAGGTGCGCACCGAGCTGCTCGGGACCGACGGGTTTCAGGAGGCGGACACGATCGGCATCACGATGCCGATCGTTAAGCACAGCTTCATGATCCAGCATCCGCTGGAGCTTCCGCGCTCGATCCACGAGGCGTTCCACATCGCCCGTACCGGCCGGCCCGGGCCCGTGATCGTGGACATTCCGCAGGACCTGAGCCGCGCCGACATTCCCTATGAACCGGTCACCGATGTGCACCTCCCCGGCTATCAGCCGACCACGGAGGGCAATCAGAAGCAGATCCGCCTGGCGGCAAAGGCGCTCGCGAACGCCCGCCGGCCGGTGATCTACGCCGGCGGCGGCGTGATCAGCGCAAACGCCGCCGCTGAGCTGACCGAGCTCGCGACCTGCGACCGGTTCCCCGTCACCTGCACGGTGATGGGCCTGGGGGCGTTTCCCGCTCCGCATGAGCAGTGGCTCGGGATGCTCGGGATGCACGGTACCCGGACCGCGAATTACGCAATGGACGAGGCCGACCTGATCGTCGCGATCGGTGCGCGCTTCGATGACCGGATCACCGGCAAGCTCTCGGAGTTCGCCCCACGGGCGAAGTTCATTCACATCGACGTCGACCCGGCCGAGATTTCGAAGAATGTTCCCGCCCACATTCCGATCGTCGGCGACGCCAAGAACATCGTTCCGCGGCTGACCGCCGAGTACCGCGCCCTCTCAGCGGATCCGAGCCGGTTGGAGGAGTGGTGGTCGCGGATCCGCTCCTGGCAGCAGCGTCATCCGCTTCGCTACGAGGACTCAAAGGACGCCGAGATCAAGCCGCAGTACATGATCCAGGCGCTGTACGAGGCGACCGAGGGCGACGCGATTGTCACCAGCGACGTCGGTCAGCATCAGATGTGGACGGCGCAGTACTTCCACTTCCGCGCGCCCCGCCGGTGGATCAACTCCGGCGGGCTCGGCACGATGGGCTTCGGACTGCCGGCGGCGATGGGCGCAAAGATCGGCTGCCCCGATCAACTCGTCGTATGCATCGCCGGCGACGGCTCGGTTCAGATGAACATGCAGGAGCTCGCGACTTGCACCCAGGAGGGGATCGCGATCAAGGTGTTCATCATGAACAACGGCTACCTCGGCATGGTCCGCCAATGGCAGGAGCTGTTCTGGGACAAGCGCTACAGCCAGGTTGAGATGGGCGAGTGGCCTGACTTCGTCAAGCTCGCCGAGGCCTACGGCGCAACCGGGATCCGGCTCGAGGACAAGCGCACGCTCGTGAGCGACATCAAGGAAGCTCTCGCGACCGACGGTCCGGTCCTCGTCGACGTCCGTGTCACCCGCGAGGAGAACACGTATCCGATGATCCCGGCCGGCCAGGCAGCCCGGGATATGGTGGGTTGATCATGGGCGAGCCAGGAACCAAGGAACTACTGTCGCTGGATCAGCTCGAGGCTGCCGTCGGTCTGCGGACCGGGCGCAAGCACATCCTCTCGATCCTGGTCGAGAACAAGCCGGGTGTCCTGACCAGGATCGCCGGCCTGTTCGCGCGGCGCGGCTTCAACATCGACACGTTGGCCGTCGGTCCCACCGACGACGAGTCGATCTCGCGGATTACGCTGACGCTCGACGGTGCCGTGCAGCCGATCGATCAGGTCACCAAGCAGCTGCACAAGCTCGTCAACGTGCTCAAGATCCGCGACCTCGAACCCGAGGAGACGCTCGCGCGCGAGCTGGCGCTGTTCAAGGTGGCGGCCGACGGCGCCAATCGGGCCGAAGTGATGCAGATCTGCGAGATCTTCCGCGCCAAGGTCGTCGACGTCAGCAGGCGGTCGGTCGTCATCGAGGTGACCGGAACCTACGAGAAGGTGGAGGCGTTCGAAGCCCTCGTACGGCCGTTCGGGCTGATCGAGATGGCGCGCACCGGCGAGATCGCGATCTCGCGTGGGCGGGGGGAGACCTAAGCCGTCGCCTCAGGGCCAGATCGAGCACATCGATCGCTGGCCGAACGCGGTCGTCGAACAGTTCCCACCGAGGATCACATGTTCCGAGCGCTGTGGCTGCAGCAGCATGTCCACGGCAGCCTCGACCGCGCACTCGAGCGCGTGCTCGCTCGGCGCTACGCTGCGAAGCGATGACCGAGGCGATCAGTTGGAGCGCTCCGGCGGCCGCATGGCTCGAGGCAGGGACGCGCGAGCGGCTCATCGAGCGGCTCGAGCTCGCGCTCTGCGCTTCGCGCGCGAGCGGCTCGCCGACGATCGTGAGCGTAACCTCGCGCTGCGCGCGGGCCACGGATCCGACCGCCTTGATCGCGGCCTCGCGGCGGCCGGCTGAGCCCTGGTTCTGCTTCGAGCAGCCTGACCGCGATGGTTCGGCCCTGGCTGCGCTCGGAAGCGTTCGCAGGCTCGAGGGGGGCGGCGAGGACCGGTTCGGGGACCTCGCGGCACGCTGGGGGAAGCTGGTGGCGCGAGCGGTCGCCGACGAGCCCGCCGGCCCTCCCGGATCCGGTCTGGTCGCGCTCGGCGGTTTCGCGTTCGCCCCGGACGGTGGAGGCACACCCGCCTGGGATGGCTTTGCGCCCGCATCGCTGCTCGTGCCCGAGGTCTCGCTCGTGCGCAAAGCGAGCGAGGTGTGGCTGACCGTCAACGTCGAACTTGCGCCGGACGACACGGTCGCTGACGCGATCGGACGCGTCGAGCGCCGCTTGAGCGAGCTGCGCGAGCGGCAGTTGCCGCTGCTGGACCCGGCGCCGACGGGCCCCTACAAGGTGGTCAGCCCGATGCCGCCGTCCCACTACGAGGAGGCGGTCGCCCGGGCCGTACAGCGGATCCGGGCCGGCGAGCTCGAGAAGGTGGTGCTGGCACGGGAGGTGGAGGTCCACGCTCCCCTCGACCACGACCCCGAGGCGGTTCTGGGTCTGCTGCGCGACGCGTTCCCGTCCTGTTTCGTGTTCGCCGTTGGACGAGGCGAGGCGACGTTCCTCGCGGCCAGCCCGGAGCTGCTCGTGCGCAGGGAGGGCCAGCGTGCGAGCACCGTCGCCCTGGCGGGTTCGATTCGCCGCAGCGCCGACCCGGCGGTCGATGACCATCTCGGCGAGCAGCTGCTGCGCAGTGACAAGGACCGCGAGGAGAATGCGATCGTGGCGCGCCGGATTGCTCGCGTGCTCTCCACCGCACGCGGTCTGGATCACCGCCGCGCCCGAGCCCGCGCTCGTCCGGGTCGCCAACATCCAGCACCTCGGCACGCCGATCCGCGCCCAGCTGGCCGCACCGACCGGTGCGGTCGAGCTGGCGGCGCTGCTGCATCCGACGCCGGCCGTCGGAGGCGAGCCCGGGAGATCGCGGGAAAGCTGATACCGGCGCTCGAGGGATTCGACCGCGGTTGGTATGCAAGCCCGGTCGGTTGGACCGACGCAGTCGGGGACGGCGAGTTCTGCGTCGCGCTCCGGTGCGCGCTGCTGCGGGGGTCGCTGGCGCGGTGCTACGCGGGCTGCGGGATCGTCCGCGACTCCGACCCTGCCGCCGAGCTGGCCGAGACCGAGGTGAAGCTGCAGGCGCTTCTGCCGGTGCTCGCCGGGTGATCAGCTGCCGCGGCGAGCGGCCAGCGCCGCCCTCGCCACCCGCCTGTGGAGCGCCAGGTTCTGCTCGCGATCGGTCCGCACTTCGATGATCGTCGTCCGGTCGGCGCCGAGCGATCGCTCGAGTGCGCTCCGCAGGGTGGCCGTGGTCGTGGGGCGCTCGTAATCGCAGCCGTACAGCGACGCGGCCCGGGAGAAGTCGAGCCCGTGCGGCGTCGCGACGTGCTCTTCGAACGCCTCGGCCTCGCCGGCGACGGGCAGGAAGTGAAAGATTCCCGCCTCCGTCGTTGTTGAGCAGCACGATCGTGAGCGCCACGCCGAGGCGGCGGCCCGCGAGCAGTCCGCCGATGTCGTGGGCAAGCGCCACGTCCCCGATCAGCAGGACGACCGGCCCAGCGCCCGCGGCGGCGACTCCATACGAGCTCGAGACCGTGCCGTCGATGCCGTTTGCGCCGCGGTTGGAGAGCACCCGCGGTGCCGTTTCGGTATGACCGAAGAACAGCTCAACGTCACGGATCGGCATCGAGGAGGCGACGAACAGCGTCGCCTCGACGGGCAGCCACTCGGCCAGGCGGGCGGCGACGAATGGCTCTGAGAGCTCGTCGCCGAGCGTTTGCTCGATTGCCTTGCTCACCGCGTCGTCGGCCGCGCGCCAGCTCGGAAGCCAGTCGGGATCGATCGGAGCGCCGGGCGCGCTCGCCTCGAGCACAGCCGTCGGGTCTTCCGCGTGAACGGCGCTGAGCACGCCGTCCGGGTCCTGCCACGCACCTTCGGGATCGAGCGCGAGCTGGGGCACGGCGCCGAGGGAGGCCAGCCATGCTCGCAGCGGCTTTGAAGTCGGAAGATCGCCGACACGGATCACCAGCTCCGCGTGCCCCGCCGGCTCGAATTGCTGGTCGCGCAGCAACAGGTCGTAGCGGGCGATCGCCGCCGGCCCGTGCCGGGCGCCGGAGAGCGGGTCAGCGAGCAGCGGGTAGCCGGCCCGCTCGGCGAACCGGGCCGCAGCGCGCCCGAGGCCCAGTTCGCGCTCGTCGCGGCCGGCAATGAGGATCCCGCGGCGGGGAAGCTCGGGCAGGCGGACCGGCGGCGCCGGCGCAGCGCGCATCCGCGTCACCCACGGCAGGCCATCGTCCCTCGCTCCATCGTCCGGCGGCAGCGGCTGCTCGAGCACCAGTGGCTCGCGCAGCGGGAAATTCAGATGCACCGGCCCCGGCCGGCCGCCGAGCGCTGTCCAGCAGGCCCGGCACGCCAGGGCGCGGATCCAGCGAAGTCGCTCGGGCGTCGCGTCGTGAACTCCGACCTCGGCGAACCACCTGACCGCGTCGCCGTAGAGCTTGACCTGATCGATCGTCTGGCCGGCGCCGACGTCTCGCAGCTCGGGTGGTCGGTCAGCGGTGAGCACGATCAGCGGCACGCGCGCCTGGTGGGCTTCGATCACGGCGGGCGCGAGGTTCGCCGCCGCCGTGCCCGACGTGCAGGTGATCGCGACCGGCCGGCCGGAGGCCTTGGCGGCCCCGAGCGCGAAGAATCCCGCACAGCGCTCGTCGATGTGCGACCAGCAGCGGATTCGGCGTTCGCGGACGAGCGAGAGCACGATCGGCGTGCACCGGGAGCCCGGAGAGGTGCAGGCGTGCTGCAGCCCGCAGCGTGCGAGCTCGTCGCAGAAGGCGCGCAGCAGGAGATAGCTGTCGTATCCGGTCATGATGATTGTCCGATGGCGGCGACGCTCGTCCTTCTCCACGGCTTCACCCACACGGGGCGCAGCTGGGATCCGGTGCTCGCGGCGCTCGACGAACGCTACCTGGCGCTCGCGCCTGACATCCGCGGCCACGGCCAGGCCGGCGATCGGCAACCGGTCTCGTTGGCGGCGGTGCTCGATGACCTGGCCTCGGTGCCGTCACCGAGGTTCACGCTCGCCGGCTACTCGATGGGCGGACGGATCGCCCTCCACGTGGCGCTCGCGCTCCCGAGCCGGGTGCAGCGGCTGGTGTTGATCGGCGCGAGCCCCGGAATCGCCGATCGGAGCGAGCGAGAGGCCCGCCGCCGGGCCGACGAGCGGCTGGCCGACGAGACCGAGTCGCAGGGAATCGAGCAGTTCGCGCGCAAATGGGCAACGACTGCGGTGCTGAGCGGTCAGCCCCCGGAGGTGGAGGCCGCGGCCTACGCAGACCGGCTGCGCAGCACGCCATCCGGGCTGTCCCGGGCGCTGCGCGGGCTCGGCGCCGGGTCGCTCCCGCCGCTGTGGGACCGGCTCGGCGAGCTGGCGATGCCGGTGACGCTCGTGGTCGGCGAGCGGGACGAGAAATTCCAGGCGATCGCGGCGCAGATGGCGACCGGCGATCCCGGCTGCGGAGATCATCGTCGTACCGCACTCGGGCCACGCGGTGCACCTGGAGGCTCCGGACGCGGTGGCCGGTGTCCTACTCGAAGCGCACTAGAGACGGCCGTACCAGGCCCGCAAACCGTCGCCGAGGCCGACTCCTTCCGGAACCCGCATGAAGCCGCCGCTCACCGGGATCGGGTTCGGTTGCTGCTCGAACATCGTCAACGTGCCGAGGCCGGACGGTCGGTCGGGACGGACAACAGCGGCCGCGTGCAGCGCGGCCGCGATCCCGAGCGGTCCATCGAGCGTCGAGGCGAGATACACCGAATAGCCGGCCGAGCGAGCTCGCCGTGCGGCGTCGATCAGACTCGAGATCCCGCCACAGCGCACGATCTTGAGGCACACAGCCTCGCAGCAGCGCTTGTCGAGCGCCCCGCGCGCGGCGGCCGACTCATCGATACCGATCGGGACGTTCGTAGCCCGCGCGACCGAGGCGATCTCCTCGACGCCCGCGACCGGCTGCTCGCAGAGCTCGATCCCGATCGGTTCGAACGCCCTCAGTGACGCGATCGCCTGATCGACCGACCAGACGCCGTTCGCGTCGATCCGGATCGCCACATCGCTGCCCACCGCGGCGCGGACGGCCGCCAGCCGGCCGCCGTCATCGCCGGCGCCGACCTTGACCTTGACGCAGCTGAAGCCCTCCGCGCGGGCAGCGGCGGCAGCAGCAGCCGCGCCGGCACGATCCATCGCTCCGATCGTCGCGTTGACCGACACCGGGAGGGCCTCCATCGCTCCCAGCAGACGCCACACCGGCTGGCCGGCCTGGCGACCAGCGAGGTCCCACAGCGCGAGGTCGATCGCGGCCAGGGCCGGCGGGAGCTCCGCCAGCCCGGAGCACTCGGCGAGGATCTCCGCACGGTCCAGCCAGTGAGCACGCATCAATGTGGTGCGGCAGTCCTCCAAGGCGTCGCGCACCTCGCCGATCGTCAGCTCGTCGTAGCCGGCCAGCGGGGCGGCCTCGCCGGCGCCGACGCTGCCCTGCGAGTCCACGATTCTGAGCAGCAGGAGCTCGCGCGCCGAGATCGCGCCGGAGCTCGAAACAAAAGGCGCGCGCAGGCGCGCCTTCACCAAATCAAGTCGAACTTTCACCTACTCAAGAGCAGCCCCGCTGAGAGCAGCACGCAGAAGGTCAGCTGTAGGAGTCCGGTCCGAGCCAGCGCCCCGTTCAGCGAAGGGCCGTCGGTCTGGTTGCGAACCACGCGCACGACCTGCGCCGCGACTGGCAGCGTCAGCCATGGCAACAGCACCCAGGCCTTCAGCGGGCCGAACAGCCATGTCACAGGCGCCAGCAGATAGGCCGCATAAACGATCAACGCGAACATCGTCCGCGTGCGTTCGCGGCCGAGCCGGACCGCGAGCGTGCGCTTGCCGGCGCGGCGGTCGGTGTCGATGTCACGCACATTGTTGACGACCAGAATCCCGGCCGCGAGCAGGCCGACAGGTACAGCGAGCGCGAACGCCTCCCAGTTCAGATGCTTGACCTGGACGAAGAACGATCCCGCCACCGCGACGATTCCGAAGAACAGGAACACGAACAACTCGCCCAGCCCCTCATAACCATACGGCCGCGGGCCGCCCGTGTACAGCACCCCCGCCAGAATCGAGGCGGCGCCGACGAGCAGTAGCTGCCAGCCGGCGACCACGATCAGGTAAACGCCGGCGAGCACCGCCAAGGCGAAACTGACATAGGTCGCGATCAGCACCTGCTTGGGCGGAACCAGGCCTCCGGCGGTCACCCGGACCGGACCGAGCCGGTCCTCGGTGTCCGCGCCACGGCGCGCATCGGAGTAGTCGTTGGACAAGTTCGTGCCCACCTGGATGAAGATCGCGCCGAGCAGCGCGGCGAGGAACCGAAGCGGATGGAACACGTGCAGATAGCCGGCCAGCGCGGTTCCGACAAGGACCGGCGCGAGCGCCGCGGGCAGCGTGCGCAGTCGCGCCGCGGTCACCCAGATGCGGAGACCGCTCGGGCTCGTGGCGCGACATCACGCTCGCCGGGGAAACTTCGAGAAGTCGGGTTGCCGCTTCTGAAGGTAAGCGTCGCGGCCCTCCTGACCCTCCTCGCTCATGTAGAAGAGGAGGTTGGCGTCATGAGCCAGCTGCTGGATGCCGGCGAGGCCGTCCTCGTCGGCGTTGAAGCTCGCCTTCAGCAGCCGCAGCGCGAACGGCGAGAGGGCGAGCATCTCGCGACACCACTGCAGCGTCTCCTGCTCGAGTCGCTCGAGCGGCACGACCGTGTTGACGAGTCCCATCTCGAGCGCCTGGCGCGCGTCGTACTGCCGGCAAAGGAACCAGATCTCCTTGGCCTTCTTGGGGCCGACCAGCCGCGCCAGGACGCTCGCGCCGAAGCCGCCATCGAACGATCCGACCTTGGGCCCGGTCTGGCCGAAGCGGGCGTTATCGGCTGCGATCGTCAGATCGCAGACGACGTGGAGCACGTGTCCGCCGCCGATCGCGTAGCCGGCCACCATCGCGACGACCGGCTTGGGCATGCGGCGGATCTGGACGTGCAGGTCGGTGACGTGGAACCGTCCGACTGCCTGATGCGCGCCGGCGGCCTCGCGCTCGCCGCCCGCTCGGCGTCCAGCCTCGCCTGACCGGGCGGCGCGCGAGTCATCCAGCTGATCGGCACCGGTGACGTAGCCGCCACGCTGGCCGCGGACGCGCTGATCGCCGCCTGAGCAGAACGCATCGGGGCCCTCGCCGGTGAGGATCACGACGCCCACGTTCAGATCCTCGCGGGCGCGCTCTAACGCGTTGGAGAGCTCGATGATCGTCTCGGGGCGGAACGCGTTCCGGACCTCGGGTCGATTGATCGTGATCTTGGCGATGCCGGCGTTCTCGCCGGAGGCGAGCTCGTAGCGGATATCTTCGTACTCGCCGGCGGCTTCCCAGTTCAGATTCACCGGCGCGAGACTACCTTGTCGGTGATGTACCACTGGCTGCAGCTGGCCGCCTCGATGCACCCGCAGCGGGTGGCGCTGATCGACGCCGGCGTAGAGGTCAGCTACTCGGAGCTCGCGGAGCGCGCCCGGGCCGCGACCTACGGCCTGAGTGAGCGCGGAGTCAAGGCCGGAGACCGCGTCGCGCTGGCGCTGCCGGCGGGCACGGACTTCGTCGCCGCGCTGCACGGCTGCTGGTTCACCGGTGCGGTGGCGATGCCGATCGATCTGCGCCTGAGTGCAGAGGAGCGCGCCGCGCGGGCGGCCGGGGCGGCGCTGATCCTCGATCGCCCGCTCAGTGGGCGCACGCGAGCCGCCTCAGTTGTCGGCTTCGAGCTCGACGCGGTGGCCGCGGTCATGCACACGTCGGGTACGACGGCCGCCCCGCGCCGGATCGAGCTCACGTACGGCAACTGGCTGTGGAGCGCGCTCGGCTCGGCGGTGGCACTCGGGCTCGATCCGCGAGGAGCGCTGGTTGTGCCCGATACCGCTCGTGCACGTCGGCGGGCCTATCGATTCCGATCCGCAGCGCGATCTACGGCACGACCGCCGTGCTGCACGAGCGGTTCGAGACCGAGGCGGTGCTCGCCGCGCTGATCGATCCCCGCGAGCGGATCACGCTCGTCTCGCTCGTGCCGACGATGCTCGCGCGGCTGCTGGAAGCGGGGCTCCGCGAGCCGCCGACGCTGCGCTGGGCGCTGCTCGGGGGAGGCCCGATCGCGCCCGCGCTGCTCGAGCGCGCGCGTCGCGCCGGCGTTCCCGTCGCGCCGACGTACGGCATGACCGAGGCGTGCTCGCAGATCGCCACGCACGGCTGGCCACTGACGGCGGTCGAGCTCCGAATCGGCGCGGACGGGGAGGTGCTCGTGCGCGGGCCGAGCGTCGCGCCGGGATCACTGGGGCCCGACGGGTGGCTGCACACCGGCGATCTCGGCCAGTTCGGCGAGCACAGCCGCCTCGTGATCACCGGCCGCAAGGCCGACACGATCATCACGGGAGGCGAGAACGTCGCGCCCACCGCGGTCGAGGCCGTCCTGCTCGAGCATCCAGCCGTCGCCGACGCGGGGGTCTTCGGCCGGCCGGATCGGCGATGGGGCGAGGCGGTGGTCGCGACGGTCGTCCTGCGCGATGGGGCGAACGTCGATCAGGACGAGCTGCGAGCCTTCTGCGCCGCGCGGCTCGCCCCCTACCAGGTCCCCAAGGCGCTCCGGTTCGCTGCCGAGCTTCCGCGCACACGCTCCGGAAAGCTGCTCCGCCGGCAGTTGGGGCCCTAGACTCGGGCCGTGGCGTTTCCAGAGGACGCAGAGGCGCAGCGCGAGGAGCTGCTCGTGCGCTGGGAGGGCGCGGCGGCCGGGTGGGGACGGCGCGCCGACCGGGTCCGCGACTGGGGGATGCCCGTGTCGGCCTGGATGATCGATCACCTCGACCTGCAGCCGGGCCAACACGTGCTCGAGCTGGCCGCGGGGCCGGGTGACACGGGCTTTCTCGCGGCGGAGCTGATCCGCCCCGGAGGCACGCTGATCTCCAGCGACGGGACTGAGGCGATGCTCGAGGTGGCGCGCGAACGCGCCCGGGAGCTCGGCATCGAGAACGTCGAGTTCAAGCGGCTCGAGCTCGAGTGGATCGATCAGCCGGCGGCGAGCGTCGACGCGATCCTGTGCCGTTGGGGGGTGATGCTGAGTGTCGATCCTGCCGCGGCGCTGCGCGAGTGTCGCCGGGTCCTGCGCCCCGGTGGGTCGCTGGCGATGGCGGTGTGGGATGCAGCTCCGGCGAATCCCTGGGAGACGATTCCCGGACAGGTGCTCGCCGGGCTTGGCCACATCGCGCCGCCCGACCCGAACGCACCGGGGATGTTCTCGCTCGCGGCCCCAGGCCGGCTCGAGGAGGTGCTCGCGAACGCGGGATTCGTCGAGGTGCTCGTGGAGGCCGTCGAGGTGCAGCGTTCCTATCCCGGGGTCGAGGAATACCTCGCTGAGACGCGCGACCTCTCACGCGTGTTCTCCGACGCCTACGACCGGCTGTCCGCGGATCAGCGGGCCGAGGTCCTGCGCGGGGTCGGCGAGCTCGTCCGTCCGTTCTGCGCCGCTGATGGGTCGCTGCAGCTGCCGGGCAGTTCGCTCGTCGCAGCTGCGGGTGCCTGAGCGCTGTCCCGTGCTGCACGGAAAATTGCAGCTTGCGAGCAGGATTGCAGGGATAGGCGTCGAAGGCATCCTGCTCGACACTGCGCGGCATGCGCGTTCGAGTTCTAACCCTTGCTGCGGCCGCGATCACGCTTGCCGCACCCGCCACCGCTTCGGCGTACTTCCCTCATACTGTCTCTTCCGGCGAGTCGCTGTGGTCGGTCGCGGCGGCTGACGGCCTCAGTGTCGACCAGCTCGCGGCCGCGAACGGGCTATCGGGCAATTCTCAGATCGTCGCCGGCTCGACCTTGATGATCCCGCCGCAGAGCGGCGTCGCAGCCTCAGGCACCGCCGCGCCGAGCACTACCGGTTCCGCCGTCGACGGTGATGGCGACTACGACGGCGATGTCGGCACAGCGGCCCCCGCTTCCTCGGCCGCGACGGTGTCCGCTCCGTCCGGCGGCTCGTACGTCGTGCAGCCGGGAGACACGCTGTCGGCGATCGCCGCGCGGGCCGGCATGAGCGTCTCGGGGCTAGCGGCGGCCAACGGCCTCGACCCGAACGGGATGCTGCTCTCCGGCAAGGCGCTGGTGCTATCCGGGGGCTCCGGCGGCGGTGGCTCCGTCGGCTCCGGTGGCCGTGCGGTCGCACCGGCTCCGGCGTCCAGTCCGCGGGCTCCTCGCAACCGGTCGGGAGCACCGCCGAGGGATCCTCCAGCGGTCCGCCGTATCCGACCGCCGAGAGCGTCGCCCCGTCGGAGGTCGGTCAGATCGCGGCCGCCAACGGCGTGCCCTCCTCGCTGGCCGAGGCGATCGCCTATCAGGAGAGCGGCTTCAACAACGGCCTCACCTCGAGCGCGGATGCTCGCGGCGTGATGCAGATCCTCCCCGGAACCTGGAACTGGATCAGTCAGAATCTGGCGGGCTCGACGCCGCTCGACCCGGCGTCTGCCGGTTCGAACATCCGCGCCGGGATCGCTGCTGCTGCACTCGTTGCTGAACGCCACCGGGGGCAACAGCGCCCTCGCGGCGGCCGGCTATTACCAGGGCCTGCCATCGGTGCTTGCGCACGGGGTCTACCCGTCGACCCAGAACTACGTGAACAACGTGCTGGCGCTGCAGCGGCGCTTCGGGGGTGGGTGAGCGAGCCCCTGAGGGGCGGCATCCGGGTGGCGCCCGCCCCGGCCCCGGTCCCGCGGTGAGGCCGCGGCGCTGCGGAGCGCAGCGCCAGATACGCTGCTGCGCATGTTCTATGACGACGATGCCGACCTACACCTGCTCGACGGTAAGACCGTCGCAATCATCGGCTATGGCTCGCAGGGCCATGCCCACGCGCTGAACCTCAAGGACTCCGGCGTGTCGGTGGTCGTGGGCCTGCGGTCCTCGTCCGCCAGCGTCGAGAAGGCCCGCGGTCACGGGCTGACCGTGCTCGAGCCCGCCGACGCGGCGAGCCAGGGCGACGTAGTGATGATGCTCGTGCCCGACGAGCTGCACCGCCAGGTGTGGGAAGGCGGAGTTCAGGACGGAATCGCTCCAGGGGACATGCTGATGTTCGGCCACGGCTTCTCGATCCACTACGGCGAGGTCGTGCCCCCGCCTGACGTCGACGTGACGCTGGTCGCGCCGAAGGGCCCCGGGCATCTGGTCCGCCGCCAGTTCCTCGACGGGTCGGGCGTGCCGGGACTCGTGGCCGTGCACCAGGACGCGAGTCGGAGCGCTCTGCAGTTGGCGCTCGCGTATGCCAAGGGGATCGGCTGCACTCGTGGCGGCGTGATCGAGACGACCTTCAAGGACGAGACGGAGACCGACCTGTTCGGAGAGCAGGCCGTCCTCTGCGGCGGGGTCACCGAGCTGGTCCGCGCCGGGTACGAGACCCTCGTCGATGCGGGCTATGACCCGCGGCTGGCGTATTTCGAGTGCCTGCACGAGCTCAAGCTGATCGTCGATCTGATGTACGAGAAGGGCATCGCCGGGATGCGCTACTCGATCTCGAACACGGCTGAGTACGGCGACATGAGCCGCGGCAGGCGGGTGATCGGCGAGCCGACCCGCGAGGCGATGAAGAAGCTCCTGGCGGAGATTCAGTCGGGCGACTTCGCTCGCGAGTGGATCGCCGAGAACCGCGCGGGTCAGGAGAACTTCAAGCGGATGCGCGAGGAGCAGGGTGCCCACCAGGTCGAGGTCGTGGGTCGCGAGCTGCGCTCGCAGATGGACTGGATCGACACCGAATTCGAGGAATAGCGCGCTCGATACACTGGGCAAGGCCGTCGTGACTGGCGCTTGAAGGTGGAACGACCACTGGGAAGCGACGGCTTTGACCGCCGCGCGCCTGGGCATGTAGATCCCCCGCAAACGCTCTAGGAGCGCTCATGGCCCAGACCGCAACTGTCCCGCAGATCCCCGATCAGCTAAAGCCCGCGGACGGCCGATTCGGTTCCGGGCCCTCACGCGTGCGTCCCGCGCAACTCGAGCACCTGGCGCAGGCTGGCGCAACAGTGATGGGCACATCGCACCGCCAGAAGCCGGTCAAGCAGCTGGTGGCCACGATCCGCGCGGGTCTGCGCGAGCTGTTCGACCTCCCCGACGGTTACGAGGTCGTGCTCGGTAACGGCGGCTCGACCGCGTTCTGGGACGCCGCCGCGTGCTGCCTGGTACGCGAGCGCGCGCTGCATCTCGTTTACGGCGAGTTCTCATCGAAGTTCGCAGCGTGCACGCGTGCCGCGCCGTTCCTGGAGCGACCGATCGTGGTCGCTGCGCCGCCGGGCGACGCGCCCGAGCCCACGTCGGACCCGGCCGCCGACGTGATCGCCTGGGCGCACAATGAGACGTCGACCGGGGTGATGGTCCCGGTCGTGCGGCCCGGCGCGGCGGATCACGCGCTCGTGCTGATTGACGCGACCTCGGCCGCCGCCGGCCTGCCGGTGGACGTCGCCAGCGCCGATGCCTACTACTTCGCGCCGCAGAAGGGCCTTGGCTCAGACGGCGGCCTGTGGCTCGCGCTGCTGAGCCCCGCGGCTGTCGCACGGATCGAGGAGCTCGAGAGCAGTCGGGCCGGGCGACTCGCTGGATCCCCGATTTCCTCTCGCTGGCGACGGCGCTCGAGAACTCGCTCAA
The DNA here is from genome assembly GCA_963837385.1 of uncultured Solirubrobacterales bacterium. Lineage (GTDB taxonomy): Bacteria > Actinomycetota > Thermoleophilia > Solirubrobacterales > Solirubrobacteraceae > Palsa-465. Next base: position 63,445 of record CAWIMZ010000015.1, read on the forward strand.
GGACCAGACCTACAACACGCCCGCGATCGCGACGCTGTTCCTGGTCGCCGACCAGCTCGGTGGATGCGCGAACAGGGCGGGCTCGAGGCGATGGTCGCGCGCACGAGCGCATCCTCGGGCCACCTCTACAGCTGGGCGGAGGGACACTCGCACGCCACGCCGTTCGTCAGCGACCCGGTCAAGCGCTCGCTGGTCGTCGGGACGATCGACTTCGACGAGCAGGTGGACGCCGCGGCGCTCGCCGCGACGCTGCGCGCGAACGGGATCGTCGACGTCGAGCCGTACCGCAAGCTCGGGCGCAACCAGCTGCGGATCGCGATGTTCCCGTCGACCGACCCCTCCGACGTGCAGGCGCTGACCGCCTGCATCGACTGGGTATTGGAGCGGCTATGAGCGCTCACGAACGGTCAGCCGCAGGCGCGGGTGCTCGTCGCCGACAGGATCGGCGGCATCGGGCATCGAGCTGCTCGAGCAGCACTTCGACGGTCGAGGTCGGAGCCGATTGGACGCGCGAGCAGCTCGCCGAGCGGATCGCCGACTACGACGGCGATCCTGATCCGCTCGGCGACGAAGCTCGATGCCGACCTGATCGGCCGGGCAGCGCGCCTGCGGGCGGTCGGTCGCGCCGGGGTCGGGGTAGACAACGTCGACGTCCCCGCGGCGACCAAGCGCGGGATCGTGGTCGCGAACGCGCCGCAGTCGAACGTGATCACGGCCGCGGAGCACACGATGGCGCTGTTGCTCGCGCTCGCGCGCAACATCCCCCAGGCGCACGCATCGCTGACCGGTGGGGCCTGGGAGCGCTCGAAGTTCTCGGGCGTCGAGCTGTACGAGAAGCGCCTCGGAATCCTCGGCTTCGGCCGGATCGGACAGCTGGTCGCCGGACGCGCCCGGGCGTTCGGTATGCAGGTGATCGCGTTTGATCCCGTACGTGGGAGCTGAGCGCTACCGCGAGCTCGGCGTCGAGAAGGCGGCCTCCTCAGACGAGCTGTACGCGGTCGCCGACTTCATCACCCTGCATCTGCCGAACACGCCGGAGACCGAGGGTTGGCTCGACGCCGAGGCGCTCGCCAAGTGCAAGGACGGTGTCCGGATCCTCAACGTCGCGCGCGGGCCGTTGGTGGTCGACGACGATCTGAAAGCAGCGATCGACTCGGGCAAGGTCGCGGGCGCGGCGCTCGACGTGTTTCGCTCAGAACCGGTGACCCACCACCCGCTGTTCGGATATCCGAACGTGATCGTGACGCCGCACCTCGGCGCTTCGACGGCCGAGGCCACCGACCGCGCCGGGTATCAGGCGGCCGAGCAGGTCGTCGCCGCGCTCACCGGCGGCGCGGTCACCAGCGCCGTCAACATTCCGGCGATTCCGGCCGAGGACATCGAGGTGCTCGGACCGTTCGTGCCGCTGTGCCGCGCTCTCGGGCGGATCGCGATCGAGCTGCTTCACGGCTCATCGGTGGACCGCGTGCAGACGGAGTTCCTGGGCCGGATCTCGGAGCGAGACACACGCCTGCTCTCGATCGAGGTGCTGCTGGGCGTGCTGCGCGGTCACACCGAGGAGGAGGTGAACGAGGTGAATGCCCCCGCGATGGCCGACGAGCGGGGGATCGAGCTGGTCGAGACCAAGCGCACCACCGTCCACGACTACACCGAACTCGTGCGCACGACGCTCACCTGCGGCGAAGAGACGATCCGCGTGGCGGGCACGCTGATCGGGCGTCGTAACCGCGCGCACCTGCTCGCGGCCTGGGGGCAGCGCTTCGACATCCAGCTCGAGGAGCACATCACGCTGTTCCGCTACCGCGACCTGCCCGGAATGATCGGCCGCGTCGGCACCTGCTTTGGCACACACGGGATCAACATCGTCTCGGCGGCAGTCGGGCGGCATGTCGAAGAGGGTCACGGTGGCGACGGTGCCCTCGCGGTGATGGTGATCACGACTGACTCGGCCGTGCCGCACGCGGTGATCGGCGAGATCGTTGCCGGCGAAGGATTCGAGGATGGAAGGACCGTCACGCTTGTAGTTGGGAGGTCCGGTAGCGGACGGCGCATAGCCGAGCGCGCTGCTAGTCTTCTGCCTTCATGGCGCTCGGCCTCGACCTTCGACTTCTTCTCCTCCCCCTTCGGGGGGAATAGCGCGCCGGCGGCCGCACGTAGCCGCGAGATCAGCATCGAGAAGAAGCCAGTCCGAGATATCAGAGGAGTGACATGACGAAGCCTGAGGACCCAAACCGAGTATTGATCTTCGACACCACGCTGCGGGACGGCGAGCAGTCGCCGGGAATCTCGCTGAACACGCAGGAAAAGCTCGAGATCGCGCAGCAGCTGGCCCGACTGGGCGTGGACGTGATCGAAGCCGGCTTCCCGATCACTTCGCCGGGCGATTTCGAGGCGGTGCAGGAGATTGCCCGCAACGTCGAAGGTCCCGGTGGTCGCCGGCCTGGCGCGAACCCACGTGAGCGACATCGACGCGGCCTGGAACGCGGTCAAGGACGCCGCGCGGCCCCGCATCCACACGTTCATCTCGACCTCCGACATCCACATCCGCCACCAGCTGCAGAGCACTCGCGAGGACGTCAAGGGCCAGGCTCGGGCGGCCGTCGCGCACGCCAAGGAATACCTCGACGACGTCGAGTTCTCGCCCATGGACGCGACTCGCGCGGACGTCGCGTTCACGGCCGAGGTCTGCCAGCTCGCGATCGACGAGGGTGCCACGACGATCAACATCCCGGACACCGTCGGTTACACGATGCCGCATGAGTACAGCGCGTTCCTGGAGCGGCTGTACGAGCTCACCCCCGGCCTGCGAGATGTCGTGCTGTCGGTCCACTGCCACGACGACCTCGGACTGGCGGTCGCGAACTCATTCGCCGGCCTGCTGGCGGGAGCCCGCCAGGTGGAGTGCGCGATCAACGGGATCGGCGAGCGCGCCGGGAACGCTTCGCTCGAGGAGATCGTGATGCTGCTGCACACCCGCGCGCCGGACGTGAAGCTGAGCACCGGCGCGGTGACGCGCGAGATTGCCCGCACCTCACGGCTGGTGTCGAGGCTCACCGGCTACTCCGTGCAGCCGAACAAGGCGATCGTCGGCCGCAACGCGTTCGCGCACGAGTCCGGGATCCACCAGGATGGCGTGCTCAAGGAGCGCACCACCTACGAGATCATGGACGCGACCACCGTCGGGCTCGAGACCAACTCGATCGTGCTCGGCAAGCATTCCGGGCGTCACGCACTGCAACAGGCGCTCGCCGAGCTCGGCTTCCCGATCTCGGGCCAGACGCTGAACACCGCGTTCAAGCGCTTCAAGGAGATCGCCGATAAGAAGAAGCAGGTCACCGCGATGGATCTCGAAGCGCTCCTGACCGACGAGCTGCGCGACCAGCTCGTCAGCTACCAGCTCGAGTGGTTTGACGTCGAGGCTTCGTCGCGGCGTCCGCCGCACGCAACCGTGGGCGTGCGGACCCCGGCCGGCGAGGAGATCACCGGCTCGTTCACCGGCGATGGACCGGTCGACGCGATCTTCCGCGCGATCAATGCCGCAACCGGAACGGACGCTCGCCTGCGGGAGTTCCGCGTCGACGCGGTGACCGGTGGCCAGGACGCACTCGGGGAGACCTCGGTGGTACTGGAAGTCGGTGGCGTGAGCGGTGCCGGCCAGGGGGTGTCGACCGACATCCTCGAGGCGGCAGGCCGGGCCTACGTCCGTGCGCTGTCGAGCGCCGTGCGGCAGCGCAGCGTGATGGCCGAGGCCGAGGAGGCCACCGCCGCGGCTGCCTCCGAGGCCGTGCGGGCGCCTTAGCGCCATTCCGCGACAGCAGCCAATTCGAGCCCCTGCCGATACCCCGCGGCGAGCACGTGTTGCCGCGGTTCGGGGTCCATGAAGTTGACACCCATCAGGGCTGCGCATTCCATGCTGGGACCAACCGTCTGGACGACGGCGCCACGGCTGCGCAGGGCGAGCGCCTCCACCGAGACGGCTGCTCGGGCGACGTTTCGCACGAGATCGATCAGGGTGTAATTGCCGACGAGGTTCGCGGTCGGGGTCAGGCAGAGCACGTGCGTGTCGCGACCGGCCGGCGCCGCGTCGAGATTGGTCGGGCTCCACACGCCGCCGTCCACGTACTCGCGTCCGTTGATCTCTACGGGCGCGAACAGCCACGGCACCGTGCAGGAAGCCGCCACGGCCTCGCCGACGGTCGCCGTCGGCGAGCCGGGTGCTCCGAATACGACGCGCCGGCCGGTCCCCCGGTCGACGGCCACAACGCGTAGGCGCCCGTCGAATCTCGGGCCGGAGCGCTCGATCTGACGTCTGAGCCCATCGAGGTCCTGGCGCGGGCGGGGCAGGCGGCGCAGCAGCCCGGCGCGCATCAATGCCCCACCGGGCGTGGCGATGCCGAGCGCGAGCGGGACGAAAGCGGAGCCGGCGGCGAGCGCCCAGCCCCCGGCGCGACGCGCCGCCTCCGAGCGCTGCTGCCGTGAGGCCGGTCGCCGGCGGCGCGGTCACGAGCTCGATCTCCGTACCGACTGCTTGTGGTCTCCGGGGCGCGTTTCCGGCTGCGAGGTGCGCCGCCACGATCGCCCCCGCCGAGGTGCCGACGAAGTGCTCGCAACGGCGCAGGTCAAAGCCGGCAGCGTCTTCGAGTCCGCCGAGAACGCCCATCATCCACGCCTCGCCGAGCACCCCGCCGGCACCGAGAACGAGTACGTCAGGAGGGAAGAACATGGATCTGAGGCTAGCGTCGCGGCACCCGGAACCGCGGCGAAGCGAGAGCGTACGCGGCGAAGCCGATGAGCCGTACGTGATAGCGTACGCGCGTATGACGCTAACCGCAGAGCCGCTAACCGCTCCCGAAGTTCTCGGCGCCCGCGTCCGAGCCCTGCGGGAGGCGATGGGTCTGTCGTTGCGCGACCTCGCCGAGCGCTCCGGCGTCAGCGCGCCGATGCTGTCGCAGGTCGAGCGCGGCGAGACCAGCCCGACGCTCCTGCTCGCCAGCCGGATCGCCGCCGGGCTCGAGCTGCGGCTTTCACAGCTGCTGCGGCTCGACGAGGATGGGGCGGTCACGGTGGTTCGCAGAGGCGAGCGACGCCACGGCCCGGGACGCGGCAGAGGTCACAGCTACGAGATCCTCAGCCCGCCGCTCCCCGGGCAACGCGCCGAACTCACGCGCCACACGCTGGCCCCGGGCGCGGTCACCGGTGGGACGGGTGACCCGCCGGTGCACGAGCCGGGGAGCCGGGAGACCGCGCTGATCGAGCTCGGCACGGTGGTGCTGCATTGCGACGGCGAGCGCTATCAGCTCCCCGCCGGCGATTGCGTGACGTTCGACGCCGACCTTCCCCATCACTTCGAGAATCCCGGACGCGAGGAGGCCGCGATGCTGGCGGTCGTCAGCGCCGGCCTACGTAGGAGCTAGACGCTTGCTTATGCCGCAAACGTTGTTCGACAAGATCTGGGAGGCCCACGAGGTATCCCACGGGCTGCTGTATGTCGACCTGCACCTCGTGCACGAGGTGACCAGCCCACAGGCGTTCGAGGGGCTGCGGATGGCGGGCCGGAAGGTGCGCCGGCCCGATCGGACGCTGGCGACGGCCGATCACAACGTCCCGACCGACGGAACTCCCGTGGCCGCGCGGATCCGTGACGAGCTCTCGCGCGTCCAGGTGGAGGCGCTCGAGCGCAACTGTGAGGAGTTCGGAATCCCGCTCTACTCGATCGGCTCAGATCGCCAGGGAATCGTGCACGTGATCGGCCCCGAGCTGGGGGTCACACAGCCGGGCATGACGATCGTCTGCGGCGATTCGCACACCGCCACGCACGGCGCATTCGGCGCGCTCGCGTTCGGGGTCGGCACGAGCGAGGTCGAGCACGTGCTCGCGACCCAATGCCTCGTGCAGTCGAAGCCGCGCTCGATGCTGATCCGGTATGAGGGCGCGCTCGGCTTCGGCGTGACGGCCAAGGATCTGATCCTGGCGACGATCGGTCAGATCGGCGTCGCCGGGGCCGTCGGTCACGTGGTCGAGTACGCCGGCCCGGCGATCGAGGCTCTGTCGATGGAGGGCCGGATGACCGTCTGCAACATGACGATCGAGGGCGGCGGACGGGCCGGAATGGTCGCCCCCGACGAGACAACGTTCGAGTGGATGACCGGTCGGCCCGGGGCGCCCGATGAGATTCCCGACGAGTGGCGTTCGCTGAACAGCGACGCCGACGCCTCGTTCAATCGTGAGGTCGTCGTCGACGCGGCTGCGATCAGCCCAATGGTGACTTGGGGGACGACGCCCGGAATGGTCGTGCCCGTCACCGCGTCCGTGCCCGACCCCGATTCCGAGCAGGATGAGCGGGCGCTCGAGTACATGGGGCTGGCGCCAGGTACGCCGATCGAGGAGATCACGCTCGATCGCGTGTTCATCGGCTCCTGCACCAACTCCAGGATCGGCGATCTGCGCGCCGCCGCCGAGGTCATCGATGGCCACAAGGTGGCGGACGGCGTTCACGCGATGGTCGTTCCCGGCTCACACCAGGTCAAGCTGCAGGCCGAGCGCGAGGGTCTGGATGAGCTGTTCAGGCGCGCCGGGTTCGACTGGCGCGGCGCGGGATGCTCGATGTGCCTCGGGATGAACCCCGATATCGCCGCCGCCGGAGAGCGCGTCGCCTCGACCTCGAACCGCAACTTCGAGGGCCGTCAGGGACGCGGAGCACGGTCGCACCTGGTCTCCCCGCAGATGGCCGCCGCGGCGGCGATCGAAGGGAAGTTCGTCGATATCCGAGATTGGAGCAGCCGGTCATGAAGGCGATCGAAACGATCACCGGCCGCGTGTCGGTGCTGAATCGCGACGACGTCGACACTGACCAGATCATCCCGAAGCAGTTCCTCAAGCGGATCGCCCGTGCCGGGTTCGGAGACTTCCTGTTCTTCGACTGGGCCAAGCAGCCGGGTTGGGAGCTTCCCGCCAACCCGATCCTGGTCGCGGGGCGCAACTTCGGCTGCGGCTCCAGTCGCGAGCACGCCGCCTGGGCGCTCGAGGACTACGGCTTTCAGACGATCATCGCGCCGAGCTTCGCCGACATCTTCCGCTCTAACTGCACCAAGGTCGGATTGCTGCCGGTGCAGCTGACCCCGGAAGAGTGCACGGCGATCGCGGCAGCCGGCGAAGCTCAGGTCGATCTCGCCCAACAGGAGGTTCGCTGGCCGGGGGGAAGCGCGTCGTTCGAGATCGACTGGGAGGTCAAGCACCGCCTGCTGAGTGGGCTCGACGACATCGCGGTGACGCTTGCCGAGGACAAGGAGGCGATCGACGCCTACGAATGCGACCGCGAGCGCGCCGGCCCTGTCACGACGGCTCTGTGATGGCCACTGCCCCCGACCGCGACTGGGATGCCGCCACCTACGACCGGGTCTCGGACGTTCAGCTCAGATGGGCCCTCGAGCAACTAGCTCGGCTGGAGCTCGCCGGAGACGAACTGGTCCTCGACGCCGGTTGTGGATCGGGACGCGTGACCGCCCTGCTGGCCGACCGGCTACCGCGGGGTCGGGTGTACGCGGTTGACGTCGCACCCTCGATGGCCGAGCACACTCGGCAGGCGCTGGGGGATCGCGCGACCGTGTACTGCCAGGACCTGCTCGAGCTGTCGCTGCCCGGACCGGTCGACGTCGCGTTCTCGAATGCCACGTTCCACTGGATCCCGGACCACGACGCGCTGTTCGCGGCCTTGCGTCGCGCGATCAAGCCCGGCGGACGGTTGCTGGCTCAGTGCGGTGGACTGGGGAACATCGACGGCTTTCGGCAGCTCTCCGAGGCGATAGCTCAGGAGGAGCCGTTCGCGCCGTACTTTCGTGGCTGGCGCAAGCCGTGGAACTACGCGAGCGCGGAGCAGACCACTGCGCGGCTCGCGCGGGCGGGATTCATCGACGTCTCCTGCTGGCTCGAGCCCAAACGCGTCACGCTGGAGCACTCACGTCCGTTCGTGGAAACGGTGTGCCTGGTCCGCCATCTCGAGGCGCTGTCCGAAGAGCTGCGCCGGCAGTTCGTCGACCGGATCCTCGAGCGGGCTGGAGAACCGGTGGTGCTCGATTACGTGCGGCTCAACATGGTGGCCGTCAGGGCATAGTCCGGCCTCGCGACCGGCGATCGATCGTCGCGTCCTGGCCGGGCCTCGGCCGCCTGCTCCGATCGGCTACCGTCCGGGCGCCATGGCGTCGAGAATCATTCTGTTGCCCGGTGACGGCATCGGTCCGGAGATCATCGGGCCGGCCGTCGAGGTCTTGAGCGCGCTGGGAGCGGAGCTCGAATACGAGGAGCACCTGTTCGGAGGGGCTTCGATCGACGCTCACGGCACGGCTCTGACCGAGCAGACGCTCGAAGCATGTCGGGCAGCCGACGCCGTCTTGCTCGCCGCAGTAGGTGGCCCGCGATGGGATAGCACCGACCCTTCCAAGCCTCGTCCCGAGCAGGGCCTGCTCGGCTTGCGCAAGGGCCTCGGGCTGTTCGCGAACCTCCGGCCTGTCAAGCCGTTACCGGCGCTGTACGACGCGAGTCCACTGAAGCGAGAGTTGATCGAACGCACCGACTTGCTCGTCGTGCGCGAGCTCACCGGCGGGATCTACTTCGGGGAGAAGACGCGCAGTGCCGATCGCGCCTCCGACGCGTGCGTCTACACGCGCGCCGAGATCGAGCGGATCGCGCGGGTCGCGTTCGAGGCGGCACGGTCGCGCGTCACGAGCGTGGACAAGGCGAACGTGCTCGAGACTTCGCGGCTCTGGCGCGAGGTGGTCAGCGAGCTCCACGGCCGCGATTTTCCGCACATCGAGCTCGAGCATCTGCTCGTCGACAACGCCGCGATGCGCCTGGTCTCGGCGCCCCGTCACTTCGAAGTGATCGTCACCGACAACATGTTCGGGGACATCCTGAGCGATGAGGCGGCGATGCTGACGGGGTCGATCGGAATGCTCCCGAGCGCGTCGCTCGGTTCCGAGGGCCCCGGGGTGTTCGAGCCGGTGCATGGCTCGGCGCCGGACATCGCCGGCACCGGCGCCGCCAATCCACTGGCCATGTTCCTTTCGGCGGCGATGATGCTGCGCCATGGACTGGCTATGGAAGCGCAGGCCGCGGCGGTAGAATCGGCCGTCGACCGGGCGCTTGCCGAAGGGTTGCGCACACCGGACCTGGGGGGCAGTTCGACAACGGCGGACACCACCCAGGCAGTCCTCAAACACCTCTAAGGAGCAGTCGTGGAACAAGCGGACCTCATCTGGCACAACGGAGAGCTCGTTGCCTGGGAGGACGCGAAGGTGCACGTATTGACCCACGGTCTGCACTACGGAACGGGCGTCTTCGAGGGAGAGCGCGCCTATGAGACGGCGAGCGGACCCGCGATCTTCCGGCATCACGAACATCTCGGGCGCCTGTTCAAGTCGGCCGAGCTGTACTACATGCCGATCCCGTACACGCTCGAGGAGCTGCGATCGGCGACGCACGAGCTGATCGCCGCCAACGGCCTCAGCGAGTGCTATATCCGCCCGATCGTGTTCCGTGGCTACGGCCAGATGGGGCTCTACCCGCTCGACGCGCCGGTCGAGGTCTCGATCGCCGCGTGGCCGTGGGGCGCGTACTTGGGGGAGGAGGGCAAGAGCGCCGGCGTCAGGGCGAAGGTCTCGAGCTGGCGCCGGATTCCGCACGATGCGCTGATTCCGCATGCCAAGGCCACCGGGCAGTATCTCAACAGCGTGCTGGCCAAGATCGAGGCGTCGAAAGCCGGCTACGAGGAGGCGATCCTGCTCGACATGCAGGGATTCGTCTCCGAGGGGTCGGGTGAGAACATCTATGCGATCCGTGACGGCGTGATCACCACGCCGCCGCAGACGGCGGGGATCCTCGACGGCATCACCCGCAAGTCGGTGCTTCAGATCGCGCGCGACTTGGGCTACGAGATCGTCGAGCGCAATCTCGTGCGGGCGGAGCTGATCCTGGCCGAGGAGGTGTTCCTGTCGGGTACTGCCGCGGAGCTGGTTCCGGTGCGCGAGATCGACGACCATCCGGTGGGAGAAGGCGAGCCTGGGCCCGTCACCCGGGAGATTCAGACCGTGTTCGACGACGCGCTTCGCGGTCGCGACCCCCGATACGCCGACTGGCTCGACGTGGTCCAGGTTCCGCAGAAGGCGATCTAGCCACTCGCGTGCTCACGAATCGGTGGAGCGGACGAATTACGGAGGCGGTCGGCGCCGCGCGCTGACCGCTGACGGCCGTTCGTAGAGTTCCACTGACCGAGGAGTCCGAATCCGATGATCAAGATCCAGTTATATGACACGACTCTGCGCGACGGCATGCAAGGGGAGGGAATGTCCCTATCGGCGCAGGAGAAGCTTCGCGTTGCGCACCGGCTCGACGAGCTCGGGATCGACCTGATCGAGGCCGGGTTCCCGAGCTCGAATCCCAAGGAGCTCGAGCTGTTCGAGCTGCTCGCCGCCGAGCACTTCGTGCACGCCGCGATAGCCGCGTTCGGGATGACGCGGCGGCGCGGCATCCGCGCCGAGGAGGACCCGGCGCTTCGCGTGCTGGCCGACTGCTTTGCCCCCGTGTGCACGCTGGTCGGAAAGACCTGGGGTCTGCACCTGCAGAAGGTGGTCAGGGTCAGCCGCGAGGAGAACTTGCGGATGATCGCCGAATCGGTCGCGTTCCTGCGCGCGCAGGGCAAGCGAGTGGTTTACGACGCGGAGCATTTCTTCGATGGCTTCGCGGACGATCCTGGGTATGCGCTGCAGTGCCTGCGGGCCGCCGCCGAGGCCGGGGCGGAGACGGTCGTGTGCTGCGACACGAACGGTGGGACGCTCCCTGATCGGATCGCGACGGTCGTGGGATCCGTTGTCGGTCAGCTCCGCGGCCCGGGGGTGCAGGTAGGGATCCACTGCCACGACGACGCAGGCTGCGGCGTCGCCAGTTCGCTCGCCGCGGTGCAGCAGGGCGCGACCCAGGTTCAGGGGACGATGAACGGCTACGGAGAGCGCTGCGGCAACGCAAATCTGATCTCGATCGTGCCCAACCTGCAGCTCAAGCTTGGCTACGCCTGCCTCACCGATGCGCAGCTCGCATCGCTGACTCCGACCGCGCACTTCTTCGACGAGCTGCTCAACTTCACGCCTGATCCCGACCACCCGTTCGTCGGGCGCAACGCCTTTGCCCACAAGGGCGGGATGCATGTCGCCGGCGTCGAGGTCGACCCGGTGACCTTCGAGCACGTCGAACCCTCGGTGGTTGGCAACCGCCGGGAGGTCCTGGTCTCCGAGCTGTCGGGCAAGGGCACGGTTCAGGCCCGGGCTCGCGACGCCGGCATCATGCTCGGCGACGAGCTGGCGACGCGCGTCGTGGAGCGCGTGAAGCAGCTCGAGCACCGCGGCTATCACTTCGAGGCCGCCGACGGCTCGTTCGAGTTGCTGATGCGCAAGGAGACCGGCGATTACGAGCCACTGTTCCGCCTCGAGTCCTGGCGAGCGATCGTCGAGAAACGGGCCGACGGACGGGTGGAGACCGAAGCCACGATCAAGATCTGGGTCGACGGCGAGCGCCACGTCCGTACCGCCGAGGGCAATGGCCCGGTCAACGCCCTCGACCGGGCGTTGCGCGATGCGCTCGTCGAGATTCATCCCTACCTCGCGGAGATCGACCTCGTCAACTTCAAGGTCAGGATCCTGGATGAGACGAAGGGCACCGGATCGATCACTCGCGTGCTGCTCGACGCTTCCGACGGCAACGAGGTGTGGGGCTCGATCGGCGTTTCCGAGAACGTCATCGAGGCGTCTTGGGAAGCACTGGTTGACTCGCTCGAGTACGGGATGCAGGTGAGCCGGGTCAAGGCCGCATCGGCTCCGAGCGCGTGAGCGAGCCCGTTCCGCTCGCACGGCCCGTGATCGGCTCGCGCGAGGAGGAACTGGTCCTCGATGTCCTGCGGTCGGGCAATCTGTCGCTCGGTCGGCGATTGCCCGAGTTCGAACGCGCGTTCGCGGATCGCCTGCAGGTGCCGTTCGCGAGTGCGGTCTCGAGCGGGACGGCCGGTTTGCACCTCGCCTTGAGGGCCCTCGGCGTCCAACCGGGGGACGAAGTGATCACGAGTCCGTTCTCATTCGTGGCAAGCGCGAACGTGGCCGTTTACGAGCGAGCCCGACCGGTGTTCGCCGACATCGACCCCGTGACACTGAACCTCGATCCTGACGCGGTCGCCGCCGCCGTCACCGATCGCACTGGCGCGCTGTTGCCCGTCCACATCTTCGGCTATCCGGTCGACATTCCCGCTTTCGAGAGGCTCCGGCTGCCGATCGTCGAGGACGCGTGCGAGGCGCTCGGCGCGGTCCACGCCGACGGTCTCGCCGTCGGCGCGCGGGGCCACCCGGCGGTGTTCGGCTTCTATCCGAACAAGCAGCTGACGACCGGCGAGGGCGGGATGGTGACGACGAGCGACCCCCAGCTCAAGGAGCGGATCGACTCGGAGCGAAACCAGGGCCGGGCGCCGGACATGGGGTGGCTTGACCACGATCGCCTCGGCTTCAACTACCGCCTGTCGGACATCGCCTGCGCACTCGGGCTCGCGCAGCTCGAGCGCCTGGATCAGATGCTCGCGCAGCGAGCACGGGTGGCCTCTCTGTATCGGGAGGCGCTCGCCGCGGTGGAGGGCCTGGAGCTTCCCTGCCCGGACATGGACGGGAACCGCCGTGGCTGGTTCGTCTTCGTGGTGCAGCTGCCGCGCGGGGTCGAGCGCGACTCGGTCGTGCGCGCCCTCGGTGCGCGGGGGATTCCGAGCAAGCCGTACTTTCCCGCCGTTCACCTGATGACGTTCTACCGCGAGCAGTTCGGCCACCGGGAGGGTGAGTTCCCGGTCTGCGAGGACGTAGCGGCCCGCTCGATCGCGCTGCCTTTCTTCCCGCAGATGAGCGAGGACGAGGTGCTACGAGTCTCAGAGGCGCTGGCGGGAACGCTGAGCAGCCACCCTGCCGGCTGAGGCGCCGGCGGGAATGCTGAGCAGCCATCCTGCCGGCTGAGGCGCCGGTCGGTCAAGCCGTCCGCCGCGGCCCGCGGCCCGTACCATGGCCCGCGTGTCCCGTTTCGCCGAATCTCAGCATGCCGACTTCCGCAAGTTGAACGACTCGATCGGCTTCGACTGGCGTCTCGGGCCCTACGACGTTCAGCAGTCGCGGGCGCATGCCTCGATGCTCGCCGGCCGGGGGATCATCTCCGAGCAGGACCGCGATGAGCTGCACCGCGGGCTGGCGCAGGTCGAGCGAGAGCTCGCCGAAGGCTCGTTTCCCTTTGAGGACGGAGACGAGGACATCCACATGGCGATCGAGCGGCGGGTGGGGGAGATCGTGGGCGCGGTTGGCGGCAAGCTCCAGACTGCGCGCTCGCGCAACGATCAGGTCGCGACCGACATGGCCATGTTCGTTCGCGCTCATGCGCATCAGGCGCTCACCGGGATCGTGGCCCTGGGCCAGACGCTGCTCGTTGTCGCGGAGGCCCATCTCGACTGGCCGATGCCGGGCTACACGCACCTCCAGCGCGCCCAGCCGGTATACCTCAGTCACCATCTGCTCGCGTACGTCTGGATGCTGGTGCGCGACCGAGAGCGCTTCGAGCAGGTGGTGCGCGCGACCGGTCCGCTGCCACTCGGGGCGGGTGCTCTCGCCGGCCTCAACTTCGACACCGATCGGGCGCTGGTCGCTCGCGAGCTCGATTTCGCGAGCGTCGCGGAGAACTCGATCGATGCGGTCTCGAACCGGGACTTCGTGCTCGACTACCTGGCCGCCGCAGCAACCTGCGCCACCCATCTCTCGCGCCTGGGTGCCGAGATCGTGCTGTGGTCCTCCTCGGAGTTCGGCTTCTGTGAGCTCTCGGATGCGTGGGCGTCCGGCTCGTCGATCATGCCGCAGAAGAAGAATCCCGACGCTGCGGAGCTGCTGCGGGCAAAGGCGCCCCGGGTCGTGGCCGATCTCACCGCGATGTATGGGGTCCTCCATGGCCTGCCGCTGACCTACAACAAGGACATGCAAGAGGACAAGGAGCGGCTGTTCGACGCGGTCGACACGCTCGACGGGTGCCTCGCCGCGGCGACGGGGATGCTGTCTTCGATCAGGTTCGACCGTCAGCGGCTGGCCGAGGCCGCCACTGACCAGTTCCTGGCGGCTACCGACATCGCCGATCTGCTCGTGCGGCGGGGAATGCCGTTCCGGCAGGCGCACGGGACCGTGGCGGCCCTCGTGCGCTCGGCGATCGCGCAGGGCAAGCCGCTCTCCGAGCTCACGCGCGAGGAGCTGAGCGAGCAGTCCGAGCTGCTCGACGACGAGTTCTACGCGGTGCTCGCGGACGAAGCGTGGCTGGAGTCGAAGGTCTCCGAAGGCGGCACGAGCCTCGCGCGTGTTCGCGAACAGCTCGTTCGTGCACGCGCCGCCATCTGGTGAAGCGCGCCTTCTACGCCCGGCCGGTGCTCGAGGTCGCACGCGACCTGATCGGTTGCGTGGTCTCCCACGACGGCTCCACTGGCGTGATCGTCGAAACCGAGGCCTACCACGACTCAGAGCCGGCGTCTCACGCGTTCGTCGGTCTTACCCCCCGCACCCGGACACTGTTCGGGCCGCCGGGGATCGCCTACGTCTACCGCTCATACGGGATCCACGCCCTGCTGAACGCGGTCAGCGAACCCGAGGGGATCGGGGCGGCCGTGCTGATCAGAGCGCTCGAGCCGCTGTCGGGGATCGAGCTGATGCGCGATCGGCGGGGGGTGGAGCCCGTCTTGGCGTTGTGCTCCGGTCCGGGAAAGCTGACTCAGGCGCTCGGGATCGAGCTCGAGCACAACGGAAGCGACCTTACGTCAGGTCCGATCGTGATCTCCGGGCGAGCGGCCCCGTGGAGGGAGGTGGGGATCTCGGTCGATCGCCGGGTCGGGATCACGAAGGCCGCCGAGTTGCCCTGGCGGTTCTGTGCCTCCGGCAGCCGCTACGTGTCGCGCCCGGCGCGCCGCCGCTAGCCGCCGCCACCGATTCCGGCGCCACCGGCGCCACCGCGCCACCGGTGCCGCCGGTGCCGCCGCCGGTGCCGCCGCCGGTGCCGCCGCCGGTGCCGCCGCCGGTGCCGCCGCCGGTGCCGCCGCCGGTGCCGCCGCCGGTGCCGCCGCCGGTGCCGCCGCCGGTGCCGCCGCCGGTGCCGCCGCCGGTGCCGCCGCCGGTGCCGCCGCCGGTGCCGCCGCCGGTGCCGCCGCCGGTGCCGCCGCCGGTGCCGCCGCCGGTGCCGCCGCCGGTGCCGCCGCCGGTGCCGCCGCCGGTGCCGCCACCGCCGGTGCCGCCGCCGGTGCCGCCGCCGGTGCCGCCGCCGGTGCCGCCGCCGGTGCCACCGCCTGTGCCACCGCCGGTGCCACCGCCGGTTGTCCCACCGCCTGTGGCGCCGCCTCCGGCAGCGGCTCCACCGCCTCCGATGGTTGCCGCGCCGCCACCGCTCGTCACTCCGCCGGCCGACGAGCCCGCACCGCTCGACGCTGAGCCGGCGCCGCCGAGGCTCAGTCCACCAGAACCGGTATCCGAACTCGCCCCGGTCGTGGTCGTCGCCTGATTCTTCTTCGCCGGCTGCTCGGAGGCGAGGATCTGCAGCGCCTGCGTCATGAAGTCATGCCAGATACTCGCGGGAAAGGTCCCGCCTTCGACCGGGCCACCGTTGTAGAGGGTGGTCATCGGCACCAGCTTGTTGGGGAAGCCGACCCACACCGCCGTCGTCAATTGCGGAGTCCACCCGACGAACCACGCATCCCCGTAATTGGTGGTGGTGCCGGTCTTGCCGGCGACGTCGACCCCCGAAATCGCGGCCGCTGTGCCGGTCCCGTTCTGGACGACCCCGGTCAGCATGTCGTGCACGGTCTGAGCTACGGCTGGGGGCAGGATCCGCTGGTATTCAGGAGTGTCGACGAGATTCCTGTGCTTGCAGGCGGATGGGCAGTAGATCTGGGCGATGCCGGTCGGGCCTTCGTGGGGCGCCCCGAGGACCGGGTCGAAGACCTTCCTGCCGCCCGTCGCGAGCGTCTCGTAAGCATGGGCCATGTCGAGCGGCGTGACGCCCTCCTTCATGCCCCCCAGGATCATCGCGGGGTTGGTCGAGACCGGGGAACGGATGCCCATGCGCTTGGCCATCCTCGCGACTTGCTTCGTCCCATTGGGCCCCAGGCCTTCGATTCCGAGCCTGGCAAAGACTGAGTTGTCGGAAATCGCCGTCGCGTCGGCTAGCGTGATCGGGCCGGAGTAGGTGCCGCCGAAGTTGTGGACGATGAAGTGTTCCTTGCCGCCGCTGTTCGGGACGATGAAGTCACCCGGCGCCGAGAGAAAGACCGAATCCGGGCTGAAGCCGGACTGCAGCGCAACCGAAAGCGTGAACGGCTTGAAGGCCGAGCCCGGCTGGCGGTGTCCCTCGGTGGCGATGTTGAACGGGTAGTCGTTGTAGTCCTCGTGCCCGTCGACGATCGGACCCCCGACCATCGCCCGGACCTCGCCGGTCTGGTTGTCGATCGAAACCATTGAGGCGACCGGCGAGCTCGCACCGCTGTAGGGAAGATCCTGGGAGATCGCCTGGTCGGCGGCCTGCTGCAACCGAGCGTCGAGCGTCGTGCGGATCTTCAGGCCGCCGTAGAAGGCGCGGTACTCGGCGACGCGGGCTGGAACTCCGTGGCCAAGCCCCATCGCAGACGAGGATCTGCGGACGCAGCCAGCTCGTGAAGTAGGGCGCCGCTGCCGGCTCCTGTGGCTGCTGGATGTCACCGGCGGTCGGCAGCGGCTGCCTGATCCCGTATTCGTACTGCGCTCGCGTGAGGTAGCCCTGGTGGCGCATGAGGCTGAGCACGACGTTGCGACGCTGCATCGCCGGCTGTGGGTGGGCGACCGGGTCGAAAGCGCTTGGGTTGGCAACCATCCCGGCGAGCATCGCGGACTCCCACGGGGTGAGCTGGGAGGCGCACGTCCGCCCCGGGTCGCCGCATCCGTTGGTGGGTGCGCCGGGGGTCTCAGCGGAGTCGTAGCCGAGGGCCTTGCCGAAGTACACACGCGCCGCCGATTCGACGCCGTAGGCACCGTTGCCGAAATAAATCGAGTTCAGGTACTCCTGGAGGATCTTCGTCTTCTTCCATTCGCGCGTGAGGTGATATGCCAGCGCGGCCTCCCGTAGCTTCTCGAACACCGTCCGGTTGGCCTGTTCGGCAAGGGCGTTCTTGACGAACTGCTGCGCGATCGTCGAAGCGCCTTGGCGGGCGCCGCCGGTGACGTCGGCGAAGAAGGCGCGGCCGATCCCGCGGATATCGACCCCCGGATCGGTCCAGAACCGCTTGTCCTCGATCGAGACGATCGCGCGTCTCATGTAGGGCGAGACCTGGTCGAAGTTGTCGAGGACGACGTGGTTAGGCGGCGAGAACGCCCCAATCAGGCGCCAGTGGTCGTCGTACAGATATGAGGTTGCCGCAGCGCGGTACTGCGCCCTGTTCTCGAGCTGTGGGAGGTCGGAGGCGACGGCCATCATCATTCCGAACACGGTCGAGATCGCGGCGAGCGTCCCGAAGCCGAGCACGATCGCCAGCAGGCGGAACTTGCGGAGTCTGGGCTTCGATAGGCCGCCATCGCGATCATCCGAGCCTCGCCGCGGCCAGCGGCGGCGCGGCGGTGCGAGGGGCTGCGGAGCCTCGGGCTCGCTGCGCACTTGGCTTTCGGGGACGCCTAGCTGCGCGGCAGCCGAACCATCGTGGTCCGCTTCGCCCTTGATCGGGGTGTGAACGTCACCGGTCATGAATTTGAAGGTGCTACCCAGGCACCACTAAGCCGCCCGGGACGGCAGACACCACACGGCAGGAACGCGGCGGCAGGGGTTCCCACTGAGGCGGGAAAGTCTAGCATTGCGGCCGATGCACCAAATGCCATCCACGCCGGCCGAGGCATCCGCCTGGCTGACGCGGAACGCGGTCGACTGCCTACCCGCAGGTGCGCTCGAGCGTAAGCTGGCCGAAGGCCGGCCACTTCGGGTCAAGCTCGGGATCGACCCGACGGCGCCGGACATCCACCTCGGCTTCACCGTCGTCCTTCAGAAGCTACGCGAGTTTCAGGATCTCGGTCATATCGTGGTCCTGATCATCGGCGACTACACCGCACGCGTCGGCGACCCGAGCGGTCGCTCGAGCACCAGGCCCGTTCTGTCGCCGGAGGAGATCGACGCCAACTCCAAGACGTTCCAGGAGCAGGCCCTCCGCGTGCTCGACGCCGAACGGCTCGAGGTCCGCTTCAACGGCGAATGGCTCGACATGCCGATGACAGATCTGTTCGCGCTGGTTCGAACTACGACCGTCGCCCAGTTGCTCGAACGCGACGACTTCGCAACGCGATTTGCCGCTCGCGAGCCGATTTCGGTACTCGAACTGCTCTACCCGCTGCTGCAGGCTTACGACTCGGTCGCGATCCGCGCCGACGTGGAGCTCGGCGGCACGGATCAGAAGTTCAACTTGCTGCTCGGCCGCGACATCCAGCGGGCCTACGGCCAGCCCGAACAGGTGATCTTGACGGTGCCGCTGCTCGTCGGGACCGACGGGGTGCGCAAGATGTCGAAGTCGTTTGAGAACTACATCGGGGTCACCGATCCTCCGGGCGAGATGTACGGCAAGACAATGAGCATCCCGGACGAAGCCCTGGAGTCGTGGTACTCACTGTTGCTGGGTTCGGATCCCCCGGAGGGGATCGGGCCCCGCGACGCCAAGCGGGCGCTGGCTCGGGCCCTGGTCGAGCGGTTCCAAGGCGCCGAGGCGGCGCGCGCGGCGGAGATGGAGTTCGATCGCCGCTTCATCAGTGGTGAGCTGCCGGACGCGGATGAGTTGCCGGTGCTCGAATGGGCCGCCTCCGGTGACATGGTTCATCTGCCGGCCCTGCTCTCGAGCGCGTTTGGGATCTCGGCGTCCGAGGCGCGCCGCGCGCTGGCGCAGGGCGGGGTCAAGCTCGACGGCGAGCCGGTCGCCGGCGGTTCCTTGGACTTGCCGGCTGCCGAGGTGGATGGCAAGGTGCTGCAGCTCGGCAAGCGCCGCTTCGTACGAGTGCGGCTCGTTGCCGGCGATCAGGACGCCGCGGCCTGACGATGACCGTTCACAGCGGTCAGCTGCGGTTGGAGACGCTCGGCAACGGGCAGATCGTCGACATCACGCCCGGGGTCGCGAGCGTTGTCCGGACCGCGGGCGTGGAGCGAGGCCTGGTCTGCGCGTTCGCCCACGGCTCGACCGTGGCGGTGACGACGATGGAGTACGAGCCCGGCGGGGTACACGACCTCCAGGCGCTGCTCGATCGGCTCGTGCCTGCGCGGGGCGACTACGAGCACAACCTGCGTAACCACGACACCAACGCCCACGCCCATATGCGGGCGGCCCTGATCGGTCCCTCCGAGACGATTCCGATCGTCGAGGGCGCGCTGGCGCTCGGTACCTGGCAGCAGATTGTGCTGATCGACTTCGACGACCGTCCGCGGGCCCGCACGGTCCACGTGCAGGTGGTCTCCTGAGCTGGACTGCGCAGGTGGTCTCCTGAGCCGGACTGCGCTTCGCGGGTTGCGCCGCTAAACTCCTATGGTCGGCGGATTCCCCGATTGAGGTTGGCGGCGCTCCGGTCAAGGGTCCTTCCCTACGGAGCACTTTAGCGCTATACTCGTGTGTCCGCTGCGGAGACCCCGAAAGGGGCTCCGGGGTGTACCCCACGAGAAGGAAACCCTTCCGAAGAGGTGCGACGGTCTTTGAAAACTCAACAGCATGCGCACAACTCGATCGAACCCTCGATCGGGATGTGTGTCCAGGTTCGACGCCGTCGCTCGCAAGACCCATTCGCTGGATCTTCGGACGGCGGTGCCAAGATTGACCCCGTCTTGCACCCCGGAGCCACCGGTGTACGCGTGGCTTCCTCGTGAGGGTGCAAGGGCCTGATCCCACCAGGGACAGGCCCAGGGTTACCCGCCTGCCGGAGTTCGCTTCGCTCGGCGGGTGTATTCCCTGACGACTCTTTGTGAAATTCAGTAGTTCTTCACGGAGAGTTTGATCCTGGCTCAGGACGAACGCTGGCGGCGTGCCTAACACATGCAAGTGGAGCGACGAACCAGGCTTCGGCCTGGGGCAAAGCCGCGAACGGGTGAGTAACACGTGGGTAACCTGCCTCGATGATTGGGACAACCCGAGGAAACTCGGGCTAATACCGAATGTGCCCTCCGGCCATAAGGCCGCTGGGGAAAGGAAGCTTCGGCCTCCGCATCGGGATGGGCCCGCGGCCCATTAGCTTGTTGGTGAGGTAAAGGCTCACCAAGGCGACGATGGGTAGCTGGTCTGAGAGGACGATCAGCCACACTGGGACTGAGACACGGCCCAGACTCCTACGGGAGGCAGCAGTGGGGAATCTTGCGCAATGCGCGAAAGCGTGACGCAGCAACGCCGCGTGGGGGAAGAAGGCCTTCGGGTTGTAAACCCCTTTCAGTTGGGACGAAGCTCTGCCGGTGAATAGCCGGTTGGAGTGACGGTACCTTCAGAAGAAGCCCCGGCTAACTACGTGCCAGCAGCCGCGGTAATACGTAGGGGGCAAGCGTTGTCCGGAATCATTGGGCGTAAAGAGCGTGTAGGCGGCTCGGTAAGTCCGCTCTGAAAGCCCGGGGCTCAACCCCGGGAGGCGGGCGGATACTGTCGAGCTAGAGTCCGGAAGAGGCGAGTGGAATTCCCGGTGTAGCGGTGAAATGCGCAGATATCGGGAGGAACACCAATGGCGAAGGCAGCTCGCTGGGACGGTACTGACGCTGAGACGCGAAAGCGTGGGGAGCAAACAGGATTAGATACCCTGGTAGTCCACGCCGTAAACGATGGGCACTAGGTGTGGGGGGTGTCGACTCCCTCCGTGCCGACGCTAACGCATTAAGTGCCCCGCCTGGGGAGTACGGCCGCAAGGCTAAAACTCAAAGGAATTGACGGGGGCCCGCACAAGCAGCGGAGCATGTGGTTTAATTCGACGCAACGCGAAGAACCTTACCTGGGCTTGACATGTTTCTGACCGCCGTGGAAACACGGCTTCCCTTCGGGGCAGGATCACAGGTGGTGCATGGCTGTCGTCAGCTCGTGTCGTGAGATGTTGGGTTAAGTCCCGCAACGAGCGCAACCCCCGTCGCATGTTGCCAGCATTAAGTTGGGGACTCATGCGAGACTGCCGGTGACAAACCGGAGGAAGGTGGGGATGACGTCAAGTCATCATGCCCCTTATGTCCAGGGCTACACACGTGCTACATTGGCGCGTACAGAGGGTTGCGATACCGCGAGGTGGAGCGAATCCCTTAAAGCGCGTCTCGGTTCGGATTGCAGGCTGAAACTCGCCTGCATGAAGGCGGAGTTGCTAGTAATCGCGGATCAGCACTGCCGCGGTGAATACGTTCCCGGGCCTTGTACACACCGCCCGTCACACCATGGGAGTGAGCAACACCCGAAGCCGGTTGCCTAACCTTTTAGGAGGGTGCCGTCGAAGGTGGGGCTCGCGACTGGGGTGAAGTCGTAACAAGGTAGCCGTAGCGGAAGCTGCGGCTGGATCACCTCCTTTCTAGGGAGCCCTTCAACCGAAGGGCACCGGTCGTCGGCAGGATCGTCCGCCACGGGCGCCGCCCGCGGTACCGGAGCTTCCGAGCTCCGCGACGCTCTCCTCGAGCACGATCGGCCACTAGAACGTCGACCGGATCTGGCAGGTCGCACAGCCGCGCTCAGCGCTGGCACGATGCGGCTCGCATGCTGTTGAGTTTTGAGAGACCGGCACACTGCCGGCGGCTCTGGACCACGGTTCGGGCATCCTGCGGTGTGCGTCGCCTCTTCTCGGACCTTGAAAACTGCACAGTAGCCAATGACACGGGTATCACCGGGCAGAGCTGCAAGGCTCTTCCCAAGATCACCGTCAAGATAGTAAGGGCACATGGTGGATGCCTTGGCACCAAGAGTCGATGAAGGGCGTGAACGGCTGCGATAAGCCGCGGTGAGGCGCTGAATGGCCAGTGACCCGCGGATTCCCGAATGGGGAAACCCAGCGTCGGTAATGCGACGTTATCCCGTGCTGAACACATAGGCACGGAGAAGGCAAGCGGGGGAAGTGAAACATCTCAGTACCCCGAGGAAAGGAAATCAACCGAGACTCCCTGAGTAGTGGCGAGCGAAAGGGGATCAGCCTAAACCCGGCGTGTGTAAGCGGTCACGCGTTGCATGTCGGGGGTTGTAGGACATCTGATCCGGGCCGTGGCCGGTCCGGCGGAAGTTACAAAGTCGTGTGATAGTCGAAACGTGTGGAACCACGTACCACAGAGGGCAACCGTCCCGTAGGCGAAATTGCATGGCCTTCCGCAGATGTTCCTGAGTAAGTCCGCTCCCGTGAAACGCGGACTGAATCTGGGGGGACCACCCTCCAAGGCTAAGTACTACTTGGTGACCGATAGCGGACTAGTACCGTGAGGGAAAGGTGAAAAGTACCCCGGAAGGGGAGTGAAATAGTACCTGAAACCACGTGCCTACAAGCGGTGGGAGCGGCTTCGTGCCGTGACCGCGTGCTTTTTGCATAACGAGCCGGCGAGTTACTCGTCTGCGGCAAGGTTAAGCGATGAGCGGAGCCGTAGCGAAAGCGAGTCCGAATAGGGCGACATAGTCGTAGGCGGTAGACCCGAAGCTGAGCGAGCTACCCATGGGCAGGTTGAAGCGGGGGTAAGACCTCGTGGAGGACCGAACCGACCTAGGTTGAAAACTGGGCGGATGACCTGTGGGTCGGAGTGAAAGGCTAATCAAGCTCAGTGATATCTGGTTCTCTCCGAAATATATTTAGGTATAGCCTCGGATAAATTCCGTGGCGGCCGTAGAGCACTGTTTGGACTAGGGGCCCTACCAGGTTACCGACTTCAGGCAAACTCCGAAGACCGTCACGGGTACTCCGGGAGTCAGTTGCTGGGGGATAAACTTCAGCGTCAAAAGGGAAACAGCCCAGACCGCCAGCTAAGGTCCCCAAGTGTTAGCTAAGTGGGAAACGATGTTCGAATGCCGAGACAACCAGGAGGTTGGCTTAGAGGCAGCCATCCTTGAAAGAGTGCGTAACAGCTCACTGGTCAAGTGTTCGAGCGCGGACAATGTAACGGGGCTCAAGCTAACCACCGAAGCTGCGGGTGCGTGAGGTCTGCGGGCCGATCGCGCGGTAGGAGAGCGTTCCGGCGCCAGCGAAGCGGCGGCGTAAGCCAGCCGTGGAGGCGGCGGAAGTGAGAATGCCGGCATAAGTAACGAAAGAGGGGTGAGAATCCCCTCCGCCGATTGCCCAAGGATTCCTGAGTAAAGTTCGTCTGCTCAGGGTTAGTCGGGACCTAAGGCGAGGCCGAAAGGCGTAGTCGATGGCTAACGGGTTGATATTCCCGTACCACGTTGCTTCCGTTTGACCGATGGGGGGACGAGGAAGGCTATGGGATCCCAGGCGATGGTTGCCCTGGGGTAAGCATGTAGGGGTGGCTCTAGGCAAATCCGGAGCCGCATAACCTGAGGTGCGATGCCAGCTGGCTCTAAGCCGGCGAGTCCCGGATGCCAAACCTCCGAGAAAAGCCTCTAGGGAGGAAGCGCGTGCCCGTACCAAAACCGACACAGGTGGGCAAGTGGAGCACACTAAGGTGATCGAGATAACCCTCGTTAAGGAACTCGGCAAAATCGCCCCGTAACTTCGGGAGAAGGGGCGCCCCAGTAGGGTGAACCGCTTCGCGCGGGAAGCCCGAGAGGGCCGCAGTGAATAGGTTCAAGCGACTGTTTACCAAAAACACAGGTCTCTGCTAAGTCGAAAGACGACGTATAGGGGCTGACGCCTGCCCGGTGCCGGAAGGTTACGTGGAGGTGTTAGAGCTTCGGCTCGAAGCACCGAAACTAAGCCCCGGTAAACGGCGGCCGTAACTATAACGGTCCTAAGGTAGCGAAATTCCTTGTCGGGTAAGTTCCGACCTGCACGAATGGCGTAACGACTTGAACGCTGTCTCAACGAGGGGCTCGGTGAAATTGCAGTCTCGGTGAAGATGCCGAGTACCCGCGGCTAGACGGAAAGACCCCGTGAACCTTTACTACAGCTTGGTATTGGGGTTCGATGCATCTCGCTCAGGATAGGTGGGAGGCTGTGAAGCGCCGGCTGCGGCTGGCGTGGAGCCAACCTTGAGATACCACCCTTGGTGTATTGGATCTCTAACGGTGCGCCGTGAATCCGGGCGCCGGACAGTGACAGGTGGGTAGTTTGACTGGGGCGGTCGCCTCCCAAAATGTAACGGAGGCGCGCAAAGGTTCCCTCAGCACGGTCGGAAATCGTGCGTAGAGTGTAAAGGCAGCAAGGGAGCTTGACTGCGAGACTGACAAGTCGAGCAGGTGCGAAAGCAGGCCTTAGTGATCCGGCGGTAGCAAGTGGAAGCGCCGTCGCTCAACGGACAAAAGGTACTCCGGGGATAACAGGCTTATCGGGCCCAAGAGTCCACATCGACGGCCCGGTTTGGCACCTCGATGTCGGCTCGTCGCATCCTGGGGCTGAAGTAGGTCCCAAGGGTTGGGCTGTTCGCCCATTAAAGCGGTACGCGAGCTGGGTTCAGAACGTCGTGAGACAGTTCGGTCCCTATCTGTCGCGGGCGTTGGAGAGTTGAGAGGATTCGTCCCTAGTACGAGAGGACCGGGACGAACGCACCTCTGGTGTATCTGTTGTCCTGCCAAGGGCATTGCAGATTAGCTACGTGCGGATCGGATAACCGCTGAAAGCATCTAAGTGGGAAGCCGGCCTCAAGATGAGCTCTCCCATCCCCTTGAGGGAGTAAGACCCCTGGAAGATCACCAGGTTGATAGGCCGGATCTGGAAGGACGGTAACGTCCGTAGGAGACCGGTACTAATGGGTCGAGGGCTTGACGGATATCTGATATCCGTGCATTGGCGCTGTGTAGTTTTGAAGGCCCGCGAGGAGCGGTCTCTACCGGTTTCCGGTGGCTATGGCGAGGGGGAAACACCTCTTCCCATTCCGAACAGAGCCGTTAAGCCCCTCAGCGCCGATGGTACTTGGCCCGCAAGGGCCCGGGAGAGTAGGTCGCCGCCGGTTCTTTCGTTGATTTTCCTGAGTGCGCGAGATCCCGATACGAGATGCGTGAGGTAGCGAACTTCCTCCGGGACAACCCGCAGGTGCTCGTCTTGCTTGTGATCTGCCTCGTGCTCGGGCTGGGCACGTTCATCGTCGTGCTGTTCAGCTTGGCCAGCGCGAGTCCTGGTACGACGAGCGGCGAGCCGAGCGGCTCCCTCGGGTCATCGCTTGCGCTGGTGAGCACCTTCGGCCCGCTTTAGGTGGCGCCGCGCGCTTCGCAGCGGTGGGCGAGCAGCGCCCCGGGCGGGCGCGAGCGATGCCCGGGCCAACGCGAGCAGCGCGGGGCCGACGCGAGCGATACCGCTATCGCGAGGCCGGGTCACGCGCGGTGGCCGTCGAGCTCGTCCGACCCGGGATCGGCGAGATGCAATGCATCGGACGCGCCGGCACCGAGCCGTCGCGGCGCAGCGGCTGCCAGCGGAGCGGGCGGCGATGTGGATGTGGGGGCTCGCGCTCGGGCGGGTCGCCGAGGATGTCCTCGAAGCGGACCAACCAGGCGCGTAAGCGATTGGCGGAAGACTGGAACATATGTTCGATAGATTAGGCTGGCCGCCGGACGGAACCGAGGAGGGGCGTTGTCTCCCCAAGAAAGCGCTCTGAGCAGGCACTTCCTCCGCGGGTCATGCGGCGTTTCCCAGCGAGGACCAGACCTCGAGCTTCGTCCGCACGCGATCGATCGTCGCGTTTGTGAACTCGGTAGTGCCCGCGTGGCCGCCCAGATCGGGCGTCTTGGTGCCGGAGGCGACCGTCTCGAGCACGGCCTCGTAGATCGCCCGCGCGGCGCGCTCGGCTTGCGGCCCGTGTCGCTCGGCGGCGTGCCGGAGCACCGCCCCGCACGCGAGAATCATCGCCAGTGGGTTGGCGAGATCCTTCCCCCGTAGGGCAGGCGCGGTCCCGTGGGGTGCCTCGGCCATCGCGACGGTGGTCTGATAATCGTCGTCGAAGGCAAGCAGCACCGACTCGGCGCCGGCGATCGAGCCGAACATCGGCAGGACGAAATCGGACAGGCAATCACCATCGCGGTTCAGGGCCGGAATCACCAGCGGGGCGTCGGTCGCTCCCGACAAGAGACCGGCGTAGCTGGCATCGATCAGAACCGGTTGATACGGCGTCTCGGGATGGCGAGCGGAGGCGGCATCCATCTCTTCCTTGAGCATCCCCTCGTATACCGGTGAGACCGTCCATTTGGGACCGCCATAGACGCGCGCGCCCATCCGCTCGGCGGCCCGGAACGCGTACTCGGCGACGGCGCGGCAGGTCGACCGGGTGAGACGCTCGGTGCGAAAGGCGACCTCTGACGGCGATCCCGGATCGCCTTCGCGCCACTGCTCGGCGCCATAGGCATCCTCCACCGCCATCCGCACGACCGAGATCGGATAGTGGACTCCCGCGATCGGCGTTACGCCCGGTAGCCGTCGACCGGTCCTCACGATGACCTTGCCGTCGACCGCTTCGCGAAGGAGCCGATTAGGAGATCCGACATCGTCCGCACGCTCGGGGGTGATCGTCGCAGCCTTCAGGCCGAGGCCGGCCGCTCGCATCGCCGCCGCCGCCTCGATCACGACCTCATTCGAAGTCGCTCGGCGGCTCTCGATCGAGAGATCGAAGCGCTCGAGCTCCAGATCGAGCGCCAACAGCTCGGGATCGAGCAAGCGGACCGACTGCTCGAGGAGCTCCTGCCCGGTCTCGTCGCCCTCAAGCAGGACGATCTTGATCGCTCCCGGCATCGTCAGTGAAGATAGGCGACGACGCCTCGCGCGCCGAGGGTAATGCTCAAGGCCGGAGGAAGATATAGCGAGGCCAATGATATGGAGAGCTATAGTGTTGGGCTGTGGCGAGCGGCACGACCGAACACCAGTCCGCCAGCGCTCCTGGCGGTGTTCTCGAGGAGCACCTCTCCAGTCCCGGCCTGTTGCTCGCGCTGCTCGGGCACGTCGCGATGCGGCGCCTGCGCGACGCGCACACGGCGCACGACCTGACCCCGCGTCAATTTCATCTGCTCGCGCTGCTGCACGACCATGGCGCGATGGGCCAGCGCGAGCTCGGCCTGACGATCGGAACCGACGCCAGCATCCTGGTCACGATGCTCAATCCCCTGGAAGCCGACGGCCTGGTCTCCCGGGAGCGCGACGCCGATGACCGCCGCCGCCATCTGGTCACGCTCACGGCAGCCGGCGAGCGGGAGCTGAACCGGGCCGCCCGGGCACAACGCGAAGCCGAAGACATCCTGTTCGCGGACCTCGACGACGCCCAGCGCGAGCAGCTGCGCTTACTGTTGATCGCGCTCCAGGATAGCCTCAGCGGTGAACAGCGGACGGCCTGCTCTCTCGCCGCAGCCAGGGGCGAGTGCGAGCCGATCGGGAAGGACGCCGATGCCGCGGGCTGACGAACGGCAGCTGGAGTCGATGGCGGCTCGGACTCGGAACCACTCAGAACCCAACCGGTGGGCGGTACTGGCGCTGTTGGGCGTCGCACAGCTGATGGTTGTGCTCGACGCGACAATCGTCAACATCGCGTTGCCGTCGGCGCAGACGGCGCTCGGCTTCTCCACCGATAGCCGGCAGTGGATCGTCACCGCGTACGCGCTGGCGTTCGGCAGCCTGTTGCTGTTGGGGGGCAAGCTCGGTGATCTGTTCGGGCGCAAGTGGACGTTCATCACCGGGCTGATCGGCTTCTCGGTGGCCTCGGCGATCGGAGGGCTGGCGCAGTCCTTCGGCATGCTGGTGGCGGCCCGGGCGCTGCAGGGAGCGTTCGGCGCGTTACTCGCACCCTCGGCGCTCGGGCTACTGACGGTGACGTTCGCCGGCTCGCGGGACCGGCCGAAGGCGTTCGGGATCTTCAGCGCGATCGCCGGCGGCGGCGCGTCGGTCGGGCTGCTCCTCGGCGGCGTGCTCACGCAGCTGCTGTCATGGCGCTGGTGCCTTTACGTCAACCTCCTGATCGCCGTGCCGACGGCGATCTTCGCGCTGCGGCTGCTGGTCAACCAACCCCATCCCGACCGGCCGCGGATCGATCTGCCTGGTGTCTTAGCCGCTTCTGGCGGGCTGTTCGCGCTCGTCTACGGCTTCTCCAACGCCGAGACGCACTCGTGGTCGGCTCCGGCGACGATCATTGCGCTCGCGGCGAGCGTCGTGCTCCTGACCGCGTTCGTCGCGATCGAGCGGCGCACGACGGATCCGTTGCTGCCGCTGCACGTCGTCTGGGATCGCGCTCGCGGCGGTGCGTACGCGTCGATCGCACTCGCCGGCGCCGGCGTGTTCGGCGTGTTTCTGTTCCTCACCTATTACATGCAGCAGACGCTTGGCTTCTCGCCGCTCACCACCGGCCTGGCGTTCCTGCCGATGACCGGCGTGATCGTGGTCACCGCGACGACGGTGCAGACCAAGGTGCTGTACCGCACGGGAGCACGGCCGCTGGTGATCGCCGGGATGACGCTCGGGATCATCGCGATGATCCTGTTCACCCGCTTGACGCCGGGCGGCAGCTATGTCAGCCAGGTCCTTCCCGGGCTGATCGTCATCGGTCTCGGGATGGGCTGCATCTTCGCGCCGGCGTTCGGGACCGCCACGCTCGGCGTTGGGCGCCAAGAAGCCGGCATCGCCTCCGCGATGGTCAACACCTCTCAACAGGTCGGCGGTTCCGTCGGCACCGCGCTCCTGAGCACCCTGTTTGCCAGCTCAGCGGCCAGCTATGCCGCGAGTCACGCCCACATCCCGGGCCTGACGAACGCCGCCCTGGTCCACGGCTACACGACCGCGTTCTGGTGCGCGGCGGGACTCTTCGGAGCAGGCCTGCTCGTCGCGGTGCTGATTCTCCCCACGAAGCTCCCATCCCCGGCCCCGAGCGCCGAGGCCTCGCTCGCCACGGAATAAATCGCCGACGCGCGGCACGGGCGTCGCGCCGGGCACGGGCGTCGCGCGGCACGGGCGTCGCGCCGGGCACGGGCGTGCGATGCTGTGGGGCGTGAGTCCGTTGCCTCCAGGACCGTCTGGGCCGCCCGCGCTGCAGACGGCGTGGTGGCTGCTGCGGCCGATTGCGTTCTTGGAGTCCTGTCGGGATCGGTTCGGCGACACGTTCAGCGTGCGGTTTCTCGGCTTCGAGACGCCGCTGGTGATGGTGTCCGATCCGGACGCGATCGGGGCGCTGTACTCCGGGCGCGAGCACG
Source organism: uncultured Solirubrobacterales bacterium (assembly GCA_963837385.1). Lineage (GTDB taxonomy): Bacteria > Actinomycetota > Thermoleophilia > Solirubrobacterales > Solirubrobacteraceae > Palsa-465. Next base: position 92,771 of record CAWIMZ010000015.1, read on the forward strand.
GTCTGCCGCCGGGGCGCAGCTTCGCTCTGAGGCCCGTGATGGGGCCGCGGTCGGTGCTGCTGCTGGAGGGGGCCGAGCACCTGGCGCGACGGCGGCTCATGCTGCGCCCGTTCCACGGCGAGCGGATGCGCGCCTACGAGGACACGGGTCGGGAGGTCGCGGAGCGTGAGGTCGAAAGCTGGCCGCTGGAGAAGCCGTTCGCACTCCACCCGCGGATGCAGGCGGTGACACTGGAGGTCATCCTGCGCGCCGTATTCGGAGTGACCGATCCCCAGCGGCGCGAGCTTCTGCGCCGGCTGCTGCCGCGGCTGCTCGAGGACACCTCTTCGGCGGGCAATCAGTTCCGTGTGCTGATGGCGCGGCGGTTCAACCGGCCGGGGCCGCTTGCGCAGCTGCAGGACCTCAGCCGCGAGATCGACCACGCGCTGTTGGCGGAGATCGCGGAGCGACGTGCCGATCCGCAGGTGGGAGAGAGGGAGGACATCCTCTCAATGCTCACGCTCGCGCGGTTCGAGGACGGCTCCGCGATGGACGATCACGAGGTGCGCGACCAGCTCGTCACGCTGCTGCTCGCGGGCCATGAGACGACGGCGACCGCGCTGGCGTGGACGGTCGACTTGCTGTTGCGCGAACCGGCGGCGCTGGAACGTCTGACCGCAGAGGTCGACTCCGGCGCCGAAGACTCGTACCTGCGCGCCGCGATTCAAGAGTCGCTGCGGTTGCGCCCGGTGGTCCCGCTGGCCGGAAGGCGACTCGCTTCCAAGCTCCGCGTCGACGGGCTCACGCTTGCCGCGGGCACCGATGTCACACCGGCGATCTGGTTGACCCACACCCGGCCCGACCTCTACCCCGAGCCGTTGGCGTTTCGGCCTGAGCGTTTTCTGGATCGTCCACCCACGACCTATGGCTGGATCCCGTTCGGCGGCGGCGTGCGCAGGTGCCTCGGTGCAGCCTTCGCCGAGCTCGAGATGCGGGTCGTGCTGGGCACAATGCTCCGCCGTCGCGTGCTGCACGCCGCGAGCCCCGATCCCGAGCACGCCACTCGGCGCAACGTGACGCTCTCCCCGCGACATGGCACACGAGTCCGGATTTCACTACGCCCGGCCCCGCAGCGCCGGGCTTCTCCCTTGAACGGGGTGGCGTAGCGGAGGCATGAGACGCAACCGCTCAATCCCGCGGCCGACCGTGATTCCCGTCCTGATCTACCCGGACGTGCGTGAGGCGGTCGACTGGCTGGGCTCGGCGTTCGGGTTCGTCGAGCGTGTCCGAATCGGCGAGAACCACCGCGCGCAGCTGATGGTCGGCGAAGGAGCCGTGATCATCGGAGACGTCGGGAAGTCGCGCCGCGCGCCGCGACCGGGTGAGCTCACACACTCGGTCATGGTGCGGGTGGAGGATGCGGACGCCCACTGCGAGTGGGCGAGGGCGCACGGCGCGCGGATCGTGATGGAGCCGACCGATTTCGAATATGGCGAGCGGCAGTACACGGCTGAGGACCCCGCCGGCCACCAGTGGACGTTCTCCGAGACGCTTGCCGACGTCGCCCCCGAGGAATGGGGCGGGATCTCCGTGGCCGCGGACGAATAGCCGCCGTTGTCGATGCGGCGGCAACTGCTGCCCTCGAGCGCTCAACGATCGGGAAGCTGAGCGACGATGTAAGGGCGGAGAAACGTAGCCAGTCCTACGGCACCATTTGAGCTCAGATGAAGGCCGTCGGCCGCGAACCATGACTTCCCCGAGCTATAACGGTTCCAGTCCGCGAGATCGAGTTGTGACCAGCGGTGCGCCGCCTGCAGCAAAACCGCGTTGATCGCGCGATATCGAGAGGCGTAGCTACCGGCGACACGAAGGTTCACCCAAACGACCCTCCGGACGCCACGGGCGACGGCGTACCGCATCACTTGGCTGACGGCGGAAGAGAATCCCTTCGAATCATCGTTGTAACCCACGTCGAGGACGAGTACCGATCCCAACGAGCTGCCCAGGCTCTCGAGTGCCTGGAGAGCTGTGGGCGGGCTCGACCCCTGGTAGGAGCAACTCGGTGCGACCAGCCGGCGGCAGACGCGAAGCTCGAGACGGAGGTGGATCCCATGCCCGAGAATGTGAGCTGCGGATGGGGTTTCGTCGATGGCGGCGGACACCGAGTCTCCGATCATCGTGGCCCGGATAGACGCCGCCGAGCTCGCTTGGGCGCCGACAGCGGCGGCCGCCACCGGTGGGTCAGGTGTCGTGAGGATCCTGCCAAATGCTCGCGCGATCACGCGGGCATAAACCGCGGCCCCGAGCGCATTGGGATGTGCGCCGTCATAAGTCAGGTTGGGATCACCGCTGACCGCGAGCCAATCGGCGATCGTCGCCTGCGGCCAGCTCTGAACGTGCTGGGCGAGGATCCCGTTGACCTCGCCTTGCCAGCTCACGTCGGGTTCCCGGACGTTGACGAGGACCACGTGCGGGACGCCGTGCAGCACCGAGTGCAGGCGCTGCATGTCGGCGCTCCACACGGGTCCGTTGTCGCCGATCTGCACGATCACGTTCGGCGGTAACGCGCCAGCCTCGCGATAGGACGCCAGCCGGTCGATGATTGCTCCCGGCTGGCGCCCGACGGCGGCGTCCACACGAGCGCCGAAGCGGCGTTCGAGCTCGCTCTGCGCCGCCAACATGACCGATGCGCCGACCGCGAGCACGCCTCCCCGCAAAGGATGGCTGAGCGCGACCGAGCCTTTGGCGTGCGCCGATGTGCCGGCCGCGACCGGAACCAGGCTGCGGCTACTCGCAAGAGCGCGCCTGACCGGAACGGCCGCAGCTGAGGAGAACGACGCTCTGAGCGGCACGTGCGGAGACTTCGCGGGAAGGACCACCGCCAGGGCTAGCGCCACACACCCGGCCGCCGTCGCCGTGAGAACGACTGCAACTCGATTGATCGGCTGCAGTGCGTCGACGCCGCGCCTGATCGCGGGCCACGCTTCACGGCGCCGGATCGGCATCTCGACGAACCGGTAAGAGAACGCGGCGAGCACGAGCGTCAGCGCCACCTGCGCCGTGACCAGGAGCCACGAGCTCCAGCGCACGTCGATTCCGGGCCGGGTAAGCGCCATCACCGGCCAGTGCCACAAGTAGATCCCGTAGCTTCGCTGCCCGATCCAGCGCAGTGGCGCGCAACCCAGCAGCCTTGCGACGTGGCAAGCGCCGTTAGCGGCCGTCGCGATCATCAGGGCAGCGAGGATGGCCGCGATGTCGAAACCTCCCCGGTAGAGGAACGTGTCGTACTCGTGCCACAAGTGCATGACCAGGACAAGTCCGCCGATCGCCGCCACGGCGATCCCGTCGAGGATCAGTGAGGCACTCCGAGCGGCCCGGCCGGTCATGCGCTCCAGCGGCCAGGCAAAGGCCAGGAGCGCGCCGAGCATCAGCGGTGGCGCGCGAGTATCGGTGCCGTAGTACACGCGGGAAGGGTCACCGCCGGCGTGAAAGAGCGCCCCCATGAGGACCGCTGACGCGAGCGCCGCGCCGATAATCGCGATCACCAGTCCCCGGCGCCTGAAGAACGTCAGGCCGACCCCAAGCAGGATCGGCCACACGAGATAGAATTGCTCTTCGACCGCCAGCGACCAGTAGTGCTGTAACAGGGATGGCCGCCCGAAGTTCGCAAAGTACGAGTGGCGAATCGCTATCTGATGCCAATTATTGGCATAGAGCGAGGACCACAGGGCGTCCGCGCGGAGCTTTGCCTCATCGCCGGGATAAAAGACCTCCCCGACCACCAAGCAGACAACTATCACGAGAACAGCTGCCGGCAACAGACGTCTGGCTCGCCCGAGCCAGAAGCTGCCGAGCGCGATCCGGCTGGTGCGGCGATAGTCGTTCAACAGCAGCGAGGTGATCAGGTAACCGCTCAGCACGAAGAACACATCGACGCCCAAGAAGCCCGCCGGCAGCCACGGCACCTGAGCGTGATAGAGGACGACGGCCGCGACGGCGAACGCGCGCACACCATCGAGCCCAGGGGCGTAGGGCAGCCCGCGCACCCGCGGAGGAGAGGTTCGACGAATCGATGGCTCGCCTCGGCTCGGGCGCACATCGGACGGCACGCTCCGCGCCGGACCACTCGATCGGAAGCCGCTGAGGTCTGCGCTGATTGTCTCACTGTCTAGAGGTGCTCGCGGACGGTTAACTCCTGACACTGGCCACAGGACACAGGTCAGCTCTGCTCCTTCACCCCTATTCAAGCTGGAGGGCACACTACCTGTGCGCACGTGACAGCCGATTCCCCGGGTGGTGTTCACCATCGCGCTGGTCGGCAGCAACCCCCCGCGCTGATCGACCCAGCTCAAAGAAAGCCAACTACCAAGGTTACCGAGAGAACCCCAACGTCACGCTCCACACCACCATTTCCGTTCATCGGGCACCGGCGTGCGGTAGGGCCCAGCGCGTGCCGTAGGCCTCAGTGTTGTGCGTGCCGGTCACGCCTCAGTGTTGTGCGTGCCGTACGCCTCAGTGTTACCGCGCGCCGATGCAGTCAGTCGGCGCCGAGGCGCTATGCCGCTCCCAACAGCGCCTCCCGCCGCTCCGTCAGCGCCTCGATCACGATCTGCAGGTGCTCGTCGAAGTCGACGCCCAGGTCCTCCGCGCCGTGCCTCAGCTCCTCGCGGTTCACGGCCGCCGCGAAGCTCGGCTGCTTGAGCTTCTTCTTCACCGACTTAGGGGTCATTCCCACCAGCCCCTCCGGTCGGACATAGGCGCACGCGAGCACGAACCCGGAGAGCTCGTCGACCGCGTACAGGGCCTTTTCCATCGGCGTCTCGCGTGGCACGCCCAGGAAGTCGGCGTGGGAGGCGACGGCGCGCACGAGCTCGGGCGGATAGCCGCGCTGCGTCGAGCTCGCGGATCGCGTAGCGGGGGTGGCCGTCCTCGAGGTTCGGGTAGCGCTCGTAGTCGAGATCGTGAAGCAGTCCGGTCAGCCCCCAGAGCTCCGACATCGCCGTCGAACCTGGGCGCGTACGCCCGCATCGCCGCCTCGACGGCCAGCATGTGGCGCCGCAGCGATTCGGACTCGGTCCATTCACAAAGAAGGGTCCAGGCCTCCTCGCGCGAAATCCTGGGGGTGCATGGCTGTTACCCTAGCTCAGCGCTTGGGCCCCACCGCGCCTTCTAAGCAACGACCAGCTACGGTGACTGGCCCCCGTCCGCGTCTGCCGATAACCATGGAAAAATTTGTGATCGAAGGCGGCGTGCCGCTGTCCGGCACGATCGTCCCCGCCGGAAACAAGAACGGCGCGCTGCCGATCCTGGCAGCGTGCCTGCTGACCGACGACGAGGTGATCCTCCGCAACGTGCCGCGGATCAGCGACGTCGAGGCGATGATGCTGCTGCTCGAGGGGCTCGGGGCGCGGCGTGCAGTGGCTCGGCGCCGGCGAGGTGGCGATCGACGCCTCGACGGTCGACCGCCATGCCGTCGACCGTGAGCTGTCCGAACGAATCCGCGCCTCGTTCCTGCTCGCCGGTCCGCTGCTCGCGCGCTTCGGTCGCGCGCAGATGCCGCCGCCGGGCGGTGACGTGATCGGCCGCCGACGGCTCGACCCCCACCTGGACGCGTTCAGGGCGCTCGGCGCGACTGTCGAGCACCGAGCCGACCACTACCTTGTCCTCGAGGCGCCGGCGCTCGGCCTGCGGCCGTGCGACTTCCTGATGGACGAGCCGTCGGTGATGGCGACCGAGAACGCGCTGATGGCGGCCGCCCTGACCCGCGGCCCGACCGTGATCCGCAACGCCGCCTCGGAGCCGCACGTGCAGGACCTCGCGCGGATGCTCGTCGCGATGGGCGCCGCGATCGACGGGATCGGCTCGAACGTGATGACGGTCCACGGCACGAGCAGCCTGAGAGGCTGCACCCACACGATCGCGCCGGACCACATCGAGATCGGCTCGTTCATGGCGCTCGCCGGCGTGACCGGCGGCGAGCTGATCGTCAAGGACACGGTGCCCGAGGACCTGCGGATGATCAGGCTCGTGTTCGAGCGGCTCGGGCTGCGCAGCGAGATTGCAGCGGCTCGGACGTGATCGTGCCCGGCAACCAGGAGCTCGTGATCCGCAACGACGCCGGCGACTACATGCCGAAGGTCGAGGACGGGCCGTGGCCGGCGTTCCCGGCCGACCTGACGAGCATCGCGCTGGCGCTCGCGACCCAGGCCGAAGGGCTCGGTGATCATCCACGAGAAGATGTTCGAGAACCGGCTGTTCTTCACCGACAAGCTGGTGCTGATGGGCGCGGCGATCACGATCTGCGATCCGCATCGCGCGATCGTGGTCGGGCCGCGGCGGCTGCGCGGCGAGCGGGTCGAGTCGCCGGATATCCGCGCGGGGATGGCGATGCTGATCGCGGCGCTGTGCGCCGAGGGCGTGACCGAGATCGGGAACGTCCGCCAGATCGATCGCGGCTACGAGCGGATCGACGAGCGGCTGCGCGAGCTCGGCGCGCGGATCGAGCGCGTGGATGACGTGCCCGTACGCGGCGTGACCGGCGCCAGCCAGACCGCTACACATAGCACGATGGTCTACCGCATTCCCAGCGGAACCCGCGACGTCCTGCCCGACGAGATGCGCGAGCTGCGGGGGATGACCGAGCGCATCCGTGGGGTGTTCGAGCGAGCCGGCTACGGCGAGGTTTACACGCCGGCGCTCGAGTACGAGGGAACGTTCGAGCGCGGCGGGCACCGTCCGCGGCGCGGCCGGCCTATCGGATGTTCGATGAGCAAGGCAACGTGCTCGTGCTGCGCTCCGACATGACGATCCCGATCGCCCGTCTGGTCGCGACCCGCTACGCGAACGCCGAGCCGCCGCTGCGATTTTGCTTACTTCGCGCACGCCTATCGAGGCGTGCGCCCGCAGCGCGGGCAGTCGCGCGAGTTCCTGCAGGCGGGGGTCGAGCTGATCGGGCTCGCCGGCGCCCGAGGGGACGGCGGAGGTGCTGGCCGTCCTGTGCGCCGCGCTCGACGCGGCGGGGCTCGAGACATATCGCGATCGGGCTCGGCGACGCGTCGCTGTACCCCGCGCTGCTCGAGGCGGTGGGGGTCGAGCCCGACTCGCCACGAGCGGATCCTGACCGAGCTGGTCGCGCGGCGACTTCGTCGGCGTCGGGACACGAGATCGAGCAGCTCGGGCTCGGTCCCGATCAAGCGCAGCTGCTGCTGAGGGTGCCGCGGACGCGGGGCGGGCCGGAGGTGCTCGAGGATCTCGACGCGGCGGTGCACGAGGCCGCTGGTCGGCATGCGCGGCGGTGCACGCGCTGCTCGACCCGGAGGTCGCCGAGCGGATCGATCTTCGACCTCGGCCTCGTGCGGAGCCTCGGCTACTACACGGGTGCCGTGTTCCAGGTCTACGACCCCGCCTACGGGGTGCCGCTCGGCAGCGGCGGGCGCTACGACGAGCTGCTCGGGCGCTTCGGCCGCCCGCTGCCGGCGGTGGGGTTCGCGCTCAACGTCGAGCGGCTGCACATCGCGCTCACCGGCGAGGAGCGGGGACGACGATGAGCCGCGGGGACGACGATGAGCGAGCTGCGGATCGCGGTACCCCGCGGCGCGCTGTTCGACGGACACGCTCGACGCTGCTCGACCGGCTTGGGATCGACACCCGCGAGGTGCGCGAGAACGATCGCAAGCTGCTGTTCGAGCAGGCCGGGATCGTGACGATGCGCCCTTCCGACGTGCCGACGTACGTCGAGGCCGGCGCGGCCGATCTCGGGATCACCGGCAAGGACGTGCTGATGGAGCAGTCCGAGCGCGAGGTCTACGAGCTCGTCGACCTCGGCTATGGCGACTGCCGGATGGTGCTCGCGACGGTCGCCGGCGAGGACCGCGCGGCCGAGGCGCTGCGGCGGCTCGGGCGTCGTCCGGATCGCGACCAAGTACCCGCGGATCGCGGCGCGCTACTTCCTCGAGACCGGGCGCCAGGCGGAGATCGTCGAGGTCAAGGGCTCGGTCGAGCTCGCGCCGCTGACGGGACTCGTCGAAGGGATCGTCGACCTCACTGCGACCGGCACGACGCTGCGCGAGAACGGGCTCGTCATCCGCGAGGAGATCGCCCAGTGCACGGCGCGGCTGATCGCCAACCCGGTCGCCCACAAGCTGAAGGCGGAGGCGATCGACGCGCTGCTGGAGCGCCTCAATGCGGTGTGAGCGGCTGTCGCTCGGCGGACGATCCGGTTGCGCTCGCCGCCGAGCTGCGCGCGCTGGTGCCCGCCCCGCAGTCGGTGCAGCGCCGCGGTCGGGGAGATCATCGCCGCGGTTCGCGCCGGTGGCGACGAGGCGGTCCGCGAGCTACACCCGCCGTTCGACACCGCCGGAGCTGACCCGGCGCCGCTGCAGGCCTGCCGACGCGAGCTCGACGCGGCGGCGGAGCGGCTCGAACCCGCGGTCCGGGCCGGCCTGAGACACGCGATCGAGAACGTCCGGCGCGTGGCGCGGCGAGGCGTTGCGACGCGGACCGAGTGGTGCAGGTCGGGCGGTCACAAGGTCGCGCTGCGGGAGGCGCCGGTCGAGGCGGCCGCGGTGTACGTGCCCGGCGGCCGCGCGCCGTACCCGAGCACGGTCGTGATGGGCGTGGTCACCGCGCAAGAGTCGCGGGCGTCCAGAAGATCGCGGTGTGCGCGCCGCCCGGACGCAGCGGCGACCTCGACCCGGTGGTGCTCGGCGCGTGCCGACTGGCGGGCGCGTCGGTCGTCTACCGGATGGGCGGCGCGCAGGCGATCGCGGCGCTCGCGTACGGAACGAGTCGGTCGCCGCGGTCGATGTGATCGTCGGACCGGGGAACCTGTACGTGCAGGAGGCCAAGCGCCAGGTGTTCGGCCAGGTCGGGAATCGACGGGTTCGCCGGCCCGAGCGATCTGGTGGTGGTCGCCGACGGCGACGCGGAACCCGGGCCGCTGGCGCTCGATCTGCTGGCCCAGGCCGAGCACGGTTCCGGCACGCTGGTGGTCGGCGATCTCGTCCTCGGCCGAGCTGCTGGGGCAGCTTGCGGGTCGATCGAATTGGCTCCCGGCAGCGGGGCCGTGGCGCGGTTGGTGCAGGCGCGAGACGCTGAGGCAGCATTCGCGCTGGCCCAGGCGCTCGCGCCGGAGCACCTCCAGCTGGTCGGGCGCGGAGATCGAGGCGCTGGCCCCGCGCGCCACCCGTGCCGGGTGCGTGTTCGTTGGCCTGGCCAGCGGCGACCGCATTCGGCGACTACATCGCCGGCTCCAACCACATCCTGCCGACAGGCGGCGCCGCGCGGTTCGCCTCGGCGCCTCAAGCCGGCTCACTTTCGCCGCAGCTTCACCGAGGTGCGGATTCCGCAGGCGGCGGCCGCCGAGCCTGGCCAGGACTGCGGCCCCGGTCGCTCGCGCCGAGGGGTTCGAGCTTCACGCGCGGTCGATGGAGGCGCGCATTCGCGACAATGGATGAGATGAGCCGCGCCGCCGAGATCGAGCGCACGACAGCCGAGACCGACGTCCACGTCAGCCTGGCGCTCGACGGCTCGGGTGCGGGCGAGCGCGACACCGGGGTCGGGATTTCTCGACCACATGCTCGATCTGCTCGCGCGCCACGGCCGCCTCGACCTGAGCGTCAAGGCGACCGGCGATCTGCAGACCGGCGCCCATCACACCGTCGAGGACGTCGGCATCTGCATCGGCCAGGCGCTCGACCAGGCGCTCGGCGACCGCGCCGGCATCGCCCGCTACGGGCAAGCGACCGTGCCGATGGACGAGGCGCGGGCCTCGTGCGCGATCGACATCTCGGGGCGCGGGCTGTGCGCATTCGAGGCGCCGCTGCCGCCCGGCGCGATCGGCAACTTCGACCACGAGCTCGTCGAGGAGTTCTTCCGAGCGCTCGCGGCCAACGCCAAGCTGACGCTGCACCTGACGGTCGAGACGCGGGACCAACGCCCATCACATGATCGAGGCGGCCTTCAAGGCGCTCGCGCGGGCGCTGCGAGCCGCGGTTGCGCTCGATCCGGCCGAGCACGGCGTTCCGAGCACGAAGGGAACGCTCGTATGACCCGGATCGCGATCGTCGACTACGGGATGGGCAACCGTCGCTCGGTCCAGAAGGCGCTCGAGCACGTCGGCGCGCGCGCTCGGTATCAGCCGCGATCACGAGGAGCTGCGGAGCGCGGACGCGCTCGTCGTTCCCGGCGTCGGCGCGTTCCCGCTGGCGATGCGCAAACCTGCGCGAGCTCGGGCTCGACGAGCTGATCCGAGAACGCGCGCTCGCCGGCACGCCGCTGCTCGGCATCTGCCTCGGGATGCAGCTGCTGTTCGACCGCTCCGAGGAGCTCGAGCAGACCGAGGGGCTCGGGCTGATTGCGCGGCGAGGTCACGCCGCTCGCGGACGCACGGCCTGCGGCTTCCGCACATCGGCTGGAACGAGGTCCGCTTCGAGCGCCGATCCTCGCTGAGCGCCGGACTGCCTGCCGGAGGCTGCCCCTTCTACCACGTGCATTCGCTCGCGGCTCGTCCGCAGGACCGAGCCGACATCGTCGGCACGACCGAGTACGGCGAGCGGTTTGCGACGATCGTCGAGCACGGGATCGTGTTCGGCGTCCAGTTCCACCCCGAGAAGTCCTCGGCGCACGGCCTGCGGATGCTCGCCAACTTCGTGGCTCTGTGCGGGGACCGAGCGGCGCCCCGAGCGCGGGCGGCAGTCGGCTCCGCGCATGATCCTGCTGCCGGCGATCGACATCCTGGGCGGCAAGGCGGTGCGCCTGAGCCAAGGCGACTTCGACGGCCAAGACTGAATACGACGCCGACCCGCTCGAGGCCGCGCGGCGATGGGTCGACGACGGCGCGCGGGCGCTGCACGTCGTCGATCTCGACGGTGCGCGGAGCGGCAAGCCCGCGAACCTCGCGCACGTCGCGCGGATCACGCGGCGAGCTCGATGTCCCGGTGCAGGTCGGCGGAGGCCTGCGCAGCGCTGCAGGCCGTCGAGGAAGCGATCGACGCCGGGGCGGCGCGCGTCGTGCTCGGCACGGCCGCGTATCGCGACGTCGACTTCCTCGACGCCGTGATCGCGCAGTACGGCGAGCGCGTCGTCGTGTCGGTCGACGCGCGCGACGGCCAAGCTCGCCGCCTCCGGGCTGGACCGAGCAGACCGAGATTCCGGTCGAGTCGGTGATCGAGCGGCTGCGGCGCCGCGGCGTGCGCCGGTTCGTGTACTCGAGCATCGACCGCGACGGGATGATGAGCGGCCCCGACCTCGAGGAGGTCAGTCGGATCGCGGAGGCCGTCCGCGGGAGCTTCGTCTACTCGGGCGGCGTGTCGTCGCTCGCCGACCTCGGGGCGCTCGCCGGTCTGCGGCAGGTCAACCTGTCCGGGGTGATCGTCGGCAAGGCGCTGTACGAGCAGCGGTTAGCGGTCGGCGAGGCGCCAGCAGCTGCTCGACCGGCATCGGCTGATGCACTACAAGCGCGTGATCCCGTGCCTTGACGTCGACGCGCGGCCGGGTCGTCAAGGGCGTCGGGTTCGTCGACCTGCGCGACGCCGGCGACCCGGTCGAGCTCGCCAGCCGCTACGACGCCGCCGGTGCCGACGAGCTCGTGTTCCTCGACATCACCGCCACCTCCGACAAGCGCGACGACGGTCGTCGAGCTGGCGCGCCGCACCGCCGACGACGTGTTCATCCCGTTCACGATCGGCGGCGGGATCCGTTCGGTCGACCGACGCGCAGGCGGTGCTCGACGCGGGCGCCGACAAGATCTCGGTCAACTCCGCGGCGCTCGCGCGACCGGAGCTGATCGACGAGCTGGCACGCGACGTTCGGCGCCCAGTGCGTCGTGCTCGCGATCGACGCCAAGGCGCGCGCCGGAGAAGGCGGATGGGAGGCGTACGTCGCCGGCGGGCGCACGCCGACCGGCCGCGACGCGGTCGCCTGGGCGCAAGAGGCGGCGGAGCGGGGCGCGGGGGAGATCCTGCTGACGAGCATGGACCGCGACGGCACCAACGCCGGCTATGACCTGCCGCTGACGGCGGCCGTCGCGCGGCGCGGTCGCCGTGCCGGTGATCGCGTCGGGCGGAGCCGGCGAGCTCGAGCACCTCGCCGAGGCGGTCCAGATGCGGGCGCCGACGCGGTGCTGTGCGCATCGATCTTCCACTACGGACACCACACGGTCGCCGAGGTCAAGGAGTACCTCGCCCAGGCGGGGGTGGCGGTCAGGCCGGTGGGGCCGGTCAGCTAGTTGAGCGCGTTGCCCGCCCGCAAGCTCACCGGAGCCACAACGCTGGCGCTCGCTGTGAAGGCGATCCTGGCATCGACCGCGATCGCCGGTGCCCTGACACCATGGTGGTCCAATCCTGTCCGGATCGATGCCAAGGGCGGCGCTACGGCGAGTATCGGAGCCGTGTCGTGCGCGACGGCGAGCATCTGCGTTGCCACCGACGCCTTCGGCAACGTGTTGAGCACCACGGCGCCAACTGCAGGGGTGGATGGCTGGAGGACCACGGCAGTCGACTCGGCGGGAGATGCCGACGCCGTTGCTCTCGGACCGGTGTCCTGCTCGCCCGGCCTGTGCGTCACCGACGACCGCGGCGGGAACGTGATCGCCTCCAGCGATCCGATGGGCGGCGCTCAGGAGTGGACGACGGCGAGCGTGCCGATCGCACTCGATCGACACGCCGAGCTTTCGTGCCCGACGAGCCACCTATGCGTGGTGGTGGACGGCGATGACGAGATCCTCAGCTCGACTGATCCGACCGCCGGAGCCGGGGCCTGGTCAGCGACAAGGCTGGGCGCCGGGCACGTGATCTCGGCCGTGTCGTGCCCCACGAGCAGCCTCTGCGTCGCCACGGACAACTCCGGCAGCATGCTCACCTCGGCCAATCCGATAGGGGGCGCGGGCGCCTGGACCGCCACGCCCCTGCCTCCGGGCCACTACAACCTGTGGGCCATCTCCTGCCCGACGCTCACCCTTTGCGCTGCCGTCGACCACGATTCCGGCGATCTGCTCAGCTCGAGCAACCCCACCGGTGGCAGCGGCGCCTGGAGCTTGGCGAGGATCATGCCGAGCAACCGCAGCTCGCTGCTGGACATCTCGTGCGCCGCAAGCACCCTATGTGTTGCGACCGACGACGCCGGCGCGGTACACACCTCAAGCGATCCCACCGCGGGGTCGCGGGCCTGGACGAGCACGTTCATCGACGGCGTCGCCGACACGGCGCTGGCCGGGATCTTACGAGGAGTCTCCTGCCCGACACGCGACCTTTGCGTGGCGGTCGATCAGGCCGGCAATGCGCTCACCTCGACGGATCCCGCCGGGCCGGTGGCGGCAGCGACCAGGCCGGCAATCGAGTTCGCCTCGTTGGCAGGCGTTCGGAATGCCAGGCCGAAGCTCTCCTTTACCGTCACAGCCGGGATCCCGCCGGCGGGGGAGCTGGCGCAGCTGGCTCTCACGCTACCCCGAGGGATCGGGGCGTCGGCGAACGGGAAGAAGCTTCGCGCAGGGATCCGTCTCCGGAGACCCGGAGGCACTCGCATACCGGTCGTGGGTCCGCGCAAGCCGCGGCGTTCTCGTGGTGAGGCTCAAGAAGCCCGCCATCGCGGCGACATTGGCCGTTTCAAGTCCCGCGATCTCGCTCAGCAGGGCGCTGGTGCTCGCCTACGAGCGTCGGCGCGGCGCAGCGCTTGCCTTTGGGGTGCGCGTAACCGACTCTCAGGGGGTTACGACGAAGCTGCGGCTTGCGCCCAACTCACGCTGATCGGCGGGGCCGGCGGAGCCCCCGAGGCACGCGTCCGGCGGCCGCGAACGCCGCGACAACTCGAGCCAGAGATGAAATTTCGTGAAGCCCGGGCTGTGAGCCGACCGCTAAGCGGCCTCTTCGACGTACCCTGCGGCCGAACACGCATCGCAATACGCGGCCGGCGGGACACGAGGCTCGTAGCACCCTGGGCGGCAGCATGTCGACGACCGCTTCGGCCGGCCACGCCCAATGCGGGCAGCCGCCGCGTCCTTGAGCTCCTCGCGCATGCGATCGAGCTCGGCCGCGTGATCCGGGCAGAACCTACGGTTCTCCATGGCGGGCCGTTGACAATGGCTTCCACTACGACAGCGCATACACCCGAAAGCATAGCAACTTAAGGCCGAACGTACGTTCCGTGCAAAGTATCGATCAGGGCACGGGCCCCATGCTGTCGGGGCGACAGCGTAGCGTCTTCCGATAAGGGACGCTAGCGTGCGTGCCCGGAACCGGCCGTGAGGCGTTCGGCGCACTGACATCCTTGTGAAGCCTGTTCATCTGATCGGCGCGATGGTTCTCGCCGGCGCCGCGTTCGCGCCGGCGCAGGCGGCGGTTGTGTCGAGCTCGGACTCGGCGGTGCGCCAAGACGTGCGGCCTGCGCCCTTCGTCCGAATAGCTCCCCCGGTCAGCACCGTCTGGGCCCGCCAGGCCCAGAGCAGCACGATGCCGCTGCCCGAGTACCCGCGCCCGCAAATGCAGCGCCGACAGTGGCTGAACCTCAATGGCCGTTGGGCATTTGACGCTGCCGGCAGGAACTCGCGCCCGAACTTCGCCGCCGTCCTGCCACGCACGATCCTGGTGCCGTTCGCGCCCGAATCCGCCTTGTCGGGCATCGGGCGCAGCTCGCCGCGGTCATTCTACGAGCGAACGTTCACCGTCCCGGCGTCGTGGCTTGGCAACCGCGTGCTGCTGCACTTCGGCGCGGTCAGCTATTCCGCGAAGGTCTACGTCAACGGTCTCGAGGTGGGCTCGCACAACGGGGACTACGACTCGTTCACGTTCGACATCACACGAGCGCTGAAGCGAGGTCGCAATCAGCTGTTCGTCGACGCGGCCGACCCGGGAGCTGCGGGCGGCGAGCCGGTGGGCAAGCAGACCACCAACCCTCCCGGCACGGTGTTCTTCACCTCGGCGAGTGGCATCTGGCAAACGGTATGGCTCGAACCAGTCTCCTCCGCGCACCTGACACGGCTGGAGATCGTTCCCGATCCGGCGCACGATCGGGTGTTGGTGACGCCGGTTGCGGTGGGCGCGGATCGCTCTGGCGTGGTGCTGCGTGCGCTCGACGGTCAGCGGGTGGTGGGGGCGTCTGGAGGAGAACCGAATCACACGATCGCGGTTGCAGTGCCACGGCCGAAGCTATGGTCCCCGGGCAGCCCGTTCCTGTACAACCTCGCCGCCGAGCTGACACGGGGCAAGCAGGTCGAGGACCGGGTGCGGAGCTACTTCGGGATGCGGACGATCGGGCTCGCCACTGTCGGCGGCGTCACGCGGATCGTGCTGAACGGCAAGTTCGTCCTACAGGACGGAGTGCTCGACCAGGGCTACTGGCCCGACGGGATCTATACGGCGCCGACCGATGCGGCGCTGCGGTTCGACCTCGAGCAGGAGCGAGCACTCGGGTTCAACATGGTTCGCAAGCACGAGAAGGTGGAACCCGACCGCTGGTACTACTGGGCCGACCGGCTCGGGATGCTCGTCTGGCAGGACATGCCCAGCATGTCGCCGTTCCTGCCGGCACCGGGCGCGGCGCGCCAGCGAGAGTTCATGCGCGAGCTCTCGGCGATCATCGAGGATCTGCGGTCGCACCCGTCGATCGTCGGCTGGATCCCGTTCAACGAGGGTTGGGGGGCATTCGACGTCGGAGCGGTGATCGAGGCGATCAAGCGGCTCGATCCGACGCGGCTCGTCGACGGAGACAGCGGCAGCGTGAATTGTTGCGGTGCCCCCGAGCCGGGGACAGCAGCCGCGGGCGGCGGAAGCGGGGGGGACGTGCGCGACGCCCACCTGTACATGGGCCCGTATGCAGGCACGCCCGACTATCGCGCCTCGATGATCGGCGAGTACGGAAATCTCTCCTACGGCATTGCTTCGCATGAGTGGGATCCGCGCGCCGCGGCGCGGCTGATGAACGGTTCTGGCTGGGATTCGATGCCCGACCCGGCGGCCGCCTGCCGCCGTTACGAGCAAATGGCCGAGATGCTGCGTGAGGAGCTGCGACACCCTGGGGTCTCCGCCGCTGTGTTCACTGCCTGGACGGACGTCGAGGACGAGATCGACGGGGTGATGACTTACGACCGCCGGGCCTTCAAATGCGATCCGGAGGTGATCCGAGCCGAAAATCAGGCAACCGTCGCCGCCTCGCGCGCCCCCGTATCGCTGCGGGCGGAGCCGCCCGCGATCCCGACGGGGGAGATCGCGTACTGGCCGTTCGACGACGGCGCAGGGGACGTGGCACACGACGCCAGCGGCAACGGGCACGATCTCACCTTCCGCAACGGCGCCGGCTGGGGAGCCGGCGTTCACGGTGGCTCGCTGAGCGTCGCCGGTGACGGCCAAGCTGCTCAGATCGATCTTCCGCTGATCGACTCGCGTCAGGACTTCACGATCGGCGCCTGGGTCCAGACGGCCGACCCGACGCGAGGCGGAACCGTGGTCAGCTTGGAGGGCACCGTCACGAACGGTTTCTCACTGCGTCTGCAGGGGGGCCGGTGGGCTTTTGCAATGCCGGAACGGGACGTGCCGCTCAATCCGGCGGCCTCGGGGATCGCCTGCCCTCCGATCGAAGAATGCCTGGCCAGCGCGAGCAACCGCTACATGGGCTTGGAGGGAGACGCGCGCGACAACGTGGTTGCCGGCGAGTGGTACTACCTGGTGGGCGTGCACGACCGTGCCACCGACTCGATCGTTCTCTACGTCGATGGGGACCCGGTCGATTCGCGCTGGCTTGGGGACACCTTCAGCGCGTCAGGTCCGTTCTCGGTCGGCGCTGGGAGGACCGCCGGCGGCAGTCCCGACAGCTTCGACGGCGAGATCCACGATCTACGTGTGTGGAACCGTGCGCTCAGCTCGCCGGAGGTGTCCGAGCTGTTCAGCGCGGAGGCCTCCGGCTAGCCTTGGGCGCGGAGGCTCGGGCGTGGCGGGACGGCAACATCTGGTAGACGGTCTGGTACCCGATCAGGTAGATCGCCCCCGGGTCAGCGACCACCGGATTGAACGCACCGTCGGGGAACGAGAACACCTGCCGTCCGGTGCGGACGTTCAGTCCCGAAGTCGTCTTGTTCGCGAGGTCGGAGTAGTAGACGACGTCGCCCACGATCGTCGCCGAACCTGAGATCTTGCCGCCCGAGTTGTGCTGCCACCGGACCGCGCCCGATCGGGCATCAAATGCGTAGAAGTTGCCGTCGTAGGAGCCGAGGTAGACGGTCGGGCCGAGGCCGGGCGTGTCGTCCGCCGCTGCCGAGGCGTACACGTAGGCGCCGGTCCCTGTGGCCCATGCCAGCCGCCCGCTGTGTTGCGCGAACGAATACACACGGCCGTCGGTGTTGCCCATGTAGACCCGCCCGAACGCAACCGCCGGAGTGGCGTAGAACTGACCCGATCCGAAGCCGAAATGGGTGCCGTTGGTGCCGACTGCCCACACTTGGTGGCCGTTCGCGGCGTTGACGGCATACGCTCGCCCGGAGTAGTCCCCGAAGTAGAGCACTCCGCCCGCCAGTGCCGGGCCACCCTTGATCGCGCCACTCGCGTGATAAGCCCAGTTGACGTGCCCATCCCGCGTCCCGACCGAACGCAGGGTACCGTCCTGGTCCCCGAAATATACGGTTGAATCCCACGCCAGCGGCGAGGACTCGGTGCCGGCCGGGACCGGGATGGACCACACGACGCGGCCGGTCTTCATCGACAGCGCGACGAATTGCCCGTTGCCGGGGCTGTGCCCGTGCGTCGAGAGCACCGGCACGAAGATCAGATGCTCGTGAACTCCGAGGGCGGGGGAGGCGGCCGCGAGCGTTCCCACGCGCCTCTGCCACAGCCGGTGGCCGTTGAGCTTGTTGACAGCGTGTGCCCAGCCGTTGTCGTCGATGAAATACAGCGTGTTCTGGTAGATGACGGGCGGGAACTCCAGCAGCGCGCCGTCGTTGTACCTCCAGCCGACGCGCAGCGGAGGAGCGAGCCCGGCGTCGGGGAACAAGCGGGTGCGTCCGGCGTCGAACCCATATCGTGGCCACTGGAAGTTGTTCGCGACCTGTTGCTTGCGGGGCACCTGGGTCGTCGTCGTGGCGGTAGTGGTCGTCGTGTTGGTGAACTCGACGTTCGGATGGGAGACGTTGCCGGGCGTATGAAGCAGGAGGAACGCCACCGTGCCACCCAGCGCTAGAAGCAGGACCGCTACGGCGACGAGCCCCCGCCGCAGCAGGCGCCGCGAACCGGGACTCGGCATTGCGGGCATGCTAGCCAGCGCCATCCGGGTTCGGTTCCGCTCAGCTGTCCGCCCTTTAGGGGCTGGTCGCGAGAAGATCACCCCGTGGAACTCCCGTCAGCGCCGATACTGAGTCAGCGCCTCCGATCGCTGCCCGCCGCCGGGCCGCTGCTGCAGCGTCTGGGCGATGTCCCCGGCGTGCACCTGGTGGGCGGCGCGGTCAGGGACCTCCTGATGGGCGGTGAGCCAACAGATCTCGACCTCGTCGTTGAAAGCGACGTCACCGCGCTGGCGCATCGGCTCGGCGACGTGGTCCGGGTCCACGACCGGTTCGGGACCTCGACCGTGAAGCTCGACGGGTTCAGCTATGACATCGCTCGTGCCCGCCGCGAGGCCTATGCCCACCCGGGGGCGTTGCCGGACGTGGAGCCGGCAACGCTCGCGGAGGATCTCCGGCGGCGCGACTTCACCGTCAACGCGATCGCGATTGCGCTCACCGGCCGCCTCGCCGGCGCCCTGGACGCGGTGCCGTCGGCGCTCGAAGATCTCGCGAGCCGGAGGCTGCGGGTGCTCCACGACGAGAGCTTCCGCGACGATCCGACGCGGCTCCTGAGGCTCGCGCGCTACTGGAGCCGCCTCGCGTTTGCGGTTGAGCCGCATACGCTCGCGCTGGCGGAGGCCGCCGCGCAGCGCGGTGCGATCGGCACCATCAGCGGGGCGCGCGTCGGCAGGGAGCTGAGGCTGTTGGCGCGGGAGCCGGATCCCCTGTCGGCGCTCGAGCGTCTACGTGAGCTCGGCGTCGATCGCTCGATCGATGCCGGCTTCGGGCTGTTCGACAGCGCCCTGGGTCGACGTGCGCTGGCGCTGCTCCCGCCCGATGGGCGGCGCGACCGCCTGTCGCTCGCGCTCGCGGCCCGGGGCGTACCCGCGGCTGAGCTCGAGGATCTGCTCGAAGCACTGGCCTTCGAAGCGCATGACCGCGGCGCGATCATCGCCGCCGCGACCCGCGCCGACGCCGTTGCGCAGGCGCTCGCCGGCGCCGAGCGCCCGTCGCAGATCGCCGCCGCAGTCGCCGGCGCCGGTCCCGAGCTCGTGGCGCTCGCCGGAGCGCTCGGCCCTCAGGAAGCGGCGCGAGCATGGCTGACGACGTTTCGTCACGTCAGGCTGGAGATCGACGGCCGGGCGCTGCTCGAAGCCGGGGTGCCGCAGGGCCCCGCCGTGGGCCGTGGCCTGCGGGCGGCCCTGGAGGCCAAGCTCGACGGTCTCGTGTCCGGACGCGACGCGGAGCTTGCCCGAGCGGTGGAGGCGGCGCAGGACACCAGATAGCCTGGAGCAGCTCACACGATGAACCTGCCAGAACCCTTCTACGAGACCGGTGAGCACCTCGGGGTCGACCTCCCCGGCTCTCGCGCGGCGTTCACCACGCGGCGCGGCGGCCTCTCGGCCGGGCCTTACGCGAGCCTCAACCTGGGACTCTTGACTGACGACGAGCGTGAGGCTGTCGAGCGCAACCGTGCCTTGCTCCAGGCCGTGCTGGGAGTGCCGTTTGCGTTCGGTCGCCAGGTTCACGGCACGGTGGTCGCGACGGCCGGCGGCCCGTCTGAGCACGGGCCCACGCTGCAGGAGGCGGACGGTCAGGCTACGACCACCACGAGGCTCGGCTTGATGGTGCTGACCGCCGACTGCCTCCCGATCGCGGTCGGCGCGCCAGGGGCTGTGGCGATGCTTCACGCCGGTTGGCGCGGACTGGCGGGTGGGATCGTCGAGGTGGGTGTGCGCGCAATCCGCGATCTCGGCGCGGGCGGCTCGCTGGTCGCAGCGATCGGCCCCGGCGCCGGTGCCTGCTGCTACGAGGTTGGAGAAGAGGTACATGCAGCGTTCACGCGCCACCGAGGCGTGCGCCGCGGCCAGAACCTCGACCTGAAGGCGATCGCCCGATTGGAGCTGGAGCGCGCCGGCGTCGATCAGATCCACGATGTTGAGCTGTGCACGATCTGCTCCGATCCCGACCTGTTCTACTCGCACCGTCGAGATCAGGGGATTACGGGCCGTCAGGCCGGAGTAGCGTGGTTGAGCTGATCCGGGGCCTGCGAGCCGATCGCGTGCAAGCGAACCTGCGGCGCGTGCGGTCTGAGATCGAGTCCACAGGACGTGATCCGGACGGGGTCGAGATCCTCGCCGCCGTCAAGTACCTGCCGGTGCAGGAGCTAGGTGCGCTCGCGGAAGCCGGCGTCGAGCTGCTCGGTGAGAACCGGGCCCAGGACCTGGTGGCCAAGGCCGACGCCTACCCGGGCACCTTCAGCTGGGACTTCATCGGCCATCTCCAGAGCCGCAAGGTACGGCAGCTGCTCCCATACGCCCGCTACATCGAGTCGGTGGCCAGTGACTCGGTGCTGGCGCAGCTGGCGCGCCACGCGCGCCCAGAGACCGAGGTTCTGATCGAGGTCAACGTCGCGGGGGAGGCGAGCAAGAGCGGAGTTGCCCCTGCGGACCTCGGGTCTTTCGTGGAGCGATGCCCGGTGACCGTCGCCGGCCTGATGACGATGCCGCCGCTCGCGGCGACGGCGGAGGCCAGCAGACCCTACTTCGCGGCATTGCGAGAACTCGCCGAGCGGCACGGATTACGGCACCTGTCGATGGGCACCAGCCAGGACTACCTGGTGGGGGTGGAGGAGGGGGCGACGATTATTCGCCTGGGGAGCACGCTGTACGCGTCATAATGTCGGCAGGGAAACCCCGAGGTTTCCCGAAATCATCCCCCCGATATGGCTTTCCGCGATACCTGGCACCGCACCTTGGTCTATTTCGGCCTCGCCGAGGACGAAACGTACGAGGACGAGGAGCTCGAACCGTATGCGGAGTCGGAAGTCGAGCCCCAGGACACGTACCGTGAGCGCCCCAACGTACGGCGCCTGAGCGCTCGCCGGCAGCGGGACGATTTCGATGACATCTTTGCCGACGATTCCGACACCGAACGGCGAACGTCTTCGCTACGCCCGGTCGGCGGACGCGGAAACGGGCGCAGCGGCAACGATGTCCGCGTTCACTTCGTCGCGCCGAAGAGCTTCAACGATGTCCAGGACGTCGCCGACAAGTTCAAGGATGCGATCCCGGTGATCCTCAACCTCCAGGGCACCGACACTGACCTGTCGAAGAGGCTGATCGACTTCTCGAGCGGCCTAACCTACGCGCTCGACGGCGGCATGCAGCGGATTGCCGACAAGGTCTTCCTGTTGACCCCGCGCAATGTCGAGGTTTCGGCGGAGGAGCGGGCGCGGCTGGTGGAGAAGGGCTTCTTCAATCAGTCCTAGCGGCCGCATCGCGTCCCCCGGCTCGGGGCGCCGGCCGGCGGACGAGTGGGTGCGCCAAGTAGCCTTGGCGGTGGATGCAAGTTGGCCTGATCGGAGCTGGGAACATGGCACGCGCGCTGGCGCGTGGCTGGGGCGATCCGGTGCTGTGCGCGGATGCCGGCTCGGGGCGGGCGCAGGCGCTCGCGAAGGAGCTCGGGGGCGAGGCGCTGGATTCGGGCGCGGCTGTCGCCGACCGCGCGGATCTCGTCGTCCTGTGCCACAAGCCGGCGCAGCTCGAGCGGGTGGCCGGCGAGCTGGCCGGCCGCGCCAGGGCAATCGCCTCAGTGCTCGGCGCGACCTCGCTCGCGGCACTGCACGCGGCGTACCCCGGCGTGCCCGTCCTGCGGCTGATGCCGAACACGCCGGTAGAGGTGCGCCGGGGGGTTATCTGCTACGCGCCCGGGCCGGAGGTCGATCGGCAGCTCGAGTCAGACGTGGTGGCCCTGTTCGAGCGGCTCGGGACAATGGTCGGTATGGCCGAGAGCTCGATTGACGCCGCGACGGCGGTGATGGGAGTCGGGCCGGCTTACCACGCGCTGGTGGCGGAAGCGCAGGTGGATGCGGCCGTTCGGTACGGCATCGGTGCTCCGCTCGCCGGCCAACTCGTGGTCGAGACGATGGCGGGAACCGCCGCCTTGCTCGCGGCGCGCGGCTACGACACGCTCGCCGTCAGACGTGAGGTGACCTCGCCGGGCGGATCGACGGCCCGCGGCCTGGCGGCGCTCGAGCGCGCCGGGGTGCGGTCGGCCTTTCAGGACGCGATCGACGCGGTAGTCGGCGGGAGCTCGCGGTGATCGGGCTCGCGGCACTGACTCGCGGGGACGTGGCCAACTACGTGAGCGCGCTGTTCACCGTCTACATCATCCTGATCTTCATCTACATCCTGCTGAACTGGGTCTTCTCGATGGGCATGCGGGTTCCGTACTCCCGCTTCTCCGATGCGATCCTGAACTTCCTGCGCGATGTCGTCGAGCCCTATCTGCGGATCTTCCGCCGCGTCATTCCGCCGATCGGGATGTTCGATTTGAGCCCGATAATCGGGATCTTCTTGCTGTATTTCATACGGCTGATCGTCGTGAACGCGATCGCCGGTTGATCAGATCCGGCGTGGTGAGTCAGGCGACCGTATCGCCGAAGGCGCGCGCAACGGCCTTCGCTCGCGCCGGGGTGGTGGTCGTGGCCGTGCTGATCGTCGATCAGGTGACCAAGCAGCTGGTCAGGTCGGGGATCACCGAGGGGGACGTGCACAAGTTGCTTCCCGGCGTGAAACTCGTTCACGTCCGCAACACGGGCGTGGCGTTCAGCCTGTTCTCGGGCGGCGGCACGCTGGTGCTCGTGTTCACGTTCCTCGCGCTGGCGGTGCTCGTGGGCTACCTGGCGCTTCGACCCGGCCGCCGGCTGCTGTGGCTCCCGACCGGAATGCTCGTCGGGGGCGCGATCGGGAACTTGATCGACCGGGTCGCCAGCGGCGCCGTGACCGACTTCATCAAGCTACCGGCGTGGCCGGCGTTCAACGTCGCGGACATGTCGATCACCTTCGGCGTGGTGGTGCTGCTGTGGGTGCTCGAAGGCCGGCAAGGAGATGAGCGCTGAGTGCTCTCCGTCATGACGCAAGACGCTGAGGCCCGGCTCGAGCTCGAGGTGCCGGAGGATGCGGCCGGCATGCGGCTGGACCGGTTCCTGGCCGCGCCGCTCGGATCGCGGGCTCGGGCCCAGGGGTTGATCGACGCCTCACGGGTTATGGTCGACGGCCGGGTGCTGCCCAAGCGCCATCTGGTCCGCGCCGGGGAGCGAATCGAGGTCGACGAGGCCGAGGTGGTGCCGTCCGATCTCGCTCCCTCGGAAGCACAGTTCAGCGTCTCCTACGAGGACGATCACCTGCTGATCGTCGACAAGCCGCCCGGCCTGGTCGTTCATCCGGCGCGCGGGCACAGGACCGGAACGCTCGCTCAGGCTCTGGAGGCGCGCGGAGCCGGCGGCGGCGAGCCGTGGCGGGCCGGAATCGTCCACCGGCTCGATCGGGACACGTCCGGTCTGCTCGTGGTCGCCAAGAGCGAGCGGATCCATCGGAAGCTGAAGCAGCTGCTCTCGGACCGGCGGTTGCGGCGCGAGTACCTGACGCTGGTGGAGGGCCGGCCGGAGGCCAGGTCGGGCACGATCGACGCTCCGATCGGGCGCCACCGCCGCGACCGGGTGCTGATGTCGATCGATACCGACGCGCCGCGCGAGGCACGAACCCATTTCGAGCTCGTGCGCGCGCTGCCGCGCGCAACTCTGCTGCGGGTGGCGCTCGAAACCGGCCGCACGCATCAGATCCGGGTTCACATGCAGGCGATCGGGCACCCGGTCTGCGGTGACCCGCTGTACGGGACCGTAGGACTGTACGGGCTCGAGCGGCAGTTCCTGCACGCCGCCAGGCTGGCGTTTCCCCATCCGGGCAGCGGACAGGCGGTCGACGTGGCCTCGCCGCTCCCCGCGGATCTTGTTCGCGCACTGGAGGAGGCGGGGAGAGGGGATCAAGGGCAGGCGTCGGCGGGAGGGTGAGGGGTGGTTGCGCGCGGGAGGTGGATCTGGGCGGAGAGGTCTTCGCGGGTTGGGCGGCCGGGGCGAGGTCTTCGCGGGTTGGGCGGCCGGGAGCGACGCGCCGGCCGGCCAGGCGATCACGGACTCGATCACCTCGTGAACCCACACCGCAATGGTTAGCGCCCCAGTCGAACGCCTCCGAAGCTCGATTCGGGCGTAGGCCCCCCGGGCGTAGCCCCCCCAATTCGGGGGTAAACCATCCCCCAAGTGGGAAACATCCCACTCGAGTTTGATTGACGCGCGAGTGGATCGCTATCGGGTCTGGGACTCCGAGATCGAGTCTCGACCTGCTGTTGACCCCGGGATCCCACTTCTAAAGCCGACGGGGCGGCCCGTCCACAGCCGCCCCGCCGATCATTTGCGAACCGAGCCACCGGAGGTAGGGGAAGGGAGGTTCGGCCCGCGCGGCGGTTCATCGCCAGGTTGGGGAAGGCAATGCCCCGCTGTACACCAAAACGTAGCGGATCGGCGATACTTGCGTAGAATCTTTTAGAAGTTTTTTCAAATTCAACCCCGTTCGCGAGGATCGCGCCCTGCCTCGGGCCACCGAGGTTCGCGAGCACCGGCGAACGGGCCGAAGCAATCAATCAAGCTTAAGGGAGTAGGGCCGTGGCTCAAATCGGAATCAAAGAGCTGCTGGAGGCCGGGGTGCACTTCGGCCACCAGACACGCCGCTGGAACCCCAAGATGCGCCGTTTCATCTACGGCGAGCGGGACGGCAACTACATCATCGATCTCCTGCAGACGCAGTCGCTGCTGGATAACGCGAGGCATTTCGCAGCCGAGGTGTCGCGACGCGGCGGCACAGTGCTGTTTGTCGGCACCAAGAAGCAGGCCCGTGACGTGATCCGCGATGCGGCGGACGCATCGAGCATGCCGTACGTCAACCACCGCTGGCTCGGTGGCCTGCTGACGAATTTCCAGACGATCTCGCAGCGGATTGCGCGGCTGCACGACCTCGAGCGCTACGAGACCGAGGGTCAGTTGCAACTGCTGCCCACCCGAGAGCGGATGGCTGCCCAAGCCGATCTCGAGAAGCTACGGGCAAATCTCGGCGGCGTCAAGAACATGCAGCGGCCTCCCGATGCGGTGTTCGTGATCGATTTGAAGACCGAGGCGATCGCGGTGCGCGAGGCTCAGCGGCTGCGAATCCCGATCATTGGGCTGGTCGACACGAACTGCGACCCGGACGGGATCGAGTACGTGATCCCCGGTAACGACGACGCGATCCGCTCGTGCGCGGTGATCACTCGCGCGATCGGTGACGTCGTGTCCGAGGGACACTCGGTGTTCCGGGCCGAGGAGGAGCGAGCGCGGCTCGAGCGCGAGCGACAGGAGGCCGAAGAGCGCGCGCGGCGTGAGGCCGAGGAGCAGGCGCGGCGTGAGGCCGAGGAGCAGGCGCGGCGTGAGACCGAAGCGGCCGCGGTCGCGCAGGCCGAGGCCGAGGCCGAAGCGGCGAGCGCCGCACAGGCCCCGCCACCAGCCGAGGCGCCCGCGCCCCCCGAGCCCGCAGCTGCGCCCGCGGAGCCCGAGCCCGCAGCCACGCCGGCGGAGCCGGAGCCCGCAGCTACGCCGGCGGAGCCGGAGCCCGCTCCCCCCGAACCCGCGGTCGCCGAGTACGTCCCGCTGGAGCCGGCGGCCGCGCCCGCGGCCCCCGCACCCCAAGCCGAGGCAGAGCCCGAGCTACAAGCCGAGGCAGAGCCCGAGCTACAAGCCGAGGCAGAGCCCGAGCTACAAGCCGAGGCAGAGCCCGAGCTACAAGCCGAGGCAGAGCCCGAGCCACAAGCCGCACCCCCCGCTCCCTCCGAGGAGTCCGCCGAACCGGTCGCCGATCGCGCGGCTGCAGAGGAGACCGCATGAGCGCGATCACCGCCAAGGAAGTAAAGACGCTCCGTGACCGCACCGGCGCGGGCATGCTCGCCTGCCGGGACGCCCTGAGCGAATCTCAAGGTGACATCGACAAAGCCGTCGAGATCCTCCGCGCGCGGGGCGAAGCCCAGGCGGCCAAACGCGCGGGGGCCGAGGCCCGTGAAGGCGTCGTTCAGAGCTACATCCATGCCGGTGGCAAGATCGGGGTGCTGGTCGAAGTCGACTGCGAGACCGACTTCGTCGCGCGCAATGATCGCTTTATGGAGTTCGCGCGCGATCTCGCACTCCATATCGCGGCCGCCGCCCCGCTCGCGGTGACGGAGGACGGGGTCCCATCCGAGGATCGCGAGCGCGAGCAGCGGATCGCCACCGAGCAGGCGGCAGACCGGCCCGAGAACGTTCGCGAGCGCGTCGTCTCAGGCAAGCTCGACAAGTGGCTCGACGAGGTGGTTCTGCTGCGCCAGAAGCATGTCAACGAGGACAAGTACGACGGCAAGACGATCGAGGAGCTCCGCACCGCGCTCGCGAGCGAAACCGGAGAGAACGTCGTCATCCGCCGGTTCGCCCGCTTTGCCATCGGTGGCTGACCACTCGGGGTCCAAGGCCTCAGCGCCCGTGTACGAGCGCGTGCTCTTGAAGCTCTCGGGCGAGGCGCTGATGGGCGAGCTCGAGTACGGGACCGACCCGAGGCGCGTGCAGGCGATCGCGAGCGAGCTCGCCGCGGTGCACCGCCGTGGCGTGGAGGTCGCGATCGTGGTCGGTGGCGGCAACATCTACCGAGGCCTCGCCGCCGCCGCTCGGGGGATGGATCGTGCGACCGGCGACTACATGGGCATGCTGGCCACCGTGCTGAACGCGCTCGCCCTCCAGGATGCGCTCGAGAAAGAGGACGTCGCCACACGGGTGCAGTCGGCGATCACGATCTCCGAGGTCGCTGAGCCCTACATCAGGCGCCGGGCGATGCGCCACCTGGAGAAGGGCAGGGTCGTGATCTTCGCCGCGGGAACCGGCAATCCGTTCTTCACCACCGACACGGCCGCGGCGCTGCGAGCCGCCGAACTGCACGCGGAGGTGGTGCTGATGGCGAAGAACGGAGTGGAAGGTGTCTACACCGCGGACCCGGCGCTCGACACCAACGCCACGTTCATTCCCGAGATAACGCACAAGGAAGCGCTCACCCGAGGCCTGCAGGTGATGGACTCGACGGCGTTTGCGCTCTGCATGGACAACAACCTGCCGATCGTCGTCTTCAACATGGCCGACGGGCGCAACATCGACAAGATAGTGTCCGGTGAACGTGTCGGGACGCTGGTGAGGACATGAGCGGAGAAGACATAATCGATGAATTGCTCGCCGATGCCCG
Organism: uncultured Solirubrobacterales bacterium; assembly: GCA_963837385.1. Lineage (GTDB taxonomy): Bacteria > Actinomycetota > Thermoleophilia > Solirubrobacterales > Solirubrobacteraceae > Palsa-465. Next base: position 120,116 of record CAWIMZ010000015.1, read on the forward strand.
CGAGCGGATGGCCAAATCTGTCGAGTCGACCCGCCATGAGTTCGGGTCGGTGCGCACCGGCCGTGCCAGCCCGGCGCTGCTCGACCGGATCGCGGTCGACTACTACGGCACCTCGACCGCGCTCAAGCAGCTGGCCACGATCACCGCTCCGGAGCCGCGTATGCTCACGATTCAGCCGTACGACAAGAGCTCGATCAAGGCGATCGAGCGTGCGATCCTGGAGTCAGATGTGGGTCTCACTCCGTCAAACGACGGGAATCTGATTCGTCTCGCGATCCCGGAGCTGACCGAGGAGCGCCGCAAGCAGCTCGTCAAGGTCGTTCGGCACATCGCTGAGGAAGGCCGTGTAGCGGTCCGCAATGTCCGCCGGGACGTGATGCACGATCTGCGCGAGCTGAAGGACGCCGGCGAGGCGGGCTCCGACGACGAGCACCGCGCGGAGGTCGAGCTTCAGAAGGTGACCGATGCGCGGATCAGCGATTTGGATGAGTTTCTCAAGCACAAGGAAGAAGAGATCTTGGAGGTCTAGTGGGCCTCGGCGATGAGGACGCCCGGGAGGGTAGTCGGGAGGGTGGGCGGCCGGGTGGGCAGGTCCGATACGTGGCGATCATCACCGACGGCAACGGCCGCTGGGCCAAGCGCCGGGGTCTTCCGGTCGTGGCCGGTCACGAGGCCGGAGCCGATACCGTCAAAGAGCGCTTGCGCGACGCCGCGCAACTGGGAATCCGCGAGCTGACCGTCTATTCCTTCTCGACAGAGAACTGGGCTCGCTCGGAGGACGAGGTCTCAGGCCTGATGGAGATGTTCGCCAGGCGCATCCGGCACGAGACACCGGAGCTCCACGAGGAGGGCGTCCGGATGCGGTTCATCGGACGCCGCAGCGAGCCGGTCCCCCCAGTCCTGATCGAGCGGATGGAGTGGGCCGAGGCAGTCACCAACGCGAACACCCGGATCACGCTGTTCGTCGCCTTCAACTATGGAGGCAGAGCGGAGATCCTCGATGCAGCGCGAACCTTTAGCGGTGGAGACGAGCTCGACTTTCGAGCCCACCTCTACGCGCCTGAGATGCACGATCCAGATCTGATCATCCGAACCAGCGGGGAGCGGCGGCTTTCGAACTACCTGATGTGGCAATCGGCCTACTCCGAGCTCGTCTTTCGGGACGAGCTGTGGCCCGATTTCTCGCGTCAGGCGTTCGAGGAGAGCCTCGCCGAATACGCCGCGCGCAAGCGGCGCTTCGGAGGTCGCTGATGCCGTCCGCGCGCCGGCCGCCCGCCGGCTCGGGGCGCCGCCCGCCCCCCCGCACGGCGGGTGGGTCGACGAACCGGCGCCAGCGCGCTGACACGCGCCGGGCGCCACCTCGCGAGCAGCGAGCGCCGCCTCAGGCGCGTCCCACCCGGCGCCGGCGCCGTCAGCGCTCGGATCTCTTCTCCCGCATCCTCGTCGCAGTCCCCGCCGCGGCCCTGCTGCTCGTGTTCATCGATTTGGGCGGGCTCCCGTTCGCCCTGTTCATGATCGTGGTCGGATGGGCCTGCCTGCACGAGCTCTACCGGCTGCTCGAGCGCTGGCGGCCGGTGTCGGCCGTCGGATTCGCCTCCCTGGCCGCGATGGTGCTGGCGGCTCGCTACGGCGGCGAGCTGCGGGTCATGGAAGTGGCGATGGCGACCCTGCCGGTGCTGGTCCTGTTCATGCTCGGCCGGATTGCGCACGGACGGGCCACGGTGACGGTCGCCGGTACGCTGCTCGGCGTCTACTGGATCGCCTTCGCGTTCGCGCACGCCGAGCTGCTGCGCGAAGTACCTCACGGCAACTCGGTCCTGATCGACGTGCTGATCGGCACATTTCTCGGCGACACCGGCGCATACCTGGGTGGGCGGCTGTTCGGTCGCCGGCCGCTGGCGCCGGAGATCTCTCCCAACAAGACGGTGGAGGGCCTGTTCTGCGGGATGCTGATCGCCGTCCTGGCCGTGTTCTTCGCAGGTCTGTACCAGACGTGGATGACCCAGGGAGACGCCTTGTTGCTCGGCGTGGCGATCGCCATCCTGGCGCCGCTCGGAGATCTGTTCGAGTCGGTGATCAAGCGCGATGCCGGGATCAAGGACGCGGGAACCTTGCTCGGAGCGCACGGGGGGGCGCTCGACCGGCTCGACTCGGCCCTGTTCACGGTCGTCGCCGGGTACTACATCTGGCTGGCGGTGATGCACTGAGGCCCCGCCTAGAATCCTCGAGGTGCCGCGCCGCCTGATAATCCTCGGCTCCACGGGCTCGATCGGTGTACAGGCGCTCGATGTCGTGTCACGCCCCGCCGGGGGTGATCTGCGGGTCGTGGGGCTGAGCGCCGGGAACGCCTGGGAGGAACTGATCGCCCAGGCGCGGCGACATGGGGTCAAACGGATCGCCCTTGCCGATCCGGACGCTGCCGCACGGGCAAGCGAGGCGTGGACGGATGGCGAGGTACTGAGCGGTCCAGACGGGCTGGTCCGGCTGATCACCGAGACGGACTGCGATCTGGTGCTGAACGCGATCGTCGGCTCCGCAGGGCTGGTACCCACGGTGGCGACCCTCGGCGAGGGGATCGACCTCGCGCTCGCCAACAAGGAGTCGCTGGTCGTTGGAGGCGAACTGGTGACCGCTCTCGCCGAGGCGACGGGAGGCTCGATCGTCCCGGTCGACTCCGAGCACTCGGCGCTCTATCAGCTGCTCGGCACCGAGCGACCCGGGACGGTCGATCGCTTGATCTTGACAGCCTCCGGCGGGCCGTTCCGGGGCCGGCACACGTCAGAGCTGCTCGAGGTGACAGTTGAGCAGGCGCTCGCGCATCCCACTTGGGCGATGGGAGGCAAGATCACGATCGACTCGGCGACGCTGATGAACAAGGGCCTCGAGCTGATCGAGGCTCACCACCTGTTCGGCACGTCATACGAGCAGATCGACGTCGTCGTTCATCCCCAATCGACTATCCACAGCCTGATCCAGCTGTGCGACGGGGCCACCCTCGCGCACCTCGGCTATCCGGACATGCGCGTCCCGATCTCCTATGCGCTGCACTTTCCCGAGCGAGTAGATGTCCCGGTACGGCCACTGGACCTGCTCGAGCTCGGGGCGCTTACCTTCGAGCCGGCGGACGAGGAGACGTTCGCCTGCCTGAAACTCGCGCGAGAGGCCGGGCGCGTGGGAGGCACGGGGCCGTGCACGCTGAACGCCGCCAACGAGGTCGCCGTGCACGCCTTCCTGGGCGGCCGGCTGCGGTTCCTCGACATCGCGGCGGTGATCGAGGAGACCCTGACAGCCCTCCCGGCGACGACGGTCCACTCGTTCGACTCGCTTGCCGACGCCGATGCCCGAGCGCGGAGGCTGGCCGCCGAGCTAGCCGCGAGCCGCGCCGCCGCCTGACGTCGCCTCTTATCGAACCCACAAGCGCGCCTGCCACACTGAGGACTCGTGTCGTACGTACTCGCGTTCGCCGGCTTTGCTGCGCTGATCATCCTGCACGAGGCCGGCCACTTCATGGCGGCCAAAGCCGTCGGGATGCGGGTCGAGCGATTCTCGTTGTTCTTCGGGCCGCTGCTCGTGAAGACGCGCCGGGGCGAGACCGAGTACGGGATCGGGCCGATCCCGCTCGGGGGCTACGTGAAGATCACCGGCATGAATCCGAACGAGGAGATCCCGCAGGAGGTCCTTCCACGCGCCTATTACAACCAGCCCGTGTGGAAGCGGGTCGTCGTGATTCTCGCGGGTCCCGGGATGAACCTGCTGATCGCGTTCGTGATCATCTGGGCGCTGTTCATGTCGAACGGCACCGCGGTCACCAGCAACCGGGTCGCTGCCGTGAGCAAGGGTTCGCCGGCCGCGACGGCGCTGCGCTCCGGCGATCAGATCCTTTCGGTGGACGGGGTCACAGGGTCGGTCGAGGCGATCCGCAACCAGCTCGGCACCCACCGGTGCGCGGGGGCGCAGGTCAACGGCTGCCTGGCCGCAGCCCCGGCAACGGTTACCGTGCGCCGGGGCGCGCGCGTGTCGACCTTTGAGCTGCGTCCCCGGTATAGCGCCGCCGATAAGCGGCCCCTGCTCGGCTTCTCGTTTGGGTCCCGCAGTCAACCCGTGGGTCCTACTCACGCCGCGTCGCTGACCGCCACCGGCCTCTGGGGTATCACCAAGCAGACGGTCTCGCGGATTGTGCAGATCTTCGAGCCCCAAGATCGCAAGCAGCTGCACGGGGTCGTCGGCGGGTACACGGTGACGCAGGAATCGTTCGCGACAAGCACCACGCTCGCCCTCGAGGTGCTCGCGCTGATCTCTTTGTCACTGGCGGTGATCAACCTGTTCCCGTTCCTGCCGCTCGACGGGGGTCACGTGTTCTGGGCACTGGCGGAGAAGGTCCGCGGGCGAAGGATCCCGTTCGAGGTGATGGAACGCGCCGGGATCGTCGGGTTCGTGCTGATCGTGATGCTGTTCGTAATCGGGCTGAGCAACGACATCTCGACCCTGACCGGCCAGGGATTCAACATCCACTAGGCCCAGTGGCGCTGCGATACCGTTCGCAGCTCGAGCCGAGCCTTGGTAGCCAGAGACGGGAGAAACCGATGGAGAGCAGCACGATCAGCGCGACCGCCGGCCGGGCAGTCGATGCTCCGACACTGACCGAGGCGCTGCGGCGCACCGCGGCCAACAATCCGGAGATCGTCGCGGTCCGTACGCCCGACGGCACAACGTCGCTGACGTGGTCCGAGCTGCTCGTGCGAGTGGATGCGGTGGCGGGCGGCCTGGCCAAGCTCGGCGTGAAGCGAGGTGACACGGTCGCGATCATGCTCGGCAACCGCCCCGAGTTCCACATCGTGGATCTCGCCGTGGCGATGCTCGGCGGTACGCCGTTCTCGATCTACGTGACCTATCCCGCGGAGGAGGTCCACTACCTATTCAATGACTCTGCCTGCAGGGTGACGATCGTCGAGCAGGCTTACCTGCCGATTGTTCTCGAGGCCCGGCAGGGCCTATCGGAGCTCGAGCACGTGATCGTGATTGACGGCGACTCGCCGGAGGGCACGCTCTCCCTGGCCGAGGTCGAGGGCTCGAATCCCGACCTTCGACATGGCGGCGACGGCCACCGAGATCAGCGGCGAGGACCTGGCGACGCTGATCTACACATCGGGGACCACCGGGGCGCCCAAGGGCGTCCAGCTCTCGCATCACAACATCATGGCCGCGGCCCAGGCGATCGAGGAGATCATCCCGCTCGGCCCGGGTGGGCGAGTGATCTCCTGGCTGCCCGCCGCGCACATCGCCGAGCGGATGGCCCACCACTACGTTCCCGTCATCTACGCGGGGACGATCACCTGCGCTCCCAATCCGCGTGAGGTCGTCTCCTACTTGCCGCAGGTCCGCCCGAACTGGTTCTTCGCTGTGCCCCGGATCTGGGAGAAGCTGAAGGCGGGACTCGAGGCGATGCAAGCCGCCGCGCCCGAGGAGCAGCAGGCTCCGATCCGGGACGCGCTGGCCGCGGCGACCCAGCGCGTGCGCGTGAAGCAGCGGGGCGAGCCGGTCCCCGAAGAGCTCGAGGCCAAGGTCGCACAGGCCGACGAGCAAATCTTCTCGAAGCTGCGGGAGATGCTGGGACTCGATCAGCTGATCGCGGTCAACGTCGGCGCGGCCCCAACTCCGGTCGAGGTGCTCGAGTTCTTCCACGCACTGGGCATTGAAGTGGCCGAGCTGTGGGGCATGTCCGAGACGTGCGGGTTCGGGGCTTGCAACCGTCCGGGAAAGGTCAAGATAGGAACCGTAGGACCAGCGGCACCGGGTGCCGAGCTGAAGATCGCGCAGGACGGCGAGCTGCTGGTCCGCGGTGAGTTCGTGATGCCCGGGTACCGCAATGCCCCAGACAAGACGGCTGAGGCGATCGACCCGGAGGGATGGCTCCACACGGGCGACATCGGCGAGATCGACGCGGAGGGCTACCTGAAGATCGTCGATCGCAAGAAGGAGCTGATCATCAACGCGTCCGGCAAGAACATGTCGCCGGCCAACATCGAGGCCGCGGTCAAGACCGGCAGTCCGCTGATCGGACTGGCGTGCTGCATCGGCGACGCGCGCCCTTACAACACAGCGCTGATCGTGCTCGATGCCGACTATGCGCCGCAATGGGCCGCGCGGCAGGGGCTCGAAGGCGAGTCGCTGGCGGAGCTGGCGCGCGAAGCCAAGGTGCGCGCCGCCGTGCAGCACGGGATCGACGAGGCAAACAAGCACCTGGCGCGGGTCGAGCAGATCAAGAAATTCATTATCGTCGCGGGCGACTGGGCCCCCGGCGGCGAGGAGCTGACGCCGACGATGAAGCTCAAACGCAAACCGATCGCCGCGAAGTACCAGTCCGAGATCGAGGCGATGTACGCGGACTAGGGTCGAGCGGCCGCCGGACGCGCAGCGGCCGTCCAGGGGCTCAGTGAATCGTGATCTTCTGGGAGCGGCTGTAGACGGTTGCACCCAGCGCAGTGGACGGGAGCAGTGGATCGGCGGCCGGGTACGCCCAGGCGAGCCTCACCGTGCCGCTCGCCGGAAACGTGACGGGTACATCGAAGTACCCGTGAGCAGTGGTGATCGGGACGCGCTTGACCGTAGTCCAGGTAGAGCCGCGCTGGAGCTGGATCTCCACCACCTGCGGCTTACCCGTTGCGCGCTGCTCGTAGGGGCCCGGGCGCGCGTCGCCCCACACCTCGAGGCTGTGCCCGCGCCGCGCCGAGGTCGACGGCATGAACAGCGGCAAGCGGTAGGCGTAGTAGCTCGCCTTTCGGGTGCCGGACTGGAACAGCAGCCCGCTAGCGAAGTCGGCCCCGGAGGTGGGCGCCGGGTCGTAGAGCAGATATTGCATCGTGGTGGCGATCCGGGGGTTCTTATAGGACAAATACTCGGCCCAGTTGATGTAGAAGGCGGCAGTCGCGGGGTTCACGAACTGCCCGTGGTTGGGAGGGTTGCTGATGTAGCCGTACTCGTCGTTGTAGATCGCGAGGCGCGTGCCGGAGCCGTAGGTCCGCTGCAGGCGGTCCAGCCCGCTCTCGAGGCGAGGGATCTCCGGGAAGGCCACGTAGTCCGGATCTGGGGAGAGCTCCGTGGTCGGGGGCTGGTTCTGCGGGTAGGGATGGATCCCGAATCCGCTGGCCTGGAACAGTCCGGGGTTGCCGGTGCGAAATCGTCTCGACGCGGTCGATGAGGTCGGGCACCCGACCTGGGCTGCGGAGCTCCCGCGCAGCTCCTGGTAGGAGGAATTGACGCAGTACAGGGTGCGGATGAACTGCATCGGCTTGGTCTGGGCAAAGTTGCCGGGAAGCCCCTGGGGATGGGATCGCGTGACAGGGCCGCTCGCGCCTCGCGCGGCCAAGCCACCTATCAGGATCGTGTCACGGCCATGGCCGGTTCCCTGGAGCGCACTCCAGCCGGCGTTCACCAAGCCGCGATACATCCCGGGTGCGTACGAAACTCGCGAGCCGTCGATCGCCTGTGGCGCGAGGTCCTCGCCGAAGTTTGGCTCGTTCCAGATCGACCAGAAGTGGACGCGCCGGCAGCGGCGTGGAGAATCCCTTCGGCACGTAGCGGCCGCTGTAGCGGGTACCGAGCGCGCGCATGAAGGCGCCGTACGCGCTTGCGGAGGGGTTCCAAGCGCGATTCGGGTTGTTCTTCACCGCGCTCGGAACTCCTGAGCCGTCGACCCACCGCGGCGACCCGCCGGCGGGCATCAGATCCACTGTGATCCCGTACTCCTTGGCGGCCAGATCGATGTTGTCCCAGGTGACCCAGTTGGCGGCCGGGTAGGAAGCCGGATTCGAACCGTTGAAGTTGCGCGGCGCCTTCGTCGAGTTGGGATCGGGCGCGATCTTCGACCAGGGCACGAACACCCGTACGACCGTCGCGCCCAGGAGGCGAAACGTGCGCAACGTCTGGAATGGCTGAGCGTCCAGGTGCGGGTCGTCCTCGATCATCGCCTGCTGGTTGACGTTCGCGACTGCCGGCGGCGGCGTCGGAACGAGGTGCGTGGCCACGAGGGCGGCGCCGAAGGCGGCTGCAGCGGGAAGGCGTCGAGTGAATCGCATCGGGAGAAGGAACAGGTCGCGACGGGCATAAGTTGCGGCGGCGGCTCGAGGCCGTGAGCCGCCGTATGCCCGGCGCGCGGCGGCGCACGAGGCTATCCGATCGTGATCGCGACGATTCGGCTGAAGATCTCAGGTCCGTGGGGATAGGACCACGCGAGCCGGACGTTGCCGGAGCCCGAGAACGCCTGGCGAACGTCGAAGTAGCCGTAGGGGTCCGTCAACGGGATGAATCTGACGGTGCTGTACGGCCCGCTACCGCCCTTCTGGAACTGGATCTGCGCCCGCTGCGGGCGCCCGGTCTCGATCCGCGCGAAACGTGCCGGTCGCACGCACCCCCAGACCTCGAGCGACTGCCCCGAGCCGGTCGTGGTCTGTGGCAGGAAGATCGGCATCCGATAGGCGTAGTAACTCGGCTTCGGGGTGCCGTCGGGCATCTCGAGCGCCGAGGCAAAAATGCCTCTCGGCCCGTCGACGAGCAGATACTGATCGTAGGAGCGCGACCCGGGGGTCTCGCCAGCTGATGTACTCCGACCAGTTCAGGTACTTGGCGGCCGTCTCGAGGCTGACCGTACCGGCAACCTTCTCCGGTGGATCTGTCAGGTAGCCGAACTCGGTCGAGTAGATCGGGAAGCGCTTGTCCGAGCCGTAGACCCGCTGGACCGTGTCGAGTGCTTGCTCGAGGTGCGGCAGGTTCGGCAGATCGGCGTAGTCGGGCTCGTCCGGCTCGGGCACATTGGGCGGACCCTGGGGGTAGGGGTGGTCGGCGAACGCGGTCGCCTCGAACAGCGCCGGGTGCTGGCTGCGGAACATCGCGGACGCGCTCGCCGTGGTGGGACAGCCACGCTCGGCGGCCGCCGTCCCGCGCAGCGGCTGGTAGTTCGAGTCGACGCAGTACAGCGCGCGGAGGAATCGCAGCGGCACCATGTAGCCGAAGGTGCCCGGACTGTTCCCAACCGTGACCCCCCGGGGCGCGAGCTCGCCGATCAAGATCGTGTCCTCGCCGTGGCCGGTCGCATGGAGTCCGGACCAGGCGGCATCCAGCAGCCCCCGGTAGGACGCCGAGGAGACCTCGATCTGCGAGTGATGGATCGATTGCGGCGCCAGCGACGGCCCGAAGTTCGGCTCGTTCCAGATCGCCCAGAAATCGACCCGTGGCAGGGGCGTCGCGTCTCCGAGCGGCTTGTAATGACCGCTATAGCGAGTTCCAAGCGCCTTGACGAACTGCTCGAAGGCCTGTGGCGAGGGTTTCCACTGCGGGTGAGCGACGGCGTTGGCGGGACTGGTCTGGGCTGCCCACGCCGGGCCGGGGGGCCCGATCGTGAGGTCGATCCCAATCCCGCGCTTGACAGCGCCGCGGATGATCGTGTCGTAGATCGCCCAGCCGCTCGCCGGATACGCCGCCGGGTCCGAGGCGTCGAACGTCGGCGGCGGCGTCGTCGATCCCACGTCGGGCGCGATCGGTGGCCAGCCGCCGAGCGACCCCCAGGGGACGTACAGCCGGATTCGATCGACGCCGAGCTTGCGCAGGATGTCGAGCGTGCCCTGCGGATTGGCGTGCAGCGACTGGTCCGCCTGGAAGATCGACTCGAGCGGAGGCCTCGAAACTGTTGGCTGGGCTGGTTTCTGGGCCGCGCCACAGCCCGTCGCGATGAACGTGAGTGCAGCAACGCCCGTGGCCGCTAGGGCGCGCCAACGGGGCCGGCCACTGGTTGAGGTCAAGCCGTGCAAGCGGGAGACAATAACGGTGAGGGATGCGGCTAGTTTCGGCGCTTCATCGGCGTCTAACATCGCGGCCGATGCCGCTCGCTGTAGCTCCGGAGGCTCCTCAAGCGTCGAGTGGGGACCTCGGGCGGCAGGTCGACGGAATCAGATTCGAGACCTGCGCGCTCGTTGCTCTGACCGTGGTCGGCGCCGCGCTGAGGTTCTCGACCCTCACAGACCAGAGCTGGAGCTGAGCGGTTCTCGGTCGCCCGTGCCTGGCAGCTGACGCCGGCGGAGAACTTGGTAGCCTCGCCCGGCCCGCGGCCCTGAAAGCGCCACGCCGGGATCAACCATGCGCCGGCTGCATCTCGCCCTCTCGCTGTCCGTAGCCCTGTTGCTCTGCGGGATCGTCGCCACGCCCGCGCTGGCGGCCAAGAATCCGGCGGTGGCCGATTGCGTTGCCAACGCCAGGCTCACTCGGAGCTACACGGCGGCCCAGCTACAGAACGCGCTCGCCACGATACCCACTGACATCAAGCAGTACACGGACTGCTACGACGTGATTCAGCGGGCGCTGCTCCAGAGGCTCGGCAAGCTGCACGGGACCGGTGGAACGTCCTCTACGAGCTCAGGAGGCTCATTCCTGCCGACCCCACTGCTGATCGTCCTGATCGTGCTCGTCGTGGCGGCGGGCGGGTTCGGCGTGGTCGCGCTGCGCCGTCGCAGCGACCCCTAGCGCCGACGGGAGAACCATCACCCGGGCACGAGGTGCCCACGGGGGCCTCTACACTGGCCGCATGGCCTCTCAGCGCCAGATCGATGTCGGCGGTGTGCCGATCGGCGGCGGCGCGCCGGTCGCTGTCCAGACGATGACCAAGACCGAGACCGCCGACCTGCGCGCGACGATGGACCAGATCAGGCGCGTGGCGGACGCCGGCGCGGACATCGTGCGTGTGGCCGTCCCGCGCGAGAAGGACGCCGAGGCGCTGAAGACGATCGTCCGTGACTCGCCGATCCCGGTGATCGCCGATATCCACTTCAACTACACGCTGGCCTTGAAGGCGCTCGAGGCGGGCGCGCATTGCGTGCGACTGAACCCGGGCAACATCGGCGGTCCTGACAAGGTCGCGCTGGTCACCGAACGCGCGGCCGAGCTGGGCACCCCGCTGAGGATCGGCGTGAACTCAGGGTCGCTCCCCAAGCACCTGCATGCGCTCGAGCGGGAGAACCCGGTTGAGGCGCTGGTCGGGGCGGCGGTCGAGTTCGTCGAGCTGATGGAGCGCCTGAGGTTCGAGAACTTCAAAGTCTCGATCAAGTCGACGAATGTCCCGAATACGATTGCGTCTAATCGGCTGCTCTCCGACCGGGTCCCGCATCCGCTCCACCTCGGAATCACCGAGGCGGGAACGAAGTGGTCCGGTTCGCTCAAGTCAGCGGTCGGCCTCGGAACGCTGCTCGCAGACGGGATCGGCGACACGATCCGGATCTCGCTGTCGACCTTCCACGCCGAGGAGGAGGTCAAGGTCGCCTGGGAGATTCTCAAGGCGCTGCACCTGCGCGAGCGCGGTCCGGTATTGATCGCCTGCCCAACCTGCGGCCGGCTGCAATTCGACATGGATACGGTCGTGGCCGACATCGAGCGGCGCCTGGAGGCCTACGAAGACGCGATCGAGGTCGCGGTGCTGGGCTGCGCGGTCAACGGGATCGGAGAGGCCAAGCACGCTGATTTCGGGATTGCCGGCGCCAAGGACTACGGCGTCGTGTTCAGCCACGGCAACGCGCTGCGCAAGGTCCCCACGGGGGAACTGGTCGACACCCTGTTCACCGAGATCGACAAGTACGTGGCCTCTAAGCGCGTCGACGTCGACGTCGCCGAGGCGGCGGCCGGCGCGGCCTGGCTGGCGCGGATCGAGGAAGAGCATGCCGGTGAGCTGACGCCGGAGCGCCTTGCCGCGATGGAGGCCGCGGCCGCGGATCAGGACGGGCCGATCCGGCTCGACGAGGCGCTCTCTCCGGTCACCGGGCGCCGCTTCACGCGGGCCTGAGACCGAGATCGGTGTGACCGCAGGAGGCGCTCGCAGCGAGCCGTATCGCGCCTCGAACCTGCTCGACACGATCACGAGCAAGGCCACGCGGGCGGAGCACGACCGCCACCTGCTGGCGCGCGAGCACGAGGTCCTGACTCGAAGGGTTCCGCTCGCCGGCGGAGCCGTCCTCTCGATCGGATGCGGTTGGAACCCCGGGCGCCATCTGTTCCCGGCCCCCGAGTTCCGCCTGGTGGGCGTCGATTCCGATCCGGCAAAGGTGGCCGGCGTACTTGCCGCCGGCCGAGTCGACGAGGCCCACCTCGGGGCGGCCGGCGCCCTGAGGCTGCCCGATGAGTCGTTCGACGTGGTCCTGTACCGCCTCGTCCTGCACCACATCGCCTACCAGGGCCCGCTCGAGTCGTGCTTTCGCGAAGCGGCCAGGCTGCTCACCCCCGGGGGCGCGCTCGTCGTGATCGAGCCCGGGCTCTGGCACCCGGTGGGCGCCGCGCTGGCGGCGGCGAACAGGCTCGGGGTCGCGACGGCGATCCACGGCACGCCGGATGACGTGCCGCTATCGCCGCGTGAACTGATGTCGCTGGCGCGCGGAGCGGGCCTCGCTCCGGAGCTTCACGCGCTCACCTACACCTGGCGGCGCATGCCGCCGGCGCTGCAGCGCGCGCTGGGACGGCTCGATCCGGCCGGCTCCCGCCCGAGGGCGGCGCGACTGGGTCACACGCTGATGGTGATCGCTCGCAAAGCTGGCAGCCCGAACGCCTCCCCGCTCAGCCGCTGACCTTCGCGAATCCCTCCGCCACCTTGGCCCAGTTGACGGTGTTCCACCAGGCATCCAGGTAGTCGGGCCGGCGGTTCTGATACTTGAGGTAGTAGGCGTGCTCCCAGACGTCGACGCCGATCAGCGGCGTCTTGCCGTCGCTGATCGGGCTGTCCTGGTTCGGGGTGGAGACGATCGCGAGCCCAGACCCGTCGTGGACCAGCCAAGCCCAGCCGGATCCGAACCGCTTCACGCCAGCGTCCTTGAGCTTGGCCTTGAAGTCGTCGAAGGACCCAAACGCGGACGAGATCGCCGCGGCCAGCGCTCCGGAGGGCTCCCCTCCGCCGTCGGGCGACATCCACTCCCAGAACAGCGAGTGGTTGTAGTGGCCGCCGGCGTTGTTGCGCACCGGAGCCTGCTTGTCCGAGGGCAGTTGCGAAAGTGATTGCAGGACCTGCTCGACCGGCTTATCGGCCCATTCCGTGCCTTCGAGGGCGTTATTAGCCTGCGTGACGTAAGCCTGGTGGTGCTTGTCGTGGTGAAGCCGCATCGTCTGCTCATCGATGTGAGGCTCCAGCGCGTTGTAGTCGTAGGGCAGAGGCGGGACTTCATAAGCCATGTGCGCGGCTCCTTGCAGACGTTTTCTTGGGCACGGAGCGTTCTATCAGACCGGCCTCGGGCGAGTTGCTGTTCAAGCTCGTGCTTGTTGCTGCCGATAGGGGTAACAACAGGTTTCCCTGTTCCCATCTGCGAGCAATGTTGCCTCCACCTGCCGTCTTGAACCGAGAGGCCCGGGCGCTCGGCGCCTGGGGCGATCATGATCCGTCCGTGCTCGAACGGTTGTTCGCGATCGTGTCTGACTTGGTCCTGGCCACGACGGAGGAGGGCGAGATCACGCTGGTCAACCCCGCATCGGAGGAGACCCTCGGATGGAGCCCCGAGGAGATGGTGGGGCGGCCGGTGTGCGAGTTCATTCATCCCGAGGACCAACCCTCGATCCGGGCGATCCAGCAGCAGCCGGTGGCCAACTTCACGAATCGCTGCCGCCACAAGGACGGAAGCTGGCGCTGGTTGATGTGGAGTGGACGCAGAGACCGCAACGTCTGGTATGCCGTCGCCAAGGACGTGACCCAGCGACTCGATCTGGAACGCCGGGCGCTGTACGACGAGCTGACCGGGCTCGCCAATCGCGCGCTGCTGCTCGACCATCTGCGCGGGGCGGTCGCGCGACTTGGGCGCGGGCGCGAACGGCTGCTGGGGGTCCTGTTCCTCGATCTCGACGGCTTCAAGCTTGTCAACGACGGCCACGGCCACGAGGCGGGCGACAGCGTGCTCGTGCAAGTCGCGGGGCGCTTGCGCGAGGCGTTGCGCGAGGCTGATGTGATCGCCCGCTTCGGTGGCGATGAGTTCGTGGTCGTCGCCGAGGGCCTGGGAAGCGAGCAGGAGGCGATCTCGCTGGCGCAGCGTGTCGGCGAGGCGATCGGCCCCGCATTCCGGCTCCCGAGCGGCTGTGTCAGCCTGTCCTGCAGCGTCGGGATCGCCACCACGAGCGACTCTCGCTCAGACCACGATGCGATCTTGCGCGAGGCGGACCGCGCGATGTACCGAGCCAAGAGCGGTGAATCCAGACGAGAACGGGACGCCGTCCGAGCGCCGACGCACAGCGCGATCAGCGTGCCCGGGTAGGCTTCGCGCCTGCCGTGACGCGCCTCTCCGAGTACTTCCTGCCCACCGAACGCGAACCGCCGGCGGACGCCGAGGCGATTTCGCACAAGCTGATGGTGCGTGCCGGGTTGATCCGCCAGGTCGGCTCGGGATTGTGGTCCTGGCTGCCGGCCGGATGGCGGATCCATCGGCGGATCGTCCAGATCGTGCGTGAGGAGATGGACGCAATCGGCGGCCAGGAGATGCTGATGCCGGTGCTCCATCCCGCCGAGCCGTGGCGGCGCACCGGCCGCTACGCGATCGATGAGCTGTTCAAGCTCAAGGACCGCCGGGGGGCTGACATGGTGCTGGCGATGACGCACGAGGAGATCGTCACCGGGCACGTGGCCTCGGCGGTGCGCTCCTACCGTGATCTGCCCCTGATCCTCTACCACTTTCAGGTCAAGGAGCGGGACGAGCCGCGTCCCCGGGCGGGTGTCCTTCGCACCCGAGAATTCATCATGAAGGACTCGTACACCTTCGATCGCGATCGGGAGGGACTCGACATCGCCTACCAGAAGCACATCGAGGCGTACGACCGGATGTTCGATCGCTGCGGACTCGAGTGGTATCGCGTTGAGGCGGACGTCGGGATGATGGGCGGGTTGGGGGCGCACGAGTACATGGCGCCGTGCGCAGCGGGCGAGAACGATGTCGCGCTCGCGGTGGGTTACGCGGCCAACGTCGAGGTGGCGAGCGCCCAGGCGCAACCGGTGCAGCTTCCGCCGGGGATCGACGCACCCGAGGAGGTCGCCACGCCAGGGATGACCACGGTCGAGGCGGTGGCCAGGGAGCTCGGCGTTCCAGCGGGGGCCTTGCTCAAGGCCTTCCCGCTGATCGTCGACGGCGATGCGATGAGGCTCGTGATCGTGCGCGGCGACCACCGGGTCAACGAGATCAAGCTCCGAGCGGCGCTTGGTCGCGACTTTCGGCCCGCGCTCCGCGAGGAGGTGACTGGGCGGCTCGGTCCTCCGGGCTTCATCGGCCCGGTCGGCGCGCAGATGCCGATCCTGCTCGACAGCGGTGTGGCGCCGGGTGGCTATGTGACGGGCGCCAACCGCCTCGACACGCACCTGCGGGGCGTCGAGCCAGGCCGCGACTTCCGGAGCGAGACCGTGGACGTGCGCGCGGTCATGGACGGCGATACGGTCGGCGGCGCGGTGATCCGGATCGAGCCCGCGATCGAGATCGGCAACATCTTCAAGCTCGGGGTGCGCTACTCGGAGCCGCTGAGGGCAACTTACCTGGACGAGTCCGGCAAGGAGCAGCTGATCTGGATGGGCTCATACGGGTTCGGGCCGGCGCGCGCCGCCGCGGCGGCCGTCGAGCAGTTTCACGATCAGCACGGGATCTCGTGGCCTCGCGCGCTCGCTCCCTTCGACATCGAGGTGGTCGTACTCGGAAAGCCGGGCAGCAAAGAGCGGCTGCTCGCCGATCGGCTCTACGAGGACTTGCAGGCGCTCGGCCTGAAGGTCCTCTACGACGACCGCGATGCGGGACCCGGCGAGAAGTTCGCCGATGCCGAGCTGCTCGGGTGCCCGGCGCGTGTCACGATCGGGCGGCGAACGCTCGCCGCCGGGGAGATCGAGGTTCAGGTACGGCGCGGACGCGAGGCGCGTTCGGTGCCGCTCGAGGGGGCGGCGGAGGCGATCGCGGAGCTGTGGCGGGGCCTTCCGTAGCAGGCCTGCGCGCGGCGGCGCTTTGAGCCCCAGCCTGAACAAGCGGCGCCTGTTCGGGATCGATCGCTCCGGGCCGTCGCCCCCTCAGACCGCCTCCGATCAGCCGCTGCACCCCTGGACGGTGCCGAATGTGATCGGGTACATCCGGCTTGCGCTGATTCCGGTCTTCCTGGTCGTCGCGCTCTCGAGTGATGACGGCCAGGATACGCTCGCCGCGGTGCTGTTCGCCGTAATCGGATCGGCCGACTACCTCGACGGCTTCGCCGCAAGGCTTACCGGCCAGTACAGCCGTCTCGGGGCGTTGCTCGATCCGATCGTCGACCGGCTGCTGGTGATCTCGGGGATGGCGGTCGCGTGGCGGTTCGAGCTCCTGCCGCGGTGGGCGATCGCGTTAGTGATCGCGCGCGAGCTGTTCATGCTGGCGGCGAGCCGCTACGGGCTGCGACGGGGCATCGAGTTGAAGATCAACTGGCCCGGACGGCTCGGCGTGGCGCCGACGATGGGGGCGCCGTTCTTTGCGATGTTGGGGATCCACTGGCTCGCGCTGACGCTGCTCTACATCGGGCTCGCGTTGTCGCTGGCGGCGAGCGTGCTGTACGTACGCCGTGGCCGGTCGGAGCTAGGGCGCAAGAAAGCCTCAAGCTCAGATTGAGAGACAGCCTTCGACGAGGTATAATCACGATTTGGGCACATCCGACTCTGCAGGACGGGAGGATCCCTTCGCATGGACACGTTTCCCGACCTCGGCTCGCTGACCGATCAAGAGCTGAAGGATCTCATCAAGCAACTGACTGACGACGAGATGGAGATCTCCTATAAGCGGCGGATCCTGCACGGGAAGATCGACATCCTCCGAGCCGAGCTCGTCAACCGCCTGCGCAAGAAGCAAGAGGGCGGCGGGAATGCGATCTCGGGCTCTGACATTCAGCAGCTGACAGACATCCTCGCCGGACGGGTGCCGGCGGTCGACTCCGAGTAGGGCTGGCCACCGGCGTGGCTCAGCACTGCCCCGAGTGCGGTTTTGCGAACGCGGACGGCGCCAACTACTGTCAGCGCTGCGGTGCCTTCCTCGGCCAGACCGACTCCCCGCCGGGCGCGACCACGGCGACATACAAGGTGGGGGAGACCGGCGAGCTGGAAGAGGTAAAGCTCGAGGACGTGGTGTCGCGCGGTGCGGCGCTCGTGATCCGGGCCGGCGGTGGACGCGCAGGCGAGAGCTTTCCGCTCGCCCGGGATCGGCTCACCGTCGGTCGCCGTCCGGACAGCGACGTGTTCCTCGATGACGTGACGGTCTCGCGCGATCACGCCGTGATCGTCCGTCGTGGCAGCGACTTTCACCTCGACGATTGCGGCTCGCTCAACGGAACCTATGTGAACCGGGAGCGGATCGAGTCTCAGCGACTTGCCGACGGGGACGAGCTGCAGATCGGCAAGTACAAGCTCGCGTTCCTGAGTCGCTGATGGCCACCTCCGAGACCCGCGGTCCCGAACTCGACGTCCCCCCGGCGCCCCAGCCCGCCCGCCCGCGCCAGAAAGCGGTAACGATCGGCGCGGTCTGCAAGGCGCTGCGGCAAGAGTTTCCGGACATCTCAATCTCCAAGATCCGCTATCTGGAGGACCAGAAGCTGGTCTCGCCCCGGCGCACGCAGGGCGGTTACCGTCTCTACACGCACAACGACATCCAGCGGCTGCGGACGATCCTGCGATTGCAGCGCGACGAATTCCTGCCGCTGCGGGTGATCCGCCAGGAGCTCGCGGGAGGACGGGCCGAGCGTGACGTTGCCGCGCCCAGCGACGGCCGGACCCTGCGGCGAACAGCGGTAGCCGTCCGAGAGCCCGGGGCGCTTTTCTCACTCGAGGACGTCGTCGAGGACACTGGCGCGGAAGCCAACCTGGTCCGCGAGCTGGTGGACTTCGGCGTGATCAAGGGCGAGACCCGCGGGGGCGTGCGGTACTTCGACGAAACCGAGCGTGAGATCGTCCGAGCAGTGTCGGAGCTGGCCCGCTATGGCGTCGGTGGACGGAATCTCCGAGTGTTCCGCAGCTCGGCCGACCGCGAGGCCCAGCTCCTGCAAAGCATCCTTGCCCCGGCGCTGCGCTCGCGCAACCCGGAGCGCCGTAAGGAGGCGATCGAGGCGCTCGAGAACCTCGCCTCGGTCACCACGCATCTGAAGCATCTGCTGCTGATCCGCGACCTGCGCAAGATCGCGACTTGAGCGCTGCGGAGGACCGCCTGAGGATCGCCGACCTACGCTCGTTCGTCCGCGAGATCCCCGACTTTCCCCGGCCGGGTGTGATGTTCAAGGACATCACACCGTTGCTGCTCGACCGGCGGGCGCTCGAGACAGCGATCGCCGGGCTCGCCGCGCTCGTCGAGCCGCTGGAGGTAGACCTCGTGGTCGCGGCCGAAGCGCGGGGATTCATCCTCGGCGGCGCGCTCGCGCTCGCGCTCGGCGCCGGTTTCGTGCCGGCGCGCAAGCCGGGGAAGCTGCCGCACGACACGATCAGCGCGGAGTACGCGCTCGAATACGGGATCGACGCGCTCGAGGTGCACGCCGACGCGCTCGCCGGCGGCGCGCGGGTCCTCGTGCACGACGACCTGCTCGCGACCGGAGGCACCGCCGAGGCGGTTTGTGAGCTCGTCAGCGGGATCGGCGCCGAGGTAGTCGGCTGCGCGTTCCTGATCGAGCTGAGCTTCCTGGATGGCCGCGCCCGGCTGGCTCCGAACGAAGTTCACGCCCTGATCGACTACCGGTCCTGACGTGCTCCGCTCACGCTTCACGCTGACGGTGATGACCGCCCTGCAGGAACGTACGCTCGCTGCCCCGCCGCAGCGGGTCTGGGAGCTCATCGAGGACCCACAGCAGATGGCCCGCTGGTGGCCGGGGATCAAGCGAATGGAAGGCGTTCACCAGGAACGCTGGACGCAGGTTCACGCGACCAAGCGCGGCCGATCAGTGCGGCTTGATTTTCGTCTGCTGCACTCGGAGGCGCCGTGGCAGCGTGCCTGGGAGCAGGAGATCGTGGGAACACCGTTCGAGCGGGTCCTGACCGAGTCGCTCACCGAGATCACGCTCGAGCCGGTCACCGACGGCACCCGCGTGACGATCGCGCAGCGTCAGAAGCTGCGGGGCTACTCGCGGACCGGGGGACTGGTGCTTCGGCGCGCGACGGCGAAGAAGCTCTCCGAAGCGCTCGACGGGCTCGAGCGGCTGTTCGCGTAGCTCTATCCGAGGTTCAGCGGCCCTCGGAGGATGATCTTGCCGGGCCCGTGCGGATTGGCCGCGGTTTCGAGCGTGACGATCAGCTGCTTGTAGCGAGCCGCGTCCGAGGGGAGCGGACTGGCCGCCTGCAAGCGGCCGTTGGCGCCGACGCCCGGATTGACGAAGCCGAGGATGTGGCTGTCGCTTCCGGAGTTGTAGAGCCAGACCGCATAGGCATTCGGAGGATGCTTGCTGTTCGGCGCCAATCCCTGCGCCGCGATCGCGATCCCCGTGACGCTCCCTTGCTCGAGAACGTCCGCGATTCCGGCCGCCTTGACGTGGGCATCCGGCGGGTTGAGGTTGATCTGCGCGACGACATGCGCCGAGGTGCTCGTCGACGTCGAGGTTGAGATCGTCGGCGTAGACGCGGCGGCCGTCTGGGTCGTCGCCGAGCTGTGCTTGGCGCTCGATCCGTTGCTGGCGATCACGACCGCGACGATCACCGCGGCGATCGCCACGAGCGTCCCGCCGGCGAGCAGGATCGCGCCCCCGAGCCGCGAGCGCGGACGCTCATGGCCCGGCGGCTCGCTCGAGCCCTCTACTGGGATGTCCGGGAGCGGCCCGGCTGCCAGCGGAGCAAGCTCGGACGCGAGCACCCGCGCCCAAGCCCGATCGCCCGCGCTCCCAGCGAGCTGCTCTCTGACCTGATCGCTGAGCCGGGGCGGAAGTTGCCCAAGCAGGTAGTCGGCGATCAGCGCCCGTTGCTCGGGCGGAACGCTCGTCGGTGGGCCGAGGGCATCGAGCGCGGAAAGGGCGCGGCGGCGCACCGCGGCACGGTCGATCGAGAGGAGCTTTGCGATGTCGTCGTAGCTCTGGCCGCGCTGGAGGACGAGCTGAAGGACGGCACGCTGATCCGCGGGGAGACTGTCGAGTGAGGCCATCGGCTGCCTTAGCGTAGAGAAGCCCCAGGCCGTTGACGCCGGCGAGGTTCGGTAGTGTGGCGCGGCCATGCCACTGGAGCTTCGATTGCGCGAGATGGAGGGGTTCGACGGCCTCTACGGGCTCGAGATCACCGATCTCTCGGACGAGATCGTGCGCGGTCAGGTGACCGTCCGCACGGAGCTGAAGCAGCCGGCCGGGCTGGTGCACGGCGGTGTGTACGCATCGATCGCCGAGGCGTTGGCTTCGTGGGGCACGATGGTCGGCGTGGTCGAGGACGGAAAGGTCGCGATGGGGCTCTCCAACCAGACGAGCTTCCTGCGGCCGATCACCGAGGGAAGCGTCCACGCGGTGGCGGTCCGCAAGCACCGTGGGCGCACCACATGGGTGTGGGAAGTCGAAATGAGCGACGACGAAGGCCGGCTATGCGTGCTGACCCGGATGACGATCGCGGTCAGGGAACGCGGAGCAAGCTAGCCGCGCCGCGCTCGGTGCCCGCGGATCAGCGATGCGGTGCGCCGCGGCCCAGCCAGAACTGAAGGAACTGTCGCAGCGGTGGGTCCTCGGGAGCGCTGACCCGGAGCATGTGGGCCCAGGCCAGCCCGATCAGTCCCGCCGTTCCCGGCCGCCGGGCGAGGATCACCGCCTGTCCCGACGCCGCCAGCGCAGGCGTGAACGGCCCCGCCACGCCCAGGGCCAGCGTCGGCAGGCCGGGCGGCGGCGCTGGTGAGCCGTACATCACCACGACGTTCCCGAGCGAGAGTGCCTGAAGCAGCTGGTCGTCGGTGAGCTCCGCGCGGTCGCGCAACACCGGCTCGGGGACATGGGCGCCGCTGGTGGGCGGACTCGAGTCGTAGAGCGGGTGCGGCTCTCCGGGATACAGATGGGTATTGCCCTGATCGTGGAAGGAGATGCCCGGACCCGTCCCGGCGCTCGAGACGCCGGCCTGGTCTCGGCCCGCGAAGTACCCCGACAGCAGGATTATCAGTCCGATCGACAGCGCCAGCGAGGCCACCACCACCACCACGCGTTCGAGCACACGAATCGTGCGGTCGCGGCTCATCTGGGAGCGGCTCAGATCAGTCGACCGCGCGGACCGCGCGCCCGCGCGAGCGGCGTGGCTGTGGGCCTGCGCCGTCGCCGTTCGCCGCCTCGGCCACCGCGACCAGCTCCTCGATCGAGCTGCGCAACTCCTCCGCCAGCGTCTCCACGTCGGCCAGCGCGTCGTAATCGGCGGTCAAGCCAAAGTTCAGCTGCCCGTTGTAGCTGATGATCGCGATCCCGAGCGCGGTGTTCTCCGCCAGCGGAACCATCGGGTACAAGGCGTCCAACTTGCGCCCCAGCATGTAAAGCGGAAATTGGGGACCTGGCACGTTCGTGACGACCAGGTTGAACAGCCGCTGGCGTGCCTGCAGGCGCGCGGCCTGGGCCATGATCGTCGGCGGAGCGAAGCCAGTCAGCTC
The DNA here is from genome assembly GCA_963837385.1 of uncultured Solirubrobacterales bacterium. Classification (GTDB taxonomy): domain Bacteria; phylum Actinomycetota; class Thermoleophilia; order Solirubrobacterales; family Solirubrobacteraceae; genus Palsa-465. The sequence continues at coordinate 141,679 of CAWIMZ010000015.1, forward strand.
GGTGAGCACCTGCGCGCCGACTGCCTGTCCGGATTCCTTGATGCCGTCCATCGCTTCGCGGAGCTCTGCAAGCCGCCTCACCGGGTCGGTGATCCCGACCGGCAGCGGGGCCCACATGGCCGCCACCCGGTTGCCCAGCACGCCACGCTCCACCTCGGCGCGCACGGACACCGGCACCATCGCCCTGAGCACGACCTCCTCGGTCGGGTGGCCGTGCACCCGCATGTAGCGTCCGAGCGCTCCCGCCACGACAGCCAGCACGACGTCGTTGACGGTCCCGCCGAGCGCGTTCTTGACCTGCTTGAACTCAGCCAGGTTGCCCTGCACCCACGTGAAGCGGCGATGCGGCCCGATGCGCACGTTGAAAGGGCTGGGCGGGGCGGACTGGAGGCCGGTCCAAGCCAACGCGCCGACACCGGCGAGCGCGTTCCCCAGCCGGGATGCCATGTGACGCGGTCCGCGCAGGGTCGAACGGACCCCCCGGACGATTTCGCTGGGGACCGTCGCGCGCTCGAGCAGCGCGTCCGCAAGCAGCTGGGCTTTGCTGGGTATCGGGCGAGGAATCCACTCGTGCTCGGGTGGCGGGACGGGCATCGGATCAGGACTCGAGTCGAACAGCACGGTGGCGATGTCGACGCCCGAGATGCCGTCCACGAGCGCATGATGCGTCTTCGAGAGCAGCGCGAACCGATCCTCTGCGAGACCCTCCACGAGCCACACCTCCCACAGAGGCCGAGAGCGGTCGAGCGCCTGCGAGAACACGCGCCCGGTGAGCCGCCGCAGCTCTTCGTCATCGCCGGGGCGCGGAAGCGCGGTGTGGCGCACGTGGTAGATGACATTGAAGTGAGGATCGTCAACCCATACCGGCCGCCCTTGCTCGAACGGGACGAATGCCAGACGCTGGCGGTAGCGCGGGACGAGATGCAGACGCGAGACGATCTGCTCGACAAGATCCTCGTACGCCGGCGCCGTCCCTTCGAACACGGCACAGCCCCCCACGTGCATATGCGCCGCATCTCCCTCGAGGTGCAGGAACGAACTGTCGAGACCGCTCAGCCGGTCAGGATTGGCCACGACCGGGATTGTGGCAGGCGCCGAGGAGCCGCGCGAGCCCGCCGGCCCGGATCTGTGTGACCAACGCCACACAAGCGCGGTGTCCGGCATGCGACGCTAATCGGCTTGTAGTTCGACCTGCCGAGTCGTTCCTGCCCGGTGCGGGGACGAGCGGGGGACCCATCGCTGAGTGCGGATTTCCCGCTCGGCTGGGGCGAATCGGTTGCCCGGCGCACGCCGGCGGCATCCGTAGCGACTGCAAGCCGACCCACGGAGGGCCGGGTTGTGGCCGCGAGCCCGACAGCTAACCCCGTAGGCGCCCGGTCGAATCAGGAATAGGAGGACCTCCGGATGAGGCCCAGTATCAATCGGCGCAAGGCGCGCCTGATCTATGCAGGCGCGGGCGCACTCATGCTCGCGATTCCGGCCACGGCGGTGGCGCTCGCCGCGGGCCCACCTTCATTGCCGAGCGCCGCCGCAGGCGCCGCGCCACCGCAGGCGCTGCGTGTCGCGGTGAGACAGCGCCACATTACCTACGGCCACAACGTGACGGTGACGGGCACGGCTTCAGGCGCTGATGCCGGCGCGACGCTGCAGCTCGAGTTCGCTCCCTCGGGCAGCTCGAGCTGGCACGCCCTCAGCTCGAGCACGGTGCTCCCCAGCGGCGGCTTCCGCCTCCTCGCACCGCTTCGTCAATCGGGACTCGTCAGAGTCGCCGGCGGCTCGAGCAATGCCGACGTACGAACGGCGGTTTCCGCGTTGACGCCGACCACTTCGTCCGGCGGCGCGTTCGCTCCGAGCTCTTCGCAGCAGGTCGCCGTCGCCGCTGCGCTCCGCGTGCCCGCCCGCCCGCTCGACGCGCTGAGCGGTCAGGTACTGAATCTGCGCGGCCAGCTGCTCCCGGCCGCCGCGGGTCGCCGCGTGAGCCTCCAGGGGCGCGATGGCGGAAGCTGGCGCACGCTCACGGTCGCCCAGACCGGACGGCGCGGAGAGTTCGATCTCCGCTACGTTGCCGGCGGACTGGGGCAGCAGCAGCTGCGCGTTCGCTTCGCCGGTGATCTCCGCAACGACAAGGTGATCGAGCCGGCAGGCCGGGTAACCGTCTACACGCAGAGCATTGCGTCGTGGTATGAAGACGCCGGTTCGACCGGATGCGGTTTCCACGTCTTCTATGGGGTGGCGAACAAGACGCTGCCGTGCGGCACCAAGGTCACGTTCCGCTACGGCGGACGCACCGTGAACGCGGTCGTAGATGACCGCGGTCCGTACGTCGGCGGCCGCGAGTGGGACTTCAACCAGAACCTGGCGGCGGCGCTCGGGTTTGCCGGGGTGGATACCGTTTGGGCGACCCGGTAGCGGCACGCGATCACTCGGCGGCCTGCAGCTCGCGGCAGAGGCGGCGCACGATGAAGAACTAGCTCGTCTGGTCCGTCGCCTAGCCTCCTTGGCATGGCGGAGCGGTGCGTCGCCCATCTCGATATGGATGCCTTCTACGTGTCGGTCGAGCTACGGCGCCGGCCAGAGCTCCGCGGGCTGCCGGTGATCGTTGCCGGCAACGGACCCCGGGCGGTGGTCACAACGGCCTCCTACGAGGCCCGGCGCTTTGGCGTCGTCTCCGCGACGCCGGCCTCGCGCGCTCGCCGGCTGTGCCCTGACGGCGTCTTTCTGACGCCGGATTTCGCCAGCTACCGCGACACTTCCCGGGCGGTGATGGAGATCGTCCGCGCGCACGTCGAGACGGTCGAGGTCGTCGGGCTCGACGAGGCGTACCTCGAGCTGACAGGGCTACCCGCACCACGAGCGACGATGCGCCTGATCCGCGCGGAGATCGAGCGGGCGACGGGGTTGGCGTGCTCGATCGGCATCGGGCCGAACAAGCTCGTCGCGAAGGTGGCCTCGGACGCCGAGAAGCCGAGGGGCTTCGTTGTCCTGAGCCGCCAGGCAGCCTACGCTCGATTCGGGGACTCGCCGTGTGGCCTCGTGCCCGGGATTGGGCCGAGGACCGCCGAGCGGTTGCGAGCCGGCGGGATCGACACGCTGCACAAGCTCGCCGGTACGCCGCTCGAGGCGCTCACCGCCCGCTTCGGGCCGCGCCTGGGAGTCGAGTTGCTGCGCCGCGCGCGTTTTGAGAGCGATGCGCCGGTCACGGAGCAGCGCAAGGTCATCTCGGAGTCTCGGGAGACCACCTTTGACCATGACATCTCCGACCTCGTGCGGCTCGAGTCGATCCTCGACGATCTCGTGCAGCGACTCTGCGCGGCGCTCGCGGCGCAGGGTCGCTGCGGCCGCACGGTGGGGATCAAGGTGAGGCTCGATGACTTCTCCACCCACACGCGTGCCCGGACGCTCGCCGAGCCGGTCAGCTCCGTTGAGCGCGTCGCTCCGGTCGCGTTGGATCTGTTGCGGCGGTTTGCACCTCCGCGGCCCGTTCGTCTGATCGGCGCGCGCGTCGCCGGACTCGAGCCCGCGTTACCGGTCGGCGAGGAGCAGCTGACGCTCGCGATATAGGAGCCGGGGTGCTCAGTACAGCGCGGAAGCCAGTCGCCGGCGCGTCTCGCGCGCCAGCGGATGCTCGACCCCGAGCTCGTCGAGCACGCCGACCACCACGCGGCGGATGTCGTCGCGGGCGCCATCGGCGGACGGCAGCGCGTCGAGCAGCAGATCGAGTCCCCGCTGCTGATCGCCGGAGTCGAGCGCTGCGAAGGCTTCGCTGAGGTTCACCGCGCCGAGCGCTCCGTCGGCACGCTCGAGCGCGATCCGGGCCGCCAGACCGTCGGCGGCAAAGCTGCCCGGCACGCGCGCGAGCAGCTCGAGCGCCTCGTCGTCGTCACCGCGGGCGTGGAGGATCTTCGCGAGCGGCACCGCCGCGTCGGCCCGAGTCGGCTCGAGCTCGACGGCCTGCCGCAGAGACTGCTCGTCTCCCTGCTGCACGAGCGCATCCGCCTCGGAGGGCAACAGCGAATCGAGGAACTGCTCGACCGCGGCCGGCGGCTGCGCGCCGACGAACTCGGCGGCAAGCTTGCCGTCCCGGAACGCCTTGACGGCGGGGATGCCCTGAATCCCGAAGGTCTGCGCGAGCCCGGGGTTGGCGTCGACATCGACTTTGGCGAGCTCGATCTTGCCGCCCCGCGCGGCGATCGCGCGCTCGATCACCGGGCCGAGTTGCCGGCAGGGACCGCACCACTCGGCCCAGAAGTCGACGACGACCGGCACGTGGTGGGAGCGGTCGATGACCGCCGACTGGAAGGTGCTCTCTGTGACGTCCATACGGGTTGATGGTAGCCACCAGGTCTCGCGCTGCGGCCGGGATGCTCTACAACACACACGTGGTGGAGCACACGATCGAGCGCGCCGGCATGAGGCTGGCCGCCGAGGAGCACGGCGAGGGGATCCCCGTGGTGCTGCTGCACGGGCTCACCGCCACCCGCCGGTACGTCGTGATGGGCTCGAAAGCGCTCGAGCGCTCCGGCCATCGGGTGGTGTCCTACGACGCTCGCGGGCACGGACGCTCGTCGCCGGCGCCGGAGCCGGACGCCTACACCTATGAGGACCTCGTTCTCGACGCGCTTGCGGTGCTCGACGCTCTCGGCGCAGGCCGAGCGGTCCTCGCGGGCGCATCGATGGGCGCCCACACGCTGCTCGCACTCGCGCTTGCCGTGCCGGATCGAGTGGCCGGCTTGGTCCTCATCACGCCCGCTTATGACCCACGGCGTGAGCGAAGACCCGGAGCGGCTTGCCCACTGGGATGCGCTCTCCGAGGGGCTGCGAACCGGGGGCGTCGATGGCTTCGTCGCCGCTTCCGGCCGGCCGAACGTGCCGGAGGAGTGGCAGGAGACCGTGACCCGGGTGACGCGACAGCGGCTGTCGCTGCACGAGCATCCAGAAGCCGTGGCCGATGCGCTGAGGGTGGTTCCGCGCTCGCGGCCGTTCGAGCGGATCGAGCAGCTGAGCGCGATCTCGGCTCCGGTGGCCGTGGTCGCCAGCGCCGATGAGCCCGACCCCACGCATCCGCAGGCCGTGGGGGAGGCGTACGCCGCCGTGATCCCCGGTGCCCGGCTCGTGCTCGATCAGCAAGGTCGCTCGCCGATCGCCTGGCAGGGAAGCCAGCTGTCGAAGATCATCGCGGAGATCGCCGCCGAGGCGGAGCTCGGATGATGCCGGAGGTGGGGTACTCGGGCACCCCGCTCGTCCGCAAGCTCGGGATCAAGCCGGGATCGCGGATCGCCTTGCTCGGGCGCGCCGGCCGGACTCGAGGCGACGCTCGGAGAGCTGCCCCCCGGACGTCGCGGTCCGCCGCCGGGCGCGCGGCCCCCTCGACGTGATCGTCGCCTTTCAAGTGCGCCGGGCCGAGCTCGAGCGCGACCTACCGGCGCTCTGCACCGCGCTCGCTCCCGCCGGTGGACTGTGGGTCGCCTGGCCCAAGCGCACCTCCGGCGTTGAGACCGACGTCAGCGAGGACGTCGTCCGCCGGCTCGGCCTGGCGTCCGGGCTCGTGGACAACAAGGTGTGCGCGATCGACCACACGTGGTCGGGCCTGCGGTTCGTGTTCAGGCTCCGCGACCGCTCCGCGATTGGGCTGAGCTCCTAGCCCGAAGTTACCTCGACAGAGGTAACTTCGGGCTAGCCGAGCGTCACACTCGCCGCGCGGGAGCTCCTCGGGTGAGGTAGCCGTTGGAACACCCACGTCGTGGCCTCACCGTTAGACGTTGAGAGGCGTTCAATACCTACCCGTTACGAAGCAGAAGTTGCGGGTCCCCGCTCGGGGAGGCTAGGACCGCGCGATCGCGATCATCCGGCGGCCCTCTGAAGCGCCCTAGTTCGGCGCTCGGCGATGGCGTCCGCTCCTATGTGGCGGCGGCGCCTGCGCGCGTGATGCGGAGAACAGGGCGGCGACATCCGGCTCGATGTAGTAGTCCGTGCCCCCGTCGGCGCGGCCTTCGGTGGCGATTGGAAGTACTCGGCCGAGGTGCCGGGAGTAGCGGCCGGGCCAGGCCAGGATGCCGGCGACGCCGTGGGCGCCCTTCTCGAGCCCGAGGCGCTTGGCGATCTCCTCACCGCCGATGCGCTCGCCTCGCGCGTCGGCGAGCAGATCGAACAGCGCGCGCGCCGGCGGCGCGAGCTTGCCGTAGAGCCAGGCGGCCTGGTCGGCGTCTTGTGCCGACCAGGCTTGTGCCTCTCCGTGGTGACGCCGGCCCCGTGGGCCCCGGCGTCCACGTCCCCCGAACGGGGGTGGGGTCCCAGGCTCGGCCTCGAGGAACGCCGCGAACCATGAGTAGAACTCCGGCACGCGCTCCTCGGGAACGGCCACGGTGACCTGCTTGTCGCTCATCAGACCTCGGTCGTCCCGGCGGGAGCACCGGCGGCCTCGCCATGCTCGGCGGCTTCGCGACGCTCACCGCAGCGGCGCCCGTGAGCTCCGCGGTGCGGCCTGCCGTGTCGCCCTCTCCGTCCCCGGCCTGCGAGGAACCGCGCAAAGAACGCGTGGAACTCGGCGATTCGATCCTCGGGGACATCGACGGTGACCTGCTGGTACTGCGTGGTGGTGGTAGTTGGACTTGAATCCATCTGTTCCTCCTGTAGATTGCTTACGGATGCCAGCATAGCACAAGTAAATACTTAAGTAAAGAGGGGACCAGACCAGTTTGCCCGACGCGATAGATTGTCCGAAGATTTCCCGCCATGACGGCAAGCACCCAATTGATCTCGGGCGTTGACTTCGTCTCGGTGCCCACCCGCGACCTCGCGGCCGCGGTCGCGTTCTACGGCGAGACGCTCGGCTTGCGACGATCGGTATACCGCGAGGACCGGCATTTCGCCGAGTTCGAGACCGGCAATCTGACGCTGAGCGTGATCAACGCGGAGGCGATGGGCCTGGAGCATCGCCCGAGCCACAACGCCATCGCGCTGCACGTCGAGGACGTGGAGTCGGCGAGGCGGACGCTCGAGCAGAAAGGCGTCGCTTTCCCGGCCGACACGTTCGACACCGGGGTCTGCCACATGGCGTTCTTCGCGGACCCCGACGGAAACGCGCTGATGCTCCACCACCGCTACGCGCCACGAACGCCCGAAAGCTGAGCACCGGCGGCCGAAACAGGCCTCTTGGGGCCCGGCAGCCACGGGGCTCATCCCCTCAGGGCGCGTAACAGGGCGGCGCCGTTCGGAGAACCGAGCCCCGTGAAGGGATCCCACCCGGGCCCGGCGTCGAACCGGAGATGCGGCTTCGCTCGGGGGCGCTAATCGACGATGTCCTCGGCGCTCGCGCCGTAGCGGCTTGCGAGCTCCTCGCGCGGGAGGGTGCGCCGCTACGCCGGTGGGCCGGTGGCCTGCTCGTCGACCCAATCCAGCGACGCCGAAGGCGGCAGGTAGACGGTCACGTCAATCTGCTCGTCCGCGTCGACTTCGCCAACCCACGGATGCCGCGAGTCGCAGATCAAGTATCCCTGTCGCCGCCTGCTCGGCGACGCTCGAGGCGCGCGGCCTCGACGAGGCGGTCGGCTTCGCGGTGCCGGCGGAGCACATAGGACTGCACTTCCTGCTCGGCTTCGGCCCGGAGCGCGCGAACCTCCTCGGCGGCCTCTGCTCGCATCGCCGCGAGCAACTGCTCGGCGGCCGTCCGGGCGGTGGCCAGCTCGTGCTCGCGCCGCTGCTCGTTGTCGGCGGAGACGCGCTCGGCATGAGCCTCGGCCTCGGCCACGATCCGCCGAGCCCGCTCCTCGGCCTCGCGTACGATCTCCGCGGCCGCAGCCTCGAGCCGCGCCTGGTCGAGGATCGCGCTGCGTTCCGCCTGCGCGTCGGCGCGCAGCTGCTCAGCGGCCTCCGTGTCCGCCTTGACTCGGAGACGCGCGCCCTCGAGGGTCGCCTCTGCCTCAAGCCGTTTGCTTTCGAGGAGCTGGCGGGCTCGCTGCTCGCTCTCCACCACCGCCCGCTCGCGCGCCCGTAGTTCCCTCTCGAGCTCCCGCGTCTTCTCGCCCGCGCGGCTTTCGCGGAACCACTCACTCACCACCCGCAGGTGGCGGTCGACCTCGTCCGGGTCATAGCCGCGGCGGACTCGGCGGAAGTGGCGTTGAACCACGTAGACCGAGCGCGCTTCACCCTCACCGCTTGCGGTCATCGGCGACTGAGTTCGCCGGCCAGCCGCCGAATCCTGCTGCTCGTGCGTCAGTCGATCATCGCTCCCGCGGGCTGGGCTCTGCCAACGTTGCGAACGATCTCGTCGATGATCTGGGGCCACAGCGCGGGCGGCATCTCGTGTCCCATTCCGGGGATGATGACCAGCCGCGCGTTGGGGATTGCCTCAGCCGTGGCCCGGCCCCCCGATGGCCTCACGAGCCGGTCGGCATCGCCGTGGATGACGGTCGTCGGGAGGCGCAGTTGCGCGAGCAGCGGCGTGCGGTCGGGAGCCGCGATGATCGCGGCGAGCTGGCGGGCCGCCCCCTCGGGATGGATCCCTCGCTCAAAGCACCGTTCTGCCAAGGCGTAGAAGCGTTCCGGGTCGGGCGGGTACCGTCGGGACCCGATCGCTTTGTAAGTGGCGAGAAAGTCCCGGAGATAGCGTGCCCGGTCGAGCGTGCGTCGCCGCAGCAGGCGCGGGTAGAGTCGGGGGTTAGTGCGGCCGACCCGGCGGTTTCCGGTGCTGGACATGATCGATACGAGCGACTGGACCCGCTCGGGATGGCGGATCACCAGCAGCTGGGCGATCATCCCGCCCATCGAGGCCCCCACGACGTGCGCTGCGCCCACACCCAACCGGTCGAGCAAGCCGGCTGCATCGTCCGCCATGTCATCGAGTGAATACGAGGCCGCACGAGGATCGCGGCGCAGCAGTTGGCCGCGTGTCGGCGTCGGCGCGTCGCGCAGGATCGTCGAGCGGCCAATGTCGCGGTTGTCGAAGCGAATCACCCATAAACCCCGGTCGGCGAGCTTCTGGCAGAAGTCGTCGTCCCACAGCAACATCTGCGAAGCGAGCCCCATCACCAACAGCAGGGGCGGGTCGGCGTCCTCTCCAAAGGTCTCGTAGCAGAGCTCGATCTCGCCGACTCGCGCCAACCGCTCGCCCGAGCTCATCGAAGCACCTCGTCGGTCGCAGCCACGCCGTCGACCAAGCAGTGATGGAGCTTCGAGATGACCGCCCACCGGCCTTCGTCGAGCCCCTCGGCGATCCAGATCTCCCACAGCGGCTTGGTGCGGTCCGGTTGTTGAGACATCACCCGCCCGACGAGCGTGCGCAGCTCCTGGTCACCGCCCGGGGAGGGTAGCGCGGTGCTGCGGCGCACGTGGTAGTCGAGGCTGAAATGAGGATCGTCGAGCCACGCCGGTCGGCCCAACTCCAGCGGAACGAAGCGGACCTTCTGGCGGTAGCGGGGCACGAGCGGCAGGTGCGCGGCGATCGATTCCTGGACCTCGTCCGGTCCAGGAGCGGGTCCCTCGAAGATCCCGACCGAGCCGATGTGCACGTGGGTGACCGCGTCCTCGATGTGCAAGAACGAGGCGTCCAGCGGGCTCATCGTCTGCATTGCTGCTCCTTGGTCCTCCGGCTCGAGACTGGACCGAACCTGGGGAACGATAGGGCCAGCTGGCGTCTTCGAGGGAATGCCGGCGACTTCCCCGAACCTTTCGGTAGCGAACGGAGCATGGATTACCACCCTCGTGCCGTCGAAGCTCCCTGGCAGCGGCGCTAAGTCTCCCGCTTCGCCCGCGCAAACGTCAAGGGCTAATGAGCGAGCTGCTCGGCGGCTGATCTTGCCCAGGACGGCTTGGGCGGAGACGACGTTCCATATCGCTAATCAACGCTCGATAATCGACCTTATGTATAGCGATCGGTGGAACGAGGCCCCATGTGCCCTGGGGTGCGCGGCGCTGCCGGCGGTTCCGTACTCGCCTCGGTCGCGTGTAGGCGCGTGTCGTCTCAAGCCGCGCGTGCCCCAACAGCTCGGCGGCGATCACCAGATCGGTGCCGCCTCGCACGAGCGTGGTCGCGAACGAGTGCCACAGCACGTGAGCGGTCACATGTCGTTTTGACGTCCGGTGCGGCCGTTATGTTGCCGGCGTCTTGCACGTCATCGACGTCAACGAGCGCGAGCCGCGCTACATCGTCCGCCGGGTGCTCCTGCCGGCGCGGGGGGCAGAGTCGTTCACGGTCATCGGCCCGGATCTGCGGCCGGTCGGGCTGGTCGACGAGTACCTGGCGTGGCTGACTGACTGTGAGCGCTCGCCGAACACGGTTGAGGCGTACGCGCAAGATCTGAGGGCTTTCTGGACGTTTCTTGATGAGCGTGGCCTGAGCTGGGATCGGGTCGGGGTGATGGAGTTGGGCGAGTTCGCGGCATGGGCGCGACGGCCGGCCGAGAACGTCGTCGTGCTGGGGGATGAGTCGGCGCGCTTGTCGGCGCGGACGGTGAACCGGATGCTGAGCGGCGTGGTCGGGTTCTATGAGCTTCAGGCCAGGCGCGGGAGCATGCTGGCGAAGGATCTGGTCGTGAAGATCCGCAGCGGCCGCGGCGGCTATAAACGGCTCGATCGAGATGACCGCGCACTACGCGCGGATGCACGATGAGACAATCAAGCAGGAGGTGCGGCGCTGGCACGAGCGGGTGAATATCCGCGGCGAGCGGATCGCGCTGCCGACAGACGGCCCGCTTGCGGAGGCGGCGTGGATGAAGGAACGGATCGCGCGCGCCAAGCAGGCGCGACCGAACGGCTACTGCGGCTTGCCGTTGGTGCAGAGTTGCCCGCATCCGACCGCCTGCCTGAGCTGCGCAGAGCGTTCTCATCGACGGCTCGTTTCGGGTCGTGCACGAGCAGCAGCACGGTGAGACGCGCCGGCTGCTTGAGAAGGCGCGCAAGAACAACAACCTGCGGCTGATCGAGGTGCTTGAGCGCGACGAGCAGAGCCTCTCCAGGATCCTCGAAGGGTTGGACGCGATCGAGGCCGACCACGCCGGCGACGGGAAGCTCGACCTGCGTGACCTCGCCACGGACGGCGAGACGGAGGGCGCGAGATGACGGCCGAACCTGGCCGCCCGCTCCTCGATGCCGCCGCCAGACGGACGCTGGAGGCTGAACAGCGCGTCCGCAGCGCGCTGCGCGAGCTGGACTCGGAAGGGGCGATGGTCACGTTCGTCGCCGTTGCCGAGCGCGCGCGGGTCAGCCGCGCGTTTCTCTACCAGCACGCTGAGCTGCGCTCAGAGATCGAGGCGCTGCGCACGGCGCAGGCCACCGCTCCGGCGCGCGTGCCGGTCCGCCAGCGCGCCAGCGACGCGTCGCTGCGCGCCCGGCTGCGCGCCGCGCTGGACGAGGGCCAGCGCCAGCGCGAGGAGATCGCCCGGCTGCGCGAGGAGCTCGCGCTCGCGCACGGCCGCGTCCGCGAGCTGGAACTGGACCGCCGGTTGCGCCGCACGTGATCTCGCCGGCGCGTTCCTCGGCGCATCCGCCGCAGAGCCAATCGGTGCTTGAGGGGGTCCTGGAACGGATCACCTACGCGAACGAGGACACCGGCTACACGATCGCCCGGGTGGCGACCGAGCGGACCGGGCCGGATCTGCTGACGGTGGTGGGGGCGCTGCTGGGCGCCCAGGTCGGGGAAAGCCTGCGCCTGACCGGGCGCTGGGGCAGCCATCCCAAGTACGGCAAGCAGTTCCAGGTGGACTCCTATACGACCGTGCTGCCGGCGACGATCCAGGGCATCCGCCGCTACCTGGGTTCAGGGTTGATCAAGGGGATCGGGCCGATGATGGCCGAGCGGATGGTGGCGCATTTCGGCACCGACATCCTGAGCATCATCGAAGAGCAGCCCGGGCGGTTGATCGAGGTGCACGGACTGGGACCCAAACGGACCAAGCGGATCGCCGACGCGTGGGAGGAGCAGAAAGCGATCAAGGAAGTGATGGTGTTCCTGTCAGGCGTCGGGGTGTCGACGTCGCTGGCGGTGCGGATCTACAAGCGCTATGGCGAGGACTCGATCGCGGTGGTGCGCAGCGAGCCATACCGGCTGGCGTCAGAGGTGTGGGGGATCGGCTTCAAGACCGCCGACACGATCGCCCAGACGGTCGGGATCCCGCACGAGTCCCCGCAGCGGATCAAGGCAGGGCTGCAGTACACCCTCTCGCAAGCGGCCGATAACGGGCACTGCTACCTCCCCGAGCCTGACGTGATCCGCGAGGCAGCGAAGATCCTGGAGGTCGACCGCGAGCTGATCGACCCCTGTTTGGCTGAGCTCGTGGCCGACGAGGGTGTCGTCCATGAAGGCGTGCCCGACAGCCGCGATCCCACCGGCGGCACGGTTGCGGCGGTGTATCTGGTGCCGTTTCACCGCGCCGAGCGCTCCCTGGCGGGTGCGCTTCTGAATCTGCTGAACTCAAACCAAGAGCGGCTGCCCGCGTTCGCCCAAGTCGACTGGCACAAGGCGCTGGGCTGGTTACGAACCCAGACCGGCCAGGACCTGGCAGCCGGCCAGCTCGAGGCGGTCGAGCTCGCGCTCACCAGCAAGGTGGCGGTACTCACCGGCGGGCCGGGCTGCGGCAAGAGCTTCACCATCCGCTCTGTCGTCAAGCTCGCTACGGCCAAGAAGGCCACCGTGGTGCTGGTCGCGCCCACCGGCCGGGCCGCCAAGCGGCTGGCCGAGCTGACCGGCCACGAGGCCTCGACCGTTCACCGGCTGCTGGAGCTGCAGCCCGGCGGCGAGCCGAAATACGACCGCGACAACCCGCTGGACGCCGATCTGGTCGTGATCGATGAGGCCTCGATGATGGACGTGATCCTGGCCAACAAGCTGATCAAGGCAATCCCCGAGGGAGCGCATCTGCTGCTGGTCGGCGACGTCGACCAGCTCCCCTCGGTCGGCGCCGGGGAAGTACTGCGCGATCTGCTCGCCGCCGACACCATCCCGCGGGTGCGCCTCACCCAGATCTTCCGCCAAGCCCAACAGTCCGGCATCGTCGTCAACGCCCACCGCATCAACCACGGCCAGCCCCCGCAGCTCACCGGCTTTAGCGACTTCTACTGGTTCGCGTGCGAACCCTCCGAGGACTCCGGACTGCACCCGGCGGAAGAGACCGCCAACCTCGTGGGGAACATCGTCGCCCACCGCATCCCTGCCAAATTCGGGCTTGACCCGGTCCGCGATATCCAAGTGCTCACCCCGATGCACCGCGGACCCGCCGGAGCCGGCAACCTCAACGCCCTATTGCAGGAAGCACTCATTCCCGAGCGCGACGGGACGCCGGAGAAGCGCTACGGCGGGCGCGTGTTCCGCGTTGGAGACAAGGTCACCCAGCTGCGCAACAACTACAACAAAGGCAAGGCCGGGATCTTCAACGGCACCATCGGGGTCGTCACGAGCCTCTCGCTGCAAGAGCAGACCCTCACCGTGCTCACCGACGAAGACGAGCAGGTCGACTACGACTTCGCCGAGCTCGATGAACTCGCCCACGCCTACGCCGTCACCATCCACCGCTCCCAAGGCAGCGAATACCCCGCCGTTGTCATCCCGCTCACCACCTCGTCCTGGATGATGCTTCAACGCAACCTCCTCTACACCGGCGTCACCCGCGCCAAACAACTCATCGTCCTCGTCGGATCCCGCCGCGCGCTCGCCCAAGCCGTCCGCACCCCCGGAGCAGGCCGCCGCCACACCGCACTCGCCCATCGACTCCATCCTCTCGAATAGGCGGCATCGGTCCGCCGGTCGGATCGGTGCGTCGGCGCTTCAACACACGCTGTCGATTACATGTCAACGACAGCAATCGCCAGTACTGCGAAGCGATCGTCCTCTGGACGCGAACAGGTGGCGCCACCCGGCTACTCAACCCGCCACAGGCAACCACTGCCCAACCACGCCAACCAAGCCCCGGCCGCTTCACCGACGTGACACCACCCGCAGAACCATCCATCAGGTACCACGTGGACGACCAGGCAAAACCACCAGCCCGGTCACCTGAGGCGGTGGCGCCGAACGACGGGCCCGTGTGAAACCCAAATCCCGTCCACTTCGGGGCGCTGCTCGTGATCATCTTCTTCGTCATCGCCATCGCCCGCGCCCGGCAGATGATCGGCGCCCGCGACACCGGCCTCATAGCCGTCGTTGCCGACCTCGTGCGAGAACGACACGAAACCCCGCCAACATCCCCCAAAACGGTGCCGACGAGCACGGCTGATGCTGACACCACAGACCTCAACGGGGCCACCCGACGGGCCCAGACTCACGACCAGCCGTGTCCCCTCAGGTCTGAAACTCGCCGACCCTCCCCTGCCTCCCCGGAACGACCCGTTTTCGGCCTGCCGCTGGACTCCGCCCTTATCCCTCCGAAGACCCCCTCCGCGCGGGATCCAGGCTTTTCCTCCGCCGAGTACGGGCACTTAGTCGAGCGCCGGGTCGGACGCTCGCCGTTCGTCCTCTCGCCGTCAGCGGCGTGGCGGCCGACGTGTACCGCGCCACGTGCTGGCGAGCAGCAATGTGGCGAGTCGTGTCTTGTGTCAGTCGTCGGTCAGGTCGTCGGCTGCGTTTTGTCCGGCGTTTGCGGTGCGGCGGAGGAAGTCGGCGATCAGTTCGAGTTCGGTGTCTCCATACCCGGCCAGGAGCGTGTTCATCGAGGCGCTCATTCCTGAGTAGAGGCGCATCATGTCGGCGTTGCGGTCGCTTAGCGCTCGGATGTGAACGGCGCGGCGGTCCGAGGGGTCGCGGTCTCGCGCGATCCAGCCGCCGCGTTCGAGTCGGTCGAGGATGCCGGTCATCGTGGCGGGGTGCTGCCCCGCGCGTCGTGCGAGGGTGCTCGGGCTTAGCGGTCCGTGACGGTCGATCAGATTGAGGCAGTCGAGGTCGACGTCCTTGAGTTCGAGGCGTGCGCCGATGTGGTGGTTGAGCAGCGCGAGTTGGATGCCCAGCTCGCGCAGTGAATTCCGGATCTCGGTGCTCAACTGTTGGCGACGCTGGATTTCCTCCTTGCGCTCTCTTGTTATGCAAGCCATCGGTTCGCCTGTCGTCTGGGGTGCAGGAAAGGAAGCAAGCAGCCGCGTTCGATCAGCAACCCGGATGTTTCTGTGCCGAGCTTCAGGCTTGGGTGTGACGTGATCGCGCGGGCGCGTGGCAGCCGGGGTAGCCGGTGCGGGTGAGGTCGTGCCGGGCGGATCGCCAACATTGCGGCACTGTCGGCACAGAATGCGTGGGCAGCTCCTCGGCGGGCGGCGGCATGGTCGCCCAATCCGTGGAGATGAGCACTTCGCTCGAGGGCCGTTCCGGTTGTGCGAGGCCCCCGCTGGGGCACTTTCTTGCTCACGCTGGCGTCGGTGCGGGGGTGGGCGTCCTCGCGGGCGCGGCGAGCTGTCGGCTGTGGGGCTTGGCGAGGTCGAGCAGTTCGTCGACGGACCACTGGTCGCTTGCGTACTTGCCGTACTTTGCCGCCAGGACCAGGCCGTCGGGCGCGATTAGGAAGTCGGCTGGGAGGCCGAGGTGCTTTTCACCGATGCCGATCGCGCCGCGGACGCTGTGTACGACGCTCCTGGCCCGGAAGCCTGCCAGCGGGGCGCGCGGGTTCAGCACGGCCTTGGGGGAGGACTCCACTCCGAATTCGGCGTAGAGCTTCTTGGCGGGATCCGCGATCGCCGCGAACGGCAGCTCGCCTTGAAACTCCAGCATCGTCTCGGCGCTGGAGTGGAACACCGCGACCTCGCGGATCCCGGCGGCGAGGATCTGCTCGTGCCGCTGGCTGACGGATCGCAGGTGCATGTTGCAGATCGGGCAGCCCGCGTACCGGCGGAACTGCAGGTGCACAAGCCGCTCGGGTTCCGGTACCTGCACCGGCTCCCCGTGGATGGTCAGCAGCTCACGATGCTTCAGGAGGGTTCCTACGTTCACTTCGGTCATCAGGTGCCCTTCAGTTGTGCGGGTAGCCCTTGACCGGGCGACCCTTCGTCCGCGTACCAGACGCTACGAGAAGCATATCATATGTAGACCAGAATTTCTGAGGACAGAAAGAAGTCTCGGCTCCACCGCCCTCCCAGCAGGGACCTGCGTTCGCGATCCGGCGGGCATCTGGACGGCGCGCCTGATCGACCTGCAATGCGCGGAAAGCGAGCTCCAGAACCGGCCGCCGCGGGCGCTCGTACGCCGCCGTCATTCGACCGATGTTCTACAAAAGCGGAACTCGAGCCCCGCGAGCGGGTTAAAGTCTTCTAACAACAAGCCTTTCCACTACAGGAGGTCGGGATATGAGAAGAGCGATCTTGCGCGGTACCGTCTTGGCGCTCGTAGCACTTCCGGTCGGTTTCGCTGCAGAGGCGGCGGCGCAAGGGTCGCCGTCGGTCACGACCGGTAGCTCGAGCTCGATCACGTCAAGTGCGGCGACCGTGAGTGGCTCCGTCAACCCCAACGGCCAGTCGACGCTTTACGCCTTCCAGTACGGCACGACTGCCGCGTTCGGCCACGAGACCACCCTGACCTCGGCGGGAAGTGGCAGCGCTGCAACCGCGGTCTCAGCGAGAATCGGCGGACTCCTGTCGGGGACGACCTACCACTACCGGATCATCGCGATAAGCGACGGCGGCACGTCAACTGGCGGCGACCTCACCTTCAAGACGTCGGGCACACCGCCACCGCCACCGGTGACGACGCCGACGGCCACGACCGGGGGCGCGAACGCGGGCGTGAACGGCGCCAACGTCAGCGCCACCGTAAACCCCAACAGCTCGCCGACGACGTACTACTTCGAGTTCGGCACGACCTCCGCCTACGGCTACCAGACCGCGCCGGCGAGCGCCGGGTCGGGCGCCCTGCCGGTGTCGGTGACCGCTTCGCTGGGGGGCTTGCAGTCCGATCAGACCTATCACTATCGGGTTGTTGCCTTCAGTCGGAGCGGGACTACAGTCGGGGTCGACGCGACCTTCAAGACGACAACGCCTCCTCCCAGCGTGTCGGCGCTCCGCCTGTTCGGTCACACAGGGTTCGTCGCGCCTCAGGGAGTCGGCGGAGTCTTCCTCGGCTGCATCGGTGGAACGACCTGCACCGGGAAGATGAAGATTCAACGCGGTGGTGCCACACTTGGTCAGCGGCTGCGCTTTGCGATCGGTCCGAATACCGGGGGAATCGTTCACTACACGCTGAGCAGGACCGGCCAGTCGTTGCTGCGACAGCTTCACCACATGCGGGTCACCGTCGTTGTGACGCCGACCGGCGCCGCGACCTTCTCGGGCGGGGTGACGCTGGTGCCATTCAGCTAGAGAGTCAGGTGAAGCCACCCGCTCTACGCGGGTGGCTTCACTAGCCCGCGAGCTCGACTTCGCGCAGCAAACCAACAGAACGCCGGGCGCCGCCGAGAGTCATATCCTGCTCCCTCGGCCGCGCTCGCCGCCTCCCCCGCTTGATCAACAGACGCGCAATATCCACCGGCATCGATCTTCACTGTGTGTTCCAATCACGTCGCTCGGGCTGAGGAACGCGAGGAGTGCGATCGTCGACGAAACCGGGGAAGCTCGCTCAGTGAGGGGCAGCGGCTCTGTCCTCGCCCTCGACTGACTCCTCCGCGCGTTGGATGTGTTCCAGCGCCAGGTCTGCCGTGCGGTGGAACTGGTCGGCAAGTTTATGGAGGTCCTCGATCAGCCCAAGCCGTTCCTGGACGAGCTGCTCAGTGTCTGCTCTGCCCTCTTGGCGGTAGCGATCGGCTTCCTCGCGAGTTCGCTGGGCGTCGGCCGCCGCGCGGGCCAGCAGCTGCTCGGCCTCTTGATGCGCCCGGGCGAGGACGTTCTCAGCCTCGCCCTTGACCCTCTCCCTGTAGCGATCCGTTTCCTCGCGCGCTCGCTGCGCCTCGGCTTCCACCTCGGCTGCTCGTTGCGCTGCCTCTGAATTCGCCTGAGCCCGGATCTTTTCAGCGTCCGCTCTTCCTTGTTCGCGGTGACGGTCGGCTTCCGCGCGAGTTTGCTGGGCTTCGGCTTGCGCGCGCGATGCAAGCTGCTGCGCCTTCGCCATCGCTTCAGCCAGAACGTCCTCCGCTGCGCTCCGCGCACGTCGGAGAATCGCGCTGGTCTCCTCGCCTACGTCGGCTAGCGCGCGTTCAATCGCGGCGTCTGGCGACCTGCTCGCCTCGAGTTCCACCACGATCCGCGACACCCGCTCGATGTACTGATCCACTCGGTTGCGGTCATACCCCCGCCGCGAGAGCGGGAAGTCCACGCCGGTGACATCTGGCAGGAAGCTACGGTGAGGCCGGCCCGACCGCAAGTCCGGCTTGCCGGCCGGGGCTCGCTCGGTCGTGTGCTCGGAGGGTGTGACGCGAGGGTCCTCCTCCACGATTCCGAGTATGGCACCCGCCCGCCTCCCCGGCAACCTCCGCGATCCTCGAACCGCTTTCCTGTCGGCAGTGCCGCTGGCCCCACCCAAGCGCGCTTCGATCGAGACTCCTAACGTGTAGGCAAACCGAGGGAGGCGCGAAGCGCGCGCCGTGCCACGCGCGTCAGCTCAGTTCTACCAGTTCGATGCTCATGTCCCAGACGGCATCCATGTCGGGACCCGGCGAGCAGATCTACGCGTTGTCCAGAGCCGCGCGATCGACGGTGGCCGGGCCGCGCCGCC
Organism: uncultured Solirubrobacterales bacterium; assembly: GCA_963837385.1. Taxonomy (GTDB): domain Bacteria; phylum Actinomycetota; class Thermoleophilia; order Solirubrobacterales; family Solirubrobacteraceae; genus Palsa-465. The sequence continues at coordinate 160,289 of CAWIMZ010000015.1, forward strand.
GTTCGGCGATCCTCGTCGTCGAGGAAGATGCCGAAATCGACGGGACACGAAAGATCTTGTTCTTGCCGGGCACGTCCGGCGCCGGCGACTTCTGGCTGCCCGTCGCGGAGCGACTCTCAGATCGCTGGCAGAAGACGTTTCTCAGCTGGCCAGGAGCGGGTGATCAGCGGCACGATCCCCGCGTTCAGGGGTTTGAGGATCTTGTCGAGCTCGCCGTCGGCGAACTGGGCGATCAAGGTGATCTCATCGCCCAGTCGATGGGCGCAGTGGTCGCGATCGGCCTTGCGCTCCGGCACCCGGAGAAGGTCCGTCGACTGGTTTTGGTCGCGACCTCGGGCGGCATCGACGTTGCCCGGTTTGGGGCAGCGGACTGGCGCCAGGAGTACCGGACGGACTACCCCCGGGCCGCGGCTTGGGTCTGGCGGGAGCAGCCGGACTACGGCGACGCGATCACGGCGGTGAGTGCCCCAACGCTCCTTCTCTGGGGCGGCGCCGATCCGCTGAGCCCGGTGTCCGTTGGCCAGCGGCTCGCCGAGCTGCTGCCGAGGAGCGCCCTCCACGTTTTGCCCGGTGCAAGCCACAGCTTGGCGCGCGAGCACCCCAACGAGGTGGCAAGGCTGATCAGCGATCACCTCGCTTGAACCTTACAGGGCCTTGAGTTCGGCCACGGCGTCGTGGGTCTACGCCAGTGAGACCTGCGCCCCAATGACGCCGCGGGCCTTGGCGATGGCCGCTACCGCGTCGATCATCGCGCGGTTGGTCGACTCCTGGGTGGAAAGCATGTCGGCAAACGGGTCGCTCCCCCTCAACTCGGGTCGAACGCCAACCTTGCTTCACCCATCCTTCACGCGCCGCGCAGTAGCGTTTGGGTTCTCCACACGCAGTAGCGTTTGGGTTCTCCACAGAATCTTACGGAGGTTCCGGTGAGAAAGCTACTTGCGATGATGCTGCTTGCGCCCTCGATCGGGCTGTTTGCCGCGGGTTGCGGAAGCTCGAGCACCCAGTCGAGCGAGTCGTCCGCCTCCGCGCCGTCCGCGTCAAGCACGTCGAGCGCCCCTGCCAGGGGAGTGGTGCACATCTCCACCAGGACACTGCCTGGGCTGGGCACCGTCCTGGTCAACACCCAGGGTCGCACCTTGTACGTGTTCGCGCCGGACAAGGCCAAGAAGGTCACGTGCCTCGGCGCGTGCGCGTCGGTCTGGCCGCCGTTTGCGCTGACGGCCGGACAGACGCCGGCCATCTCAGGACAGGCGAAGTCGTCGCTTGTGAGCAGCGCCCCGGATCCCCCAACCGGCCGAGTGGTCACCTATGCCGGCTGGCCGCTGTACACCTACGTGTCGGACCCGTCACCCGGCGCCGCACGGGGCCAAGGGCTCAACCTCAATGGCGGCCTGTGGCACGTCATCGCGCCGTCGGGCAACGTGATCACCAAAAAGGCAAGCACGAGCACGAGCACGAGCACGAGCATGAGCGGATACTGACCTCGGGGACACCCAGGAGTCGCGCAGCGCTGTTCCCTTTGAGCGCGTCCGGCCGCGTCCCGGGCCGCGAAACTCGACAAGGACGTGACTGAAGGCGCTCGCACGCTCGCTTGACCGCTCGTCGTCCAAACTCGGAAGCGTCTGCGACTCCGCCGGTTACGTGCTGCGATAGGACGAGGTCAGCAGCCCGGCCGGCAAACCACGCCCCTCAAGCAGCGGGCGTCGCCTGGATCGAATCACTCGAGCACTCGAGCACTCGCGTCCCCCGTGGCGAGGCCCGCGTACGCGCGTCAATGGCGGCGTGCTGCGTCGTGCTCCTGACGCGCTCGGCTTCCGCGCGGGAGCGTCGCTGGATGTCTTAGGCTCTGCGACGTGTTCAGCGGTCAATTCCGTCAACAAGCTGCCACTGTGGCCTTCGTTCTGGCGTCTGAATGACGGCCCAGGCACACGCAACGCTGCAGTCCGGGGAGTCCGCAGAGCGTGGCCGAGCGGCGCGCGGGAACCACACCGCGGTCGGCTCACGGCGACTGGGCGCCGGCGGCGGACCGGCCCGATCCGGTCGCAGTACTGGCGGCTCAGGCGGCCTCGCGCTTGCAGGAGCTCGTTCCGATCCGGTACGGGCGGATGCTCGTCTCGCCGTTCACGTTCTACCGCGGCGCGGCGGCGGTGATGGCGGCGGACCTCGCGGCGACGCCGGATTCGGGCATCGTCGTGCAGGCCTGCGGCGATGCCCACATCTCGAACTTCGGCGGGTTCGCCGCTCCGGACCGCAGGATGGTCTTCGGCCCGAACGATTTCGACGAGACGCTGCCCGGGCCCGTGGGAGTGGGACGTCAAGCGGATGGCGGCCAGCGCCGAGATCGCGGGCCGCGACGTCGGGCTTCCGGCCGATCGCCGGCGGCGGATCGTGACCGCCTGCGTGCGGGAGTACCGCGAGGGGATGCGCGGCTTCGCGGACGAGAGCCATCTCGACGTCTGGTACGACCGCCTGAACGCGAGTGAGCTGGTCGAGCATTTCGGCGGGACGGCTGGGCAAGAAGGGGCGGATCGTGTTCGCGAAGCCGTTCGCCAAGGCGCGGCGCAAGACGAGCCTGCGGGCGGTCACGAAGCTGACCGAGCGGGTTGACGGCGAGCTGCGCTTTCGCAGCGTGCCGCCGCTGCTGGTCCCGCTCCGCGAGCTGCTTCGACCCCGCCGACGCTCGCGAGGAGACCGAGTACGTGCGGGAGCTGCTCGACGAGTATGCCGCGAGCCTCGACGAGGACCGGCGGTACCTGTTTGAGACCTACCGGTTCGTCGACATGGCCCGCAAGGTCGTCGGCGTCGGCAGCGTCGGCACGCGCGCCTGGGTGTTCCTGCTCGTCGGCCGGGGCGGGAAGGACCCGCTCGTCCTGCAGGCGAAGGAGGCGCAGGCCTCGGTGCTCGAGCCCTACCTGGGCGCGAGCGAGTTCGAGAACCACGGCGAACGAGTCGTCCGGGGCCAGCGGATCTCGCAGGCGGCGAGCGACATCTTCCTCGGCTGGCAGCGGAGCATGGGCCTCGACGGCAAGGAGCACGACTTCTACGTCCGCCAGCTGTGGGACTGGAAGGCGTCGATCGACCTGTCGACGATGAGCGAATCAGGGCTGCACGCGTACACGCGCGCCTGCGGGTGGTCGCTGGCCCGCGCGCACGCCCGCTCCGGCGACCGGCTCGCGATCGCCGCGTACCTGGGCGCCGGCGCGAGCTTCGACAAGGCGATCGCCCGCTTCTCGGCCGCCTACGCCGACCAGAACGAGCTCGACCACCAGCGACTCGCCGACGCCGTCGCCGCAGGCGAGGTCGCCGCCGAGTCCGGCGTCTGACCTCGCCGCCGGCACCACGAAGATGGAGCACTCTCGACCCGCGAGCTGGGTCTCGTGAGACTGCGGGATCGACGGCCAACGCTTGTGTGAGAGACCGTTACGCGCTTGGTGCGTCGCTCACCGAGCGAGCTGCGTTGCAGCAGTTTGACCCCCAGGGATGCTCCGCGCGGCGTCAAACTCGTCGACCTGATCGCGCCACAGGCGACGCTCACGATCGATGCCGTGTGGAATCAGAGTCGGCTCCCCGTCGTCGACCGAACGCTCGACGCCGCGACCGAGCTGGCCTCCGCGCGCGACTGGCCGTAACGAGCGACGACTTTTCTGCGCCACCGCTGCTGGCCGATCCGGCTACTGGATGACCGAGTTGACGTCCTTGACGCCGATTCGACTAGCGGCCTTCGGCGCATTCTGGTGAGCGTCCGCCGCGGTTGGCCCGAGATAAGCAGCGGCGCTGGTTCCCGGCATGGTGCCAGCCGGATATCCATAGATGTTTCCGTACGCGCCCCGTGTCCTGACGAGCCAGTAGCTCGTTGCCGCGGCGCTCGATGTGCCCGTCCCGCAGCCACCCAGCCCCAGCGCCCCGGCCGTGACCGCCGCACATATTGAACTCTTGCGCCACATCGGTCACATCCTTTCTGAGCGCCCCAGTGGGTCCCAGAGTGTAGTGCGACGCGGCGCGAGGCCGTCTGGCCGCACGGCCACCGCTTCTTCGGGCTCCCTCACATTTCGTTTAGCGGCTGCAGATCGCCCGGCGCCATCCTCATATTCATGCACCCTGGCTACTGCCCTCAGTGCGGCGAGCGAGTCACACCATTTGCGGCGGGATGCGCCCTTTGCGGAGCCGAGCTCGACCCAAAGCGCTGGCAGCGGCCCATGCCCGTCCGTCAACGATTCTCCATCCGCCTTCCGCGGCGCTGGCGGCGCGCCGTGGGGGCTCGAGAAACCAGAGCTCAGACCCGTAGCGGCAGGTGAGCGTCAGCCGCTCCCCGTAGCTTCCGTCCGAAGGGGCCTTCGAGGCACAGATCCGAGCGCAGGGTTGCGCTGTCGGCAAGGTTACTGAGATCCCGTCGGTTGAGGTTCCCGACGGCTATGTGATCTCGGTGACACCCCAGCCCAGCCCGAAGTTCCTCCCACAAGGAACAAAGGTGCCGATCACAGTCAGCACTGGTCCGCCGTAGTCGAGAGGTTTGATCGGAGCTGGCTCGCCTTGCTGCGCTCCTCCATGACCCCGAACAGAGTCCACCTCGACGCGAGCGGGTGTTTCAGCGATGATCGCCCGATGTCCGATGCTGGCTTGGAAGGTTCCCCTGACGTTCCGCGGATCCCGGCGTCGGCCGGGGCATTGATCTTTGATGAGCGTCGGCGGCTGCTCATCTTGAAGCCCAACTACAAGAAGGGTTGGACGATTCCCGGGGGACAGATCGAGTCAGACGGAGAGTCGCCCTGGGAGGCGTGTCGACGAGAGACTCGCGAGGAGTGTGGTCTCGAAGTGAAACGTGGCCGCCTCATCTGTGTCGACTACTTGCGCCCGAAAGCGAACCGCCCCGGCGGCGTCCGGTTCCTATTTGACTGCGGAACCTTCAACGACGTGCAGCTCACCGCGATCAGGTTGCAGGAGGAGGAGATCGACGAGCACCGATTCGCGGAGAGGGCTGACGCGCTGGCGCTCCTGAGCGGCCCGCTCCGGCGCCGCGTGTCGGCATCCGCCGGAACGAAACGGTGCCTCTACCTGCATGACGGCCGTCGCGTCCCAGGCGTGACGCCCTGACGCGAAGCCGTATTGCTCGGGTGTCGCGTCAGCTTTCAGAAGCTTGGCGCCCGCGACGGGCTGGCAACATCCTCCAGGTTCGGTGGGCGTCGCCGCTCGCGGATGATCTTGGATCTCCCGGAGGCCGAGGTGGCTTCTACCGCGCGCGGAGCATGTCGATCACGAGCTCCAGGTGACGGTGCCAGTCAAAGCCCGGGCCACTGTGGGCCATCGTCGCGGACACGCCACACATAAGCATGGCGATGTCCGCGGCGCTCACGTCTGGGCGGATCGTCCCGGCGTCCCGGGCGCGTGCGATCAGCTGTTCGGTGACCACGCTCAGCTCCTCCTGCTCGGTCCGGGCACGAATCCAGATATGCTCGCCGACGCCCGCGAGAGCGTGTTGGATCGCGGCGTCACGCGCGGCCGCCTCGGCGTTGCTGCGCAGCAGGTCCGCGAACATGACGAACGGTTCTCCGTCCTGCTCGAGAGCCTGGCGTGCCGTGTCGGTGAACAGCCGGAACTTCTGGCGCACGAGCTCGACCATCAGCGCCTCTTTGGTCGGGAAGTGTCGGTAGACGGTGCCGACCCCGACGCCCGCCCGGCGCGCAACGTCGTCGATCTGCGCTTCGGCTCCACACTCGGCGAAAACCGACCGCGCGCTCTCGAGGATCCGCTCGCGGTTGCGCCGAGCGTCGGCGCGCCGCGGACGGTCGGTTTCGCTCACAGTGCTGGTCACAGAATTTTCACCGGCCCTTCTTGACAACCGGAATCCTAGTTCACTATAGTCCGGCACGCAACCGGAACCGGAGGTCAGCTTCCAATGACGTCGGTGAGACAGCCTCAGCCCCCACCGTTGTATACGCCCCGCGCTAAGAACATCGCGCTGATCTTGCTGGCGATGACGCAATTCGTGATCGTGATCGACGCGGCGATCGTGAACGTCGCGCTGCCTTCGATCGGCTCGCACCTCCACTTTGCGCGCGCCGATCTCTCGTGGGTCGTAAACGCGTACACGCTGACGTTCGGCGGCTTCCTGCTCCTCGGTGGCCGGCTCGCCGACCTCCTGGGGCGCCGGCGCATGTTCATGGTCGGCCTCGTGGTGTTCTCACTCGCCTCGTTCGCGGGCGGTATGGCCCAGTCGGAGGCATGGCTGATCGCCGCGCGTGCTGTTCAAGGTCTTGGCGCGGCGATCGTCTCCCCAGCGGCGCTATCGATCATCACGACGACGTTCGCCGAGGGGGCCGAGCGAAATCGGGCACTGGGAATCTGGGGCGCGGTCGCGGGCGCCGGCGGCGCAGCTGGGGTGCTCCTCGGCGGGATCCTCACGAGCGGCCTGAACTGGCGCTGGGTGCTGTTCGTCAACGTCCCGATCGGGCTCTGTGCGGCGGCGCTTGCTCCGCGAACGCTCCGCGAAAGCCGCGCCGAGGACGGAGCGAACACGTTTGACCTGCCCGGCGCAGTGAGCGTCACCGCGGGCCTGGCGCTGCTCGTGTACGCCGTCGTGGACGCTGTCAACGTCGGTTGGGGATCCACGACGACGCTGCTGCGCCTCGCCGGGTCGGCGGCCCTGCTGGTCGCGTTCCTCATCATCGAGCTGCGCCAGCGCTACCCGCTGATGCCGTTCTCGATCTTCCGTCTGCGCACGCTGCGGGGGGCGAACATCGTCGGGCTGCTGCTCGGCATGTCCCTGTTCTCGATGTTCTTCTTCATCTCGCTGTACCTGCAGAACGTGCTGAACTACTCGCCGATCCTGACCGGGGTTTCCTACCTTCCGCTCGCCGTCGGGATCATCCTGTCGGCGGGAGCCGCCTCGCAGCTGGTCACCCGCGTCGGATTCAAGCCGCCGTTGATCACGGGCATGTTGCTGATCGCCGCCGGCCTGCTCTGGTTCTCGCAGGTGCCCGCACCCGGAGGCGCCTACGCCTCAGACATCCTTGGCCCGTCGCTGCTCGCCGCAGTCGGGCTCGGGCTGGCGTTCGTGCCGGTGACGATCGCCGCGGTGAGCGGAACGGAGCCGCACGAGGCGGGCCTCGCCTCCGGTCTTGATCAACACCTCTCAGCAGGTCGGCGGCGCACTCGGACTCGCGATCCTGGCAACGATCGCCAACAGCCGCACCCAAAGCCTGTTCCACTCGGGGGTCCACAGCTCGGCGGTCGCACTGACGAAGGGGTTCGATCGCGCCTTCCTCGTGGGCGCCGGCTTCGCCGTCGCCGGAGCGATCCTCGCCGCGCTCCTGATCTCTTCGCGCGAGAGCCGCGAGCACGCGAAGGCAGCCCGCGAGCCTGCAGTCGTTCCGCTCACCACGAGCTGACCTCCCTCGCCAGGAGATCCGGGCTGCGGCGATCGCGCGGCTGAGCCTAACATCGGCACCGAGCACATCCTGCCCGGGTTCGCAGGTGTCGACCAGGGCGAAGGGATGAACAGCGTGCGCGCGCTCGATGTCGACTCGAGCAAGATCCGCAAAGCGATCGCCCAGCTGCTTGCGGGCCAGCCCCTGCGAGCGGCCGGCCAACGGCAGACGCGTCGAACGAGCCCGCGAGGACTCAGGCGACGGCCCACGCCCATCTCCTCCCGGGTCGACGGTTTCGATGTCGAGCAAGGAGCGGACGTGGCTCGGTTGATGATGAGTGCCGCCGCGCGAGCACTCGAGGACGGGCACACGGAGACTCACGCGGGGAAGCGCCCGCCGCGGGCTGACGCCCGGGCGGCCGCGGCTCACGCGGCGCCCAGGGAGATGGCGCAGCTTGCCTGGCCGCGCTTTTCGAGGTACTGCTGGTGATAGTCCTCGGCCGCCCAAAAACGCTCTGCCGGCACGATCTCGGTCACGATCTTGCGCTTCAACCCGCGCTGGTGGGCCTCGCGCGAGGCGAGCGCCGCCGCACGTTGCGCGTCGCCGTGGAAGAAGATCGCCGAGCGGTACTGGCTGCCTATGTCCCAACCTTGGCGGTTGGGTGTCGTCGGGTTGTGGCTCGCCCAGAAAACGCCGAGCAGGTCCTCGTATGCGAGGGCGCTCGGGTCGAACCGGACTTCGACTGCCTCGGCGTGCCCGGTACGGCCGCCACAGACTTGCTTGTAGCTGGGCTGCTCGGCGCTGCCGCCGGTGTACCCGGCGGTGGTCTGCGTGACTCCGGGCAGGGCCCGGAACGCGGCCTCCACACCCCAGAAGCATCCGGCGGCGAAGGTGGCTGTCTCTGTCGGCATTTTGTTCCTCTCGGTGTTCGCTGTGTCACCGACGGAGACCCGTCTGGGCGCCAGACGGTTCAATTCAGGGCGTAGGGTTCTCGATGCCGATGGCGCGCCCGCTACACCGACTCCGTTTCTGGTTCGATCACCGCTGGGTTCCCCGGCACGCCTCGGACTATCTGGACAGCGAGCTCGGCGTCCACCGGCGCCGGCGGGTTGAGCGTCATACCGTCGAGTGTCCCGAGTGTCGCGAGCTGCTGCACGGCCTGCGGGCCGTGATCGGTGCGCTCGAGAAGATCGGGGGCGCCGACTCGCCGGTCGTGGCGGGAGCGATTCTGGCATCGATTCGTGGTCGGCTGGGCGAGCGTCCGCCCGAGCACCCATGACCGAGCCGCCGGCGAGTCGTGAGCCGAGCGAGGAGACGCTTGTCGCACGGGCGGCCGGCGGCGACATGCCCGCTTTCGAGGAGCTCGTGATGCGCCATGCGGACCGCCTGTTCGCATCGCTGCGACGTTTCGGACTCGACGACGCCGAGGCGCAGGAGGTCGCGCAGGAGACCTTCCTGCGGGCGTGGCGCTCGCTGCCGCGCTTTGAGCGTCGCTCGCGCTTCTTCACCTGGCTGTATCGGATCGGCTTCAACGAGGCGCAGCGGCGACTGGCTCGCCGCCCGGCGGCAGGCACGGTGCTCTCTACCGAGGAGCGTCCGCTCGAAGAGCTGGCGGACGGGGGGCCGGGTCCCGCCGAGCAGGCGGAGAACGAGGAGCTGCGCATCGTGCTCGAGCGTGCCTTGAGCGACCTGCCCGCCGATCTGCGGGCGCCGGTGGTGCTGCGCGACATCGAAGGCCTCTCGACCCGAGACGCTGCGTCAGTGCTCGACCTAAGCGAACCGGCGCTCAAGAGCAGGCTTCACCGCGGCAGGATGGCGCTGCGTGGGCCGCTCAGGCGATGGATAACGACCAGCGACCTGTGACTCACAGCTCGCTGAACCGTTTGCGAGCGATCCGGGTCAGATATACCGTGAACCAGGATAGGAGCGACATGGATACACGAATCGAGAAGAGCGATCAGCAGTGGCGCGAGGAACTGACCCCCGCCGAATACAAGGTGCTAAGGAAAAAGGGCACCGAGCGGCCGTTCACCGGCGGCTACGTGCACACCAAGGACGACGGCGTATACCGCTGCGCGGCGTGCGGCACGGGACTGTTTTCCTCCGACACCAAGTTCGACTCCGGCACCGGCTGGCCGAGCTTCACCGATCCGGCTGTGCGGGAGAACATCGAGCTGCACGAGGACCGCAGCCTGTTCATGCGCCGCACCGAGGTTACCTGCGCAACATGCGGCGGCCACCTCGGCCACGTTTTCAACGACGGTCCGGGAGGCTGTGACCGCTACTGCATCAACTCGGTAGCGCTCAAGCTCGACCCGCTCAGCTGAACCTGACGAGCGCGACCGCGGCCGTCGCGGTCGCGTTGGCGTCGCTGATCGTTACGCGCGCGGCGAGCTGGTTGCCGCGCACGCGAGCGAGCATTGCGTTGCCTCGAGCCGTGAGCCTGAAGGTCAGGTAGCCAAGTTCGTTTGCGCCGATCACTTCCGGTCCGGTGCTGGCGATGACGGTGCGCCCGGTCGTGACGGTCGTGCGCACCTGGCATGGCGTCGCGCTGAAGCAGTCGGCCGGGACGCCACCAACTGCGCCGGAGGAGACGAAGTCGGTCGCCCCGAGGATCCGCAGCATCGGGGGATCGGTGAGGCTGCGGCGCGGGCCAGGGCCGGTGGTGAGAAACGGGATCAGGTTGAGCGTGGTGGTCGCCACGGCGCCGGAGGCGTCACGAGCGGTGACCTGCACCGGGAGCCGACGGTGGAGCGCACGGGCGAGTTTCGCCTGGCCGGCCGGCGTGAGCTTGAAGAAGAGGACTCGCCCGCCGCCCGCGGGGATGAACTCCGGGCCGGTCGTGGCGATCACCGCACCCCCGGCGGAGATCCTAGTGGTGGCGTGGCACGGGCCGGCTGTGAAGCAGCCGGCCGGTAGCCCGCCAACGCCGCCCGCAGATACGAACGCACTGCGCCCATAGAGCGCTGTGTGCGCTGGCGCCGTCACTACCTGGGAGGTCCCGAGCACTTGGCCGGCCGCGCCAAGCGCTTGCACCGCGAAGTACGGGAATTCGCCGCGAACGACGATCGTTGACTGGGTGGCCGCCCCGACCGCTGCGAGCGCCCCCGGGCTGGATCCCCCCAACGCCCGCCAGGCAGCCACCCCGCTCTCGCCGTTCCAGCTGGCGTGCAGATCAATGATGGTTCCGTCCCCGCTGGTGGAGACCCTCAGCGAGGGGAAAGCGGCAACACTTGGGGTAACGGTCGCCGCGCCGGCGGTGGCGCCGTCGAGATAGTCGCCATCGATGTTGATCGTGGCCCCGCCGTAGGTTTCGTTATGGGCACCGTCATATTGATGCAGGCGCTGATGGATCGCCCAATCGCTGCTTGGCACATAGGGATCGCTGGTCGTTTGCGCGCCGTTCCAGTCGGCGATCCAGATCTCGTCCGGCTCGGTGTAGCCGGTCCCGAACCGGGCGGCGAGGTCCTCGATCCCCGAGCCGCCGCTGGCATAGACGCCTGATTTGTAGCCGTCGGCGTGGAGCTGGGTGGTCCACGCCGACAGAAACGCGAGCACGGCAGAGGTACTGGTGCCACCCCGCGAGTAAGCCTCCATGTCGAAGTAGATCGGGTTGCCGGCGCCGATCGCGAGCGCCTGCGCTTGCGCGACGGCGTCGCTGGCTGCGGCGCTGCCTTCAGCCGACGCCTGACCGGGGTCGATTCCGGCGCATCCACAAGAGTTCGTGGGAGCCTGGAGCCCGACGTAGGTCGGGATCAGATGCCAGCCCGCCGCTGATTCTTGGTTCACCCAGCCGGCAGTGAGGTTCGGCTGCGAGCATCCCATGTTCGTCCCGCCGATGTAGATTCCGGCAGCGCGATATGGGGATGAGCCCCAAGCCGACATTTGGCCCACGCTGGGCGCGGTGCACGCGTCGAACCCAAGCCCGGTGAACACCGCGCCTGCGCCGGCAGCCGCGGCTGATCGAGCACGAACGACAGGCGGGCGCTTGGCAGCCTCAGCGACGCTTGCGGCGGCGAGCGAGCGTACGCCGAGCGCCCGTTGGACGATGCCCGGAGCCGTGTTCCATGTCACGGTCACGATCACCCCGTGAGCGGGCAAGGCTAACCGGGCGGCCGACCCTCGTTGCGGTAGCGCACCCGGGCTTCTGACCGGTGGCAGCGCGGGCCCGACCGGGCCGTCTGAGCCGGCGCCGCGCGCTGCCAGCGGCTCGACGAGGATCGCCTCGGTGCGTCCCACCGCGTGGGCAGGGCAGCGCTGATCGGCGCTCGGCCTGCCCAGGTAGACGGCGTGCCGGTTAAAGCGAACGCACACTGCCGGATCCGAGGCCAGACGGTAGACCGGCCAGCTCGCCGGCACGACCAACTTGTAGCCGTTGTAGCGCACAACCTTGCCGCTTGTGCCAGCCCAGGCCGCCTCGGTGCCCGTCCATCCCCAGACAATCGCGATCAGCGCCAGCCACATCAGCCGGTTTACAATCGTGGAACGGGGTCGGATCGCGAGCTCGACCGGCAGCGAAGCGCCCCGCTGGCCATGTTCGGCGGGGCGACGACCGCGGGCGAGCCGGCCTTGCCTCAGATCGCGTGCCACCCCTTGCACAACCCGGCAACCCCCTGCAGGTTGCGGCCTGCGCGGATAAAATGGAGATAAGGAGACGATAAAAGGGCTTAGCTCTCGTTCGGCGGGTCCGTCGAAACCCGGTGCTCGCGTCAGGTTGTCAGCTCGGCGGGTGCGGAATCGAGCGCCGCCTCGATGGCCGCGACGAGATTTCGGGCCGATGCTCGCGGTGAGTTCGACCGCTACCCGGGCGGAGGGCCCTTTTGCGGGGTCGGCGAAGTCGATGTTGAGGGTGTGTTCGGCCATCGCGTGGACCGGGTGGTCGAAGTAGACCGTGCCGTCCGTGACATGAAACCACCTGCTATTCGGCCCCTTCGCGCTGCCGTCGATGATCGTCTTGACGGTGTCGTAGGTGCACATGCTCAGCCTCCGAGGTGGGTGTTGTAGAAAGCTGCGATTCGCTCCCAGCCATCGTTGGCCGCTGCCACGCGGTACGCCGCCCGATCGACCGAGAAGAACGCATGGCCGGCATCGTCATAGCTGTGGAACTCGTGCGGCTTGTCGTTGGCGGTGAGGATCTCGTCCAGCTCGGCGACCTGCTCGGGGCTGGGATGGGAGTCCTCCTTGCCGAACAGTCCCAGCAGGGGAGCGCGGAGATTGGGCAGCTGGTCGACGAGATTGGTGACCTGAAGCGGCAATCCCTCCGGTGGGGTGCCGACGACGAACGCTCCGTAGCAGTCGACCGCAGCATCCAGATCGACGTTGCAGGCGGCGAGGACAGCCTGCCGTCCACCAGAGCAGTAGCCGATCACGCCGACCTTGTCGTTCGACGTCGGCAGCGAGCGCAGATATGCAGCGGCGCCGGCGACGTCGCCAATAAGCCGCTCGTCCGGCACCCCTCCCTGCGCCCGAGCGGTCGCCGCCGCGTCATCCGGCGCTGCACCCGGGGCCTCCCGCCAATACAGATTTGGGCAGATCGCGTCATAGCCGAGCTCGGCGAACCGCCGGACAATCTCTTTCGTGGATCGGTCATAGCCGGGCATGTGATGGATCACGATCACCCCGCCGCGCCTCCCATCCTCCGCGGGACGCGCGAGATACGCCTCGATCTCGTCGCCACCGGCGCCGGTGATCGCGACGGTCTGGGCGTTCAACGATTCGCTCATCTACTTGATTCAACCAAGCTCAGCGCTTGTGATGAACCTCAGCGCCGCGGTGACGCGTTGGCTGCATTCACGCTGACGTGGTTGATCCGGCTGCTCACAGCGCTCCTCGCTCGTGCCTCGACCTGATTACGATACCGCCGCCCCCTTACCCAGCGCGCCGGTGTCGCACCCTTACGCAGTCGAGCGAGCTTCAATACGGTGTCAGCCACACTGGACGGCAATCACGCGATCGGCGAAGATGGCCCGCGCTGGAGTCCCCCGACGAGCGCTTTGACTTGCTCGTGACCACGCTCGGACAGAACGTCGTAATCGGCTGCGCCGAACGACGCCTGGGCGTGGCGGATCAGCAGGACGGTCGGGATCGCGCGACTCTAGGTGAGGGCTCGTAAGCGCGTAGCCTTGAGCTGCCTTGGCCGCATCAGCGAACAGCGCCCAGTCTCCTCGTAAGCGTCACGCCCTCGATCTGTTCTCCGGCTTGCCTGGCCGATACGATCGCCTGGGAGCAGTGCTGAGCTTCGGCCAGGACCCTCGCTGGCGCCGGGCGCTCGTCGCTGCGATCGATCCGCATCGCGGTCAGCGGCTGCTCGATGTGGCGACGGGCACCGGACTGGTGGCCTCCGAGCTCGTTCGACGCGGAGGATGTGAGGTCATCGGGCTCGATCAGAGCGAGCAGATGCTGGCCGGCGCGCGCGCCCGGCTGGCCGATCCTGCGCTCGCTGACCGCGTCCGGTTCGTGCGCGGGGAGGCTGAACGGCTCCCTTTTGCGGATGCCGAGTTTGACGGCCTGACGTTCACGTACCTGTTGCGCTACGTCGACGATCCGGAGGAGACGATGCGCGAACTCGTCCGAGTGGTAAAGCCCGCAGGACGGATCGGGATGGTCGAGTTCGCCGTGCCGCAGCTTGCGTCGCTGCGTGCCCTCTGGCGCATCTACACGCGGCTTGGGTTACCGCTCATCGGACGCCTCCTGTCAAACGCCTGGTATGAGGTCGGCCGCTTCCTCGGTCCGAGCATCGAGCAGTTCTACGCGCAACAGACCGACCTGCGAGCGCTCTGGCGGACGGCGGGGATTGGGGATCTGCACGAGCGTCGGATGAGCTTTGGCGCCGGACTCGTGATGTGGGGAACGCGGGGTGGCGACGGCGCCCCGTGAGCCGGACCGGCCGGCGTTCTATGCGCTTCGGTCCGGCGGCTGGCGCGACCTCGTCACGCTCCTTCATCCGCCGTACACCGTCTGGCACTTGAGCTACGTGGCGCTGGGGGCGGCAGCGGCACCGACGATCTACGTCGACCGGTTGCTCGCCGCCCTGGCCGCGTTCTTCCTCGCGGTCGGTGTGAGCGCTCACGCGCTGGACGAGCTCAACGGGCGTCCGCTGCAGACCAGGTTGCAGCAGCGGTGGTTGATCGCGCTGGCCGTCGCCGGGTTGATCGGAGCGATCGGGATCGGTGTGGTCGGGATCGTAATCGTCTCGCCGCTGCTCGCGCCCCTGGTGCTCGCGGGCGCCTTCCTGGTCCCCGCGTACAACCTCGAGCTCTGGGGCGGTCGATTTCACAACGATAAATGGTTTGCTCTGGCCTGGGGCGGGTTCCCGGCCTTCACCGGCTACTTCTCCAACGCGCTCGAGATCCGGCCGGCGGGCGTCCTCGTCGCCGCTGCCTGCTGCCTGCTGAGTACGGCGCAACGTCGACTGAGCACCCCGGCGCGCGAGTTGCGGCGCAACACCGATGCGCTCGAGGGAGAGCAGCGGCTCACCGACGGGCGCGTGCTCAAGCTGACCAGGGCCCGCCTGGCGGCGCCACTCGAGGCCGCTCTGTCGGCGCTGTGGCTCGCACAGGTAGTGCTGGCCGCGGGGCTGATCGCGATGCGGCTGTGATCCCGCCCGGCGCCGCGCCCAGGCTCCCTCACCCGCGCTCAGGCTCCCCCACCCGCGTCCCACGGGGCGAAGGTGGCGGCGATTCCGGCCTTGTCCAGGCCAGCCCCCAGGCACGCCAGCAGCACGAGCCTGGCGGCAACCGCCGAGAGAAACCGAGCGCACACCGCACCGCTCGCGCGTAGGTCGGATTCGGAGCCCTCGAATCCGTACGTCCCAAATCACGCCGCGGGGGCGGCGATCGCAGCGAGCGCGGTGCTGGCGGCCTCGCTCGTTGCGGCGGTGGCCCACGCGGCGGGAGGCGGAGCAGCCGCCAGCGGCGCGACCAGTCGATCGCGGTTGACCCGAACGTAATGCCGCTCGGTAGCCGGGTGTACTTCTCGGCCTACCGGCACGATGAGCACGGCGGATGGTTCCTGGCACAGGACACCGGTGGGGCAATCATCGGCCGCGACATGGACGTATATCGGCCGCCTCCAGCGAGCCGGCGGGGCTCGGGCGGCTCCTCGACCGGTCAGCGCGTGTTCATCCTCGCCGCCCGCAGGTAGCAAGCTCGTGGCTGACAAGATGAGCGACTAGACTCTTCGCAGCCATGGCCAAGCAGCAGCGCACGATGCGGATAGAGCAGCGCAGCCAGCTCGCCGCGATGCAGCAGCTGGAGAGCCGCTCGGACGAGGAACTGGAAGCCGAAACCAAATTCAAGGCGGCCGCTCAGGCGATCCTCGGAGCGCGGGCTGCCGAGCGATACGACGCCAAGGCGGCCCGGGCCCACTTCCAGCGTGCGCTTGCGGCGGCTCGCCCCCAGGAGCGCTTGCAGCTGCGTCGGATGGCGGACGCGTCGCTAGCCCTGGCGGAGCGGCGTGCGTCCGACCTGAAGCGCGCGACCGAGCGCCTCGGGGTCGACGCACCGACCACGAGGCAGCTGCGGGGGCTGCAATTCATGGGTCTGATCGCACCCCCCGGGAGCGCCGGGATCCTCGCCCGGATTCGTGGAATCGTGATCGTGATCGCGCTGATCGTGTTGATCCTTCTGGCCGGCTTCGGACTGGTTGAGCTGGTGGCCCTGCCGTTCGGTGGCATCTCGCTCGATCTGGCGATCTTCTACGGGATCGTGGTCGTGCTCGTCGCCGTCGGCGTGCTCGCGTACTTCGGGCGACGCCGCCAGAAACGAGTGCAGGCCGAGCGCGCCGAGCAGCTCGCGGCGCGCTCACGCTGACGCCGCGCCGTGTGTGGCCGCTACACGCTCGCCGCCCCTGACCCGGCGGCCGTTCGCGCGCGCTTTCCCGTCGGCGAAGCGATCGAGGTACGCCGACGGTATAACGTCGCACCGGGCGATGACGTCCTGGCGCTCACCACAGACCGAGACGGCAATCCCCGCGGTGATCTGCTGCGCTGGGGGCTCGTCCCATCGTGGGCGAAGAGCCCCGCCAGCGGCCTGAAGATGATCAACGCGAGGGTCGAGACGGTTGCCGAGCGCCCGGCGTTCCGGCGGGCGTTCGAGCGCTTCCGTTGTCTGGTCATCGCGGACGGCTTCTACGAGTGGCAACGTTCGGCAAGCGGCCCCAAGCAGGCATTTCACATCACTCGCACCGACCGCTCGCCGTTCGCATTCGCCGGTCTGTGGTCGATCTGGTACGGCGAAGGCGGGAGGAAGCTTCGTACCTGCACGATCCTCACCACCGCCGCAAACTCGGCGATCTCCACCCTGCACGACCGGATGCCGATCGTCCTCGCGCCGACGGACGAGGCGGCCTGGCTGAATACCGCCACGCCATCGAGCGAGCTCGCCGAGATCCTGGTCGGACTCGCTCCGGCGCAGACCGCCCTGCAACCCGTCGGCCGGGCGGTCAACGACGCTCGCTATGACGGACCGGAGTGCCTCGCGCCGCCGGTCGAGAACGGCCAGGTGGCCCTCTTCTGATGCCCCTCTCCCCTCTGCTGGAACGCTACGACCACGTGCTGCTCGACCTCGACGGCTGCGTCTACGTCGGCGAGGTCTGCACCCGCGGGGCACCGGAGGCGGTGTCCGAGCTACGCGCGGCCGGAAAGGCCGTCATGTTCCTCACGAACGATACCCGCCGCTCGCCCGAGGAGTACGTCCGCAAGCTCTGGTCGCTCGGCCTTCGGGCCTCGCTCGAGGAGGTCGTAACCGTCGGAGCCGCGATCCAGTGGGTGCTCGCCGAGAGCTGGCCCGGGCGGCCCACGTACGTGATCGGCTCATCCGCGATCTTCCGCCACGTAACCGATGCCGGGCAGCGAATCGTCAACGGTACCGGCCGTCCGGCAGACGCCGAGGTCGTCGTCATCGCCGGCCACGACGAGCTCCACTTCAGCGAGCTTCGGGATGCCACGCAAGCCGTGCTGGCGGGCGCGAAGATGCTCGCGGCAGGTCGCGACCGCACCTTCCCGACCGACGATGGGGTCTGGCCGGCCACGGGCCCGCTCGTGGCGGCCCTCGAATACGCCACCGAGCGCAGCGCCCGAATCGCCGGCAAGCCCGCGCCGGAGATGTTCAATGCGGCGCTCGATCGACTCGGTCCCGGACGGACACTGGTGGTGGGCGATGGGCTCGAGTCAGATCTGGGCGGCGCGGTCGCCGCCGGGCTCGACGGCGCGATCGTGCTCACCGGTGTGAGCACTCGGGCTCAGGCGGAGGCCGCGGGCGAGCCGACCCCGTTGGCGATCGCCGAGGATCTTCATGCGCTCTTGGTCGGCTCGTGAGGTTGGCGGTGATCGTGAATCCGGCGGCGGGAGGCGGCCGGGCCGAACGAGCGCTGCAGGCGGTCCAGGAGACGCTTTCCGCACTCCGGCTCGAGCATCACATCGAGCGCACAGGCAGCCTCGAGCACGCGCGTGAGCTCGCGCTGGCGGCTGTGGCCGCCGGCGAGACCGCGGTCGCGTTCGGGGGCGACGGCATGATCAGCGCGGTCGCCCAAGCGCTGCAGTACTCGGACGGAGCGTTGGGCGTGCTGCCGGGGGGCCGCGGAAACGACTTCGCTCGCGTCCTCGGGATACCGCTCGATCCGTGCGTCGCCTGCGATGTGCTCGCCCACGGTGCCGTGCGCTCGCTCGATCTGGGCGTGATCAACTCGAAGACATTCATCGGGATCGCGAGCTGCGGCTTTGACTCTGAGGCCAACCGGATCGCAAACGAGACGCGGCACATGCGCGGCCAGCTGGTTTACGCGTATGGAGCGCTGCGTGCGCTCGCCCGCTGGAAGCCGGCAACCTTCCATGTCACTTTCGACGGAGGCGAGCACCGGACGTTCACCGGCTACTCGGTGGCGGCGGCCAACTCAAACGCGTACGGCGGTGGCATGTTCCTCGCGCCGGACGCCTCGTTGCAGGACGGCCTGCTGGATGTTGTGATGATCGCCGACGTCCCGAAGGGCAGGTTCCTGCGGGTGCTTCCTACTGTCTTCAAGGGTGAGCACGTCAAGCAAGCAAATGTCGAAGTTCGGCGCGCGAGCGAGATCACGGTCAGCGCCGACCGGCGCTTCACGATGTACGCCGACGGCGACCCGATTGCGGAGTTGCCGGTGACGGTCCGTGCGCTTCCCGGCGCCGTGCGGGTGCTGGTCCCGCAGTGAGCGCGCTCGGTGCGAAGATCGTCGCTGCCCGAGCGGTCGGCGAGCTTGCTCGGCGCGCCGGTCGCGGTGGCGGCACCAGCCTCCCGGGCAAGATGCTGATCCGGCTCGAACCACAGGCGATCGGCGAGCTCGCGGCGCGGCTGGAGCGCGGATCGGCGGTGATCTCGGCCACTAACGGCAAAACTACGACCGCTGCGATGACCGCTTCGGTGCTCACGGCTGCGGGTGTCTCGCTGGTCCACAACCGGGCCGGGGCGAACATGGCCGGGGGAGTCGCGTCCGCGCTGCTCGCGGCGGCCCGCCCCAGCGGCCGGATCGATGGCGAGCTCGGACTGTTCGAGATCGACGAGTTCTGGCTCGATCGGGTGGTCCCGCAGCTGCACCCTCGCGCGGTCCTGCTGGCGAACCTGTTCCGCGACCAGCTCGACCGCTACGGCGAGCTCGAGACGATCGCCGATCGGTGGGCGGGGGTCGTGACTTCGATGCCGGGAGGGGCGAGGCTCGTCCTGAACGCCGACGACCCGTTGATCGCCGATCTGGGGCGGGACCGGGCGGGGGTTACCTATTTCGGGCTCGAGGACCCGTCTGTTGCGCTACCCGCGCTGCAGCACGCGTCCGACTCCAAGCACTGCCGCCGGTGCGGCGCGGCCTACAGCTACGAGGCAATCTACTTAGGTCATCTCGGCCGCTATCGCTGCCCATCTTGCGGCCAGGAGCGCCCCTCACCGTCGGTCGCCGCCGAGCAGATTCGTCTCGCCGGGACGCGCAGCGCGCGCTTTCGACTGGTGAGCGCATCGGGTGCGAGGACGGTCGAGCTTCCGCTTCCCGGGCTGTACAACGTCTACAACGCGCTCGGAGCCGCCTCGCTCTGCCTCGAGCTGGGGATTGAATTGGACACGGTGGTGCGCGGCCTGCAGAGCGTCACCGCCGCGTTCGGGCGTGCCGAACTGGTGACCGTGGGCGGCGTCGAGGTGTCGATCCTGCTGATCAAGAATCCCGCCGGCGCGAACGAGATCGTGCGCACGCTGGCACTCGAGCCGGCTGAGATCGATTTGCTCGCGATTCTCAACGACCGCACCGCCGACGGCAGAGACGTCTCCTGGATCTGGGACGCTGACTTTGAGCTGCTGGCGTCCCGGCTGCGCCGGGTGACGTGCGCGGGGACACGTGCCGCCGAGCTTGCTCTGCGGCTCAAGTACGCCGGTGTTGAAGTTCAGCGGCTACACGTCGCGCCAAGCCTCCCCGATGCGCTTGATCAGGCAATCGGCGCTAGCTCCAAGGGGCGGTTGTTCGTGCTGCCGACATATACAGCGCTGCTGGAGCTCCGCGACGAGCTCGCCGGTCGCGGCCACGTCTCGCAGTTCTGGCAGCGAGAGCACGGCAGCTGAAAATGGGCGTGATCTGGCACGACCTCGAGTGCGGGGCGTACGCCGAGGACTTGCCGCTGTGGCGCGCGTTGGCGTCCGAGTACGGCGATCCGGTGCTCGACATCGGTGCCGGCACTGGCAGGGTGTCGCTGGACCTGGCGCGTCACGGCCATCGCGTCACAGCACTCGACAAGGATCTAGAGCTGATCTCCGAGCTTGCCTTGCGAGCCCAGAGCCTCGAGATCGAGACGATCCTGGCCGACGCGCGCCAGTTCGATCTCGGGCGGCGGTTCGCGACTTGTCTGGTGCCGATGCAGACGATCCAGCTACTGGGAGGAGCCGCGGGACGGGCTCGTATCCTGCGCTGCGCACGCCGGCATCTGCTCGATGGCGGCGTGCTCGCGGTCGCGATCGCAGAGACCCTCGAAGTCTATGAAGTCCTCGATCACTCCTTTGCGCCGCTCCCTGACATCTGCGAGCGGGACGGAGTCGTCTACTCGAGCCAGCCGATCGCGATCAGAGCAGATGCCGCCGGCTTCGTGCTCGAGCGCCGACGCGAGATCGTCGCCGTCGACGGGGAGCGCTCGGTGCTAAACGACCGCATCCGGCTCGACCGCGTGACCCCGGCTGAGCTCGAGCGTGAGGCCGCGGCGGCCGGACTGAAGCCGGCCGGGAGCCGGGAGGTTCCCGCGACCCGTGACTACTCCGGAAGCACGGTGGTGATCCTGAATGGCTGAGCTGCGCGTCTGCGCGCTGTATCCCGAGCTGATGAACATCTACGCCGACCGCGGCAACCTCCTGATGCTCGAGCATCGCTGCCGGTGGCGCGGGATCGGCTTCAGCGTGACGGCGAGCGATCTGGGCGAACGGCTCGACCCAGGCGCCGCGGACCTCTTTTACATCGGGGGCG
This sequence comes from uncultured Solirubrobacterales bacterium, assembly GCA_963837385.1. Taxonomy (GTDB): domain Bacteria; phylum Actinomycetota; class Thermoleophilia; order Solirubrobacterales; family Solirubrobacteraceae; genus Palsa-465. The sequence goes on from CAWIMZ010000015.1 coordinate 181,114, forward strand.
GCCAGGATCGGGACCAGAAGCTGTGCGCGCTCGACCTCGCCGAGGTAAAGCGAGACGCGCTCCACGCCGTGGCGCAGCGAGGCGGCGTGATCCTCGCCGTGTGCGGGGGCTATCAGCTGCTCGGGCACTCGTACGAGCTCGGAGACGAGACCCTTCCCGGTGTTGGTCTCGTGGACCTGCGCACGATTCGCGTCGAGGGACCACGGCTGATCGGCAACGCCGCGATCGAGGTCGAGCTCCGTCCGGGCGGGCGGCGGGTGCTGGCCGGTTTCGAGAATCACGGCGGACGGACGTATCTGGGGCCGTCCGCAGAGCCGCTCGGCCGTGTTCTCGCGGGACACGGCAACAACGGCGCGGACGGCTACGAGGGAGTCCTCGAGCGAAACGTGATCGGCACCTATCTTCACGGTCCCCTGCTGCCGAAGAACGCCTGGTTCGCGGATTGGCTGATCGCTACCGCGCTCACCGGATCTACTCCGCTCTCGCCTCTGCAGGATGAGTTCGAGGCGGCTGCGCATGCCGACGCGAAGCGAGCGGCGGGCGTCTAGTCACGTGGTTACGATCAATCATGACCTCGCGTGATGCGCGTCCCGATCCCTCTCGTTCTCCTCCGCACGCTTGCGCCTGTCGCGGGATGCATCGTTGCGTTATTTGCTGCGGGATGCGGCGGCGGTGAGGGAAGCTCGCCGACGACCGGAGTGGCGTCGGCGAGCTCGCACGCGACGACAACCACCAGCCCGAGCACGACGACATCGACCGCGCCGCTCCCAGGGACAGGCAAGCCAGCCGTCACGATCGGCGATAAGAACTACACCGAGCAGTTCGTGCTCGGCGAGCTCTACGCCCAGGCGCTGCAGGCGAACGGGTTCACGGTCAACCTCAATCGCAACATCGGGCCGACCGAGGTCACGATCCAGGCGCTGAGCAGCGGTCAGCTCGGGATGTATCCGGAGTACCTCGGGACGTGGAACACGACCGTCGCCGGCTACCGCCGTAACTTTCGCTCGCCGGCGCGCGCCTACCGGGCGGCGCAACGCTACGCAGTCGCGCATGGATTCGTGCTGCTGAACCGAACGCCGTTCAGCGATACCGACGCCGTCGCGGTGACGATCGGATTTGCCGCCCAGAACCGCCTGCGCTCGATCGGGGATCTGCGCAGGCTCGCGCAGTCGCTGGTCTTCGGAGGGCCGCCGCAATTCGAGCAGGATCCCGGCGGGCTCCCCGCGATCAAGCAAACCTACGGCGTCGCGCCGACAGCATTCAAGACGCTGGCCTTCGGCGATCAGTATCAGGCGCTCGATCAGGGACAGGTGCAGGCCGCGGACGTCAACACGACCGATGGTCAGCTCGTGACGGGCGATTACGCGCTTCTCAGCGACCCGGCCAACGTGTTCGGTTGGGGCAATGTCGTGCCGGTCGTGTCAGCCAAGGTGCTGGCCCTGGAGGGACCCGCGTTCGCCGACACGATCAACAACGTCAGTGCCCTGCTGAGCACTCCGACGATGCGGGAGCTCAACTTCCTGGTCGATGTGGCACACCAAGATCCCACTTCGGTCGCCCAGCAGTTCCTCGAGACCCACGGGTTGCTCGCACCGAACCCCTCCTCACCGTGAGCCGCTCAGCTGCCGCTCGAACCAAAGCCGCCAATGCTGCGCTCCGAGACCGCAAGGGCGTCGACCTCAACGACTCGCGGTAGCTGCACCGAAACGAGCATCAGCTGCGCGACCCGGTCACCAGCAGTGATCGTGAAGGGCTCCTCGCGGTCCGTATTGAGCAACAGGACCTTGAGCTCGCCTCGGTAGCCGGCGTCGATCAGCCCGGGCGCATTGACAAGCGCGATTCCATAGCAGGCCGCCAGCCCCGACCGCGGTAGCACCAATCCCGCATGTCCTGCCGGGATCTCGATCGCGACTCCAGTCCGGACCGTGGCCCGCTCGCCCGGGGCAAGCTCGGCGCCGTCGAGCGCGTATAAGTCGAGGCCCGCATCCCCGGGATAGGCACGCGTCGGCAGTCTTGCCCGCGCATCGAGGCGCGCGACACGCAGGCTCATACTCGCTTTTCACTCAGCGCAAAGGGCTGATAGCGGGCTGCCGCGGCCGCCGGCAAGCGCGCCAGCACTCGCACTCCCTCGGGCGTCTCCTCGCGCTCGAGATCGCCTGCGAGCGTGTGCAGCTCGGCGAGCCGGCCACCCTCGTCATAGGGGATCAGCAGGTCGACGTGCTCGAGCGACCTCGAGAATTCCTCCTCGATCCGCTCCGTGAGAGCCTCGACCCCTTCCCCGGTCGACGCCGCGACGAGGACCGCGTCGGGATGTCGCCGCGCCAGCTGCGCGCGGTGCTCTTGATCGATCAGGTCGGCCTTCGAGAGGACCAACGCGCGTGGTGCGTGCACGGCATCGATCTCGGCCAACACGTCCTCGACGGCCGTGGTCATCGACAGCAGCTGGTCCTCCGGTGCCGACCCGTCCACGACATGCAGGATCAGGTCCGCGAGGCGCGTCTCCTCGAGTGTCGCGCCGAAAGCGTCCACCAGCTGGTGCGGGAGCTTGCGAATGAAGCCGACGGTATCCGTCAGCAGGTAGTCGCGGCCGCCGGCTCTCAAGATCCTGGTGGTCGGATCGAGCGTCTGGAACAGGCGATCACCAACACCGACGGTGGCACCCGTGAGCGCGTTCAGAAGCGTCGACTTGCCGGCGTTGGTGTAACCGGCGAGCGCGACCGAGGGCAGGTGGGCACGCTCGCGCTCGGCGCGCATCACCGCCCGACTCGATTGGACACTGGTGAGCTTTCGGCGGAGCGCCGCGATCCGGTCGCGAGCGAGACGGCGATCGGTCTCGATCTGCGTCTCGCCCGGGCCCCTGGTCCCGATTCCGCCGCCAAGCCGCTCGAGGTGCGACCACAGGCCGCGCATCCGCGCCAGGTTGTACTCCAGCTGAGCGAGCTCGACCTGGAGCTTGCCCTCCGCGCTGTGCGCGTGGTCCGCGAAGATGTCGAGGATGATCGCGGTGCGATCGATCACCGGGATGCCGAGCGCCTCCTCGAGGTTGCGCTCCTGCCGCGGCGAGAGCTCGTCGTCGCAAGCGACGAGGTTTGCATCGGCCGCCGTCAGCTCCGTCTTCAGCTGCTCGAGCTTGCCCGGACCGATGTAGCTGTTCGGATGGGGATGCTCGCGCCTCTGCACCAGCTCGCCGACGCCGGCGACGCCCGCCGTCCGCAACAGCTCGCGCAGCTCGGGAAGCTCGTGATCCTCGCCGTCGGGGAGCGCCGCGATCAAGTAGGCGCGCTGGCGCGCGCGACCTCGCGGACGCTGCCCGTCGGCTGCGCCGCGCGACGGCTCCAGGCGCCCGTTACGGCTTCGCTGCATGCTTTGATGGTAGCCGCGAACCGACAACCGCTCAAAGCGCTCTCAGACGCTCCACTGCCTCAACCAGCTGGTCGTCGGGCGTGGTCAGCGAGATCCGGAAGAAGCCCTCGCCGCTGCGTCCGTAGGCGCCGCCGGGTGAGATCACGACCCCGGCCCGCTCGAGCACGTGCTCGCAGTAGGCCGCCGCGGACGCAAAGCCGGCAGGCACGGGCGCCCAGATGTAGATCGTGCCCTTTGGCGGGACCACATCGACCCCGGCTTGCTTCAGGGCGTGGCAGACGAGATCCCGCCGGCGCTGGTAGACGGCGTTCATCGCCTGCACGTCCGCATCGAGCTCCGGGGCCAGCGCCGCTGCACCGGCGAGCTGCACAGCGTCGAACAGTCCAGAGTCGATGTTCGACTTCAGCCGCCAGTACTGCGCGATCGCCTCGGCGTTGCCGACGATCGCCGCGCAGCGCCAGCCCGTCATGTTGTAGCCCTTGGACAACGAGAACACCTCGACACCGACCTCCCTGGAGCCGGGAGTGGCCAGGAAAGACGGCGCCACATATCCGTCGAAGGTCGTCTCGCTGTAGGCGTTGTCGTGGACGACGAGGATCTCCGCCCGGTGCGCCAGCTCGACCGCCTGCTCGAACAGCCCGGCCGGAACGATCGCGCCCGTCGGGTTGTTCGGGTAGTTGAGGAACATCAGCCTCGCGCGCTCGAGCGCCTGGGCCGCGATCGCATCGAATTCGGGAGCGAAGCCGCGCTGCGGCTCGAGCGGCATCAGCACCGGCTCCGCACCGGCAAGCAGCGGTCCACCCGTGTACACCGGGTATCCGGGATCGGAGGCGAGTGCCACGTCGCCCGGGTCGAGGAACGCCAGGTTGAGGTTGAAGATGCACTCCTTGGCGCCAATCGCCGGCATCACCTCGGTTTCAGGGTCGAGCTGCACGCCAAAGCGCCGAGCGTAGAACCCGGCGACCGCCTCACGAAACTCCCTCCGTCCGCGGTTCGAAGGATAGGTGTGCGTGCTGGGATCCGCGACCGCCCGCTGCATCGCGGTGACGATCGGCGCGTAGGTCGGGGTGTCCGGATCGCCGATCCCGAGGCTGATCACGTCGACTCCCGCGGCGCGCTTGGCGTCGATCTTGCGCTCGAGCTCGGCGAACAGGTACGGGGGAATCCGGTCGAGTCGCCTACTGGGTCGCATGCAGCTCCTTTATGAACTCGTCGGCGAGCGTCCCGCGGAACACCGGGACCGCCCAGCCGGTCAGGTTGATGTGAAGGTCCTCTCCCAGCTCGACTTCGAGCTCGCCTCCTTCGAGGACGATCGTGACAGGGGAAGCGCCGCCGTGCAGCACATACGCGATCGCCGCCCCGGTGGCGCCGGTGCCGCTGGCCGACGTCTCCCCCACACCCCGCTCGAAGATCCGCGCGCGGATCCGCTTCGGTCCGAGCACCGTGAACCAGGAGACGTTGGTCCGGTTCGGGAACAGCTGATGATGCTCGATCTCCGGTCCGACGGCAGCCAGGTCGAGCGCATCGAGCTCGGGCTCCGAGTCGACGGCGATCGAGCACTGCGGATTTCCCACCTGAACGTACTGGAAGCTCCAGCTGCGGGCGCCCGCGGCCAGCTGACCGCGCCCGTCTTCGCCGCCTGAGGGATAGTCGGGGCTGCGGAGCTTCGCGTTACCCATGTCGACCGTGGCGGTGGTCGGTGAGCTGATCACCGCCCGGATCTCTCCGGCGGCCGTTTGGATCGAAAACGCATCCGCGTCGGTCCATCCTCGGCGGCGTAGGTAAAGGATCGCCTCGCGCGCGCCGTTGCCCGACAGCTCCGCCTCAGAGCCATCAGGGTTGAAGATTCGCAAACGGGCGACGACTCCCACCTGGTCGGCCTCCGCCAGTAGCAGGATGCCGTCCGCGAACACCCCGGTATGCCCTGCGCAGATCGCACGAATCCGGGCCGGCGTGAGCTCGAACGGGAGCGCAGCCTGCTCGCAGATCAGGTAATCGTTGCCAAGGGCGTGCCACTTCTCGAAATCCACGCGGCGGGAGTGTATGTACCGTCGCCCCGCGATGGTCCGCCGGATCAAGTCATCCTCATCGCTGCCCCTGGCGCTGCTGGCGATCCTCTCGTTGCTGTCGCTGGCGGCCCGAGTCGCGTTGATCGAGGAACCGTGCCGATCGCCCTGCCGTTCGGCGGCGGATCACATCCTCGTCTTCGACGAGTCCTATTACGTCAATGCCGCTCGGGTGATCGCCGGTCTGCGACCGCCCCCGGGCGCCAGGTACGCCGATGCGCCGCTCGGTGACGATCCGAACGCGGAGCATCCTCAGCTGGCAAAGCTGGTGATGGCCGGATCGATCGAGCTGTTCGGAGATGGGCCGCTCGCGTGGAGGCTCGGCAGCCTCGTTTGCGGGTCGCTCGCGATCCTCGGGCTCTACGCGCTGGTGCGCGCGGCCGGCGGCGAGCCTTGGGTGGCGCTCGGCGCGAGCTCGCTGATGACGTTCGACAACCTACTGCTCGTCCACGGGCGGATCGGCACGCTCGACATCTACGTCTTGGCGGCGATGGTCTGGGCGGCGGTCGCGTACCTGCGCGGGCGGCCGATCGTCGCCGGAACGCTGATCGCGATCGGGACATGCTGCAAGTTGGTCGCCCCCTATCTGCTACTCGCGCTCGCCGTGTTCGAGGCGCTGCGGTGGCTGAGGGACCGCAGTGGAGGCCGCCTGCGGTTGGGCCGGCTCGGCGCGTGTGCGGCGAGCACCACGGCCGTCTTCTTTACGCTGCTCGCGATCCTCGACCGAGTCGCTCCGCCGTATGACGCGGCCGCTCGCCGGCTCGTGACGGGCGGGCCCTTCGCGCACCTGGCACACATGGTCAGCTACGCGGCCAGCCAGAGCAGCCCCGGTGGTCCCAGCGGGATCGCCTCCTACCCCTGGGAGTGGCTGATCGATCTGAAGCCGATCACATACCTGAACATAAACCCGGCCCGGCCGGCGCCGGGCCTCTACAACATCCACCCGGCCGCTCACTTCCTCGGCATGATCAGTCCGCCGATCATGCTGCTCGCGGTGCCGGCGCTCGCGTTCGCGCTTCCTGGCGGCGCCCGGCTGGGAAACGACGTCGGAGCGATCGCGCTGGCGTGGTTCATCGGCACGTTCCTGCCATTCGAGTTGCTGAGCCTGATCTGGAGCCGGACGAGCTATCTCTACTACATGGTGATCGTGATGCCCGGGATCTACATCGCGGTGGCGCAGCTGATCGCGGTGACCCGGGTGAACCGGAAGCTCGTCGCCGTTTGGGGGGTCGCGGTGGTGATCGCCGCCGTCGTGATGTTTCCGTTCACCCCGCTGCCATGACCTGACCAGAGCGTTGAACCAATCTGCGATCAACAGCTCGTCAAGCACCTGCCCGACGTTGCCGAGCGCATCCTCGGGCAAGAGCGCGCAGCCGCCGAAAAGCTCGACGGACTCTGGGGCAGCGAGCGCCGCGCTCTCCTCTCCCGCGCCGCTCGCCGCCGGTGAGGGCGAAGGGCGACGTGGAAGCTATGGAGCGAGTGGTTTGCTTCTCGTTGGAAGAGGTTCCCGCCGGGCAGCCGGGTAGCCAAGGCCGTTCAGTGCGCCTCCCAGAGCGCGTGGCGCGGACGATCCAATGATCGATGGCCGCATTTACTGTGTTCATTTCACTGACCGTCTCATGAACTCGTGGACCGAGCATTAGCGCGCGCCGGTGTACGGCAGGCGTGCGGACACGCCCTGCCCGCGCGCTACGGCGGCCCTGCCTGGCCATGCTTCCGCCCGCCGGTCAGAGGAGTACCGTGTGGGCATGGACGACGCTCAGATTCATGACCACATCGAGGAACTCGTCGGGGAGGAGCACGAGCTCTGGGGTCGAGAGGAATCGGGAGCCGCGACTGACCGCGACCGCGAGCGGCTCCAGTCGATCAAGGTCTCCCTCGACCAGTGCTGGGATCTGCTGCGCCAGCGTCGTGCCCTGCGCGAGGAGGGCGGCGATCCCGATACAGCGACCGTTCGGGATGCCGATGTCGTCGAGCGCTACCAGCAGTGACCCGATCAGCGCAGCCGCAATAGCCAGGAATGGGTAGTTTGTCCGGGCTGGTTGCGGCGTTGAGCGCTCGACGCCGGTGGCGTGGTGTCAGACACTTGAAAGGTGATCAACTCTGCGACGTGCCCGAAACGCTGACACGGCAGGGGTGCGAGACTTCGGCCAGGCATCGCCATGGACCCGCTGAAGCCTAAGACGGTGATCCTGCACGGCCGCTCGGTGAGCTTCGTCGAGATGGGCACGGGCCCTGTGCTGCTCCTGATCCACGGAATGGCGGGCACTCACGAGAACTGGAAGGCGGTGATCGGACCGCTGGCACAGCGCCACGCCGTCGTCGCGCCAGACCTCCCGGGACATGGGGCGTCGGCGCCCGGGGCTGGCGACTACTCGATCGGAGCGCTCGCTGCCGGCCTGCGTGATCTGTTGCTGACCCTGGGCCACGAGCGCGCGACGCTCGTCGGGCACTCCCTCGGCGGCGGCATTGCGATGCAGCTCGCCTATCAGTTCCCCGAGCTCACCGAGCGTTTGGTACTGGTCAGTAGCGGAGGCCTCGGTCCCGAGGTCAGCCCGGTGTTGCGCGCCGCCGCGCTCCCCGGCGCTGACCTGTTCATCACAGCGACAGCGAAAGCGGCGACCAAGGCCGGAACGGCGGTCGGACGCGGCTTGGCGGCGGTTGGACTGCGGCCGAGTCCCGATGTCGCAGAGGTCGCTCGCGGCTACGCCTCGCTCGCCGACGCAGGTCGCCGCACCGCGTTCCTGGCAACGCTGCGCTCGGTCATGAACTCAGGCGGCCAGTCCATAAACGCCAGCGACCGGCTGTATCTCGCCGCGGACATTCCGATGTTGATCATCTGGGGCGAGCGTGATCCGATCATCCCCGTCCGCCACGGCGAGCGGGCCCATGAAGCGATCCAGGGGAGCCGCCTCGAGATCTTCGAAGGGGTCGGCCATCTGCCGCAGCTCGAGGCGCCGGCGCGCTTCGTCGCGGTGATCGAACAATTCCTGAAGGAGACGGAGCCCGCGCGGTTCGACGCCAAGGAGTGGCGGGCTCGGCTGAACGCAGGCGACGACGGCTCGTAAGCACTGCGCCAACGGCCAGCCCGGCGAGCCTTCTGGGAAGCGCCGATCGACTACTCGGAGCGTCCCGGGCCGACTTTGCCGAGCCACTCGTCGAGCGCCTCGCCGGCCACATCGCCGGGTGCTCGCCCGGTCACGTCAATCTGTCTGACCGAAGCCAGCTTCCGCATCCAAGTGAGCTGCCGGCGCGCGTAATTCCGGGTGCGGCGTTTCATGCCCTCGAGATCGCCGGTCAGCAACTCCTCAAAGCCGAGCGCCTTGCGGGCGGTGATCGACGCTCCAGCGGAGTTCGCCCGCCGCACCTCTTGTTGCGCTCCGGCATTGAGCATCTCCTCGACGCGCGCGTCGATCCGCGCGTACAGCCGCTCGCGCTCCATCACGAGTCCGATGAGCAGCGTGGGGCGTCGAGACTCAGCTGTCCAAAGCTCAGATTCGCCTTCCGGGGCCTCGAGCTCGCCCGCTTCAAATAGCTCGAGCGCGCGCACGATCCGCTGTCGATCGGTTGGCTCGATCTCCGCCGCCGCCCGGGGTGCGCGCTCAGCGAGCGAAGCGTGAAGCGCAGCGGGACCGCGTCGCTCAAGCTCTTCCGTCAACCGCTCCCGGACGCCCTCCGGTGGCGGACGACGGAGGCTCAAGTCGGTCAACGCCGCTCGCAGGTAGAGACCCGTCCCGCCGACGACAATCGGGCGCCTTCCCTCCGCCAGCAGCGAATCGATCTCGGCATGGGCGAGCTCCGCGTACTGGCCGACGCTGAAGCCGGCGTCGACCGGAAGGAATGAGATCAACCGATGCTCGAGTTGCGCCCGCTCGGCCGCTCCGGCCGCGCCGGTGATCGTCTCCAGGCCGATGTAGACCTGCAACGCGTCCGCCGAGACCGCGACCGGACCCTCGCCTAGCTCGCGTAGACGCTCCGCCAGCGCGATCGCGACGGCCGTCTTGCCGACCCCGGTCGGTCCGAACAGGGCGATTACTTCTGCAGGTGCCACCGCGCGGAGTATCGTGAAGCGATGAGCCGGAGGATGCAGCCGTGAGGGGGAGGATGCGGCCGTGAGCGTCAGGATGCAGCCGTGAGCGGGAGGATGCGGCGGTGAGCGTTTTGATCGGAGCGGGAGTCTCGGTTGAGCTCGATCCGCTAGCCGCAGCGATCCAGGCGGCGGGCGCCGCGGCTGACGCCCTGCACGGCGCGCCGCCAGACGTGGCCCTCGTGTTCGCCAGCGGAGCCCATCTGTTTGCCCCAGAGGTGACGCTCGAGGGCGTGCACGACGTGATGGCACCGCGCGCGCTGGTTGGGTGCGGTGCCGGCGGCGTCCTTGGCGACGGCCGCGAGCTCGAGTCTAGGACCGCGGTCGCGGTTTGGGCGGCGAACTTCGATCCTGCGGCCGAGGTCAGAGCGTTCCACACAGCGGCGAGCGTCGACGAGGAGGATCACGTCTCGGAGCTCGACGGCCTTCCTGACATTGAGGGTGCCCAGGGCGCGATCATGCTCGCTGATCCCTACACCTTTCCGACCGATGTGGCCCTCGCTGCACTCGCTCACCGATCGCCGACCGTGCCCGTCGTCGGCGGGATCGCAAGCGCGCGCACGGCCGAGGGAGCCGGGACGCTCTTCTTTGGCGAGGAGGTCCATGATGATGGAGCGGTCGGCATCAGCCTGCACGGCATCGAGATGCTTCCGTGCGTCTCTCAGGGTGCCGCACCGCTCGGACGGGAGGTCACGGTCACGGCGGCCGAGGGAAACGTCATCCACGAGCTTGCGGGCCGCCCCGCCCTGGAGACGCTCGAGCGGATCATCGCCGAGCTGCCGGCCAGAGAACGGGCGCTCGTCGCCGCCGGTGTGCTGATCGGCATCGTGATCGACAGCGGCAAGCCCGAGTACCAGCAGGGCGACTTTCTTGTCCGCGGCCTGCTCGCCGTCGATCCTGATTCCGGCAAGCTCGCGGTCGGGGCCGAGGTCCGTGAGGGGCAGGTCCTTCGGCTGCACGCGCGCGACGCCGAGTCAGCTGATCAGGACCTGTGCCGCGCGCTCAGGCTGCACACCGAGGCGATGGCCGGCTCCTCGCCGGCCGGCGCACTCATGTTCTCCTGCAACGGACGTGGACAGGCGATGTTCGGCGCCGACGACCACGACGCGAGGACTGTGCAACGCGAGCTCGGTGGTGCTCCTTCGGCTGGATTCTTCGCAGCAGGTGAGATCGGTCCAGTGGGCGGCCGGAGCTTCCTACACAGCTTCACCGCCACGCTCGCCGTTTTCCCGAGCTGATCCACCGATACACTGCCGCGCGGTGAGCCTGGTCAGCGGCAACGTGCTGGTAACGGGCGCCACTGGCGGAATCGGTCAGGCGATCGCGCGGGCATTGGCATCCCGGGGCGCGCGACTGCTGCTGACAGGTCGCCGCGCCGGCGTACTCGAGCCGCTCGCGAAAGAGCTCTCCGGACGGGCGCTAGTGTGCGACCTCTCGAGCCGCGAGGACGTCGATCGCCTGATCGCCGAGGCGCTCGGGGCCAATGTGGACGTCCTGATCGCAAACGCGGCGCTTCCCGCAAGCGGTGTGCTGACCGAGCTGCAGCAGGAGGAGATCGACCGGATGCTCGAGATCAATTTGCGAGCACCAATCGCACTCGCGCGCGCGCTGACGCCGGCGATGATCGAACGCCGTCGTGGTCACACGGTGTTCGTCTCCTCGCTCGCCGGCAAGGCCGCCTCGCCGGCTTCCTCGATCTACTCAGCGACGAAATTCGGACTGCGAGGCTTCGCACTCGCAACCCGCGAGGATCTCCGCCCCTATGGCGTTGGGGTGTCCGTGGTGCTGCCCGGCTTCATCCGCGACGCCGGGATCTTCGCCGACGCGCACGTCGAGCTTCCGCGCGGAGTTGGGACGCGGTCCCCGGAGGATGTGGCAGGCGGAGTGATCAGCGCAATCGAGCGAAACCGGGCCGAGGTCGAGATCGCCCCGGCGTTCCTGCGGCTTGGCGCGAGCTTCGCGGGGCTGGCGCCGACTGCCGCTGCCGCGGTCAGCCGGCGGCTCGGCGGGGAGAAGGTCGCGAGCGACTTGGCGGCGGGACAGCGGGACAAGCGCTGACTCGCGAATCGCGATCAGCCCGCGAGCCCTCCCAGGATCGCAAACGGGTTCGGAAGCTGATCGTCGAGCACCTCCCGCCCCGTCCCCTCGACGACCGCCGTGCAACCCTCCGGGCCCTCTCGGCGCAGGCGCTCCGCAAGAGCGTGCGCCTCGGTTTCGTCGGTCGAGCCGATCAGTAGGTAGTTCGAGCGCTGAACGCTTGGGATTCCCTCGTCGCGTAGCTTGCCGGCAAGCTCCAGCGCGGCATCGTGCGACGGGCTTTGCAACCGGACTTCGAATGCCGGGTACCCACGCTCCTGCGCTTCGCGCCGCTCCGCCGCGAGCAGTTCAGCTCGCTCCGCCGCGAGCTGCGCGTCCCCCTCGGGCAACGGCTTGTCGGCGTCCTCCCACGCCTGCGCGCTCGGATGCCAGCGTCGGAGCTCGGTGTCTAGATGCCAATCGTGCTCGCCGGCGAGCGAGCGAATCAGCTGCTCCACGCGCTCGGCCTGCTCGCGGGTGTCCACGTAACAGAACACCTCTCCGGCGTCACGGGAGACGACCACCCGATCGCTGAACGCGCGCGCAATGTCGTGCTCGAGCTCGGATGCAGCAAGTCGCTCTGTGAGTGCGCTTGCGAGGCCGGATTCATGTAGGTCTATCTGCAGGCGCCAATCTTCGCTCATAGCTGCAGCGTATTCGAACGCGTGCGCGCACGCGCCTCAACGCCGTTCGTTGCTACTCGTTCGGAGCGCATGATCGCCGGTCACGGCGGCCAGCAGGGCAATGACCTCGTCGGCCAGCTTTGCGCCATCCTGCGAGCGCTCGGGAGTCGCCAGCACTCTGACTAGGACGTCCTCGCCGTCGATCTCCTCGAGCAGTACTCTCGCGCTCGAACGAGTCGGTGTGCTGACCTGGTCGTTCAGCAGCGCCTGCACGTGACTGGGGCGCACACCCGAGTTGAGCCGCACCTTCACATCGACGGAGTCGGGTTCCTTGAGCGGCATTACGGCCGCCGCCAACACGACGTTGTTTGGGACCATCACCCTGTCCTCCCCGCCGATCACCAGTGAGGTGTAAAGCAGCCCAAGCGAGCTGACGACACCCTCGATCGTGCCCGCCATCGCACCCGCCTGCAGCCGGACGCGCTCTCCCACTCGGAACGGCCGGGCGCTGATCAGCACCAATCCGGCGATCAGGTTCCCGAGCGTCTGCTGGGCGGCGAGACCGAAGACGACCGCCGTGAATGCGCTCGTCGCGAGCAGCGTCTGCGGGTCGGCTCCCGCGATGCTGAAGGCGATCACGATCGTGATCACGATCGTCATCAGGCGAATCAGGAAGCCGACGGTGCCGGCGGTGGCAGGGTCCATGCGCCGGAAGATCGTGGGCGCTGCCGCCGTACCAACGTCCCGCGCGAACGACCAGCCCAGGATCAGGAGGGCGATCACGGTCGCGATCTGCAGCGGCGTCTCCCACGGGCTGTGCGTACAGCGGGTGCCAAGACCATGCGGCACGCACTTGATGCCCAGCAGCTGGTTGCGGTTGTAGTAGATCACCAGCACGCCGATCAGAAGCGGGAGGAAGATCAGCGCCTGACGCCGCGCTTTGCGGACGGCGCGCTGGCTGGTGGCCACCGCGAGGCCAACACGCTCCCAGGCCTCACTGCGGGTCTCGAACATGCGGTCGAGCCCTAGATCTCGGCGGTTTCTGAACGGATTTTCCATGCCTCAGGTGATCTTGACAGTAGTTCGGCTCCCCGTGATCTAACACGTGCCGCGGCGCGGCGTTTCACCCGGCCGCCTCAGAACAGGCTCTCCTGCGCGGCTGGCGGCGGCGGCTGCGGCGGTGCGGAAGGCGGTTCGACGGTTCTACCTCGGATCCGCTCATCGGGGGCAAGATCCGGCCCTTTAACCATGCCAGCCAGGCGCCGGCGCTCGTCGACGGGCATGTAAGCCCCCCGCCTATAGAGGGTCTTGTAGAGCGGAATCAGATCCGATCTGTTGGCCGCCAGCCACTCGAAGAACAGGCCTTTCACATCGCCTCGCAGGTGCAAGGCGATCCCGGTGATGTAGGCAGCGCCCGCCTGCGAAGCGAGCTCCAGGATCTCCGCGACCTGGTCGGGAGCGTCGTTGACGCCGGGCATCAGCGGCGCGACCAGGACACCCGTCCTGATCCCCGCGCGCGCCAGCTCGGAAACCGCCTCGAGCCGGGCGCGTGGATTTGGGGTGTGCGGCTCGGTGGCCCGCCAGGCGCGCTCGTCGAGCGTCGGAACCGAGACCGCGGCGCTGAAATCGGTGCGCTGCGCGATCTCCTTCATCAGCGGCAGATCCCGCAGCAGCAACGGCGACTTCGTCAAGATCGAGCAAGGATTGGCGGCGTCTCGCAGCGCCTCCCAGATGCCCGGCATCAGCTCGTAACGGCCCTCGACCCACTGGTACGGGTCGGTGTTCGTGCCGAGCGCCACGTGCTCGTGGCTCCAGGATGGCTGCGCGAGCTCGGCTCGCAGCAGTTCGGGCGCGTTGACTTTGACCACGATCTCGCGCTCGAAGTCGCGGCCGGCGTCGAAGTCGAGGTACACATGGGTGGGGCGAGCAAAGCAATACACGCATGAGTGCGTGCATCCGCGGTAGGGATTGATCGTCCAGCGGAACGGCATCCGCGATGCCTCCGGCACTCGGTTCAAGATCGACTTCGCCCGAACCTCGTAGAAGCGCGTCTGCACGGCACCCGGCGCCTCGAAATGACGCACCACGGCCCCATCTCGGTAGCCGGGCAGGCGTGCCCGTTCCTCCTCGAGAACACTCAGGTTGTTCCAACGCATCGAACAGATGTTCGCATACGGCGCGGCGGATTGGAACGGAGGGGCTCCCGAGGAGTGGCGAGCGCTCAGGCGATCAGTGGGGCTGCATGAACGAGTACGGGTTGTTCAGCCGAAGCATCGAGTGAACACCGATCGGGTTCACCGCGGTCGCACTTGACGCCCCGGGCCGCGACCGATGTCATCCTTCGGCGCCCTCGCGGCGTCATCTCTCGGCGCCCGCTGACGGCGCCCTCGGACTCCAGGGCGCTCAGCTCGACGCCAGCCGGACTCCAGGGCGCCCAGCGCTCGACGACGCTACCCGGCGGCGCGAGCGAGGAGCGACTCCCGACCGGAGAGCGTCTGGCTCGTCGCGCCTGTGATCTCGACCTCGACCAACTCGCCCGGTGTGGCCAGCCCGGTGAAGTTCACGACCTTGTTATGGCGCGAGCGACCACGCAGACGGCTCGGATCGGTCCGCGACGGACCTTCGACGAGCACTTCGAGCGTGCGGCCGACAAACCGCTGAGCCCGCTCGCTCGCACGACGCTGGACGACCTCGACGAGCCGCTCCATTCGCGCAACTTTCTGATCGTGCGGCACTTGGCCGGGCAGTGTGGCCGCCTCGGTCCCACGTCGGGGGGAGTAGATGAAGGTGAACGCCCCGTCGTAGCCGACCGCCTCGGCCACCTGAAGCGTCTGCTCGAAGTCGCGCTCGGTCTCGCCTGGGAAGCCCACGATTACGTCGGTGGTCAGCGCGCAATCAGGGACATGCTCGCGGATCAACGCGACGCGGTCCAAATAGCGCTCGCGGTTATACGTTCGACGCATCAGCTTGAGCACCCGACTCGACCCTGATTGAAGAGGAAGATGAATGTGCTCACACAGGGACTCGAGCTCGGCGTGAGCGCGAATCACATCCTCGCGCATGTCCTTGGGGTGAGGGCTCGTGTACCGGACTCGATTGACGCCACCGACCGCATCCAGCCGCGTCAGCAGCTGCGCAAACGTCAACCGCTGCTCGGCAGGAAGGTCCCGACCGTAGGAGTTCACGTTCTGGCCCAGCAGCGTCACTTCCCTGACGCCGTCTGCGGCGAGCCGCTGCACCTCGGCAACGAGCTCGGCGGCGGGACGGCTGACCTCGCGGCCTCGGGTAGAGGGGACGATGCAGTACGAGCAAGCGCAATTGCAACCCACGCTGACCTGCACCCAGCCCTGGAAATGGCGCGCGCGCCTGGCTGGCAGGTGACCGGTGAAACCCTCGAACTCGAAGAATCCCTGGGCAGTTATCGAATCGCTAGTCAGAAATTCAGCCAGTTTGTGGACCTGCCCGGGGCCGAACGCCACGTCCACGAACGGGAAGCGGGCAAACACCTCTTCCTTAACCGATTGGGCCCAGCACCCGCCGACTCCGATGATCCGCTCGGGATCGGCCCGCTTGAGGCGCCTGGCCTCTCCCAGATGAGCGACGAAGCGTTCGTCGGCTTTCTCGCGGATCGAGCACGTGTTGAACAGGATCAGGTCCGCCTGATCGCGTTCGGAGGCCTCCTCATAGCCCAGTGACTCGAGCATGCCCTTGATCCGCTCGGAGTCGTGCTGGTTCATCTGGCAACCGAACGTAGTGACGTGGTAGCGCTTCATCTCCGGCCAAGAGTACCTACGACTCGCGATCAGCCCGGCTCGAATCCGGGAAGCAGAAGCTCCACGCGGGCTCCCTTTCCATCGTGCGGGTCGCGGGCCCGGACCGTGCCCCCGTGCGCCTCTGCGATCGCCCGCACGATCGCCAGTCCAAGGCCGGCACCGCCAGCCGCGCGACTACGGCCCGGATCAGTGCGGTGAAAACGCTCGAAGATTCGCTCGCGCTCGGAGACCGGGATCCCGGGACCGTCGTCGCTGATCGCGAACCGGAGCTTGTCGGGCCCGACTCGCTCTACCTCGAGCCGGACGAGACCCGTGTCCGCGGCAGTGTGCTCGATCGCATTGCGCGCCAGGTTGCGTACCGCCTGAGCGAGCCGGTCGGGATCGGCGTGCAGGCGCCCGGCGGGTACAGTACCGAGCTCGAAGCGGCGCTCAGCGGTCAGGCTGATCCCGTCCCACAGATCGGCGACGAAGGAGCGCACGTCGACGTCCTCGCTACGGAGGAAATCGGTCTGCTCGGCCTGCGCCAGGAACAACAGGTCGTCCACGAGCCGGCTGATCCGCGTAACCTCCGCCAGCACGAGCCGCTCCACCCGCTGGATCTCCTCTTCGGAGGGATGCTGCTGGGCCGCCAGCACCTCGAGCTGCCCCCGGATCACGGTCAGCGGAGTTCGCAGCTCATGGGACGCATCGGCGACGAACTCACGTTGCACGGCGAACGCCTCCGCGAGACGATCGAGCATGTGATTGAAGGCTTCTGCCAACACCTCGACCTCCCCACCACGGCGTCTGGGCGTCACCTCCATCCTCGGCTCCAGCTCGCCGGCATCCACACGCGTGGCGATCGAGGCCATCCGGCGCAGTGGCGCCGACACGCGCGCCCCGGCGAGATAAGAGGCAAGCAAAGCGATCGCCAGCGTCAGCGCGCCGGCGACCAGGAAGGTCCGCGCGAGGCTGCGTTGAGCGCGCTGGACGATCGCCAGGGGCTCGCCTGCCCCGATCACCACGGCGACGGTTCCGACCCGCTCCGAGCGTTCGAGGACACGGACCCGCCCCACGTCCGGGACGTGTTTGACGGAGTATCCGTCTGTCGGCTGCTGCAGCTTTTCTCCGGCCGCGTTCTCTCTGGCCTGCTCGGCAGCCGTTTCGCCGCTCTCGGGCGCACTGGCACCAAACAACTCCGGATGATTGCTCGCCGTCGTCGCGCTCGGTACCAGAGCGAATAGCAACGTCGATGTGGCGCTGTAGGGCTGTGAGCGAACGTAGCGCTCGGCGGCTGCTGCCACCTGCGTAGGGCTCCCGCCCGTGACCGTGTGGAGGGCCTGTGAGAACTGGCTGACGTCGCCGGCGAGGTCGCGGTCGATCTGGCGCTCCAATTGACTGCCGGTGTCGGAGTAGACGACGATGAAGATCGCCGCCACCGACACGAGCATCACACCCGCGACCCATGCCGTCAGCCGCCAGCGCAGCGTCGTTGGAAGCGACGCTCTAATCCGACGCATCGAAGCGGTACCCGACCGAACGCACCGTGACGATCGGGGTGCTGCTATCGACGCGCCGCAGCTTCCGGCGCAGGTAGCCGACGTACACGTCGACCACGTTCGTGCCAGGGTCGTACTCGTACCCCCACACGGCCCGTAGGATCTGCTCCCTGGAGAGCACGTGTCCACGGTTGCGCAGCAGATAGACGAGCAACTCGAACTCGGTAGTGGAGAGCCGGACGAGGACGCCGGCGCGCCGGACCTCGCGAGTAAGCAGGTTGACCTCGACATCACCGGCCTCGATGCTGGTGACCGGCGTCTGCGCCGCGACGCGAAGCTGAGCTCGGATGCGCGCGGCAAGCTCGTTGAGCGAGAAGGGCTTGGTCAGATAGTCGACGGCGCCCGCGTCCAGTCCCGCGATCCGCTGCTCGACCTCGCCTCGCGCGGTGAGAATCACCACCGGCAGTCCTGGCTTCGCGGCATGCACCGCCGCCAGGACATCGAGTCCGCTTCGCTCCGGAAGCATCAGATCGAGCACGACGAGCGCGACGTTCTCACTCAGGGCAAGTTCGGTGCCGGTGACGCCGTCGAGCGCTGAGATCACCTCGAACCCGTGCGCCTTCAGTCCACGCTCGATGAAGTCGACGATCCCCGGCTCGTCCTCGACGACGAGGATCAGCGCCTGCACGGAATGCGATCGATCGGAGCTCTCATCGGGCCGATCATAAGGCGGAAGCCGGCCAACTGCGGCCGCTCGGCGGAGCTGGCAAGAGGTTTCTCATCGAGCGCTGAGAGATGGTTGAGCTTCGTCAGCGAGACTCGACTGCAGATGGATACGAGCGGTCGTGTGGGAAGTCGGCTGCGGGAACCAACCGCGGCGGCGCGCTTGAAGCGTACGCGCAGGCGCCCTGCCGGCGCGCTCACCGGCGGCGGTCCCGACGGGAACGAGCAGCTCACCTCAGTCACGGGGGCGATCCTGATCGGCCTCCTGGCCGTGATCGGGGTCACGATCCTCAGGATCGGTCAGTTGATCTCAGTTCACCTGTTCGTGGGGCTGCTGCTGCTCGGGCCCGTAGCTTTGAAGATGGGTTCGACCGGTTACCGCTTCGCCCGGTACTACACACACGACGGGGCCTACCGCGACAAGGGGCCACCGCTCTGCTGCTGCGTCTGATCGCGCCGGTCGTGGTGCTCACAACCGTGATCGTGTTCGCAAGCGGAGTCGTCCTGATGTTCAACGGCCCGGCGAACCGCGGCCAATGGCTACTGATTCACAAGGTCAGCTTCATCGTCTGGATCGCGTTCACTGCGCTCCATGTGGTCGGGCACCTTCCGGGATTGCCTGCCTCGCTGCGCGCCGTGCGCCCTCATAGTGGACCGAGCCGGCGTCACTCCCGGCGGCGCGGGGCGCTGGATCGCGCTCACGGGAGCGCTCGTCGGGGGACTGGTGCTGGCAATCGTGCTGATTCCGGACTTCGCGGCGTGGACCGCCCACGGTGCGCTTCACCACCACCACGACGGCTGATTCGCCTACCTCGCGTACTCGACAGCACGAGACTCCCGGATCACGGTGACCTTGATCTGTCCCGGGTACTCGAGCTCGTTCTCGATCTCTCGGGCGATCTCGTGCGAGAGCAGCGTGGCCGCGTCGTCGTCGATCGCGCCGGGCGCGACCATCACGCGGATCTCGCGCCCCGCCTGCATCGCGTAGACCTTGTCGACGCCCTTGTGGCGTGTCGCGATCTGCTCGAGGTCGCGTAGCCGCTTGACGTACTGCTCCAGCGACTCCCCGCGGGCGCCGGGGCGAGCCCCCGAGAGCGCGTCGGCGGCCTGGACGATCACGGCCTCGATCGTCTGCGGCTCGACCTCGTTGTGGTGAGCCTCCATCGCATGAGCGACCGCCTCGGTCTCGCCGTATCTGCGTGCGAGCTCGCCTCCGACGAGCGCGTGCGGACCCTCGATCTCATGGGTCACGGCCTTGCCGATGTCATGCAGCAGCGCCGCCCGACGCGCGGTCTTCGCGCTCGCACCCAGCTCGTCAGCCATCATCGCGGCCAGCTGTGAGACCTCGATCGAATGCGAGAGAACATTCTGGCCGTAGCTCGTGCGGAACTTCAAGCGCCCGAGTAGCTTGACCATCTCCGGGTGTACGCCCTGGACCCCGGCCTCGAACACCCCCTGCTCTCCCATCTCGACGATGTGGCTCTCGAGCTCGGACTGGGTCTGGTAGTACGTCTCCTCGATCCGCGCTGGGTGGATGCGGCCATCCTGAAGGAGCTTCTCGAGCGTCAGCCTCGCGATCTCGCGGCGGACGCCGTCAAAGCCGGACAGGACCACCGCACCGGGGGTATCGTCGATGATGAAGTCGACGCCGGTCAGATTCTCGAGCGCACGGATGTTGCGGCCCTCGCGGCCGATGATCCGCCCCTTCATGTCGTCGGCCGAGAGCTGGACCACAGACACGGTCGTCTCGGCGGCGTGGCCTGCCGCAAGGCGTTGCATGCACACCGAGAGGATGTTGCGGACCCGCCGGTCGGCCTCTCGCTTCGTCTCCTCCTCGATCTGGCGAATCCTGCGAGCCGCATCGTGCTTGGCCTGCTCTTCGACCTCGTCCAGCAGCAGCTGCTTGGCTCGGGCCGCAGATAAGCCCGAGATCCGCTCGAGCTCGCGCTGCAGCTCGTCCTGCTTGCTGGCGAGCTGGTCGCGCTCACGCTGGACCTCTGCTTCCCGCTTGGCGAGCGACTCTTCACGCCGGGCGAGCGCTGCGCTGCGCTCGGGCAGATCCGCCTCGAGCGCCGTGACGCGTGCTGCGTGGGCGCCCGCGTCCGTGCGGCTACCGCCATCAGCTCGACCGACGACGAACGCATATATGACCGCGGCGAGCACGAGACCCACCGCTATCAGCGCTGCGGCACCGATGATGTCCATGGTCGTTCCTCTCCCTGGAAGCCCGGATCACGGCCGGGCCCTCCCGCTTTCGTTTTTTGGGAGCGACCGAGCGGCCCGTGCGAGGCACGAACGGATGCCGGTGCGGCGACCGTCGCCGCCCTTCGGGCAGCGGCTAACTAGCGATGGGTTGAGCTGAGCGGAGCGGTCGGGCAGCTGACCCAGACGGTGGGATCAGCCCGCTTACACTTGCCGTCAGCACTGCGTCCGGTATCCAAGATTTATCAAACTTTGCTGGTGTTTTTATCGGCCTCGCGGGCCATTCGTTCGCTCCTGGCATCGTAGTACCGGCGGACGGACGGCGCAATCTCGCGGACGGCCCCCGGCGCCAGACGAGCTGCAAAGCTCCTCGCGCCGGAGCTGAAGCCGGTGCTCGGCGGAGCTGAAGCCGGTGCTCGGCAAGGTCTCAGGACAAGCTGGGCTCCTCCGCCTCGCTCCGGTACGAGCTGAGCGCATCCAACGCCAGCTCGTTGTCGAACCCCTTGCGCACCATCATGCCGAGCGCCTGCTCACGCTCACGGCGGTCGCGCGGCGGAGACGGAAACCGCCGCCGCAATAGCATCAGCGCACGCGCTCAGCTCCCCGTCCTCCGGTCCTTTGGCCAGCTCGCCGTCGATCAGCTCCCGGTCGATTCCCCGTTTCCGAAGTGTGCGCCTGATCCGCTCGTTGCCCCACTGCTCAAGCTCGCGCTTGTCCGCGATGAACAAGCGCGCGAAGCGGGCGTCGTCCAGGTATCCCTGCTCGCATAATCTCTTCACCGCGCGACCGGCAGCGCCGGCCTCCACCTGTTGGGCGGCGAGATGGTGCTCGATCTCGCTGACCGTGCGGTCGCGCCGGTTCAGTTGCCGGAAGGCCAGACCGAGCGCATGCTCGAGGCGGTCCTCGGCAGCCTTCGCGGGGTCGCAGCGCTCGCCGGCCGACGACTGAGAGCGGTCGCCAGCGTCCTGCTGAGAGCGGTCGCCAGCGTCCTGCATCTGCCTGCTCGGGTCGCGGTCCGCTACGCGGCTCGGTCTCCGACGGCCTCGACCGCCGCCAGCGGCTGCTCCTCGCGCGGCTCGATCGGCTTGACGAGATCGCGGCTGAGTCCAAGCGCGGCGAAGATCTTCGCCTCGATCTCCTTCGCGATCTCCAGGTGCTCGTCGAGGAACGCCTTGGCGTTGCCGCGTCCCTGCCCGAGCCGCTCCTCGCCATAGGAGAAGAACGAACCGGATTTGGTGATGATGTTGTGCTCGATCCCGTAGTCGATCAGGCAGCCGGAGGTCGAGATCCCCTTACCGAACTCGATGTCGAACTCGGCCTGCTTGAACGGCGCCGCGACTTTGTTCTTGACGACCTTTACCCGCACCCGATTGCCGACCGCCTCGGTGCCGTCCTTGAGCGTCTCAATCCGGCGGATGTCCAGGCGCTGGGAGGCATAGAACTTGAGGGCCCGGCCACCGGGCTGTGTCTCCGGCGAACCGAACATCACGCCGACCTTCTCCCGAATCTGGTTCGTGAACACGCACAGGGTCTGAGTGCGGTTGAGGTTGCCGGTCAGCTTGCGCATCGCCTGGGACATCATCCGCGCCTGTACGCCGACGGTCTGATCGCCCATCTGGCCCTCCAGCTCCGCCCGTGGCGTGAGCGCCGCGACCGAGTCGACTGAGATCACATCTACGGCCCCTGAGCGGATCAGCATGTCGACGATCTCGAGCGCCTGCTCGCCATAGTCGGGCTGGGAAACCAGGAGCTCATCGATGTCGACGCCGATCTCCTGCGCGTACAGCGGGTCCATGGCATGCTCGGCATCGACGAACGCGCACACTCCGCCGAGCTTCTGGGCCTCGGCGATGATGTGGTAGACGAGCGTCGTCTTTCCGGATGACTCGGGTCCGAAGATCTCGATGATCCGCCCACGCGGGACGCCGCCGATCCCGAGCGCGACGTCGAGCGCCAGCGCACCGGTCGGAATCGCGTCCACGGCGACGCGCGCGCCAGGATCGCCCATGCGCATCACGGTTCCCTTGCCGAACTGCCGCTCGATTTGCGACAGGGCGCCCTGGAGGGCCGCCTGGCGCTTGGCGTCGACCTTCGCGTCAGCCGTCGCGGCGCCCTTCGCGCCAGCCTTCTCTTGCTCGCTCATCTTTAGCTCGGCTCCTTGTTCATGCGCTTTGAACCTGCCACGGTAGGACGGGTGGCGGACGGAACCGAACGCTAGATCTGAGCTTGTGACCGAACAAGACTCGTCTGTCACAAGTGGACAACGAAACTGTGCCAATCGTGCACGGATGGGCGGACGATGCAAAGATCACACCCTGGCTCGCCTCAACCTCCTGTCAGGCGCACTGGACCTCGTATCCTGCCGCGAGGGCTATCACTGGCGGGGCGCCGTGAGCCGGACGGCAGGCGGGTCGGGAGGTATCCACGAGCGGGCGAGCGGCAGGCGGGTCGGGAGGTATCCACGAGCGGGCGAGCGGGAGTCGGCCGTGCTGAGGAGCCCAAATTGCGCGGAGGAGCGTCGATTTGAGCCATAGTCACCCCGGCCCCGAGGAGATGAGGCTGAGATATTTCCGTGTCCATACGGGAGCTATCTACCAGTCTCGCGATCGCGGCGACGCGGGCGCGGTGGAGCCTCGGTGGGATTCGCGCAGCCTGGTAGATCCGTTGCCAATATGGCCAAGAATCTCCCGACCTCAGCGTGCGGGCGTTCCCTGAGCAGGTCGTCGCCGGGGGAGCGGCTGGCGCGCCTCCCGGCGACCACGCGGCCCTCCACCGCCAGAGGCCCCGGCGACCAATCGCCCCGCGAGCCGACCCCCGGCGACCAAGGGCGACCCTCGCCGACCCCCCGCTTACCCCAGCGCCACGGCCCGCAGAGGCTCATAGCGAGCCCCCGACGGACTGAGCCGCGAGCGGAACAGGGTGATCGCCGATCCGCGGAACGGCAGCTGTGGGGGCGCCGGCAATGCCTTCGGGTGCCCGCGGGTGCCCCGTCCCGCTCTCGCGAGCGTGGTGTGCGGGAGAAACGGCCGCGCCTCGGGCTCGTACCAGCCGCCGGCCGAGAGTGCTTCGGAGAGCGCGGCCTGCTGGCGTGCGAGCGCGCCGCTCGGGTCCTCGATCCCGACTGCGAGCACGCGTGGCCGCCGGGGTGGCAGCCACAGCCCGCCGCCAAGCGAAAGCCGGGGCGCGCCCCGCGCCGTGGCCTCGCCGTAGCGCTCGCCGATCTGCGAGATCTCCTGCTCGGCCTGCCAGCCCAGGAAGCAGAGCGTGACGTGCAGCCCGTCGAGCGCGACGGCGCGCCACCCGGCCTCGCCTTCGACGATCGGCGTTCGCCAGGCGACAAGGGCCGCCCGGACGGCGTCCGGAAGCTCCAGCGCTACGAACAGCCGAGTGCGTTCGTCGCTCACTTACGCTCGGCGGCAGCGTCTCCGCTGGGGAGGCGCAGATCGCTCTCATCGAGCAGCAGCCGTCGAAGCAGGTGCAGCGTGACCGTCGTCGAACGATCGCGAATGTCGGCTCGGTTACCGGGTAGGCGGATGCTGCGAGTGACGCGTGGGCCGTCGCGCTCCGCGACGGAGAAGCAGACGAGCCCGACCGGCTTCTCCTCAGAGCCGCCGTCCGGTCCCGCCACCCCCGTGATCCCGATGCCGAGGTCCGCTTCGAACCGCTCGATCGCGCCGTCCGCGAGCGCGTCGGCGACCTCGGTCGACACGGCGCCGACGCGCTCGATCAGGTCCGGATCGACACCAGCCAGCTCCGCCTTCGCCTGGTTGCTGTAGGGAACTATGCCACCGGCAAAATACGTCGACGAACCGGCACGATCCGTCAGGCGCGCGGCCATCAGCCCGCCGGTGCAGGATTCCGCGACGGCGATCCGCCGGCCGGCGAGCAACGACGCGATCTGCTCGTCGATCGTCGAGCCGTCGTCCGAGAACAACGTGTCCGGGTGGCGCTCGCGGAGGAACGCGAGCAGCGCGTCGTAGCTCCCCTGTGCGGGCGGCTCATAGCGGGTTGCGACCTCGATCTCTCCACGCCGCAGGCAGGTCGTTATCTCCAGCGGGTCCAGATCGAGTCCAGCATCCGGGGCGGTACGCAACGTATTTGCGATCTCGGACTCTGGAATCCCGAATAGGCGCACGATCTCCCGGCGGTAGGTCGTGGCGCCGGCGACGGCCGCCTGGAAGGCCTCGGTGGCTCGGGCCATCTCCCACATCGGCTGCAGCTCACGGGGCGGCCCCGGCAGCACCACGACCGTCGGATGGACGCCGCTGCACGGCGGCACGATCAGTCCCGGTGCGGTCCCTACGGGGCCAAGCGGGGTCGCGCCACGCGGGATCACCGCCTGCTTGCGGTTCGAGGCACGGATCGCATCCGCGTCCAGGCCCTGCCAGCGCTTCATCATCGGCCGGAGGATCTCGCCGATCCGCTCCTCGAGCTCGTCGTCGAGCATCATCTCCCGACCGCTGAAGCGGCCCACGATCTCGGCCGTCAGATCGTCGGCGGTCGGCCCGAGTCCGCCGCTCGTGATGATTAGCGCCATGCCCTGTGAGGACATGCTCTGGAGCGCGGCGAGCAGATCTGCGGGGCGATCGCCGACGATCTCGATCATCGCCGGATCGATTCCAATCTCGGTCAGGCGCTCGGACAACCAGGGGCCGTTGCGGTCGGAGATGATGCCGGTGAGGACCTCCGTCCCGGTGACGAGGATGCCCGCCCGCAGTGGGGCGCCTTGCCGCTCGGCGTCGCTCACGCGCACTGGGGCTGCTTGGAGAGCGGCAATGACGTGCTCCCGCTGGGCTGCACGAGGAACCCGATCGAGGACGAGGACGGATTCACCTTGACCGCCGACCCGTTGACCTTCATCTGCACCGATGCGTTGCCGAGCGTCAACATCAGCTTGGGTGCGGTCTCGGTGGGGATCGTCTGCCCGGCGTTGAAAATCTGTCCTGGAATCAGCTTCTTGCCCTGCCCGTCAACCAGGCACACGTAAACCTGACCGGTGGGCACTAGCTGCAGCTTGACGGTCGTCGGCTGCGGATGCGCGGCAGCATGTGTCCGATGCCGGCGGCGCGAGTGCCGGCGGGCTGCGCCCGCCTGCGTGCTGGTCGTCGGCGTGCTCGGACCCGAGCCGCTGCCGACCAAGTAGAGAACAACCACGACCGCCACCAGCACCACGCCGACAATCGCCCAGGCTGGAACCAGCGGACCACGGGCAGCTCGCTCCCGCTCGCGAGTGAGCGAGGCGATCGGCCGGACCTCCTGGTCGGATGGGCGCTCATAGCGTCGCTTGTACTCATCCACGAGCATCCGGCTGTCGAGTCCGAGGAAGTCCGCGTAAGTGCGTAGGAAGGTCTTCGCATAGACGGGCCCGGGCAGCAGGTCCCATTCCTCGTTCTCGATCGCGCGCAAGTACCGTGCACGGATCTTGGTGCGCGCCTCGACTTCGTTGATGTCGATCCGGGCGCGCATGCGCGCGTCGCGCAGTGTCGATCCGATATCAGCCATCTAATCGAAGGCTACCGCCGACCGAATTAGCGACACGGTAAGGAAATCGCGACCGCTAGAGCTCGTCGGACTGCTCCCCGGCAGCCGGAACTCGCGCCGCAGCGGCCGGCGCGGAGCCGCCTTCAGCCTCTGCCAGGTGCGAGAGAATCCGCGGGACGTCGGCTTCGGTGATCAGCACCTGGCGCGGCTTCGATCCTTCGTAACCGGAAATGATCCCGCGCCGCTCGAGCATGTCTATCAGCCGTCCCGCGCGCGTGTAGCCGAGTCGCAGCCTCCGCTGCAGCATCGACGTCGAGGCGGTCCCCATCTGCGCCACCAGTGAGATCGCCTCCTCGAGCATCGAGTCCTCGTCTGGATCGAAGCCATCGTCATCGGAGCTGCCGCCGTCGGCACTCTCGACTTCCTCGAGCAGCTCCTCCCGGAACTGAGGCTCGCCCTGACGGCGCCAGCCGTCGGTCAACTCGGCGATCTGCTCCTCGTCGATGAACGCGCCCTGGATCCGCTGGAGCTTCGCGGACCCGATCGGCGAGAACAACATGTCGCCCTGGCCGAGCAGCGACTCTGCCCCATTCTGGTCGAGGATCACGCGGGAATCGGTCTGACTGGAGACCGCGAACGCGATCCGTGATGGCACGTTCGCCTTGATCATCCCGGTGATCACATCGACGCGCGGTGACTGGGTCGCGAGCACCAGATGGATCCCGACGGCGCGGGCCTTCTGCGCCAGACGGATGATGGAGTCCTCGACGTCAGCCGGGGCGACCATCAT
Source organism: uncultured Solirubrobacterales bacterium (assembly GCA_963837385.1). Lineage (GTDB taxonomy): Bacteria > Actinomycetota > Thermoleophilia > Solirubrobacterales > Solirubrobacteraceae > Palsa-465. The sequence goes on from CAWIMZ010000015.1 coordinate 207,776, forward strand.
CAGGTCTGCCAGCTCGTCGATCACGCACAGGATGTACGGCAACGGCGGCTCCCCGCGCTTCTCTCGCGACCGGTTGAGCTCGGGGAGGTTCCGGGTACGGGCCAGCGACATCGTCCCGTACCGCAGCTCCATTTCTTTGACGAGGTTCTGGAGCGCATTGGCAGCCATCTTGGGGCTCGTGATCACAGGCGTGAGCAAGTGCGGAATGCCCTCGTAGTGGTTCAGCTCGACCTGCTTCGGGTCGACCAGCACGAACCGTGCCTGGTGCGGCGTGGCTCGCAACAGGATGCTCGACAGCATCGCGTTGACGCAGGCCGACTTACCAGCGCCGGTGGTGCCGGCGACCAGCAGATGCGGCATCTTCGCCAGGTCCGCGCCGATCGCCCGCCCGCCGATGTCCTTGCCGAGCCACACCGTCAAGGGCGACCAATCCGAGGGTGGCTCCTGGAAGACGTCGCCCAGGTGGACGATCCGCCGGCGGGCATTCGGCACCTCTACGCCAACCGCCTGCTTGCCCGGGATCGGCGCGAGGATTCGGATGTCGGTTGCGGCCAGCGCGTACGCGAGGTCGTCCTTCAGTTGGGCGACCTTTGCGACCTTGGTCCCAGGAGCGAGGCGCAGCTCGTAGCGGGTGATGTGAGGACCGGTGACCCGGCCGATCACCTTCGCTTCGACGCCGAAATGACCGAGCGTCTCGAGCAGCGTTCTGGCAACCTGTTCCTGGCCGGCCGTGTCGGGCTTGGCGGCCTCCCCGGTCGAGCGGGTGAGGAACCGCGCTGGCGGCACTCGCCAATTGAAGTTCGGGTCCTCCGTGATCGATGCGCGGTAGCGACCCTGTGGAGTGAGATCCTCCGGGTGCAGCTCGAGTTGAGCGGCATCTGGCTCCGGCGCAGGAGGATGGTCCTCAGCCGGCGGCTGGGACTCGTCGGCGAACCCGGGCTCGGGCTGTTCTTCCTCGGAGGCCTCGACGGGAAGGACCTCGATCGGCGGGGCCTCGACGTGCGTCGCTCGGACGACCAGCTCCGAGGTGTCCGGCTCAGGGGGCAGCAGCGACTCGGGCTCCGGGACGGCCGCTCGGGAGGACCTCGCCGCCTCGGTTGCCGGCCGGCGGACCATTGTTCCCGCAATCTCTTCGCTGGAGCGCTTGAGCGCACGGCTCGTTCCGGCAACGGTCGTGCCGGTCGCGCGAACGATTCCGCCCAGCGTCGCCCCGGTCACCAGGATCAGGCCGGCGACCAGCAGGAAGATTGCCAGGATGTTCGCCCCGAGTAACGAGAGCAGATGGGAGGAAACCCACAACTCCCCTTGACCCAGCACGCCGCCTCTCATCTTGAACGCCGCCTGATGCCAGAAGACCGCGGCCGGCGTGCGCCCGGGTCCAAGTCCGAGCGTGCCCGCCGCGAGGGCGAGCGTGAGCGCGGCGAGCAGGCAGATCGCGCCGGTTCGCAACGGCCGGGTGGGTGGTCGCAGCTCGCGTAGCAGGATCAGCGCTCCTCCTGCGATCAGCGCGGCCGGAATCGCGTAGCCGAGCGCGCCGAACAAAAACCGCGTGCCCTGCACCGCCCCACTGCCAAGGGCGCCCCCGGCCCAGTGCAGATACGCGACCCCCCCGAGGAACACCCCAACCGCGATCAGGGCAAGCGCAAGGATATCTATGTGGTGGGGTTCGAACTCGAGGTGCGGTCGTGGCAGCGAGAAAGAGCGGCTCGCAAGCAGCGAGCGCTTGGCGCGCTTGGGCGGCGGCTTCTTCCTGCGGCGGGTGGCCATGTCGCGACTCCAGTTCTTCGACGGGCGGGGCCGCCCTCCTGCCGCGTATCAAGGCGCACTAAATCTTCGAACCGGCTGCAAGCAGCGGCCCTACCATCTAGGTTGTGATGGCGGACTTCGAGCGCCCACCACGTGTCTTGGTCGTCGAGGACGACGATGCGATTGCGCAGGTCCTGCAGCGCTCGCTGCGCATGGAGGGCTACGACGTGAGGATCGCCGGGGACGGCATCAGCGCGCTGGATCTCGCCCACGGCTTTCTACCCGATTTGGTGATCCTCGATCTGGGGCTGCCCGGCATGGACGGCATCGACGTTGCCAAGGCGCTGCGCCAGACCGATGACGTCCCGATCCTCGTGGTCACGGCGCGCGATGCCGTGGAGGCGCGGGTCGAGGGTCTCGACTCAGGCGCCGACGACTACCTGGTCAAGCCGTTCGAGCGCCAGGAGCTGCTCGCGCGGCTGCGTGCGCTGCTCAGGCGTCGCCCGCCGAGAGGTCAGGCGACGCTCACGGTCGGCGACCTGAGGCTCAACCCCGATACGCACGAGGTGACTCGCGCGGATCGCACGATCGATCTCACCCAGCGCGAGTTCGAGTTGCTCGAGTACCTGATGCGCAACGAGCGGATCGTGGTCTCGCGCCAGCGCCTGCTCGACGAAGTTTGGGGCTATGACCCGTTCTCGATGACGAACACGATCGAGGTGTTCGTCTCCAACCTACGAAGGAAGCTTGAAGCCAGTGGCGAGCCTCGGCTCCTACACACGATCCGCGGCGCGGGCTACGTTCTCCGCGTATAGGTCGGTGCCGATCCGCTGGCGCCTGGCCGGCGGCTCAGCGGTCCTGACATGCGTGATCCTCGCTGCGTTCGCGGCGATCGTCGGGGTCCTGACGGATCGGCAAGTGGTGCGGCAGTTCAACGACGAGGTCAGCTCGGCGGCCAACCAGCTCCACGACGGCCTGAACCACAAGCTGAGGTTCTATGGCACGAGCCTGGGCTGTAAGCAGGCGAACGTTCGCCTCAGCGACTACGCCGAGGTGGAGCACGCGCAGATCCGGATCCTCGATCAAGGCGATCTTCTCTGCACCCAGGATTCGGTGCTGAAGAAGGGCGTCAAGGCGCCGTACACCTCCCTGTTCACCGACGCACCGCCGCAGACCTCGGGGATGTTCACGGAGTCGGGTTACCGGGTGGCCGTGCGCACGATCGCCGTCGAGCCGGATTACGGAAACCTCACGTTGCTCTACGCCCGGCCCATATCCGATGTCGAGCACACGGTCTCGCGGGTCCGCTTCTTCCTGCTGCTGGGCGTCCTCGGGGGCACCGTGCTCGCCTTGCTGGCGGGTCTCGCGAACGCTCAGCGGGCAATGCGGCCGATCGCGCAGCTGACCGAGGCGGCGCGCGAGATCGAACGGACGCGTGATCCCACCGGCCGCTTGCCGCATCCTGAGGCCGACGATGAAGTGGGCGAGCTGGCGCGCACGCTGGAGGGGATGCTGAGCGCGCTCGGTGCCGCCCGAGCGGAGACCGAGGCGATGCTTGCGCGCCAGAGCGAATTCGTCGCCGACGCCTCCCATGAGCTCCGTACGCCATTGACGAGCGTGCTCGCGAACCTCGAGTTGCTCGCCGAGGAGCTCGACGGCGAGCAGGCCGAGTCGGCGCAGGCGGCGCTGCGCTCCACGCGGCGCATGCGCCGGCTGGTCGGCGACCTGCTGCTGCTGGCGCGGGCCGACGCCCGGCGCCCGCATCCCTATCGGGCCACCAACCTCGCGGAAGTGCTGACCGAGGCCGCCTCGGAGCTCGGACCGGTGGCCGGCGACCATGAGCTCTCGATCGACGCCGAGCCAGCCGTCGTCGCCGGTATCGGGGATGACCTTCACCGGCTGACGCTGAACCTGCTCGAGAACGCGGTCCGGCACACGCCACCCGGGACTCACGTGCGCGCCTCCACCTCGACCGACGGCCGCGTCGCGAAGCTGGTCGTGGAGGACGACGGCCCCGGGATCCCGGTCGAGATCGAGCGGCGGGTGTTCGAGCGGTTCGTGCGCGCCGGCGGCGACGGAGGGCGCGGGTCGGGACTCGGCCTGGCGATCGTTCGTGCCGTGGCCGAGTCGCACGGTGGCACGGTCTCGCTGGAGCGACCGCAGAGTGGCCGCGGCACGCGGTTCGCGATCCGAATTCCGATCTCCGTGACGGCGGCCGCGCAGAACGGCGACCAGAGCGCCTCCGATCAGACCTCCACGACCACCGGCAGCACCATCGGCCGGCGCCGAAGCCGGTCATAGACGAACGCCGCCAAGTCGTCATGGAGCTCCTGCTGGAGCAGGTCGATCTCCCGCACGCCGCTATTGGCCGCGGCGGACAGCGAGCGCTCGACTTCACCGCGAATCTCTTCGACGAGGCCGCCAGCCTGCTCGATGAATGGAACGCCGCGGAAGATCACCTCCGGCGGCACGACGGACTCCCCGGTCTGCTCTGAGACCGTCGCGACGACGATGAAGATTCCGTCAGCCGACAGCATCCTCCGGTCTCTGAGCGCGACGTCGCTGGGGTCGCCGATGTCCACTCCGTCGACGAAGATCATCCCGGATTGCTCCGGAGCGCCAAATCGGGCGCGCACGGAATCGATCTCGAGCGGCAGCCCGTTCTCGCCCTGAAACACGTCGTCGGGATCGATGCCGACCGCATCGGCGAGCTGGGCGTGCAGGTGCAGCCGCTTGTGGTCGCCGTGCATCGGCATCACGTAGCGGGGCTTGACGAGGTTCAGCATCAACTTGATCTCCTCCTCGTAGCCGTGGCCCGAGGCGTGGATCGGAGCGTCCCGGGGGGTGATCACGTCGCAACCGATGTGGTACAGGCGATCGACCGTCTCGTTGACGGCGCGCTCGTTGCCCGGGATCGGGGTCGCGGAGAAGACCACCGTGTCGCCACGACGAAGCTTGATCGCCCGGTGATCGTCGTGCGCCATCCGCCGGAGTGCCGACAGCGGCTCGCCTTGGGAGCCGGTCGAGATCACCACGACCTTGTGTTCCGGCCAATCCTCGACCTCTTGCGGTTGGATCAACATGCCCTCGGGAATCTCGATGTGACCGAGCGAACGACCGATGTTGACGTTCTTGCGCATCGAGCGTCCGACGAGCGACACCTTGCGTCCCAGCGCGCCGGCGGCGTCGACGACTTGCTGCACCCGATGGATGTTCGACGCGAAGCTGGTCACGATGATCCTCCCCTCCGCGCGCGCAAACACCTCCTCGAGATGGGGGCCGACCTCGCGCTCGGAGGGCGAGAAGCCGGCGCGGTCAGCGTTGGTCGAGTCGCCGCACAGCAGTAGCAGCCCCTCCCGTCCGAGCTCCGCGAGCCGCGAGACGTCTGCTGGTGGGCCGTCCACCGGCGTCTGGTCGAACTTGTAGTCGCCGGTGACGAGCACCGTGCCCAGCTCCGTCGTGAGGGCCACCGCGCAGGAGTCCGGGATCGAATGGGTCATGTGGATCAACTCGAGCGAGAACGGTCCGAGGCTGATCTCCTCGCCCGGGTCCAGATCCTCGAGCGGAGCCTCCCGCAGTCTGTGCTCGTCGAGCTTGGAGCGAGCCATCGCGATCGTGAGGCGCCCGCCGTAGACGGTCGGCGCATGTACGGCTCCGAGCTCGCGCAGCACCCACGGAAGCGCGCCGAGGTGATCCTCGTGTCCGTGTGTGACGACGATCGCCTCGATGTCCTGCGCCCGGTCGCGCAGGTAGCCGAAGTCCGGGAGCACCAGGTCGATGCCCAGCATCTCCGCGGTCGGAAACCGCAGCCCGGTGTCGACGACCACGATCCGGCCCTCGTACTCGAGCACGGTCATGTTCTTGCCGATCTCGCCCAGACCGCCGAGCGGGAGGACGCGCAGCGCGCTACTCACGCCGTCGTGAGCATGCCGTGGCGCTCGAGCATGTCGCGCACGACGGCGGTCTCGCGCTCGTCCAGCTCGACGTAGGGCAGCCGTGGCCCGCCGACTCCGAAACCGAGCAGGCTGAGCGCCGCCTTCACGCTGCACGCGAGTGGGGCAACCGCGAGGTCACGGTAGGCGTCCTGCAAGCTCTGGTCGATCTCCCGTCGCCGTTCGGGCTCGTCCACCATCCGGCGCATCTCCTCCCCGAACAGATGACTCGCGACGAGGATCCCGCCCGGCTCGCCCAGCTCGAGCACGTCGGCCAGCAGGTCATCGTTGCCGGCGTAGATCTGCAGCCCATCGATCTTCTCGAGGTTGGCCGGGTTCGCCTGCTTGACCGCGAAGATGTTCTCGAGCTGGGCGAGCTCGGCCAGCAGATCGTTCGACATGTCGGCACCTGTGCGCTGGGGGATGTTGTAGAGCACGATCGGGCGGTCGGTGGCGCGCGAGACTTCCTCGTAGTGACGGACGATGCCGCGGCGACTCGGTCGGTTGTAGTAGGGGTTCACGGACAGCAGCGCGTCTGCGCCCAGCTCGGTCGCGCGCTCAGTCAGCTCGACCGCGTGGCGCGTGTCGTTGGAGCCGACCCCGGCGACGATCGTGCATCTCCCACCGAGCTCCTCGACCGCGAGGCCGACCATGCCGAGATGCTCCTCATCGGACAACGTCGAGGACTCTCCGGTCGTACCGCACACCACGAGGCCGTCAGAGCCATGCTCGACGAGCTGGTTCATCAGACGTACGGCCGCTTCCTGATCGACGTGCCCTTCGTCGTCGAACGGCGTGACCATGGCCGTAAGGATGGCGCCGAGGCTCACTGGCATACGGATGAAATTATCGCAGGGGACGATGTCGCCCTCTGCCGGCGAGCCGAACTACTGTTTTTGAGGCCCCCAAGCCAGCACCGAGAGCGGGCCGAGGGCCGGCGCGGCGGTCCTCCGGATGCGGCACGGGCACGGTCTCGAACTCGGGCTTGGCCGGGTGCGACACGACGTGCGTGACCGGTGCCCCCGTATGCCTCCCGATTCGCTCCGGGAGTCCGGCACGCATCCACTTCGAGAGTCGCATCGGGAGCGTCGAGACGATGATCTCGTCGTAGAGCTTGGGATCCCAAGCCTCGGCGACGGCGACAAAGGGATCGGCTTCGCCGACGACGCCATCGGCCTCGAGCCCGGCCGCACGCATCGCTGCGAGTGCCGCCCGCAACTGCTCGGTGGCCGCCGACCGACCACCTCCGAACGCCGTCGCAGGGAGGATCAGGGTGAAGCTGGCGGGCGATCGCTTGGCGACTGACAGCAGTGCATCGAGCAGCTCCTGTGAGGTTGCGGTCACATTGGCGACGACGAGGACATTGCGTTTCCAGGCCACAAAGGACTCCCGGTGATCGAAGTGTTACCGCTAACAAGATACCTGGCTCGGCCGACGTTCAAAACGAACCGGGCGGCCGCGCAGTGCGGTGTTAACCGAATCGGCAGTATTCGGTCTCAGCTTAAGCCGCTCGCCCGACCGTGCCGGCGAGCCGCCGCGGCGCCCAGCTGCCGGCTAGAGCAACCGCTCGAGCCCCACCACCGGGGAGTCGGTCAGCTCGCCGACCCGCCGGATCGCCAGGAGCACACCGGGCATGAACGACTCCCGATCGGTCGAGTCGTGCCGGATCGTGAGCGTCTGGCCGACATCGCCGAGGATCACCTCTTGATGAGCGACCAGCCCTGGAAGACGGACCGAATGGATCGCGACCTCGCCACCCATCATCTCGGCGGTCCGTGCCGCCGTGCCGCTCGGCCTATCGAGCTTGCGCTCGTGATGCAGCTCGATGATCTCGGCACGCGCCATGTGCTTGGCGGCCTCGGCGGCGAACTGCATCATCAGTACGGCGCCGATCGCGAAGTTCGGAGCGACGAACACGTTCGCGCCGGTCAGCCCGTGGAGCTGGTCGAGATCGAAGCCGGTCGTACCGATCACGACGTGGACGCCGGCGGCGACCGCTTCACGAGCATTCGCCGCCGCCGTCTCCGGAAGCGTGAAATCGACCATCACATCGGGACGCTCGGCGAGAGCCTGTGCCAGCGAAGCTCCCAGCGCCGGATCGGCCCGCGCAACGAGCTCCAAGTCGTCCGTGCTCTCGACCGCGCGGCACACGGTCTGTCCCATGCGCCCGGCCGCGCCGGCGACGGCTACCCGGATCAATGCAGGACCTCGGCGGCGACCACCGCCGACATCGCATCCTCGAAGCGCTCCTCGTCAGGGCCGATTCCAGCCGTGGAGAGCCGGTCGGGCGCCCACAACTCATCGACGAGCGACTCGAGATCTTCGATCGATACCTGGTCGATCCGCTCGACAACCTCGTCGAGCGATAGCAAGGGCGCGTGCGCGAGCACCTCGGAGCCGAGTCGGGTCATCCGCGCGCCGGTCGACTCGAGCGACAGCACGACCCGCCCTTTCAGATTCTCCTTTGCGCGCTGCAGCTCCTCGTCGGTGGCGGCCAGCTCTCTGAGCCTCGCCAGCTCCGTCCCGACGACCGCGAGCGCCTCCACCAGATTCTCCCCGCGGGTGCCGAGGTACAGCCCGACCTGCCCCGTATCCCGATAGGCGCTGGTGAACGAGTACACGGCGTAGGCCAGGCCGCGGCGCTCTCGGACCTCCTGGAAGAGCCGCGATGAGGTGGTGCCGCCGAAGATCGTGTCGAGCACGCGCAGCGCGAAACGACGCTCGTCGTGACGTGACAGGCCGGGGCCGCCAAGACAGACGTGGTATTGCTCGGTCTCCTTGTGCTCAAAGCGTCGACGGGCGACCACCAGTCCAGGGGCTGGTTCGGGTTCTGGAGCCGCGCCCGCGTCGCTCGCCGGCGCTCGTGCCGAGGCGAGCTCGACCAGCGCGTCGTGGTCGATCGCCCCCGCGGCGGCGATCACGACGTTGCCGGGCGCATACCTTGCAGCGTGGAAGCTCGCGATCTTCTCGGGAGGCGTTTGCGCAATCACCCGGGCCCGGCCGATGATCGCCCGGCCGAGGGGGTGGTCTCCGAACACGGCCTCGCCGAAGACGTCGAAAACCTTCTCCTGCGGGTCGTCCTCGTACATCGCGATCTCCTCGAGAATCACCGCGCGCTCGGAGTCGATCTCGGTCAGCGCCGGCCGAAAGACCATGTCTGCCATCACGTCGAAGGCATCGGCGAGGTGCTCGTCGATCACCCGCGCATAGACGGAGGTCGTCTCCTTGCCGGTGCCGGCGTTGAGCTCTGCGCCCATCGCTGTCGAAGATCTGATCGATCTCGAGCGACCCGTACTTCTCAGTGCCCTTGAAGAGAAGGTGCTCGAGCAGGTGCGAGAGCCCCGCCTGTTGCTCGGATTCACCGCGCGACCCCGCGCCCACCCAGAAGCCGAGCGCCACGGATCGGACGGAGGGCATCGCCTCCGTCACGATCCGGACGCCAGAGGGGAGCGTCGTCAATCGGTGCTCATGCGACACGGTGCGCTTACGAGCGTGGCCGGTCAGGGTCTCGGTCGCGCACGCGCCCGCGATCACCTTCGCGCCCGCGATCCCGATCGCGCGGGCCACGAGGGCCGCGGTCCCGGTCGCGTCCGTCACGGCCACCGCGGTCACGGCGCGGCGGACCGTTGTCACCGCTGCCGACGGCCGCCAGCTCCTCGACGGTCTTTCCGGCGACCTCGGGGTCCTCCGCGAGCCGCAGGCCGATCCGCCCACGCTCCCGGTCTACCTCGACGACCCGCACGTGCAGCTCATCTCCCTTGTTCAGGACCTCCTCGACGGTGTCGATTCGGCGACCAGGGGCGACGTTTGAGATGTGCAACAGCCCGTCGGTTCCCTTCGAGAGCTCGATGAAGGCGCCGAACGTCGTCGTCTTGACGACTTTGCCGGTGAACTCGTCTCCGACCTCGACCTCTTTGGTCATCGCTCGGATCCGGTCGACCAGTGCGTCGCCGCGCTCGCCGTCGGAGGCATAGACGAGCACCTGTCCCTCGTCGTTGACGTCGATCTGGGACTCGAACTCCTCTTGCAGGGCGCGGATCGTCTCCCCACCCTTGCCGATCAGCAAGCCGATCTTCTCGGGATCGATCTGGATCGTCGAGATCCGCGGCGCGTGCTTGGAGAGCTCGGTCCGCGGCGCGTCGATCACCTTGTTCATCTCTCCGAGGATGAACCGCCGGGCGACCTTCGCCTGGGCGAGGGCGTCCCGCAGGATCTCGAACGTGACGCCCGTGATCTTGATGTCCATCTGCAGCGCGGTGATCCCCTGCTCCGTGCCGGCGACCTTGAAGTCCATGTCGCCGAGATGGTCCTCCACGCCTGCGATGTCGGTGAGGATGATGTAGTCATCGCCCTCCTTGATCAGGCCCATCGCGATTCCCGCGACGGAGCTCTTGATCGGCACGCCGGCGTCCATCAGCGAGAGCGTCGAGCCGCACACCGAGGCCATCGAGGAGGAGCCGTTGGACTCGAGGATGTCCGACACCACCCGGATCGTGTAGGGGAACTCCTCCTGACTGGGGGTCATCGGGACGAGCGCCCGCTCGGCGAGCGCGCCGTGGCCGATGTCGCGGCGCTTGGGGCCACGCATGAACCCGGCCTCCCCAACCGAGAACGGCGGGAAGTTGTAGTGGTGGAAGTAGCGCTTGGTGGTCTCCAGCCCGAGTGTGTCGAGCCGCATCTCCTCGCGCGTCGTGCCGAGCGCTACGACGCTGAACGCCTGCGTCTGGCCGCGGGTGAAGAGCGCCGATCCGTGAGTGCGAGGAGCGACGCCGACTTCGATCGAGATCGGTCGGATCTCGTCGGCGCTACGGCCATCGGGCCGCTTCTTCTGCACCGCGATCCGCTCGCGAATCAGTGTCTTCTCGAGCTTGTCGAACGCGCGCTGGGCGTTGCCGCGGTGCTCGGCGTAGCTCTCGGCCTCAGGATCGCCCGAATAGTGGGCCAGTACCTGCTCCTCTACGGCCTTGCAGGCGTCCTGGCGGTCGAGCTTGTCCTCGACCTGGGTGGCGGTTTCAAGGGCCGCGCCATGCGAGGCCTTGATCTGCTCGTAGAGCTCGGGCGCGACCTGCGGCACCTCGACCTCGAGCTTCGGCTTTCCGGCCTTCTCGGCCAGCTCGCGCTGGGCAGCGCAAAGCTTCTTGATCTCACCGTGAGCGATGTCGAGCGCATCGAGGATCTCCGCCTCGGGAATCTCGTTGGCGCCCGCCTCGACCATCAGGATCGCCTCTTCGGTGCCGGCGACGATCAGATCGAGATCGGTCTCCTCGACGAGGTCCTCCTCGCTCGGGTTGACGACGAAGTTGCCGTCGATCTTGCCGATCCGCACCGCCCCGACCGGGGCCGGAAACGGGATGTGCGAGACCATCAGCGCCGCGGAGGCACCGTTCATCGCCAGGATGTCGTACGGGTTGACGTGATCGACCGACATCGGCAGCGCCACGAGCTGGGTCTCGTACCGCCAGCCCTTTGGGAACAGCGGACGGATCGGGCGATCGATCAGGCGCGCGGTCAGCGTCGCCTTCTCCCCAGCGCGACCTTCGCGCTTGAAGAACGAGCCGGGGATCTTCCCGGCCGCATACATTCGCTCCTCCACGTCGACGGTCAAGGGGAGGAAGTCGACGTCCCGGAGGTTGCCCGCAGTTGCGGTACACAAGACCATGGTGTCGTCCACACGGACGACGACGGCGCCGGAGGCCTGCTTGGCCAGCTTGCCGGTCTCGAACGAGATCTCCTTGCCCTCGATCTCGACGGACACGCGCGTAACGGCGTCAGACATATTCAGTTTCCCTTCTGCTCCGCCCTTCGGTCGGCGGAGTTCTTCGTATCTCTCTTTTTTATCCGAACGTAACTGATGGTAGCGGGCGAGGCGGCAGTCGGCCGGGAGCCGCGGCCCTGAAGCGGGCATTCGTGGAGGGCAAACGCGACACTCGGTCGATCGTCGCGGTCGCACGCAACGTGAGGGTTCCGGAGATCGCCCAGCACGTTGGTGGATCGCTCGGCCTGGCGATCCTCTCGACCTTTCCGGAGATCGATCACCAGATCATGTTGCGCCAGCTCGATCTCGTGCGCGGCGCGATCAGCACCGCCGCCTCTGCGCAGCCGCTGCGGGGCCGGGCGCCTTCGGTCGACGACTTCGAGCGGGCCGCCCCCGCGCCGCCCGCCGTCAAGCGCGCCTAGCGTGGCCTAGCTCTGCGCCACCCCGTCGGTGCCGGCGGCGAGGCGCGCGAGCGTGGGCTCGTCGATCTGCCCCGCGTAGGAGCGGCCGCCGGCGAACAACGTCGGGGTGGTCACGACGCCCGCTCGCACCCCCGACTGAAAGTCGCGGCGCACCCGGGCGAGCACCTGCGTCGCTGCGCCGATCGCCGTCGAACCGATCGACTTCGAGACCGAGCGCGCGCGCCCGTTCCCAGAGGTGGGGATCCTCGAGCCGCCCCTGATCGGCGAACAAGGAGTCGTGCATCTCCCAGAAGCGGCCCTGGAGGGCGGCAGCCTCGGCAGCGCACGCGGCAGCCCAGGCTCGCGGGTGGCTGGAGCGAACCGGGAAGTGGCGAAAGACCCGCTGTAGGCGGTGGGTTGTCAGCTTCGCGCTCATCGCGGCACAGAACGGGCATTCGAAGTCGGCGTATTCGATCACGACCGGCGCGTCGGCGGGTCCGCGCGTGTGGTCCTCGCCCGAGAGCGCCGGGACCGGCGCCGAGCCGAAGTCAGCCATGCTCGCCAATCCTCGACCGAACTAGCGGCCGGAAGCGCTGAGAGCGTCGAATATCAGGTTCGCGCCCGGTAGCTCGCCGGGAGAAGCAGCCTGATAGCTCCAGCTCACAATGCCGTCGGGGCCCGTGATGACGAGCGCCCGCTGCGCAAACCCATCCGGGTGATAGACGCCGAACGCGCGGCAGGTCTCACCCTTGGGCTCGAAGTCGGAAAGCTGCTCGATCGTCACGCCGAGCTTCTCCCGGAACGCCGTCTGCGAGTAGGTCGCGTCACACGAGACGCCGTACAGCGTCGCGCCGCGTCGCTTGAAATCGTCGAGCACCTCTTCGTAGAGGTTGAGCTGGTCCGTGCACACCGGGCTGAACGCGAACGGATAGAAGACGAGCACCGTCGTTTGGCCCTGCAGGTCGGCACGCGTGAACTCACTCCCGTCCGCCCGCGCAAGCGTGAAGTCGGGCGCCGGCGTCCCGGTCGCGATCGGGGTCACCTTCGCAGGCCGAGCTCGCGTACGAGAGCGCGGTAGCGCTCGAGGTCCGTACGCTGGAGGTAGTTCAGGAAACGGCGTCGACGCCCGACGAGCATCAGCAGCCCGCGGCGCGAGTGATGATCCTTGTGGTGCGCGCGCAGATGCTCGGTGAGATGGTTGATCCGGTCGGTCAGCATCGCAACCTGGACCTCGGCCTTGCCGGTGTCGGTCCCGCTGTCGCCGAACTTGTCGACCAGCTCCTGCTTGCGTTCCTTGGTCAGGGTCATGCGCTGCGTGAGGCTAGCAGAGTGCTCCGCGGTCGCTCACTCGAGCCCGATCGGCGCCTTGCGGCACAGCTCGCGGGCGCGCTCGGCGTCCTCGTGCATCTGCTCGACGAGCGCCTGCGCCGAATCGAACCGCCGCTCTCCGCGCAATCGCGCGAGGAAGTCGAGCTTCAGGATCTGCCCGTAGAGGTCGACGTCGCGGTCGAGCAGGTATGCCTCGACCAATACGGCCCGACCCGTGCCGAACGTCGGCCGGACACCGATGCTGACCGCGGCGCAGACCCCGTTCGCGCGCGCCACGTAGATCCCATGCCCGGGACACACGAGCTCCTCGTCGGGCACGATGTTGGCGGTTGGAAAGCCGAGCTCACGTCCTCGCTGATCGCCTCGGACCACCTCCCCGCGAAGCGCGAACGGCGCGCCGAGAAAGCGCCTGGCGAGCTCCACTTCGCCGGCGAGCACCAGGCCACGGATGTGGCTCGACGGACACGACCTCGCCGTCCACCTCTACCAATGGGACGACACGCAGCTCGAACCGTCCATCGGTCGCCAGCATCTCGGCATCGCCCGTCGCCAGGTGGCCGAAGCGGAAGTTCTCGCCGACCGAGACGTGCGTGGCCTGGAGTCGATCGATCAGCACGTGATCGATGAACTCGCGCGGGCTCTGGTGCGCGAATCCCTCGTTGAAGGGGATCAGGACCAGCTCCCTGACCCCCAGGCGGCCGATCAGCTCCGCCTTGGCCTCGAGGCTCGTGAGCAGCTTCGGCGCCGCTTCCGGCCGCACCACACGGAGCGGGTGGGGCTCGAACGTGAGCACGGTGTCGTTGCCATGGATCACCTCCCGGTGGCCGAGGTGGACCCCGTCGAACTCACCCACCGCGATCCTCCGCGGGCGCGGCTCTACGTCCGTGAGCTTTGTGACCTGCATCGGCGCGGAAGCGTAGAGACTTCCAGCGAGCGCCACGGTGCTCACCCTCGCAGGCCGACGATCGGCCTCAGCCCGCTGCCGTCCTGGAGAGGCTCCGCGAGCGCGATCAGCCCGGCATCGTCGGTCAGCCGGACCACGCCGGACGCCGCGCCCTTGGACCGCAGCGCCGTGGCTGGCCCGACGAGCGCGCTCGGGATCGAGCCGCCGCTCGGGGAGGAAGCTCAGCGCGCGTATCAAGGCTGATGACCCGGCTCGGGTCTGCCCGCGCAACATCGAAGCACCCGATCCGCGTGCGCCGCAGCTGCCTCGCAATAGGCGTCGCCGAGGTCGGTAATCAGACTGCGCACGTACGTCCCCGAGGAGCACTCGATCAGGAACCGCCGGCGATCGCCGTCCCGGCCGAGCTCCAGGAAGCGATAGATCTCGACCTCGCGCTCCGGTAGCTCGACCTCGACCCCGGCCCGGGCCAGCGCGTACGCGCGCCGGCCGCCGACCTTCACCGCGGAGTATGCCGGCGGTCGCTGGCGGATCAGGCCGCTCGGGAGCCTCAACTCTCCGGCGGGGACGACGCCCGTGGACACGAGCTCGCCTTCCGGATCGCCGGTGTTCGACACCGCCCCGAACCGGGCGACCGCCTCATAGGTCTTCGGCAAGGCCATCAGGAAGCGCTGCACGCGCGTCGCACGGCCGACGAGGATCAGCAGCAGACCGGTGGCGAACGGGTCGAGCGTCCCCGCGTGTCCGACCTTCACCCCTCGCGGAAATCCTTGGCGTACGCTCGCGACGACTCCGGCGGAGGTAATCCCGGCGGGCTTGTCGTAGAGCAGAACGCCGTCGGTCACGAAACCGCGGCCAACTGCTGCGCAACTTCCTCACGGAGGAACGGGACCAGCTCGTCCCAGTCCATCGCGGTCGTGAAGCCGGCCGCCTGGCGGTGCCCACCACCCCCGTGGGCACGCGCGATCCGGGAGACGTCGACGCGGTCGTCGCTGGCTCGCAGGGAGACCTTGCGGAGGTTCGCGCCGTCCGTGTCGCCGATGCGATCGCGAATCAGCGCGGCGACGACCGCGCCCCGGACCGCTCGCAGATGATCGATAACTCCCTCGGAGTAGCTCTCCTCGGCGCCCGACTCGCTGAAGTCCTGCGCGCTCAGGGCAGTGACGATCAAGGTCCCACCGTCATAGCGCTCGACGTTCGCCAGCCCGCGCGCGAGCAGCGCTAGCTTGCCGTAGGGCGTTTCCTCGTACACGCGCCGGTAGATCTCGTGCGGCTCGACGCCGGCCTCGATCAGCTCGGCGGCCATCAGGTGCGCGCGGGGGCCGGTGTTCTCGTACATGAAGCGCCCGGTGTCCGTGATCAGGCCGACATACAACGCCTCGGCGATCGTGATCGTCGGCTGCACCCCGAGCGAGCCCATCAACTCCCAGACGATCTCCGCCGTGCAGGACGCCTCCGGTTCGACGAGGTTCAGCGTGCCAAAGCGGGTGTTGTCGTGATGGTGATCGATGTTGAGGATGTGCGCGCCGGGGCGCTGGAGCGCCTCCGCCGGGTTGCGCTCCAAGTTGCCGCAGTCGAGGAATACGATCGTGCGCTCGTGGAGATCGCTCGGCGGCGCGTTGACGAGGCCCGGGAGCGGCAGGAACTGGTATTCCTGGGGGAGCGGGAACTCGCTGGCGTCGATGAACATGAGGCTGTCCTTGCCGAGCGCGGTGACGATCTCCTGCGTGGCGATCAGCGAGCCAAGCGCGTCGCCGTCCGGATTCTCGTGCGTGACCAGAATCAACTTGCTGGCCCCGCGCAGCTGCTCGAGCACCGCCTCGCGGCTGGAGCGATTGCCGTTCTCAGGCACCGCCCCGTCCCTGGGTCTCGTCGATCAGCTGTGAGATCCGCATCCCGCGATCGACCGTCTCGTCGTACGCGAACGTCAGCGTCGGAGTGTGCTTGAGGCTCAGTTCGGCGGCGACCCGGCGTTGGAGAAAGCCGTGCGCCGAGCGCAAGCCGTCAAGGCTCTCCGCGCGCCCGCGGGAGTCGCCGAGGACGCTCACATAGACGCGAGCGTGGCGAAGGTCTGGGCTGGTCTCGACTCCGGTCACTGTGACAAATCCCACCCGCGGGTCTTGCAGACCCTTGGCGATCGCTTCGCCGAGGACGGCACGCATCGCCTCGTCGACGCGGCGCATGCGGGCTTGGCGGGCCATCCTATCCCTCGACGCCGAATCGCGGAACGACGTCTCGCAGGTCCTCCAGCGAGACGACGACGCGCTCCACACGGACTCCATCCGGCCACCTCGAATCCAGCCATCGCTCAAGTTTGTCCGCTGCCGCGGACAGCGTCGCTAGCGACCCGCCGGTCAGCGCGGCGGTCAAGGTGGAGCGTTGCCACGTGTCCTGGTGATCGACCTCTGCGACGGCCGCTCCCAGCCGGCCGTGGAGCTGCGCCTTGATCGAAGCGAGGTCCTTGCGCTTGCTCTTGAGGCTCCCGGCGAGCGGGAAGTGAAGCTCGATGACGAGCACGGCGACGAAGCCGCCTCCGGACATCCATTCGCCTTTAGACGAGCTCGCGCTCGACCTGACGGGTAGTGTAAGTCTCGAGCACGTCGCCTTCCTTCAGGTCGGCGAAATCCCTCAGCACGATGCCGCAGTCGTAGCCGGTCGCGACCTCTCGCGCATCCTCGTTGAAGCGCCGGAGGCTCGCGATCTCGCCGTCGTAGACGACCCTCCCATCGCGGACCAGCCGGACCTTCGATCCGCGCGTGATCCTGCCTTCGGTGACGTGCGAGCCGGCGATCGTACCCACCCGCGAGGCGCGGAACAGCTGGCGTACCTCGGCGGAGCCGAGTGTCTGCTCGACCTCTTCGGGCGCGAGCATGCCCTGCATCGCGCTGCGCAGCTCCTCGGTTGCGCGGTAGATCACCGAGTAGTGGCGAATCTCGACTCCCTCGCGCTCTGCGAGCGCACGGGCGTCGCCGACCGGACGAACGTTGAACGCGAGGATCACGGCGTCCGACGCCGACGCGAGCATCACGTCGGACTCGGTCACACCGCCGACCGCGCCGCGGATGATGTTCACCGACACCTCGTCCTGGGGCAGCTTCGCGATCTCGTCCTCGATCGCCTCCAATGATCCGGCGACGTCGGCCTTGATCAGCAGGTTCAGCTCCTGGATGCCGCTCTTGAAGATGTCCTCCAGTGAGACCTTCTTACCAGCCCGGCGGGCGAGCGATTCGGCCTTCAGCCGCGAGGCCCGCTCGCCGGCGAGGTGGCGCGCGCGGCGTTCGTGCTCGACCACGCGGACGTGCTCGCCGGCCTCGGGCACACCGTCGAAGCCGAGCACCTCGACCGGTTCGCCTGGCAGCGCCTGCGTGACCCGATTGCCGAGGAAGTCGTGCATCGCCCGCACGCGGCCCCAGTGGGCCCCGGCGACGAGTGCGTCACCGACCTCGAGCGTTCCCCGGCCGATCAGGATCGTGACCACCGGCCCGCGACCGGGATCGAGCTTTGACTCGATCACCGTCCCGGACGCGGGAGCGTCCGGGTTGGCGCGAAGCTCCAACAGCTCGGCCAGCGCGACGATCGTGTCGAGCAGGCCATCGAGTCCTTCCTTCGTGCGAGCCGAGACATTCACGAAGTCCGTGTCGCCGCCCCACTCGACCGGCTGCAGCCCGAGCGTGGTCATCTCCGAGCGCACGCGGTTGGGGTCAGCCCCCTCCTTGTCGATCTTGTTGACCGCGACGACCATCGGGACGTCTGCTTCCTTGGCATGGTCGACCGCCTCCTGCGTTTGCGGTTTGACTCCGTCGTCGGCAGCCACCACGATCACCGCTATGTCGGTCACTTTCGCGCCGCGGGCACGCATCGCGGTGAACGCCTCATGGCCCGGGGTATCAAGGAACGTGACCGTCCGATCGCCGTGGTGGACCTGGTAGGCGCCGATGTGCTGGGTGATCCCGCCGGCCTCGCCGGCGGCGACCTCGGTCGTGCGGATCGCGTCCAGCAGCGAGGTCTTCCCGTGGTCGACATGGCCCATGATCGTCACCACCGGGGCGCGCTCGACCAGCTCCTCGTCGGCATCTTGGAACACCGGCTCGGAAACGGTCTCCTCGTCGGAATGCACGATCTCGACGTCTTTGCCGAGCTCGGCGGCGAGCACTTGAATCGCTTCGTCGGTGAGCGTTTGCGTGAGCGTCTTCATCTCGCCAAGCGCCATCAGCTTCTTCATCACCTCGGGCAGCGGCACGTCGAGATATTCGGCGACGTCCTTGACGGTCGACCCGGAATTGATCCGCACCGCGTTGGGCTCCGCAACCGCGGTGCTCGCGGAGGGACGGGACTCGGCTTCCTCGTCGTAGATGCCGCGCCGGCGGCGGCCACGGCGCTGACGTCGCGGTGGCTGATTTGACTGTGGTGGACCACCGCCGGCGGACGCCCTTCGAGACGCTTGTGAGTCGATCACGACCCGGCGCCGGGCGCCTGGGGTCCCGGGCGCGCGCTCGCCCTGGAGCGAGTCACGTGTCGGACGCTTGTGCGACGGCTCGCCGTTGGCGCCACGAGCAGAGTCGGCCGGCGCCTCGGCGGAGCGATCCTGCGTGGCCGCGGGAGCCGGCGCCTCGGCGGAGCGATCCTGCGTGGCCGCGGGAGCCGGCGCCTCGGCGGAGCGATCCTGCGTGGCCGCGGGAGCCGGAGCCTCGGCTTGCCTGGACGAGCCACCGCCATTGCCGAGCGCGCGCAGCGCCGCCTCCTCGTCAACGGACGAGGAAGCGGCCTTGACGTTCAACCCGGCATCGCGCAGACGTTCGAGTACATCCTTGGCGGAAAGTCCACGTTCCTTGGCGATCTCATGCACACGCTTGTTCATCTAACTCCAGTGTAGATCGCCTAAGAAGCGCCGGCGCGTGAGTCATTTACCTCGCCGGCCGGCGCGCCACTCTCGCCCTCGACGGGTGGGGCGCTGTCACCGTTGACCCCGTCGACCCGGTCAGTGTCCTTGCTCGCGAGCGCCTGGTGGGTCTCCAGACCGCAGTAGCGCGACCCGGGCAGCGCGGCGTTCGGGCACCGGCGACCGTTCGTGAGGATCGCGGCGCAGCGGCCCTGCGCCTCCTCCTCCTCATAACCGTGCTCGGCTTCCTCGGCGGCGAACTCGGTCTCCGAGCGGATGTCGATCCGCCATCCGGTGAGACGAGCCGCGAGACGTGCGTTTTGCCCCTCGCGCCCGATCGCCAGCGAGAGCTGGTCGTCGGGCACGATGACGGTCGCCTGCTTGCCGGCGTCGTCGACCAGCACCTCGCGGACGCGGGCCGGCGACAGTGCCTTGGCGACGAACCGGGCCGGCTCGTCGTTGTAGGGGATGATGTCGATCTTCTCGCCGCGCAGCTCGGAGACGACCATCCGCACCCGCGAGCCGCGCGGACCGACGCACGCGCCGACGGGGTCAACCCCATCGACGTGGGAGACGACCGCGATCTTCGAGCGGTAGCCCGGCTCGCGCGCCACGCCGGTGATCTCGACGAGCCCGTCTGCGATCTCCGGCACCTCTAGCTCGAACAGGGACTTGATCAGCTCGGGATCGCGGCGGGAGACGATGATGCTCGGGCCCTTGGTCGAGTTCGAGACATCCTTGATTACCGCCTTGATCCGCTGCGAGTGGTCGTAGCGCTCGCCTTCGACCTGCTCTGACTTGGGCAACAGCGCCTCGACCCGCTCGCGCAACTGGACGAGCGTGTAGCGGGAGTCGGACTGCTGCACGATGCCGGTGATCAGCTCGCCGACGCGGTCGCGGTACTCCTCGTACATCATGTCGCGTTCCGCTTCGCGGATCCGCTGCAAGATCACCTGCTTGGCCGTCTGCGCAGCGATCCGTCCGAAGTCATCGGGCGTCACGTCCTCGGTCTCGATCTGGTCCTCGTATTCCTTGAGCTTCTCGAGATCGATCTCTGGCTCGGGTGGCTCGCGCATCTCCCCCGTCTCGGGGTCGACGGTCGGCTGCTGGTCGGTGGTCGCCTCGACGAGCAGCTGCTCCTCGAGCTCCGGTGGGATCTTCAGCTCCCAGACGCGGAAATCGCCGCTGTCACGGTCCATCTCGACCTTCGCGTACGGGGCCGAGCCAGGGGTCTTCTTGTACGCCGACAGCAGAGCATCCTCCAGCGCCTCCATCAGCTTCTCGGAAGAGATGTTCTTCTCAGCGGCGAGGCCTCTGACGGCTTCGAGGATCTCTCTGGACATGTGGCTCAGACTCCGGGGACGAGGTTGGAGCGGGCGATTTGCTCGTACGGGATCGTGATGATCGCGCCATCGGCGGCGATCGTGACCTCCCGCTCGGAAGCGCCGACGAGCTCGCCGGTCACGCTCTTGTGGCCGTCTCTGGCGTCCCGCAGGCGAAGGCGGGCACGGCGGCCGAGAAAGCGAGAGTAGTGCTGCGGTTTGGTCAACGGGCGATCCTGGCCTGGAGAGGACACCTCGAGCGAGTAGCGGTCGCGGTAATCGGTCAAACGGCCGGAGACGCGCTCGCAGAGCGCGAGGTTCACCCCATCTGGATGATCGATGAACAGGCGCAGCGTGCTCCCCGAGACAATCTCGGCAAGCAGCACCTCGACCTTCGGCTCGGTTGCGGCGAGCCTTGCTTCGATCTCGATCTGGAGTGCACTCACGATCTCCTCCGTCATAAAACTCATAAAAAAAGCGGGCCAGCGCCCACTTCCTTGACTACCACCGGGAAGGCCCGGCGCACAAGCTGTAGGTTCAGGGTAGCACCAGGCTGGCCGCTTGGCGACTCACAGACGGGCCGCCGCCGCGCGCGCTCGATCGCGATAGAGGCGGTAGTCGCGCCGGTTCGGCTGCATGAACGCCGCCAGGGCCAGGGGCTTGCGAGCTTCGGCGTGGCGGCCGAGCATCTGCAGCGAGCGGCCAAGACAGAACAGCGCAAAATCGTTGGTTGGCGCGCGGTCAATCACTGCTTGGAACTCCTCCGCGGCCTGCTCGTAACGCTGCGCATGAAACAGCGCCCGTCCGAGGGCTTCGCGGATCGAGGTCTTGTCGGGGTCCAGGTCGCGCGCGCGAGAGAGGGGAACGGTCGCCTGATGGTGGTGACCTGCCTCCAGCAGTGCCGTGCCCCGCTGGAAGAGCTCGTACACGTCATCCATCGTTCTCAGTTTAGGCGCCCCGCCCGGCGTTTCGACGGCCACAGCGATGCCCAGCGCGAGGAGATGTAGCGCCTTGGTGGGAGCGCCCAGATTGCCCGGAGCGCGCCCGGCAGTCCGAGCCCCGCCGCCAGCTGGGCACGGAGTGCGCGACGCTGCTCGAGCGTCGGGCGCTCGGGGCGGCCGGCGAAGCGCGCCAGGCGAAGTGAGCGAATGTAGTCCGCTGCCTCCGGCGAGGAGCGAAAGCGCTGCTCGAGCTCGGCGAGCGTCACGGCGACGCCGACCGGACGCCGACAGCGCCTGAGCGCGCGTTCGAGCTCGGCCAGCAATTCGTCGGTGCTCGGCTCGCTGACCCGCAGTGCGATGCGTGCCGAGAAGCCGAGCGCGACAAGCAGCGCAATCAGCGCGATGATCACGATCGCCTCGGAGTTGTTGCCGTGCCGCCTGGAAATCGACGGCGCGGCCGAGGCGGGCGTCGTGTCGGCGCGGCGTGGTGCCACTTGCGGCTTGACGGTCGCGGGATTTGCACCGGGCAGCGCTGGGAGCAGGGTGGCGCTGCGGCGAGCCGGATCAGAGGCCGGCGTCGGGTCGAAGCGGACCCATCCGTACTGCGGAAACCACGCCTCGACCCAGTCGTGCGCATCGATGTCGGTGACCACGAACTGACGGGTTGACGCGCTATAGCTTCCTGAGGTGAAGCCGGCCGCGACGCGAGCTGGGATGCCCCCCATCCGCAACAGCAGCGCCATCGCCCCCGAGAATTGCTGGCAGTAGCCGAGCTTGGTGTCGAACAGGAAGCTCTCGAGAGGGAATTGTGCGGCCGGCGGGTTCTCGTCGTAGACGAAGCCGTGATGCAGGTAGCCGAGCACCGCCTGGACGTAGTCATAGGGATTCCTGGCGCGGCGCTCGAGTGATTGCGCGAGCGCATACGCGCGGGCGTAGGGAGAGGCGTTCACGATCTGCGTGCCGTTGCCGGCACTGCGTACCGCCAGAGCGGAGTGAAACGCGGGGAACTCGATCGTCGTCGGGGGAACCGTCGCGGACCGCGGCAGGGCCAGCGAGCGATAGTCCGAAAGGCCGACCGGATACGCGCTGCCGGCGTGCGCGAGCTGCGTGGAACTCGGGCTCGGGTCGATCACGGAGATCGTGTAACTGGCTCCGGGCCCGAGCGGGCTGGACCTCGCCCAGGTTCCCGGGCTGGCCCCGGCCTCGATCTGCCCCGGGAGGCCCTCCGGAGCCATGGCCGTCCCGGCGGCGATCACGTCGGTGGTGTTCATGTCCCGGATCGTCACTTGGATCGTCTGCTTCCAGCGGCTGAGCGGTCCGGCGGCCGGCTGCGGCATCGACTGATCGCTCGCGACCGTCCCCTGGGTCCATCCGTGACCGTCGAACACGTCAAGGTTCTCGGCCTTCCAGTACTCCGCGTGGGTGGCCTCGACGTCCATCACCTCGTGGCCGGTGCGCGGCCAGCGCAACGGCCCATACTGCTGGCCCCAGGTGAACGTATCGACGTGCGCCGCCGAGACGTTGCCCGCCAGTGCCTCATAGTTGAGCCACGGCTTGTGGTGGTCGAGATGCGGTGCGATGATCGCGCCGCCGACTCCGGCCAGGGCAGCGACGGCGCAGGCGGTCATCAGACCGCCCGAGCGGATCCGCTCTCCCCACAAGAACGCCGCCAGCAGTGCGAACAGCAGCAGCCCTTGAAGGTAGGGCAACGAGGGCCGCACGAGTGTGGCGGGCACGATCGCCAGCGCGACGAGCGGCAGCGCTGCCCCGGCCCGTTGCAGATCGCCCAGTGCCCGGGGAGCGAGGGCAAGCACGAACGCGGCGTCCAGCAGCAGCACGCCGGCGCCGAGCACGATCACGATCCGCACCCAATCCGATGGTCCCGGGTACGGGACGAGCATGTGCGGCAGCGCGATCAGCCCATTTCCAATCGCATCGGCGGTGACGGCGATCCGCACGTGCCAGATCCAGCCGAACCGGACGCCCGCGATCGGCAGGATCAGCAGCACCGCGAGCACCGCGCCGAGCACCGCGGCGGCGCGAGAGAACCTGACAAGCACCCCACCCGCCCCGGCGATCAGCACGGCGAGAACGAGCAGAGCGAGCAGTCGCCAGGTTGGAGCGGGGCTCAGAAGGGTCCCCCACCTGACGATGCCGTACAGGCCCAGCGCCGCGAACGTCACCAGCCGGATGATCACTCGCTGGGCGGTGTTCGCCGGCGGCGCGTCCGAACGCTCGCCGACCCGAGCAGCCGGGCCCAGCACCGCAACCTGGGCGCGACTCGTCACGCCGCCACCTCGGCCCGGGCGCGAGTCGCGAAGCCGTAACAGCCGGCGACCTCGAAGCTCGGGCGGACCTCGATTCGCTGGGTGAGCGCTCGAGGCAGCACGAGCACGCGACTGGCCCGCGCGATTCCAGCGACCCCCGCCGGGAGCCGCTCGAGCGGCTGGGCGGCGACGTAGAACAGCGGGCCCAGATGGCCCCCAGTCGAGATCACCGGGGCGCGCGTCCC
Source organism: uncultured Solirubrobacterales bacterium (assembly GCA_963837385.1). Taxonomy (GTDB): domain Bacteria; phylum Actinomycetota; class Thermoleophilia; order Solirubrobacterales; family Solirubrobacteraceae; genus Palsa-465. The sequence goes on from CAWIMZ010000015.1 coordinate 231,494, forward strand.
GGGCCCATTCTCGACCAGCGCCAGCCGCGCGTGCGCCCCCGCCCAGCCGCCGAGGTCGGGCTCGACCTTGATTGCGCGGCGCTCGCCCGGCAGCAGCAGTCCGCACCCTCCCCGGCGCGCGAACTCGACGACGAGCGAGGCGGCCGCACGGACGGCGGCATCGAGATGCTCGGTGGATCCCACCCCGCGCGCATCGAGGACCACCAGCGGCCGCGTGTCGCCGTCGGCCTGCAGCCGGCGCTCGAGCAGGCCTGCGCCACGGGCCAGCGCGGACCAGTGGATTCGCGACGCCGGCGTTCCCGGGCGGTAGGGTCGCAGCCCGTCGACATCGACGGCCGCGAACGGCTCGCTGGCCTGCGCTCCGCTCGAGGTGGTGCTTTGCAGGCCGCGGCCAAGCTCGGTCCACCGCACCGGTTCGATCCGCGGCAATACGAGCACTTCATCGGCAGCCGGTGAGCCCCTCCGCGCGAACCGCGCGAGGTCGAGCGCGTCGCTAACGGTCAGCGTCGGACCGTCCACGCGTCGTAGCCCCCGCCGAGCGAAGCTGGCGACGATTCGGATCTGGGCGGTGCGCGCGCCTCGGATCAGGGACAGCGGCGTCGCCATCCGGACGGGATCCGGCGTGAGCGGATCGAGCACCTGCGCCCCGGGCAGTCCCAGGCCACCTCGCCGGATCTCGACGGTCGCCTCGAGCGGCTCGCCTTCGAGCACTCGGTTTGCGTGCAGGCGGCGCTCGATGCTTGCGCCGCGCATGCTGAGCCACACCCAAGCGGGCACCGCGACCCCGAGCAGGATGAACGCAATCGCCGGTACGAACAGCGGCGAGGCGTCGAACACCAAAGCGACGAGCGTGAGCAGGGTACCTCCGAGAGCCACACCCGCCGCGCGACTCATCCTCTTGGCCACCTCATCACAGCGCTCGAACGGAGGAGACGGCGTCGGCGATCACCTCGCGGGCCGCCGCCCGTGGTGAATCCGGCGCCATCACGAGCCGGTGAGCCAGGACGGGCTCCGCCAGCTTCTGAACGTCGTCCGGGAGCGCGTGATCGCGGCCATGCATCATCGCGTGGGCCTTCGCGGCGCGCAGCAGCATCAGACCCGATCGCGGGCTGGCCCCGAGATCGACCCGGGGGTCCTCGCGGGTACGCCACAGCACTCGCACGATGTAGTCGCGCAGCGGCTCGGATGCACGCAGCCGGGTGGCCGCGTCCTGGGCCGCCAGAACCTCGGCCGCGCTCGCGACCGGCGCCAGGGTCAGCACGCGGTCGCCGGTTTCGTGCTCGGCGAGCATCTCCGCCTCCGCCCCGTGCGACGGGTATCCGAGCGAGACCCTGACCATGAACCGATCGACTTGCGCCTCGGGCAACGGGTAGGTGCCTTCGTACTCGATCGGGTTCTGGGTGGCGAGAACCAGGAACGGACGCGCCAGCTCGTGCGTCTGCACATCGACGGTCACCCGACGCTCCTGCATGCATTCGAGCAGCCCAGACTGCGTCTTGGGCGACGCACGGTTGATCTCGTCAACCAGCACGACGTTCGCGAATACCGGGCCGGGCCTGAACTCGAACCGCTGCTCGCGTTGGTCGTACACATTCGTGCCGACCACGTCCGCGGGCAGCAGGTCGGAGGTGCACTGAACGCGCGCGAATTGACAGTCGATCGAGCGTGCGATGGCGCGTGCTAGGGCGGTTTTGCCGACGCCCGGATAGTCCTCGATCAGCACGTGGCCCTCGGCGAGCAGCGCGACCAGCACGCATTCGAGCGTCTCCTTGCGAATCTGGACGGCTCGCGAGATGTTCCCAGCGAGCCGCTTCGCGACGGCGGCAGCCGCTTCACACTCCTGCTGTGCTACGGGCGTCTGCTCCGGCTCCACGTCTCTCCTCGATTTGCTGATGGAGGCGCTCGACTTCGTCGAGCACCGCGCGCGCGACCTGCTCCTTTGTACGCCGAGGGACACGCTGCTCGCGGCCGTCAACCGCCAGAATCGTCACCTCGTTGTCGGCCGCGTCGAACCCGATCCGAGGATCAGATATGTCGTTGACGACGATTGCGTCCAAGCCTTTGCGCTCGAGCTTGCCCCGGCCGTATTGCAGCGCCCCTCCCCCGTGCTCGGCGGCGAAGCCGACCAGCAGTTGGTGAGGCCCGCGACGAGCGGCCAGGCCGCTCAGCACGTCTTCGGTCGCCTCGAGCTCGATTGCCGGTACGCCATCGTCCTTCTTGAGCTTGTTCGCGGAGGCAGCCGCCGGCCGAAAGTCCGCCACCGCGGCAGCCATCAGCAGCACGTCGCACGCGCCGAACTGCTCCGCACATACGTGCGCCAGCTCGGCTGCGGTCCCGACGGTGATCAGCCTCGCGCCGGCGGGCGGTTCGAGACCGACGTTCGCGGCGACCACCGTCACCTCGGCGCCACGGCGTGCGGCCTCGGAGGCCAGCGCAATGCCCATTCGCCCGGAGGAACGGTTGCCGATATAGCGGACGCTGTCGATCGGCTCGCGGGTCCCGCCCGCCGTGACCAGCACGCGCAGTCCCGTGAGCGTCGCGGGCGTGAGCAGCGCTTCGCAGACCTCCAACAGCTGTGGTGGCTCGACAAGCCTGCCGATGCCGTGCTCACCGTGCGAGGCCAGCTCTCCCTCGCCGGGCGCGATCACGGTGACGCCCCGCGCGACGAGCCGCCCGATGTTCGCCTGGGTCGCGGGGTGGAAGTACATGTGGTTGTTCATTGCCGGGGCGAGCGCGAGCGGACAGGTTGCCGCGAGCGCCGCGGTCGTGACGAGGTTGTCAGCGTGGCCGTGGGCGAGCTTCGCGAGCGTGTTCGCGCTCGCGGGAGCGATCAGATAGAGGTCTGCGCGCTCGACCAGCGCCAGGTGACTGATCGGCGCGCGCTCCGGGCGAGGCTCGCCGGGATACGACCCCTGCGCCGGATCGGGCTCGAACTCGCCGGCCAGCACCGGCGCGCCGGTGACACCGGCAAACGTGGCGGCGCCGACGAACCGCTGGCTTGTCGGCGTTTGGATCACGCGGACCGCGTGGCCGGCCTTGATCGCCAATCGGGCCGCCTCGACTGCCTTGTAGGCCGCGACGGAACCGCTCACTCCGAGGAGCAACCGGGCCACGGCGCCCGCCTACCTGTAGTGGTACTTCAGCTTGCCCTGAGCGACTTCCTCGAGCGCGATCGTCAGGTAGTTCTTCGAGCGGGTCTCCACCATCGGCGGCGGGAACTCATCGAACGTCCCCTCGCCGAGATTGTGATAGTAGGAGTTGATCTGCCGGGCGCGCTTGGCGGCGACGATCACGCTCGCGTAGTCGGAGTCGACGTGTTCGAGCAGCTTGTCAATTCGGGGGGAGATCAAGGCGTTGGGTCATCCTCTTCAGATCGATTGTCACGACAAGGTTAGCGGCCGGAATTGCCGGGCCGGGCCGGGAGCTTTGCCCGCACGATCTTGACCAGCTCCTCGATCGCATGCTCCAAGCGGTCATTGACGATCACGTGCGCGAACTCGGGTTGCGCCTCCAGCTCGGACAGGGCGGTGCGCAACCGCGCGTCGACCTGATCACGATCGTCGGTCCCCCGACCCACGAGCCGCGCTCGCAGCGCATCGATCGAAGGTGGCGCGATGAACACCGCCACGGCGTCGGGCAACGCTTCCCGGACCTGGCGAGCGCCCTGGACTTCGATCTCGAGCACCACCGGAACGCCGGCGTCCAGTCGGCGCTGGAGCTCCGAGCGCAGCGTTCCGTACCGGTTTCCGGAGTAAACGGCGTGTTCGACGAAATCGCCCGCGGCGGCGTGGGCCTCGAACTGCTCGTCAGTCAGGAAGTGGTAGTCGACGCCGTCGCGCTCGCCGGTCCTGGGTGGCCGAGTGGTCGCAGAGACCGACAGCTCGAGCTCCGGCACGCGCTCGAGCAGCCCCCGTATCAGCGTGCCCTTGCCGACTCCGGAGGGCCCGGTGATCACGAACACCCTGGGCACTGGGTCGGACGCGGGCGAGCGCGGCCGTCACCGCCGGCGCATCAGCGCGACCAGCTCCGTGCGCTGCCGCTGCGAGAGACCGCCGATCGTCTTGCTCGGCGAGATCCTGCATTGCGACAGGATCTTGTTGACCTTGACGCGACCGTACTTCGGAACTGCGAGCAGGAGGTCGAACACCTTTGCCGTCTCGAGGTAATCCGGCGGCGCGAGCAGCAATTCATGGATCGGCTGGCGCCCCGCCTTGAGGTCGCGTTTGAGCTGTGCGCGCCGGCTACGGATATCGTTCGCGCGGTGAAGCGCCTCCATTCGTTGCACGAGAGAGCGTTCGGGCGCAGCAACGGGCTTCGGGAGCGATTCACTGACCGGCGGCATGGGCGGCGACTATACATATCTAGGGGCGGCCCGATCAAGGCCAACGCGCCTAATTTCGCTTGACCTCAAGCTGAGGTTGAGCATTGTCGAGCATGGTTCCGGCGATCACCTGGGTTTGCAGGTGGTTTCGAAGGTTTTCGGCCGTTGATCCGCCGGAAATGCGTTTCTTGCCCGGAGCGCCGTCGCCAGTCTCATGATCCCCGTACAAGGGACGCAGCTCGGAGGCGATCCGCGCGGCCGCCGCCGGGTCCCTGAAGCTCTCAGTGCCCACCGCCACCAGCTTTGCGCCCGCGCGCAGCAGGTCGGCCGCGTCGCGGCCGCTCTGGACTCCACCCATGCCGATGATCGGAAGGTCGACCGCTTCCGCGACGGCATACACCTGGGCAAGTGCCACAGCCCTCACCGCGGGCCCGGACACCCCGCCGCTGCCCCCGCCCAGCCAGGGACGGCCGGAGGCCGGATCGAGGGCCATCCCTCTGATCGTGTTGATCAGTGACAATGCATTCGCGCCGGCGTCCTCGGCCGCTCGGGCGACGGCGGGCACGTCGGTCGCATTCGGCGTCAGCTTCACGATCAACGGCTTCTCGGTGAGCGGACGAACCCGATCGAGCAATCCCGCCGTCTCGGGCGGGTCGGCGCCCATCACCAGTCCGGTCTTCACGTTCGGACACGAGACGTTCAGCTCCAGCGCCGCTACCTCGTCAAGCTCTCCAAACACGCGCACCAGCTCGGCGACCTGCTCGCGGCTGAAGCCCATCACGTTGACGATCAGCGGCACCGGCAGGGCGGCGAGCTTCGGCAGGTCCTCGGCCAGATAGCCCGTCAGCCCTTTGTTCGGCAGGCCGATCGAGTTGATCATCCCGCCGGCGAGCTCCCAGAGCCGCGGCGGGGCGTTGCCCTCGCGAGGGGCGAGCGTGACGGTCTTGGAGACGAACGCCGCGAACGGGAACCGCTCGAGGAGCTGATCCCCGAACGCGCGATGCGCGGCGATCGCATCGAACGTGCCCGAAGCGTTGATGATCGGATGTGCGAGCTCGATCCCGCAGAACTCGACCGTCAATGTCCCGCTCCGGCCATTACCGCCGTCTGTAGCTGGGAGGCGTCGAGCACCGGCCCGTCGACACACAGGCGGAGATATCCGTCGCGAGTCGGGACAACGCAACCGAAGCACGCGCCAAAGCCGCACGCCATCCCGGACTCGAGCGCCAGCTGGGCGGGAACACCGCGCTCCGTGCACAGCGCTCGCACGGCCTCGAGCATCGCCGGCGGCCCGCAGGCGTACACCTCAGCGCCGGAATCGGCGTCGAGATGGTCGTGCAGCAGATCGGTGACGAGCCCGTGGTGGCCGACGCTTCCATCGTCGGTCGCCAGCTCGGTGTTCGCGAGCAGCACCGCACCGTGGGCGTGGGCGGCATCACGGAATCCGAGCAGCGCCGAGATCCCCGACTCGAGCTGGTCCTGCCAGATCGCCAGCGGTGCGATGCCCACGCCACCGCCGACGAGCAGCGGCGTGCGCCCGTCGCGGGCTTCTCCGAACCCGTTGCCAAGCGGGCCGACGAGCGCCAACGCATCGCCCGGTTGCAGCTCGCAGAGGCGATTGGTGCCAGGGCCGACATCCTCGAGCAGGAACTGGAGCTCCTCGCTGCCCGCCGGGGCCCGCATGACGCTGAAGGCACGAGGCAGAAATGGCCGCTCGCCCTCTCCCCCGCCCCACCGGGACGCCGCGGAGAGCATGTAGAACTGGCCCGCCTGCGGTCGCGGACCGACCGGGTCGGCACAGCGCAGCACCACGTAGCAGCCGTGCCGCTCGCGGGCGAAGATCGTCGCGGAGCGGCGGCCGAACGGAGCGTGGACTCGATCAGGGCACATGCGAGGCTTTCGCGTGGATCTCCTGGAGCGAGACCACTTCGGGCTCCCCTCGGCGCCCCGATGCGATTGCCCGCGCGGCGGCCATGCCGCCGGCCATGGTCGTGATGCACGGGATTCCGCGGGCGGCGGCGGCGGTGCGGATCTCGTAGCCGTCGGCGCGGGCGCCCGTACCGCGGGGAGTGTTGATCACGATGTCCACCTCGCGCCGCTCGATCCAGTCGACGACGTGCGGCGACCCCTCACCGATCTTGTTGATCGCCTCGGCGGGGATCCCCATCTTGCGGATCGCTTGCGCGGTGCCGCGCGTGGCGATGATCCGGAACCCCAGGTCGTGGAGCACCGTGGCGACGCCCGTGGCGGCCGGCTTGTCGCCGTCGGCGACGGTGATGAATGCCGTCCCCGTCGCCGGAAGCTTCGCGCCGGCGGCGGCCTGCGCCTTGGCGAACGCCGTCGGGAAGTCGCGGGCGATACCCATCACCTCGCCGGTCGAGCGCATCTCGGGACCGAGCAGCGAGTCCGCGCCCGCGAAACGATCGAACGGCAGCACTGCCTCCTTCACGCACACGTGGCCGTTGCTGGTCTCCTCCGGCAGCTCGAGATCCGCGATCGTCTCCCCGAGCATGATCCTGCAGGCGAGCTTGGCGACGGGGATCCCGATCGCCTTCGAGACGAACGGGACCGTCCGGGAGGCACGCGGGTTGGCCTCGATCACGTGCAGCCCGTCATCGCCATGAATCGCAAACTGGACGTTCAACAATCCCACGACCCTCAGCGCTTGGGCGATTCCTACGGTCTGCGCTCGGATCTGATCGAGCATCTCTCCCCCGAGCGTGTGCGGCGGCAGCACGCACGCCGAATCCCCGGAATGGATCCCAGCCTCCTCGACGTGCTGCATGATCCCCGCGATCCAGACATCCCTGCCGTCGCACAGGGCGTCGACGTCGACCTCGATCGAGTCCTCCAGAAAGCGGTCGAGATAGATCGTCGCTCCCGGCTCCGTGCGGACGCGCTGCAGGTACTCGCTCAGCCCGGCGACGCTGTAGACGATCTCCATCGCGCGGCCCCCGAGCACGTAGCTCGGGCGCACCAGCAGCGGGAAGCCGACGTCGGGTGCGCGATCGAGCGCCTCCTGGGGTGAGTAGGCGGTCGCGTATGGCGGGGCCTTGTAGCCGAGGCGGTCGAGCAGGGGGCCGAACTGGGAGCGGTCCTCGGCGAGGTCGATCGCCTCGATGCTCGTCCCGAGGATCCTCACCCCGGCCCGGTGCAGCCCGGCGGCGAGTTTCAGCGGCGTCTGACCGCCGAATTGCACGACGACCCCTTCTGGTTTCTCAATCTCCGCGACTCCGAGGACGTCCTCGAGCGTCAGCGGCTCGAAGTAGAGCCGGTCAGAGGTGTCGTAGTCGGTCGACACCGTCTCCGGATTGCAGTTGATCATGATCGCGTCGCGCCCCAGTTCGCGGGCGGTCTGAGCGGCATGCACGCAGCAGTAGTCGAACTCGATTCCTTGACCGATCCGGTTCGGCCCCGACCCGAGAATCACGACGCTCGGCCGCTCGCCTCGGGCGACCTCATGATCGACTCCGTCCCGCCCAGGGCGCTCCCAGCCTGAGTAGTAGTAGGGCGTTCGGGCGGCAAACTCGGCCGCACAGGTGTCGACGGACTTGAACGTCCGCTCCCCCGCGAACGGCGACTGAGGATCGGCGACCAGTTCGCTCAGCTCCCGCAGGAACCAGGGATCGATGCTCGTGCGCTCGCGAAGCTCCTCGATCGAGGCGCCGCGGCGCAGCGCCTCCAGCAGGTGGTCAAAGCGCTCCGGTCCGGGCTCCCCCAGCAGTCTCATCAGCTCGTTCTCGCCGGCCGGTGATTCCGGCTCGAGATCGAGCTCGCGCGAGCGCAGCGCCTTCGCGAATGCCTGCTTGAAGGTCCGCCCGATCGCCATCGCCTCCCCCACCGACTTCATATGAGTGGTCAGGCCCGCCTCGGCGCCGGGGAACTTCTCGAACGCGAACCGCGGCCACTTGACCACGCAGTAGTCGATCGCGGGCTCGAAGCTCGCGGGCGTCGCCTTGGTGATGTCGTTGGGGATCTCCTGCAGCGTGTAGCCGACGGCGAGCCGCGCGGCGATTTTCGCGATCGGGAAGCCGGTCGCCTTACTGGCCAGCGCGCTCGAGCGCGACACCCGCGGGTTCATCTCGATCACGACGATCTCATCGGTCTTCGGGTTGACGGCGAACTGGACATTCGAGCCGCCGGTCTCGACGCCGACGGCGCGGATCACGGTGATCGCCTGGTCGCGGAGCTTCTGATACCGCTTATCGGTGAGCGTCTGCTGCGGCGCGACGCAGACGCTGTCCCCGGTGTGGACCCCCATTGGGTCGAGGTTCTCGATCGAGCACACGATCACCACGTTGTCGGCGCGGTCGCGCATCACCTCGAGCTCGAACTCTCCCCAGCCGAGCACCGACTCCTCGAGCAGCACCTGCCCGATCGGCGATGCCGTCAAGCCTCGGCCGACGACGGTCGCGAGCTCGGCCTCGCTGCGGACCACGCCCCCGCCGGTGCCGCCGAGCGTGAATGCCGGTCGCACGATGAACGGCAGTCCGACCTCGGGCAACGCGAGGCGGGCGTCTTCGATCCCGTGGGCAATCGCGCTGCGGGGTACGCGCAGCCCGGCCCGGGTCATCGTCTCCCGGAACCGCTCGCGGTCCTCGGCCCGGTCGATCGCCTCGTAGTCGGCGCCGATCAGCTCGACCCCGTAGCGCTCCAGGGTCCCGTCTTCGTACAGCGCCTTGGCGATGTTGAGCGCGGTCTGACCGCCCAGCGTCGCCAGCAGCGCCTCGGGCTTCTCGCGTTCGATCACCTGGGCGACGGTCCGTGGCAACAGCGGTTCGATGTAGGTCGCCGTCGCCACCTCGGGGTCGGTCATGATCGTCGCCGGGTTGGAGTTGACGAGCACGACCTCGTAGCCCTCCTGCATCAGGACCCGGCAGGCCTGGGTGCCCGAGTAGTCGAACTCGGCCGCCTGGCCGATCACGATCGGGCCAGAGCCGATCAGCAGGATCTTGTGAATGTCCTCGCGGCGGGGCACCTAGGGGATCACCTGGCCGCCTCGATCCGATCGACAAAGCGGTCGAACAGATACAGCGAGTCGTGCGGGCCCGGGCCGGCCTCAGGGTGGTACTGGACGGTGGCGCCTTCGACTTCACGGAGCGTGAGTCCCTCGACGGTGCGGTCGTAGAGATTGATGTGAGTCAGCTCGGCGATGCCGAAGTCGGTCTCCCAGCGAACCGGCTCGTCCTCGTCGATCGTCCTCGAGCCGTCCGGCCCGACTACTGCGAAGCCGTGGTTCTGGCTCGTGATCTCCGTCCGCCCCGTCGTCAGGTCCTTGACGGGGTGGTTGGCGCCGTGGTGGCCGAACGGCAGCTTGTAGGTCTCGAGCCCAACCGCACGGCACAGCAATTGATGGCCGAGGCAGATGCCGTACACGGGCAGCTTGCCGACCAGCCCCCGAACGGTCTCGACGATGTAGTCCAAAGCGGCCGGATCTCCCGGACCGTTGGCGAGAAAGATCGCGTCGGGACTGCGCCCCAGCAGGTCGCCTCCGCTCGTGTGGCATGGGTGAAGCTCCACCGTGGCCCCTCGCGCGCGGAGGTTACGAACGATCGAGAGCTTCACGCCGGTGTCGATGATCGCGATCCGCGGCCCATGACCGTCGCCCTCCTCGCCCAGCACGAGCGGCGCCTGCGGGGTCACCTCGCGCGCGAGGTCGCGACCACTCATCGCAGGCTCGGCGGCGATCAGCGCTCGCGCCTGCGCTGGCGCCATGTCAGCGGGAAACAGGCCGCCTCGCATCGCTCCCTGTTCGCGAATGTGGCGCACGAGCGCGCGCGTGTCGAGGTCTGTGATCGCCGGAATCCCGCAGTCGCCCAGCCACGAGAGCCACCCGCCCTCAGCGCCGGACGCGTCCTCGCGATCGACCGCGGCGCGCATGATCACGCCGCGGGCATGGGCGCGATCTGACTCCATCGCCTCGCCCGAGACGCCGTAGTTTCCGATCTGCGGGTAGGTGAACGTGATCAGCTGGCCCGCGTAACTGGGGTCGGTGATCGCCTCCTGATAGCCCGACATCGCCGTCGTGAAGACGAGCTCTCCGACCGCGTATTCATTGGCCCCGCAGCCGATGCCGTCAAATCGGGTGCCGTCCTCGAGCAGCACGTAGGCGGTCACGTCGTGGTTCATCGTGGTGCCGCCGTGCCCACCTTCGCCGCGGCGAGCATCGGCGCTTGGAACGCGACCTGCCCGGCGGCCACCGTCAGCACGACTTGCCCTTGGAGCGTGCGGCCGTGGAAGCAGCAGTTCTCAGAGCGGCTCACGTAACCGTGGCTTCCGACCTCGAACTTGGCCCCCAGGTCGACCACGCAGAGGTTGGCCGACGCGCCGGTCTTGACGATCGGCGTCGGCAGACCATAGAGCGCGGCGCCCGCCGTCATTCGCTCGATCAGCGTCTCGAGCTCGAGCTCACCCGGCAGGACCAGGTCGGTGAACAGCGCGGCGAACGCCGTCTCCAGACCGGTTGTTCCCATCGGCGCCTGCTCGAACGGAACCTCCTTCTCGTGCCGCGCATGCGGTGCGTGATCGGTCGCCACGCAGTCGATCACGCCGCTCACCAGCGCGTCCACCAGCGCGCGGCGATCGGTTTCTGAGCGCAGCGGAGGATTCATCTTGTTGCGGGTGTCGAGCGTGCGAATCGTGTCGTCGGTGAGCGTCAGATGGTGCGGCGATGCTTCCCCGCTCACGCGCGCGCCCGCTTCCTTCGCCAGCGCCAGCGCCTCCACCGACTCGACGCACGAGAGGTGCTGAAAGTGAACTCGGGCATTCTCGTACCTGGCGAGGGCGGCGTCGCGCGCGAGCATCGTCGACTCCGACAGCGAGGGGATTCCCGCCAACCCGAGCCGGGCCGAGACACCGCCCTCGTGCATGACCCCGTCGCTCGAGAGCGCCGGATCCTCCTCGTGCAGCGCCACGACCCCCCCTGCGAGCCGCTGATACTGAAGCGCCTTGCGGAGCATCCCGGCGGAGACGACCGGCTTGCCGTCGTCGGTGAATCCGAGTGCGCCGGCGTCGCGGAGCGTGGCCATCTCGGTCAGCTCTTGGCCGTTCAGGCCACGGGTGATCGAGGCGAGGAAGCCGACCGGAACCCGGGCGGTTCGTCTCGCCGTGTCGACGAGCGACCCGAGCACCGCCGGATCGTCGACGACCGGCGATGTGTTCGGCATCGCGATCACCGCGCAGAAGCCCCCAGCCGCCGCGGCCGCGGTGCCCGTCTCGATGTTCTCCTTGTGCTCCTGGCCGGGGGTGCGCAGATGAACGTGCGGATCGACAAATCCCGGGAAGGCGTGCTTGCCGGCTCCATCGAGGACCTCGCCGCTCTCCGGTGCCGGCAGCGATCCGGGCGATCCGAGCTCCGCGATCCGCCCGTCGCGAATCAGGATGTCGTGCGGCTCGTCCAGGTCGGTCCGCGGATCGATCACCCGCGCGCCGCGGATCAGCAGCTCGGCTGCCCGGACTGGACGGTGATAGAGGTAGTCGATCACGCCACCGCCGCCAGCACCGGCGCCCCGGCCAAGAGCTCGTACAGGACCGCCATTCGCACCGCGACACCAGCCTTGACCTGCTGGCCGATCAGCGCCTGGGGCGAGTCGATCGCGTCGGCGGACAGCTCGACACCGCGGTTGACTGGGCCGGGATGCATCAGCAGCTGTCCGGGAGTGAGCCGTGCGCCGTTGATCTGGTAGCGGGCGGCGTACTCGCGCAGCGAGGGGATGAACGACTCGCTCATCCGCTCGTGCTGCATTCGCAGGACGTACACGACGTCAGCGTGCTGGAGTCCCTCGAGAGTGGCGGTGGCTTTGCAGCCGAGCTGTTCGATCCCGCGCGGCAGTAGCGTCGGCGGCCCGCAGACCGTCACCTCGGCACCCATCCGGTTGAACGCGAGGATGTCCGAGCGCGCAACGCGCGAATGCAGCACGTCGCCGACGATCCAGATCCGGGCGCCGTCGAGCGAGCCCATCTTCCGGCGCAGCGTGAACACATCGAGCAGCGCTTGGGTCGGGTGCTCGTGCTTACCGTCGCCCGCGTTGACGACACTGGCGGGCGTCCAGCCGGCGACCAGCCGAGCCGCGCCGACGTGGGGCGATCGGATCACGATCGCCGCCGGGTCGTAAGCGGACAGCGTCTGCACGGTGTCCTTGAGCGATTCCCCCTTGTCGACGCTCGATCCGACCGAGCGGATGCTGACCACGTCTGCGCTCAGTCGCTTGGCGGCCAGCTCGAATGACGAGCTCGTGCGGGTGCTGGCCTCGTAGAAGAGATTGACGACAGTGCGCCCGCGCAGGGCAGGCACCTTCTTGATCTCGCGTCCGGCCACCTCGGCGAAGGACTCTGCCCGGTCGAGAATCCGCTCGATGCCGGCGCGATCGAGATCGTCGATCGAGATCAGGTGGCGGGGCAGCCGCGAGCTCATGCCGCCTGCCGCTTGCGCTCGCGCGAATCGCCGATCGTCACCTCGTCGACCCCGTCGACCTCCTCGACCCTGACGTTGACGTGCTCCTTCTGCGAGGTCGGGATGTTCTTGCCGACGTAGTCGGGCCGGATCGGAAGCTCCCGGTGCCCGCGATCGACGAGCACCGCCAGCTGGACACGGGCGGGGCGCCCGTAGTCGAAGATCGCGTCGATCGCCGAGCGAACGGTGCGCCCGGTGTAGAGCACATCGTCGACGATCACGATCGTGCGCCCCTCGACGGGGAACTCGAGATGCGTGGCGTGGACGATCGGGGCGCTCGGCCGGATCGACAGATCGTCCCGGTAGAACGAGATGTCGACGTCGCCGAGCGGCACCGCCGGCGCAAGCAGCTCGCTGGTCAGCGCGTGGAGTCGCTGCGCGAGCACCGCGCCGCGGCGATGAATGCCAACGACCGCGACGGTCCCATCCGGGTTCTTCTCGACGATCTCGTGGGCAATCCGCACCAAGGTGCGGCGCATATCATCGCGGTCGAGGACGACCGTAGCGGCTTTCAACGTGCTCCTTCCTGGCCTCTCGGGACCTGGTTAAAGGGGCTGACGTAATGAGCGTATCAGCGGGGTCGGCGGTACCCGGGGGGTTTTGGTGGCGGCGCCGGAGGTTTGGCTGCGGCGCCAGGGGGTTGGCTGCCGGCCCCGGGGGTGGCGGTCGGGGTTGGCCCCCGGGGCCCGAGGGGTTTGGGGCCCCCGGGGCCTGAGCAGAGTTGTGACCCCCGGGGCCGAGGAAGCGGCACCTCAGGCGACGTCTCGATCTCGCCTGTAGAGGACGTGCGGGAGGCCGGCGTGGATGAGCTCGCGGTCAAACTTGAATCCGGACTTCTCCATCACGCGGCGTGAGGCGACATTGTGTGGCAGCGTGAACGCGACGATCCGCAACAGATCGAGCTCACCGAATCCGACCTCGACGCAAGCGGCCGCGAGCTCCGTGGCGAGTCCTTGACCCCAGCGCTCGGGGACGATCGCCCAGCCGGCCTCGATCTCGTTCAGCCCCCCGGTGAAGGTGTGTTGCAGACCTCCGCGACCGAGCATCTCGCCCGTCTCGCGATCAGTTAGCAGCCAAAGGCCGAAGCCGTGGCGCTCCCAGTGGTCGATCTTCGCGTGGAGGCTGTCGGCCACATCGCGGGCGGTCGGCAGCTCATCGCGCGGCCAGAGGGTTCGCGCGACGCGCGGATCCCGCATCAAGACCGAGACCTCCGGGAGGTGCTCGGGGCGCAGGCGGTCGCAGACCATGCGGGCCGTATCGATCCGATCCACGGTGCGCGTGCCCACTTCAGCCCTCGGTCACGGTCTCGACGACTTCGGGCTCCGCGGCGCCGCGATCATCCCACCGCACAAGCTGAGGCTCCCCGCGCTCCGCGAAGGGAACCTCGATTGCGTCGAAGTCGCGGGGCAGCACGGTGTTCTGGAACCTCGCGCGCGCTTCGTCGCGCAGCAAGCTAACCGGGTACCGCATCGAGAAGTGGGTCAGCGCCAGCATCGCCACTTGGGCGTCGCGGGCTACCGACGCCGCCTGGGCCGCCGTCGAGTGGCCGGTCTCGGCCGCCCGCTGGCGTTCCTCCTCGGCGAAGGTCGCCTCGTGGACGAGCAGATCGGCGCCGTGAGCCGCGATGCGGAGCGTCTCGCAGGGGGAGGTGTCGCCGGAGATCACGATCTTGCGGCCCCGTCGGGCCGGCCCGAGCACGTCCGCAGGACTGACTCCTTTGACCGTCTCGCCGCGCTGGACGCGTCCGAATTCGGGGCCAGGGGTGAGCCCGCCTCGCACCGCTGATTCGGGGTCGAACGCGCCCGGCCGCTGATCCTCGAACAGCACGTAACCGAACGCCGGAACGCGATGGGCGACCGGAACGGGGGCGATCTTGTAGCCGTCGCGCTCCAGCACGTCGCCGGTCTCGAGCTCGACCACTTCGAGCTCGAACGAAACCCGCCCCGCGGTCCGCAGTGCGAGCACCAGCAGCTCTCGCAGACCCCGCGGACCGTGGATCCGCAGTGGCCGCTCGCGGCCGCGAAGATCGAACGTCTTCAGCAATCCCGGCAGACCCAGCCAATGATCTGCATGGAGGTGGGTCAGGAACACCTCCGTCAGCTCGGTCAGCCCGATCGAGCAGACGAGCTGGCGCTGCGTGCCCTCGCCGCAGTCGACCAGGATCCGGTCTCCGCCGCGACGCACAAGGAGGGCGGGAAGTCCGCGTCGAGCGGTTGGGATCGACCCGGCTGTGCCGGCAAAGAACAGTGATAGATCCATCGAGGTGTGAGTTTTGCACCCAGGGTCATCCCAGTGAGACCAGCTCGAAGGTCAGCTGTCCCATGTCGGCGCGTGCGATACCCATCGTGTGTTGCGGCGCGCGCCGGCGCTCGGTCGGACTGCCGGGATTGAAGAGCTGAAATCCGTCGGCGATGCGCTCGTGCAACGGGATATGAGAGTGGCCGAAGACCACGGCGTCGGCTTCCGGGAACAACGCACGCAATCGCTGAGCCCTCCCCCGGGCGGCACCGGCATCGTGAACGAGGCCGATTATCGCGCCACCCACCTCCACGACGGTCGTGGTCGGGAGCATCTCCCGAAGCTCGTGATCGTCGACGTTACCGTGCACGGCGATCAACTCGCCCAGTTGCTCGCAACTCGCGCAGCACCGACGCCCGCACGAGATCGCCGGCGTGGAGAATCAATTCAGCGCTTTGCAGCCGCGAGACACATCGATCGGGCAGACGACGATCGCCACGTGGCATGTGAGTATCCGAAATGATCGCGATCTCCACGATAAGCTCGTCAGGTCACTCCCCACGGCGCCCGTAGCTCAGGGGATAGAGCGTTCGCCTCCGGAGCGAAAGGTCGCAGGTTCAAATCCTGCCGGGCGCGTCAGGAATCTCCCTGCAAAATGAGGTCTTTTCGGTTGGGCGAAGCTAGGCGTCTGAGCCCGACTGTCGACCGCGAAGTGCGGCCCAGGGGCCCATTCAGGGGCCTAAACGATCGCCTCACTTGTCCTCGTCCCATTCCTTCCCTGGATCGTCAAGGTCCTCGAGGAACTGGTCGAACGGGCCCTTCTCGAGGACGAACGGCCCCCGCGGGTCGTCGCGCGTCGACGCGGGTGAGCTGGCGGCTCTTGACGCGCTCGGCGGGTTCGTCGGCGAACCTCATCACGGTCCAGATCGCGTGCTCGTCGATGTAGCGGCGCGTGGCGACCTGCTGGTAGACCGAGAACGTGAACTGCGGGTCGGTGTGACCGATCTGCGCCGCGATCCATTTCGGGTCGCGGCCGATCGACGCCGCGAACGTCGCCCACGTCCGTCGCATCGAGTGCGGCGTGATCTCGGGGAGCTCCGGGAGCCCGGCCTGCGCGCGGTTGGCGTTCGCGCGCTCGATCGCGCGGACGAGGATCCGGTCGCGGAACCGGTTGGGATCGCGGCGCTTGCCCGCCGCGGTGCCGAAGAAGTAATCCCTCGGCCGGCAGGGGAGCCCGCGCTCGCGGCGGTCGATCGCATAGGCGACGAGCTCGTCGCGGAGGTAGAGGGTCATCTCCACCTCGCGGATCCCTGCTTCGGTCTTCGCATCGGGGAGTTTGAAGCGGCTCCGAACCAGATCGACGGTCGCGCAGCGGAGGTCCAGCAGCTCGCTGATCCGAAACCCGGCGAGGCTTGGGATGGTCGCAGCCCGCTCAGGATGACCCTCGATCAACGTCATGATTTTCGCGCGAGCTCGCTTCACGGTGATCGATTGCGCATCGGGTGGACGAGTTCCTACGCGCGGACGGTCAGGAGCTGAGGTGTGGCGCGAGCTGCTCTGGGAGGTCGCGGGGTAGGAGATCGATTGGGTGAGGGCGGCGGGCCGTGTTGGCGTAGAGCTCGACGCGCGCGTGGACCGGCTCGCGTGCGTAGAGCGCGAGGGTTATGCCGGGCGGGCGACGGCCGGGCGCTTGCTGTACGCGGCGCCGGGTGAGGTCATGGGCTCGTCCGGGTCGCGGTTTGGGGAGGCGTTAAGCGGTGTAACCAGAGTGTATGTAACCAAGCCCGACAGGGCTCGACGAGCGATGCCAGTCGAACCCTGTCGGGGCACCTACGCCGCGGGCCGGACCCGCGGCTCGCGAAGTGAATCGCGGCGCGTTCAGGCTTGGGCGACCGGTTCCGGTTGTGGTTCGATTTGCTGCGTGCCCCGGTGTCGGCGCGAGAAGAACTCGGCGCCTTCGATGCTGATGTGGGGGACGACTCGCTCAAGCCAGCGGGGCATGTACCAGTTGCTCTTGCCCACCAGGATCATCAGCGCCGGTACGAGCAGGCAGCGCACCACCGTGGCGTCGAGGATCACCGCCACCGCGAGCCCGATTCCGAACTGTTTGACGGTCGGGTCGCCGTTGAGCACGAAGCTCCCGAACACGAACACCATGATCGTCGCCGCGGCGGTGATCACCCGCGCGCTGGTGACCAGTCCGGAGACGACCGAGCGCTTGTTGTCCTCGCCGGCGTGGACGTGCTCCTCGATCTGGCTGACCAGGAACACCTCGTAGTCCATCGACAGCCCGAACAGGATCGCGAACATGAACAGCGGCACGTAGGAGACGATCGGCACGGAACCGCTCAGGCCGATCAGGCCGTGCAGCCATCCGAACTGGAAGATCGCGGTCAGGACGCCGTAGGCGGCGCCGATCGAGAGCACGTTCATCACCGCTGCTTGGACGGGGATCACGACCGTCCGGAAGGCGAGCACCAGCAGCACGAAGCTGAGTGCGATCACGACCAAGATCTGGAGTGGGAGCTTGCTCGAGATGTTCGCGGCCAGGTCCACGTAGCCAGCGGTGGTGCCGCCCACGTAGGCCTTCATGTTGGTGCCGTTCTCCGCCTTTGGGATCACCGAGCCTCTGAGTTCGTTCACGAGGTCGGCCGTCGCGTTGTCGGCCGGTCCCTTCGTCGAGATCGCGTTGAAGTAGGCGGTGGTGCCGGCCTTGTCGATCTGAACCGGGGTGATCGCCGCGACCCCCGGGGTCTGTGAGACGTCTTTCTGCAGCGTCTGCAGCCGTGGATCGGTGGCGCGTGGGTCGGTGCCCGACGAGCTCGAGCTGCCGGCCGAACTGCTCGAGCCGCCACCCGACGAGGCTTGCGCGGGTGAGCCGAGAGAAACAGCCACGATCAGCGGCCCGTTCACGCCTGGTCCGAAGTTCGTCGAGATCAGGTCGTAGGCCCGGCGGGCGGTGGTCGACGTCGACAGCGCGGCGACGTCCTTCTGCCCGAGGTTCAGCGACAGCAGCGGGATCGCGAGCGGGATCAGGATCACCAGGGCCGCCAGAGCCGCGATCACCGGTCGCCTCGCAACGCCGGCGGCCCACCTCGCCCACGCCCCTTGGTCGCGGCGCTTCTCGTGGTGGCGGTCACGGACACGCAGCGAGTTGATCCGCGGGCCGGTGATGGCCAGCATCGCGGGCAGGAGGGTCAGCGCAGCGGCGACCGCGACCACAACCGCGATCGCGGCCATCAGACCCATCGTCGTCACCAGCGGGATGTTGGCCACCGCCAGCGAGACGAGCGCGATCGTGACCGTCCCGCCGGCAAAGACAACGGTGCCCCCCGAGGTCGCGGTCGCTCTGGCGATCGATTCTCGGAGCTCGAGTCCGTCGTTCATCCCGCGGAAGTGCCGCGTGACGATGAACAGCGCGTAGTCGATACCAACGCCGAGACCGATCATCGTGGCGAGCGTTGGCGCGACCGTGGAGACGGTCATCGCGTGGCTGAGGATCTGGACGATCGCCAGCGTCGAGGCCACCCCGAGGATCGCGGTCACGATCGGCAGCAGCATCGACACCAGTGTGCCGAACGTGAACGCGAGGATCACCATCGCTGCGAGGATCCCGATCAGCTCGCTTGACTCCGTCGACGGCTTGGACACCTTCTGACCGAGCTGGCCGCCCGTCTCCACCTGGATCCCAGCCGCCTGCGCGGGCTTGGCGGCGGCATCGATGATCGTCTGGGCGTCATCGACCGACATCGACCCCGGACTGACCGAGGTGGTCACCGACAGGTAGCCGGTCGTCTGATCCTTGCTCAGGGCGGAGGCGCCCTGGGGCGTGAGTGGATTGACCACCGACGCCACGTCCGGCGCCTTGGCGACGTCGGTCGCCGCCTGGTTGACCGCGCTCGCGTAGTCGGAGTCGGTCAGCTTTCCGTTCGCCACGTGCAGCACGATCGGGCTGGAGCCGTTGGCCTGATTGGGAAACGACCCGCTCAGCGCATCGGTGGCGCGCTGACTATCTGTCCCCGGCAGCTTCAGGTTGTCACTCGTGTTGTCGCCGAGGCGATGGGACACGGCGACCAGCGCCACGGTCACCAGCAGCCAAACGGCGAGCACCGAGAAGCGACGCCGGGTGCAGAACCGCGCGATCCCGTAGAGGACATTTGTCATGATCCGCCCCTTTCTTGCTCGTCGGCTGGTCGCCGACGTTTGCGTTTGCTTGGGCCAGATCGTCTTTTTGACCACGCGTTGTCACAAGAGGGGAACCCCGCGTCTTTACCCTACGGTTTTGAGGGAAGGGAGTGGGTCGAGGGCGCGCGCTTAGCGAGCAGGCGGGAACTACTCGCCGATGCCGATCTCCGCCGGCAGCTGGAAGCGCGAGCGGATCCCGAGCTTCTGGTAGGCGCTGCTCAGGTGGCGCTCGATCGTCTTCTCGGTCACGAACAGCGCTTGTGCGACCTCGCGGTTGCTGCGCCCCTCGGCCGCTTGACGGCACACCCGCCACTCCGCGGCGGTCAGGGCAAGCGGACCGGTCACCTCGGTCCGCGCCCGGCGACCCGGGCCGGCCTGCAGCTCGGCACGCGCCCGCTCGGCGAGCGCCACCGCGCCGCACTCGCCGGCGAGCTTCATCGACCTGCGCTGGGCGTCTCGGCCCTCGCGTCGGCGCCCGGCGCGGCTCAGTTCCGCGCCGAGGTCGGCGAGCGCGTAAGCGAGCTCCAGCCGCGCGGCGCTGCGCTCCAGGACCAATACCGCTTCCTGCAGCAACGTCAACCGCTCCTCTCCGCCGATCGCCAGCGCAGCGGCCCGCAGCGACCGTCCCAGCGCGCCGGGCGCGCCGACGCGCCGAGCCGCCGCCAGCAGCTCGCGGGCAAGACTCGCGGCCTCGTGCGACTGACCCAGCGAAGCGAGCGCGGGAGCTGCGAACGCCTTCCAGTCTCCCGGCCAGCGCAGATTCAGGGCCTCGAGCCGCTGGCCGCACCACAGGAGGTCGGCAACGCCCTCGCGCACCTGACCCTGCGCGATTCGCAGCCGGCCACGGGCGATCAGGTAGTACGCGCCATAGGCATGGGACTCGCCGACCCCCATCCGATCGCCTCTCCGAATCAGCTCGGCGGCCGCGTCGAGCGCGCCGCGCTCGATATTCACGACGATTGCAGCCGCCAGCAACTGGTGCACGGCGAAGTGGGGCTCCTCGACGAGTAGCAGTCCCGTCTCGGCCTCCACCTCTGCGTCGTGAAGCGAGCCCTGGGCGATTGCGATCACGGCACGCTGCCCGTGGATCATGCCCTGTCTCGTCGCGTGGCCCTCCCGCCGGGCGCTGTCAAGCGCGACGTCAAGCAGACGAAGCGCCAGCTCATAGCGCTCCCCGAGCGCGAGCGCGATCACAGCCAGAAACGCGGCGTTCGGAGCGGCGGCCGGCAGCCCCGTTGCGAGCGCGGCCTGCACCTGCTCCACCGCAGCTGCCGCCGGCTCTCCCTTCAGAAGCTGCTCGTGGGCGCTGTGGATCGCCGCCACCGCCTCGAACGCTGGATGACCCCGCGCCTGACTACGAAAGCGCCGCAAATGCGTCCCCACGCCAGGACGAAGGGGCGGCAGGGCGGTTGCCAGCATCAACAGCTCGGAGCCGAGCTCGAGCGAGCGCTCGGGGTGCAGCGGAGCGAGCTCCTGCGCAAGCGACGCCATCGCGTCGGCCGCGGCCTCCGCGGAGCGCCCGCCAGACACGATCGCGCATCGCCCCAGACTGGAGGCCGCGTCCGCTCGAGTCATGAGCGCGGCGCCCGAGGCCAACGACGCCCGAAGGTGCTCCTCCGCCGCCTCGAGCTGCATCGCGGCCACCTCGTACCAACCGAGCTCGCTCAAGATCTCCGCCCGCTCCGGCTCCGGAGGGGATTCCGCGAGCGCCCGGCGCAGCCGCGCGGCGGCCGCCTGCGGAGCGCCGCGGCGCGCCGCGCCGAGGGCAGCCGACCTGAGCGTCTGCACGCGGCGCTGATCTCCCGTCGCAGCTGTCAACAGCAGGTGCGCGGTGACGCGCTCCGGCGAGGCGCGGTCTCGCTCCAGCGCCTCGGCTGCCGCGGCGTGCCGCGATTGCCGCTCCCCGGGCGCGAGGTCCTGATACAAGGCGGCGCGCACGATCGGGTGAACGAACCCCAAGCGCTCGGCGCGGACGAAGATGTCCGCACGGACGAGGTCATCTGCGGCGGCACGAGCAACGTCCTCCGTCAGACCCGACACGCGAGCGGCGAGCTCCAGCTCGCTGTCGTCTCCGAGCACGGCGACGACTACCGCGAGCTCGCTCGCCGACGGGCCGAGCGCCGCGAGCCGGTGCAGTACGAACCGGCTCACGGCAGCGGGACCGACCGCTTGTACCTCGCTTGCGGTGGCCGCCGACGGGACGACCCCCGCTGCATCGACCGCGCGTAGCAGCTCCCGGAGGAACAGCGGGTTACCACGCGTCGCGGCGTGACACGCGCGACAGAACTCATCGGCGGCGTCCGCGCCGAGGCGATCCCGCGCCAGGGCGACCGCGGCAGACTCGCTCAACGGTCGGGGGTGGAGCGCGACCGCCGAGGGACGCGCGCACACCTGCCCCCAAAGCGACCGGGCCTCGTCCGCCGCGGAATCGGGCGGACGACCGACGAGGAGCATCGTCACCGGCAGCCCCTCGATCCGCTGCGCCAGGTACGCGAGGAAGCGCAACGATTCCGGATCGGCCCACTGGCAATCGTCGACCGACACGAGCATCGGGGCCCGGTCGGCGAGGTTGACCAACAACCAGTACAGGCTGTGCAGAGCCTCGAACCCGGCGTCAGCACCACGCGGCTGCCGCTCGTCAGCCTCGAACAGCCGGGCCGCGGGACCAGCCGCGCCGGCGAACAGCCCGGCGCGCCCGGACGGGTCGGCGGCCACGGGCTCCAGCAGCTGGCGCACAACGCCGAACGCAAACGGCTGCTCGAGCTCTGAGCCCCGTGCCTCGAGCGCCGTCACGCCGGCGCGCGCCGCCGCGGCGCGCGCCGCGCGCGCCAGCTCCGTCTTGCCGACGCCGGGGGGCCCCTCGATCAGGATCAGCTGCCCGTCTCCCGCGCGCGCGCGTTCGACCTCGCCGCGAAGCACGCCAAGCTCAGGCTCGCGCTCGAGCAAAGCCTCCACCGTCCTGAGCGCCACGAGATGACGATACACGCCGCGCCTCGATCTTCGAAACAGGCGGGAAAACCCTCGGGGATCCTCCCTTGTAGAAGCCGCCGGCCGACCCGCATCATCGACCGCGATGACAAGCGTGAGCGAGCGCAACAAACCCAAGGTCCAACTGTTCATCGAGGCAGTCTGGAACCAAGGACGGCTCGAGCTGATCGACGAGCTCGTGGCCGCGGACTACCTGGGCCGCTTCTCCTGGCTTGATGTGGAAGTGGTCGGGCCCAACGGCGTCCGCCGGCTCGTGTCCAGAAGCCGCCGTAAACACGCCGACATCTATGTCAAGATCGAGGACCAGGTAGCCGAGGACGACCTGGTTGTGACCCGGTGGCGAGCGACGGCCAGAGCGCCCGACGCGAAAGCTCCGGCCGCGTGCACGGGCTCCTGTTCGGGGATCTCGGTCACCCGCCTACTAGCCGGAAAACAGGTCGACTCCCACACCGCCCTCTCCTGCACCGCAAGCGACCTTGCCGGATGAGCCCAGACGTGAAGATAGTCCTGTTCTCCGCGCTGGTGGCGACCTTGAACCCCACGGTGCTCGCCGCGACAGCGGCGAGGCTGCTCCTCCCCCATCCAAAGCGGCTCATGCTGGGCTACCTCCTCGGCGCATACACCACGAGCATCGCCTCGGGCCTGGTCATCGTCTTCTCGCTAGACGGCTCGAGCGCGGCCAACAGCACCACGGCGACCAAGACACGAGAGGCGTGGACATGCTCCGCCAACGCCACACCACGGCCGCAGCCGCGCTAACGCTTGCGCTCACCGCGAGTCTCGCGCCTATTGCATCGGCCGACCCGGCGCCGATCGCGGGGGCCGAAGCCGCGATCGCAGCGACTCATGGGCAAGCGAGCACTGCGGTCCGACCCAACCCCGACGAGCAAACCGCGACACCCGCCGCCACCTACCGCGGACCGTGCTCGGAGGTCTGCTCAGGCGGCGCAGGCAACTGCAGATCGATCAGTCAACGGGCCAGGACGAGGGATGAGTCGGGTGCGGTGCTCCCCGATAACCCGCTGGCGCTCTCCCGCGCACACACCACCGCCGGCAGCGCGGCCCACGTCGTACGTGTCGTCGGGGCGGCTTCAACTGGGGCGACGCCGGGATCGGGGCCGGCGCCTCGCTCGTCCTGCTCGGAATCGGACTCGCCGGCACCCGCGCGGCCACAAACGGCCGCAAACGCCGCACCCGCGACCAGCGCGCAATCGTCACCAACTGACACCGATCGAGAACCGAGACAAGCAAGCCAGCGACGACCCACCGGGTGCCGCGGCAAGGATCCGCGGCACCCGGTCCCAATCGTCCCAGCCGTGTGGCCCCTGCGCGGGCTGGCAGGGGCACCGCTATGACAGGCTATTGCCGTGGCATCGCGCCCTCACGCCCCGGACTCGGACATCGAACCGCGCGTGACGGCGCTGGATCTCACCGGGCTTAACATCGCGCGGATTCGATCGCATTTCTCTGCACTTGAACGGGTGGTCGACGGCTGCCCGGTGGTGTATCTGGACGGCCCGGGTGGCTCGCAGACGCCTGACTCGGTCGCGCGGGCGGTCGCTGAATACCTCACCGGCATGAACGCGAACGCGGGTGCTCCATTCGTCACCTCGGTCGCGACCGACAGATTGCTGCACGATGCTCGCCTGGCCGCGGCCGACTTCCTCGGCTGTACGGCAGATGAAGTGGTCTTCGGAGCCAACACGACCACGATCAACTTCCTGCTTGCGCACGCGCGTGCGGACACTGGAGCCCGGAGACGAGATCATCGTGACTGAGCTCGACCACGACGCCAACGTCTCCCCCTGGCTGGTGGTAGCCGCCGACCACGGCCTTACCGTGCGCATCGCCCCACTGAATCCCAGCGACGGCACGCTGGACCACCGCGCCCTGGAGGCACTGATCTCCGCGCGCACCAAAGTGGTCGCATGCACGCTGGCGTCAAACGCCCTCGGATCGATTCCCGACGTACGGCGCGTGCCCGCCGCGGCGCACGCCGTCGGTGCCCTCCTATGGGTCGATGGCGTGCACCTGGCCCCCCCCACCGGCGCCTGAACCGCGCCGCCATCGGCGCCGACGTGCTGTTGACCTCGGCGTACAAGTACTTGGGACCGCATCTAGGGGTCGCCGCGGTCCGAAGTGAGCTCGCGCGCACGCTTCCGGCCGACCGAGTCCGACCCGCCGGCGAGGTACCCGCGGGTCATCGCTTCGAGACCGGGACGCTCTGCCACGAGGCGATCGCCGGGTTCGTGGCAGCGATCGAATATCTCGAGTCGCTAGGAGCCGAGGGCAGCGACCGACGCGGCCGCCTTGACCTTGCGTACGCTCGCATCGAAGCTCATGAGAGCGCTCTGACGAGACACACCCTCAAGCGACTGAGCGAGATTCGTGGCTTGCAGCTGTACGGCATCCCGGACCCGACTCGCGTCCGGGAGCGGACGCCGACCTTCGAGCTCTGCGACGTACTGGCGTCGTTGGCCTGAACTGAAGCATCATCGAGCGCATTCCGCCAAAGCGGACGCGCCCGGAATCGTGCTTAGCGTCGTTGAGCTTGACGAACCGCGGAAGCGATCGCCAGCGTGATGCTCGCTTTCCGCGCGCAGAAGTTGAGCGAGCCGCGCCGAGTTCCGCGGTGACGCGAGAGCGGGTCGTGGGAGTCGCTCGCGTCTGGGTGCAACCCTGGCAGGATTACCGGTGGTGGATCTGGTCCGTGATGATGTTGTGCTGGCGTACGACGACGCCGGAACTGGTTACCCGCCCCTCGTGTTCGTGCACGGCGCGGCGTGTAATCGGCGTTATTGGTATCAGCAGGTCCCGCGCTTCTGCGCTGCTCATCGGGTCGTCGCCGTGGACCTTCGCGGCCATGGCGAAAGCTTCGCCCCCTCGGAGCGGTACACGGTGCGACTGTTCGCCGACGACCTTGCGTCGACGTGCACGCAGCTGGGGATTGACAGCCCGGTGGTCATCGGCCATAGCCTCGGCGGGCTGGTCGCGCTCGATTTTGCTTCCGTCTACCCGGGCCGTGTTGCCGCTGCGGCGTTGATCGACTCGCCGCTTCTGCCTGGTGGCAACCGGGCTGAGGTTGTGCGTGATCTCGTGGCCGGGCTCCGAGGCGGTGATCCGGACTCGGCTCTTCGCGCCTACTTTGCGCGTCTGTTTGGTCGCTATGACGATGCCGCTATCAGGTCGTGGATCCTCGATCAGGCCGTGCTGACCGAGCCGCACGTGACGACGGGAGCCGGCCTGGGGTCCGGATTGACTTCCGCTTCGGCCGGGTTCGACCGGATTGTGAGCTTGGCGGCTGTGGAACTCCGTCCGGGAGCCTGTCGGTCTCGGCCACGAGCGGTCGTTTCTCTGCGCGGGTTTCGCCCTCGCGTCCGCCTGATCCGGAGCCGCGCGCTGGGCATTCTGGTGGGCGAAACACGGCTTGGTCTGCGTTGCGGGTCGGTGGTCGATGTCGACCGGCGGTTTAGGCGACCTCCAGCGGCCACGACCGAACTGACCGGCGTGCCTGCAACTGGGCGAAAGCGATCGCGGCGCTGTATGAGCTGGGGCGATCGCGTTCGTGGCCAAGTATTCGTCCGGCATCGCCGGCGCGCGTAATCACCTGGTCGCCGAAGCGCTCGCAAGCCCTAAGTGGACGCCAAGGCGAAAGCAATCGCGGCGCTGACGACCGGCGGCACCTGGGTGCAGCAGCGCGGGTCGCCGGGGGCGCGCTTCGTGGATCACGCCTATTCGGCTCATGCCGACGTGGTGGCCCTTTCGCATAGGGAGCGGCATCCGCGCGGGTTGTGGCGACGAGCAGGACCAAGTTCGCGAGGGCGCGTCAGCCTTGCTTGCTCCTCGCGCGGTATTGCGGAGCGGGCTCGGTCACTGGGCGCGGACCGGCCGCGGAGGTTCATTGAGCGCAGCCCGGCGCCCTCGCTCTATGTCATCCGCTAAGTGCGACGCGCAGGAAACGCTCGAGCACGGCGTTCACCTGCTCCGGGACCACGAGTGGGCTGAAATGCCCAGAGCCGATGGTCCTGGCGATCATGAGCCCCGGGCAAAGCTCGACGGCGCGCGCCAGGTTGGCGTTCGGAGTGCCGGCGTCGATGTAGAGAAGTGGCACCCGGCACTCGCGCAAGGCCGCTTCGTCGTCCCAGCTGACAAGAGACTCCTCCCAGATTGAGCCGGCTGTGATCTGGCTGGCTGTAGGGTCAGGTTTTGGGCGTGCACGTTGATCGGTGGGGTGGTGGGCGGGTCGCGGGCACGCTGTGGTCATGCGGTTGAGGAGCGTCGACGGCGGCCTGGATCGTCGCGGCCAGCCGACGGTCTATCTGCAACGGGTGGTCGTCGATCGCGAGCACTGTGGTAGTACCAAGGGCGTTGGTTAGGACGACGCCCCGCGCACTGATCAGATCGTCGATGACGAGTGGAGCCTGGATCACTTCAAAGCTGCTATCGCTCGTCTGGGCGAGCACGTGGGCGCGAGCGACGCCTCGGAGGATCCGCCCGTCATCGGGTGGCGTTCTCAGCACGCCGTCTCTGCCGAGCGCGAACACGTTGGCGCGGCTGGTCTCCAGGACGTGTCCGTCGGCGTCGACGATCAGAGGTAGCTCGCTACGTGAGTCTGCCTCCATCGCGGCGACTAGCCGCCTGTCGGCCCATTTGTGGCAGCCGAGCCCGCCGGGGAGCGTGTGGGCGCGGAGCCCTGCCGATTCTGAAGGTCGCGACGGTCCGAGGTCAATGTGTACCTGTAACCCACCGTTGGCGTCGGGGACGATGTCGGTGCGCAATCGCCCCGCGCCAGGCATCTGACGGGCGGCGACCGTGACCTCGTCCCCGATGGAGTCGGGAAGGTGCGCGGCGTACAGCGCGGCGATGCTGGATCGCAGGCGCGCCAGGTGCGACTCGACGCGCAGCGCGCGGCCGTCGTGCAGACGCACTGTCTCGAACACGCCGTGGCGTGGGTCGGGGCGAGGAATCGGCACGGGACCGCGCCGGCGGACACGCGGCGCGCGCTGCGCAGTCGAGGGGTGGGGGCCCGGGGAGTCCAGAGCAGCTAGCAGCGGCGCGGCCTTGACGGTCAGCTCGGTCGCTTCTGCGTGCGGGTCGGAGTCGGCCACCACGCCGCCTCCGACGCCGAGTCGGATCGTGGAGCCGTTGGTCTCGAAGGTTCGGATCGCGACACTTAGCTCGAGGCCTGCCTGGGGACTCACGATGCCAATCGCGCCTGTATACGCCTGACGCGCGACCGATTCGAGCTCCGAGCTCACGTTCATCGCGGCAATCTTCGGCGCTCCCGTGACCGATCCCGGCGGAAAGGTCGCGCTCAGCAGCTGACCGTCGTCAACCCCGACGCGGAGCAGGCCGCTGACCTCTGACACCAGGTGCCAGACGCCGGCGTGCCCGCGCGCCTGCGCGAGTGACTGAACCGCGATCGTGCCGTATTCGCACACTCGGCCGAGGTCGTTGCGCATCAGATCGACGATCATTACGTTCTCCGCCCGATCCTTTCCCGAGCGCTCCAGCGCCGCACGCTCCTCGGTCGCCTCCTCCCGGGCCGCAGGGCGGCGCCTTGTTCCCTTTATCGGCGCCGTCCTCACGCGCCGCCCGCGGCGCTGGAGAAACAGCTCGGGCGACAGGCTCACGATCGCACCCCACGGCCCTTCGAGGAACGCCGCGCGATCGGGTCCGAGCGCCTTGACGCCGCGAATGAAAAGCTCGAGCGGTGGCCCATCGAGACGACCCTCAAGCTCGCCGCACACGTTGGCTTGCAACAGGTCGCCGGCGAGGATCCGCTCGCGACAGGCCGCCACTAGCGCGGCATGACCCTCGGGCGACGGTGTCAGCCGCCAGTCGCTCGTGCGCGCGGCTTCCGGAGACGGCGGCG
This sequence comes from uncultured Solirubrobacterales bacterium, assembly GCA_963837385.1. GTDB lineage: Bacteria > Actinomycetota > Thermoleophilia > Solirubrobacterales > Solirubrobacteraceae > Palsa-465. The sequence continues at coordinate 259,553 of CAWIMZ010000015.1, forward strand.
AGGTGAGCCGGTCCGCCCACCAGGCGTAGCGCTCCTCGAGCCGCTCGGCGCGCTCGGACGACCACAAAGCTTCAAACCACCACGCACCGGCGGGATTACATCGAACGACGTGGTCGTAATACGCCAGCACAAACGACGGCAACGGGCGCAATCGCGGCGGCGATGGATCTGCGTCCTCGATCCGTGTCCGCAGACCATAACCCAGGTAACCCACCCAGCCGCCACCCACCCCCGCACCATGCCCGCGATCGATTGAGGTTCGGGCGATCAGCGCAACAGGGTCTTCCTCGTCTTTCGCTACGCGCACCGGTGAGCAGCCAAACAGTGCCCCGCCGCCGGCCCAAGCGCCGACCAGCGCGAACGGCCGCTCGGTGTCATGAAGGCACCGTAGCGCAACATCGATCGACAGCCTGCACCGCAGCGGAGCCCTGAACAGGGACGGTCGCTCGCAGGCACCCAGCGCGGACACGCACGCATTATCTCCCCGCACCCACCCGCGACTGAGACGACAGTCAGCTCCGCCGGATGGGTGAAGGCCCGGCCCGAGGGCCTCACCGAGGAGGAACGGGCGGCGTTCGAACCGTTCAAGGCCCAGTTCAGGAAGGGCTACATCGCAGAGCAGGCTCAGACGCCACAGACGATCGGCTACTCCGTGAGCGATTCACCCGTCGCCTTGGCGGCGTGGATCCTGGACCGCGATGCGGACAGCTACGAGGAGATCTCGCACGCCTTTCTCGACGGGCATCCCACCGGCGGCCTAACCCGGGACAGGATCCTCGACAACATCACGCTCTACCGGGTGACGCGCACCGGGACGTCGGCGGCGCGGATCTACTGGGAGGGCGCACGCGCAGCAGCTCGTGCGGCGGAAAGACGCCCCCTGAAGTCTCGCTACCGGTGGCGTTCACGGTGTTCCCCGATGAGATCTTCAAGGCACCGCGGAGCTGGGCCGAGCAGGTCTACCGCAACCTGATCTACTTCAACGAGGTCGACAGAGGCGGCCACTTCGCCGCCTGGGCGGAGCCCGAGCTGTTCGCGACCGAGCTTCGCGCCGCGTTCCGATCGCTCCGCTAGGCCCCATCAAGCGATCGTATTCTCAACAGTTGCAACACCAAGGAGGTTGCCATGAGCACCACCGTTCCACAGGCGCCGGGACTCAAGCGCGCCGACATCCAGGAGCATGACCTCAGCGTTCCCGGACGGCAGGTCATCCAGAACCGCGTCGACATCAGCCCGGACGCTCGGCTCTTTCGGCACAAGCATCCGGGTGAAGAGGTCATCTACGTCCTGGAAGGATCGCTGGAATACCAGATCGACGGCCAGCCACCGACGAGGGTCAGCGCTGGCGAGGGCCTGATGGTCCCGCCCGAAACGGTCCACGCGGTGAAGAACATCGGCACCGGCAACGCGGCGGAGCTCGCCACGTACATCGTCGAGAAAGGGAAGCCATTCCTCGTGGTAGTCGACTGAGCTGAGAGGTTTGCCCGGCGCTGCACTTAAGGCCCGGCGGTAGTGTGCTGGTATGAGCGATGACAGGCTCCCAGTCCACGAGCCTGCGATCTCCGAGGAGCTTCAGCAACGTGAGATCGAGGTCCTGCAAGGGCTCTTGGTCAGCGGCAAGGTCGATCAGGACACGTTTCAGCGCGCCCTCGACGAGCTGTTGGGGGCCCGTACCGATGCCGAGTTCGCCTCCGTGGTTCGCAGCCTGCCGCCTCCCGTCGAATTCACTCCAGCCTCGCGGCGCCGTCAAGAGCCGCTGGAGATCTCCACCTCGATGGGCGAGGTTCGCCTCGAGGGCCGCTGGCAGGTGGGCCCTCTCACCAAGATCGGCACGGGCATGGGCTCCGTGATGATTGACCTAACCGAAGCCGAGTTCGACGACTGGGATGTCGAAATCATCGTCCAGGTACACATGGGACAGATCACGGTCATTGCTCCTCGGGGTCTGGATGTCCGACAGGTCGGGACCAGCGGCGCTGTCAGTAGCACCCTCGAGCAGCCAATTCCGGGCTTCCCCGTCGTGCGGCTCAGCGCATCCTGCGACGTGGGCACAATCCGCCTAATGCACCCCAAGGAGAAAACGACGCTCCGTTCGCGGTGGTTCCGGCGGCGGAGCAAATCCTAACCTCGATCCTGAGACCGACTCTGACGTCGCATGCACCTGCAGGGACGCGCGCGCCGGGACCTTCGCTCGCGCGGTGGCCCTCTTCTGCAGCCTGAGCACGCGGTCGCTTGAGACTCGCGCATCTCAAGCAGTCGCTCTCCCTGCCCCCCGCGACGTCGTCATCGCTTTGGCGACCGAGCACTCGTCCCCGACGGTCGCTGCGGTCGAGCTCGTGCGTGACGAGCGGAAAGTCGCCATTGCGATAGCGCGCTGCCCGCCGGCGCGAGAAGAAAAAGGAATCGTCGCGTTAGCTGGACTTACCCCGACGCCGCGCGATCGCGTCCCGTCGATAGGGATCGTGCCGACGTAGCGAAACGGTCGCTCGCAATTGGGCAACAGCACGAGCGCAGCCGCGGCACCCTTGGTGAGGGCCGTGGCCGCGAAGCGAGCGTGCGGCGCGTTGAACATCCCGCCGTGAAAGCAGGCGTCGGTCGCGCTGGAGGAATCCCGAGATACAAGCCCTCCCGCCCGGGGTGACGGCCTTCGGTGAGTCGCGGATCGTCCTCGGACCGACGAGTTCGAAGAGCCCGTCGACCCCGTCCGATGCGATCTCACGCACACGCGCCCCGACCTCGCCGTCGTCGATGACGACGTGATCGGCGCCGGCGGCCTCGAGCGCGGGGCGTTTGCCCTCCTGGCGCGTCGTCGCGAACACCGTGAGCCCGCTGTCCTTGGCGATCGTGATCGCGGCCATGCCCACCGACGAGGAGGCGCCGCGAATCACGATTCAGCGCCGCCGGGAGCCGCGGGCTGAAGCTGAGCTTGCCGCCTTCGTCGCGCATGCCGCCGAAGCCGCAGACAGCGGCTAGCCAAGCGCCGGCTAGGCCGGCGAGGTGGATCCCGTCGCGGGTGTCGTGGTGGATGTCGCCGAGGTCGAGGAGCGCGGCCTCGGCGAAGTAGTCGTAGGCCAGCTCGAGGTGCCCGACCTCGGCCGCGACGATCGCCTGGATGCAAGCGGAGAGCGAGGAGTCGCGGACGGTGAGTGCCTCGTAGTAATCGAAGTCGCGGCGCTTCTGCTCGGCGGAGAATGCATCGCCGCGCGTGAACAGGGCCATCACGAGGTCGGCCTGCTTTACCACCTGCTTTCGGTACAGGTCGAAGTAGGGGAAGTGCAGCATCAGCGGGTATTTCTCCTCCGTCGCAGCGGCGAAGTCCCACACTGCGTGCTCGGTGAACTGCTCGGCCTGCGGATGCACCTCGAGCTCGTCGTCGTAGAGGATCAGCATGGCCTCGGCGGCGTCGCGCCACGCGGCCGCCTCCTCGGCATCGACGGCGAGTTCTTGGCCGCGTTCGGGGTGACGATCCAGGGCCTCGGCAGCGCCCCACAGGTTGCGCTGCGCCATCAGGTTCGTATAGATGTTGTTGTCGGCGATCGCGCTGTACTCGTCCGGTCCGGTCACACCGCTGATACGAAAACTCCCGTGCGCGTCATAGTGGCCGAGCGATCGCCACAGACGCGCGGTCTCGACGAGGAGCTCGAGCCCGAACTCGCGCTCGAACGCATCGTCACCGGTGGCCTGCCGGTAGCGGATCACGGCGTCGGCGACCGCAGCGTTGATGTGAAAGGCCGCCGTGCCCGCGGGCCAGTAACCGGAGCACTCTTGGCCCCGGATCGTTCGCCAGGGAAAGGCGGCCCCGTCGAGCCCCAGGACTTTGGCGCGCGCCCGGGCCGGATCGAGCGTGGCGTGGCGCCAGCGGATCGCATCGCGAGCCACATCGGGCGCGGTGTAGGTGAGGACCGGGAGCACGAACGCCTCGGTGTCCCAGAAGGTGTGGCCGTCATAGCCCGAGCCGGTCAATCCCTTCGCCGGGATCGCCCGCTGTTCGGCGCGCGCCCCCGCCTGCAGCGTGTGAAAGAGCGCGAAGCGCACCGCCTGCTGAAGTTCAGCGTCCCCCTCGAGCTCCACGTCGGCCCGTTCCCAGAACTCGTCCAGGTAGCGCCGCTGCCCGTTCGCGAGCCCCCTCCAGCCGGTTCGCTTAGCGCTCTCCAGCGCGCCATCTACCTGAGCTACCAACGACGGCAATGAGCGCTGGCTCGACCAGCCGTATGCGAGGAACTTCACCAGTCGCAGGCGTTCGCCGCGGTCGAGCTCGGTGGCGATCGTCACCCGGCCGAGATCGGCGGAACTCTCGGTCGTCGTCGTAGTCGCTTCCGGCGCTACCTCGATCACGTGATCCATCGTCGCCGCCATCAGCAGGCCACTTGCCTCGGTGCGATGAGCGAGGACGACCCGTTCGCCCTGGTGCGCAAACCACTCGGAGCGCAGCGCCGAGCCGACACCGGCCCCGGCGCGGGGGTCGCCGTCCATCGCCGCCGGCAACGGCTCGTTGGCGACGAGTTCGGACTGGATCACGAACCGGGCGGCGCCATTGAGCGGCTTGACCTCATAGACCAGCGCCGCGACCGACCTATGCACCAGAGAGACCAGGCGCAGCGAGGTCACGCGCACGGCCTGGCCGGCCGGAGAGATCCACTCGACCTCGCGGTGAAGGAGGCCGGTGCGGAAGTCGAGCCTGCGCTGGTGCTCCCGCAGCTCGCCGTAGCGGACGTCCAAGGGCTCGTCGTCGACCAGCAGCCGGATGATCTTGCCGTTGGTGACGTTGACGAGCGCCTGGCCGTCCCCGGGGTAGCCGTAGCCACCCTCGGGATACGGCAGCGGCCGGATCTCGTAGAAGCTGTTCAGGTACGTCCCAGGGAGCCCGTGGGGCTCGCCCTCTTCGAGGTTGGCTCGCAAGCCGATGTGACCGTTGGCGAGGGCGAAGACCGACTCGCTGTCAGCGAGCACGGAGAGGTCGAGGTGCGTCTCGCAAAGCGACCAGGGCTCACAGCTGAAGGAGGGGTGCGCGATCATCCGCGCCCCAGCAGCTCGCCGAGCCCGCTCCGTGGCGCTGGACATGCCGACGTTCTCGATAACGACGCCAGCAGTGGTAGCGCGGCAGCGGCCTCACGCCAAGCGACGTAGCTGTCCACCGTCTCGTCCACCAGGTGGGCTGCCGGCCCCCAGAGTAGTGCGCCGTCGCTTTCGTAGCGGGGTGGAATCGGTGCGATTGTCATGCGTGGATCGTCGGTCGCATGAGGATGAGCGAGCGTCATCCTCATCGGTGGATTCGCTGAGCCGTCGGGCGCGCGCGTGATGCGAACACTTGGGGGCGCTGTGGGGCAATCCGCCCGATCGCACACCGCTGACGCTCAGGTCATTCCTGCTGGGCGCGGAGGCATCGTTGCCCGCGGCGACGACGGCGAACAGCCCGACGGATTCTTGGCCCTGGCGCCGAGCGCGTAGGCGAGGAGCGCTACCGTGGTGGCCCAGCTGATCCCCCCGGGCGGCGTTCCGGAGCGCGAATACGCGCCAGCGCATCCGGCCGACGCCGCCGAGCCACGACGCCCAGGTCCGCAGTCCGATCACCCAGCGCCCGAAAAACACCGCCTTGGCTCCGTGGCGGGCGAAGAACGGCTCTCCGACCTCGAGCACCCGCCGCCGGCGGGCGAGCGGTCCCGGCGCCTCGAGGATCCCGCGGCCGAACGTGCGGCCCGAGGTAGCCGAGGTTGTCGCCGAGGATCGCCCCCGCCGCGGCAACCGCGATCACGGCGACGATCTCGAGACGCCCCTCGCTGACCGCGATCGCTCCGGTGATGAGCGCTGTCTCGCCGCGACGGGCACGCCGCCGGCTTCGGCCGCGACGATCGCGAACAGCACCGGGTAGCCGATCCCACCCGGGACGCTGAGCATCAGGGCCCGTGAACGACGAGCAGCGTGACGGCTTCTCGTGCGTGACAGCAGGCCCGCAGCGCCGTTCGCGGAGCGGACGCTTCGTGAAGCTGCCGGCGGGAAGCGATCGCTGCACGCGTGTTCTGCTTCCAGGACCGTAAGGCCCGAGCGGTCGCCGCGCGAGGGTCGGCACGGATCTCGTCAAAGCCGGGCTCGAACAGAATGCGGAAGGAGGCGCCGAGAGCGCCGAGTGATTGCGACCGGTCAGCCGCAGCGCGGGTTCGCTATCGAGCGCGCAGCCGAGCTCGGGACCGGAGCCTCCTCCAGCCCTGCGGTGAGCCTGCTGCCAGTTGTGAGGCGATGGCGTTGATCAGCGCGGCCGCGATCACGCTGGCGGCGAGCCGGTTGCCGGTGCGTTCGATGCGCGCGACGAGCGGGTGCAGGTCGGCGGCTTGTAGGTGGATCTCGAGCCGGCCGGTGCCGAGGGCGTCGAGCAGTTGGTGGAGCTGGCGGGGCAGGCCGCTGGCCAGCTCGGCGGTGTCGAACGCGAGGTGCTCGAGCCGTCGGCCCAGCCCGGCCGGGGTCAGTTGCGCGGTGAGCAGTCGGCGGGCCCAGGGTTCGAGCGCGGCGCCGACCCGAAAGTCGGGGTCCAGCTGCGTCGCCATCCCTCGTCCATGATCACCGCCCGGACAAGGAGCGCCAAGTCGTGGGGGACCCTGAGGCGGTGACGGCGAACGATCTCCAACACTTCGCGGATCGCCGGACCGAGCGCGATCTCGCTGATGCTGTGTCCGGAGTGATGGGCGAGCAGTCCTGCGAGGTCGGCTCGGAGCTGATCGCGGATAACGGAGCCAGTCAACGCGCCCAGGGCGATGAGCGCGTCCGCGAGCCGGTCAGGCTCGTCGAGAACGAAGCCGGTCAGCAGCCGTCCGAGCTGCTGGCGCTGGTGCTGGTCGACGACACCGACCATCCCGAAGTCGATGATCCGATCCGGCCGGCGTCTTGGATGAAGAAGTTGCCCGGGTGGGGGTCAGCGTGGAAGAAGCCGTCCTCGCAGATCATCTTCGCTGCCACGCGGGTGGCCCGCAGCGCCAGCTCGTGTCGATCGACGCCCGCGGCGTCCAGCGCCGCGAGGTCCATCACGTTCATGCCCCGGACCCGTTCGAGCGTGATCACACGGGAGGTGGTCACCTCCGAGAACACCCGCGGGATCAGCGCGGACTGATCACGGGCGAAGTTGGCCGCGAATCGCTCGGCGTTGCGCGCCTCGTGCAGGTAGTCGAGCTGCGCGCGGAGCGTTCGGGCGAACTCCTCGACCAGACCAACAAGGTCATAGCGTGCCGCTGCCTCCCAGCGCCGGCTTGCGTGCGGGCCGCAATCGTGCAGGATCTCCAGGTCCTGCGCCACCTCTTCCACCGCGCCGGGGCGGCGAACCTTGACCACGACCTCGGTCCCATCGCGCAGCGTCGCGGCATGCGCCTGCCCGATCGGCGCGGCCGCCAGCGGCTCGAGCTCAAAGCTCGCGAACACCGTGCCCGGGTCACCGTCGAGCTCGAGGGCGAGGATGTCCTGAACAACGTCGGTCGGCACGGGCGGCGCGGCGTCCTGCAGCTTCGCGAGCTCAGCCTGGTACTCGTCGCCCAAGAGATCAGCGCGCGTGGAGAGGAACTGGCCTAGGTTGATGAACATTGGCCCGAGCGCGCGCCTCCGAGCGCGCGCCCTACATCGTCACGCTCGCGATGCTGGCGATCGGCGCCGGTAAAGGAGGCGGTATAGCGACGCATACGATGTCGTCCGGATCGGATGACGACCGCTCATCCTGCCGCCCGCGACGCTCCCGACCTGGGACGCGCACGCGACCGCGTCCCGCCCAGATCTCGGTCGCCACTATCCTCGCGGACACGCCAATCTGCACCGCGATCATGGAGCAGATCAAGCGCGCCCAGCAGGACCTCGTCGTGATCGGCTCACGCCGCCGCGGCGCGGTTCGCGTCGCGCTGCTCGGAACCGTCAGCCAGGATGATCGCCGCCAAATCTTGGCGCTGATCGCCTACCGCGACTCGCGCTGAGCCCGTTCGTCCCCGCGCGGTACTCGCGGTGTGAGCTTGCCGGAGGCCATCTGGCGGCGCAAGAGCACGAACGCGAGCGTGCCGATCAGTGCTGGGACCCACAGCGCGATCGCGTGGTAGGCGAGCTCGGCGCCGGCGGCGGGGGTGCTGCGAACGCCGTAGAGGACGAGCATGCCGACGAGCCCGGCGTCAAGTACGCCGATGCCGCCCGGGACCGGAATCGCGTTCGCGAGGTATCCGATCTGATAGGCGAGGACGACGGCGGCGAACGGTGGTGACTGCCCGAGTGCGTGCAGGCATAACCAGAGCACCGCGATGTCGCACAGCAGGTAGGCCCAGGCGCCGATCGTCAGCCACTCGGTCGTGAACAGCACGCGCTCGGCGCCGCGGACCCCTTCTGCGGTGGTGCGCAAGGCGACGGCCCAACGCCGGTGCGAGGACAGCCGGCGCTCGTTGCGCTCCACGATCCTGGGGAGCACGAGGAAGAACGCCAAGACGAGAACCGCGACGAGGCCCGGAACGAGGGTCAGCAGCAGATTCGGGGGTCCGCTGAAGATGCCTGCCGCGACGCCGAGGCCGGTGACCGCGAGCACGATCACGTTCACGGCGCTGGTGGCGAGGAACAGGACCGCCGAGCTTTCGGCGAGGCGTTTGTTGGATACCCCGAGCGTGTGCAGGACCCACGCGCCCAGCGCGAGCGAGCCGGCCCCGCCGATCGACACGGCGGCGCCGAACGCCGACTCCGCCCAGGCGAGCCGCGCGGCGAACCGGCGCGGCGCCCGTGGATAGACGAGCATGACTACCAGCTCGTAGCCGATGTTGGACAGCGCCTCGAACAGCACCGCGACTACGATCCAGGTGAGGTTCGCGTGACGGAGCGCGTGTCCGACGCCTTTGAGACCGGGAACCGCCAGCAGCATCGCGACGACGAGCACGCCCACGATCAGAAGCCAGGCGATCCCGTGACGCAGCTGGCGCCCGGCCTCCTGGGCGGTGTGCAAATCGGCCGCGGTCGCCGTGTCTTCCGACTCGGCCGCCGTAGTCTCCTCGGACCCCTCTATCTGCGTCATCGGCGCGCGGTCCTCAGCTCGCCGGCGGTCGGCGGGTTTGCAGCGCCCGGTCGAGGGCGGTCGCGGCGCCGATCAGCTCGAACTCGGCGGGCACGCCCGTGCGGCTTGGCGCGAGCGCCACCGGCGCGGCGATCGCGACTGCCTGTCCGGCCCCATGAAACGAGGCGCCGCCTCGCTCGCTGGTGACTCTCGGGTGTCGCCGGCCATAGTCGAAGCGCGGCCCCATCTCGAGGCGAAAGCGGACCGTGCGCCGCACCCCGGCCCGGCGCCGGATCAAGCGTTGCGGTTGGTCATAGACCCGCATCGAGTCCTGGGTCTCGCTCACGCCGTGCCGAGACATAAAGCGAGTGATGAGAATGTTGGTGTCGGGGAGATACAGCTGCTTGGTGATCGCCGTCGGGTACGTCGGCGCGATCCGGTAGAAGCCGCCGCGGGCACGATCCAGCAGCGCTCCGAACACCCTCGGTCCATCGAAGCGCTCCGGGCAGTACAGTCGATCGTCCCATCGGTGCCCACCAGCGCCGGCGCTGCGCGGATCGCCGACGATGCCGTGCTCGGCGATCGGGAGGTAGCTGCTCGCAGCCTTCTTAAAGTGCTGCCATCTGCGCCTGAGCTTGATGTGCCTGGGCATCAAAGCCTCCTTCTGTTCCGGTCCGTTTTGAAACCGGGTCGGTGTCGAGCGTCACGGTCCCTCCAGGGGGGTGGAGCGCTCATCAACCGGTTCGAATGAACTGGGGGTAGGCCGCGGTGGCCGGAGCGGATCAATCGATTCGGTCGATGGCCGCTCCATCGGTTCCGTGTGAGCCTTTGGCGGATGCGGCCGACACGGCGCTATGAGATCCGCGTTCGCGGTCACCTCGGGAACACGATGCGGCACGCGTTTGCCGACCTGGAGGTCGCGACGCGCGGCTGCGACACGGTGCTCGGCGGCGCGCTGCCCGACCAGTCGGCGTTGCACGGCGTGCTGGCTCAGATCGAGTCACTCGGGCTGGAGCTGCTCGAGGTCCGCCGGCTCCCCGACAGCCCGAACGGGACGCCTATCGATGGGTGAGCGAAGCCGGGGCGAGCAGGCCGAGCGACCGAGCCCGCTCCACGGCCTCGGCCCGCCGGTGCACGCCGAGCTTTGCGTAGATGTGGTGGATGTGCGTCTTGACCGTGCTCAGGCCGAGATACAGCTCACCCGCGATGTCGGGCGCCGAAAGGTTCGTCGGCAGGTAGCGCAGCACGCGAACCTCGCTCTCCGAAAGCGGCTCGGGCAGCGGCTCCAGATCGCCGGCGGGAGATTTGGGTGGTTTGCCGGCCAGGAGGCTCATGATCTCTGAGACGAGCGCGGCATGAGCGGTGCGCTGCCGCCGATGGCGCTCGAGCAGCTCCGGAGCGGGCGTGAGGAGGAACGGCAAGACGAGGCCATCGCTTTCCGCCAGCTCGAGCGCCTGCTCGAGAGCCCGGCCGCTTGCGCCCGCGTCTCCGAGCGCATCGCGCGCGACTGCCTCGAGCAGCAGCACCTCGACCAGCCTCGCCGGATGAACGACCCCCAAGGAACCGTCGATGACCGGGCCGAGCGCGGCGGCCGCCGCCTCGGGGTCATCCCGCGCGAGCGCGAGCAGTGCGGTCACTTTGTGCCTCTCGGGGTTCTCCTGCAGCTCGCCGTCGGTTTCGGCCAGGACCCGTTCCACGCGGTCCGTTTGCCGCAGCCGCAGCATGGCTTGCAGCATGAGCGCCCGCGTCTGCGCGGCAAGGGTGTGGGGCGTGGCGAGCAGCTCATCCAGCCGCACCGCCGCTCGGAGCGCCGCCAGCGCCTCGTGGTCTTGTCCGCGCGCGAGTTCGAGCAGCCCGCGCGACCGGTGCAGGAGCGATCCTTCCGCGAGTTCGAGCTCGGCTGTGAGCGCGCGCTGCGCACGGTCCAGCCAACCCTGTGCCTGCTCGAGCCTTCCCTGCCAGACTCCGATCGCCCCGAGCACGGCGTAGGCGACGCCGACGATCGGCTCTTCGCTCCAGCCGTGCTCTTGGGCCAGCTTGACCGCCTGCGTGCCCGCCTCCAACGCGGCCGAGTGCGAGCTGAAGCTCAGCAGCAACGCCCGGTTTGACAGACATCCGACCGCGATGAATGGCCGCCCCGTTCGGCGGGCCAGCGCGAGCGCCTGTTCGAGATGGCGGCCGCTCTGCTCATGCCGGGCTGTCCAAAGCTCGGCGTTGCCCAGGTTCAGTAGCCATACCGCGCGTAGCTCCTCGTCCAGCCCGCGACGGTCGACGTCCGGCGACTCGGCGGGAGCCAGCAGCCTGCGCGACTCCTCCACGACCGCTGCGAGGTCGCCGCGCTGCCGACCCAGCCTAAGCCGCAGGCCGGCGAGCAGAGTCTGCACACGCGCGCGCCGCTCCTCGGGCACCGCGTGCGACAAGCGTATCGCCAGCGCCAGTTGCCGCGCGGCTTGATCGAGCGATCCGCGCTCCAGCTCGTCGGCCGCGGTCAACGCGGTCAGCTCTGCGTCGCCAGCGACCACGTGCGGCGGAAACCGCGCCAGCAGCTCGTGTGCGGTGTTGCTTCGGCCGTCCAGCCACAAGCCGAGCCAGTGATCGGACAGCAGGCGCGCCGCCAGCTCCCACTCCGCTGCAGTCTGGGCGTGGCCCACAGCCTCGACCGGGTAGCCGTGCTCGGCGAGCCACCCAGCCGCCCGGCGGTGCAGCATCGGAACCTCGGCCGGCGCGGTTTGCCTCAGTCCGAGCTGCAAGAGGTCCGCAAACAGACGGTGATAGCGAAACCATGAGCGCTGGGCATCGATCGAGACCACGAACGCGTTAGCGCCCTCCAGCTCCTGCAGCGTCCGCTCCCCGCCCGAGCTCCCGCTCAGAAGGTCAGCGAGCGGGCCGTTCACGCGCTCGAGCACGGACGTTCGCAGCAGCAACTGCGTGACGTCGTCCGGCAGGCGGTCAAGGACCTCGTCCACCAGGTACTCGGCGACCGTGCGTTCGCTGCCGGAGAACTCGGCTGCGAACCGCTCCGGATCGTCCCGCCCGGCCAGCGATAGGGCGGCGAGCCTCAGCCCCGCAGCCCACCCTTCGGTCCGCGCGTGCAGCAACGCCAGCGCCGAATCGGGGAGCGGCGTTCCCGCCGCTTCGAACAACGCCCGCGCCTCCTCCAGCGAAAAGCCAAGCTCGTCGGCACGGATCTCCGTCAGGTCACCTTCCAGACGCAAGCGGTGAAGACCGAGGCGCAGATCCCGCCGGGTCACGAGCACCACGCGAAGCTTCGCCGGGGCGCGCATCGCAAACAACGCCAGCTCGCGCAGTGCATCGCTCGCCCCCAGCTCGTGCGCGTCGTCGACCACAAGCCAGAGCGGATCCTCGAGCGATCCCAGATCCTCAAGCAGCCGCTCGACGATCGCCTCGCCATCGAGACCGGGAGCCGGTGTGAGCTCCCGGATCACGGCCGAACCCGCGGCTGTGGTTCGCAGCGCGTCAAGCACCGAGATCCAGAAACGCTCCGGATCGGGCTTGTGTCGCCCGAGGGAAACCCACGCGGTGCTGTCGCTCAGGCCGGCCTCGCCGATCCACGATCTCAGCAGAAGCGTCTTCCCGCTTCCGGCCGGCGCCGAGACGATCGTTACCCGACCAGCGTCCGCGAGACGCTCGAACAGCTCGTCGCGGGCAACGATTCCTGCCCTACCGGCGGGGAGAACTGGCTGCCTGGTGACCTGTGATCGATCGGTGTGACCCACGGCCGCGCCAATCATCCCACCCGAGCAAAGTTCACCGCGTCGGAGTCGACTTGGCTCAGCGAGCCTGTCCGCGCGCGTCGAGATCCGCCCAATCAATCGGTGGGGATGAGGACCGCTCATCCCACCGGTGCCGATGATGCGCCCATGGCAAATCCGGCACATCGCATATTCCGGGGACATCGAGGGCGTCCCGCTTTGGCCTCCGAGGCCCACCTCGTCGATGAGATGTTGGGTTGCTATCTCGAGTGGCGCGAGAGCGCCGGCGAGGTCGCGACTGCCTACCAGCGGTGGTTCGACGCACCAGCTGCCGAAGAGCGCGCGCGGAACTCGGCATCCATCGCGTCGCTCGATCAAGAGCAGTCAGCCGCACTCGCGTACGAGCTGGCCGTGGAGCACTGCCTGGAGCGCCTGGCGCGGACCTTGTCAGGCGGCACGCGATGACAGTGCTCCGCTCATCAACCATCACAACCAAAAGGAGAGACACCATGTCCCGCTTCATCTCGTGGCTGGCCGTGGGAACCGCGGCAGCCTTTCTCGTCGTTGTCAGCGTCTCGTTCCTGTCGGCGGCTACGGCGTGGCTGGCGTTCGCCATTGGCATCGGGACGCTCTTCACCTCGGCGGGTGTCGCCTACCGCTATCGCGGCGATGTCGGGTCCCTGTTCCTCGGCCTCGTGAGCGCCGCAATCAGCGCTTGGACGGGAGCTCAGCCGCGGGAGCGAGTCCCGGCTCGCTCCCGCCGCCTAGCCAACGACGGCGCCGGCGCGGGACGTCAGCTCGCCGCCCCGCGCGCCACACCTCGTTCTAACCCCCGCGGAACAGGAGAACCGTCGCGATGAGCAACGAATCAACAGACACGACCACCCCGCCGGCCGCCGTTACGAGCGCGCCGCGAGACGACACTTCGGCGGCGGCGTCCAACCGTCCCCCTGAGCTGCGGCTCGCGCTGCTCACGCTGCTGTTGCCGCTCTACATCTCCGTGGTGTTCGCCGCCAACTACTTCGGAGCGCTTCACGCTCCCAAACCGCACGACGTCAACGTGGCCATTGTCGGCGCACGCTCTCGCACCGCGCCGCTCGCAGACCGGTTATCGATCACGCCCGATGACGGATTCGCCGTCTCACAACTCGCCAGCATTCCGCTGGCCCGCAAGCTGGTGGGTGAGCGCAAGCTGGCCGGCGCCTACCTGACGGGTCCACGCCGCGCACCTGTCCTGATCGTCGCGACCGCGGCGTCCCCGTCTCTCGCCAACTTCGTGGAGATCACGTTCCGCAAAGTGGCGGCTGCCGAGGATCGCCCCCTGGCGGTCGACGACGTCAGGCCGCTGCCGACTGACAACGCATCCGAATCCCCGAACTTCTTCCTCCTCGTCATCTGCACGCTGGCCGGATTCCTGACGATCGCCGCGCTCGGCGTCGTGGCCCCGACGCTGCCGGAACATCACCGGCTCGCAATCGCCGCGGTAGCGTCGTTGTCGGCCCCGATCCTTGCCTACCTGATCGGAGGACCGGGCTATCACACCTTCAGCGGCTCCTTCGGGACGATCGTCGCGATGCTGGGTCTGGGCGCTCTATACGCGTTCGCGGCGGCGGTGATCACCCGCCTCCTGCAGCTGGGCCTCGGGGCAGTCGGCACGCTCGTCGGGTCACTAGTCCTGATCTTCCTGAATCTCCCCAGCAGCGGCGGGAGCGTGGCGGTCCAGCTGCTGCCGGGGTTCTGGCGCTTCCTGAGCCACTTCTGGATCGGCGAAGCAGCGCTGGACGCCAACCGGAGCGCCCTCTACTTCGGCGGCGCCGGCGTACCCACCGACGTGCTCAAAATTCTCGCCTGGGTCGCCGCCTGCGCCGCTCTACTCGCAGCTCCCACCTACCTGCGACGCAAGCGGCAAACTCGCACGAAAGCACCAACCACAACCCGAGCCGAACCCAATGGCTCGCTGACGTCATGACGCATCGCCTCGCTCTGCGCGCGGAAGGCAGCGGTCCCCGTTGCCGTGTCGGATCGACCACGACGCCGACGCTAGCGTGAGCGCTGCTGAGGTAGCGGTCAGTCCGGCAGGCGACTGACCGAGCGACCCCTTTCGCGTGAATCCGGTCGTCGTGCCGGTCGCCCTCGGGACTGGCCTAATGGCCGCTGAGCGGCCACCACTTCAGGGCAGAAATGCTCCCGCCCGTGGCTGCTTGCGGACACATGCGGCCTCGAACCCGTTCCGACCCACATCCCCGCGCGAGCACGAAAGCGGATCTCGACCCTCGCCTCGCGACGCACCTGCATCTCGCCATTTGCGCGACTGACCGCGTCGCCGACCGCCAGCGCCGAGAGCGATCGGTACGAGGGCCCTGCCTTCTGCCCGAAGGAGAACCCGGTGCTAGCTGGATTCGCGCTAACGCCGACCGCCCTTTCGGAGGAATCTTAGAAGCGCCGGCCGACCAGTCGGTGTCCAACCTGTGCGTAGGTACGGACGCTGCGCTCGCGACGACGACGCCGGCGCCCACCGTTTGCGCCGTCGCCCACCGTTTGCGCCGTCGCCCACCGTTTGCGCCGTCGCCCACCGTTTGCGCCGTCGCCCACATCTGATCGAGGACGCTGGCGTCACGACCCCCGGACGCGGCTTCTGCTTCGTCGCCGCACAGCTGCGAAGCCGATACTGCCGCTTGAGATGGCCGGCGGCCCAGAGCAGGAGCTACGGTGCTGCTGGTCTCGGCAGACGACATGGCCGCTGGTTCGTGAAAGCAGAACTGGCGCCGACCGTCGCCTTCTGAGCGTCTGCTTGCTCGCCTACGGCTAGCACCGCGGCGTCGCGGACTTGCGCTCGGTCGCCGATGCACTCGTGGAGCTCGCACTGATCCGGTAGGAGAAAGCGATCGCTCGATCCCGGAGGGATCGTCGAACGCTGGACCGCCTGCTCGACTGTCGAGTCGACAGCTGAACAGCCGGCCTGACTATTCCGTGCCGGGCCAGGTCGCGGTGGCGCGGACGCCATCGCCCTCCTCGGGCTTGGGACCGCCGACCGCGATGATGTCGAGCCCGTCGGGGCCGGCCTCGAATGCTCGGACGACCTCGGGCGCGACGCGGATGACATCCCAGGTCCGGAGCTCCTGGGTCTTGTCGTCAAGCAGGATCCGGCCGGAGCCGGCGACAACGACGTAGGCCTCCTCCTGCTCCTTGTGGCTGTGAGCCATCGGGCTGCGCAGGTTCGGGGCGTACCGAAACAGACTGACCCCGAGGTCACGGGAGTTCAGGTGCTTACGGCCGAAGTGGCCCTCGAGCCCCTCCACCCGCCCGGCGACGGAGTCCTCGACCTCGAGCAGGTTGACCTTCGCAAAACGGGACATGCGATCTCCTCGGGTGGACAGCGAGTCGGTGTGGCGGGGGGGAACCCTAGCTGTCGAGGCTGGCCATACGGAGGCGGACGCGCGGAAGGTCGCCTTTGCGATAGCCAGCTCGAAGGGGTGATGGGCACGAAACGGATCGTCCGGCGGCGCCGGACAGGACAGCTCGGCTCGGGCCGTCATCGAGCGTGTGCCAGCGTGGCCGACCGTTAGCTGCGCCGCGCCATCCCCAAGCCTCAGCAAGCGGCCGAACGGCCCGCAGTCTCCCGCTGGGTGCTAGCCGACGGACCGCCCGCTGGCTAACAGCGAGGTGCCCGGGCTCCTCCATCCGGGGGTTAGCAACAGTCTCGTGGTTCGCGGCCGCCAGAGTGCTCAGATTGCTCAGGAGCGACACTCTCGATCGCGACGACCAATACGCTCACTCTCTTGCGAAGGCGGTATTGATTCTGCTTGCTGAGGGCGGGGTCCCACCCAGCAAGCAGACTGGGACCGCGTTGCAGCGATGATGCTGCTGGTCTTCTCCTCGAACGGACGGGAGTCTTGGCGTGAGTGCCGGAATGCCCGGAATGGAGCCAGTTTGCCGTTGGTTAGAGCGCGCGCAGGAGGATCGCTTCGCCCTGTCCGCCGCCGCCGCACATTGTGGCGATACCGAGTGAGGCTTGGCGGCGGCGGAGTTCGCATGCGAGCGTGAGCAGGAGTCGAAAGCCTGAGGCAGCGAGAGGGTGACCGAGCGCGATTGCACCGCCGTTGACGTTCACCTTTTCGCGATCGATCCTGAGCGCGTCGATCGAAGCGACAGCGACGCCGGCGAACGCCTCGTTGATCTCCCACAGCTCGATGTCTGAGACGGAGAGGTTGTGGCGGTTGAGTAGACGCTGGGCGGCCTCAACTGGCCGCAGGTGAAGCGTGGAGTCTAGGCCTGCGATAACGGTACGTCCGACTATCTCCGCGAGCGGCTGCAGGCCCGCGGCTCGCGCGGCGTGAAGGTTGGCGACGAGGCCGGCGGCGGCGCCATCAGACAGTTGTGAGGCGTTGCCGGCAGTGATCGTACCTGGGGGGTGGCCCGCTGGGGGCAGCGTGGCGAGACGTTCGATCGACGTGTCGGCGCGGATGCCCTCATCGGCGCTGAGTTCGCCGTTCGGGGTGTGGATCGGTGCGATCTCCTCCGCCAGACGACCGCTGTCCGTGGCTGCAGCCGCGCGCTGATGCGAGGCCAGGGAGAACGTGTCTTGGCGCGCGCGGTCAATCCCGAGCCGGTCGTTCTCGTTGTCGGACAGCTCGATCATTCCGGCATCAGCGATCGCACACCGCAGCCCGTCGTGGAACGTGACGTCGATCATCTCGCGGTTGCCCGCGATAGCTCCGGCGCGCAGCCGGACGGCGTGTGGTGCGCCAGTCATCGAGTCAAACCCGCCCGCGACCACGCAATCGGCCTCGCCTGCGCGGATCATCGCCGCACCCAGTGCGAGCGAGCTCATGCTCGCCAGACAGACGTCGTTGAGCGTGACGCCGGGCACGTCGCGCGCTACGCCGCCGAGGATCGCCGCTCGCCGTCCGGGATTCTGGCCGTTGGCCGCCTGGAGGACGTTGCAGATCGCGATGTAATCGGGGCGCAGCCCGGGGCAGCGGGCGAGCGCGGCGCGAACCGCGTGTGCCCCAAGCGCTACGGCGGAAACGTCGCTCAGGGCACCGCGAAAGCGTCCGATCGGCGAGCGTGCACCGTTCACTAGCACCGGCGTCGATCGTTCACGTGAGTTGATCGGCGAACTTCGCATAGCGCTTCCCCGGCCAGCATAATGTCGCGAGGTGAAGGGTCCTGGGAAAACTCACGGGGGCGATCGTCGCGACTCGGTTCATGTGCCGTTGCTGGTCATCGGTGCCGGTCCGTACGCGTTGTCGACTGCGGCGCATGCCAGGTCGCGTGGGATCGAATCGCTGGTCGTCGGCGAGCCAATGAGCTTCTGGCGGCGAAACATGCCGCGCGGGATGCTGCTGCGGTCCGGGACTGACTGGCACCTCGACGCCAACGACATCAACACGTTCGAGGCGTTCCTGGAGGAGCGCGGCATCAACCCAACGTCTGTGCTCCCAGTCCCGCTGGAGCTGTTTCTCGACTACGCCGACTGGTTCCGCACACAGGAGAAGGTCGATCTGCGAGAGACGCTCGTGTCGCAGCTGGAACAGGACAACGGCAGCTTCGTGGCCGTCTGCGACGGTGAGCGACTCAGCGCAGGCGCGGTCGTCGCGGCCCCTGGAGCCGGTCGCTTTCCGGTGGTCCCCGACTGGGTGCTGGCGTCGCTGGCAGCTGAGCGGTGGTCGCACACGAGCACGCTGGTGGACTTCGAAGGGCTTTCCGGGGCGCGGGTGCTGATCGTGGGAGGTCGCCAGAGCGCGTTCGAGTGGGCGGCACTGCTCGCCGAAGCCGGCGCCGCCGCCGTGTACGTCGTCCATCGGCACGGGTTGCCCAGCTTCGAAACCTCCCATTGGAGCTTCGTCGACGAGCTCATCGACAACACGATCCGGATCCCGGGCTGGTTCCGCCGCCTCTCATCGGCTGAGCGCGACGCGGTCGCCCGCCGCTTCTGGGCCGAAGGACGCCTAAAGCTGGAGCCTTGGCTGACACCACGGCTCGTCGAGCACATCGTCCAGCACAGACCGAGCCAGGAGGTCGTCGTCTGCCGCGAGCTGGCCGACGGCGACATCGAGGCGGTGCTCTCCACCGGTGAGCGTCTGACCGTAGACCACGTGATCCTCGCCACCGGCTACGCCCCGAACCTCACCAACGTCCCCTACCTCGCTGGCTTGCTCGATCGCATCGACGTCACCGACGGCTTCCCGCGTCTGGACGAGCACTTCCAGACCAGCGTGCCCGGACTGTTCATGCCAGGCTTCGTAGCCACCCGCGACTTCGGCCCATTCTTCGGCTTCGTGCGCGGCTGCCCCGCCGCCGCGACCCTGATCGTCGCTGGACTGCTCGACCGTCCAGCACCCGCACAAGTGCCGCTCCGCGCGCACTGAGCCTGCCCCGCGTTGCAGGCAGTCACAACGGATCCGAGCGCGTCGAGCGTCGCCGCAGACGCCGCACGAGCGCGAGGAGCACCGCGAGTTCACGGTTCGCGGCGGGTCACGGTCTGGATCTTGTCGATCGATCGGTCGAACGACAGGACCTCGTTGATGCCCGCGGCTTCGGCCTGGGCGACGAGGTAGGCCTCGGCGAAGTCGAGGCGGTCGACTTCATAGACCTCGAGTGCCGTCCAGGCGATGGTCCGCTTGCTCCGCTCGCGATGACCCAACTCGTCATCATCCGCGCAATGCCTGACGAGCGCTTCCGCTCGCTGCTTGAAGCCGCCTCGCCGGCCGTGTTGACGACATACCGGCGCGACGGGTCGGCGCTGGCATCGCCGGTGTGGTTCCGCCTTTATGCCGACATGTTGGAAGTCGTGATTGCGGAGGGCGACATAAAGCTCAAGCACCTCGCCTATCGTCCGGAGTGCTTCTTGACGGTCTTTGAGGTGAGCTGGCCGTTCCGCGGCTTGGCCACACGACGTCCACCGGAGTTGGTCGCCGGCGACGTAACCGAAGCACGGCTCGCGATCGCGAGCCGCTACCTCGGCGCTAGGAACGCTGCCCGGTTCGCGGCCCAGCGCAAACCACACGGAACGCTGCTGCGGCTGCCGCTCGACGACGCGCGAGCCTGGGATCTATCCGAGATCCTGCCGGGCACATGACCGCAGCGAGCGCGGACAGCACGCCTTTCGCGGGACGATCGCTTCCATGCTCGGGACCTCGCGGATCGCGCGATCGGAATGGCGACCAAGCGCAACTCCGCGGCGGCGCGGTGCTAGCCGCCGCCGGGCAAGCAGACGCTCGGGGAGCAATCGGCGAGCGCTTCCGCTTCGTCGCCGATCCGGCAGCGAGGCCGAGACTGCCCCTCTTGACCAAACTGAGCACTCTGGCGGCCGCGGATCACGAGACTGTTGCTCACCCCCGGATGGAGGGGCCCGCGCACGTCGCTGTTAGCCAGCGGGCGGTCCGTCGGCTAGCACCCAGCGGGAGACTGCGGGCCCGTTCGGCCGCTGGCTGAGGCTTGGGGATGGCGCGGCGCAGCTAACGGTCGGCCACGCTGGCCACACCTCGATGACGGCCCGAGCCGAGCCGTCCTGTACGGCGCCGCCGGACGATCCGTTTCGTGCCCATCACCCCTTCGAGCTGGCTATCGCAAAGGCGACCAAGCGCAAGCCCGGCCGCGGATGGTGCTAGCTGCGGCGGCGTTGGCCTGCGAACTTCGCCTCGTCACGCTTGCGGAAGTCCCGCCTGATAAGGCCGCCCTCCGTCAGCGTCGACTTCCTCGGTGTGTGCGATCGGTACATCCCGATGGCGCCCGAAACAACAGGACGGGTCTCTTCCCCTGAGGACGAGTTGCGACAGTCCGCCGCCCACGTCGACGGACTGCTCCATCTGTCACGGAGCGGCCACGTCGCCCGCCGGCGCCACGCTGCTCCTCGCAGACCAACCTCAGCCACGCGGCGACCCCACGCCCGCGTGGCTGCGCTCTGCGGCCGGCGGCAACGCTGAGCCCACCCCAAGGCTGAGCCCACAGGGTGGTTGGTCCAAACGGATCGCCGCGATGCAACCAGGCGAAGCCCGGCGCCCGAGGGACATCGACCGAGCGCCAGCCTCACTCCCTCGAGGTGGCGGCACGTGTGCAGGCCGAGCGGCTCGTGCCCGGCCGCCTCCCAGATTCGGCGACCGCGCACCGCTGCGAGCTCGGTCGAGCGTCGGAACCGAGTACGATCCCGCGCGAGAAGCAGTGCGGCACCGACGCGCCGCTGAGGTATTGCTTCTTGCATTGTCAAAGGCAGAGCGCCAACCGCTGCGAGGGTACAGGTAGCGTTGCTTTCAACGTTGGCAGAGCGGTCGCGCTGGATGAGAGTCCGGAGATTCGCGCTCTCGTCGAGCGTGGGCTGCTCGGCGCTGGGGTAGACCTGCTGTCTCGGCTCTCCTTCCGTTTCATGCTGCCCAGGCTCGGGCGTCTTGGGGGTGCCGTCCTCGTGCCTGTGGCGGTCGTGTTGGTGACGGCTCACGCTGCTGTCGCCCGGGGGCAGCAATCGACGGTGTCACGGAAACCAGCCTGCCGCGCCCGCGGGCAGGCAACCGGCTGCCCAAAGCAGCTCTTGGTCGGCACGAGAGTGCAGGTTGTGCTGACTACAGGTGATATGAGCCAGGCTCTGGCTCGCCAACTGCCGCTGACCTTCGAGCGTGGTGCGCCGCCCGGCGCTGAGGTCATTCACGTAAACGACGGGCAGACCTACCAGGACTTCCTTGGCGCCGGTGCTGCGATGACCGATACCTCCGCCTGGCTGATACACGCCTTGCCGGGCGACGAGCAGACCCACCTCATGCGTTCTCTGTTCGGAGCGACCGGGCTTGATCTGAACTTCATCCGCGTGCCGATCGGTGCGACAGATTTCACCGCCGACGCCGTTCCGTACACCTACGACGACGTTCCGCCCGGCCTCTCAGACCCAAGACTCGTGCATTTCTCGATCGCTCACGACGAGAGCTACATCATTCCGACGATGCGGGAAGCACTAACCCTTCACCAGGGAATGTTTGTACTCGCGAGCCCGTGGAGCGCTCCGGCATGGATGAAGACGAACGACAGTTTGGACAACGTCGGCGACGGCGGAGCGCTGAAGGCGTCCGCCTACGGCTCGTTTGCGGCCTACATCGTCAAGTTCATCCGGGCCTACCAACGGGAAAGCATCCACATCACCGCCGTAACGCCACAAAACGAGCCCGGGAATCCAACCACCTATCCGGGAATGGCCTTGGACGAGCCTGCGGAGGCGGCACTTGTCCGTTTTCATCTCGCGCCCGCGCTGCGCCGCGCTCGGCTTCGCACCGGCATCTACGGATACGACGAAGGCTGGGATGCGCTCCGGCTCCCGTTCGCCGTGAGCCTCGCGCGCAGCCACGCAGCGGCGGAGCTTACGGGCATCGCGAGCCACTGCTACTTCGGTGCGCCGACCGCGATGAGCAGCCTGCATTACGAGAGCCCGCACCTCACCCAGATTGTCTCGGAATGCTCGCCCGGGATCACACCCTACGCGACATCGGAGGTCGAGATATCGTCGCTGCGCAACTGGGCATCCGCGGTTGGGCTGTGGAACCTGGCCCTGGACCCACTCGGCGGGCCCGTACAGCCGCCAAACCTGGGCTGCCCGCGCTGTACGGGCGTGGTCACGATCAGCGAGACGACGCGCACGGTCACTCGCACAATCGACTACTACCAGCTTGGCCAGCTGTCGAAGTTCGTCAAGGTCGGGGCAGTTCGCATCGCAACGAAGCACTTCGTCCGCTACGGCTCTTCAAGCGACAACGGGAACATTGCGACCCCGGGCCTCGATGACGTCGCTTTCCGCAACCCAGACGGCACGGAAGTGCTGCTCGCCTACAACAGCGCTCCCACCTCGGTCCGCTTCGCGGTCGAATCACACGGCGGCTACGCCCCGTATACGCTTGAGCCGAATGCGACCGTGACGCTGATCTGGCGTGTGAGCGGTTCGAGCCGAGCTCCGCGTGCCCGCTAACAAGGCTGACAGGCCGCGATCTTGACGCGCCGACGGTCACTCGCGCCGTCAAACGCGCGGGCCTCGACGCGGTCGAGCGTGACGGCCAAGTCATCGAGCACGCGCTAGCATGTTCGCCGCATGGGGACCAGGGTCCTGCAGGTCGCAATCGTTCTCGGCCTGGTGCTCGCGTTGGCGCCGGCCGCGGCGGCGCAAAACAGCTCCGTCTCGGTAACCCAGACCAACGCCGATCTCTCCCAGGCGCTCACCGCCCTCCGTCCACTGCACTTCACTCCCGGCTCTCCGTCGCGCCGGCTCCAGGTCATCACGATCGACGACACGCGGCGTTTTCAGACGATGCAGGGGTTCGGGGCAGCGATGACCGACACCTCAGCCTGGCTCATCTGGGACAAGCTGACGCCCGGCCGACGGAGCATGCTCATGCGAGACCTGTTCGCGCCTGCCCCGAGCGGAATCGGCATCTCGTATGTGCGGGTGCCGATCGGGGCGTCGGATTTCACGCGGGGGAAGGCGCCGTACTCCTATGACGACCTTCCGAAAGGCCAATCCGACCCGACCCTCGCCCATTTCTCGATCGCTCACGACACGGCTTATGTACTGCCGGTGTTGCGCGCGATGCGTTCGATCGACGCCTCCGTGACCATCCTCGCGAGCGAATGGAGCCCCCCGGCGTGGATGAAGGTCGATGACGGCTTTGGAAACCCGGGGCCGCCGTCGGGGAGCCTCCGGGCGGTCGACTACCCGGTGCTCGCCGACTACTTCGTGCGCTTCTTGCGCGCCTACGCCGCGGCCGGAGTCCCGGTCCAAGCGATCACGCCGCAGAACGAACCCGAGCAACTGACCAAGGAGGAGCGGACCGCCTACCCGGGGATGGACTTCACCGAGAGCCAGGAGGCACGGTTCATCGGGGCAGACCTCATACCCGCTCTGCGCGCAGCAGCCCTACAACCGGCCATTCTCGGCTACGACTTCGAGTGGAGCTGCAACATGAACCCAACCGCTGTGCCGTGTGACACCCGGTATCCATTCCAGCTGGCCGCCGACCCGCAGCTGGGCACCGAGCTGGCTGGCATCGCGTGGCACTGCTACGCCGGTAATGTCGACGAGATGAGCTCTATGCACGCCGTGGCGCCGCGGCTGGCTGAGGTCGTGAGCGAATGCACCTCGGGAGCACTCACACCGGGACCGCCCGCCCAGCTCGAGATCGCCGCGGCCCGAAACTGGGCCAGCGCCGTTCTGCTCTGGAACATCGCGCTCGACCCCAGCGGGGGGCCGGTTCAGCCGCCGAACCTCGCTTGTCTGGGCTGCACCGGACTGGTCACGGTCAACGAGAAAACTCGCCAGTACCGGCTGGGGCGGGACTACTACCAGCTTGGTCAGGCTAGCCGCTACGTCCCTCCAGGCGCCGTGCGGATCGCGTCGAATACGTTCGTTACCGACCGGAACACCAATCTGAGTTTCCTGGGCAGCTACACCACTCCAGGACTTGACGACGTAGCGTTTCTCGATCCGGACGGCACCCGTGTGCTGCTCGCCTACAACTCAAGCCGGTCCCCGGCCCGCTTCGCGGTCCGGTGGCGCGGGAGCTACTTCACCTACACCCTCGCCCCGCGCGCCATGGCCACGTTTCGCTGGTCGCCGCTTCGGTCCGGCAGTAGTTGACGCGCGGGCGCGAGATCGCGTTCACAGATGGGTGGCGATTGATCGAGAGTGAAAACCCGGCTAACCAGAAGCCAGGTCTCAGAGACGTCGCCGATCCGGCGCGGTTCTTTGCAAAGGCAGGTCACCGCGACTGCTTTGCCTCGGCGAGCGCTAGCAGGGCGTAGTCGCTGGCCTGGCTCCCGAGCTAGCAGCAGCCCGTCGGCCCCGTTGACGGGTGGCTCGATCCGTGACAGAGCAGCAATCTCAGCGGCCATCTGGGGTTGCCCCGGTTCGGGTCACACGTGGTGGTTAGTTGATTGGTCGTTGTCGCGGTGATGACGCATGATCTTTCGAGACAGGCTCGGTCTGTCGTCGCTACGAGCATTCCTTCTATCGCGTCGACTCGCATCCTGTGCCCGCGGACGACAGCACAGTTGACGTCCGTCCGTCGCGGTCTCCGCTATCGCTTTGATACGCTGGTCGCCTCCCGCCATTGCTACCGCGTTGGCGACTTTCCGCTCGTCACGCACGAGCTCGACCGCAGCGACCGTCGGGGAAGAGTGCTCGGTCGCCGAAGCGATCGGCAGGCAAACGCCAGCGCTTCCACGGAAGCGATCGTCAGCTGGGATGACCGTTGGCGCATCAAAGAAGCCGTGCCGTCCTCCGCGGCGCGCTGGTCGTCTCCGCCTGAAGCGATCGCCCGCGCTGCCGGCGTGTTTTGAGTTGACGGCTGCAATCGACGCTGCTGCTTGCGGCCGAACGGATTCGAGCTAATGCGTCTTGTCCTTGCTCTGGCGATGGGGAGCCCGCGGATCGGTGGCGGTGAAGGGGTGGTCACAACCCACCCTTGGGTGTCTGGTCGTCCATGGGGCCGCTCCCGAACATTTCTGGCACCGACGTCGCTTGTCCTCATCGCGGAAGGGCGCTGACCAAAGGAGCAGAAATTGTTCAGAGCCAAGGGCATATGGATTCACAACAGCATCGTTGCGGAGCGTCCTGGGGCTGATTGCCCGCGTGCTCGCCGGTGCCGCGCTGATTCTCGGCTTTGTCGGGGTGTCGACGGCGGCGGCTGTGCCGCATCTGCCGGGCAACCGGGCACCAATCATGGCGCCGTCCGGCCCTCTTGCTCCGGGGCTCTACCCGCTGGCGGCCTCGACGCGTGCGTAATCCCTACGCGCTACCGACCTGGGGAATTCTCGTGATCAGATGTGGGGAGAAAACCGTGATCGCGGACAGCGCGGCACCGAGGTTGTCGATCAGATCCGCGAGGCGGGCGAGCGAGCCGACTTAATCGCAGGAGATCTCGATGGCCGGGGCTGTTCCCGCCTCGCGCCCGACGGCGATGACGGGCATCCCGGGGACGTGATGATGCGTGGCACGCCTGCCGGAGCGAGCGGGAGCCCCGACGCCACCGCCAAGGCCGCCGTCTATCTCGCCGGCGACGAAGCCGCGTTCGTACATGGAACCGTCATCGACGTCGACGGCGCGCCGACTAGTGCCGCCGTCATCGCCGCCGTGTCAAGCATGAGCTAAGCCCAGAGCGCGATCCTTCACCGGGACGGGGAAACACGGCCACCCCGTTATCGACGGTCAGTTCCCCCGAGCCGCGGTGTCGGCGTGTGCGCCTGACTGGAGCAGATGCTGTTTTAGTTGGTGGCGGGACTTCACTCCGAGCTTGCGGAACGCCTTGCGAAGGTGGTAGTCGACGGTGCTGGGGCTGATGAACAGCTGGGCGGCGATCTCTTGGTTCGTGGCATCGTCTGCCGCGAGGCGGGAGATCTGTGCTTCCTGGGGGGTCAGGTCATCGCGCGTCTCGACGGTCCGTTTGCGGGCGTGCTCGCCAGTTGCCACGAGCTCGACCCGAGCACGCTCGGCGAATGCCTCCATGCCGAACTCCGTGAATAGCCTATGGGCGTGGCGCAGCTGCTCGCGGGCCTCGAGCCGGCGGCGCTCCCGGCGCAGCCACTCGCCATAGAGCAGATGAGCGCGTGCGAGTGCAAGCCGAACACCGGTCCGGCCAAGCCGCTCGATCGACTCTCGGTAGAGCCGCTCCGCGGCTTCGCCGTCGCTCAGCAGCGCCCGCGAACATGCCTCGGTCCCGAGCCCCCAGTCGGTGCCGCTGGCCTGAGTGGTATTCGAGAGCCGCTCGAGGGCGTCGGCAGCCTGCTCTGGTAGACCACAACGGGTGGCCGCCTCGATTAGTTCGGGGAGCGCGCGGGGAGGATCATGGGGATCCTCGCTGGCCTGTCGGGCCGCAGTCAGCGCGTCCTCATATCGCCCGAGGCCGTTGTGGAGAATCGCGCTCGCCCACTGAATGACGGTCAGCCCCATTCCCTCGCCTCGGCGCACAACTTCCTCGCTCCTCGACTCGATCAGCGCGGTGGCGCGGTCCTCGCGGCCGTGGCAGGCGGCAAGCAACACTGGGCCATACGCCGTCGGATGGCTCCCGGTCACCTCGGTGATCGCCTGTCCCTCCTCGACCAGAGAAGTCGCCCTCGCGAAGTCTCCGGCGAACAGCGCCCAGGAGGAGAGCGCGTCGAGGGCGATCGGGAGCGCGGCGAGAGCTCCGGCTTCGCGGGCGAGCTCGACCAGCCGCTCGGAAAACAGACGCCACGTTTCGTCGTCCCAGAGCTCGTAAGCCGTGTGACAAGCGAGCCAGAGCCAGCGGATCTCCTCGTCCCTGGGGACGGACTTGCTACGAAACGCCCTCAGCGCCCGCTTCAATATCGGCGTCGCGGCCTCGTAGCCCTCGGTGATCAGCAACACCCAGCCATCGAGGAGGAGATCGGACGCGCGCGGCGGTCGCACGGGCGGGGCAGTACGGACGGCATCGGCGACCTGCAAGAGACCGACGCCCGTGGCCAGACGGTGGGCCAACACCGCCGCGGTCAACGCGTCGAGGTAGGTTTCGCGCGCTAGCTTCCTGTCGAGCGACTCGAGCCGCTTCGCGGCCTTCAGCAGCAGTGGCGGGGCGTCGCGGCCGCGGTTCACGGCGAACGCGATCTGTGCGCGCAGCACATCCACCTGGGCGCACTGGAACTCGGTAAGCAGCCCCGAGTCTGCGATGGCCACCAATCCGAGTGCCACGTCGAGAGCACCAGCGTGGTATTTGGCCTGAGCGGCGGCTAGCGCGCGCTCCGCCCGCCGCGCCGGGTCGAGCGTCAGCGTGGTCGC
Organism: uncultured Solirubrobacterales bacterium; assembly: GCA_963837385.1. Lineage (GTDB taxonomy): Bacteria > Actinomycetota > Thermoleophilia > Solirubrobacterales > Solirubrobacteraceae > Palsa-465. The sequence goes on from CAWIMZ010000015.1 coordinate 287,019, forward strand.
TCGTTCCAGGAACGCGGCGGCAGCCGATAAGCCTCCGCGGGCTTGCGCGCGGCCGGCGGAGCGCTCAAGCTCGGAGGCGACGTCCTCGTCGAACCCCGGGGTCGCTTGGGCAAGATGCCAGGCGCGGCGATCGGGATCGACCTGTGGATCGGTCGCGTCCGCCAGCGCGCGATGCACCGCCTGCCTCTCCTCCGGCGAGGCGGCTCGATACACCGCCGAGCGGACCAACGGGTGACGAAAGGTCACCCGCGCGCCGATCGCGAGCAGCCCGTCGGTCTCTGCCGCCGCCTGGACGGCGATCCCGAGCCGCCCGGCCGCCCGCCACACCAGCACCGGGTCGCCGACCGGCTCCGCCGCCGCGACCAGCAACAGCCGCTGGGTCTCCACCGGGAGCCCCGCGAGCCTGCGGCGGAAGCTGTCCTCGATCCGCCCCGATAGGCCCGGCGCGTCCAGCAAACCGAACCCGCCCGCTAGCTCAGCCGGCGTCAACCCCCGCGGCAGCTCCAACAACGCCAGCGGGTTGCCGCGCGTCTCAGCGACGATCCGCTCCCGCACCCGCTCATCCAACGGCACACGGACCGCCGAGCCCAACAAAGCCCGCGCATCACCATTACGCAGGCCCTCGACCGCTAGCTTCGGCAATCCCTGGAGCTCTTCGCTCGGGTCACGCGTCGAGATCACAAGCGCGACCGACTCCGCCAAGAGCCGCCGCGCCACGAACACGAGCGCCCGCGCCGAGGCTCGATCAAGCCACTGCGCGTCATCAACGACACAGAGAAGCGGTTGTGCCTCGGCGGCCTCCGAGAGCAGGCTCAGCACCGCCAACCCGACCAGAAACCGATCCGGCGCGTCCCCCGCACGCAGGCCAAAGGCCACCCCGAGTGCGTCCTGCTGGGGGGCAGGAAGCCGGTCCAGCCGATCCAGCATCGGCGCGCACAACTGCTGCAGGGCCGCGAACGCGAGCTCCATCTCCGACTCGACACCGACCGCCCGCCCCACCCTGAACCCCGACGCGGAGCTGATCGCGGACTCCAACAGCGCCGTCTTGCCAACCCCCGGCTCGCCGCACACCACCAGCACCCGGCTCTGCCCACCGCGTACCGCCGCAAGCAGCTGATCCAGCACCTCGCGCTCGCTGCGCCGGTCGTGCAGCACCTCTGCCGGCCCCTCGGTGACCATGCAACACCGACGATACCGCGCCCGCGGTCCTGCCGACAGCCCCCGACTAGAAGTCGCGGGTCGGGAACTACGCGTCGGGCGATTCGAGCAACCCGGAGCGCACCGACGCTAGCGTCGACCAGTCCACCACGCCTTAGGACATCTCATCGCCATCCCAGCGAGGGTCAACCGCAACACCAGCGGCGATCTAGCCGTGATCGCCCGTCCGCTTGCTAGACGACGCCCACATGACATTGATCGCGACAGAGGTCGACTCCGAACACGCACTGCGCGCATGGTTCGACGCGGGCGCACTGCAAAGCACCGGCGCGTGCCTGGCATACCCGCGCAGCGGCCGACCGCGAGGAGGCGGCAGCGCGCGACCTGCAGCGGCCTCACCAGCCCGGATCCGCACCCTCGGCGAGGCAAAGCAGAGGACTGCGACCCGAGAACCGTGGGCGCCCTGCTTCTGGGTTCACGAAGGCCGAGGCATCTGAGCGGCTCGGTCGTGACCGACCGGGGCTTCTGCTCCTCGGTCGGCGGCCCGCCTGAGCGGCAGTCGGTGGCTGAGTCCCCCGCCAGCGAGAAACCGGCAGTCTGTCTAGAGCCTTGGTTTCCGGTCGAACGAGGAGCGGCACGGGCCGGACGGAGGTGCCTGCGGCATGGCGAGAGCAGGTCGGGGCGCTGCCGGCGGATACGGGTAGTTGGGCGGCGGGGTCGGCGACCGGGCGCTGCCGCGCCGCGATCGGGATCAAAATGCTGGGCGGTGTTTGGATTTACGGGTGTTGGATCTCGGGTTGGACGATGCTGTTGTCGGTGAGCGGCCGCGACTTGTGTTTAGGGCGGCGAGGAATCCCTCGCGCCAGGGCTCGGTTCGGTTAGGCGCGATCGGTCGTGCAGGCGGCGCAGCGGACGGGGTGACCACCAGTTCGCGCTGCCGAGTAGCCCCATCAGTGCGGGTACGAGTAGGGCGCGGACGGCGAACGCATCGATCAGGACTGCGAAGGCCGCGCCGACGCCGAGTTCTTTGAGGAACACGAGTTGGCTGGTCACGAACGCTCCGAGCGCGACCGCGAGGAGGAGCGCCGCTGCGGTCACGATCGCGCCGGTTCGTTGCAGGCCGACGGCGACGGCGTCCGCGTTGGCCAGACCGCTGTCGTGGGCCTCCTTGATCCGGGTGAGGAGAAACACGCCGTAGTCGGTCGAGAGGCCGAACACGATCGCGACGAGAACGAGGAAGTCCGTTTGCTCGATCCCGTCGGGCTTGGTGAACCCCAGCAGTCCTGTGAGGTTGCCGTCTTGGAAGACCAGCACGAGGATGCCGGCGGTGGCTGCGGTGGTGAGCAGATTCATCAGCAACGCTTTGATCGGCAGCACAACGGAGCCGGTCATCAGCCACAGAACGCTGATCGTGAGCGCCACGAGGAGCGCGATCGCGATCGGCAGCGACCGCGAGGTCGCTGTGTGCTGGTCGATCAGGTCGGCCGTCGCACCACCGACTGCTACGGGATAGGGCGCGGGCTGCGCCCGGATCGCGTTGACGAGGCTCTGGGACTGTTGTGTGATCGGCGTACCACGACCATCGATGTCGACTTCCCAGGTGTCGCGGCCCAGGTCGCGCGGCGCTGAGACGTGATACACGCCGGACATCCGGTACAGCCCGGCGGCGTAGGTGCGGAGCGCTGCCCCGGCGTTGGCGGGGGCACTGACTGCGAGTATCACGGGGGTTGAGTCAGCGCCGGGGAAGTCTTGCGCGATCGCGTCCGAGACCGTGCGTGCGCTCTGGCCGGTCGGCAGCACGGAGGCGTCGATTCCGCTCCAGCGGATCCCGAGCGCTGGCGTGGCGACGAGCAGGAGCGCGACCGCGGTCAGCGCTGCGACCAGGCCGGGGCGCCGCATCACGGCCCGCGCGAGGCGGTACCAGCCCCCGGTGCCCTCGGGTCCCGGTGTCACCTTCCCGAGCCGCCGCCCCATCAGCACGAGCAGCGCCGGCAGGAACACCACCGTCGAGGCGGCCGCGACCAGTGCGACCACCAGCCCGCCCAGTCCCATCGAGACCAGGAACCGCTGCGGGAACACTGTCAGGCACGCCATCGCGGCCGCCACCGTCACGGCGCTGAACAGCACCGTCCGCCCGGTGGTCTGCATCGTCGTGCGCACAGCTTCGAGAACGTCGGCGCCACGGCCGAGCTCCTCGCGGAAGCGCGAGACGCAGAACAAGCTGTAGTCAATCGCTAGCCCGAGACCGAGACCGATTACCAGGTTCAGCGCGAACGGCGAAAGCGACAGGACCGAGTTGATCGCGCGCAGTACCGCGAACGCGCCGAGGACACTGAAGCCACCGATCGCGACCGGCAACAACGCCGCCACCCCACGGAAGAAGACCAGCGACAGGAGCACGAGCAGCGGAAACGCGATCAGCTCCGCGATCGCGAGCGAGCTCGTGGCCAGGGCGCCCGTCTGCTGGCCCGCGACCGCCGTCCCGCCGAGCACTACTCCGTGATCCCCGGCGAACGCGTTCTGGAGACGGTTGACGACATCCGTGTCGCTTGCTCCAGCGCGCAGCGTCGCGGCGACAAGCACCTGCCGACCGTCGCGTGAGACGGCTGCAGATCGGCCCGAAGGCGGGGGCGGTGACACACGTGCAATCCTCGGATCCGCCCGGAGGGTGCGAGCGACCCGCGCCACCTCGGCGCTGGAACTCGGCGCGCGCACAAGCGCGACCACCCCGGCGCTCGCCTCCTCCCCCGTCGCGCGCTCGACCTGCTCCCGCGCGCGCGTCGCCTGAGAGCCGGGATCGTCAAACGCGTTCGACGCGTTGAAGCTACCCGGCGCCGGACCACCAAGCACGCCAACGACCGCGAACAACAGCCCGCCGAGCACGGCCATCCGACGCGGCCGCGAGCACGACAGATTCGCGAGGCGCCCAAGCACCGTCACCACCCGCCCGCGGCCGGACACCAGAGCACACTCACCACCGACACGGCGGGGTCCCGGAGGATCAATCGGACGTCAGCCGCCCAGCCGAGCGTGGCCCGCGCGTGGCGCATCCCACACAAGGCAGCCGCTCGTGGGAACATCGAACACCGACGCTCAGCGAGCCGCAGGGCCTCCCCGACCCGCAGGCGATCGACGAGCACCGCAGTTTGCAGCTGAGCGCCGAGGTGCGGACGCCGCCGCTCGCGCTCGCCCGCCGGGTGAAGGCCGAGCAACGCGACGTGGCCGCCGCCGCGACTGCGCAAACAATGGAGGATCGCCACCGTCGTCGCCCTCCCGGCGCTGTGGCCTCCGGCGATGCCGAATATCCCATTGCCGCCGACCGCGAACGACACGCCAACAAGCGCCGGCTGTCCGTCGTAGGACTTGTGGAGACCGTCGACGTCGATCGATGTGTTCCTCATGCCGCCACGTTAAGCGTCGGTGGCCGATCGCACATCGCCCCACGGGCCCGAGTTGACCTCCGACCACAGTCGGAGGCGCTGATGACTACGACCGTCCGGGACCGGGCGTGACCACGCCGTGGTCGTAAGCGAACACGATCGCCGCGGCTCGGTCGCGGACGCCGAGCTTGCCGAAGATGCTCCCAATATGGGTCTTCACCGTCGCCTCAGCGACATACAAGGCGGCGGCGATCTCGCCGTTGCTCGCGCCGCGCGCCATCAGCCGCAGGACCTCGCGCTCGCGCTCGGTCAGCATTTCGAGCCGCGCCGCCTCCCGGGCGGCCGGCGCGACCCGCCGGCGATAGTGCTCGAGGATCCTCGGAGCGACAGCGGGATCGAACCACGCCGCGCCGGCGGCGACCGCACGGACCGCCGCGATCAGCTCCTCCGCCGAGGAATCCTTGAGAACAAACCCCGCCGCGCCCGCCTCCAAGGCGCCCCACAGCACCTCATCCTCACCGAACGTCGTCAGCACGAGCACAGCGATCGAGTCCACCGCTCGGCGCAGCTGCGCCGTCGCAGCGATCCCGTCCAGAACCGGCATCCGGATGTCCATCAGCACCACGTCTGGGCGCAGCGCCGGCAGCTCCCGCACCGCCTGGCGGCCATCGGCGCACTCGGCGACCACCTCAAACCCGTCAGCCGGCGAGAGGATCCGCGCCAATCCGGTGCGAACGATCGCCTGATCGTCAACGAGAGCGACCCGGATCATCCGCTGCGAGGCCCTCCGCCCGGTGGCTCGCCTGCGACCTCCAACGGGAGCTGGCAGCTCACCCGCCACCCGTCGGAAGTGGGCCCAGCGGCGAACTCGCCGCCGAGCGCTGTGGCACGCTCTCGCATCCCGATCAGCCCGTAACGGCGTCGCTGCGGCTCGCTAGCCGGCGCGGCGACGACCGGGCCGACGGTCTCCGCGACGAGCGAAATATGCCCATCGGACAGGTTCAGCTCGAGCACTGTCCGCGCCCGCGGCGCGTGACGAGCCGCGTTCGCCAACGCCTCCTGGACAATCCGGTACACCGCCACGCCGACGCTCGGCGGGATCGCCGACAAGTCGCTGCTCACGTGCAGCTCGACCGCGAGGCCCCCGGCCCGAGCATGGTCAACGAGCGCCGGGATCTCCACCGCCGACGGAACCGGCGGCAGCACCCCCGGCTCGTCATCGCTGCGCAACAGCGCGACCGTCCGACGCAGCTCCTGCATGCTGCGACGGCCCACCTCCTCGGCCGACAGCAGCGCCTCCTCGGCCGCCGCAGGATCGCGACGGAGCACATGCCGGGCGCTCGTGACCTGAAGCATGACCGCAGCCAACCCGTGACCCACGAAGTCATGGACATCACGAGCGATCCGACGGCGCTCCTCCAGCATCGCCTGCTCGGCCAGCTCACGCCGCGTGGCCTGCAGCGCAGCCGCCAGCTGCCCCTGGCGCAAGACCGCGCGACCGATCAACCAGGGAAAGACGATCCCCAGGCTCCAGATGGCGACAGAGATGTTGCCTCGGGGCTCGATCACGCCCACCACCACCGGCGAGGCGACCGCCACCAGGCCGAGCGCGACCGCCGTAGTGAGCGACCCCGACCAGCGCCCCACAACAAACGCGAGCACCGAGACCTCGAACATCAGCGGCTCGTGGCTTCCGGAGCGCTGGGCCACGACGACCGGCACCACCACCGCCAGAGAGACCACCCACAGGGGCACGTTCCGCAGCCAAGTCCACAACACGAACGCCGCGACAGGGATCGCGATCAGAATCAGATCAACGATCGACGACGGGTCAGCCAGAGCACCCACGACCGCGACCGCAAGCGCGAAGATCGGAACCAGGAGCCGCACCTCATCTGCTTGGGCCCACGCCCGACCTGACTCGTCACCCACGCCCGGAAGCTACCGCTCCGCCGCGGTCCCGACATCAACCCACAGACGGAACCTGGCACCAGACCACAGATGGAGGGTCTACCTAACCACCTACCTACGATCGCCGCGCCACAGCTCCGACCTCGCTACAGAGCTCGACCTCGGCCAGACCGCACATCCGATTATCGATCCACCACCGCGCGCCAACGCCAGCAAGTGTGCCGGGCTCGATGGTCAGCGGCGACGCGCCGGACGGCGTCGCAGATAGGGTGTTCGCAAGCTTTCGCACTCACGTGGGCTATCCGGACACGCGCCATGATGCCCGAGCGACCACGAATGCGCGGCTCGTCCCCCAACCTGACCCGCGCCCTGCTCGTCGCCAGCACCAGGACGCGCGGCTAGGCAGCGACGGCCAGGTAGCCGTACCGGCGACGAAGCACCTCGACCGGGCCCGAACGCATCGGTGGCCAGTAAAACCTCATCGCCGATTGGTGGACTGTCAGGACAGTTCTGGTGGGCGATCCGGTGCACGCGCTGACAACGCTGCTTTGTCCCACTTGCGTAGCCCCCCTCGGGGCGACGGCGACCTCCTCGCCAGACGCCTCGGAGCGCTTGGACGGCTGCTCTTGCTCGATCGCCGCGCGGGCAGAGTGGAGCGTTGTTCAGGTGTTCTGATACATAGAAATGTTGAACAATTGTCACATGTGAGCAGCCGGAAAATGCGGGACAGTGTGGTGGAATCGTGGACCGGCTCAGACGGCGCATAGACGAACCTCGGTCGAGAGTAGTGGCCGCCCCTCACCGAGACCATCTCCGCCCAGGCAGATAACCGACGTCCACTACGCAAGCTATACCGGTCGCCCAGAGCGACCAGGCACAGGAGAGGAGTGGACCATGGTCCCCCACCATCACCGCATCGCGCCTGCCATCGCGCTCACGCTCGCGCTCGCCGCGGCCGTTCCGGCCTCTGCTCGGTTCGATCTGAACCAGCCGGCGGGTACACCCAATGGGGGCAGCCCCACGAGCACCGCTCTGTGCTCAGAGGTCTGCTCCGGCAGCGGCTACACCTATCTCGGCAAGCCCGCCGTCACATCGGCAAGAACTGGCGCACTCCTTCCGCATGACCCCAGGCCGCGCTCACAGGTCGTTTCCGGCTCGGGATCCACGAGCGTGAACAGCATCACGGCGAGCCGCGATTCCGCCGCGCCGTGCTCTGAGGTCTGCTCCGGCAGCGGTTACGGCGAGCCCACCGCTACATCGACCGTTGTACGCGTCGTCGCTCCGACCGAGGGTTTCCATTGGGACGACGCCGGAATCGGAGCTGGCACCGCGTTCGTGCTGACGTTGCTTCTCGCCGGCGGGGTACTTGGCGCAGCCAAGATCCGGCGGCGCGCAACCCCAAGCTCCGCGCAGCCAACGACCTGAACGCCAATCGATCCAGTCAAGAGCGAGGTGAAGCGCTGCTTCACCTCGCTCCTGCTGCGGCCGCGGCATAGCGGCAGCAGCAGCCGTGCAGGAGGACCTACTTAGGCAGTGCGTGCAGCGGAGGCTCGCGTCCAGCGTCGAGCTTTCCGCGCAAGACAGGTCTCCTGACCGATCGCATCTGAGGCGCGTGGCGGATCGAAAGCGGGTCTCAACGGGACGCCGTTGAGCTGTGGATTCCGCGGGGGGCCCGGTGCCGGAACGGTGGCTTCCGGCGGAAACGAACCCGGACCCTCTACGTCCGGAAGGGCCGGGGGCAGGCGTCGACGCGGACTGGCTAGCGTTCAGCTGAGGCCCAGCGAGCCGCGGAGTGCCTCGGTGTCGAGGACTGGGCCCCAGGCGGCGTTGGGGTCCAGCCGCGGCCCGTCGGCCGTGGTCCGGCGTCGACGACGTCGAATCCGATCTCGTCGATCAAGCGGGTGACGACGCGCTTGGCAGAGGTGTCCTCGCCGGCGATCGGCAGCGCGCGACGGTGAGGCGTGCCGGCTGGGGTGGCGTGCTGGACGATCTGAGCGGCGATGATCGCGTTGAACGCCTTGACGACCTTCGAGGTGGGTAGGTGGCTGGCCAGCATCTCGCTCGATGTGGTTGTGCCGTCGTCGATTTCGGCAATGTGTCCGTCTCGCGGCGGGTAGTAGTTGCCGGTTGCCCCTCGCCGGGAGCTCGCCCATGGGCCCGTGGTGTGTGCCTGTGACGCGGGTGCGAACGGCGATGAGGTCGCCTTCGGCCAACATGTGGGTCACGGTGGAGGTCATGTCGGGAAAGGCGACACGGAGGGTCTGGGCGGCCGCCTTGAGCGCTTCCCTTCCGGGCTGGCGCCCCGGAGCGTGGTCTTGGTAGTCGGTGGACACGATCTCGTCGAGCGCCGTTAGGTCGCCTTCCTCGATCGCCGTGAAGTACCTCTTGACCAGCGTCGACTGGCTCAGAAAGAAGTCGATCAGGCTCATCCCTTCGGGGGTCGGGTCGAGCATGCCGACCAACGCGATCTCGCCAGCGTGGGCGACCGACTTGATCGACTGCGCAATGGTGCCGGAGCCGCCGACCTCGACGACGCGGTCGACGCCGCGACCGTCGGTGAGGGCCAGTACCGCGGCCGACCATTCGGGGGTCTGAACGTAGTTGATCACCGCATCCGCCCCGAGCTTCTGGAGCCGCCGGGCCTTCTCGTCGGTCGAGGTCATCGCGATCACGCGCGCACCTAATGTCTGCGCGAGCTGGAGCGCGAACAGCGACACGCTTCCGGATCCCTGGGTCAGGATGGTGTCGCCTGGTGCCAGCCCGGCGAGCGCCGTCCACGCCGTCACGGCCGTGCACAGGAGCGTCGCGGCCTCCTCGAACGTTAGGTGCGCGGGCATCGTCACGAGCGCCTGCTCGCTGACGACTCGGTACTCGGCGAGCCATCCGTCGAGGTCGAGCACGTACTGCTGCCCGATCTCGCGCAGCTTGCCGCCGAACCACGGTGGCAGGAACGAGTTGACGACGCGATCGCCGACCGCGAAGCGCGTGACGCCCGCTCCGATCGCCTCGATCTCGCCGGCGCCATCCGACAGCGCGATGAACCCCGGCGAAGCCGGAAACGGAAACTCGCCGCGGGCGATCACCGGGTCGCGAAAATTGAGGGAGCTCGCACGGACCCGGACGAGGACCTGCCCGGGGTCGGGCGGGGGGATGTCCTCGTCGACGAGGTCGAGAGCGTCAAAACCCGGTGAAGCTCGTATGACGGTAGGCACCTAACGGTCTTCCTTTCTCGATTACGGTTGCACCCAATTCGTGAGCCGGGCAAGCGCGCCGCCGGACAGGTGCCGCCGCGCCGCGCTGCGTCGCAGGAAAGCGTGGCGCGGCACAGCGGGCCGAGGTCAGGCGGTGTTCAGCGCGTTGCGGAGGATGGCGATAGCCTGGGCGATCGCGGCGCGCGTCGCGTGCGTGTCGCTGAGCGGGTTGAGCACCATGAAGTCGTGCGTGATGCCGTCCTAGCGGACGGTTGTGACAGCGGTCCCGGCCGCGCGCAGTCGCGCGGCGTAGCTCTCGCCCTCATCCCGCAGCACGTCGGCCTCGCCGACGACCACCAGCGCCGGCGGCAGCCCTGCGAGCTGCTCCTCGCTCGCGCGCAGCGGCGAGGCGAACGGCTCCATGCGCCGCTCAACGTCGGGCTCGTAGGCGTCCCAGAACCACGCCATCATCTTCGCGGTGAGGAAGTAGCCCTCGGCGAACTGCTCGTAGGAGCCCGGTCTCCATGGCGGCGTCGGTCACCGGGTAGTACATCGACTGGTGCACGAAGCGCACGTCGCCGCGCTCGGCTGCCATCAGCGTCAGCGCGGCGGTCATGTTGCCGCCGACCGAGTCGCCGGCGACTGCGATGCGGTTGGGGTCGAGCTGGTTGGCGGCGCCCTCGCGCACGATCCACTGGGCGGTCGCGTACCCCCGCTCGATTGCGACGGGATAGCGCACTTCGGGTGAGCGATCGTAATCGACGAAGACAACAGCCGCCCCGGTGCCGACAGCGAGCTCCCGGACGAGTCGGTCGTGCGTGTCGGCGGTGCCGAGCACCCAGCCGCCGCCATGCATGTAGAGGGTCACTGGCAGCGTCCCGACGGCGTCCTGGGGCCGGACGATCCGCACGCGCACGTCGCCGACATCGGCGAGCACGGTGGTCCACCGGTCATCCGCGGGCAGCTTGTCGATCGGCGCGGCCTGCAACTCGTCGAGCACGGCGCGCGCCTCGACCGGGCTCAGCTCGTACAGGAACGGCGGCCCGGCGGTCGCCTCGACGAGCGCCTGCGAGGCCGGCTCGAGCACAACGGGCTCGTGCGTGTTGATCACGGACATGTGCGACTCCTTCTCGTGAGGTGGGTGGTGAACGGGTCGACTGGGCGGCGGGCAGCGCGGCGGCCTTCATGGCGTGGCGGGTCGGCTGCGACTTACGTCTCGAGGAATGCGTGGACATCGTCGGCGAACAGCTCCGGGTACTGGTCCAGGAACCCGTGGCCGGCGTCCGGATAGATCCGCAGCTGGGCGTTCGGGAGGTGTTCAACTAGCAGGTGGCTGTTGTGGGTGTGCATCATCGTGTCGTTGTCGCCGTTGGCAACGAACGTCGGTTGCGTTATGCCGGCAAGCCGGTTGAGCTTCGACTCGTCCGGGATACCCCAGGCGGTAATCGCGGCGAGCTGCGCGTCGCGAGTGGCCAGGTCGGTCGGTTCGTCACGGTCGACCTCGCGTTGGTAGAGGCGTCCGAGCGACTCCATGCCCTTGGCGCGACTTTGCTCGGAGCCGGAGAAGAACAAGCTGAGCAGGTCTTCGGCGGTGGGCTCGTTTGGCGCCGCGAGCGCATACACGTCCTCGCTCCAGCGGTGTACGTCTCGGCCACCCTGCGGTGCCGTGCCGGCGAGCACGAGGCGACGGACCACGCGCGGGCGCAGGAGCACGAGCGCTTGGGCGACGTAGCCGCCGAGTGAGAACCCCAGCAGATCGATCTGCTTCAGGCCGAGGGCGTCGATGAACGCGAGCGCGTCGCGAGCCATGGTGGTGACGTTCTCAGGGACGACGCCCGTTGAACCGCCAACACCGCGGTTGTTGAGGAGGATGACCTCTCGATCCTGGGCGAAGCGGTCGACCAGCGTTGGGTCCCAGTTGTCGAGGTTCCCCCGGAAGTGCTGGAGCATCACCAGCGCCGGGGCGGCCGTTTGCGCGTTGCCGAAGCGGCGGTAGACGAACGACACGTCTCCTACCTCGAGCGAGAGGTTCTCGGCCGTCAGCTGACCGTCCTGGACCGTGGAAAAACCAGGTGACGGCGAACACGAGATCTTGGCCTGGCGCGCCTTCGGATCAGCCCTCGAACACGGCGCACCCGCCACGGAAAGCTCGGTCTCCGCGCCGCCCCCGCTTCGCGGGACCTGCTGCTCGCCAATTGCGCGACTGGCCGCGTCGCCCGCTGCCAACCGCCGGGAGCGATCGGTGCGAGGGCCCTGCCGGAATCCGGGCGCGCGAACGACCGCTGCGACACTGACCGCTCACTCCCGGTTTCACGAACGTCCGGCACTCGTGCCCCAGACCGGCCAGCGAGACTTCTGCATCGGAGAAACCCAAGGAGCAGCGCGCGATTCGACGGTGGGTGCCGTTCGTCGCCACCCTTGGGACCGGCATCGACGCCCGGCGCGGACTACTGCTTCGATCAGGGCGCTAGCACGGAGGCTGCAAGCACCCGATGCGCGTTTGTGCCGATCCGCAGGGCTGCGACCCGCCGGTTCTGCAGCCCTCCTTTCGCACTGACGCGGGCACCTCTCCGAAGCCGGCCTGTGCCTTCGCGACGCCGAAGGTAGACGCGGTGCGACGTGCAGCGCCTCTCGTTCGCAGGTGCGGAGACCGCGAGGCTCGGCGACTTTCGACCGATCACAACGGTCATAGTGGCCGGAGTACCATGATTCCAGGTTCGCCTTGACCCTCGGCGGCCGCCATTTCTTGGCTCGAGCAATCGGCCCGAGTACTCGAGGCTAACGGTCATCGCGATACCCGATACGTCAGGAGCCCGAGCCAATTAATCTCTCCGCACACCAGCGCCCGCCCGGTTCGGCTCGTCTGCTGATCGATTGCCGGCCATCCCGCCGACGAGAGTCCCGATCGCCGCCGCCTACGGCTCTGCCGAGACGCCCGCATGGGACCACGGCGGTCACCATCACTCCGGCCAGAAAGGCAGGACAGTGCTCTTTTTCTATGTCATAAAGCAGTACGACCGCGCGGTGGTGTTCAAGCTCGGCAAGATCGAGGGCCCAGCGCGCGGACCGGGGTTGATCTTCATCGTGCCGTTCATCCAGCGGATTCATCGCGTGTCGTTGCGGATCGTCACGATGCCGATCCAGTCTCAGGGGATCATCACCAAGGACAACGTGAGCATCGACGTGTCTGCGGTGGCTTACTACCGGGTGGAGGATCCCGTCCGGTCGGTGGTCGCGATCGAGAACGTCGGAGCAGCGATCGGTCAGATCGCCCAGACCACGCTTCGCGCCGTTGTTGGGCGTCACACGCTGGATGAGTTGCTGTCCGATACCGAAGCGATCAATCAGAACATCCGCGAGATCCTCGACGTGCAGACAGAGGAATGGGGAATCAAGGTCACGGTCGTCGAGCTGAGGGACATCCAGCTGCCCGACAGCATGCAGCGCGCGATGGCGCGCCAGGCGGAGGCCGAGCGCGAGAAACGCGCGAAGATCATCGCCGCACAGGGCGAGGCGCTCGCCGCCGGCGAGCTCGCGAGTGCCTCCGACGTGATGATGGCCCACCCGCTGGCGCTGCAGTTGCGCAACCTCCAGACCCTCGTCGAGGTCGCGGTCGACAAGAACTCCACCGTTGTGTTTCCCGCCCCGCTGATGAGCACGATCGCAGAGCTCGGAGCGTTCCTGGAACGCGAGAGTGAAGCCGCTCGAGAGCTCCCCGCCGCCGCGGATCCGCCGACAGGATCCATCGATGGAGAACCAGTAGCGCACGACCGCGACCAATCGGCCCGATCGGTCGCCAGCGCCGCGGATAATCCCTGAGCCCGTTCACGTCTGCGACGACTACGCGCCGACCGCTGCCGCCGGAGCAGCAAGAAGAGCTCATTTCGCGGCGACGGTGAACCCCTACCTGGCCGGGTCCCCGGCAGTCACTGCCGTGGAGCCGGGTGGCCGATCGAAAGCGGGTCTCGGCGGCGCGATCGCCTCGGGGCCTTGCAGATGATCCAGGAGCCAAGCTGCGTGCCAATTGGCTTACCCTGGTCACCTAATTTGGATAATGCGCGCGCGAGCGAGCGCGATGAGCTTGTGCGGGCGCCAACTGGACGATTTGATGAGTACGCGGCCCATCCGGATTCAGCACCCCGCCGAGCGGGTGTTCGCGTGACTCGTTCGGCTCAGGCAACGTTGCAGTCAGGGGAGTCTGCCGAGCGTGGTCGAGCGGCGCGGGGAACCACATCGCGGTCGGCTCACGGCGACTGGGCGCCGGCGCCGGACCGTCCGGATCCGATCTCGGTACTGCAGGGCGAGTACTGCGTCTGTTCAGGCAGCACGCGGCTCGGCCACGTTGTCCGTGCGCATGAGCTCTTCGCACACCGCAAGCCCTGCACAAGACCTCCCGTGCGCCAACCATCGACGCGATCGTCGATTCCCCCGAGCAGCTTTCTGATCTGCGCGGTCTTGGTGCGAACGTCTTTGTACGATCCGCGCGACGCCGGGCCGATCTGCTCGAGTCCGAGGGCAGCGTCCCGAGCGCGGAATCGTTCACTCGACCGGTGCTCAATGTTGCGCCATCGTCTGTGCCACATAGGCGACGTTGATGGTCGAGGCTCCGAGTGTTCGTAGGCCCTGGTCCGAGCCGAAGCCGACCGCGGTGAGGAACTTCCTGAGGCTGACAGGGCTGTCGCGTTGATGCAAGCATTGTCCCAATCAGACCAGTACTGCTGGATTTGCCAGCTCCGGAGAAGCCAAAGCACGCGCCGCCGCCGACGCCGGCTTGATCGCACCCATCGCCTACTCGCGGTCGCTGCTGGAGCAGTGGCCGCGGGTACGGTCGTACGTCGAGCGCGGCAAGGCACGCCCCGCCTAAGGCCAGGGCGGCGGCGATCTGGGACCGTCCGCGCGCGTAGAGGTGGTTTCTTGGTCGCGGGGCGCCCCGGCCCCCGGGACTGTTGCGCCCGCCCGGAAGTGGGGCGGGCGTGAGAGAGGCCAGAGTTCACGCCCGTGGCGTTCCTCCGCTCTAGTCCCGCCGTCCGAGCTCTCACCGCCGCGGTGTGCTCGGCTACTCGCTCATCCGGTCGGGCGCGGGTTTGCCTACCTGGCCTACTTCTCGTTGCCCAGGACGGTAGAACGCGTTTGTACGAACTAGCGAAGATTCGGGCCCGGTGCGCTCACGCCCCGATGAACTCGAGCAGCGCCTTGTTGACCTGGTCCGCGTGAGTCCATGCGATCGCGTGGGGACCTCCCTCGATCACCGTGAGCTTCACGTCCTTGATCAATCCCGGCAGGCGCTCGCCGGTTTTGGGGAACGGCAGGACCCGATCGGCGTCGCCCTGGATGACGAGCATCGGCACGTCGATCTTCGGCAGGTCGCCGCGGAAGTCGGTCCCCCACGTCGGCACGCACGCCACCGCCGCGAGCGCCGAGGCACTGGTCGCGAGGTTCAAGCTGACCTGGAAGGCCTCTTCGCTGACGAGCTTGCCGAGGTACTCGTCGGCGTTGTAGAAGTTGTCCAGGAAGCCCTTCATCCACGCCGGCGTGTCCGACGTCGCGGTCTCGACGAATCCATCGAACAGCGAGCCTGGCAGCCCCTCCGGGTTGTCGTCGGTCTGACGCAGAAACGGCGGGATCGGCGACACCAGAACGCCTCTCGCCACCCGGGCCGAGCCATACGCACCGAGGTAACGCGTGACTTCGCCGGTGCCCATCGAGTGCCCCACCAGCGTCACATCGCTCAGGTCAAGCTCGTCCAACAACGTCTTCAGATCGGCGGCGAACGTGTCGTAGTCATAGCCACCGGCCGGCTGACTGGACTTGCCGAACCCTCGCCGGTCGTATGTGATCACCCGCCGGCCCGCGTCCAGCAGGGGCGGCAACTGGCGGTCCCACGCCCGTCCGCTGAGTGGGTAGCCGTGGATCAGGACGACCGGCGCCCCGGCTCCGTGATCCTCGTAATAGATCTTGATCGACGAGCTGTTTTCATCACCGACTTTGACGTAGGGCATGCACGCTCCTTTGGATGGAAATGGCCCGGCCGAGGCGTCGGGCCATGAGGTCGGTCCGGCGGGCGAGACTGCTGCCGGTCAATTATGAGGAATTAGCTCGGGGCCGAGCTGGTCGAGCGCGCCTCAGGCTGGGCGGTTACGAAGGCGCCGGTGCTCGGCGATCACGACTACGGCCGAAGGGTTTGGCTGCGCGAGCGGCTCGATCAGGCCGGCTGCGAGTGCGTGCTGTCCGTCGGGCCGGACGCGAAGGTGTTCGAGCAAGGCACCTCGTTTCAAGTCCCACCCAGAACGACCAAAAGCGGTCCCGCGCCCAAGCGGCCGCAGCCCGACCGCGAGCCCCAGCCGCTCGGCGAGCTGATCGCCCGGCTCGGTCAGGGCAGCGCGCAGACCGTCACCTTCCGCGACGGTCCCGACGGCGAGCCCGTCACCTCCACCTTCATCCTCACACGCGTGCAGGCCGCGCATGGGTGGCATGCGCGTCGCGAGGATCAGCGCGGGCCCCGCGGACCCGAATGGCAGACAGACGCCGAGCTACCCCCACGCGAGGAATGGCTGATCGCCGAATGGCCCCCAGGCGAGGAGAGCCCGATCGGCTACTGGCTATCAAACCTCCCCGCCGACACCACGCCCGAACGGCTCGCCCGCCTCGCCCGGCTGCGCTGGAAGATCGAGCTCGACCACAAGCAGCTCAAAGGCGAACTCGGGTTCGACTACTACGAAGGCCGCTCCTGGCTGGGCTGGTATCACCACACCGCACTGGTCACCGCCGCTCGCGGGTTCCTCACGCTCGAGCGACTGAACCCTTTTCGCCCGCGGCCGGCCTGACACTCCCGAAGGCCGTGCTGCTCCTGCAGCCGCTCTTCAAGTGCTGGACCGGCCGCTGCCAAACCTGCCACCGCCGCATCAACGTCGACCGATTGACACTCGCCCTGGACCGCCACGACGAGTGAGACCTAACAAAGCACTACTAGGTCCGAGGCCGAGGTCTACGAGCGTGAAGCCGACCAGCCCGGCTGCTCCCAAGCGCGAGAACAAGCGTCCAGCCGTCCACGAGCTTACTGCTCCTTTCACGAACAAGGGGCAGTCTCGCCAGCGCCTTGGGCTGGGATGAAAATGCTGCTTCCGGACAACAGTAGCCACGTGCCTTTCGCTTGCGCCCTCGGGTCCCGTGCGGCTGCGGTCGCACCGCTGGCCGAGAGTAGGGCTGGCCTCGAGAAGCGCAGAATGCCCCGCCTACCTATGCAGCATCGCTCCGCTCGCCCCCGGGTGGCGGCGTCGCTTGGTGGCTCGTTCGTCAGACGCACCTCCACCCTGTCCATGATCCGCCCAAACGCGCTGTTGGTGACGGGCCGCAGGGAAGAACTGAGCGTGTCCAATGTTGGCCGTCTGGCTAATGCCACCGGAGTCCGTCGCCAGCCAGCTTCGCTCAGCGCTGGCACACCACATGCTGGGGACTTCAGGTCCTGAACGTGGCCCTCGGGGGAAGCGGCGCCAGCATCTCGCCGATGTGGTCGGAGACCGCATTCTCCAGCGGCAGGAGGAACCTGGAACGAAGCCGACGCGCTAGGTCACCATAACCGGCGAGACCCGGCTCAGTCGCATCCTCGGTGTCCGGCGCGACATGGTGGACTCGTTTCAGCACCAGGCGGTAGCCAGGCTCGGCGACGGACCGATGCTCACCGCGCGAGCGCCCGCCGGCACTTTCGAGGCGCTCGAGGCGGTCGACCGTGACTTTGCGCTCGGCGTGCAATCGCACGCGGAGTCCGCCCAGACTCAGGCATCTGCGCCACCAGCGCCGCGCGACTCGTTCGCCGCCATAGGAATAGCCCGCCGCAGGCTGGCGGGAGCGTCGAAGCGATCGTCCCGTCGATCGCCACACCGCGATCGCGTTCGTGGTGGCATTGCGATCACGCCGGCTCGACGGGTCGCGTGAGCGCTCGCCGTCGAAATCAATCGTCCCGTGACGCGGCGATCGTCGCTGACACTACGCTGTAGCAGGAGCGGCGGATTTTCCGGTTCGCCGCTTGCGCTGTGCCGACGGGTTCGCTCCACAGCAAGCGCGGCGCCGCTTCTCGACAGCGCCGCCAAGCTCGACGCTGGGACTTTCTTCCTCAGCCTTGGGTGAGCGGGCCTCGTCGAGGGCTGGCTGGGCCGCGGGTCCGGGGCGCGAGCAAGCGCGCCCCGCGGTCGCTCCCGTGACCCAGCAAGCGCGCGCGATGCCGCATTGGTTGCTGTCGGGATGGAGGAGATTCGAGAGCGCGCGAGTCCGCGCGAACGAGTCGCTCGCTCGCGCGGGAGGGGCTGAGCGGAAGTGTCACGGATATGTTCGCGTTCGACTCGTTCGCCGGCTTTCATGGTGTGCGGGGCTACGGCAAAGAGTTGGGCAACCCGCGGACGGTGGGGCGGGCCACGTAGAGCGCTGTCTGCGTGATCGGCGTCTTGTAGTGCTTCACCGGCTGGAGGGCTGTCGCGCCGTCGGTCTTGATCGCGTGCAGGCCGCCGTGGCAACGATCCGGCGGGTACTTTGTCGGGCTGGCGCGCGACTTACTCTCCAGTGGGATGGCTGATGTCCTCTGATGGCTGGTAGTCACCAGCATCTTCGCCTGGATGCTCTGCGCCCACAGCGCGTGTTCGCGGCATGTGTCTTCTCTGTGGCCGAGTGCCTGCTGTCGTCCGGGCTCGGCGAGGTAAACGCGCGGTACGGCTCGCCCTTGGGGGCTAGCCGTCTGCAGTCATGGACGTCATCATCTTCGCGGCGTTCGCGCTTGCTGGTCTGAACCCGTATTCTCAACCTCATCGCGACGATGAGCGGACTCTCGACGATCGGCATCGTCCTGCTCGATGCGATCACCGCCGTCGCCGTGATCGCGTACTTCGGACGTGCCCGGAGCGCCACGCACTGGCCGCGTCCCTTATTGGGCTCCCCGGACTCGGGCTCGGGTTCGCGACCGTCGTGATCCTCAAGAGGGTCCTGACGCTTTCTGGCGCGCACTCGACGGTGGTCAATGCTCTGCCGTGCGTCGTCATGGCCGCGGTCTCGCGGTCGGGTCGGACACGGTGTGCCGATGATCCCGCGGACCGGATCGCTACGCGCCGCTTGGCGGCGTCGCGCACCCGCCCTGTCGGCTCGGGGTAGGGGTCGGCCGATGAGCATGCCCGTGAGCGAGCTGAAGGACCACGTCGGCCGACAGCTATTCGTGTCGGACTGGATTGTTGTGCCGCTCGAGCTGGAGCTGGCGTTTCAGGCCGCGACGCTGCTGACGAAGGAGCACTTGGGGTTTGAGCCGGCCAGCGAGGACCCATACGGGCCCGAGCTTGTGTCTGGGTTTCTGCTGCTGTCGCTGCTCGTTTACTTCCACAAGATGCATCGTGTCAGCCCGGCCGAGGGGCTCTACGGGCTCAACTATGGGACCGACCGGGTTCGCTTTCTGGCGCCCGTGATGGCCGGCCAGCGGGTGCGTTGCCGCGCGCGGCTGCGGTCGCTGGATGCGCGCGCTGACGGCACCTGGCGCGTCGTCACCGAGAACACGCTCGAGCTCGAGGGCTCGCAGCGCCCGGCGATGGTCGCCGACTGGATCACCTACCACGCGCCGGTGCCGGCGCCCGGCGTCTAGGGCGTCATGACGGCCGTCCCGGTGCCCCGCTGCGAGCGGCTGGTCAGGTACCTTGACCACTGGGCCGCGATCCAGCCCGACCTGCTGCTGGACGAGCTGGGTGAACGCCGGCGGACGTACGGGCAGGTCGCTTGCGACGTGCGCGCCTGTGCCGCGTGGCTGCTCGGGGTCGGTGTTCGTCCGGGGCAGTGCGTGGCGATGCTCACGACTCCGGGCCCCGAGTTTTTGACCGTGTTCTTAGCCCTCTCGCGCATCGGCGCGACCTGGATCGGGCTGAACCCGAGCTATCGGCGGGCCGAGCTGATGCATGTCGTTGGCGACAGCGAGCCGACCGTGCTAGTCAGCCTCTCCGCGCACGGCGGGCGCGAGTTCGGCGACGACATCGCGGCCCTGGCCGCCGGCCACCCCACGATCCGGCATGTCGTCGCGATCGGCGGCCCGCTGCCGGATGCGATGCCCTTCGCGGAGCTGCTCGCCGAGCCGTCTGCGGCTGCGGTCGCTGAGCTCGATCGCACGGCAAGCGGCGTCGACCCTGACGGCACCGCGCTCGTGATCTATACCTCGGGCAGCACCGGCAGCCCCAAGGGGGCGATGATCAGCCACCGGGCGCTGGCGGTCGGCTGCTGGTTGCAGGCGCAACGCCACTACCACGAGCGCCCCCGGACACTCGCCAACCTGCCCGTCGACCACGTCGGCGCGCTGATGGATCAGGTCGGCGAAACGCTCGCGATGGGCGGCTCGGTCCACTTCATGGAGCGTTTCAGTCCCCAGGAGATCCTTGAGCTGCTGCAGACCCGGCGCATCACCATGTGGGGTCAGATCCCGACGATGTTCCAGATGGTCGTCTCGCTGCCGGAGTTCGATCGCGCTGACCTCTCTTCGCTGCGGCGGGTGGGCTGGGGAGGAGCTCCGATGGCGCGCGCGCTGGTGAGGCGTCTGCGGGCGACCGGGGCGCGGCTGGGCACCGTCTACGGACTGACCGAGTCGTGCGTCGCTGTCGCCTACAACGACGACGACGCGGACGATGCGATCCTGGCGGAGACGGTCGGCCGTCCGGATCCGCGGCTTGAGCTGCGGATCGTCGACGACGACGGGCGGGAGGTCGAGGCGGGCATGCCGGGCGAGGTCCAGGTCCGCAACCCGTGCCTGATGAGCGGCTACCTCCATCGGCCGGCGGCGACGCGCGAGGCGTTCACTGCCGACGGGTTTCTGCACACGGGCGATATCGGCGTTCTGCGTCCCGACGGCAACCTTACGCTCGTCGGTCGCAGCAAGGACATGTTCAAGTCCGGCGGCTACAACGTGTACCCGCGTGAGATCGAGATCGTGCTGGAGTCACACCCGTTGGTCGGCATGGCGGCCGTCATCGCGGTCGGCGACCCCGTCTACCACGAGGTCGGCCACGCGTTCGTGACCACACGCGACCGGGTACGCCCAAGCAGCGCCGATTTGCAGCGGTGGTGTCGCGAGCGCCTCGCGAACTACAAGGTTCCAAAGCGGATCGTCGTCCGTGACGAACTGCCGCTTCTGCCGGTCGGGAAGGTCGATAAGCGAGCGCTGGCAGCGACAACCGCGGCGACTTGATAGGAGCGTCGAGCTGTTGAGGGCCGGTCCCCCCGCACGCGACATCGCCCCCGGCGTGCACCGGCTCGGCAGCTCGCTGGTCAACTGGTACCTGGTCGAGGAAGGCGGCCGGCTGACTGCCGTGGACGCCGGACTTCCCGGTTATCGCAAGACGCTCCTGAGCGATCTCTCGCTCCTGGGACACGTTCCTGGCGACGTCGACGCGCTGGTGCTTACGCACGCGGACGTCGATCACAACGGCCTCGCCGCGGCGCTGCGCGAAGCGGGCGCGCGCGTGCTCATCCATTCCGCAGACGAGCCCATCTTGCGCACGCCCATGTTGACAGGCGATAGCACGCTGATCGACATCCTGCCTTATCTCCGGCACCCACCGTTCCTCAGGTTCATTGCCCACCTCGCCCGTTACGGAGGCTTCAGGCCGGCCGCGGTAGAGGGCGCCGAGACGTTCTCCGCCGATGACGTCCTCGACGTGCCGGGCAGTCCCCGCGTGGTCGCCACCCCCGGTCATACCCCCGGTCACTGCGCGGTCCACTTCAAGACCAAGGGCGTCCTATTCGTCGGCGACGCGCTCTGTACGCGCAACCCGGTCACAGGTCATGTCGGCGCCCAGGTAATTCCCTCTGCGCTGAACGTCTCCACCGACCAGTGCTTCGAGTCACTTCACGCAATCGAACGGACCCAAGCGCAGGTCGTGCTCCCCGGCCACGGCGAGCCCTGGCGGGACGGCAGCGCGGCCGCGGTCGGCAGCGCACGCCGGCTCGGACGCAGCTGAAACGAGTGGCTCCTCCGACTTGTTCCGAGGCGTAGCGGGACGGAACCCTGCGTCTGAGACTAGTTTCTGATCTGATTCAGGGGCGTGACCGATCCTTGAGAACGATCGCTCACCGGCGGAAGCGGGAGCGCCGAGCCGTGTCGCGCGGGTGAGTGAGCAGGCACCCCGCCGGTGCTCGCACCGCTGTCGAGAAGGACGTTGCGACGCGAGGTCGCACGAAGCGTGTGAACTACCGGATTGGAGGATCAACTTGATGTGAGCGTTTGGTTCCAGGCCCGTGCTCAACGGCCTGTCCCGTCCCCGGCGTGCGTCGTCCGGCTCCTGGTCGGCGGGGTGCGAAGCCCGGGGAGACGCCCGAGAGCTGCCCGTTCCACCCGGGCGGCCACAGGCCAGGGAAGATCGGACCGGTGAATTGCTTGAACCCTCGTTGATGCCTCGTAACTCGGAGCCCTTGCACGGTGCGATGTTGGAGCGGGGTCGAGGGACCGGCCGCGGGAAGAGCGGCAGGCGCCGGCCGGCGACGTCCTCCGGTCGGGGTGAGCACCGCCGTCCCCGGGGTATAGAGGGCACCCAACCCGATCGCAGCTCGTGCGTGCGGAACGCGGAAACCCCGTCGAGGTCCTACCGCGCCCTTGGGCGTGCCGGGTGAGCCGACCGCAAGGAGGGCCCAACTCCTCGGCGGGCACATGATGACCGAGAAGCGAATGCCGGCAGCGGAAACGCAGCGGAAAACCGAGACTGCGGAGTTTGCTAGCTGCAGGCGCTCGGAGCCGATCGACAGCAAGCGCGCGGGGATCTCCGAGAACCTCCGCCACGTCTTGCTGTGACGCGATGATTCGACTGGCACGGAGAGACGTGTGCTCCTCCAATTCAAGCTTGACCGGGAGTTTGGCGGTCGCCGGCTCGCAGGCTGCTGAGATTGGTCGGATAGGCCCGGCACAGCAATGTGCCGGGCCTATCCCGACAGTTGCTCGTCACGTGACGACCCGAGAAGCCGGCGGCCGACGTCCTCGCTTCCCTCGACGCCGTGATCGCGCTCGGCTCACCCCCCCAGACGCCGTACTCCCATCACAACTCCTCTCAGCAAGGCGTTGCGACGACCGGTTGAGCCAGCATTGCGATCCTTCGTCGGAGTGATGGATCACCCCAGGATCCGGCTGGCGGCGTCTGAGCGCCATCGTGAGCGCGTCAATGACCAGCTGCTCGCGCATGTGGTCGGCCATGCACCAGCCGACGATCCGCCGGGAGAACGCGTCCTGCACGGCCGCGAGGTACAGCCACCCCTCCCAGGTCCGCAGATAGCTGAAGTCAGCGATCCAAAGGACATCCGGCGCGTCGGGGCGGAACTGGCGCTCCACGAGATCATCAGCGACCCTCACGCCGGGCACTCGCACCGTGGTACGCCCGCGCTTGCGCGTCACAAGCCCCGAGATTGCCGGCGGCTGCCATCAGCCGCTCAACGCGCTTGCGGCCAACGTGGATCCCGTGCGCGATCCGCAGCTCCGCGTGGATCCGCGGAGCGCCGTACACGCCACGGTTCTCCGCGTGGATCACCTTGATCTTCTCGATCAAGAACGCGTCCGTGCGCGCCCGGTCAGACGGCGCGCGCGTCGACCAGTCGTAGTAGCCCGAACGTGAGACGTCGAGCAGCTCGCATGCCAGGGAGACCGGGATTCCATTGGCCTTCTCCGCTGAGATGATCCGGTAGGCACTCACCGGGTCTCGGTCTCCCTGGCGAAGAAGGCCGCGGCTCGTTTGAGCAGATCGTGCTCCCGCTCCAGGCGCTTGTTCTCGCGCCGAAGCCTTCGCAGCTCCTATCGCTCGGGGAGCGTCAGCCCGTCATCACGCTCGCGGCGCTCGAGCTGAGCGCGCTTGACCCACGTCCGCAGCGACTGCTCGGTGACCCCGAGCGACTCCGCCACGTCCTTGATCGTCCGACCCGATCGAACGAGCTGGACCGCCTCGCGACGGAACTCCTCCGGATACGGCGGGCGAGACTTCGGCATGCTCCACACCATCCTTTCGCGGCTCTTTCATCGAAAGCGCCTTGGTGTCCGGAAAATCGGGGGATTCCAACCAAGCCTGCGACACCCCCCGGCGAGCAGATGCTCTGGCCGCTTGACCCGGGCTTCAGCTGCGCTGTCTGGCAACGAGTTCCGGCCAGGCCGGAACTACCAAACACAAACATCCAAACCTTCCCGCGCGTCAAGCCCTCACTCACACCGATGCGCCGCGGCCGGCTCCCGAAGTCCTGCTGCCGACACGCACACGCGTGCGTGGACCGCCTAGAAAGATCGAGCGGCCGCAACGCTTCCCCCCCAGCGGGATCACCCCATCAAACATCTCGTCGCCGGCCCACCACAATCTTCCAGGGCCGCGGAACGAAGTAAGCCCGGGCGCCCACGCGCAACGCCCCATCCAACACGGCTATGGACGACCACCTCCGGGCGGCACTTGACAACCCACCCCGGATAAGTAAGCAGGGCTCCCGTAAAACGACGCCCGAGACCGGGATCTCGCCAAATGCGCAGCCGGCATCGCTGTCCTCAGTGGTTGCTTCGCAGCGAAGGCGTCGAGGGGCAGACGGTCGCTTGCCGTAGCGCGGGAGCAGCGCCCGACGGGCACCGCTGCCAGCACGATCGGTTAGCCGACGGCCGGAACTTGACCCTGCTTGCAAGCATCTCTCAGTGCTGGCGCTGGCGCTCCCCATCGCGTGAATCCGAGTGCGCGCGTGGACCTGGGGCGGTCATTCTTCCCTCCCCCTTTGTCGCCGATTGAGCAGCAGCTCTGAGATTGCCGCTTTGATCGACAGAAGGAGCCGCGAAGCTTCGGCCGCCGCTTCTGAGCAGCACGGGCCACGAGTCGCGAGAACGGTTCTGCCGCTGCGATCCGCGGAAGCAGCAGCCGGAAGCTACGGCGTCTGGGCGCACGGCCAATCGCGAGGTCGGCCTCGGACCGGTAGAGCGCTGGGGTCAACGATCTGCTCTCGAGGCAGGGAAGCGACGTCTTCCGAGTTGTTGCTCGACGCCGCTGGACGGCGGCGCTCGCCCGCGTGAGGTGCGCGGGGAACCCGAGACGCCGACGCTTAAGCGGAGTTCAAGGCCAAGAAGACGGACCGGGAGGTCGAGCGGTGCAGGCTTACCAGGAGAGTCGGAAATCAGCCGAACGTCGCGAGGCTGCAGCGGAACCGGAGATTGACGAGCGGCTTCCGGTTTCGGCGCAACTTTGAGGATGTCCAGCCGTTTGGGCGGGGCAAGATGGCGTATGCGATTCCCACGCGGTTGGTTGTGTGGGGGCGGTTGGGGATCGTGTGCGTGTTGATCGGCGCCGGGGTCGTTGTGGCGCGCAGCGGTGCGGCCCTGGCCGGATCAAGCGCCGCTGGGCGGAGTGTCGTGCCGGTGGTCACACGGGGTCTCATGTCGCCCCTGGTCGGAGAACCACTACCGGGATACGGTGTCGTCGGGCTCAGGGCCCGCAACCCGGCGCAGGGATTCAGTGCTCGGTTCTCGCGTCTGGGCGCGATCGTCTACTCGAGAGCGGCGCGGCTCGGAATCGCGCTGACAGAGTTTGGCTATGCGAGCCGGCTGCGCGACGTGGGATCGGCTGCGCCGCGCACGAGCGGGAACCGCGTGAACTATCCGTACGGACGACGGAAGACTATTCCGCTCCTCGGTTGAATGTCAGACGGTGACTACCTAGCGGTCACCCGAAAATCTGCGCTCACCCCGGCGCGCCAACCGCCTCAATCCGAGACGTCTAAGAACCGCCATGAGCCACCGATTGCAGTCTGGACCTCGAAGGCGATCAGATACTCGGTCTCCGGGGGCAGGGCCAGAGAGCTCCCGTCGACCTCGCCCTTCGCGTCCTTGCGCTCGCCGGCCGCTGAAGCGTCGATGTGACGGCCGCAGCCTTCATCTGCGTCCATCGCCGCGCACCGTTAGGTCTGGAGACTGAATGGCGGGTAGCGGTCGGTGATCAGGAGGAAGGCGTAGGCCGCGACGCGGTTGTGCCAGCGGATCACGCCCTCGATGTACTCGAACACGGAGGGTGGATAGCGACCGGTGAAGAGGATCGCGAACCAGGCGAAGATGGCGGCGAGCAGCGCGCCGATCGTGAGGAAGATCAGCACGATGTAGTGGGGGATCGCGAGCAGCCACTTGACGAGCGGAAGGCCCTGGCTCAGGTCGTGCTCGGCGTCGGGATAGGGGAAGTCGAGGTGGACGGCCTGCTGTTCGTCGGTGGAGGGGTAGCGGTCGTCCATTAGCGCGAAGTAGACGGCGATGCGGTTCGTGAACCGGGTCAGCTGCAGGTTCCAGTCGTACCACCAGCGCGGGTACTTCTTGCGGAACAGGAGCATCAGCAGCACGGGGATGACGAGGATCCCGATCCCGCCGCCGGCGTAGCGAGCGCCGGCGCCTCCCGCGGTGGACCCGAAGCTGCCGCCCTCTATCGTCGCGGCGAGGATCGCGACCGGGATAATCGTGAAGATTCGAAAGGCCGTGCTGACGCGGTTGAGGCTGCGGTCGGGATAGTCGACCGAGAAGGTGAGCGGATAGTCGTAACCACCGCCCGGCGGCGCCCCATCGCCCGGCGAACGTGCAGGCATCTGCCCGGAGCTTTCCATGCCCGTGCTTTCGGTGCCGCCGCTGGGTTTCCTGCCGTGGGACCTGCCCAGCCGATCCGCCGTTGCTGCCCACCTCGGCGTGAACCCGCACTAGTGAGGATCAACAACGGGGCTCGCGGTCGCGCTGCTCATTCGATCGCTTGCCGCGGTCGGGTACCACAATCCGTGCCGTCCGTCGACGTGCCGTGGGTTGGTATGCAGCGTGATGGGAATCCTGTTGGCGTGCTGCTGTATTGCTGCGAGGATTGTGGATGGGCTTGCACGGGGTTCCGCGTTGACGCCGTCCGCGAGCATCAGGCCGATTGCCCAGAGTGCTCGGGAACGATCCGGCTTGTCTTCGCGATCGGGACGCCGCCCGTTTACCCCGACCCAACGCTCGCTGATCTGCAGGCCCAACGAGATCGCGCGCACGAACGCTCGTTGCGGTGGCGAGCACGTGAGCGGGCGCAGACACGTGGGCGCACGCGGCGGATACCCGGTTCCAGGCTTTGGTCGAGCCGGAGCTCCCCCCGGTAGCGCCTGCTCGTCCGCGCTGCACCAGTACATCGGGGCCATGTCGCAACGATCGAATGACCCCGACCTATGGACCGTCCATTAGGTCGCTTGGACGTCCGCCAAGCGTTCACGACGGACGTGTAGCCACGATGAAGGCTGGGAACCCTTCCCGAGTCGGTCGTTTGCGGATGGGGCGGAGGCGAGCACCGCGACCGTTAGATCGCTCCCCACGACTTACACGTGGAACCAGCGCGCTTCTGGATTGCGTGTGCTGCTGGTATCGCCCAAGTAGCGAGCGTCGGTATGCGCCGCCATGCACGACTGCTTTCGTCTCGAGCCGGCGCGGCAGCGGACGATTGCAAGGGCGGCGTAGAAGTGGTCCACCGTCGCCGTTGCCGGACGAGTGCTTCGTCACGAGGGCAATCATCCACTCAAACTCGGCCTGGTGATTGCCTTCGCCCGAGACCACGCGCGTGCGTATGTAGGTGCCGCTTGATTCTTCGTCGCTATAGCGGTCGTGCTGGCGGGCGCCGATGGATGGCTCCCTGTGTGGGGCAAGGTTTTCGTGCCGGCGCACGGCGAACTGCAGGTGCCGGCGGGGCGAAAGGCAGTGCCCGTGCTTTGCGGTCCGGTCGGGAGTCTGAGAGGATCAGCCAGTGGGCAGGTTCGAGGACATCGTTTCACTAGTGTGGGTTGCTCGACGGCTGAAGGGGGAGTACGTGCTCGGCTGGGATCAGCGAGGGCGTCGATCAACCCGGGCGCGTGTGGCACGAGGACCGGTTGCATGCTTTGAGCTGCGCCGACGAGCGTGTTCACGCTCGTGGATGTCGGGCGCGGGTGCCCGGATCGCGGTTCTGGTCGCGCTGCTCGTGTTCGGTCTCGTCGGCACTAGCCGGGCGCGGGCGCAGGGCGGTGACGCGACCGCTGCGAGGGTCGCGGCGGCGAGTTTCCTCGCCCGCTACGTCTTGTCGACCGGGCGGGTCGACCGGATCGACCAGGGCGGCGACACGGTCAGTGCCGGGCAGGCGTACGGGATGCTGCTGAGCGTTGCGCTCGGCGAGAGACAGAGGTTCGCGGTGATCTGGCGGTGGACCTGGACCCATCTGAGGCGTGGCGACGGGTTGCTGGCGTCGCGCTGGCGCGCGGGACGTGTGATCAATGCGAACAGCGCGAGCGACGCCGATCTGGACACCGCCCGGTCGCTGATCCTAGCCGGCGAGCGCTTTCGCGTGGGCGCCTACCGCCGGGACGGCGTGGCGATGGCGCGTGCGATCCTGGCGCGCGACACCGAGCGGCTGGGCCGCTCGCTGGTGCTGCTAGCTGGATCGTGGGCGCGCCGACCGGCGATCGTTGATCCCGGGTACTGGGCGCCGCGCACGTTCGAGCTGCTGGCCGCCGCGACCCACGACCACCGCTTCGCACTCCTAGAGCAGAGCGCGATCAGGTTGGCAGGCGAACTGATCGCCAACGCGCCGCACCTTCCACCCGACTGGGCGACCGTATCGGCAACCGGCGCGCCGCAGCCGATCGCCGGACCTCCCGGTCGCGGCCGCGAGCCGACTCCCCGCTACTCGCTCGATGCCGCTCGGCTGCCGATCCGTTTCGCCGAGGGGTGTGACGCCCACAGCAGCGAGATCGCGGCGGCGATGTGGCCTTTCTTCAGCGCCCAGCCGCCGAACACGATCGGTTTTGCGTACGGCCTCGATGGCCGCCTGCTCGCAGCCCAGCAGAACGCCACGGTACTCGTGGGTGCTGCGGCCGCTGCGCAGTCCTTCGGCCAGACCGCCGCCCGGGACCGGCTGCTGGCGCAGGCCGATGCGATCAACACACGCTTTCCGACGTACTTCGGCTCTGCCTGGATCGCGCTTGGTCGCTTGGAGCTGGAGACCGCGTTGCTGGGCAGTTGCTGATAACTGAGACCTCGTATGCGGGTTGCATTCCTTGGCCGCCCCGACGGCCAGCCGCATCTATCCGCCGCAGCGGAGTTGTGGCTGGCGGCCACGCTTGCCCACTTTTCCGCTCTTCCGCCGGCGCCGGCCGAGGCTTGTCTAAGGTTGGGCGAAGGCGGTCGCCAAGCCGAATTTGAGTTGATGGGTGCCTCGTGGCATTGCGACCACGCGACGCGCGCTGAGGATGCGCACTCGCGCGTACGCGCGCCGCGAATGCATCGTGCCCCCCGGCGACGCGGCACCGATACGCGTGATCGCCCGGTCGCCACCGCGATAGTGCGCTGCACGCCGGCGCGAGAAGAAAGGGAATCGTCGCGGTCGCCGACGCCGCGCGATCGCGTGCCGTCGAAAGCAATCACGCCAGGGGATCGCCGTGGCGCTGCTGGGACTGGGCGGGAGCAGCAGCGCGCCTGTAGGTCCACTCACTGTTGCTTCCATGGGCGGCCGCGGAGTCGCCGCTTGCGAGTGTGGCGGCCAGGAGGACGCTGGCGCCTCCGCGCCCTGTGCGCAGGACAGCTCGTTATCGATCGTTCCTGGCCGTCGAGATCGCAGCTGGCACGCTCGGGGCGGGCGAGGACATCGGCTCGGCGACCACGGCTGTCGCGGTGGAGATCGCGGGTTGGCCGGCGCCGCCCGAGTTGCTCGCCATCTCTTGCACGCGAATCGTGTGGCCAGCGTCGGCGGCGGTCAGCGTGTAGGTCTGGCCGGTCGCGGCGCTGATTGCCGCACACGACTGGCCCGAGGCGTCGCAATCTTCCCACTGATAGGTGTAGGCGGTTGGGCCGTTGGACCACGCCCCGTGCGACTCTGTGAGCGTCTGGCCTTGCGATGCGCTGCCAGAGATCGACGGCGCAGAGCGATCGACCGGCGCGTCGGGGGGCGCCTGGAACGACACCGTATAGGCGTGTCCGGCGTCATCGAAGCGGTACAGGAACGCCTGCCACGCGCGGCGCGCGTAGGACACCGGCATGGCGCTCGTGACGCGCACCTCGACCAATCCTCGACTGTTGACGCCAGTCCAGTTGATGAGCACGTGCGCGGTGCGGTATGGGATGTGCTGAAAGGCGCGCAGTGCCGCGATCGCGCGCACCAGCCGCTGCCGCTCCAGCGAGAGCACAGGGGCGAATTCTTGGCGCGCGATGATCGCCCGCGGTAGCGCCGCGAAGGCCGCGACCGCCGACCCGCCCCCCGAGGATCCCAGATTGCCGCCTCTGCCCAGAGGCGATGCATACGCGTAGATCGGCCCCGGCTCGCCGACCAGCTGCGGATCGCGGAGCGGCACCACGTACCGGCGCACGGCGTGAAGCGAGTCACCCTCGATCGTGACCAGGTAGCCCGGGTAGACCGCCTCCACGATCCCGGTGTGCAGGCTCGTGTATACGCTTGCGGGGCCGGTGCCGAACAACACCGCGTCGCCCGGCGCCGGCACGCCGCGCGCATCCTCGACGGCGGTCGTCGCTTGCGCCCAGTCGTAGACGTAGCCTGTAAACGCCAGGCTCGGGACCGGCACGCCCGCTCCCCGCCAGACCCACGTCACAAACAGCGAGCACCACGTCTCGCATGGCCCGAACTTCGTGCAGTAATCCTATATTAAAGTCTCACGGCCGCCACGCACCACACCGCACACTTCACGCCACAGTATGCCCACACTCGCCGCACAATCAACTAATCCGCACCCCGACTCTGATGCTAGACGCCCGGTCTACTTCGAGCGAGCAGAACGCTATCAGCCGCCGCACAAGAACGACGGACGATTCAGTCACTAGCTCCGCCACGCAGTAACCGTTATTGCCTTCGCTACAAAGGTGCACGTTCCCTCGCCAGTAGCGCAAAACCTACCTAAATCGCAGCTGCCTCAAAATGTAGCTATTTGCGCCAGTGGAACACATCGCCTAGCCAGCATGCGGTCGAGCAGGTTTGCGTGTCAGCCAGTCCAAATAGGCCCTAACCAGGGGATCTTGAAGACCGGCTCGCCCTGGGTGTGAGCTGTTTGCGTAAGGCAAAAGGGCAGGTGTACGTTGGATATCCCATTGGTCGACCTGGCTTCCTCGGAGTGTCCGGGAGCGCTTGTCTCTCGCTCCATTCCTCGCAGCGTCGGAGCGCAGACGCACGCGCCGTCGCCCAGATCATGTCCACTGCGGCAAGCGGCGACCGAGGCGCCTCGGGCTCGCCGTAGTAGGCACGCAGGTCGAGGTCGACACAACACAGACCAGAGCGACCAAGCAGCGTCCGCTCCTCCTCCATCCATCGCTGGCGCGGGAACTCGGGCAGGTTGTCAAGCGCGTTCGCGGTCACGGCCACACGAGCACCCTGGCCCGCGAACTCCACCAGCTCGGGAACCTCCTCACTGACGCGAAAAGACGAGAGAAACAGTCGCACGGCAAGCCCCAATCTATTCGCCACGGAGCTGTACCTGGCGGGCCAGGTGACGGGGTCCGGGGGGGGGGGGGGGGGGTAGGCCCTCGCCGGATCGGGGAAGTTCGGCACTTCGTGCGCGCGCATGTATTTGGCGGCCGCCAGCGCGTGCTCCCACGCGGCGGGGGAAGCCGTGCCGGGTGGCGGCCCGGCACCGGGCAGCAGGGTGTGACACACCCCATAGAACGACGCCAGGAACGCCGGCGATTGCCGGTTGATCCCGGGTCCGCCGATGTGGAGGTTGGTTTGATAACCAATGTGGCTGACCGTAAAGCTGCCGCTGGCGTTCGGATCCGGGAAGCTCGGCACCCCTTGCGACCGCATACACTCTGCAAACGCGAGCCCCGTTGCCACGGCGGAGGCGGAGTAGGACGATGGCTTGGTCGAAGCGGTCCTGCTCGTGCTGCTCGGCTTGCCGGCGCTACTGGTCCTCCCGGCGCAACGACCATGCTGGCGGGAGGGCTCCTGCGAGTCCAGGAACCCGCGACGCCCGACGACCTCCACGCCGACGACTGCGTCAGCCATGCCGGATGCTCGATGTCATCAGCAGCCCGTCTCGTGCCGAGCCAGCGTGTCGTCCAACGCGAGTTCGCTCACGGTGTCGGCGGCGTCGACCGCGGGGTGACGGCGAGCTGCTGCGTGCTCACTCCTGAGGCATTCTGCACCCGCGCCGAGCTGACGGTGGCGCTGCCCGGCCACCAGGCTATGAATGATCGGTCTCCGACCGTGGCGTGGACGTCGCTGCCGTCCGAGCGACGTTCACGATCGTGACGTCGAGCACGATCATCAGCTGCGCGAGGCAGACGATGATCAGCGTGATCCAGCGGCGGCGGTCTGGGGAAGAGAGGAGTTTCATGCGGACTCCCGACTCGTCAAACGGTGGATCGTGCGGCTAAAATGGAGGCCAGCTCCGAGATATCTGGAGCTACCCTCCGAAACTATACGGAGGGTCCGCTTGTCAACCGAAATTTTGAAATGAGCACTTCCGAAGCACCCACCGAGCTCGTGATCACGCGGCCTAAGCGCGCCGATGCGCGCCGCAACTACGAGAAGGTGCTCACGGCCGCGCGCGAGGCCTTCGCCGAGGGCGGCGAGGCGACATCGCTGGAGGAGATCGCACGCCGCGCGGGGGTCGGGATCGGCACGCTGTACCGTCATTTCCCGAATCGCCAGGCGCTGCTGGAGGCGCTCTACGTCAATGAGGTCGAGGAACTGTCTCGCTCCGCGGAGCAGCTTGACGAGGTCGATCCGTGGGAGGCGCTCAACAGGTGGTTCGAGCGCCTGATCGGCTACCTCGGCACCAAGCGGGCGCTCGCCGCCGAGCTGACCAACTACCTCGACCCGGACGCCCCGCTGTTCCAGACCTGCCGCGCCGCGCTGTTCGCCGCCGGCGAGCCGCTCCTCAAACACGCCCAGGAGGCTCGCGTCGTGAGGGGCGATGTCGACTTTTCCGACGTCCTTCACATGGTCGCCGGGATCAGCAAGATCCCGGCCAGCGACCCGAAGCAGGTCGAGCACATCATCCGGATCGCACTCGACGGCCTGCTTTACCGGCCAGAGAGTTAGATTCTCCCGGCCCTCCATGACAGCCCGCACCGGCGGGCTGATGATCGAGGTGGACCTTGTCGCATTCTCACGACGATTCCTGAGGCCGCAGTGGAGCGCCGTGGAGCCCCGCCTCCTGGCGGCCCACGTGGTCTGAGGCACCGGCGCGCCGGCCGGTCCGCGGGAAGATCGTGATCCCGGCCTGTTCCAGCCGACCTCCGAAGGCTTCGGCAACCTGCAGATAGATGCTGTTCGCCGGGTTCGGGTCGTTTGCGACGCTGGCGCTCGTCAGCTTCGCGGGCTCGTCCACCCCGAGAACGCCCTCGCTCTGCCAACTGGTCCCGCTCCGGCCGCGAGAGAGGCAGTCAAGAGACGAACACCAACCGGCGGTCTAGCCGGCCGGTAGTCACAGAACATGCTCGCTGAAAGGTCAAGGTTGGGTAGTTCTTACCGTCCCGCCTCGGGGCGGAATGCCGATGGCACCGCGGTCATCCGAGCGTAGGCTAGTGTCGCTTGAATAGGGCGTCAGTTGATGCAACTCGAATGCTCAGATGAGCCGTTTGAATGCTTGGTTGGGCTGCAGAGCATGCCGAGTGGTGTTGTTCGTGGGACGGTCGAGGGCGGCGGGATCCTGAGTGCGGCGAACGGCTTCGTGGCGGTCGAGGATAACGGTGACACGTGCGTGATCGCGACGTGGGCGGCGTCCGCGTGCGATGTCTGCGCCGGGCTAGTGTCTGGGCTGGCGCACGGAGGCGGTGGGCTTCAGCTGCGCGGGCAACCGCTGGGCTTCTCTGATTGCGCGCGCGGCCTGGCGTTCAGTCGGGGCTTTGTCAACGTGGTTTGCGGCATCGACCGCAGCGGGCGGAGTGGCTTGCGTCCCAATCGTCGTCGCGCGTATAGGGGGGCCGGGATCGCGACCACTTAAACCAATAGTTGGGCACGTAACCAACGTCTAATTAGAAGGAGACGGTTCGATGGCTGACACGGCACCAGGAGCACCCAGCGCGCCGGAGATCGCCGCCGCTGCGACCTCGGAGGCTCAGATCGCGGTTCATTGGCGTGAGGAGGAGTACTACCCGCCGCCGCCGGCGTTCGTCGCGCAAGCGAACGGAGACGACCCGGCACTGTTGGAGCGGTTCAGCGAGGAGCACTTTCCGGACTGCTTCGCCGAGTACGCCGAGATGCTGACATGGGATCGTAAGTGGGACACGATTCTCGATACGAGCAATCCGCCTTTCTGGAAGTGGTGGGTCGGCGGACGTCTGAACGCAAGCGTCAACTGCGTCGATCGGCACCTGGAGTCCCGCGGCAGCAAGAACGCGCTGATCTGGGTGCCCGAGCTTGAGGATGAGGAGACGCAGGAAATCACCTACGAGGAGCTCCACAGGCGCGTCAACGAGTTCGCGGCACTGCTGCGGGACTTCGCTGGCGTGGAGACCGGCGATCGGGTCACGTTCCACCTGCCGATGTTGCCCGAGCTACCTGTCTCGATGTTGGCCTGCGCTCGGATGGGGGTGATCCATTCGGAGGTGTTCGGCGGGTTTGCCGGCGCGGCGTGTGGCCATCGGATCGCTGACTCGGAGAGCAAAATTCTCGTGACGATCGATTCCTACTACCGCAACGGCCAGCTGATCGACCACAAGGAGAAGGCCGACGAGGCGATCGCCGCCGCGCGCGAGGAGGGGACCGAGATCGAGAAGGTGCTCGTTTGGCGGCGCCATCCTGGACAGTACGGATCCAAGAGCCCGATGGTCGAAGGGCGCGACTACTTCATCGACGAACTGCTCCAGGACTACCGCGGCAAGCAGGTCGAGCCCGTGTCGATGCCCGCGGAGGCGCCGCTGTTCCTGATGTACACGAGCGGCACAACCGGCCGGCCGAAGGGCTGCGAGCACAGCACCGGCGGCTATCTGTCATACGTCACCGGCACCTCGAAGTACTACCAGGACATCCACCCGGACGACACGTACTGGTGCTTTGCGGACATCGGCTGGATCACGGGTCACTCGTACATCGTCTATGGGCCGCTGTCGCTCGGCACCACGAGCGTCATGTACGAGGGCATCCCGACATATCCGGACGCCGGCCGGCCCTGGCGGATTGCGGAGAAGTTGGGGGTGGACATCTTCCACACCGCGCCGACGACAATCCGGATGCTGCGCAAGCTCGGGCCGGACGAGCCAGCCAAGTACGAGTACCAGTTCAAGACGATGACGACGGTTGGTGAGCCGATCGAGCCCGACGTGTGGCGCTGGTACTACG
Organism: uncultured Solirubrobacterales bacterium; assembly: GCA_963837385.1. GTDB lineage: Bacteria > Actinomycetota > Thermoleophilia > Solirubrobacterales > Solirubrobacteraceae > Palsa-465. Next base: position 321,918 of record CAWIMZ010000015.1, read on the forward strand.
ATGTCGTCGGGCGGGGCGAAGCGGCGATCACCGACACGTGGTGGCAGACCGAGAACGGCGGCTTCCTCGGTAGCACGCTGCCCGGGCTGCAGCCGATGAAGCCGGGCAGCTGCGGTCCGGGCGTGCTCGGCATCTACCCCGTGATCTACGACGAGAACGGCGAGGAGGTGCCGAAGGGAAGCGGCAAGGCGGGCAATATCTGCATCCGCAACCCGTGGCCTGGGTCTTTCCAGACGATCTGGGGCCAGCCCGAGCGATACGTCAGCACCTACTACGCCAAGTACTGCAAGGACCGCAGCAGCAAGGACTGGCACGACTGGCCGTACTTCGCGGGCGATGGCGCGATGCAGGGAGCCGATGGCTACTTCCGGATCCTTGGTCGGGTCGATGACGTGATCAACGTCGCCGGGCACCGGCTTGGAACCAAGGAGATCGAGTCGGCGAGCATCACCGTCGGTGAGATCGCGGAGGCGGCGGCGGTCCCGGTGATCGACGAGCTCCGCGGGAAGGTCGTGGAGGTGTACGTCGCGCTCAAGCCGGGGTTCACCCCGAGCAAGGAGATCGAGCAAAAGGTGAGCGATGCGATCGACAAGGAGATCGGGAAGATCGCGCGCCCAAAGAACGTGTGGATCGTGTCCGACATGCCGAAGACCCGCTCGGGCAAGATCATGCGCCGGGTGATCGCCGGGATCTCGAACTTCGCCGACGTCGGCGACACCACGACGCTCGCGAACCCCGAGATCGTCGACGAGATCCGCCACTACGTGCAAAGCGAGAAGGTCGCGCACGGCGAGACCCCGCGCGAGCTCTCAGAACAAGAGAAGAAGGAGATCGAAGCCTTCGGGCACGCGGAGTAACCAGAAACGATCAAGGCAGTTCCCCGGCGATTGCTCGCGCACACTTGACGCGACCATTACCGAACGCGGCTGCAGGAGTAGGCGGCGAGGCGCCGACCCTGGCTTATCTGCCAGTGGTCTCCTCGCCGCCCCCTTCAACCGGAAGCAGAAGTCAACGTCCACACTTCTACGCCTCCGGTTCGGCCGCACCCGAGTTTGCGGCAGATCAGATGACTCAGCAGTACCTTATCGGGCAGTTCTCAGCGTTGCTAGGGGATCTGGAACGAACCGCCGCTGAGTGGCAACCCGCCGTCCAGGGCCTGCGCCGAGAGGTCGAGTCCTCGCCAGTAGCGATGCTTCCCGAATTTGCGGACAATGCGACGGACCTGATCGACACGATTTGTTGGGCTGCCCTTCACCGAGGGGATCTCACCCGGTTTTGCAGCTGCGCGAAGGCGGCCGCCGCGCTGGGCGAGTTCATCGACTGTGCCGGTCTCTTGCGCTATTAGACGAACGCTCCAACTCGACTCGGTCGTGTCGCGCTCCGGCAGCGAGGTCGGCTGTGGCGCTGCGCCTAGGACCAGCGCTGGCGCAAGTGACCGCGACGACCGCACCGACTTATTGACGTGCCAAACGAGAGAATGGAGTGCGACTCTCTGGGCACGGTTGCGTGTCTGCGGGAGACAAACGAGCACCGTCTCAGGCGGGGACCAAATGGGCTTCCTCCAGCGCGTCCGCGTGGACAGCATCTGCGCGGCAACCTTCTAACGCACCGGGGCCCCGGCGAGAACTCAACTAACCAAGCGACGATCTGACGAAGCCGTGGGGCGCTAACGATCACGAGCATGGCCGGCGATCTTGTCCGACCGCACACGGAGGAACCCGGCGGCGAATGGCCCAACGAGGGGCCCCGAGCGCTTGCCAGACAGAACAGAGCCGGAACGCACCGGGGAAGATGGAGCAGAGCAGGAACCGGACGAATGGGCCGCGTCCGGAGCTGTGTGAACCGCCTGGTCGTAGACGGCCGTCAGGTGCTGCTGCTCGATGTCGATCTCGTTGCTGGCAACCTTCGGGGCTGGCACCCGATACGGCGACGGCCCGGCCCTGCGACGAGGCCCGGGCCGTGCCGTTGTTGCCAGTGCTAGCCGCTCGAGCTAGCTCCCACCGTGTAGGCGTAGGCAAAGTCGTGGAAGTCGGAGAACAACGGGAACCCAATGGCGGGCTCAAGGCCTCCGAAGTCCGTCGAGTCGATGACGCTGAGGGTGCCGTTCACCGCGGAGCCCGCAGCTGCCGTCGGCGACAGCGTCGCCGTCAGTGTCCCCGTGGTTCCGGCCGCCAGCTCTTCCGGCGTGACGGTATTGGCGCCACTGATGTCGTTGCCCGACGGTTGCAGTTCGAAGTACCCGACGTGGTTCGTCGTGTTCGTGACCGTCACCGTGATCGGGACGCTGGAGCCGATTCGAAAGCTGCAGTTCGTGGGGAAGTTCGAGAAGGGCAGCTGAGACGCGTAGGTGTAGGTGACCGTGCCCTGGGCGGCGGTGGTGGAGACGTCTCCGTTGAACTCGTCGCTAAAGACGTTCTCGTTCGGGTTCGGGGCATCGATGATCACGTGCTGCTAGCGTTGAGGAGCGAAAGAGTCGTGAGATGCGTGGCCCGGACCTGCTTCAGCTGGGCTACGGGCGGAGCCTGCATGGACGCGGCCGTTGCTTCTCGGGCGTGCCGGTAGGCCCGAACGCGCGGGCCTGACGTTGCGAAACGTAGGTTGAGGCTCCAGAGTGTCGCGTCGGGCTAATAGGGGCAGCCTGACAAAGACCCGCTTTCGGTGGTTCACGCCCGGGAGGGCCGCCGAGGCTCCGACCGGTGCGTCTCGAGGCCCGGTTTCGCGCGTCCGAAGCGGGAACGATCGGCGGACCGCACGCCGGGTGCCCGAGCGTCCTGGTGTGGCGCATACCGGGAGCGCGATCAACTTCGGCCGAGGACCTGCTTTGCCGGTCGTGCGACCGCTGTGCCGCCGACGAGCGGTCCGGGCGAGCAGCGCTGCCGACCGCTTGTCCGCGGCGGAGGTCTCGCTCGAGAAGCGTGTGCACGGTTTCGCGACCGCGGGCAGCTCAGCGCTGCTCAGGCGTCAACAGCCCTCGGTTGAATCCCTCGGCGACGGCCGCTGCGCGATCGCTGACGCCGAGCTTGGCGTAGATGTGCAAGAGGTGGGTCTTGACTGTCGCCTCGCTGATGAACAGCTGTGCGGCGGCGGCGCGGTTGGTCGCGCCGCTCGCGACCAGCGCGAGCACCTCGAGCTCGCGATCGCTGAGCGAGTCCTCGGCGGGGGACCGCACGTGGGCCATTAGCCGGGATGCGACGGCGGGTGAGAGGAAGGACTCACCGCGCGCGGCGGCGCGGACCGCACGGAGCAGCTCGTCGCGGGGGGCGTCCTTGAGCAGGTAGCCGGTGGCGCCCGCCTCGATCGCCGGTCGGACGTCGGCATCGCTGTCGTAGGTGGTGAGTACGAGTACGCGCGCGGGAACGTTTTCGGCGGCGAGCGCTCGGATCGCGCCGACCCCATCCAGTTCGGGCATCCGCAGGTCCATCAGGATCACGTCCGGCTTCAGTGCCCGCGCCCGTCTGACCGCGTCCGCGCCGTTGTCGGCCTCGCCGATCACCTCGAACTCCGGATCGGCGCTGAACATCCCGCTGAGCCCATCGCGAACGACCGGGTGATCGTCGACGATCATCAGTCGGATCGCGCCGCTCACGCGGCAGTCCCGGCGGGAACGCTGGCGGCGACTGTGGTGCCTGCCCCGGGGTCTGACTCGACCTCGAGCGTGCCCGCCAGGCCCTCGACGCGCTGGCGCATCGCGGTCAACCCGAAGCCACCGTTGCGGAGACTGGGTGACGGGGCGGCGAACCCCGTCCCGTCGTCGCGCACGTCGAGGGTGACGACATCGTCCATGTAGGAGAGCGTCAACCACACGCGTTTGGCTCGGGCGTGCTTGGCGACATTGGCCAGCGCCTCCTGGGCGGTGCGCAGCAGCGCCACCTCGATGTCCGCGGCTACGGGCCGCGGCCGGCCTGTCGTCGTGACCGTGGCGGGCACTCGCGAGCGCTCAGACCACGTCCGGGCGACGGCGCCGAGCGCGTCCGGCAGCCGGGCCTGCTCGAGCGGGACGGGCTGGAGTGCCTGGACGGAACGCCGCGCCTCCGCCAGGCTCTCGCGTGCAAGCTCGACGGCTGCGTCGGTATGCCGCTTCCACCCCCGGTCCGATCGTGGCGCCTGAGCGGCCGCTTCGAGCTGGGTGATGATCCCCACGAGCCCCTGGGCAAGCGTGTCGTGGATCTCGCGGGCCATCCGCTGGCGCTCGTCGAGGACTCCAGCCTCGCGCGCCTGGGCGACCAGCTGCGCATGCAGGCCGGCGTTCTCCCGCAGCGAGGCCTCGAGCTTCTCGTTTGCCTCGGTGAGCTCGTCGATCGCCTGCTGACGTTCGTCGGCTTCCCGCTCGCGCACTCGGACGAACCACGAGACCACGCTGACCGCCAATAGGTTGATGCCGACGACGGCCAGCCACGAGATCCAGCCCCCGGCCGTGCTGTTTGGCAACCCGCCGTGCTGCGAGGTGCCGGTGATGACCGCTGTCGCGGTGATGCCCGCCGCCCGCCACCGTTCGGCCTGGACGAGCGTGAATGTCCAGATGTAGCCGGTCCAGGTGAAGAACCCAAACGTGGGGTTGACGATCACGAGCGCGGCCATCAACGCGAGCAGCCCGGCCAGCAGCGCCACGCCCAGCGACGGCCGCTGCTCCCAGAAGCGGCGCAGGGCGAGGATCATCACCATCCATGAGGCGGCCACAGCCGTCAGACCGGCCACGGCGATCAGCTTGCCGGTCGACCCGCCGTTAACCCCAAACGCCAGCCCAGCCGACAGCGCCAGCATCGCGAATGGCAGCAGGCCTATCGATACGGTCGCCCGGTCCCCGAAGGGACCGGACTCGCATCGCTGCTGCGGATCGCTCAACTCGACGCTCTCAGACACGTGCGTGTCACTCCCAACGAAATAGCCTAGACGCCGCCAGCGAAAGGACAAGTGCGTAGACGGCGAGCACACCGAGATGTGCCAGCCCCGGCCAATGGCCATGCATCGTGTCCTGGATCGCCGCGACCGCGGCGCCCAGCGGGGTGTAGTCGCTAACGTGCAGGAGGGCGCTAGGCATCGTCTGCCGCGGCACCCACAGCCCGGCGAAGATGGCCGTGCTCGCCCGGAACGGTGTCGTCGCCAACCAACTGCGCGTTGACCAGGCCAGCCTGGAGGACGCGTTCGTCGCCCTCACACACAGAAACTAAGGAGCCACCCAAATGTCATTCGCGATGATCAGTAGATCCGCGGGGCTGGTTGCAAGTCCGCGGGTGGTGAGCCGTTCGGCGATCGCCGAGCGCAGCGCGGGGTCGCCCTCGCTCGTGGAGTACTGCAGCGTTCGGCGTGCGGCCGGGTCGGACAGGACAGTCGCGAACGCCTCGCCGCTCTGGGGTGGACGAACTGATCGCCCGTGGGCTCGAACCCGGCGACTTCCGGTCGATGGCGCATTCCGGTCGTTCTGTCGCGCTGCTGTCCGAGATTGTCGGCGAACGCAAGGATCAAAGCCCCATCTACCAGCGCGTCCTCCGCCCGAACGGTCTTGAGCACCAGCTCCGGAGCACGCTCGCGCTCGACGGCGTCTAATGGGGCCAGCTGCACATCGAGCGCCGGCCGGCCTGCCCGGACTTCTCCTCAAGCGAAGTGGCTCTCGTCGAAGCTCTCGTCCCGCACCTCGCACACGCGTTCCGTCGCTGGCTCATAGCCGAACCAGGCGCCACGAGCGGCGCGAGCCCTTCCGCACTTCCCGGGGTGGTCGTGCTCGACGAGGACAACGAGGTCGACTCGATCAGTCCCGAAGCCGAGCACTGGCTCAGTGAATGGGGAGTGTCGGACCTCAAAGGCCCACCCGTTGCCATCAGCGCGGTTGTGGGGGCCGCGCGCGCCCGAGCCGAAGGCTGTTCGGACCCGCTTCCGAGCGCACGTCTCCGCCTCAGAACCGGCGCCTGGCTGCACGTCCGCGCGACCCACCTCGCGCGGCGCGATCGCAAGGTCCGCACCGCTGTCGTGCTTGAGCGCGCCGACCCGAACCGGGTCGCGCCGCTGATCGCCGCGCCAACCAGCTCAGCGCTCGCGGAACCGAGATCGCCATGCTCGTGCTTCGCGGCCGCAGCACCAGCGAGATCGCCGCCGAGCTGTTCATATCCCCGTACACCGTTCAGGACCACCTCAAATCCATCTTCGAGAGAGTCGGCGTGCGCAGCCGCCGAGAACTCGCCACCGAAATCTTCGAACCCCACTACAAGGCCGCCTGAAGCTCCCCGCTCGGGACCACCGGTCCTGACCAGTGCGTCGAGGCTTGCCCTTGTTGAGCGCAGCAGGGACCAACAACCCGACAAGAGCGGCTGCAGCTACCTGGCCGCCCGCTCGATGTCCTCGCGCTACCAGGTTGGGCTGGCCTCAGTTACCGCGCCGGACGCTTGTGCGCCATGCGTACGGCCCGCGCCAGCGACAGGACAGGTAACCGACACCGGCGCCTGGGCCGCCCGGTCCCTAATCTCTCCTCTCCCGGGTGGCCCAACCTTGCCCTCGACCAAGGCCCCCCAACCGCAAACCCACAATCAGCGACGCGCCCGGTCGCCCCTTCCTCAAACTCGACACGCTCGCCGACATCTCTGAGCCGCAGATCGAAACAACCCTCCCGACCATGGCTCACCGTGGACGGGGCTAGGTGGTTGGGCGCGATCGGCGGCTGACCAGCTTCATGATTTGCGTCAGCTGTGCATCGCCGAGCTGCGGCGCTGGACGATCTCCAGCCCGTTGAACACCGAAACGACCTTCATGACCTCAGATCTGCCCGTGAGGGTCAGCGACCGGGACATTGCGCGGAGCGACATCCCTGCGGATCGTGATCTGAATCGTTCGAGTGCTGCCCGGAACCTGCTCACCGCGAGAGCGGGCGACGATCCAGACAGGCTCGGCCTGGGGAACACGACCGAGCGACCATCGCCGAGGAAACCGACCGAGACCAAGAGCCTGCGGTCAGTCAGCTCGCTGGGCACCGACGCCAACCAAACGTAACGCTCCGCTCGTAACCCGGCCGTCCCGGATAGCCGGCATAACCGCTGGCAAACTCACTCGAGCCCACCGGACGATCTCGGCCTGCATGCCCTCACGCACAGTCGTCCCGGCGGGCAGGCTCAGCCGCCCCAGAAGCCGCGGCGCGTCTCGCTCGACCTTGGCGATGATGTCGGCCGCCGCGGATCGATCAGAGCAACAGTCCGGCAGTGCCGGTTCGTGTGGTCGCGCGCGGACTACCGGTGCGCTGGCGAGTCGATGCGGTCCGTAGTCTCCCGTGAGATGACTCGTGTAGTGGGATCCGCCATATGAGAACCGCGCTCATCTTGGAGAAATGGGCCACCTTCGCGACGGTCGCTGGCGGCGCGGCGGCCGGCCTGACCGGCCTGCTGTTCGTCGCGGTATCGATTCGGATCGACGTCATCGCGAAGTCTCAGGAGCTCCGAAGCCGCGCGGCGCAGACACTCGCACTGTTCGTCGCAGTACTGTTCATCACGATCCTCATCTCCATCCCGGACCAGTCGTACCGGGTTATTGGGATCGAGCTCATCGCACTCGCCGTCATCACCGGGGGAGGCCTTCTGGTCCTGAATCGACGCGCCAGAGTCGACACAGATGCACACGGCACCAGCGCGCACGCCGTCGCGTCGATCCTCGACGCGGTGTTACCCAATGCCATCACTTCGATCCTGCTCCTGATCGCCGGTCTTCTCGTCGTCTTCGGAGTCCAGGCTGGCCTTGACGTCCTGGTCTTGCCCGTACTCGCGGGCCTGGCTGGAGGCGTTTGGAGCGCCTGGCTGCTGTTGACAAAAGTCGCGGAGTAGCCCCTCGGCTGCGCAAAGCCGTCTCTGTAGCCGCTGTCGCGTGGAGCTACGGGCAGTGAGGCGCCGACGAGTCGAGACCACTCCGTTCACGGACCGGGAGCCATGTCGTCGGCCGAGTCGGGCGACTTCTAGCTTCTCCTCTGGGCCGGCGATCGACTGGAGCAGCAGCGCCGATCTGCTGCCCAGTCGGGCGACATTGCAGACGTGGCTGCGACTGGCGGCCGCCTCCTCCAAATCGATTCAACTCGACACTCCCGGCGCAGCGTGCGGATGCCGGGCCAGGGGAGGCCAGGGTGCCGGGTGCTTCGCCGACTTTGCCCGCGGCGCACCCGAGTGCGTTTTCTTTCTAGCTGATTAGGATCGAGGTGTGTCATCGGTGTTGGGTACCGCGCGGAGGTCACGACCGCCTTGGCGACAAGGCGATGGTGTGGATTCGACCCCGACGTCAGTAGCAGGCGTGCGACGTCGCCGAATCTCGAACGTCAGGGTGGTGGGTCCGGACGATTTCTTCGCATCCTATGCGGATTAGACCTCCGCTACGACCTTCGTGAACGGTCGTTCCTCGACGAGATGGCGCAGGTCAGCGCCTGCTTGAGTTAGTGATGGCGGGGTAGCCTCGGCCAGTCACGCGGCATGTGCTGGCCGGGCGGGGTCGTTGTCAGGTAACCCGGCGGCGCGCCCAGCCAGACTAGGAGCTCGTCAAAGTTTCGCCCCTCGATCGAAGACCAGCCGCCGGGATCAGGGCAGGGACACTGGTGGCCACGCGCGACCGCAAGCGTCTCGGCGCCGTCGCCCGACGCCCAACCGGTTTCCAGGTTGGGGGAGCCTTGGTGCAGGATGGCGATCCTTTCGCCTGCCCTGACCGTTTGCCCGGCCTTGACGCTTATCGTGATGTTCTCAACTACGTAGACGTACTTGCCCGCGAAGGGGCCGTCCAAGAGCCGGTAGACGATGATGTCCCCCGGTGCGGGCACGCAAGTGCTTCCCCAGCAGCTCTCCGGGCCGGCGAGCCGGTCGGTGGCCAGCACGACCTTTGCTCTGCCGAGCGCCAGGATTGGACCTGAGCCTGAGTAATCGACGCCCATATCGACGCGGCTCGGCTGTAGGCCCGCCACCGCGCCGAGTGGGTTGATGTATGCCCAGACCGTGTAGTGGGCGGTCTTTACGAGCGTGTTACCGCTCGTGTCTGTGGCGGTGACCGTGAAGCTCTTCGAGCCAACCGAGCTCGTGTTGAGCGCGTGGCCAAGCCGAACCGTTCCCTTGCAAGTGGCGATCGGGCTCGTGGTCTCACCGGTGCTACAGCCAAAGCGCGCGAAGATTCGCGACCCACGCTCGTAGGAGCCGCCGGGCCTGGGGGAGGTGATCGTGATCACGGGGATCGCTGCCGCAGCCGGCGTCGATTTCGGGCTCGCGCCGCTGGCCTGTGCGACGCCGGCGAAGATCGGGGCGCTAACCCCCACGGCTACAGCGATCAACACGCTCCGTTTCAGCTGCCTCGCCCAACCGAGACGTGGCCACCTGATTGTCATCGGCCTGCACCCTCCTTCGACATCGCCGGAGTCGTTGTAGCCGATCGCCGCGCAGCCTACCAGCACCAGCTACCCGCAGACGATGAACGGCTGCCCACACAATTGACCCAAATCTCGACCTGCCTGACTCGGTCTCGGGCGCCAAACAAGCGTCCGCGAAAAGGCCTGGCTAAAGCGGCGGCACCTGATTATTGACCTGCGGTCCGTGGTACAGGTGGTCGTGGTTCTTGCAGGCGGTCGGGAAGGTGAACTGGACGCTGTCGCTGCGCACGCCGTTGTAGCTTGCGAACAGGGTCACGCCACCGAGGGTGCCGACCTTGCACCGGGGGTCGGTGCTGCTCTGCACCCGGGCGATGATCTTCATGATGTTCCCGGGCACACCCCACATCACCGCGTAGTGCGAGTGATAGACGAGGTGGTGCTCGACCGTCATGATGATTAGTCGGTCGGGCTGGCGGCGTATGCGGTCGACCTGGCAGAGGATCCCGGAGACGGTGTTGGCGGCCAGGTTGATGTCACCGTGGCCGCGCGCGTAGCTGCCGCTCGCTCCCGTGATCGGCGCACCCGTGTGGAAGCCCCATGGAGGAATCCCGCCGACGATCGGGATCGGAGCGCAGTACTGAACCGGGAATCCGGCGGCGGAGCCGGCCATGTTGATCAGCGCCAGCAGCGGCGTCAGCACCAAAACTGCGAGGCCAATGCGCCGCATGACGTGGGTCCCCTGCATCCCGAGGCGACTATAGCCTTTCGCAGCCAAGATCCCAAACCGGTCGGAGACGCAGGTCGATCCGGGCGAGGACGAGGACAGCATCCAGCCCGTGAGGTCTCGCGCCCCGGCGTTGACCGCTTTCTGCCTGCCTCGACTATCGTCGCGTCGATCGTTCGGAGCCGCAGCCCGTAGCTCCGGCGCTGCCGCAACTCGTCCCCAAAAGCGGCAGCGGGGCTTAGCTCGAGCCGAGCAAGTACCGGCCGAGCCAGGCTGCCCCTCCCCGAGAAAGCACGCGTTTCGTCCGGCCGCTCGACGTCACTGTCGGAGATCGTCCGGCGCGGTCATCTCCTGCGGGCCGACCGAGGTGACCGCGTTCGTGAGGATGCGCAAGTCCACGTCGCGGAAGAGACCTCGGCATTGGCTTGCGCAATCTCTGCCAAACCGAGCGCGGCCTGCAGGCTGCGGCCGCCCTGGTGCGATCTCAGTCGTGAGACGATTCTGCTGATGGTGCAGTCTTCGTCCTCGCCGTGTTCTCCGTATCGGTTGGATGATCTGGGCTGGTTGCAGTTCGACCGCTTGTGCTCGTTGGTCCTGGAGGCGGAGGCGGATCGCGTCCTCAGCGACCTATGAGCCCGGCGGATCAACCGCCGCAACGTGCTCGCCGTCGACTCTGCATTCTCACGGCAATGGATGAAGCCTCGCTGGTTCAGAGGCGGTGCTAGTGACCGCTGGCTCGGAGGACGACTCCCACGATCGCAGTCGATCCCACCCCGGCGGCGATTGAGTTGCGCAACCGACCGGCGCATGTGCCGGCTCCTGCTAAAACGTCGCTGCTGAGAGAATCCCCGAAGCCGGTCGCCGTCGCGTCGGGCAGACGACCCCATTCGTGGGCATTGCGCAGGTTGGCGGACGACGTAGCGCTTGGCGACGCGGACTTGCGCATCCTCACGAACGCGGTCACCTCCGCCGGCCCGCACGAGATGACCGCTCCGGACGAGGAGGAGAAGGCCCGCGTCGGTCACCGCGCATGACCTCCGACGCTGCTGCAACTCGTCCGATCCGATCATCTCGTTCAAGCCAGCGCTCGTGATCGCATCGCCATGGCGAAGCAGGAGCCGAGCAGGCGCCATTGGCGTCAAGCCAGAGTAGTCCTCCTAGCCCGACGCACAACTCTGGCAACGGAGTACGTGACTTCCAAACCGCGCCAAGCACAAGCCGGGTTATTAACGCACTGGCACGGCCTGCCAATCGAGTGAGTACACGCGCTGAGCTTCCGCTAGCCCTTTTAGGCTCAGAGACGTCGGCGCAGCGTAAGTCCATAGTGCGAGATGCTCGGTGTACTGCTTGGATGCCGCCGACACGAGTACCTGGCCACCGTGCGCGCAACCGGTAATCCGGGCCGCCAAGACCACTGCCCTCCCGAAGAAGTCCTCCTCGAGCTTGAAGATGTTTCCGGTATGTACTCCGATCCGCACGCGCAGCGATCGGGCGCGATCGGCCACATTGAACCGACTCACGGCGCGCTGTAACTCGACGGCGCACGACAGCGCGGAGCTGGCACTCCTGAATACGAGCATGAACCCGTCGCCTTGCGACTTAATGACATCTCCGCCGCATTTAGCGACCACGCCGCGCACGAGCTTGTTGTGCGCACGCATTATCTCAAGCCAAGCCTCCTCACCAAGTCGCTCCATCATTTCGGTGGATCCCTCGATGTCTGTGAACACGACCGTCATCATCCCGTCCGGGGACGTCTGGCGCCGGTAGGCCGGCAGGGCGGGGTCGACCTGCGCAACGATCGCGGCAAGCGACGGCGAGGTCTCGTCGGGTGTCACGGAAAGCCTCGGCACCAATAGAATTCTCCCCTATTTTCCAGGCGTCGCGGCGCAGCTTCCGCTGACTGCGGATCGGCGAGCGACCTACGCCGGGTCTGGGCTCGCCGAACAGCCCGATGCTCACGACGACTCGCCTGCCGCTGATCGGCGTCGAGATCATTGTGATCAGATGCGCTGGCGGCGGAGCATGAGTGTCTCCGGTCGCTCGGCTCACGGGGATACGCGAACGCCGGCGAGCCATCGTCGAAGATGGGCTCCTCGTCCCACATCCAGCTGCGGAGCTGCTTGGCGTCGTCGGTGTCGAGCCAGGCCTCGTCGACGGGGCGCGACAGCGACGCGACCGCCATCTTCGCTGCCGCTCGCAACCAGGCGACGCCGTCGATCCTCATGTTCACTTCGACCTCGTTGAACTGGTCGCGGTTCATCTCCTCGCCTTGAATCTGCAGACCTTCGGGCGCCAGCTGCTTAGGGAGCCGCTGACGGAGCCTCTCTGCCTTCTCCCCGGAGCTGGCAGAGATCCTCGCCCCGCCTTCGGTCCGTTCGATCTTGCCCCGAACCGTCGGCTTCCAGTCGCGGTCGATGTCCACGACGGTCCCGGGATCGTCCTTTCGGTGCGCCTCCGACCGACCGGTCCGGCCCCTTCCGGACGCACCTTGCGTGAGCTCACTACCTTGTGCAGGAGAGCGCAGCGCGGCGTGGCCTGAACAGCATTACGGACGACTTGCGGAACTCTCGGCTGGATGACGCTGCTGCCCCTCCAACGCTGTCCCAAAACCGTCCATTTCGCAACTCTCGCTCAGGATGTCCGGCGTGGCCGCGTTCCTGCCGATGCAGAAGTAAAGCAGCGCTACGCCCCACCCTGCGCGCGCTGTCGCAATGCCTGCGGAGCGAGCGTCTGGTCAACACGACCGTGCGGAGTGCTGAGACTGCTCACGACCAGCAGCGGGTCCGCGACTTGGTCCTGCTCTGACGCGAAAGACCTGTCTCCCCCCGGGCGCTGGTCCTCGTCCGAAGCGCACGCGTGGACGCGGCCGGGGTGGGTGGCTGCTGTCGTGGTGGAGCGACGGTCGAGGTGGTTTGCTGGCAGGTCGATCACGGACGGTGCGGTGGAGAGCTCGAGCGTTCTGAGGTGCTCTGCCTCGAGGAGTACCAACTGACCGCTGTAGATGAGCGCGCGAACCGAGTGCTCACCGCAGCCGTACTCCAGAACAACACAGGCATTACCCAAGAAGGTCCGGTAGCAGACCGCGGATGAAATGACGAACGCGTGTTTGCGTCTGTGGACAACAACCAAGCCCAACCTCGGCCAGGGGGCATAGTTTTGCGCGTTCTAATGACTATCCAGCCGGCGTTCAGTCACGCCACGCAACTGATTCCGCTCGCACGCGAGCTCGAGCGCCGCGGGCATGTGGTAACGGTCGCAACCTCGGCCAGGTTTGCCCCGACGCTCATCGGCCATGGGCTCGACGCAAGGCCGGTCGGTCCTGACTGGATGCTCCGGCCCGGAGATGAGGTGTGGGACCGAACAATCGGGCAGCAGGGGTTCTTCGGCTTTGTGCAGGTTCCCGATCGCTCGTCGGTCGAGGATCTCCTGCGGCTGGCGCGCGAAACGGCGGCGCAGTTGATCGTCAGGGAGTACACCGAGTTTGCTGGGTGGGCGGTCGCGCAGAGATTGGGGATCCCGCTCGTCACCCAAGGGATCGTCCACCGCCTGCCACCTGCTATCGAGGCCCGCGTTGCCGAGGTTGCACAGCGCCTCGCAGCGCTTGCGGGGATCGAGCCGCCGCGGGATGCCGACGACTTGCTCGGCAAGGCCTACCTCGACGTGGTCCCACCGTCGTTTCGTTGTCCGTGGGAGCCCGACATCGCGCTCGCTCGCGCCTCCCGCCCGTCCGTCTTTGATGGCTCGACGGGCGAAGCGCCCCCGCCTTGGCTCGATGCTCTCGGCCGTGAGCGACCGCTGATCTATGCGACCCTCGGCAACATCTTCACCCACTCCCCGGCCGTTTGGCGAGCCGTGCTCGCAGCCCTTTCCGGACTGGAGGTCGACGTGCTCGTGACCACCGGCCTGGGCAGCGATCCCGCCGAGCTGGGAACACCGCCACCAAACTTCAGGATTGAGCGCTATTTGCCGCAATCGCAGGTGCTCTCGCGGTGCGCAGCGGTCGTGTGCCACTCGGGCTTCAACACGCTGATCGGAGCCTTCAGCCACGGACGTCCCGCCCTCTGCCTGCCCCTCGCCGCCGACCAACCGGTCAACGCAGCCTGCTGCGCGACCGCCGGCACCGGGATCAACGGCGCGAACGCCCCCGCCAGCGACCACCGCGGCCCGCTCGTTGACCCCGAGAAGCTCGATCCCGAGGACATCGCCAAGGCGATCACACGCCTGACCAACGAGCCAAGATTCACAGCCGCCGCCGGGAGACTCGCCCGCGAAATTCACGCGATGCCCGGACCCTCAGAAACAGCACGCACCATCGAGCAGCTGATCACGATCGACGCCGCTGCCCCACAACCCCGGCGATCCGCTGCATGACGCGTACCGGCTCGAACCCGCACCCGACGACTCACCGTCAACGCCTCAACTTCTCACCGCCACCTCAGCCCCCAGAACAGGTCACACCACCTAGCACGTCCCACCCGCGGGCCACACCGCACAAACGAAAGGATGATCGATGACCATCCCCAGGGCCCCAATTGCACTCGCCCGGCAAGAGGGCGAAGCACTGTCGTTCAACCACGACCTGCTCGTGTTCAAGGCGACCTCCGCCCAGACCGACGGCGCGTTCATCCTGATCGAGCAAACCTCGCAGCGCGGCAAGATGACGCCGCTTCACCGCCACCCGAACGAAGACGAGACCTTCATCGTGGTGGAGGGTGAGCTGATCGTCCACATCGACGGGACCAACCACACTGGCAGGCCAGGAAGTGTCATCTCGGTCCCGCGAGGCGCACCGCACGCTTTCCTGGTGACCTCCGACATCTTCCGCGGGATGATTCTGTTTACGCCCGGAAACGAAGCGTGTGAGGCGTGGTTTCGCGCGGCGGGCGATCCCGCACCCGCGCACGAGCTCCCCGAGCCAGGACCGCCCGACGTTACCCGGCTGAAGGCGGCAGCCGAGCAGCATGACGTCGACATGCTAGGGCCTCCACCATTCCTCGCGAACGTCGCATCCGAGCCCGAGCCGACCGCCCACTAGCAGTACGCGGCGGCGTTGCGCTTCACGTCGACGAGAGACACGCTCCCCGCAGGCTGAGCGGGAGCCGCGGCTCGCCGATCATCCCTTGTGCTCGGGACGATCAGCGACACAGAGTTCGAGCCGCGCGACGAGACGCTCGCCTTGCGGCCGGAGGACAGCGCGCCCGATCGGGTGCTTGCTCGGATCGAGATAACGTCGACTACCGCGTTGGACGAGGAGGAGAAGACCCGCGTCGGTCGCCGCGCTCGACTTCCAAGCTGCAGCTCGTCAGCAGCGAGGGCGCAACTCGTCGCCAGCGGCACGCTCGCATTGGCGGACGGGAGCAGCGGCGCTCCGACGCCCGACCGGCTGGTCCCGGACTGCTCCCTTCCGCGGCTTGGGGGAACGACAAGCATCGGCGTCTCGACGCTTGTCGGGCACACGGGCAGATCTGTCGGGGCACCGCTGCTTGGGCGGTGGTGCGGCTGCGATCGGTTCAGCATCGCCCTTGGTGACCGGGCTTCCGGTCGGCTCCTTGGGGGCACGGTAGGCTTCGGGTCATGCTCTCTGACCGCTTCCGAGCCGCCGTCGAACATGGGAACGTCGACGAGGCCGCTGACTTGTTCAGCGGGGACGCGGCGTTCCGAAGTCCGGTTCTGTTCAAGCCGTACGAGGGCCGAGATCAGGTTATGAAGGTCCTGCATGCGGCCGAGCGGGTGCTCGGGCTTGGAGGCGAGTTCCGCTACGTGCACCAGCTCGAGGATGCCGACGACCGGGTCGCGATCCTCGAATTCGCGACCGTGGTGGACGGGAAACAGGTCGAGGGGATCGACAAGCTGACCTTCGACGATGACGGCATGATCACGGAGCTCAAGGTGATGATCCGTCCGGCATCTGCGCTCCAGCTTGTGGGCGCGAAGATGGCCGAGGAGTTCCCCAAGGTCGGCCTTCCGCTCTCGAGCTGAGCCTCGATCGTCCACGGCTAGGACTCGGTCATCAGGACGCCCACGAGTTGACCGCCAGGTTCTCCGCGGATGCCGCGCCAAGCGCGCGCCGGCGGCGGAAGGCCGTGTCCCGCCGACGAAGCAGGTTCCGAAGGCCGGGCCGCTCGCGCGATCTGATGCGGCGAGTTGCCGGGATTGGACAACGCGCCGTAGGCTCGTATCCGCACCGCGCACTGGGAGGGACCGATGGAGATCAACGGCGTTGCCCACATCGTCTTGAGGGTCAGCAGGTTCGAGGAATGCGTTGCGTTCTACGACGCGCTGATGCCTCGGCTCGGGCTTGAGGTCGTCTACCGATCGGATGACTACGTCTACTACGTGGGCGGTCGGACGGCCGTCGGGATCCGCCGGCCGGTACCGGAGCTTGCCGGTCACGCTCACGAGGAACTGGCGCCCGGTATCGACCACCTGTGCTTCCGTGCCCGTAGCCGCGAGGACATTGATGAGCTTTACCTGTCGTTGGCCGAGTTCGGGGCGGAGCTCGTGCGAGCCCCGGAGGAAGGGCCGTGGGCACCGGGCTATTACTCGCTTTCATTCCGGGATCCCGAGGGGATCCGCTTGGAGGTCAACCACGTTCCCGGTAAAGGCGTGTTCGCGGAACGCGCATCATTCACCGTCGCCCCGAATCATCTGCTCTGAGGGACCCGCCAGTAACTGGATAACCGACTCTCTGCGCGGCTAACGGCGCGAACCAGAGAAAGGAGCAGTTCACCGAAAGCAGAGACCACAAGCGAGCATCGCGAGCTGCTCGCGCCGCCAGGCGTCGAGAACCGCGGCGATTGCTAGGCCGCTGAACGGAGATTGGGACGCTCGCATGCATGCCTGGACCTCAAGGATCAGCTGCACGCAATGTGGTTGTTGTGTACAACATTGTTTATGGCAACGGTGAGCTCCCCGCGTCTTGATCGTGACGCGCGGCGCCGTTCCGTGGTGCTGGCGACGTGTTGTCTGAGCGCGTTCATCGCGGGCATCGACGTGACGATCGTCAATGTCGCCTTGCAGTCGATCCAGGGGGCGCTGCACGCGTCGGTGAGCGGTCTGCAGTGGACGATCGACGCGTACACCCTTGTTGTTGCGTGCCTGCTCATGCTCTCGGGCTCGCTCGCGGATCGCTTCGGCCGCCGCCGGGTCTTTCAGATCGGGCTGGCGGCGTTCTCGCTGGGGTCGTTGCTGTGCAGCCTGGCTCCGTCGCTTGGCTGCACCGCCCCGGAAGGAGCCCGATGACCACCCGATCGGCCATGCCGCCAGACACCGCATCCCGGGTGTGGAGCGCCCTGCATGAGTTCGTCACCGGACAGGACCGCCGGCGTACCCTCCGTGCCGCCCTCGATCTCGGGCCCGCGAAGGTCGAGCTGCTGATCAAGCTCGCCGACGGTCCGATGACCCTGCGAGAGATCGCACGCGCCGTCGAAGTCGACCCACCAGCCACGACCGTCGGCGTGGACAAGCTCGAGGCGCGAGGCCTGGTCTATCGCACCCCCCACCCCGACGACAACCGCCGCAAGCTCGTGCACCTCACCGACGCCGGACGTGACGCGGCCCAACGCGGCCAGGCGATCCTCAACGAGCCACCGCCCGCACTGACCAACCTGGACTCCGATGACCTCGCTCAGCTTGACGAGATCTTGACCCGACTTCAGACCAACAGAGAGCGCTATGAGATCAACAACCGCGGCCCGTTCCGGCTCACCCAGGAGGCCCCGCCGATGATCCGCACGCTGGGAACGGAATTCGTGCACTTCTTCTTGCTTGAGCAAGACGGCGAGGTCACCCTCATCGACGCCGGCCTAAGCGGATACCGCGACACCCTGGAGCCCGCCCTGGCCGAAATGGGCCGCTCGATCAACGACGTCAAAGCGATCCTGACCCACGCCGACCCCGACCACGTCGGATTCGCCGGCGAGCTGCAACAGACGCACGGGATCCCGGTCTACGTCCACCGAGCAGACAGCGAGCGCACCCGGCAGGGCAAGACCAAGCAAACCGAGGGATCGCCGCTGGCCATGCTCGCGATGCTCACGCACGCCCGCACCCGCCGCGCGCTGCGCCACATGATCGCCAACGGCGCCGCCAAGCAGTCCAAGGTCTCGGAGGTCATCCCTTTCGACGACGGCGACGAGCTCGACGTGCCAGGACGACTGCGAGTCATTCACACCCCCGGGCATACCGAGGGCCACTGCGTCCTCTACGCCCCACTCGAGGACGCGCTGTTCGTCGGAGACGCCATCAACAACCTCCACATCGTCACCGGACAGCCCGGCGCGCAGGTCGCGCCTCAGGCCGCCAACACCTCCACCAACCAGGCATACGAATCGCTGTCCAGGATCGAGGAATTGGAGGTTCGCATCCTGTACTTCGGCGACGGCGACCCATCCACGCAAGGAATCCGCGCGATCGTCGCCGAGGCCCGCGCCAAACGCTGACCAAACACACCCCGCAACCGCGCCAAGCCTTCCTCGAGGGGCCGGTCAACCCGTCCTGGTCCGCCGGCGCCGCAAGCCGCACCACACACTCTCTCAACGCGCGAACATCACCCATCGACCTGGGGAATTTTGACGATCGTCACTGGGGAATTCCCGTGATCGTTGACACCTTCGATGACGGGGGTCGCAATCGGCCGGCCGTGTGTGGGGTCGGCGGTGTCGCAGCGGCGCCTGGCAAGAAGATTTCTGAGAGACTCGAGCGGCGTATAGTGCCAGTGTGGCGTACGCGTTGGGAGGGCGGTTTTGGCGTACCGCGACCGTAGCGTTGCTTTGCGCGGCGATGGCGTGTGGCAGCGCGGTCCTCCTCCGGGTATTGCCGACAGGAGCTTTGACATCGAAGGCCTCGCGCGCGGCGTCGATGCCGATGGGCTTGGCCGCGTCGGTGGCGAGGCTGGTTGGTGGTGAGGCTGTGGGTCACCTACACCCCAGTCGGGGGACACTCGCGCAGCATCGGCATCTACGGCCTGCAGCTCCCTGCCTGTCGTGACGCCGATCACGACACAGACTGCGACCCGCCCGCCGCGAGATAGCGCAAAGTACCGAAGCAGCAGCGCTGGTTGTCGCGAACCCGAGCAGGAGCACTGCGCGTCACCCCGTCCGTACGTGCTGCACCGCCAGCCAATGCGGAAGCGTCCGTTCACCTCGAATCAACTCTCGCAATCGAAACGCGACCAGCTACGCCGACCGACGCGCCAGCGGCTGCCCGGGCTTCCCGGGCGACGCAGCCCTCGGGCGGGACCGACGGACCGGTTGGTTCCAGGGTTAGCCTGGACTCGCTCACTTTGCAAGGACAAAGGGAGCAGTTTGGACGTCGACGACGGGACTGCCGGTGTTGGTGCGAAGCGACCGCCGCCGCGACGTGACCGGTTGAGGCGTGTAGGAGCAGACCGTCGCCTCCGACGCATCTCATTCCGCGCGGTGGCGGAGGCCTGGGGCAGCGCGGCACTGACCATCGCGTCGTCCCGGGGCGGCTCGCCGCCACCAGTCAGAAACGAAGATCGCGGGCTATTTTCAGGACCGTGACTCTGGCGGCTTGCGCCGCCACCCCTGAGCGATGAGAATGTTCGCGCCGCCGGGCTGACGCCGACGAGGCTTGGTCCCCAAGGAGGCCTTCGAGAAAGTGCGTGAGAGAGATGACATGGACTCATTGGCTCTGCACGCGGAGATGAAGGGGGCAGCCTCGCCTGGCCGCAGCGTATCGTTGCGTGCGGCGCAGACCGCCGGCGATGTGGCCGGTTGCGCGCCGACAGGGCGAGAGCTTGACGGCCGGGGGTAGCGGTCGCGTGGGGCGTTGATGGCCCCTGACCGCCGAGCGCGTTCGATGTCAACGCGCGTGACCTACTCGGAGCAGCGCTGAGTGGGGCGTGTGAGCGGCTCCGTGGGCGATCAGGTCGAGCAGTTGTTTACGGTCCGGTCCCGGGAGGGGAATGGGAGCCGGGATCGCGAGCCGGTCGATCCGCTCGGCGAGCGCGGGCCGGGCCAGGACCTCGCGCATCGTCGCCAGGCCGGATCGCGTCTCGAGGTAGGCCCGGAACACGTCGGGATCGTGGGGCAGTGTGGCGACGAACCGGGCGGTCCTGGCGTCAAGTGCGGGCGGTTCGAGGGCGTTGCGAAGCGCATTGATTTCATCCCGCCGGCGGCGATTCTCCGCGATCACGTCCTCGTACCGCGGTCGCATCTCGGTTTCGGTGACGTGATCCCATGTGTGGGCGAACGCTGCTGGGTCGTGCAGGTGCTCGCGCGCGACGTCGCGCAGACGCTGGGCGTGGCGCAGCCCAAACGTGATGCCGCGCCCGAGCGAGGGGTTTGTGCACGCCCACGCATCCGCGAGCACAGCGATCCCGGTCGCGACCGGCCGCCCATCACGCGCGAACCGGCGGCAGCGGTCGATCAGCCCGCCCATCGCCTCGACTGGGGTGATCGGCTCGCCATCGAGCCAGTGCGCATGAAGCGGGCACGCGCCCACCACCGAGGTCCACAGATCGTCGCGGCGCAAGGCTTTGAGCGGCTGGTCGCCGCTGGAGGTGACGATCACGACCGCCCATGTCCCGCTGTCGGCGGGAAGGGTCACGAGCGAGATCGTCCCCAACGGCGAGTACACCGGCGCGAGCATCCTCGGCACGGTCCCGTCGGCGGAACGAAATGTACGCTGGTAGTAGAGGAACCCAGACTCCTCGGATTCCTCGTGCACGGGCTGCGCACCCGCCTCGCGCAGCCACTGCGGCGCGGGAGAACGCCTGCCCGTCGCGTCGACGACTAACTCGGCAGCGACCTCCTCACCCGAATCAAGGCGCACCCCGGTGATGTGCGGCATCGCGCGGTGGGGCTTGCTCGTGAGCCCGGTCACAGTGAGACCGCGGCGCACCTCAACTCCTGTCTGCTCCTGCGCTGAGCGCGCCAGCACCTGCTCGAGCACTGGGCGCCTGGCCGTGATCGTGACGAACCGCTCATCCCCGACCCGCGGGGCGCGGTCGGCAATCGTCGGCGGCATGCCATCCAGTAGGTCGAACCGCAGCGCGCCGGCAGCCGATAGCGACGCGGTGACCTCGGGCAGTTCCGCCTCGAGCACCGCCCGGCCGGCTGGCAGTAGAAAGTGCGCGAGCCTGAATTGCGTCACGCCGCCGCGTTGCCAGCTCCACCATGCCCGCTCAGGCGCATCCGGTACCAGCGCTGGATCACTCTCCAACACCAGCACTTCATGACCATCGCGCGCCAACATCATCGCGCTAGCCAGCCCACACACGCCAGCACCCAGCACAACAATCCTGGACACGGTCCTCACCTGCCAACCCAGCGGGTCGCCAGCAACGCCGCAAGGCGCATAACACTCGCGGCTGTCCGGATCATCGATATGTTGCTCATCGAGCCTCCTAGCGGTTTGCAATGGAGCGAAGGTCAAATGGCCTCAGCAACCACTACGGCAGGACCCGACGATCGGTTCGCGTGAATCGATTCCATTCAGATATTCGTGGGCTCACGGTCGCACAGCCTTGAGTCGCGGAGCGCCCCGTCTGTCCCGTACTGTGACTTTCGGCACCTTCGCCTCACAGCAGAGGGCAAGATCGGCGACGCGCGCCGCCTTATGCTTCAGGCCGAAGACCACACTCTCGGGTGGGCTTTCATTGGCCGAGCGAATCAACAGCGGCCAACGCGGCGCATCCCTGTCGCGCCCGCAAAAACAACGGGCGCCGGGGCGGCGTGTTTGGCGGCGACTTGCATCGTGAAGGGTCGGCTTCCCAAGCCGAAGGTCGCGGGTTCGAGACTAGTCGTCCGCTCTCGAGAAAGTCCTGGTTTGTCCAGCGGATTGCGCTGGCATACTCGCGGCGTGCCTCGGCGCGCAAAAAAACAGGGCAGCGGCTCCGAGCCATCGGCGATGCTGCGCTCGGAGCATGTTGAGGCTACTCGCCGGGCCGTGCTGGCCAGCGCTCGTTCCTTGTTTGGCAGGAAGGGCTACGCGCAGACGTCGCTCGATGAGATCGCGGCGGCGGCGCGGGTGACCAAGGGTGCGGTGTACCACCACTTCGCCAGCAAGAAGGCGTTGTTCCGCGCGGTGTACGCGGAGGTCGAGGCTGACGCGCAGGCGCATACGTCGGCGGCCGCGGTTCTGAAGGGGTCCCCGGTCGATCAGGTCGTTGCCGGCGTGAACGCCTATCTGGGCGTCGCGATGGACAAGGAGGTCCAGCAGATCACGCTGCTCGACGGCCCTGCCGTGTTGGGTCTTGAGCCGGAGGGTCCCGCCGACCAGCAGCCGGGTCACGTGGCCCTGCGATCGTTCATTGCCACGGCCAGGGCGGACAGCCAGATCATCGATCTGGAGCCCGACGTGCTCGCTCATCTGATCGGGGGGTTGGCGCTGCTGGGCGGTCTAGTGATCGCGCGCGCCGGCGACCCGGAGGCGACCAGGGCGACGGTCGGGCAGGCGGTCGAGGCGATGCTCCGGGGTCTGGGTCCGGCCGAGCGGCGGTGAGCCGTGCCGGCTGTCGATCGCGCTTGACAATTTGCGTACTGTGAGTATGTTGTGTACTCATGGAATCCCAAAACCTGGAAACTCGGCTCGGGTCCCTACCGGTCGGCCACCTCACTGGCTCGGCTGCTGCTCGACTGTCTCGAACTGCTCGACGCCGAAGATGCCACGATGGTCGCCAATGACACGGCAGGTGGACTGCTGCTGCTGTCGCTGGCCACCGGTCATCCAGCGCTCGAGCGAGTAGGCCGTCTGATTCTGACCAATTGTGAGAGCTACGACCAATTTCCGCCGGACAAGCTGAAGAAGGCGACCCTGGTGTGTCGCGCAGTCCCCCGACTCGCCGGGCACTGTTTCGGGTACAGCTTCGGCTACAGCTCCGCTCGCCGAACCTCCGGCGCCGGGGGCTCTCGAGTCTCACCGCGAGCGGACTCGACGATGAGCGGGCGGAGGCGTTCCTCGCGCCTGCACTCCGTGATAAACGGGTCGCCGAGGACTTCGTCGCAGCCATGGGCAGCTTCCGCCCGCAACTCCTCATCGGCGCGGCCGAGGCGATCCCGCGGTTCGACCGGCCGGTCCTGCTGATCTGGGGCGACTCCTGCGACTTCTTCCCGATCACACACGCGCAACGACTCGCGTCCGAGTTCCCGAGCGCCACGCTTATCCCCATTCGCGGCGCCAAGACCTGGGTCCCGATCGACAAACCGGTCGCAGTGACCGACGCGATCGTCAAATTCGTCCCAACGCCAGTTACATAACGCCCTCGCGCGCGGAAGCGCGATCACGGTGAGTCGTGCTGTGATCTGCTTGGTCGCGCTATAGTTAGCTCATGCCAGCAAGGCGGCGGGTACGAGAGCGGACGTTCACGGAAACGGCCAGGCGGGCGCAGATCGTTGCCGCGGCGATCGAGACGATCGCCGAGGTGGGATATGCGCAGGCGTCGTTCGCGCAGATCGCCAGAAGGGCGGGTCTGTCGAGCACCGGGCTCATCTCCTACCACTTCGCGAGCAAGGACGAGTTGATCGAGCAGGTCGTCGACGAGGTCGTCACCGCGGGTCAGGCGTTTATGAGTCCGCGGATCGAGGCTGCTGTCGGGCAACGCGCCAAGCTGCGGGCCTACCTCGAGTCCAACATCGACTTCATGGCATCGCATCGTGCGCACATCGTCGCGGTGGCGGAGATCTTCAGTGCGCTTCCTCGTGAGCGCGGGGGCCAGCCAGCCCCGTATGCGGCTTGGCACGAGCGAGGGATCACGCAGCTCCAGGAGCTTCTGCGCCAGGGGCAGCGTGCGGGCGAATTCGGGCGCTTCGCGACGCGGGTGACGGCGGTAACGATCCGCGCCGCGATCGACGCCGTCGGCTATCAGCTCGCCGCCGATCCGGATCTGGATCTCAGAGCCAACGCGCGGGAACTGGCCGCACTGTTCGATCGCGCGACCCGCAGCGATAACTCACGCCAACGCGCAACCGGTCGCGCAGGTGAGCGCCGGCGCGGGACCCGCCGGAACGTGACCGAGTGACCCGTCCGGCCCGGCCGCGGCGCCGGCTGGGTTCGGGGTAGTCGCGCTCGTTTGATCGCCTGAGTCGGTGCGATCTTGCTTGTCTAAGCTATTATCAATCTATGCAAGCGACAGCTGCCCGTGAGATGAGCAATACGAAGCTGGCGCTGGTGCGCTTGGTGTTCGACATCGCCGCTCCGATCGTTCTGTACTACGTGCTCCGCAGCGAGGGCGTCTCGTACGCTCTCGCGCTCATGGCGGGCGCGGCGCTCCCCGGACTCGGCGCTGGGGTTATGCTGGCGTTGCGGCGTCGGGCGGACCCGGTGGCGGTGATCATGGTCGTCGCGCTCGCGAGTGCGGTGGCGGGCTCGCTGATCGCGCGTAGCCCGCGCTTCCTGCTTGCCAAGGACGGGCTGATCACCGGAATGTGGGGCGGGTGGTTCTTGGCCAGCGCCCGCGGACAGCGGCCCGCGGCGCTCGCCTTCGCGCGACCGCTGATGGAGGGCATGGGACTGTTCGCCGGACGCTCTTGGGATCTGCTGTGGGCAACCGAGCCCAGTTCCGGCGGATCTGGCGCGTATCAACTGTGTTGTGGGGACTCGGGCTGCTGCTCGACGCGGCGATCCGTATCACGATCTCCTACACCCTCCCGATCGATCAGGTTCCCGGAATCGGCGGCGCCTTGTACCCGGTCACGCTCATCGCACTACAGCTGATAACCAACATCTACTACACGCGGGCGGGCCTGTACCCACTGCTCGGCGCGCGCTGGCTCGAGCACCGGCCGCACCGGCCGCAATCCAGACACACGCATCAGGCCGCGCCCTGGCCGCGCGCCCGCTGACCGGCGGATCTGGTCGCCAGCGCAGGGCGCTGAACACGAGAACGTCGCATCGGAGCCACGGCCCCTTCACACGAGATCCCCTGGCGGGGCCTAACGTGGCCGGCCGTTGGAGCCTGGAGCGAAGCGAGCGACGGTGAGCGCACTGGCGGGGTTAGTGGTGCTGCTCGCGTGGGGGTCGGTGTGGGCGCGCGCGCATAGCCGCGGCGGACCGGCGGCGGTCGTCGCCGCGGAGGTGTCAACGCGCATCGGCCCCGGGCACGGTGCTGATGCGGCTGCATCGACGAGGCCCCCCGGTCCGATCGAGGGCTACGTGCTGCGGGTCGATCTGGCCAATCGCCGCGTTCGGGCTGGGCTACTGTACCCCGGTGGTCAGGTTCTGATCGACGGGCCCGCTCAGCGACCACTGGGCGCTCGCCGGCTGGCGGGATCATCGCGGCGATCATGATTGGCGCGCGGCCGGGCTAGCGGTCGCGCTTCGGCTCTGCCTCGGCGCGGTAGCGGGACGGCGCCATCCCTAGCTCGCGCCGGAACGCCTTGGAGAACGCGTACTCGCTGCCGTAGCCGACCCGCTCGGCAATCGCGTTCAGCGAGTCATCGCCCGCGCGCAGCAGCCGTGCGGCGAGAGTCATCCGCCACCACGTGAGGTGGGTGAGAGGCGGCTGCCCGGTGAGCTCGGTGAAGCGCCGGGCGAAGGCAGCCCGTGACAGGTTGCAGCAGCCGGCCAGTTCCGCGACCGTCCACGGGTGCTGCGGATGGTCACGGATGAGCCGCAGGGCAACGCTCAGCTCGGGGTCGCGGCTGGCCCGGGCCCAGCCGCTCGGTGCCTGCGGTGCCTCGAACCAGGCGCGCAGAGCGTAGAGCAGCAGCAGGTCAACCAACGCCGGAGTGGCGGCGCTCGTGCCCGGCAGATCGCGGTCCAGCTCGGCGCCGAGCAGATCGACGACCGCGCGCATCTCGGAGGCGACGCCGACGCGGGAGGGCAGGTGCACGACGTCGGGCAGGTCGGCGAACAGCGGATGCGCTCGGGCGCCGGCGAGGTCGTAGGTGCCGCCCATCAGCACCGTGCCGCCGGTCGCGGGATCCAGCGCGCTGCCGTCGGCGGGCCAGTGGTCGGCAGGCACGTGGGTCGAGCAGTCGGCGTCCCACAGCGGCGTCGCCGGATCGTCGGCGAGCCCGTGAGGGGCGTGGCGGCGGATGAGCGCGATGTCCCCGGCGCCCAGCGCGATCGGATCGCCCCCGCCCGGGCCCGTCAGCCAGGCGCTGCCCTTGAGGATGATCTGCACGCCGATCGCCCCGGCGGCGGGGAAGCGAAGCCCCCACGGCGCCTGGAGCAGCGCCCGGGCGACCTGGGGCCGGCCGGTGCGCATCGCCGCGACAGCATCGCCGATCAGATCGAGGCCGTGCTGAGACGATTGGACATCTACATGGGCGTCTGAGGCATTCACCGTCTCGGTTGCAGAGCTTACCGTTCGATCCGTCCTCAGTTTCCTCGTCCAATGGAGGTTGTGATGAACGCCTACGCCCCTGGTCGTGATCTGGTCGTGGCCGTGCTCGCGCTGGCGGGCGCGGTCTTCGCCGTCCTGCAGGCCGCCGTCGTGCCCGCCCTGCCCGACATCGACCGCGCGCTGCACGCAGGTCCCTCGAGCGGCACCTGGATCCTCACCGTGAACCTGCTGGCCACCGCTGTGCTGACCCCGGTGCTCGGCCGGCTGGGCGACATCCACGGCAAGGACCGCATGCTCCGAGTCGTCGTGACCGCACTACTAGTAGGAGTTCGTTAGGTTGGGTCAGGGCGGTAGCCTGCGCTGGCAGGTCGGGCAGTGCCCGTGCCAGCACGCCAGCGCGGTGTGGAGCTCGCGTTGGGTTTGGTAGAGAGTGATCAGGCTGCCGCCGGCTGAGGGCGGACGGCGTCGGGGTCGCCGGCCTCTCGGCGCTGCTCGTCGCCGTCAGCGAAGCCAGCGTCTGGGGTCTGGGCTCGGGCCGCACGGTGGGGTTGCTGGGCGCGGGCGCGCTGCTCGTTGCCGCGTGGGTCCGCCACGAGCTGGCCAGCGACGACCCCCTCGTCGACATGCGGATGATGGCGCTGCGCGGCTGGACGACGAACCTCGCGGCGTTCCTGCTCGGCGTTGGCATGTACGCGTCGATCGCGCTCGTGCCTGCGCTCGTCGAGCTGCCGCGCGCCACCGGCGTGGGCTTCGGCGGCTCGGTCACCGCCGCCGGGCTGTTCATGCTGCCCACCGCCGCGCCGCAGCTAATCGTCGGACCGCTCACCGGCCGCATCGCGCGCCGCGTCGGTTCGCGCGTGCAGCTGCTGGTCGGCGTCGCTCTGATGCTCGGCGCCTACCTCGCGCTGACCCTCACCCATCGCCACGCCTGGCAGCTCGTCGTCGCCACCGGCGCGCTCGGGCTGGGCCTCGGTTTCGGCCTGGGCGCGCTGGCCAACCTGACCGTCGTCGCCGTCGGCCCCGTCAGACGGGCGTGGCCACCGCGATGAACACGGTGATGCGGACCCTGGGCGGAGCCTTCGGCGCTGCGATCGCCGCCGAATGCCTGGCCCGCGGCGGCTCGCTGGACGGAGACTTCGCGCTCGCCTTCGCGATCTGCGCCGGTGCCCTGACGCTCGGCGTCGGCGCGGTACTGGCAATCCCGGGGAAGCGTCTGCGAATCAACCTGGGCGTGTCCCGCGATAGGGCTCTGTCCCACAGCTGATCGCCGGAACCGCGGCAGCCACTCGGGCGGCGACACCGCTGTCGCCGCCCGCCGCGCTTCCCCGCCGGCCCGACGTCGGTCCCGGGCTACGTGTCGAGGAAGCGGTCGGCGAGCCACGACTCGATGTCTTTCGCCGCGGTGCTGGTCATCGCGGATGAGCGCACGGCGCTGCTGCTCAGGCGCACGCGCAAACCAGCTCGCGAGCCAGAATCCCCGCACCGTCAGGTCGCGGAACACGAAAGCGTCCGGCGTACTGAGCCCTGAGCGTCAGGCGGCGAGGCGAGCCGTTACCCGACCGGCGCGAACTCGGGCGCAACCACTGCCTGTCCCCGCGACGTGAGGCTGAAACGGAGTTCCTTCACCGGCCGGTAGTCAGGGTCGTTGAGGAAGCCCCAGGCTGCCGCGGTGTCGGCAAAGCGGATCACGACGGTGCTGTTCGGCGGCTCACCCTCGGCGGGCTCTGCATCGAAGCCTGCCACCAGGATCTCCGCGCCGTACTTCTTCAGGAACGGCCTCACCCCAGTCAGGTACTCGTTGCGGTACCGCTCAACGTCGTGGACCTGTTGCATCAGAACGAGATATGCAGCCATTCGGTCTCCTCCCGCCTCGCGTCAGCAAACTAACACCGCACTTCGGGCCGTCGAACCACCGACGCGACCCACACTACCGCGAGGCGCCGACGACACGCACACGTAGGCGCGCCGCTGCCCGGCTCCGGCCTGACCTCACAGCCGCCAAGCTGTAGCTCGCCTCCGAGGTAATCCGCGCCCACCAGCCCCCGAGGATTCATACTCTCGGGCCGATGACGCCGCCGTCTTTCAATACCTTCCTCGCCGCGTCTGCCGGCGTCGCCGGGGCACTGATCGGGTTGCTGTTTGTTGCGATCTCAGTTGCACAAGAGCGACTCACATCGGAGAACGCCGATCAGGCGCACCGAGTGCGTGCGTCGGCGGCCTTAACATCGTTTGGCAATGCACTCGCGGTCTCGCTGTTCGGCCTGGTTCCCGGCATAGGGTTGCGCGGCCCAGCGTTCGTCGTCGGTCTTCTGGGACTGCTCTTCGTTGCCGCGTCATTGCTGTCGCTCTTCCGGGTTCGTGAGTCCCATCCCGTCCCGCCCCGAGACGTCCTGTTCCTGGCTGGCCTTGTCGCAGCATTCGGTCTCCAGCTCTACTTCGCGCTGCGGCTCATGTCCAGCGCCGGTGACGTGGGGGCTGTGAGAGGGATCGCGGTGCTCGTAATCGTCTGCTTCTTCATCGGGATCGCGCGTTCTTGGGAGCTCGTCGGAGGACCGTCGATTGGCTTCGGCCATGAACTGATAGCGATAGTGCGAGCCAGACGGCAGGACCGTGAAGCGCAGGCCCCCACGAGCGTTACATCTGTCGAGAACGTCGACGAGCGGTAGTCCGGTCAAGAGACGTGCTTCGCCCTGTCCGGCGCTGGTGCGGCGTCCAGCGTTGCTGATGAGGCCTCGGCCAGCGGCACGATGGAATCCGTTCCAGCCACGGGAGGCCAGTGGACCGGGGGCCTCTGCTTTGGGCTCAGCCTAGGCGGACGGTGCTAGGTCTTGTGTCTGAGCTAAGAACGAGCGCGAAGCGCACAACGCGCGCAAGCACCATGCCGATCGCGAGCAGGATCAGTCCGTCGGTGAGGCCATCGGAGGTGATGTGATTCGTGAAGAGCCATTTGCCCAGGGCGTGGTTGTACCAGTGGTTCGCGCCATAGGATAGGTGAACATCAGTCGCGCACCGATCACGATGATCCAGAACGCCGCGTACGCCGCTCCAGCGATGCTGATGAGCTTCTTGGTGGCGGGATCTCGGCGGATCGCCATGAGCAGCAGCGACCCGAGGGCGCCCAGAATCAAACCGGCCGCGAGGTGAGACATTTATTCGGCCAGGGCACGAACTTGGGCAGCCAAGCTTGCGAACCCAGCAAGCTCTGGAGGTCCGAGACTCGGATCGAGGTCGCGCATGCTCCGCCTCGGGGAGTGAGTACCGGCTACGATCGGCAGGTGGAGCGAGCCGTGCATGATCGCGGTGGGTGGCCGACCAGCGGCGGGATCGATCGAACCGAGCATCAGCTCGCCGATTGGGAGCTCCTGACGGACGCGTTGGTGGGCGCGCTCGCTCGGGAGGGCATCATGAACGTCGATGAGCTGCGACGTGGGATCGAAAGCATGCCGCGAGAGGAGTACGAGCGCGCTTCCTACTACGAGCGGTGGCTTTACTCGCTCGAAACCATTCTTACCGAGAAGGGGACGCTCGCGTCCGGCGAGCTCGAACGGAGGCTCGGGGGATGAGCTTTCGCGTCGGCGACCGGGTGCTGATCGCGGCCAGCGGGCACGAAGGCCACCACCACCGGACTCCCGGCTACCTGAAGGGCAAGGTCGGCACCATCGAGCGTGCCCATGGCCCGTTTACGAATCCGGAGACGCGTGCCTACGGCGCCGCTGGACTCCCGAAACAGGCGCTGTATCTGGTCGGGTTTGTTCAGCACGAGGTGTGGCCTGATTACCCCGGTCGTGCCGGTGATCGGATCTACGCTGACCTCTTCGAGCATTGGTTGGAGCAAGCGCCGTGAGCGAGCACGACCACGACCACCCGCACGCGCCGGTCTCGGACCGTGATGAGCCTGCGGCGGCCGCGCGAGCCCGCGCGCTCGAGGAGTTGCTGGTCGCCAAGGGCGTGGTCCGCCGCGAGGTCGTGCGCCGGATGATCGACTGGCTGGTGTCGCGCACGCCCGCCGACGGCGCCCGGCTCATCGCGCGGGCGTGGGTGGATCCGGAGTTCAAGGAGCGCCTGCTCGCGGACGCGCGCGCGGCGGCTCTCGAACTCGGTCTGGACCCGGGACCGTCGCCCGTCGTGATGGCCGTGGAAAACACCGAGGCCGTCCATTACATGGTCGTGTGCACGCTCTGCTCCTGCTATCCGCGCGCGCTGCTCGGCCCGCCGCCGGAGTGGTACAAGAGTCTGCCCTACCGGTCGCGCGCCGTCTTCGATCCGCGCGGCGTGCTCACCGAGTTCGGGGTCGAGCTCGACCACGACGTCGAGGTGCGAGTGCTGGACTCGACTGCGGACATCCGCTACCTCGTGATCCCCGTCCGTCCGACCGGGAGCGAGGAGATGAACGAGCAGCAGCTGGCTGCACTGGTGACACGCGACGCGATGATCGGCGTCGCCCAGCCGATCGCGCCAACCTCGGCCCCCGCGCAGTAGCAAGCGGACCGCGCCGGCGCACCGAGCACCGATTCGCCGGCGTGCGCGGGCGTTTCCCTGCGCGGGGTTGCTGGGTAGTCGTGAGCTTGAGATGGTCTCAACCGCTGAGCAATCCGGGAGCGACGAGCACCGAGTCGGCGATCGTCGCGAATCGGCCGACGACGGACGCGACGAGACCAGCGGAGCGGCTCGATCGCAACACTGCCGAGATGGTCCAGGAGCTCCGCGTCGGTGCGGTCGGGATCCAGGTTCTGTTCGCGTTCCTGCTCGTCGTCCCGTTCAACGCCGGCTGGAAGCAGACGACGGACTTCGAGCAAGCCGTCTACTAGGTGACGCTCGTCTGCATCGCGCTCGCGACCGCGCTGTTGATCGCGCCTTCGATCCATCATCGCGTTCCGTTCCGCCACGGCGAGAAGCCCTACTTGGTCGGGCTCGGCAACCGGCTGATGATCATCGCGATGGCGTTTGTCGCTGCCGGGATGACCGGGATCTTCGTGCTGATCTCGGACTTCCTGTTCGGCGGACCGGCGGCCGCGCTCGCGGGCGGCGTTACGGCGCTCGTCGTCGCCGGCGTGTGGTTCGGGATCCCGCTCAGGCACCGGGCACGCGTGCGCTCGCACCACGACGGGCGCATCCCGGGCTGAAGCGCGGTTCGCTGCCCTCCCGTCCGTTTGCTGGCGCCTGGGTACGCCATGCCGGCCGATCTTCGACGGTTCACTTCAAGATTCGGAACCGGAGGTCGGTGATCTGGCCGGCTGCGAAGAGCAGGTTGCGCTCCATGCGTACTGGCCGATGCCGGGAGCGTCGTAAAACCCGGACGCCTGCACCGAGCAGCACTGGCACAAGGTGGACGACGATCTCGTCGACAGCCCGGCGGCGATCGTCTGCCGGCCGATGCTCGCGCCGAAGACTCCCACGCTCTTGCCGTCGGCGGCTGCACGCGCGGTGGCAACCGCAGACTCAATCCCGTCAGATACAAATGTGATCGCCGGGTCTCCGGAGCTAGACGGTGCACGGTGGGTCAGGACGAACACGGGGCCTGACCGGACCCCGCCGTAGATCGCTCTCGGACCGCTGCCGGGTCTGGTGCCGGCATCAAAGCCGCGACGGCCGGCGATAATCGCGCCGGTTTGCGCGATGACCTCATCGGCGACTGGGCCAGGCTTGCCGAAACCGAACGCCCAGTCGATTTCATCCTTCGGACCCGCGATGAAGCCGTCAAGCGACATCGTCACATGCCAGATCACTGCGCCAGCCATCGATCACCTCCCGTTTTCGAGATGCAAGTAGGACCGGGGCAGGCGTGCGGATTCATCGGCCTCGCTCCAGACGCGGCGGGTCCAATCAGACGTGTCGGCCGCGGCAAGACCCGCTTTTGCTTCGCCGCACGCTTGAACGTGGCACATTCGACGGGTGCGCGATCCGGCTGCAAGTGGTTGGCGAGCCACTGACCGTGTTGGAACGGCACAAATCGGTCATGGCGTCCATGCCACACCTTGACGGGGACGCTGATCGACTGTGGGTCGAATCCCCATGGTGACAACAGCGCTGCCCCGTCGTCCCACCATCCCTGATCGCCTTGCGCCAGCCCACGTTGCTCGGCTCCCAGCTGCCATTCGGCGAAGTCGCAGGTCAGCACCGCGGCGTCAACCGGGTGAGAGGAGACTCGCGAGAGCTTCCGCATACTGTTCTGTGGTCAGGCGATCGATACCCAACGAATCGGCGATCGCCCTCACATCAGCGGCGCGGTCCGCGACCGAATGTCCGGGATCAGGGCTCGACCCGCCATACCCTGGCCGGTCATAACTGACCAGCTGGATCCCCCGAGACGCAGCATCCTCGATCCACGAGCCGTACATAAGGCCGCATCCCGGCATGCCATGAGCTACCAGCACGCACCGCTGCGGATCGCGGCCCCAGACCCGAACAGACAGCGTTCGGCCGTCTGTAACGCGCACGGTCCGAGTCTCAGCTTCAGTGATCACGATGTCCGCTCTTGGACCTCAGTTCCACGAACGCCACGGCCTCAGGAATGCTCTGCTTGAACCAATCGCAAGCGCCTCGTTCCGCTTGAGCGCCTGCGCGACCTCGCTGGTGGGACTTTGACACAGTGTGGCGGCTGAGCGCGTACTTGTGAACTTCTTCTACGCGCATCCGGTTGGACACGCGGTGGAGGCGCTTCACTACTGCCTGGGCCATCACGCGGCTGACCCGACGCGCGAGGTTTCCGTCGTGCTGAACGCTGCAACGGCCGTTGAGCTGGCCGGCTTTTGTCCGTTCGTGCGCGGCGCGTATCCCGTCGAGCATCCCCGTCGCTCGGCTCGTCGCTGATGATTTTCGACGCGTTGGCCGACGCCTTCCCCGACGCGCAGGTCGCGCTGATCGGCAAATCCGAGCGCGACGCGCGTATCTCCACGTCAGTTGCTCGACGCGCACGCAGGCGACGCCAGCGCGATCTGGTCGATCGACGGCGTACATCTCAACTACCTACGCCCGGATAGCTTGCGGCCCGGGAGGTGGCCTGAGAGGCTCACGCCTGTCGCAGCGGACAAGCCAAAAGCGTGAGCGCCGTTACTCGTCGCGGCTAACACGCCGCTGGCCGGTTTGGCGGTCGTTCCGGTACGGAACCGCTCACGCTTTGGTTAAACCATCCTAGAGCGCGATCGGCAGCGCGCGCAACGGTATTAAACACGTAATTATGGACGAGCGCTACTCGTCCGGGACAGGAACGTTGACGCTCGATGGCCCTCGCGGCGAGCCGGTGCCGCTCGAGAGCAGCTATGAGTCTGCTTCGCTGCGGGCGCTGTGCGACGTGCCAAGGACACGGGCGACGGCCTCGGCGCGGGTGGCTGGGTTGGGTCTTGGCAAGGATCTGTTTGACGTGCCATTTGATCGTGCCTTCGGTCACGAACCTGGAGGTCGCCGGGATTCCCAAGCCAGCGTTCGTCAATGGGATCGCTCTATCACCAGGGCTGGACCGCGGTGACCCGCCACAGCACCCGTGGGTCCCGGGCGCGCTGCCCTCGGTCGACGAGGACGTATGGGAGCTGTACGACACGATCGCCGACTGGAGCCAAGCACACGATCTGGCGGCCGAGCAGCCCGAGAAGCTCGAGCAGCTCAAGCAGCTGTTCCTGATCGAGGCCGTGAAGTACGGCGTGCTGCCGCTGGATGACCGGAGGGTCGAGCGCTTCAACCCTAACCTCGCGGGCCGGCCGACGCTGATCCGGGGCAACGATCAGCTGCTGTTCGCCGGGATGGCGCCGGTTCACGGGCAAGATCGAGTGGGTCGAGATCGACATCGACGCGGCTGCCGCTGACGAGGATCATCTGATCAGCCCCGAGGAACGGCTCCACCTGGCGATGGCAAGGCAATAGGCGGGCGCGAACGTGCGAGCGCTCATCCCGATGAGCAGGATCAACGTGCCGCCGTTCTGCTCGTTGCGGCGTCAGCACAAGGCAGGGCGGAGAAGCTAGGGATCTCTGACGGGGGGCAAGCCGGCTCGCGAACTGAGCGAGTGGGCCCGCGACAGCGCGGACCGGTTCCGCTCGCCCGAACGTCGATCACGCTCACGTCCTCCTTCGCTCAGGCCACATGCATCCAACCAGTGACGGCTCCCGTGGCGACGCGGCGATCGCGCCGGGTCGGTCCTTGCCGGGTCGCCGATTACCCGCTAGACTTGATGTCAGCTAATAGTCGTAGCCGCCCAAACTATGCGGTGCCGCGCCACATACGCGGTGTTCCGAGGGCGGGGTCCGTGAACGCTGAAGCCCTTCACACGAAGTTCTTCGTGTGCTATCTTGGCTGGCCGCGCTTGTTCTGAGCTCTGCACGCTCAGTCGGTGTCCAGTTCGATCCGTCCGACCGCCCGAGGAGTCGCCGTCGTGGCTTCCGCTCACGCCCCCCGGACGCGCCGTAGCTTTGCGCGTCTGAACAAGGTCCTTGAAGTCCCCAACTTGATCGATATTCAGCGTAAGTCTTTCCGGTGGCTCACCGATTCCGATGGTGGTGGGCTGAGGGAGACGATTGATGATATTTCGCCGATCGAGGATTACACCGGCAATCTTGCGGTGCAGTTCGGCGAGTTCAGTTTTGATGAGCCGGTTGCGAATTTGGAGCAGTGCCGTGAGAAGGATCTGACGTATGCGCGGCCGTTGACGGTGACGGTGGCGTTTATCAATCGCGAGACGGGCGAGATCCGTGAGCAGTCGGTGTTTATGGGCGATTTCCCGTGGATGACGGAGCGGGGCACGTTCATTATCAATGGCACCGAGCGGGTCGTGGTGACGCAGTTGGTGCGTTCGCCGGGTGCGTATGTGATGGAGCCGAAGGATCGCGAGAAGCAGGTGTTCATCGCGAATCTGATGCCGGCGCGTGGCTCGTGGTTGGAGTTGGAGATCGATAAGAAGGGTCGGGTGTATGTGCGGATTGACCGTAAGCGCAAGCTGCCGGTCAGTGTGTTGTTGCGGGCGATGGGGTACGCGTCGGACGAGGAGATCCTGAGCCTGTTTGAGAACTCGTTGTATATCCGGTTGACGCTTGATGCCGATCCGGAGGTGACGCGCAGCGAGGAGGGCGCGTTGATCGAGTTGTTCAAGAAGCAGCGTCCGGGCGAGCCGCCGTCGATCGACGCGGCGCGCGCGTTGCTGCATCAGCTGTTCTTTGACCCGAAGCGTTATGACCTGACGCGGGTGGGGCGGTACAAGCTGAACTCGCGGCTCGATCTCGATATCGACCTCGACACCCGGACGTTGACCCACGATGACATCATCG
Organism: uncultured Solirubrobacterales bacterium; assembly: GCA_963837385.1. Lineage (GTDB taxonomy): Bacteria > Actinomycetota > Thermoleophilia > Solirubrobacterales > Solirubrobacteraceae > Palsa-465. The sequence goes on from CAWIMZ010000015.1 coordinate 357,459, forward strand.
CGCTGGTCCGGGAGCTGGTGTCGTTGCCGCGGATCTTGGGGATGCCTGAGGATCCGGGTGAGGAGGTCAAGGATTTTGCGGCTGAGGCGGCGGCGATGCCGCGCGAGCCGATCCAGGATCATCTGGATGAGTACGAGCATTTCGGCAACCGCCGGTTGCGGACGGTCGGCGAGTTGATCCAGGAGGCGTTCCGGATCGGTTTGTATCGGATGGAGCGGGTGGTGCGCGAGCGGCTGACGACCGAAGATGACGACACGATCACGCCGCAGACGATCGTGAACATCCGGCCGGTGGTGGCGGCGCTGAAGGAGTTCTTCGGTTCCAGTCAGCTGTCGCAGTTCATGGACCAGACGAACTCGCTCGCGGGCCTGACGCACCGCCGCCGCCTGAACGCGCTCGGCGCCGGTGGTCTGACGCGCGAGCGGGCGCCGATCGAGGTGCGCGATGTGCATCCGACGCACTACGGGCGGATGTGCCCGATCGAGACGCCGGAGGGTCCGAACATCGGGCTGATCGGGTCGCTGTCGAGCTATGCGGAGATCTCCGAGCATGGGTTCGTCACGACCCCGTACCGGGTCGTGAGGGACGGGGTGGTGAGCGATGAGATTGTGCGGATCGACGCGACGCAGGAGGAGGAGCGGCTGATCGCGCAGGCGAACACGCCGGTCGATGAGAGCGGGCATCTCGTCGGCGACGAGATCTTGTGTCGTACCCAGGCTGGTCAGTACGTGACCGCGACCCCGGCCGAGGTCGATCTGATCGATGTCTCGCCGGAGCAGATCTGGTCGGTCGCGACGGCGATGATCCCGTTTTTGGAGCACGATGACGCGAACCGGGCGTTGATGGGTTCGAATATGCAGCGGCAGGCGGTGCCGTTGCTGGTGACCGACGCGCCGCTGGTCGGGACCGGGATGGAGCGTCGGGCGGCGATCGATACCGGTGATGTGGTGCTCTCGGCCGAGCCGGGGACGGTCTCCTACGTCGACGCCGAGCAGATCGTGATCGATGGCAGCGACGGCTCCCCCCGGGAGTATGAGCTGCAGAAGTTCATGCGCTCCAACCAGGGGACGCTGATCCACCAGAAGCCGATCGTCGACGTCGGCGCCACCGTTGCCGTCGGCGACGTGCTCGCCGACGGCTCGGCGACGGACGCCGGCGAGATGGCGTTGGGCAAGAACCTGCTGGTCGCGTTCATGTCCTGGGAGGGGTACAACTTCGAGGACGCGATCATCCTGTCCAAGCGTCTGGTGCAGGACGACGAGTTGACCTCGATTCATATCGAGGAGTACGAGATCGACGCGCGCACGACCAAGCTCGGCGACGAGGAGATCACTCGTGATATCCCGAACCGCTCGGAGGAGTCGCTGCGTAACCTCGACGATCGCGGGATCGTGAGGATCGGGGCCGAGGTCGCCTCAGGTGATCTGCTGGTCGGCAAGGTCACGCCGAAGGGCGAGACCGAGCTGACGGCCGAGGAGAAGTTGATCCGCGCGATCTTTAAGGAGAAGGCGCGCGAGGTTCGCGATACCTCGCTGAAGGTTCCGCACGGTGAGGGCGGCGTCGTGATCGACGTCAAGACGTTCAGTCGCGACGAGGGTGATGATCTGCCGCCGGGGGTCAATGATCTGGTGCGGGTGTTCGTGGCGAAGAAGCGCAAGATCGCTGAGGGCGACAAGCTCGCCGGCCGGCACGGTAACAAGGGCGTGATCTCGAAGATCGTCGATGTGCAGGACATGCCGTTTTTGGAGGACGGCACGCCGGTTGATGTGATCCTGAATCCGCTCGGGGTGCCGAGCCGGATGAACCTGGGGCAGATCCTCGAGACGCACCTGGGGTGGGTCGCGGCCAACGGCTGGTATGAGGATGGTTCCGAGGCGCGGGCGCAGGCCAGCAACGGCGGCGGCGATGGTGAGGACGGGCGGCCGGCGAAGGTGTACGTCGCGACGCCGGTGTTCGACGGCGCGACGGTCGCCGATGTCGATGCGGCGTTGGTGCGCTGGCAGCAGGAGCATCAGCAGCACGACGGGCTGATCCGGATGGACGTCGATACCAGCCGGCGCGAGGGCGAGCAGGCCTCAGGCAAGGTGAGGCTGTTCAACGGTCGCACCGGCGAGCCGTTCGAGGAGCAGGTCACGGTCGGCTACATGTACATCCTCAAGCTTCTGCACCTGGTCGACGACAAGATCCACGCCCGCTCGACCGGTCCCTACTCGCTCGTCACCCAGCAGCCGCTGGGCGGCAAGGCGCAGTTCGGCGGCCAGCGGTTCGGCGAGATGGAGGTCTGGGCGCTGGAGGCATACGGCGCCGCGTACACGCTGCAGGAGATGCTGACGATCAAGTCCGACGACACCGTCGGACGGGTGAAGGCCTACGAGGCGATCGTCAAGGGCGAGAACATCGCCGAGCCCTCGATCCCGGAATCGTTCAAGGTCCTGCTCAAGGAGATGCAATCGCTGGCGCTCGACGTCAACGTCGTCTCCGAAGAAGGCGAACGCGCCGAGATGCGCGAGGAGGACGACGACCTGCTACGCGCCGCCGAAGAGCTCGGAATCGACCTCTCCGGCGTCCGAGCCACCGACGGCACCGCCGCCGACGAGGCCGTCGAGCACGAAGGCGAAACCGTCGAGGCCTCCGAACAAGAGACCGAGACCGAAGACCCCGACCTCGAACCCGGCGAAGAACTCGAACAAGACGACTTCGCCACCAACGACGACCCGATGCTCGACGAGGACATCCCCGCCGGCGACGCCGAAGGAGTCCTCGAAGAGGACGAGGCCTAGCCGCGGCCAACTACTGGACGTAGGCCTGGTGCCGAGCGAATCACAAAGCCGGCCTACGGTCACGCACCTGGCCTACGACCTGAGGGCCCCCGCAGCGATGAGGTAAGGGGGTCGCAGTCAAATAGTGGCTCCGTTCTGCCGATGTGCGGCCGAGGGCCTCAGTTCATTCTCGTCCTAGCTGCTCGGACCGAACGGAAGGAGGCTGCCGTGCCCGTCAAGCGCGCCAACGGCGTGGAGTTGTTCTATGAGGTCAGCGGGACGGGCGAGCCGCTGGTCTTGGTGCATGGGTCTTGGGGTGATCATCACGAGCTGTTGGACGCGGGTGACGACGAGGCCGGGGCGAGGCGGTTCGTCGAGGGGGCTCACGTCACCTAGCCCAATTGGCGCGGGCGCGCCCGGCCTAGGTTCGCGGGCGCGGGCCGAGGGCGAGGCCGAATGGGCTGCCCTCCGAGTCCCGGCAGATCGCCCAGCGCGAACCGGGGTGGATCACCGAGCCGCCGAGCGTGCGGACCTGCTCCAGCGCCGCGTCGAGATCAGCAACGGCGAAGTACGGCAGCGAGACGGTGTCGCCGGGGCCGGTCCCGCGCTGATGCACACCCACCGTCGGGGCGTCCGAGTGTGTTTGCCATCCGCGTCCCTCCTCGGCGGAGCGGTCACCGAGCTCCGTTCCGAGCAAGCCGGACCAGAACCGCCGCGCTCGCTCCGGGTCATCAGCTGGAAACTCGACGACGGACAGCCTCACGTGCACCGATGGCACGATACCCGCCCCGCGGGACAAGCGACCCTTCCGGCGCCGGCGCGACGGAGGGGCGATGCCAATTGGCGAGGCCGGCAACGCTCGAGGCTGCGCCGTTCCGTCCGGATGGTGTGGCGGGAACCAAGCAGGAGTTTCGGCCGTACTGACCAGCGGAGCCACGCGCCTCAAGGGCGAGCACGAACGCACCGATGTCTTGGACAACTCAGCAGAGCAGGCCGCCGGCCGTGTCGCTGGGAAATGGCGCGATCGAGAACCAAGACTCGCATACCCGACGAGCACGCGGAGATTGTGATTGGTGCCGACGGCCGCGACTCGTTCGTCGCGCATCGGGTTACGGCGCCGGTGTATGCGGACGCTGGGTCGGTATCGATCGCCTACTACTCGTATTGGAGCGAGTTCCCCGCGGAGGGAGTGGGGGTCTATTTCACCGAACGGCGGATGGTTGGACTGTTCCCGACGCACCACGGCCGGGTCCTCGCGTTCGTTCAGTGGCCGGTCGGCGAGCGCGCGGCTTTCAAGGCGAACCTCAAGGCGAACTACCTTGACACGCTCCGCTCGATCGGGCCGGTTGCGGCGCGGCTGCGGGATGCCCGCCTGGCTGAACGGATTCTTGGGATGGCGCAGTTGCCCAACTTCTTTCGCCGTCCGTATGGTCGTGGATGGGCGCTCGTCGGAGACGCCGGACACCATAAGGACCCACTTGTGGCACTGGGGATGTCCGACGCGTGGCGCGACAGCCAGCTGCTAACGGATGCCTTGCTCGCGGGCTGGGGCAGCGATCGTGAGCTGCAACGTGCACTCGCGAACTACCAACACACGCGCGATGCAGCATCAGCTCGGGTCAGCCAGCTCAACGCCGAGCTTGCGAGGTTGGACGCCCCGCTCGAGGTTATGGCAGAGCTCTGGATGCAGCTCGCGGCGGCTGAACGCGCAAGCGAGGTTCCGGCGTCGGTCGCCCGGTTGGGTGGAGTTGTTCAGTCCGGCGCTCACCACGGGATCTGCCGGCGGTCGTAGTAGAAGCCGTCGGTCGGGCCGTTGTCTGGGAGCGTTGCGAGCCAGACCGCCGTGTCGGCTCCTTCCTGCGCCGACCGCGGCGCGCCGGCACCGCCCATCCGGGTCGCGACCCACCCGGGGGACATCGAGTTGACCTTTACGGCGGCGCCGGCCTCGGCGGCGATCATTCGCGTGAGTACGTTCAACGAGGCCTTCGCCAATCCGTAGGCGCCGGCTTGGGGCGCGCGGTCGGCGAAGTGCGCGTAGCCGGTCGAGACGTTCACGACGCGGCCCCATCGCCGCGCGCGCATCCCCGGGACGAACGCGCGCGCGGTTCGCCACGCTCCGATGAAGTTGACCTGCAGCGCCTCGATGAGCGCGGGTTCCTCGACCGTCAGCAGCGGAGTCGTCGTGTACAGCCCGGCGTTGTTGACGAGGATGTCGACCTCGACGCCGTCGTCCGCCAACCGCCGCTCACAACCGGCGACACTGTCGGCGTCCGACACATCGAGCCGCTCAGCTCGAACGTCCGGCCCCAGTGCCCGCGCGGCGACCTCGCCGGCGGTCGGGTCTCGGGAGCCGACGACGACCGCGACCCCGGCCGCGGCCAGCTGACGGGCGATCTCGTGGCCGATGCCACGGTTGGCGCCGGTGATCAAAGCTGTCCTGACCACACCCGTCTCACTGATACCTCTCATCCCGATCGCCTCAGTTGCTGGAGTCGGGCGACGCTCACATTACCTCCGTCCGGGCACGGGTACGGTTGCGCCTGATGTTCGGGCACACTCCTCGACGCGTGGAGCAGCAGCGCTGGACTCGGTGGCCCCTGCTAGGCAGCTCGGACCCGCTCGTAGGTGAGGAAGACGACGCCGTCATCGATGGTCCGGCTGTCGACGAGGCGCATCGGCTTCTTGTCACTGGTCTCGCCGAACAGCCGCTCGCCGGCGCCGAGCACGACCGGAAAGACCTTCAGCCGCAGCTCGTCAACGAGGTCGTGCTCGATCAGCGTGTGCACGATCTGGAAGCTGGCAAGGATGACGATATCCCCGTGTAGCTCCTGCTTCAGCTTCGAGACCTCGCTCGCCGCCGTGCCGTTCAGGATCATCGAGTTGTGCCAGTCCGGATCTTGGAGGGTCGAGGACACGACGTACTTGGGCAGGCTGTTCAACCTGTCCGCCAAAGCGCCACTCCGGGGTGCCCATCGCGCGGCAAAGAACTCATAGCTTCGCCGACCCAGCAGCAGGGCCTCGGCGCCCATCGCCTCATCGAGCGCGAGCTTGTTGAGATCTGGGTGGTCCTTGATTTGGCCGAACCAGCCTCCCTGCCTGAAGCCCTCCTCGCCGGTCGGGTCCTGGACGACTCCGTCCAGCGAGACATTCTCGCTGATCACGATCTTTCCCATCTCGGTCCTCCATATATTGGGTTGTTGTTCGCTTGCGTTTTGTTGAGGCGTCTGCCGCGACGAGAACTGAGCGGCGGATTTCGAGCCGCCCGGACGTCATTACCTGTGATGGGCGAAAGGACGAGTCGGTGGGAGGATGCAGGCGTGACCGAGCCGACCCTGCTCCGTGCGCGTGCTGGTGACGAGGACGCATTCCGCGAGCTGACCGACCCGTTCCGGCGTGAGCTCCAGTTGCACGTCTATCGGATCGTCGGGTCGGCCCAGGACGCCGAGGACCTGCTCCAAGAGACGCTGCTCGCCGCGTGGCGCGGCCTTGAGCAGTTCGAGGGGCGCGCGTCGGTGCGTGCGTGGTTATATCGGATCGCCACCAACCGCGCACTCGATGCCCTCCGTGCGAGCCGGCGCCGCCCGGAACAGCTGCAGCGGATGACTGGAGTGTCCGAGCCGACGCGCCGGGCCGAGCCGATCTGGCTCGAGCCGTACCCCGATGTACTGTTCGACGCCATCGCGGACGAAGAACCCGGACCGGAGGCGCGATACGAGACCAAAGAGGCGATCGCGCTGGCGTTCATCGGCGGCCTTCAGCATCTCCCTCCGCAGCAGCGCGCCGTGCTCGTGTTGCGCGACGTGCTCGGCTTCCGTGCTGGCGAGGTCGCCGAGATGCTCGAGACGAGCGAGCCCTCGGTCAACAGCCTGCTACGCCGCGCGCGCGCCGCATTCGAGACCCGTCTGCCCGCCGTCGGACGCGAGCGAGCGCCGCTCCCGAACTCCAAACGCGAGCGGCAGATCGTCGGCCGCCTCGCGGATGCCTTCGAGGCAGGCGACATCGACGGCGTCGTCGCCCTGCTGACCGACGATGGCTGGCTGACGATGCCGCCCGAGCCGTACGAGTACCAGGGCCGGGCGGCGATCGCCGCGTTCCTCAGCGACCGCGATACCCGTCGCGGCGCCCCGCTGCGGCTCGTGCCCACGCGCGCCAACGGCCAGCCTGCCTTCGGTTGTTACTTCCCGTCCCCCCAGACGGAGGTCGCGCGGCCCTACGGACTGCTCGTGCTCACGCTCGAGTGCGACCAGATCTCCGCGATGACCTGAATGGTTCTCGGCGTCGAAGAAGTCCGCCGAGCGCAGGTGCCGATCGCGGATCCGGTGGGCGGTCTTGACACTTGCGGCGTCGATCGTCAGCTCGACCGCGGGGTCGGCGGTCAGGTCGAGCCGGCCCTCGAAGCCGTCGAAGTGGCCTTTGACGGTCAACAGGCCCCAAAAGTGCCCGGCGCGGAACTCGACTCGCGAGCGCTCCGGGTCAAGCCGCCATCTGCCTGATCGCCTCGCCGGGGCGACGGTTGGTGATGCTCATCGCTGTCTCCCTGGTTGCGGTTGTCATCCGGCCTTGCGGGCCGGCTCGTCGTGGGTTGGTCGGGCGTTGCGGGAATCACACCCAGCTGCTTCATCTGCGCGACGACGTCGACCACCCCCCAGGTCTCAGCGATTCGGCGGCCCGCGAAGCGGAAGATGAAGATCTCGTCGTAAGTGACGGGTTGGCCGGTTGGCCGGTGGCCCATGTAGTCACCCTGGTGGGTCCCCGTAACCGTGTCCTAATGAGCTCCTCGTACCCGTGCTCGATTTGTCTCGCGGACACGCTGGTATTCGGCACAGAGCACTGGGGGTCTGGCTGAAGCCGATGTCGTTGATCCCCTCGAGCAGAATCACATCCCTTACCCCGGTCTGTGAGAGGACGTCGCGCTCGAAGCGGGTCAGAGCGCTGACCCCGTAGCAAGCCGAGGCGTTGAGAACTCGGTTGCCGGAGATGCCCGCGTCTATGACGCTCGGCGCGTTGTCCCCTTGCGCAGCCTCGAGCCGTCGGGACAAGTAGTTCGGCCAGCGAGCGTTGGCGTTGATCTGCGAGTGTCCGACGTCCGTGATCGAGTCGCCGAAGGCGACGATCGATCCCCGCGCGCGAGCGTTCCTCACGTCGACCCCGTCGAGGAAATACCAGGACCTCGTGGTCCCCGTATACGCCGCCGCCGCTACGTCAGCGGCATGATCGCCGGAGGCGATGTAATTCGTCTGCCACGCTGCCTGGTGGTAAGTGGCCGGTCCAGTCGCTGCCGGAAGGTACAAGCTGACCGCAAGATCCTCCTGCGGGAGCACGCGCATCGACACTTGATCGCTGACCACTTCGCGCCCCGCCGCGACGACCACTGAATCATGACCTCCGAAGGTGACAGAACGGACTGGGGCCTTATGCGCCAACTCGGCGGCATCCAGCTCGACACCGACGGTGACCCGTCCCACGTGAAGCGGACCGGTGCCGAATGCGTTGCTCACACGGACCCGCAGCCCGTTTCCCCCGATACTTGTGTAGATGATGTTCCGGACCGTCTGATCGCTGAGCCCGACGGGATCCGCAACAAGCGCGGTCGCCGCTTGCGGGCTTGCCGCCCAGGTGGCGTCCCACTGAGCGCGTGCGCCTACGGGCGTCGCGCCGGCGCGTGCGGCGCTGGTCGCAGCCGCGTTGACGACCAACGCTGCGCCCGCGGCCAACAGTAGAAACAATCCGCTGCCGAGTCCGATCACCCGGCGCCTCCACGATCCCATGAACCAATTCACATATCCCACTCTCGTCACTCACAACCCGTTGACGACCACCATCCGTCGCGCAGGCGACGGCGCTACGGTCGTGCGCCGATCCCCGGATAGTCAACAACAAAGCCGTCCGCGTCGAACGTGATGTCGCTGACGAAGTCGCCCGTGCGGAAGCGAACGACGCCGTCACCCAGCGGCTCGTAGCGCTGCTCGGACACGCTCACCGTGAGGGACGGAACCTCGACCCAACGCATGCGATAGTCGCGGGGCGGACCCGGTTCGAGCAGCCGGTCCCGGATCACCGGCAACGAGTTGAACAGCGGTGAGAAACCGAGATCGAAGAAATCAGCTCCATCGAGCTCGAGCTCGAGCGTCCGCTCACCGACGAGCTCGAGACGCAGCGTTCTTTGCTCGAGCCGATATCGCAACTCATAGATGACCCCAAGCTGCGTGCCAGAAGCCACGAACTCCGGCTCGGCCCGCTCGACGTGCGCGACCTCCATACGCAGTCCACCGTCGCCAAGCCACGCCAGTCTCGTCAACATTCAGAACACCCTAGCGACCCAAGCGACGGTGCCGAGCGTGCGGTTTCGGACGCGCGAATCGCGCCGACTGACCGCTCTGCCGCGGATCAAGGGTTCACAGGGTCCGGCGAGGCGGCCGCAGCCGGGTACGGCTTCGATCAATGCGTCGCCAATGCCGAGAACCAAGTCAGCGGGGTGCCGCGCTCCTCTTTGCTCGGCCGCCGTCTCCTCACACCTTGGTCGGAACCCACCACCCGTGGGGTGGGTGCGATTCACCCCTTGGGTGTATGGGCGAATCCCGAGCCTGCCCGTACGGTCTGAAGACCGCTCGCTCGCCGAGCGAGCTAAACAACTCACACACACAAGGAGTGCAACATGAGCACACTTCACAGACACCCTCGTGGCATTGCGGCCGTCGCGGTCAGCATCGTCGCGGTGTTGGTGTCGATCGTCGGTAGCGCCGGAGCGAGTCCGGTCAACTCAAACCCGGTCCTGCAAGACAAGCCGTCTAATGTCCAGGGGCCGGCGCTGACGCTCACGCGCTCTCTGCGGATCGGGCGAATTGTCCCTTCAGACCGCGTCGACTTCGATATCGCCGCAGTCGCGCTACATCCGGGTCGCGCTGCCGAGGTCGCCGGTGGGACCTCTCCATCGTTCGTGTTCAATACTCCCGGTGGTTGGACTCAGGTCACCCACGTCGGCCACGGGCACTACTGCCTGAACGGCGGCGGCTTCAACTACCCCGCTGTGGTCTCAGTTGCGAATCGCGACGCTAGCGTCCCGGCCGGGGCACTTGTCCAGTACGACTCCTTCGGGCGCGGATGCCCGGGCGTGGGTGTCTTTACCTACGAGCTGGTGCACTGACGCCGCCCGCGGACAGCCAACTACCTCGACGCCTCCGGCACTCAGCCGGGGGCGTCCCCGCGTTCTCACGCCGCAAGCGCCTGCTGAGCCGGTGAGCCGCGACGAACTTGCGACACTCGCACTGGGCTAACAGTTTGTGATGACCAAAACAGCGGGAAGCCCCCTCTTGCCAGGTCCTGCAACGAAAGCATGATGGGCGCGACTCCGCGCCCGGTAACCTCTACATCATGACGAAGGACTCTACACAGAAGGTCGAGTCTCCAGGTCAGCTGATAGACGCACGGATCAAAGAACTGGGCGACTGGCGAGGCAAGATCCTGTCCAGGCTTCGCGCTCTGATCAAACAGACCGACCCTGAAGTGGTCGAGGAGTGGAAGTGGAGGAAGCCGTCCAATCCAGGGGTTCCGGTGTGGTCTCACCACGGTCCGATTTGCACTGGCGAGACCTACAAGAGCGTCGTGAAACTCACATTCTTCAAGGGGGCTTCCCTAGAGGACCCTTCGGGACTGTTCAACTCGAGCCTCGGAGGCAACACGCGGCGCGCGATCGACTTCCATGAGGACGATGAAATCGATGAGAAGGCGTTCGCGACCCTCATTCGAGCTGCCGTTAGCCTGAACGAGTCCTCGCCCCGCTAGTGGCGGCGTCATCGTGAGCGCGTAAGCGATTCTACGGCGCGAGCGCGACTGTCCACTCTCGCAGTCCGACCTCGGTCTGGGGGAGAACGTCGGCGGCCGCGCGAGCGAACGCCTCGATCTTGGCCGACCGGCTCGCGGTCAGCCAGACGAGCGCGGTGTACGAGGGCGGCAGGTCATGGATCGGCACGCTCGTCACCCCGGGATGGGCGTGATGATCGAGGAACGAGCGCACCGTCGAGTGCACCTGCCCACCCAGCGCGACGCGCGCGCGACGACTGCGACGCCGTAACGGCGCAATGCCCCACTACAGAGCGCCGTTGCTCACGCCGGCCGGTCCCGACCGCGATCAACTGCTACAGCTGCTCGACGGATTCGCTCGTCGCATCCCTACCGGCAGGCGCCGGCGCGAGACTGGTCGAGTGCGGTTTGTAGATCCTCGACCGTCGCCGTCCGAAACTGCATGCCGGTTGCGACGCACCTGACGTCGCCGGGCAGCTCACGATCTACTCTGGCAGCGCCCTGGGCAGTCCGAACCGTGCGAACAGGCTCCGCTCGCCGAACCAGGTGATCGCCGCCACGTGGTCCTCGCTCAGCGTCAGCACCATCATCCCGTAGGCGCGGGCGATCGGCGCGTGGGGATCCGGGAGGTAGCAGCCGAACGCCGGCTGGCCGTTGGCGCGGGTCGGCACGAGCCGGAGGTTGGCGCTGCGACGGTCCCCTCGCTCGCGGGCGATGAACCTCGCGATCGCCTCGCCGCCTTGGTACTCGTACGGTTGCGGCGGCATCGTCAGCCACGCGTCGTCGGTCAGCAGAGAGATCACGCCCGCCGTGTCGCCCTGCTCGACCGCGGCGGCGAAATAGCCGACGAGCTCGCGTTCTTGGACCGACCCCGGCAGCGGGGCGCGCTCGCGACCGCCGGCTGGAAGGCGCTCGTCGAGTGTCGCGCGGGCGCGTTGCAGCGCGCCCTTGACCGACGCCTCGCTTGTTTCGAGCATGTCGGCGACTTCGGAGGTGCGAAAGCCGAGCACCTCGCGGAGCACGAGCGCCGCGCGCTGGCGGGGCGGCAGGTGTTGTAGTGCTGCCGAGAACGCGAGCCCGACAGATTCTCTGGTCTCGTAGCGCGCCTCGGGCCCCGGGGCGGTCTGCGCGACCCGCTCGAGCAGTGCGTCCGGGTAGGGGTCGAGCCACATCGGCTCGGCCATGCGCGTCGGGTTGGGCGGCTCGGCCATCGAAGGTACCTCCTGCGGGCGGCGCTTACGGTCGCGAAGGGTGTTCAGGCAGCGATTGGTGGTGATCCGGTAAAGCCAAGCGCGCAGCGAAGCCCGCTCCTCGAAGCCGCTCAGCCCGCGCCAGGCCGCGAGCAGCGTCTCCTGCACGATGTCCTCGGCATCCTGGAGCGACCCGAGGATCCGGTAGCAGTGCAGATGAAGCTCGCGTCGGTGGGGCTCGACCAGCTCCCGGAACGCTGACTCGTCGCCCGCTCGGGCGCGGCTGAGAACACTCTCGCTCACGTCTGCACCGGGGACCGATGCTCACCGATCACTCGCATCACTCCTAATGACACCAGCCGTGCGGCAAACGGACCGTTCCGCTTTCAGCAATACCGGTGTCTCAACGATGACTTGGCGGCTGAGCTGGTCGCCGCGTGAAAAGCGGACAGAACCAAGGAGATGACGATGACTACCCACAAGATCGCCTCGCGTGAACGGTGGCTTGCGGCCCGCGCCGTGCTGCTGGAGCGCGAGAAGGAACACACCCAGATGGGGGACGAACTGGCGCGGCAGCGTCGGGAGCTTCCCTGGGTAGCGGTCGAAAAGCAGTACGCGCTCCAGACGGCGGACGGCCATAAGACGCTCGCCGAGCTGTTCGACGATCGCTCCCAGCTCCTGATCTACCACTTCATGTTCGGCCCGAGCTACGAGGCCGGATGCCCCGTGAACTCCTCGATCGCCGACTCGTTCGACAGTTTGATCCCGCACCTGAATGCTCGGGACGTGACCCTGATCGGCGTCTCCGGGGCGCCAATCGAAAAGCTGCTGGGGTATCGCAAGCGGCTGGGGTGGAGCTTCAACTGGGCATCGAGCTACGAGAGCGATTTCAACGCCGACCTCGGTTTCTCGAGCAGCCTCGAGCAGACGCGGGAGGCGATCGAGCCGATGCTCGACCGGCTGCCGCCGGTCGCGTTCCGCAACGCCAAGGAGGCCGGCACGGACATCTACGGTTACCTGACCGAGCTGTTCGGCTTCAGCGTCTTCACGCTTGAGGACGGGATCGTCTATCAGACGTATTCGACGACCGGTCGCGGGGTCGAGTTCCTGATGCCCTACTACGGGTTCCTCGACCGCTCGCCGAAGGGACGCGATGAGGACGAGGGATTCCAGCTCTGGATCCGCCGTCACGACGAGTACGGCGGCGAGTAGCCGGCCGCCCGCCTCGAGATCGCCCGTCCCCCTCGCAATCGCCCGGCCGCCCGGCCCCCCTCGCAATCGCCCGGCCGCCCGGCCCCCCTCGCAATCGCCCGGCCGCCCGGCGTCATGCCGACGCCGGGCTGGGCACGCCGGGCGCGTGATCGTCAGGGCGGGATCTGGTCGGAAGCCGAACCCAGTGAATAGAGCGGTTTCGGGGCGCGAGCGACCGTCCGGGCGGCGGTGCACCCGAAGATCAACCTGCTCAGCTTCCCAAATCGAAATGGGCAGACGTCGTTTGGGAAATTGACCATGCATATCGTGTTCGACTTCCCGAACCCGGAGCCGGCGACTCGGTTTGGGAAGTTGAGCATGTTTTTCGGGCGCTGCTGCTGTTTCAGTGGGTCGGTTATAGGGTCGTAGGGGGTAGCGGAGCCGTCGTCGGCTTTCAGCTGCCGCCGGCCGCGTTTGGTGCTGGGGAGGTCGGGCACGGGGTACCCGACCTCGGGGGAGTGGCGCGGGCTGCGGGGGCGGGCCGGTGGTGACCGGGTGGCGCTGGCGGGCCGGTGGTGACCGGGGGGGCGCTGGCGGACCCGAAAACCTGCTCAACTTCCCAAATCTAACCGCCGGGAGATCGTTCGGGAAGTTGAGCATGATAGTCATGCTCGATTTCTCAAACCGCCGGCGCGCAGTCCGGGTTGGGAGGTTGAGCACGTCTTCAGGGGCTCCTGGCCCCGCGTGCGCCCGCCTCGTCTGCCGGGAGGTCGGGCGCACCCGTGCGCCCGCCTCGTCTGCCGGGAGGTCGGGCGCACCCGTGCGCCCGCCTCGTCTGCCGGGAGGTCGGGGCGCACCCGTGCGCCCCGACCTCCCTAGCCCGGAGCGCGGCGGGCGGCGGCTGCAAAGCCGACGACGGGCGCTCTACCCAGCGACAGACCCTCTCCCAGCACCCACAGAAGGAGCAGAAGTACCGTTTTCAGGGGTGGCGCCCGCCGCGCCCGCCGTTCCCTCCGAGGTCGCGCACCCGTGCCCGACCTCCCCAGCAGGTGCTTGACTTGCTTGACAGACGACGACTGACCGCGCTAGCCGCTACGACAGACGACAACTGACCGCGCTAAGCGCCACGACAGACAGACGCCGACTGACCGCGGAAACCGCTACGAGTGGTTACCTAATCCGCGGGGAACAGCGGTCGCGCCCGAATAAGAGGCGTTGGCCTCAGCGGGTCCCCCTCGTGCGCGGTGCTTCCAAGGTCATCGGAGCGCCCGGCTCTGATCCGGGACCACTGGGCGGTAGGACGTCCGTTTGTGCGCCAGATCTCGCGATTGACCTCCCATCGCTGTGGCCAACCGGCGGGCGAGTCCTCCCACTTCTCCTGGCGTCCATACGCGGTCAGATCCATCAGCGCGTAGCTGTTGTCCATCGCCTCGACGCCGCGGCCATTTGTCCAGTAGGTCTCGAATACCCGGTCGCCACTGCGCAGGTAGCACACCAGGTGGAACATGCCGACCCGCCCGGTCAGGAGCGTGTCGGGCGACTGTTCGACTGAGTACCACGGCATCTCCCAGCCCATGAAGGCGCGGTAGCGCAGACTCTCGGCGAAGGGACCTTGGCAGAGCGTGGCGTACGTGATGTCACGCGAATGCAGATAGGACAGCTCCCCGACCTGCGTGGTGTAGAACGTGCAGCCCTCGCACTGTTCGGCGGCGGGTCGGCCGGTGTCCCACATGAAGTAGTAGGCGACTAGCAGTCTGCGGCCCTCGAAGACATCGAGCAGTGTGACCGGCCCGTGTGGGCCGATCAGCCCGATGGTGGAGTCGACCGCCACCATCGGGAGCCGGCGCCGGGCAGCGGCGATTGCATCGCCTTCGCGGGTATGGGCTTTCTCTCGGACCCGCACCGCATCCAGCTCGGCTTGAAACGTCGCCCTGTCCACGACAACGGGGACTTCTGCATCGTTGATGCCGCGGTCTGGTTGCCGGACATTCTTAATCTCATCGTGCATGTTCACTCCTTAGCTCCGTACCTGTGATTTGCGCCGCGGGTGCTGGAGTCACTTGGTCGCAGCGAGCGCGTGCTGCGCCTCGCGGCTCCCGGAGTTGACCGCCGTGTTTGAGCGCCCAGGTCGACTTGCGAGCGCGAACACCGCCGCGGGCGCAATCAGCGCGATCGCTCCGAGCACCCAGAACGTCTCATGGAAGCCGCCGGTCAGCGCCGTCGGGAGGGCGTTCCCGGTTCGAAGCAGCGCCTTGGCGCCGCTCGCTGCCACGCTCGAGGCGATTGCCGTCCCGATCGCGGCGCCAACCTGAGTGGAGGTGTTCAGCAGCCCGGATGCCAGGCCCGACTGGTGCTCGGTCACGCCCTCCAGCGCGGCCACCGAGATCGGGATGAACGAGAACGCCGTTCCCATCCCGGCCACGATGAACGGGCCGGCGAGATTGGCAAGGAAGTGCCCGTGGACTGGCGCCTGGGTTGCCCAGATGATCCCCGCCCCGATCAGCGTCATCCCGATCGCCATCACGGCCTTGGCTCCGACACGGGTGACCAGCCATTGCGAGAGACCAGCCAGGCTCATCGACGTAACCGACGCTGCCAGCCACGCGGCCCCGGTCTGCAGCGCGCTGTAGTGCAGGACCTCCTGCATGTACAGGGTCCCAACGAACACGAACGCAAAGAAGCTGCCGCCCAGCAACAGCCCAGCGACGTTCGCAGCCGAAAGCGTGCGCAGCCGGAAGATCGTAAGCGGCAGGAGCGGCGAATCGGCCCGGTTCTCGACCCTCAGGAACATGATCAAGAGCGCCGCAGATGCGGCGAACACAACGATCGTCCTGGTCGCGCCCCAGCCGTACTGGGGCGCCTGTGAGATCGCGTCCACCAGCAGCACCAGCCCGCCCGTACCGACCGTCGCGCCGAACACGTCGAACCGTCGCCGCCTGGTCGCGAGCCGGCTGTCGGGGACGAGCCGCGGCGCGAGCGCCAGCGCGACCGCCCCGATCGGGACGTTCAGATAGAAGATCGACTGCCACCCGGCGTACCGGGTGAGGACACCCCCGGCGATCAGGCCGATCGTCCCGGCGGTGGCGCCGAGCCCGCCCCAGATCCCGAGCGCCTTGTTGCGCTCGGCGCCCTCCTCGAACATGTTCATCACGATCGAGAGCGCGGCCGGGAGCATGATTGCGCCGCCGACTCCCTGCACGGCCCGACCGGCGATCAGGAACGCGTCGCTCCTCGCAAGCCCGCACGCCAGTGACGCCACTGTGAACAGGGCGAGCCCGAGCATCAGAATCCGGCGGCGACCGAGCAGGTCGGCGGCGCGACCGCCCAGCAGCAAGAAGCCCCCGAGCGTGAGTGCGTACGCGGTCACGACCCACTGCAGACCCGTGGCGGTCAGGTGCAGATCGCGGCCGATCGTCGGCAGCGACACGTTGACGATCGTGAAATCGACGACGGTCATGAAGTACGACGCCGCCAACAGCGCGAAAGCCCGCCAGCGGTTGGTATCTCGTGGTGAGGATGTCATTGCAGTTCTCCAGCGGCTGTTTTGCAGTTCCGCTCGTTGAGACACCGGCGCGGCGAAGAACGGAACGGCCGTAATCGCGCGAGACCGCCGTGTAGCCGTCGTGAAACCGGCGGCGCCTAGCGTGTCGTGGCGTACCCCGACCCTCAGGAATGGAGCGGCCGGATGACAGCTACGAGCGCCGTCCCGCGGCCGAGAACCTCTGGTTGTTCGGCCGGCTGCAGGGGCTGCGCGGCGGCGGACGCTCGTGCGATGGCTGCGCGCCTGCTCGGGCAGAGTGGCGGGCGCATAGGATGCGCCCGATGCCGGACGCTCCGTCCCGCCCCGAGCCGTTCACCCCGCGGACTGCTCCCGCCGCGCTCGAGGACCTCCGCGCGCGGCTGCGCGCGACGCGCTGGCCGGACGCGCCCGAGGACGCCGGATGGTCGCTCGGGACGGACCTCGGCTACCTGCGCGAGCTCGTCGCCTACTGGGCGGACGGGTTCGACTGGTCGGCGCAGGAGGCGGGGCTCGCGCGGCTCCCTCACTTCCGCGCCGTGATCGGCGGCCTCGGGATCCACTTCCTGCACGTCCGGGGCGCCGCGCCGGGAGGGCGAGTCCTGCCGCTGGTCCTCAGCCACGGCTGGCCGGACTCGTTCTGGCGGTACGTGAAGGTCATCCCACTCCTCACGGACCCGGCGGCGCACGGCGGCGACCCCGCCGACGCGTTCGACGTGGTTGTCCCGGATATGCCGGGGTACGGGTACTCGGACCCTCCTACCGGCCCGCCGCTGGACTCGATCGCCGTCGCCGGCCTGTGGGCCGAGCTGATGAGCGTCCTCGGCTACGCGCGGTTCGGCGCGGCGGGCGGGGACATCGGCAGCCACGTGAGCCGCTACCTCGGGCTCGACCACGCCGACCGGGTGGTGGCCGTCCACCGCACCGACGCGGGCCTGCCCGTGTTCGCCGGCGATCCGGCGGACCTCGCTCCGGAGGAGCGGGCCTGGCTAGAGGGCGCGGCGGCCTGGGGCGCCGCCGAGGGTGCCTACGCCGCCATGCACCGCACGAAGCCCCAGACGGCCGCGTTCGGGCTCACCGACTCGCCCGCCGGGCTCGCGGCGTGGATCGTCGAGAAGCTCAGGGCGTGGAGCGACTGCGGCGGCGATCTCGAGGGGCGCTTCACGAAGGACGAGATCCTCACGAACGTCACGCTCTACTGGCTCACGCGGACGATCGGCTCGTCAATGCGCATGTACCGCGCGAACGCCGCGATCGCGCCCGCGCAACATGCCCGCCGCGTCGAGGTGCCGTCCGGCTTCTCGCTCTTTCCCGGCGACATCGTCCGCCCGCCTCGGGCGTGGCTCGAGCGCACGGCGAACGTCGTGCGCGTGACCGAGCCCGCGCGCGGCGGGCACTTCGCGCCGTTCGAGGAGCCCGAGCTGTACGCGGAGGAGCTGCGCGCGTTCTTCCGCCCCTACCGGGCGGCGGCGGCGACAGGCTGAAAGCGACCGCCCGACGTGTCTGTCTGGCTGCTCGCCGCGCCTAGATCTGTCTGGCTGCTCGCCGCGCCTAGATCTGTCTGGCTGCTCGCCGCGCCTAGATCTGTCTGGCTGCTCGCCGCGCCTAGTGACCGAGCGCCCGACCTCCGGGCAGTAGGGGAGGGGGCGGACGCGGGTCAGTAGACCCTGAAAGACATGCTCAACTTCCCAAACCGGACTGCGTGCCGGCGGTTTGGGAAAGTGAGCATGACTATCGTGCTCAACTTCCCGAACCCGGAGCCGGGCGATCGGATTGGCAACTTGAGCAGGTTTTTTGCGGTCCGCCGGCGCCCATCGGGGCCAGACACCTGCCCGCCCCCGCAGCCGCGCCACCCCCCCTCAGCCGCGCCACCCGCCCCCGCCGCCGCGCCACCCGCCCCCGCCGCCGCGCCACCCGCCCCCGCCGCCGCGCCACCCGCCCCCGCCGCCCGCGCCACCCGCCCCCGCAGCCCGCGCTACCCGCTACGACCCTGCAACCCCACCCGCGCAGGCAGCAGGGTGCTGAAGTCGGCGAACACGGGCCGCTCAAAACACACCGGTCACCCGCCCCGCGCTCCAATACGCAGAAGCGATTTCATATCGGCGGTTGGGCCGAGGTGGGCGAGCTTGTCGGGGTTGACGATCGCGCTGATCCCCTGGACATGACCGGGGCCGACCTCTAGCACCCATACGCCGATCACCCGCGCCTGGCCGTCGAGCAGCAGCGCTCCGGGGCTGCCGTTGACCTCTACTCGCCGCAGCTGGACTCCGGGGATACGGGCGCCGGTCTTGCTCCAGTTCACGAGCGTGCGCGCGACGCGGTTGCGACCGTGCAGCGAGCGTGCCAGGGCGGGCACCTTGCCGCCGCCGTCGCCGGTCAGCACGACGTCGTGAGCGAGCAGGGCCTCGAGCCCTGCGAGGTCGCCGGCTTGGGCGGCGGCGAAAAACCGCTGCGCCAGCTCCTGCTGCTGCTCGCGCGACGCTTGAAAGCGCCGGCGCCGCTGCTCGACATGGCGCCGCGCTCGCGTCGCGAGCTGACGGACGTTGTCCTGGCTCTTGCCGATGATCTCGGCGACCTGCGGGTAGTCGTAGTCGAACACGTCGTGCAGCAGCAGGACTGCCCGCTGCTCCGGGGACAGGCTCTCCAGCAGCACGAGCATCGCCAGCGACAGCGAGTCGGCCATCTCGGCCTGCTGCGCGGGGTCATCAGTGCTGTCTGTGATGATCGGCTCGGGCAGCCACTCGCCGACATAGCGCTCGCGGCGGGCGCGCGCGGAGCGCAGCTCGTCGATCGCCAACCGGGTCGTGACCGTCGCCACGAAAGCGCGGGGCGACTGGACCCGTTCCCCGCCCTCGAGCGCGCGATGGAGCCGGAGCAGCGCCTCCTGGACGATGTCCTCTGCCTCGGCGACGCTGCCCAACATCCGGTAGGCAACTGCGAACGACACCGGGCGCAGCTTCTCCAGGAGCTCCTCCTGGGGACTCACGTCGCGAACCCCTGGCGCCAGCTCGCATGCCCCGGCTGCCACCCGAGCTCGCGCTTGGCCTTTGCGTTCGAGGCGCCGCGAATCTCGGTCATCATCACCGCACCGGCCTCACCGGCGAACATCCGCCCGACGAACCGTGGCACGCGCCTCGGCTTCTTGGCGCCGAGCTTCTGCGCCAGCACCGGCAGCCACTCCGCCACCGATGCGGGGTCGTCGTCCACGACGTTGTAAATCCCGCGCGTGCCGTGGTCGACCGCGGCCACGGTCGCCTCGGCGGCGTCGGCGATGTGGATGAACGACCACACCCCGGCGCCGTTGCCGACCAGCGGGAACTTGCGCTTGCGGACCAGCTCGAACTGCTCGCTGCTCGCGGACATCGAGGTTCCGGGACCATAGAACGCGCCGTAGCGCAGCACGATGCCCTCCGTCCAGTTGGCGCCGAGCACTGCCTCCTCGAGATACCGGATCGCGTTCAGCGTCTCGCGCATCGCGCGCGCCGGCGAGGGATCGAGCGGATCATCCTCGGTCTTGACCGCTCCACCCGTGCGCTGGTACCCCGCGAAGTAGCTCTGCGCAACGAACCGGCGCACCTCGACGGCGCGACCGGCCGACAGCAGATGATCGGCGCCCTCGGTCCGCAGCCGGTTGGTGAGCGCGAAATCACGATCGAAGTGGCGCAGATCAAGGGATCCGATCGCGGTCAGCTGATGCACGATCACCTCCGGGTTCGCCCGGGCCACCGCCTCGGCGACCTGATCGGGATCCAGCGCATCGGCGACCACCGGTGTCGCGCCAAGCGCATCCAGCAGAGCACAGTTGGACTGCTTGTGGGTCATCCCCACGACATCGTGGCCCGCCGCGACCAGTCGGGGCACGAGCTCCTTGCCAATCGCTCCCGTCGCGCCGGCAACAAATACTTTCATCGCCATCTCCCTTTCAACAAGACACACTACGACCCAGACGAGATTGCGCTCGCGCCTGTGACACCCGAGCCGCGCGTCGACTGGCTTGACGACACCGCGGCATTCCGGCGAGACTGCGCAACGCCAAGCAAGCGCCCTGATGACCCGGAACAAAGGAGTGGCCCATGTCTCATCATCTCGATACACCGCTCGCACGCCAGAATGGCCAGCTGTACATCGACGACCTGTGCGTTTTCCCGTCAAACGGCAGCACGGTGTTCGTCATGGACGTCAACTCGACCATCACCGAACCGAATGTGCAACCGGGCTTCCATCACGAGGCGCGATACGAGTTCAAGGTGCACTTCGATGGAGCCGATTTCGAAGACCTGACCTACAGGGTGTCGTTCGGCGAACGGGACTCGGACGGACGACAGGCGCTGCAGCTCCACGCCGTGACCGGCGAGGACGCGCGCGGGGACTCGGCGACGGGCGAACTCGTCCTCGAGGGCTGGACGGGCGACGCGGCCGGCGATGGCGATATCCGGATCTGGGCGGGACGGATCACCGACTGGTTCTACATCGACCTGTCGCTGCTGGCCAAGATCGACGCGGCGGTCAAGGACGGGGCCGCGCCGGACCTGTCGGGGTGGCGACCGGAAGCGGCTCAGAACAGCTTCGCCAACACGACCGTCGAATCGATCGTGCTCGAGATCTCCAACCAGCATCCGAAACTGCGTCCCGGTGCCGCAGTCGGCGTCTGGTGCGCCACGAAGCTCGCGACCGATGCGGGTGCGTGGCGGCAGATCAACCGCGCCGGGCACCCGATGATGTGGCCGATCTTCTGGCCCGACGACACCAAGTTCGATAACCCCGCCAATACCAGGCACCCGTCGGAGGATTTCGACGCCGTCGCCAAGTACATCGGCGATCAGGTCGCGGCCGTCGTGGCGGCCACCGGAACCTCGGAAGACCCGGAGGGTTACGGCGAGACGGTGGCGCGACGGCTGTTCCCTGACGTGCTGCCCTACGCGGTGGGAACGCCCGCGACGTACGGCTTCGCCGGGTTCAATGGCCGGACGCTGGCCGACAACGCGCCCGAGGCGATGCTGTCCCTCGTCACCGACACGGCCGTGCCCTCGGGGCTCAAGCCATCCGTCGCACAGGACCTGCGGGACGAGAACTTCCCGTACGTCGTGCCGGCCTAAGGAGGCCGGCGGCGCCACGCCCGTTGTCACCCGTCCGTCCACGGACATCCGGAACCGGCGGTGCCCGGGTTCACGTCGGCCGGGAAACTACTGCCGTGGAGAACCGCGAGATCGCCGACCGCCTGGATGCAATGGCATCGCTGCTGGAGTTGGGCGAGGCGAACCCGTACTCGGCCCGCGCGTACCGCCGCGCAGCCGAGACGATCCGCGACGCGCCGCTGCCCGTCGCCGAGCTCGTCCGCGGGGGCAACGCGCGGCGGCTGCGCGGAATCGGTCCCGGGATCGAGGCGCGGCTGCGCGAGCTGATCGAGACGGGCAGGATCGCCGAGCTCGAGGAGCTCGAGCGTGAGCTCGCGCCCGATCTTGTCGGTCTCGGCCGCTACCTCGGGTTCGGCGCCAAGCGCTTCGTCGAGCTGGCCCGGTCGCTGGGCGTGCGCACCGCGGCGGAGCTGCGCGACGCCGCGGCCGACGGCCGGCTGCGGACCGTGCCCGGGATCGGATCCAAGACCGAGGCGCGGCTGCTCGAGGCGCTCGCCCACGAAGGCGAGCCACGGCCGCGGCACGGACTACTGCTCAATCGTGCGTTGGAGCTCGTCGGCGGCCTGGCGGAGGCGCTCGGCGGCACGCCCGCGGGCGACGTGCGCCGCTGGCGCGACGACTGCGAGCTGCTGTCGGTCGTCTGCGACGCGGCGGAGCCAGGTCCCGTGCTCGCGCGCTTCGCCGAGCTGCCGCAGATCGTCATGCTGCTGAACCGCGGCGACCGCCGAGCGGTCGGGCTGACCGTCGACGGAGTGCCAGTCGAGCTGGTGGCGGTCGAGCCCGAGCGCTATGGGACCGAACTGGTCCGCGCGACGGGCTCGGCCCCATACGTCGCCGCGCTCGAGCCGTTGCCCGACGCGCCCGACGAGATCGCGGTGTACACGGCGCTGCGCCTGCCCTGGTGCCCACCGGAGCTGCGCGAGCAGCCGTTCGCCGGCGAGCCGCCCGCCCTTGTCGAGCCCGAACAGATCCGCGGCGACCTGCACTGCCACAGCACCTGGTCCGACGGAAGAGCGAGTATCGAAGAGATGGCCCGGGCGGCCATGCAGCGCGGTTACGAGTATCTGGCGATCTGCGATCACACGCCCGCGGTGGGCGCAGTGCGCGGCCTCACTGCAGACGATGTCCGTCGCCAGGGGGAGGAGATCGCCGCCGCCAATCAGTTACTGGCGCCGTTCCGCGTGCTGCGCGGGATCGAGTGCGACATCCTCCCGGACGGGCGGCTCGATCTGCCCGACGCCGTCCTCGCGGACCTCGACTGGGTCCAGGCAAGCGTCCACGGCGGACAGCGGATGCCACGCCGGGCGATCACCGAGCGCGTCGAGGAGGCGCTGCGAAACCCGTACGTCCGCTGCCTCAGTCACCCGAAGGGTCGCTACATCAACCGCCGTCCCGAGAACGAGCTTGACCTCGACCGCGTGTTCGCGGTCGCGCTCGAGCATCGGATCGCGCTCGAGGTCAATGGCCTCCCTCTCCGCCTCGATCTCAGCGGCGAGCACGTCCGGGAGGCGCTCGCCGCCGGCGTGCAGATCGTCTGTTCGACCGACGCGCACTCGATCCGCGGGCTCGGGAACATGACCCTGTCGGTCGCGACCGCGCGCCGCGGGTGGGCAACCGCCGCGGACGTCATCAACACCCGCCCGTGGTCGGAGCTTGGCGGCGGGGGCTGAGGCCTGATATGCCTGACGCGGTGGCGACGCGGGCGCAGCGCGTGGAGGTCTCCGTGCACGATCTGGCGATCAATCGCCATGTCCGCCGCCGGCTTGCGACTTGCGCGCGCGCATCGCGCGATCAGCTGATCCGGCGTTGCGGAACGCTCAGCGAGGGGCGCTCGTTCAGCTCGACCGGGTCGAACCCGGCGATCCGCTTGAACTCGTCGGAGAGGGCCTGCAACTCGCAGGGCGCGAAGACATCGTCGATGCTCTCGAAGCCGTCAGGGGCGCGTTCCTCGGCGAGGTCCATGCATTTCACGGCGGTGAGATCGCGGTTGGCGGCCACGACCGCCGAGGTGACGGGGCGGCGGGCTGACTCGTACGTCTCGAGGGCCGCTTCGACCGAGGCCTCGACGGCGAGCGCGTACGCAAGCGTGCGGGCGTCGACGATCGCCTGCGAGGCGCCGTTCGACCCCACCGGGTACATCGGGTGGGCCGCGTCACCCAGCAGCGTCACTCGGCCGAAGCACCATCGCGGCAGCGGATTGCGGTCGACCATCGGATACTGCCACCACCGCCCGGCGGCATCGATCAGCGCCCCCAGGTCGATCCAGTCGAAGTGCATCGCCTCGAACAGTGCGCGGACCTCCCGGCGGTCGACCTCATGCCTCCAGTCGTGGCGCGGCATCGGCCGTCCCGCGGCCGTCTGCGTGTCGAGTACGAGGTTCACCTGCGCGCGTCCGTCGTCGCCGGGTGCCGAGATCGGGTAGATCACGGCGCGCCGTCCGGCGCGCCCGATCAGAACCATCGACCTGCCGGTGAGCGGGGGCTCGGCGAGTGCGACCGCGCGGAACATCGTCACCCCATTCCACAGCGGTGGCCCCTCGTCCGGATACAGCTGTGCGCGCATCGCCGACCCGATTCCGTCGGCGCCGACCACGAGATCACCGGTCGCGACCGTGCCGTCGGCGAACTGCACCGACGCGCTCTCGCCGTCCTGCGAATGCCTCACTCCCTCCGTCCCCGTGTGCACGCGATCGCTGCCCAGTCGCTGCAGGCAGGCGCGATGGAGCAGGCCGAGCAGGTGGCCGCGGTGGATCGAGTACAGCACCGCCAGCCGGCCTGCGAGGATGACCACGAACGCGAGCAACACGGCCGCGACGATGCCTGTCACCTCACCCACGATGAACCAAGTCCACGCGGTGGCTGATGGCGCCGCCGTTTGCGGCGTTCGTGTGCGCGTCGAGGAAATACAGCAGCAACGCGATCCCGATGAGGATCGCAACCACCGTGTAGCCCAGCAGGCCGGGCCCCCCTCCCACTGTCCGCAACTGACGCTCGATGGCAATCGAGGCCCGCTCCGGCCTTGTCATGGCGCGAAGCCTAACAGTCAGGCGCGATTCCGAGTCCGAGCGGCCGCGAGATCGCCTCGCCCACCGCGCGTAGCAGCGAGCCATCGTTCAGGGTGCCGCGCACCGCCGCTATGTCTCGCGACATCAGCCGGTCCTCGGCCATCGGGGGGGCGACGTCGCGGACTCGGGCGTGCGCGGCGGCAGTGCCCGCGCCTAGCGTCATCCCGGCGCGCAGGTCGACCGCCTGGGCGGCCACGAGCAGTTCGATCGCGAACAGCTCGAATGCGGCGTCGACCGCGCGGGCTCCTTTAGCGGCACCCTCCACCGCCATCGTCGCATGATCCTCGATCGCGCCCGCGACCGGCACGTAGTCGAGCGACGCGGGGTTGGCCCTCATGCGCACCTCGGCGGTGAGCGCCGTCGCCGTCTTCTGCCGCACTCCGAGCCCGACGTTGAGCCGCGGCGTTGCCGACAGATACGTCGGCAGCCCGGTGAAGTTGGAGTCCATCAGGCGCACGATCCGATTGGCGGACATCGACGTCAGCTGCGCCAGCGCGATCCCGAGCGTGTCCAGCGCGATCGACAGGCCGGCCGGATGGAAGTTGCCGTCCGAGAGGATCTCGTCGCGGTCCACGAGCACCATCGGGTTATCGCCCGTGGAGTTGAGCTCGGTCTCGAGCGTGGCGCGCACGAGGTGCACGACATCGAGCACGGCGCCGTGGACCTGGCTTGCGGACCGAAAGCTGATCGGATCCTGCACGCCGAACGCGGGTGCAGAGAACCACAGGGTGGAGCCCTCCAGTAGCCTGCGCATCTGCCGAGCGCAGGTGATCTGCCCCGAGAAGCGACGTGCCGCGTCGATGCTGCGATCGAGGGCCGACGCATGGCCACACAGGCCCTCGAGGCTCAGCGCAGCGGCGACATCCGCGACGGCCACCAGGTCGATCGCGCGGGCGATGACCAGCGCAGCGTGTCCCACGGACGCCGAGTTCGCGCTGACGAGCGACAAGGCCGTCCTTCGCCGCGAGTTGCGGCGGCTCGATGCCGGCGGCGGCCAGGCCATCCGCGGCCGGCATCCGCTCGCCGCCGAGCTCCACCTCTCCCTCGCCGATCAACGGCAGCGCGAGGTGTGCCAGCGGAGGCAGGTCCGCCATGCCGATCGACCCGTGACTGGGCACGATCGGGTGCACGCCTGCGTTCAGCATCGCCAGCAGCGTGTCGAACACGGCGGGCTGCACGCCCGAGGCACCGCGGGCCATCCCGTTGACGCGAGCCAGCATGATCGCCCGTACCACTTCGCGCGGGTGCTCCTCCCCGACTCCAGTCGCATGGCTCAGCAGGATGTGTCGTTGAAACGTGATCTGGTCCTCGTCGGCGATCCGCTCGTCCTTGAGCTCGCCGACGTTGGTGTTGACCCCATACACGGGCCGATCGGCGGCGACCAGCCGGTTGACCACGTCGCGAGCCAGCTCAACGCGGTTGCGCGCCGCCGGGGCCACGGTGACGGGCGCGTCCAGCCACGCGACGCGCGCGATCTCCTCGATCGTCAGGTCGGCACCGGTCACCACGACCCCTTCGCCCGGGTCGATGCGCCGCAGGAGCCGGCGCAGGCGGTCGTCCGCCAGATATGTGTTCACCTTGAACGCTTGCGGCGCTTCCAGCGAATCTCCCTCGGTGTCGGTCGTCAGCGCGCGCCGGCCTGCAACGATCACAGCCATCGCACGGTAAAAGCGCGAGGCAAAGCCGAGGTCGAGCTCGAGCTCGTGTTCAGCGCCACGTTCTCCAGCTCCAGCACGACCGACGGCTCGAGCACCTCGACCGTCCACGGCGAGGGGCCGCCGTCGATCACGGCGACGATCGCGACCACGTCACCGCGTACACGCCGCTCATCAGGCAGAGAGGGAAGCGTCGAGGTGGCCAGCATCGCGCCCTCCAACACGAGCATGATCGACGGCAGCGGGTCTCCCTCGCGGACCGCGATCTCACCAGCAGCCAAGGTCCGATGCGTGGCGATCGTCGGCGCCGGGACGATGGGCCAGCAGATCGGGTTTCAGTGCGCTGGCCACGGCTACGACGTCGTCGTGTATGACACCGACGCGAAGGCGCTGGAAGCGGCGGTCGCGCGGATTGACGCCTACGCGGATGAGCTCGAGGCCGGCGGGGTGATCACGTCCGGGCTGCGGGCCTCGTCGCGGGCGCGGCTCACGCTGACTTCAGATCTCCCGACCGCCGCCCGGGACGCCGACCTGCTCAGCGAGGCGATTCCAGAGGACCCCGATCTCAAGGGCCGCGTGCTCGCGGAGTTCAACGCCGCATGCCCGTCGCGGACGATCTTCATGACGAACACTTCGACGCTGCTGCCGTCGCAGTTCGCGAAGCAGTCGGGACGAGGCGACCGTCTGCTCGCGTTGCACTTTCACCTGCCGGTGTGGGTCAACAACCTCGCCGATGTGATGCCGCATCCGGGCACCGCGCCGGAGGTGACACAGCTCGTGGTCGCGTTCGCGCGACGGATCGGGCAGGTTCCGATCGAACTGCGCCGGGAGCACAACGGCTACGTCTTCAACTCGATGTATGGCGCGCTCAACACCGCCGCGATCGCGCTCGCCGAGCAGGGCGTGGCGTCGATCGAGGACATCGATCGCAGCTGGATGCACATCACCAAGGCGCCGGTCGGACCGCTCGGCGCGCTCGACGCGGTCGGCCTCGACACCGCCTGGACAATCACCGAGTACTGGGCCGGCCGGCTCGGCGACCAGCAACTTCGCGCCAACGCGAAGTTCCTGAAGGCGTACGTGGACCGCGGGGATCTCGGCGTCAAGAGCGGCCGCGGGTTCTACACCTACCCGAACCCGGCATACGCACAGCCGGGCTTCATCCAGTCACCGGACTCGTGATCCCTGGGCCAGCCCGGCGGTGCCGAGCACCCGAACAATTTGTTGGCATGATGCGAAACGGTCGGCAGTGGCGGCTACGGTACGAGCACAGTCCGCTCGCCCGGCATGTGTGGCTGGGGCCAGACTCGCTCCACTTCGGCCAGCGGGACCGCGTTCGTCTTGACGGCGATCGTGCCGGCGTCGATCTCCTCGACGAGTGACGGCAGCTCGGCGAGGTAGACGCCGGTCGAGACCGCGCCCTGGCCGGTGCCTTGCAGGCGGAAATTGGCCGAGCGCAGCGCTACTGACGGCAGCTCGATCGTCGGGCCCGCCGTTGCGCCGATCTGAATCCAGTTCAGCGCGCGGCTGCGATCCGACCGCGCGGTCAGTAGCGCCATGATCGCCTGCTGCGCCGGCGGCCCCCACCACAAAGTAGATCCACTTGCCGTCTCCTCGCCGGCCGACGCCGTCGATGCCGGGGATCATCGGCAGCGTGCCGGTAGGTAGTGGGGTGGCTCGTCAAACGACGTGACAACCGCTGCGTGCATCTTCTCCATTCGGGCATCCTCCTGATCTACGGCCGATCTGGCTCGGTTCGCAACGGTCGACACGGCGACGCGCGGAAAATCAGTGCTGGGTTCCGCTCAGTACGGCTGACTGGCCAGCAGCCGGTTCCCGCGCGACTTGACAGTCTCATTGGGCGGTCCGCTCGTGTCGATCGGCGTCCGGGCGTCGGCGGTGATCGCTTGCTCGTCCTCGCTCAGCTTGAAGTACTTCTCGGCCGCCTCGGAGCCGCCCTTCTGGTTCGGCATCCGCTGCCTGGTCGGAATGCTCGGACCGAACCCGCCCGTTTCGGTCCATTGCTTGGGGTAGCTGGCGGGGCCCGAGGACCCGAACACGATCGACGTCTTCGGGAGCTTTGGCACCGAGGTGTCGGCCCTGGACGTATACAGCGTCGAGGTGAGGTCGCCGACGGTCCTGCGCCGCCAGGCTGAGACGTTCGGGACCCCGACACCGAAGCGCTTGGAGATCAGCTGCAGCTGTGAAGTGTGGTCGAACACCTCGGTGGCGACGTGGCCGCCGCGGCTGAACGGCGAGACCACCAACAGCGGCACCCGGACCCCGAGACCCAGCGGACCGCTGATGCCGAGCGTGTCCGGGTCCGGCTCGGCGGACGGGAACGTGCCGGTCGTCAGATACTCGCCGGGGGTGCCTCTGGGGGCGGTCGGCGGCGCCACGTGATCGAACCAACCATCGTTCTCGTCGTACATGATGAACAGTGCCGTCTTTGCCCACAGGTGCGGGTTCGAGGTGAGCTCGCCGAGCACCATCGAGACGAACCACTGGCCGTTCGTCGGCGAAGCCGACGGGTGTTCGTCGAACCCGAGCGGCGGGATGATCCAGGACACGCTCGGGAACTTGCCGCCCTTGACGTCGGCCGCGAAGTCGTTCGGGAACGTCTGCCGGAACGCCTTCTCGAACAGCGCCGTTCCCGGCTTCCGGAACGCGTCGAAATACGGCAGGACGTTGTCCGTGAGCTCCAAGTTGGTCGTGACCGTCGGGTCGTAGAAGCTCGGGTCCCAGGTCAAGTATTTGGTCAGCGACGCGTACTTGCCTCTGACACCTGCATTAGTCGGCGTGTAGACCTTCCATGACACGCCCTTGTCCTCGAGCAGCTCCTGGATCGTCGTCCAGGTGCAGTTCCACATCGTGTTGTCGGTGGGGTTGGTCGCGACCACGGGGCCGCCGTGTTTGCCGTCCGGGTCGATCGTGCCGCTGGTGGCCATCAGCCGGTTGGGGTGCGTCGGGCCGAGGATCGAGCAGTGGTAGGCGTCGGCGAGCGTGAAGTTGTCGGCGAGGGCCCAGTGGAACGGCAGTTGGGTGCGCCCGTAATAGCCCATTGTCAGCGCGCCCTTCGGCCCCTCCCACTGCGGCTGGGTGTGGACCTTGACCCAGGAATCCATCCGGCCGTGGTTCCAGCACTCGTGCATCGGCCCCCAGTCGTGCGTCAGGTCGTCGGTCGAGTCGAGACCGTGGTTGGTGGGCAGGCTGAACGGCAGCAGCTTGTGCCTGGGGACCACGTTCGATCCACCCGGGTAGTTCTGAGCGAACACGCCGAGCGAGTGCTTCGAGTGGTCGTCGAAGCCGCGCCCGCGCGGGTAGGCACCGAAGTAGTGGTCGTAGGAGCGGTTCTCGAGCATCAGGAAGACGATGTGTTCAACCGCCTCGAGGTCCGATCCGGCCGGCTTGATCCGCGCCGCCCGCTCGATCGCAGACGCCCAACTCGGCCCGGCGATCCACGCCAGCGCCGACTGGCTGACAAACGCGCCGGCGCCGACCATTCCGAGGCGCTGCATCAGCTGCCGGCGGGTCAAGTCCTTGCCCTGAAGCTGGTCGGGAAGATCCATCTCGTGCTCCTGTCTTTTCGGTCCTCGAATCCGCGTTCCGCGCCGCGGAGGCTACTTCTCCCGCGCTTCCGGGTCGTCAGTCAGCGGGAGCGTTGTTGCCGGTGCTGGTCGCCAGGTCTGGGAGTGGTGCCAGCGTCTCCAGCGCGGCGTCGAGGTCGGCATCGATTTGCTGGCGTTGCCTGGTCGGCAGGTTCTCGATCGACACCCAGGCGCCGTTGACGCGGGTCGCGTCGATCGCGCCGATCAGGGCGCCCAGCTGGCCGGTCGCGGACGGGCGCAGCTGCGGCGCGAGCTCGTTGAACATCGGCCCCACCAGACTCAGCAGCTCGCGCACGGCGGCGACATCGGCCGTGATCGAGGCGAGATCGGTGCCGCTGCCGTAGTCATCGTTGGCCGTCAGCGAGTCGCGCAGCGCGTCCTCGAGCACCTCGTGGGGCCGCAGCAGCCAGTTGCCGATCCCGGTCGCGGTGGCGGGCAGGTAGCTCGATAGCGGCGTTTTCAGCAGCTGTGTAAGCAGACGTTGGAGGGTCGTAGTGTCGGTCGCGGCGGCGCTCAGGTCGTGGTTGGTCCAGAGGTCGAACTCGATCCGGTGAAAGCCGGTGAACCCAGGGTCAGCGGTTCCCAGTGGGTGGCCGGCCGCGAGGCCGTCGATCTTGCCGCCCAGCGCCCCGAAGGCGCCGTAGGCGCCGTCGTCCTGGCCGATCTCGAGCCACGTCAGGTGCGCGGTCAACCACGCGGACTTTGCCTGGGCATTGTTGCCGGAGGCGATCGCGCCCGCCAGCGCGGCGAGCTGCGACTGCAACGTCGAGAGCTTGCTCGCGACGTACGCCCGGTACCGGGAGAGCTCCCGTTTCTGCACCTTCAAGTACGAGCAGCCGGTGACCGTCTGTTGCACATTTCCGGTCGGGTCGAGCCACTGCACTCCGCACGGGGGCGGCGCCTGGCCCGGTGCGACGATCACGTAGAAGTTGCGATGGACGGCGACTGTCCGCGGCGGCGCGCTCTCGTAGCTCACCGTCACCGCGCTGACGCCGTTCGGCGCCAACCCGAAGCCCGGGCTTCCGCTCACGAACAGCAGCGCGTCGGGGCTGCCGGATGCGGCGGCACAGCTGCCGCCGTGGCTGTTCGGGTAGACCAGCACAATGCACAGCCCGGCTTGGCGGTACTCGCTGCGCAACTGCGGTAGCTCCTGTTGCTCGAGCGGGCGCTGGTTGGGCGGCAGGCATCGCAGCGGCGTGAGCGGAAATGCGAGCAGATGCTCGGCGGGCACCAAGTAGATGCGGCCGCCGAAGGCGGCGTCGCCGAGGAACCGGGTCCCCGACATGATCAGGCCACTGCCAGACATGACCAGCCCGGGCGCCGACAGCGCGGCGGTCACTTCCCGGGAAGTGAGCTTGTCCACGGCGCTCTGGGGATCCCGCAACAGCGAGTAGTCGGCCGCGAGGTCGGCGGGGACCTTGGTGCCGGCGGGAGCAATCGCGCCGGGGATCGGGTACGACGAACACGTCCGATCCGCCACGCGCGTGGCGTCGCCAAGGGGGCCGAGCAGAAGCAGAACGCCAACCACTGCGATCGCGGCAAGCGCCGCGGCGGCGGCTGCGATCCGTCTTGTGCCCTTCAACGCCGCCACCACACAAGTCTGGCATCAGCCAGGTGCCGGCTCCCGCACACTCGAGCGTTCTGCTCGACGGTGGGCGGATCTTGCCCTCCAGGAACGGCCTCAGCTCGGCGGCGATCAGCGCGTCGGTCACCGGCGCGTGGAGTGGTCCCGGGCCGCGGCGATCAGCGCGTCGGTCACCCGCGCGACAGGCCCGTCGAGTGGTCCCGGGCGGCGCGCGAGCACGATCCGCCGCGTCTCTTGGGGCTCACCGCGCACGGCGACGACCTTCACCCCATCGGGCAGCACATCGAGCGTGACCGGGGCGAGCGTGGTGATCGCCAGACCGGCGGCCACGATCTGGAGCTTGGCGAGCCAATCGTGCACGACGTAGCGGATCTCGGGACGTTCTCTGAGCCCCGGCCAGACGCCGAGCAGGGACTCGCCGGGGTCGGACCGACTCGCCACCCACACCTGGCCTTCGAGCTGCTGGACCTCGACGACCTGGGCACTCGCGAGCGGGTGGCCGGCGGGGACCCCGATCGCCAACTCGCGCTCTGACAGCGTGGTGAGCTCAAATGCCGGCGACTCGCTGTCGAGCGGCCGGAAGGGCCCCGGCGGCGACCTCCTCGCCGGCGACCTCACGTAGGGCGGCGTCGAGTTCGTCGAGGACCCTGATCGCGCGCGGCAGCAGGCGCGCTCCCGCCGGGGTGAGGGTGACGCCCTGCCGGCCGCGATCGAACAGCCGGCGGCCGCCGATCCCCTCGAGCGCCGCGACCTGGCGCGAGACGGCCGACTGCGTATAGCCAAGGGAGTCCGCCGCGGCCGAGAACGATCCCGCCTGTGCGACCTCGCGCAAGACTCGGAGCCCCGTGAGCGAGAAGTCACCGGCCATTCGCCTCACGCATACTACAGGTGCAAGATTCTCGTTTAGCGCATGCCTGATCACGGCTAGATTTGTGCCCATGACCGCTTCCCGTGTCGCGCTCGTCACGGGCGCAAATCAGGGGCTCGGCCGCGCGCTCGCCGAAGGGCTGGCGGCCCGCATGGCCCCGCAGGACCGCGTGCTGCTCACCGGCCGCGATCCCGGCCGGGTCCAGGCTGCCGCGGCCGCGGTTGCCGACGGGCCGGCCCGCGCCGGCGTCGAGGGCCAAGTTCTCGACGTACGTGATCGCGACGCGATCGCGGCGCTCGCCGCCGAGCTGGGCGAGGTCGACATCGTCTTCTCGAACGCCACGGCGCGGATGAGCCCCGACGCCGATCCTGCCGGCGAGATCGACGCCGTCGCCGAGACCAGCAACCTCGCGACCACCGGGATGCTGCGCGCGTTCGCGCCACGGCTGCGCCCGGGCGGGCGGCTGATCATCGTCGCCAGCGCGCTGGGAACACTCGACAAGCTCGACGAGCGCGTCGTCGAGCGCTTCGCCGCCGCCGCCAGCGAGAACCTCGATGCCGTCGATCGGCTCGTGGCCGAATGGCGCCAGGCGGTGCACGACGGCCGAGCCGAAGACGACGGCTACGGAGCATGGCTGAACATCCCCTCCAAGGTGGCGCAGGTAGCCGCCGTCCGCGCTCTCGCCCGGGTGCGGCGCGGCGCCGATCTCGCCGACAACAAGCTGCTGATGGCCCTGTGCCCGGGCCTGATCGACACCGACGCTTCCCGGCCCTGGTTCGCGGACATGAGCCAGGCCCAGACCCCCGCCGAGGCCGCGTCCTGGCCGCTCGAGCTCGTCCTCGCCCCGACCTTCGACCCGGCCTTCTACGGCGAGCTCGTCCAGTTCGGCAAGGTGCTGCCGTGGGAGTCCGGGATCCCGGTTGCGCACAGCGCGACCGGCTGACCGCGCAACCCGGACCGACCGCGCCGACGAGGCGTCGAACGCGCAGCCGGCTCAGCCGCGGACCGGTTGCCCGGTTGGCGGCGTTCTGGGAGCCGACCAGCTCGTCACGGTGCGCGAGACCAGATGGGCGGCGACGGTCGTGCCGACAATGATCCCCAGACCGAACGACAGCGCCGCGGCGACTGTCGGGAACCTTCAGAAGCGAATCGCCGCAAGCTGAGCGCCCATCGACATCGCCAGCAGCACGAGCATCGTGTCGCGGGCGCCGACGCCAAAGTGCGGGCCGACAAGGATCGCGACCAGCGTGACGGCGCTGGCCAGGGAAAAGCTTGACCCCCAGCACGTTGCGCAACGCGAGCCCGCGGTGTGACCTAGCTGCACCACATGCCCGTGCACCGATCAGCGCGCCGACGGCGAACGCGCCGAGCGCGAGGGCCGATGTGCTGACCGCAAACCCCTTCGCGCCGGCGAGGGCCAAGCTGATGAACACGAGGTTGCCGGTCACAGTCGCCACGAATACACCCCCCAGACGCAGAATGCTGGTCGCGTCGACCACCCCGGCAAGTACGGTCAATGCCAACAGCAGCGCCGGCAACGGACCGTGCGCCTCGTCGCGAAACGCCCGCGGAAGCGCGCGCGGGGCCGGCACGTCGCTCTGGACCGAGCTTGGGACTCTCGCCGGCTGGTCACGATCGTCTGATTCTCACGCTTGCGCCGACGAGCGGCCATATGCTGCGCGTGTGTCCGCTCGCGATGGGGCCGTGACC
>CAWIMZ010000016.1:0-105019 GCA_963837385.1 uncultured Solirubrobacterales bacterium
GACGACGACGCCGTGGACTCCGGGCAGGTAGCGGGGGTTGGCGTGGTGGTTGATCCGCACGCGGTCGCCGACGGTGAGCATCGCGAGCGCCTTGTGCGGAGCTGATCGTGTGCAGGAGTCTATGGCGCGCGCGGACTCCCTCGCTGATCGCGGCGAGATGAGGATCCAGCTCGCCTGCGGCGAGCTGGTCGAGCAGCAGCCGCTCAGTCTCTGGCGCGGTCGGCGGCGGGATGACCGGGGGCTTTGACGTTGCTGCTGGGGGCGGTAGCTGGCCGCGGTGTTGGTGTCGGCGGCGGGAGCGTTTGCCCGTCGCCGGAAGGATCTGGCTGCCGTGCCGGACTGAACCGGCTCAGCCTGGCGTCGGTGCTGGCAGCCAGGGCTGGCCGGCGGTGAGTTGGTCAGCGCCTCGGGCGGGCGCGGCTTTGCTTTTTGGCGGTCTGCAGGTAGGAGCGGATCGCCAGGAATCGCTTGGCGCCGTCGCTGGTGCGCCAGCAGCCGGAGATTTTCTGCTGGAGCTTGACCATCCGCAGGTCGCGCTCGCAGAGGTTGTTATCGAACGGGACCCGGAAATCGCGGGCGAAGCGCAGCGTTTCCGGTTCGCGCTGATCAAGGCGCAACAGTAGGTTCTCGGCCTTGGTGCGCTTGGGCCGCCGCCCGGTGGTGTGGGGTTCCAGGCGGGGGTTGGCCTCGTATCCCATCTTGATCACCTCGCGGTAGCTTGCGTGAAGCTCGGTGAGTTGCTGCTCTGAGAGCTGCGTGAGCCCGGCTGCCTTGGCCTGCTCGACCAGCTCCTTGGTGTCCACCAGTAGGCAGCTCATCGCGATCGCCCACAGCTCGCCTTGCTGCTCGGCAGCGAGCAGCTCGCGCAGATGATGGGCGTTGCACAGTGCGTGCAGCGCCTCGATGAAGTTGCGATAGGGCGCGTACCCGTCGTGCACCGCGGTTCCGCGAAAGCCGGGCAGCACGCCCGCGTCGCTCATCGCCTCGACGCCGCGCTTGTGGTGGCTGATGTACAGCGTCAGCTGATCGGTCGAGGCCGCGTGGATGTACTGCAGGCGACCGTCGATCCGCCCGCCGGTCTCATCGAAGTGCGCGACTTCCGCGCACTCAAGCCGCGCGCGGATCTCCTCCAAAAACCCCTCCAGCCCGGCTGCGCCTGCGGCCACCCACGCCTGCAGGCTGCCGACCGACACCGGCGCGGCCAGCCAGTCAGACAACAGCTCAGCGGCGCGCTCGCACGGCAGATGCTGATAGGAGACCAGGTAGATCCCCAGCGCCCTGATCCGCGGGCCATAGCACACCGGCGCGCTGGCCTCGGCGGGAAACTGCGAGGAGCGCAACTTCCCGCAACACGGGCACAGGCGCGTCTGAATCGAGTGCTGCACGCAGTGAAGCCGCGGCAGCTCGGGCAAATCCAGCACCTGGCGCGAGCGCGTATCCACGATCGGCTGCCCCGACAGGTCGGTCCCGCACTCCTCACAGCGCTCGAGCGGATGCACCTGGTCATCGTCGGGAACCTCACGACGCTCGAGATGACGACCAGCATGCCCAGACTGACCACCCGGCTTGCGACCCGACCGCCGCCGCAGACTGCGCTTCTTGTCGCTCTTCTCCACCGGCTCCTTCGCCAACCCATCCGAGGACGGCGGCCGCGACGAGTTACGAGAGTTCTCAGCCAACCGACCACGCAACTCGCAGATCACCGCCTCTAACTCGACGATCCGCGCCGCCTGCCCGACGATCAGCGCATCCCGCTCGACCAGCAGCGCCTCCAAACTCACGAATACGAAGGGCGACGAAGAAACCAGGGCTTGCAACCGACACGCACGCAACATTCCCTGCACGCCGCCGCGACCTCCCCCCCCAGCCCAGCAGCGTCGATGGCGCGATCGCTGACCGTCCGCCCTGCCCGCTAACAAGACCGCGAATGAACGGCTGGCCGGCCCACCGAAAAACGTCCGCGAGTGGCCCGGACTGCGGTCTATCCCCGAAGGAGATCGACCGCAGCCTCGGGATGCGCCCAACCGCAATCTCCGATCTCGTCCGCAAACTCGCCGCCGAGCGCGACGCCAACTCCACCGAGTATCGAACACGATCGACTGCCTGCTCAACGCCGGATGGAGCACCGGCCTCTCGATCCAACGGACATCCCGAATGGCAGGACCCCGGGGCCGACGACGGGAACCGATGGTCTCGTCACCGCGCTCGTCGCCCGCAAGCGACGCCACCGACGCGGCGCCACGGTGTGCGTCTACCTGCTCGACGTCTACTGCCTCGGAGTGAAGAACGCGATGGGACCGGACAACGTCAACGACCAAGCGTTGCGCCGGCTTACCGACCACGTGTTCAGCGCCTACAACGCGCCGCCCACACCGGCCCCGATCGTGCTCCGCGCGCGACCTCGTGCTGGGAGCCGCCCAGTACGCCCAAGAACTCGGGTTCGCGCCACACCCTGGACCTTCAAGCAAGCCCGCGCTCACCTCGGCCCCTGGACCCGACCCAGCGCGATCACGTTCGGACCCAACTGGAAAGCCAACCTACCTCTCCGGCCCTACGACAACCCCGACCACGTCCTTCGCACCCTGCGCCGCGCGGTCGGGCTCAAAGGCTTCAACTACACCATCGGGCTCGACCTCGACGAACGGCGCATGACCGGCTGCGCAACATCGGCTCAACCACCAGCCGCCAGCCACCGTCACCAACGACCTGAACAGTTACGAATTAAAAAGAAATGAGAGCCGCGAGCATGCGCTGAGGGCGCACGAGACGGCTCGCCATCGGGTGGAGGTCTCTCGTGAGCGGCGCAAGTTCTCAGATGAGCGTCATCGGATACGCCTACGTCTCCACTCATGAGCAAGAGAGCAACGGCCACGGACTCTACGCCTCGTAGGAGAGAGGATCCGCGATCCTGCGCGAGCGCCGGCGTCTTCCAGCTCCAAAAAGCCATCAGTGATTAAGAAATAAGAAAGGATCCGCATCGCCAGACGTAGGGAGTGAATCGTCCTATTTCGGTTCGCGTTGCCCCGAAGCCGTTCGATAGTCGTTGCGAAGCACACAGTTGTGTAGGAAAGCCACACATACTCACCCTCGGGGAGCGGAATTATCGATGAACCGGACCGGGTTCCACGGAGACTCGGTTAGGTGGGTTCCTCGGTCGTTGGTGTTGTTGGTGTTGATGTTTGTATCAGCGAGCGCGTGTTCCTTGACTACCGGTCGAGAGGCCACGCGCGGCCGTTCGTCTCTTGATGCCGTTGTGGCGGCCTGAGCGGACCCGGTTCGAACGTCGGAGCCCTCACGGGAGAGATCGGGCCGTTGGCGAGCAAATCGACGCCGGCCGTCGAGTGCGACGCGTTGTAAGCCTGTTTGCGGCCTTCGAGCGGGGCTATCGCGACTGATCCGTTGACCGGAATCGAGGTGTTGAGGGCGTTGGCGGTGGCGTAGACTGCTCGAGCTCGACCGGCGGGATGTCGCCGAGTGACGAGTGCAGTCGCGGTGGTTGAACCAGCTGACCCAGTCGACGGTCGCGAGATCGAGCTGCGCCTGCGAGCGCCAGACGCGGTATAGATCAGCTCGGTCTTGTAGGAATCGACGAAAGATTCGGCGAGCGCGTTGTCAAGAGCGTCGCCGACGGTGCCGATCGAGGCGAGCACGAGGTGATCGTCGAGCGTCTGGGTGTAGTCGATGCTCGTGTATTGCCCGGGTTCAACCGGTCCTCGCAACACCTTGATGAGAGGAGTTGCGATGGGAGCACGGCGACGGAGGTCAGATCGGGCCGGTCGAGCAGCGATGCGCTCGCCGGGTCGTCCGTCGGTGGGGCGTCGCGAGGAGCGCCAGCGGTTCTGGGCCGCGATCGCTCGTGGTGTGTCCAGCGAGGACGCGGCCGGCGAGGCGGGAGTGTCAGCAGCGGTTGGCGTCCGGTGGTTTCGCGAGGGTGGCGGGATGCCCACTGTCACCCAGGCCCCGCTGTCGGGGCGCTACCTGTCATTTGCTGAGCGGGAGGAGATCGCGATCCTGCGCGCCCGCGGGTGTGGCGTGCGCGAGATCGCGCGCTCACTCGGCCGTTCACCTTCGACGATCTCGCGCGAGCTGCGCCGCAATGCCGCGACGCGCAGTGGCGCTCTTGAGTATCGCGCCACGACCGCGCAGTGGCACGCCGATCTGCGCGCCAAGCGTCCGAAGACAGCGAAGCTCGCCGCCAACAGCCAGCTGCGCGGATACGTCCAGGACCGTCTCGCCGGCGCTGTCGAGCGACCGGACGGCAGCGCTGTGGCCGGCCCCGAGGTGCGGTGGAATGGCCGGCGTCACGGCCGCCGCGCGGATCGCCGCTGGGGGAAGGCGTGGAGCCCGGAGCAGATCGCTCACCGGCTCGCGGGTCGATTTCCCCGATGATGAGTCGATGCGGATCTCGCACGAGGCGATCTACCAGGCCCTGTACGTCCAGGGCCGCGGAGCGCTGCGGCGCGAGCTCACGGCCTGTCTGCGGACCGGGCGGGCGCTGCGCGTCCCCAGAGCCCGCAGCTCGCGGTCGCGGGAAGGGCTTCGTGACCGAGGAGATCCTGATCAGCGAGCGCCCGGCCGAGGCCGAGGACCGAGCGGTGCCCGGCCACTGGGAGGGCGATCTGATCATCGGCCTGGACAGCTCCGCGATCGGCACCCTCGTCGAACGCAGCACCCGGTTTCACGATGCTGCTGCACCTCCCCCCGATGCCCGGCCACGGTGACCCGAGAACGAAGAACGGTCCCGCGCTCGCTGGCCATGGCGCGGAGGCCGTGCGGGACGCGATCGCCGCGGCGATCACGACACTGCCCGAGCAGTTACGCCGGTCGCTCACCTGGGACCAAGGCTCCGAGATGTCACAACACGCTCAACTGCGGATTGACACCGGCCTGGCCGTGTACTTCTGTGACCCTCACAGCCCGTGGCAGCGTGGCAGCAACGAGAACACCAACGGCCTGTTACGCCAGTACTTCCCGAAAGGCACCGACCTCACCCGACACACCGCTGAGGACCTCGCCGCAGTCGCTGCCACACTCAACAGCCGCCCCCGCAAGACACTCGGATGGAAGACCCCCGCCGAGGCACTCAACGACCATCTACTATCGCTTCAACCAACCAGCGTTGCGACGACCGCTTGAATCCGCCTTGCGAGCCGGCGTCGGAGTGGTGCACGAGCCCGACGTCGGCGCCCGGGTCACGGATCCCGAGCGCCATCCGCAGCGCGTCGAGGACGAGCGTGGTGCGCATGTTCTCAGCGAACTGCCAGCCGACGACCATCCGCGGCTGAACACGTCGATCACGAAGCTGAAGAACACGACGCCCTCCCAGCAGCGCAGGTAGGTGAAGTCGGCCACCCACAGCTCGTTGGGCCGGTCGGCGGTGAAGTCTCGCTTGACCAGATCAGGGCGCCGGCGCGCTTCGGGGTCCGGCGTTGGTGGTCCGCCACGGCTTTCCGCGGCGCTTGGCGCCCTGGATCCCATCGGCACGCATCAGCCGCTGCACCTGGCAGCGCGGGACCTGCTCGCCGGCGCGTCGAGCGCCTTCCACATCCGCCGGTAGCCGTAGGCGCTCGTAGTTGGCCTCGTGCACGCTCGCGGATCACGCCAGCAGCCGCTCGTCCTCGACGCTGCGTGCCGAGCGCTCGCCCGGTCGCTACGCTGGTAGTAGGCGGACGCCGACACGCCCAGGGTCTCGCAGATCGGCTCGACCCCGAAGCGGTCGCGATGCTCATCGACGTAGCGCGCTCACCTCGTTCGGTCTGGGTCGAGCTCCTTGGCGAAAAACACCGACGCGGACTTCAGGATCTCGTTCGCCCGGCGCAGATCGTGGATCTCGCGACGCAGCTTGCGGATCTCCTCCCGCTCCTGGGTCGTGAGCAGGTCTGCCCGCTTGCCGCTGTCGGCCTCGGCCTGACGCACCGCTTGCGCAGCGTCTCGGACTGGACGCCCAGATCAGCGCGACCTGCGCGATCGGCCGCCCAGACTCGAACACCAGCCGAACGCCGCGCTCGCATCAACTCCGGTGGGTACTTCCTCGGTCGTGGCATGAACACGGAGTTCCTCTCTCGAGGACCGAAATCCTCGTATCAAGGCCTCCGTCAAACCCGGCCTGGCTCACGATGCCTGGGTTAGCCGCTCCGTGCCACGGCTGGTTAATTGACCTGTAGGCCGTGGTGTTGGACCCGCCCATATCAGCCAGACTACCGGCACGCCTCGGACGGGCAAATCCCAACGTTTCCGGTATA
Organism: uncultured Solirubrobacterales bacterium; assembly: GCA_963837385.1. Classification (GTDB taxonomy): domain Bacteria; phylum Actinomycetota; class Thermoleophilia; order Solirubrobacterales; family Solirubrobacteraceae; genus Palsa-465. Next base: position 6,243 of record CAWIMZ010000016.1, read on the forward strand.
CCAGTCGTCCTGAACCCAAAACCATCCATTGCGGCCCTCGATGCTGTGCATGTTGTCGAAGTAGCCGATCGTGCCGTTCGACAGCACCGGGTCGAATTTCGGTCCGAGAGAGCCGTCCGTGGCGTTGTAGGTCAGAACGTAGCCTTGGAAGATGCTGTTATCGACGAAGAACGCGACGCCCACGGAGCTTCCGCTGACCGCGAAGCTGCTCGCGTATGCAAACTGGCTTGAGCCGCTACCCGTATACAGGGGATCGATCGTCCATACCGGTGTCGGCCAGCCGGAGGTCGTGGGGAGCGAGCCGAACTTAACGAGCGTGCGACCCATCGCCTTCCAGTTGTCAAGTCGCCGCCGCTGTCTGGTCCTTTGCGGAGAAACAGCCCAGATAGACCGAGTTGCCTTCCACATCGATGCGGCGCATGTCGGAGCAGCCTGCGGGCCGGCCCAGGTTTGTGCCCGAGTCGGTACCGGCGTCGCCGTCCGCCGCGTAGCCCGTGACCTTGTACTCGATCACCCGGTTGTTCAGGATCTGCCAGAGGTTCTGCGAGGAGTCCATGAAGTTGTCCTGCGCACTCTGGTTGAAGATCGCTACCTGCTTGAAGATCTCCGAGTGAGGCTGCTGCTCGAAGATGGTGTATGGAGACGGGGGCGCGTTGTCGCTGTCCGTACCGATGTACCGGTGGCCGTCCGCGTCCCACGTGAATGTCGGCCAGCCGAGCCCGTTGCCGCTGTTGCCTGCCGACACGCTCCGGGGGTCGGCCGGGTAGTCGAACGGATCAGCCGTGAACGCATACGGCTGATAGTTCCCGTTCGCGTCGCGCTTGTACTCGAACCGCGCACCGAAAAACGTAGTTTCATCCGCGGAGGTTCCCCTGCGCCCCCAAGTATTCGTGTTGTAGTCCCGCCAAACGGACCGTGGGCTGCCGTCGGGCTTGTATTTCGTGACGATCGCGCACGGACCGTTGTAATACCAGGCATCCTCTACAACCCCAGGCAAACAGCCCTCCGCCGTGTAGATGTCGCCCGAGCTGTCGATCCCGACGCCGCGGGGGCCGACCGCGCGGCCCGGACCGATCAGCCCAGGATCGGGACCTTGTAGGTAGCCGCCCGTCACCCCGACCTGCCCGATCTGATTGCCGTTGTAGTCGAAGAACTTGAAGTCTTGGTCGCGGCCGTCTGTCAGCGACTAGAAAGACGGTCCTGGGTGGGGTCCGCGGCGATTCCGTAAGGGATTACGCTGGCCGGGAACGTGAACGACGACAACAGCGTCCCCGAACTCGAGAACCGCTCCGCCTTCGCGGGCATGCTCATCGTCTGACCCGTGCCGGTGGCTTGGATCAGCACCCAGATATCGCCCTTCCGATCACAGGTCAGGGAGCGCGCCCCGGGCGCGCTCAAGAGCCGGTGACCCTGCTCAAAGACGTGGGCACAAATCTTTACTTGCGTCAGTGCTAGGGGATTCGTTGCCGCCGTTCCCGAGCGCCCCGTTTGAATCCGTGACATAGAGCTGGCCGTCGCAAAAGTCATGCCCAGCAGCGGGTGTCCGCCCGAATCGACCGTCAGCGGGCCGACGCCCGACTTGGAGCCGTTATCGTAGTCCGCGAGGTTCTGAGCGTTCGTCCACGCGGACCGGCTGAACCGAAACACCTGCCCGTTCCCATCCGCCGAGTAAATGTAAGGGGAGTCGACTGCGGTGCCGTTTGTCCCATTGCTGCCGGGGCCCGCGTTACCCGTACGTTCGCCGTAAACGTAGCCGGTCGTAGCGTTGTAGAGGCTGATGTTGTGCGAGTTCTCCTCCCACATCGAGGCGGAGATCGCCAGTCCGTCCGACGACACCGAGAAGGTCCGTATTGCCTGCGGAACACCGCTATCCGATCCGCTGCCGCTTCCGGAGCCCCGGGAAGCGAACGAGTGAGCGCGTTCCGTTGGCCCCGGATGGGTCTTGCGGGTCACAACTTCGGTTCCCGAGAACGAGTTGCCCAGGAACGTGACGCTGGCCCGGGTCGAAGCTCGGGACTTACGGACGTGGCGCTAGTCCTCGGCGAAGCCGGCTGCGGCAAGCTATGGCCGCACGCTGCCAACGCCACCGTCAGCGCCGCCACGGCAAGCCACCAGGCCGCCACGAGCAGTCTGCAGACTGCATCGCGACCAGTAATCCGAACGCGCAATTCACCCTCCTTAGAGCTTCGAGGCCGCCAGTGCGACCGCGGGGTTGGCCGCCCGTGGGCCAGCTAGCAGGTTTCGGGCTCTCGGTACGGTTCGCCGCGTGCGTCGCTTCGGCGATCGTTGCCGAGACCACGGCCACGAATCGCTCGCGGAAACAGCTCTCCGAGAAGCGCTCGGCGGCCGCGCGCAGCCGCGCCACCTCGAAGCCCTCCCAGTCAGTTTCGCGCAAAGCTTCGGCCAGCGCATCGACGCTGCCCGGCTTGACCAGGATCCCGGTCTCGCCGTCAGTCACGATCTCGAGGCGCCGCCGCCCGCCGCCGCAAGGACTGGACGGCCGGCGGCGAGTGCCTCGACGATCGTGATCCCGAATTCCTCGATCGCGGGCACCACGAGCGCTCGGCACCCGCCGTAGAGCTCGGCCAGCCGCCGATCGTCCACTCTGCCCAGGAACTCGGCGCGGCGGTAGCGCGTGCGCAGGCGGTCGAGGTCCGGACCCTCGCCGGCGACCTTGATGGTGACGCCGGCGCGCTCGGCGGCGGCGAGCGCCAGCTCGGTGTTCTTGTGGCGCGTGACCTCGCCCACGGTCAGGAAGTAGTCCTGCGGGTCGGGCTCGCACGTGAACCGATCGATATCGACGGGTGGGTGAACGACTGTCGCGTCACGGCCGTAGAACTCGCCGATACGCCGCCGGGTGATCTCGGAGTTGGCGACAAACTGGGTGACACCGCCCGCCGCTCGGAGATCCCAGCGGCGAAGCGCACGAACGGCGGCGTTGGCGGAAGGGCGCAGCGGCGCAGGGATCGCGCGCGTGGTTCTGTCGCGCTCGTGCCAGATGTAGCGAAACGGCGAATGGCAGTAGCAGACGTGCACGGCGCCGCCTGGCGGCCGGACACCGTGGGCGAAGGCGCTGCTGCTGGAGATCACAACACGCGCGTCTCGGACCGACAGCCGCTCAGCCGCCAGCGGCAGCAGCGGGAGCCAGCGGCGGAAGCGACGCTGGTCGGCCGCGAACGGCTGCAGGAACGACGTCCGCACGCGGCGGTCGGCGAACCGGCCGTTGGTGCGCTGCGGGTCGTAGAGCAGGGTGGCGACCTCGGCGCTCGGATAGCACCCGGCAATGGCGTGGAACGTGCGCTCGGCCCCGCGCATCACGAGCAGGTAGTCGTGCACCAGCACGACGTCCGTCTGGAGCGGCTGCTGATGTCCGGCTTGGATCTCGCGGCCGGAGCTGGCGAATGAATCGTCACGCTGAATCAACGCAGCGTGACGCTGCCGACTCGCGCTCGGTCATTGCACTCGAACGCAATCCGGCCGGCTTCTCCAGCACGTGGCCGTACCACTCGACCCCGGTCCCCTCGGTCGTCTGCCAGCCGTCGGCTTGTAGGCGCTCCAGCAGCGCGTGGTGCACTTTTGCGGCTCGGCGTGCCAGCTTCATCGACCCGCGAACGTGGAGAGCGCGGAACGGTGAGGACTCGGCCACGATCGTGGCGTTACCGAGTTCGTCGAAGCGTGCGGCTTGAAATCGAGCCGCAAGACGATCATGGCGACAGATGATGAGCAGCCGCTCGACCGGCCGATCGCCGGAGGGCGCAGTCCTGGTGAATGCGGTGTCGTGCCAGCGGCGGCTCCGGGAGGCCACCGGGCGCCAACCCAGGGCCAACAGCCGTTTGACGAGAAGATCATGGGCTTCCTTTGCGCTGCCGCGATGACTGACGCGACCCGAGCGCGAGGCACGGAATGAGGACGAACGCGCGACGACTCGGCGCTGGCCCCCGTTGTCGAGCACCACGACACGGAACTCGCCTTGCCGTTTGGCGCCCCCGAACACGATCGCGCACCACTCCTGACGACGGCGCTCTTCCGGGCGCGATCCGCTGTCGGTGGCGAGCGGTTGGGCCGCGGGCTGCGCGACCGCCTGCGGCCCCACGGCGTGCTCATCGGGCGAGGCGGGACAAGGCCACCGGCTCCAGCGGCCGACGGAACTGGCCCGACTGGCGTCGGGGGCAGATGCCATCAGCCCGCGCGGAAGTGCGGAGAGCGACCTGATTGGCACGGCCTTGGCGCGTTGCCGCCGGTGACCAGCGCCGCCCAGCTTCCCGGCATCGTTGCGCCAAGCGTCGTTCGCTCCGATTTCCCAGCAGGCACCACGATTCCTATCAACGCCGAGTGTAGCGTCGACTTCCGGCGCAGCGCAAAGATTCGGTTTCCTTAAGCCCCCTAAAGGTTGGTGCGGCGCGCGACCTTTCGCACCGTGCGGAGCAGGATCTTCAGATCCAGCCACAGCGACCAGTTGGCCACATACAGGTAGTCGATCCCCACCATCTCCTGCATCGGCACCCTAGTACCGAGCACCTGCCAAGGTCCGGTCATTCCCGGGGTAAGGTGCAGGCGGCTGCGGTCTAGGCCGACCACCTGCGCGTCCTCGTCCAGCACCAGCGGGCCGTGGGCCGACGAGGCTCATCTCCCCGCGCATCACGTTGAAGAGCTGGGGCAACTCGTCCAGCGACGAAGCTCGTAGGAACTTGCCGACCCGGGTGACCCGGGGGTCGGCGGCGATCTTGAACAGTCCGACGCCGGCTTCGTTGAGGTCATGGAGTTGGTGCTTCAGCGCCTCCGCGTCGGCCACCATCGAGCGGAACTTCAAGATCGAGAAGTGGTGGCCATCGCCGTCCGACTCTGGTCTGCCGGAAGAAGATCGGGCCCTTTGAGTCCAGCCGTATAGCGACCGCGATCAGCCCCAGCAGCGGCGCGATGACGATCAATCCGAGCGAGGTGGCGATGAGGTCGAAGGCGCGCTTGAGGATTCGAGAGGACTGCGAGAGACCGAATCGCCGGACGCCGAGCATCGTCATCCCGTCGATGTCGTCGAATTCGACCGCGGAGCCCACCACCTCGAGCATCCGCGGCAGGACGCTCACGGGAACCCCGACCGCCTTGGCAACGCGAATCACTCCGACCGTGTCAACCGAGTCGCCGGACGAAGGCGCGATAACGATTCGATCAACATCGAGGACTTGCACGAGCTGGCGCATTCCTTCCAGTCCCTCGAGACCATCGATATCCTGCTGGTCGAGCGGCAGGGAAGCGACAACGGTGGCACGAGCCGTGCTCGAGGCAAGCCGCTCGCGGACCCGCTGAGCGCGCTCGAACTCGCCGATCACCAAGCAACGCTCGAGCGGCGAGACCCGGCCCGCCATCCAGCGAGCCAGCGAGCGCCCCACGAACGTGGCTACAAACGCGCCCAGCCACAGCTCCGCGATACGATCGCCCTGGAGCGTCCCATGCTGGAGCAGCAGCTTCAGGATCGTCACGCCCAGCGCGAACAGCGCGGTCAGCTGCATCAACGCGGGCGCCTCGTCGAGCGTCGATCGGCCGAGGCGGAGTTCGTCGCGGTCGTACAGGCCCGCGACCTTGAAGAGAACGATGACGAGCGGCAGGGCAACGGCCACGAGCGCCACGCGGCGCGGACCGTGAACGTTGAGCGAGAGGATCACGGTGAGCGCGACGGCGAGGATGTCAGCCGCGGCAAGGAGGCGCCGCTGAAGCATCTCCGCCGCGGCACCGACGACCACGTCGCCGCCTCGACCACGGGCTTGGTGTCTCGCCGCGGAGAGCGACCATCCACCCCCGGCATCGCGACGAGTTGGCCATGCGGTTCAACCTCGACGTCGAGCTCGTCCTCGTGGATCTGCAGCTTGGCCGCGAGTGGCGCGATCATGTTCGCCTTGCTCTAGTCGGTGTACGGATTCGTGGTGTGACTCCGTCTACGCCGGCGAATCAACGTGCGCTCAGCGAGCTGACATTCCCGCTCTGCACAAGATGGTCCGAATCTCCACCCCTCCGCGCGAGGCGCGGGGCGGCGTTCGCCGGAGCGGCCGAACGGATAGTGCCGAACCACACATCGGCTTCCCTGTACACGACGGCACCGCTGCTCCTGACGACGACATCAGCGGCGGCGAGAGCGGGCGGCGACCTTCTCGTACAGCTGCTGCAGCTCCGCGGCCACGACCGGCGGGGAATACGCGACCCAGCCCGTCGCGCGCTGCCGCGCTCAGCCGGTCGCGTAGGGCCGGGTCGAGCATCCGCCGCATCGCCCCCGCGAGCGCGCTCCGGTCCCCGGGCTCGTACAGCACGCCGGTCACGTCGTGTCGCAGAATCTCGGCGGGCCCTCCGGCTCGTGCCGCGATCACGCGGCACGCCGGCGGCCATGCCCTCGAGGATCACCTGGCCGAACGGCTCCGGCGTGACCGAGGCGTGAACGAGCACATCGATCCTGGACAGCTCGTCCCACACGTCCGTACGGTGCCCGCGCAGATCCACCCGCTCTGCGATGCCGAGCGCGTTGGCAAGGCGTGGAAGCCCGTCCGCGAATTCGTCCTCTCCGAACAGCGCCCCGCCAACGACGGTGGCCCGCTCATCGCCTCGGGGGAAGGCGTGGGCGAACGCGCGCAGGAACAGATCCTGTCCCTTCCACGGAGCCAACCGGCCGACGATGCCGAAGTTCAGTGGGCCGCCGGCGGCGCGGTCGCGGACGGGGACATCGGTCAGGACCTCGGGCAACACCGAGTAGATCACCCCGTTGCTCGGCGCCGCAAGGGTCTCCATCGTCGACTGCGAGTTTGCGATGACAGCGGTCGCGAGGTAGCGGCTCATTCGTCGCACGAGCTGGACCGCCTCGCGGGGTAGGTAGTCGTCCGTCGATGCGGTCGCGGACGTGCCAGATCATGGGGATGCCGGCGAGCCTCGCCGCCAGGCTTCCGTAGACGCCGGCCTTGAGCGAGTTCGTGTGAACGACGTCGGGCCGGAGCTGCCGCAGCCGGGCGGCGAGCCGCACCACGTAGGCCATGGTCGCGGCCGCGACGCCCGGCGCAAGCGCCGCGGCGGTGGACCGCGCCCTTGCGCAGACTCCCGCACCGAATCGCCCAACGGCAGCACCTCGGTAGAGATCCCGGCGAGGTGGAGCCGCCCGACCAGCGGGCCGTCCTCGGCAAGCATGACGTGCGGATTCACACGGTCGAGGTGGGGGAGGAGGCGCAGCAGGGCGATCTCGCCGCCCGAGAGCCGGGCGACATGATCGAGGTAGACGACCTTCAACCGGTCGTCTGGCCCGCGCCCGCGCCGCGGCTCGATCGATGATCGCGCGGTGACGCGCGGCGACGGCGGACCAGGCGAAGCGCTCGGCATGGGCTCGTGTTGCCGGCCGGCTTGGACGGTCAACGCGGGCACGGAGCAGGCGGTTGCGCAGGGCTTCGCGGTCGCCGGGAGGGAGGATCAGCGAGGGGTCGAGCCCGGCGATCGCCTCGGGCAGCCCTCCGACTGAGGTCACGATGCTCGGCGTCCCGCAGGCGGCGGCCTCGATCACCACGAGTCCGAATCCCTCGTGCGCGATCGTGGGAACGACGGCGATGTCGGCAGCCTGGTAGAGCTCGACGAGTCCACGCTCGCCGACCCGCCCCATGAGACGCACCGAGTCACTCAGTCCATGTTCGGCGATCGCCGTCGCGAGCTCGTCTCGAAGCGGCCCGTCGCCCGCGATCAGCAGCGTGCTGCCCGGAGGCATGTCGTCGACCGCCTCGCCCCAGGCGTCCAGCAGGACGTCGAGTCCCATGCGGGGCACGAGCCGCCTGACCGCAACCGCGACGAACGCTTCCGGTTCGATCCCAAGCCGGCGGCGCGCGCGGTCAACCGGCCCGGGGACGAACCGGTCGAGGTCGACTCCTGGGGGAATCACGGTCACGTTCCACGGCGGTACTCGGTAGCGCTCGACGAGCACTTGACGAAACGCAGAGGTCAGGACAATCGCTTCGTCCGCCTTCGTGTACGCAGCGCGCTCGAGCAGTCGCCGCGCCGCATGGCGCATGCCCGAGCCGTCGCCTGCCGCGACGTTCTCGTCTGCCCACGGGCCGTGGAAGTGAAGGATCGACCGGCTTAGCGCGCAGCCGCCCCAGCCGGAGCGGCGCGAGCGCATAGAGGGCGAAGTGGACGTCGACCACGTCGGCACGATCCGCCGCCAGCTGGGTGGCGCGCCAGAAGGCGAGCAGCCGGCGCATAAGTGGTCGTTCGTGTCCGGACACGCCGGTAACCCGGACGTGCGCAGCGCTGCCACCTCCGATGACGATGCCCGACGCTTCGGGCATGTGCTCGAGTAGGTCACGGTAGTAGCGGTCGAGACCTCCAAGCTGGTCAGGGAACCATCCCTTTCCGAGCATCAGCGGCCGCAGCAGCGGGGACTTCTCTCCCCCGCTCACCTGGTCCATGTGATTCACGTGGAGGACGTTCATGAGACTCCCTGACCGAGTTGTTCGTGCGCAAGAGGAACGCTGGTTCGGGAGGCCGGCTTGTGTGTGCCCAGGATGAAATTCGTCTCGTCCGGCGGGGCGGCCGCGCTCAGCCAGGCCCGCTTAGCCCGCCTCGAGTGCCCGCCCGATCGCGTCCGCGAGCCTGCACACGTTCGGCTCTAGCTCTGCCATGTCCCGCCGGCGGCAAACGGAGCTCGAGTCGCATCTTCGCGTACCACGCCACGAAGGCCATACACAGTCAACTCGGATCTCGTGGTCTAAGGGTAAAACTCGCCGGCATGGAAATGGCCCCGAATCCGTCGAGTTCCGCCCGGGTCTGTGACCTTCAGCGTCGGCGCTGTGGAGTTCGACCAGGCGCCCAGCCAAGTGGACCGCGCCGTCGGGAACGCGCGGCCATCGTTGAGCCCACCCGGGCCGAGCCGAAGCCGCGTCGGAATGCGTCAGCGGTACCCGTCGGGGATGTGCCGTCGGGGATGTGCCGTTCGCGGTCCCGATCTTCCGGGCCGGACTGCCCGCGACGATCGTCCACGGCTCCACGGGCCGCGTCACGATCGATCCGACCCCGGCAACGGCACCCTCGCCGATGTTCGCACCGCGAAGGACGGTGACTTGGCGGGGCAGCCACGCGTAGTCGCCGATCGTCAACGGCTCGCTCCGGTACGGCCACAAGGTCCCCCGCCCGTAACCGGTGAAGTGAGGCGAGTTGACGTCGTGGTCGGACGTGAGGAACACGCAATCGTCGCTGACGATCACCCCGCGACCGAACCGCACGGGCTGCCAGGAGTCGATCCTGACGGTCCCCTCCAGTTTCGCGCCATCGCCCACCGTTAAGTTCTCAGGTGAACGGACACTCACGCGGGCCCCAATGAACACGTCCTCGCCGATCTCCGCTCCCAACGAACGCAGGGCCAGTAGCCGGGCCTCAGCTCCTAGCGCTTTGCGGAATGTGAACTGCTCTAGCAGCTTGCCAAGCAGCGCGGGCCGCCACGCGAGCACGCGAACGACGACTCGCATAGTCGCCGCTCTTTGCGCTCGCCAGTGCGTCACCCGCACTAGCGTCCCGCATTCCGGTACTCGCGGTACATTCCACCGAGACCGCTCAAAATGCCAGATCTCCCGTGCGGGCGCCTCCGGCGAAGGTGATGAAGAGGCTGTGTTAGCACGGCGAGCCGCAGGCTTGCGTGCGATAGCTGTCATGTAACACCAACGCGTCGCCGGCAAGTCAACTTCCACGACAGGCGTTGCGAGAGGCTACGTCTCGACTTCATGGAAGGCAACGCTGGCGCAGTTCAGTCTTTCTACTAGCGGATCAGGACCCTGGAGAACCTGATTCTTTTTCGGCCGTCTGCATGCATAGCCTGAGGCCGCGCCGCGCCCGTGACCGTGCCTGCGATGCACTCGACGTGAAACCGCCCTATTCGTTCGGGCGCGACGCTGCAGTTCGGATCCGACTGAAATCGCCTTGCTCTGTCCGCCTCTGCAGGCGGCCGACGCGAAGCAGGTAGATGACACCCGAGCCGAGGAACAGCACCCCGGTGATCAGCAACCAGTTGCGCAGATAGTGCTCGAGATGATGGCCGAGTCAGGCGAAGTATTGACCGTCGGACAGCCGGGAGATCAGCGGGGCGTAGATGATCAGCAGGAGACCGGATGATCAAGACCGGCGCCCGCACATGGTTGATCATCGGTATCTCCGATGCGCCGGGGTGAGCGACAGTCGCGCGAGCGCCCGCGCGCATGACGCGGTCCAAGCCCGTGTAGATGGGCACGAAGATCAGGTCGTGAGCGATCGCGAACGCCGAGGTACCACACGAGCAGCTCCTGGAACGTCTCCGCCGCTGAAAATACGGTCGAACGCGAGCGCGACGACCGCCAAGGCCACGAGATGGCCCGCCAGGTGCAGCGGACTCGCGCCGTAGCGCCGGCGGAAGCCGAGTTGCCAGCTCTCGCCTCACGCTGCCTCGAATCTGAGTTCGCGCACCCATTTGGTGTTGTGGGTCCCTGGCACGTTCGGCACGATCACCCGCGCAGGGTAGCCGTGGTCGGGCGACAGGTCGGCGCCATTGACGCGCAAGGCGAGGAGAGCGCGGTCGTCGATGAACTGCGACTGACTGAAGCTCGCCTCAAGCGCCCGGGCCTCGAGCGACACCGTACGTAAGATGGCATCCTCTGGCGCATCGACCAACCTGGCCAGATCGGCGAGACGCACCCCGGTCCAGCGCTGCGTCGTCGACCATCCCTCTGTACAGGTGATCGTCAGCGTGCTGCGTCGTCTGCGCCATCGCCAGCAGTTGCTGCCGCGTCAGCGACATCGTCCGTCCACCGACGACGCGTGAGGCGCCAGGCTCGGGCCGGTCATCGCTGGGGTGATCTGAGCTGAGGCGGCGGTGTGGTTCACCGGAAAGTCGTTGGGACCCGTTCCGAACACGCGCCCGCGTGGCGCCAGCAACGCCAGACTTCGGAACGGTCCGCCGATCGACTCGCCGGCCTGCACCGCGAAGATGGTCAGCGACGCACCACCGAGCATCGCGAACAGCCCGCGACGGCTGATCGTGGGAGCGGCTGGGTTGACCGGAGCCAGCCCGCCGGCGACCGGCGGCTCCGGCGCGGTCTGCGGCAGCCCCTGTAGTAGCGGCTTCAGAACTCCCCGCTCGCGATAGGCGCGGCGGACCGTCGGGAGCTTGACGCAAGCATGGAGCACGAACATCGTGCCGAACACCCACGCGCCGTAGTAGTGGACCGTATGGAAGTCGAAGGGCCAGCCGGTAGTAGTCGTCGATGTCGAGGATGCCGGTCGCGAACTCGACCAGGACACTCGCGACCAAAGCAGAAGCGAGATCCGCTCCAGCGCGCTCGGCGAAGCTGCTCACCACCGGACGCTGGAACAGCTTGGGCATGACCGACCACAGCTTGGCCAGGATGAACGGCAGCGTCATCAACCCAAGGGTCACATGGGTCCCCTGGTTGAGCGCGTAGCTCCACGAGGGCCACGAACCCGGGAAATGGAAGAGCACCGGGATGTCGGCGCCAGGATTGACCGTGGCCTCTGGATAGTAGGCCCAGTGACTGATGAAACCGGTCAGCGCCATCACCGCGATTGCGGGAACGAGCAGCGTGCCCAGGAACGACGTCAGCCAGGGTCCACGCAGCGGGCTACGCCAGAACTCCGGCCGGAACGGCCCAGGGAACGGCCGGTTAGAGCGATGGGAGGGTGGTTCGACCGGCGCATGCGTCGCCGGCCCGGGCGCGCTCACATCGTGGTCTCGGGGACTCAGTCACCGACAAGGTCCACCCCTGATACCACGCTCATTTCATTCGTTACCGGACTCTTGCGCCAGACAAGGCATCCACGAACTCCGCCCGACGACGGTTCTCTGAAAGGACGATGGCGATCGCCGCGGAAGCGATCTTGCGACACTGCTCGAATGACCCAACGGCCGCCAGATTCCGTTTCTTCCGCCCTGGCATCCATGGATGGCTACGGGCTGCTTCCAGGCCCGGAGGATGAAAGTTCGTCTCGTGCGCGCGGCGGGCCCGCGGAACTAGGCCGCTTTACCGGCCTCGACTGCCCGCTCCATATGTTCCGCGAGCCTGCGCACGTTCGGCTCTAGGAGGTTCGTGCGCGCGCGGCCGCCCGGCGCCTCTGCAAGCTCAGCATGGCGCACCAACAGAACACCGTGATCGTCGGTCCGGGCCACGTTGGACAGCGCATCTGCCGCAAGCTGATCAAGCATCCGGAGTACGGCGCCGACGTCGTCGGCATCGTCGACGCCTGGCATCGTCGCTGCCTTACCGAAGCCGCGTCGCCGCGACCTCCCTGAGCACATCACCATCCTCGGCGGCCCCGATCGCCTGCCCGAGATCGTCGAGCGTCTCGATGTCGAGTGCGTCGTGATCGCGTTCTCGACCGAGTCGGTGTCCGAGCTACTGGCGGTCCTACGCCAGGTTGGATCACTCAACGTCCAGATCGATCTGGTGCCCTGGCTCTTCGAGTTGGTCGGACCGCGCGCACGGCACGCGCCAACTCCACCTACCTGGAGGCGCCCGATCTCGACGTGGCCTACGTGCGGGACTGGTCGCTCGGGCTGGATCTGCGGCTCCTTCTCGGCACTCCGCTCCAGATCCTTCGCGGGAGAGTCTCGAGGGCGTAGCCTGAGTTCAGCGCTCAGCGCCGGCAGGCGGCAACGGGCCGCATCTCGGGGCGCCGTTCAGCCGAATGAACGACCCGGCGCCCGGCTGGACTATTGCGCGATCGTGCGGTCGCGCGGATCCTGTGCGAGCCCGCACGGCAGAGGCGGGGCAAATGAGTCAACGTTCTGCGCCAGGAGGTCACGAACAACATGGGGGCTACCCTGACATGCTCGGACCCGGAGGTGGGGCATCCCAGCACGCGGCGGGTCGTCATCGTTGCCAACAGCTCGTTGATCATCGAGGCGACCCGGATCGGCTTTCGCAAGAGTGGCGATTTCACGCTGGTCGGATACGCCGACGGACGCGAGACAAACGCCGCGCCGATCCTCGGAGCTTCACCGGATGTGATTCTGCTGGATGACATGGCCCGCTCAGAGCGGGCGCTCGCGCTGCTGCGAGCGATCCGCGCAAAGGATCAGGACGTGGCGGTCTTCGTCCTCAGCCTGCACCTCGACTCCGACTGGCTCGACCGCGCATTCAGCGCAGGCGCGACGAGCGTGATTTCGAAGGCGACCCACCCCACCGCTCTCGTTACGCTGGTGCGCGAGACCCTCAACGGCCACATCGTGCACAGACCCGCCGGGGAGGTTCCCGCTACCGGAGCAGACGGCGCAGTTGCTGATCCCGACGTGCCGCTGACCGCCCGGGAGCTCGAAATCCTCCGACTCGTGGCGTGTGGGTCGACGAACTGCGATATCGCGTGCAGGCTGTGGGTCACCGAGCAGACGGTGAAGTTCGACCTCCGGAACATCTACCGGAAGCTCGATGTCGCCAACCGAACTCAAGCTAGCAACTTCGCGCACGTCAGGGGGCTCATCGCGCCAACCCCGGAGCCCGGTCGCGTCGAGCGCAACCTCACCGTCGCGTAACGTCAGTCGAACGAGCCGTGCCGACCGGCGCCCACGCGGAACCGCGCGATCTCGGACTCGACCTCGGTCAGGGAGCGCATTCCATGCCGCAGCTCGTTGGCGAACGTGGCTTCCTCCTCCAAAAGATGACTCGTTCGTGAACCCTTCACCGACCAAGCGGAGCTAGGGGTGGAGGGCGACCGACCGCTCGGGTTCGAGCTCAAGCTCCGTACCGCCACGCGCGCCGGTCGCGGTCTCCAAGCTAAACGAAGCGGCGAAGCGTCCCGACTACACACAAGTGCCGAGGGCACCCTCCGAAGCATTCGCGCCGGCCAAATACCGGCGTTTCACCCGAACGCCTGCACGCGCCCGTCGGCCGCCACAAAGACGCGGCCGACCGCTGGCGGCCGGCGTGGCGAAGTGCGCGCTCTGGCCCACCGACGCCCTGTAGCGCACGCTGCCTGTGCGGGGGTCGAGCTGGTAGAGGACGCCATCGCCGATCGCCCAGACACCGGGCCCGGCGAGGATCGGTGGAAGCGTGGCCGCGCGCTGGCGCCAGATCTCGGTGAGCCCGTCGGGCCCGAGCTGCACCGCGACGATGCCGGTGACAGTGGGGATGTAGATCGTACGCCCCGCGTACGCGTCACCCCCGAACGCCGGCGCCAGGGTGATCGAGGTGAGCGCGCCGCCGATCCCTCCGAGGCTCCGCGCGTCGAGCAGGTAGCCGACCCCCGACTTGCCGATGATGAAGACGCGTGACCTCGGAAGCAGGAGGGGCCCGGTCGATCCGAGGTCCGTGTCAGTCGTGTTGAGCGCGCCGGCATCGCTCGGCGCGAAGAACGAGGAGGGTCGCAGTGACGGCGCGAGCCGGATCACGGCATTGCCGTAGTCGAACGAGCGCGAGCTGCCGTTGCCCGTGGCAACGTACAGGTTGCCCGCTGCGTCCACGGCAGGGCCGGACGGCGCCCAGATCGCGCCTTCGTTCTCACTCGGGACCCGGTAGGTGACGAGCGGTCCGCTGGGCCCGGATGCCGGCGCGCCCACCACCCATCCGTGGTAGCGCCCGCAATCGCCGAACAGGCCGCCGTAGGAGACGTAGACGCGTCCGTCGGAAAGAGCGAGCGCCGCCCGCTGCTGCTCGGCTTTGGGATCGTCGTCGCCCGGAGGGTTTATCGGTCGTTCCCAGAGGACGGAGCCAGTCGCGACATTCAGGGCCACCAGGATGTGCTTGAAGCCCTGGACATAAATCACGGTGTAGATCGATTCCTCGGCCAGGATCAGCCACCGGCGTGCTTGTTATGCCCGATGGATCTATGTCGCCGCACGGCAGCGAGCTCCCGGACACTGGCGTTCCCAGGTGCACCCCCCACAACCGGCTTCCCGTGGCGGCCTCGAATGCGTAAACCGAATCGTTTTCGGTCGCGATGATCACCCGGCCGCCGACCACCAGCGGCTCTGCGTAGACGGCACCGTCGACGGGCGCGCTCCACAGCCGGCGGGCTCGCCCTAATGGCGGCCCGGCCGCAACAGCTCCGGTGCGCGCACCAACGTCGTGGTACGTTGCCCAGTCGAGGCCCTGCGCCGCAGGCGACGGCTCGCGAGCGGTCGCTGCCGATGTCGCCGTTGGACCCGGTGGCGTCGCGGCAGGTGATCCCACGCGGGTCGGTCCGCCGCAGCCTACGACAGCAGATGCGATCGCGGCCAAGAGCCCGTAACGGATCCATCGCGGCATAGGCGAGCCATCGTAGACGAGCTACATCCGCCCCTCGGCCGTCATACCAAGGCAGATCGGCCGACGTCCAGGGGCCACCACCGCCCCCGCGGTAGCCGCGGGAACCGTACCGCCCGCCTGGCGCGACCTTGCCCGGCGCATCCTATGGCTCGTCCCGTGATCAGCGGCCTCGAAGCCCGCGGCGCCTAAGCGCAGCCCAAGCATGTCACTGCGGCGCGCGTCGTGTCACGCGACCGTCAACGTGGTCGGTACGCCCGAGACACCCTCACGTCAGACCGAAAGCCGCACGCCTGCCCGGACGTTGATTAGTTACCTACGCCATACCAAAGGATTACTCATAATGGCCATTTACGACTCGGTGCAGCCGAGCGAGATCGCGTCGCATCCAGATCGGTCGCTTGACCGCGACGTCTAGCCGGACGCACGCCCCGACTGGCGAGTTTCTCGCCTGGCTCACGGGCATGTTCTCGCAAGATCGCCAGTACCACACGAGCATGGCCACGCTCACGGCCAGCGAGAACTACGTGAGCCTGCTCGTGCGCGCTGCAGCGGCCTTCTTCGGCGGCGAGCACTATTTCTTCGATTCTCCAAATGGTGGGCAATCGGGCGAATGGGCTTTCCCCGGGTCTGGGGTCTTGCCGGGTCTGCAGAGGAAGTTCCTGCAGCAGATGAACAGCCTGTTCGGCGCGGAGATCGCGGACTGGCGACCCAATGGCGGGTCGATGTGCGAGCAAGCGGTGATGATGGCTGCCTGCCGCAGGGGAGACGCGTTCGTCGAGATAGGCAGCTAGGGACGGCGGGCACTTCGGTACGGGAGGGCTGGCCGAAGAGCTCGGCGTCGAGACGTTCACGTTCCCGATGCGTGAGGACCTGATCGACGTCGATGGAACCGTCCGGCTGGTCGAACAGCACGAGCACATCCGACTGGTGCTGGTCCAGCCGTCACATGCCCGGCGCCCGCAGCCGGTCGAGGAGTTGGCGGCCGCACTGCCCGAACGAGTCACGATCGCGGTCGACGTCAGCCATACCGCAGGGTTGATCGCCGGTGGCGTCATCCCATCGCCTCTGGTGCAGGGGGCTCACATTCTTACCTTCAACACGCACAAGACGCTCCCGGGACCGAACAAGGGAGTGATCGCGTTCGCCGACCGCAATCATCCACTCGCCGCGAAGGTGTGGGAGATCGTCTGCCCCAAGCTCCAGTCGAACAGCCATCCCGAGTGCCTCCCCGGGCTGGTACTGGCGCTGGAAGAGCTGGCGACGTACGGTCGAGCGTACGCCGAGCAGACGATCGCAAACGCACGAACGCTCGCGCAGGTCCTCGACAGCGCTGGCCTGCGCGTGGCTGGCATGGAGTACGGGGGCACAGAGAATCACCAGGTCCATCTGGTGATCGGCTCGGCCGAGACCTCCCACAGGGTCGCCAACGAAGACCTACCAAGGTGCGGCATCCGCACTAACTCGGTGGTGATCCCGGGCACGGACGGCCAGTTCGGGCTCCGCCTGGGGGCGCAGGCGCTGACTCGCCGGGGGCTGACCGAAGCTGAGTTCACGGAGCTGGGTCGTCTGCTGGCCCGAGCCGTGCGCGGGGGCGCCGATGTGAACAACATCCGCTATGAAGTGGCGGAGCTGCTCGCGCCTTATCCGCTCTTTCCGCTTCGCTTCAGTTTCGATGAGTTGGGCGACTGCGAGGACCGTCCGGCGACTGCTGAGCTGAGGTGTTGGGATAAGCACGGTCGTCGATGCCGCACTCGACAGCGTCCTCTCCGAGTCTTCGGCGCCGAGGCGGTTCGCCGTGCTCGCGGGCCGAACTCCAAGAGTGGAGATGGCCTGGCGAGTTGCTCGCACGGAGCGGGCTGACCCGCGTCTCTGCCGACCGCGTCCGCGGAGTGCCTGCAGGCCCTCGGCGATCGGGACGTGGACATGGTCGCCTTTCATCCGGGCGCGGCCTCCGGGAGCGCGGCGGTGCAGGAGGTCCGGCGGTTCGTCGCCGGCGTGCGCGAAACCGCGCCGAGCGTCGGTGTAGCCGTCGCCTACGACCGTCCGGTCAATCTCGACCGGAGGCTGCTCGGTCCCCGCGTCTGGGTCATCACGCCGTACATCGCCGCTGCGGAGCTGGACTCGATGCTCGCTGAGGTGCGCGACGCGCGCACGGACCGCGTGCCCGCTGGCCCGACACTGGCCCGCGCAGCCCCCGCTAGCCCTCGCGCATACGCCGCGGGACCTTTCACGACCGCATCGTCCCCAGCTTCAACGGCGCGTCGCCCGCGTTCCTCGCGGTCCTCGCGGCCCTCGCCGTAAAGCGCCGGACGACGGTGTTTGTAGGGATCTCCCCCCAGGAGGCGCTCGCGGTCTCGAGCAACGAACGGCGTACAGGATGTCGCGACCGAGTCAAGACGGTCCTCGAGCAGTTCAGCCGCGACGTCAACACAGTCCGAGAGTCCACCGGAGCAGACCTGCGCCCCCATCTCGATCACTGTGATGACCCTGAGCTGATCGTCCACGCCCTGAAGATCGGGTTCGAGTCGATCATGGCCGATCGTTGGGCGCACTCCCTGTACGCCAAGTCGAGCTTCCTGCGCAGCGCGCTGTCCCGCGCCAGCCCGTATGGGGTCACCGTCGAGGGCGGGATTAGGGCGATAGACGCAGCCGATCGCCGGGAACGCAACGGCACCGACCCCGAGGACCTGCGCTCCATGCTCGACATCGTGCAGCCGGACTACATCTCGGTCGACGTCGGCCAGCACCACTCGTGCGGCCACGGTTTCGATCGGGCGCTGGCCGCCGCCCGCGACATCAGCGAGTTGGACTACGTCCACCACGGCGACGACGTGTTGAGCGCGTTCGAAGCCTGCCTCGAACTGCAAGCCGACCTCGCAGGCCGCGGGTACTCTCAGACCAGCGGCGAACGACGAATCGTCCACGAACTCCAAGATCGGCTCGCCTCGGGAACGCTGGCGTCCCTGAACGCCTGGCTCGAGACCGCTGAAGCCAAGGCGTCAGTGGCTGTTGCTGGCTCGCTCGTGGAGTTCCAGCAGCGCTGGCTTCGGCGCCGCCTCGCTGTCGTCGACCAGCGCGCGCTGCTGCACGATACGATGATCGGCCGCGGCGTCATATCCGGTCAAGACGCAGACTCGCCTCTTGACCTGGAGTTGCTCGATCAGCTCAGCTGGGTCGCCCGGCGTGCCGGCACCAGGCTCGTGATCCATGGCGGCAGCTCGATCCCCCCTGCCGACCTTCGCCAGCTCCACCGTTACGGGGTGGCGCGGGTCAACTTCGGCACCCGACCGTTCCTGCGGTTCCTGAACGCGGTGACGGCGCTCGCGGATGAAAGCACCGTCGCCCTAACGCAGGCACCACGCTACTCCCAGGGCTGGCTCGCCGAGCCAGTCGGTAGCTGGATGGACTGGCTGAAGGAGCTGCCTCAAGCGCTTGATCCGGTCGTTGCCGAACTCGAACACGACTACCTTGAGACGCTCCAACCCGAGAGCCCGTAAAGCTGCGTGACGCCAAACTCAGACGCACGCCACCGGTCGAGCATCCTGATCACTGAAAGGCGCCGTGTCGCCCCTCCCCCGAGCGAAAGCGCTCGAGCCCGGACTGCACCTCGGCGAGCGAGCGCATCCCGTGCGCCAGCTCGTCGCCAAGCGCCTCCTCCGCGGACGTAGAAGTCTGCTCGAGCACCGACAGCCGATCCTCCCGCAAGCAGGTTTGGGGAAAGGCAGCGTAGCCGAATCGTGCCCATCGATCAGCGGTACCCCCCGAGCCTGGCTCAGGTCACGGAAGGTGTGACCGCTTCCGTGAAGGAAGTATGAATCCTTGCGAAAGCCAAGAATTTGCGTCGGACCGCGAGACCGCACGCAGGTTCGTCAGGGCGTCGCGCAGCGATTCGATCTCGTCCAGGAGTTGAGAGGTGACGGGCTCGCCGCGGCGCTGGTTACCGTCGGTCTGTTTGCGCATCCGCTGCAGGCGCGCCTCCAGCGACATCAGACATCCAAAGCCGCGCTCGAGCGCATCCTGAACCTCCAGCTCCGATGGCTTGTGCGATGAGTGGAACCGGGCTGCGAGGGCGTCGAGCTGCTCGATGGAGATCGAGGATCGCGCTTCGTGCGACTGGTGCATGCTTGTCGGGGCTGATATTGCCGCCCGCGCCACGAAGGGGGAGTTCGACGCCGCCTCGTAGACACCTTTCGGCTCCAAAGCCGCGAAAAAGCTCCTCGCCGCCGCCGCTCCTCCCCGCCACGACTCGCCCGGTCGGGTCCCTCCGACCCCCTCGACCTAGCCCGCCCCGCGCAGAACCAGCGTCACCGTCCTGTGGGAGCTGGCGCGGCGCCCTGCGGCGTCCCGCGCGCGCACCCATACGACGACACTGAGAGTGCGAGTTCTCCCGAGCCTGCCCAGCGCGCCGCGGGAGAGCTTGACTCCGACAAGGGCGCTGTGGCCGCCGACGATGTGGACTTTCCTTGTCCCGAGCACGAGTGGGCGGCGGCCGTGCGCATGGACCCGCGAACCGGCGCACCGTATCGACCTCGACCGTGCCGTCGCAGTAGGACTGACCGCGCGGGC
Source organism: uncultured Solirubrobacterales bacterium (assembly GCA_963837385.1). Classification (GTDB taxonomy): domain Bacteria; phylum Actinomycetota; class Thermoleophilia; order Solirubrobacterales; family Solirubrobacteraceae; genus Palsa-465. Next base: position 26,045 of record CAWIMZ010000016.1, read on the forward strand.
AGGCCACCCTCACCTGGACAGCGCCGCGCTTGAGGGTCAAACCGGTCGTGGCGATCCGGACGACAGGATTCGCTCGGTCCAGACCTGGCGCGGACCTTCGTCCCGGTGGTGACCCGGTCGTGCTCCAGCAAGGTTGGTAGGTGCTTCCGTCGAGATTCAAGCTGTACAGCGCCCCCATGATTCCGGCTGCGTTGTCCGCGGAGCAGAAGCCTGGATAGAGGGAGGCCTGATATTCGGCGTTGAGCACCGGCTTGCCGGCGGACAGGTAGGGCCGGAAGGAGGAGCACTCGGAGTACTCGTTGCACTGCTCGTCCAGCGCTCCGTCGAAGTGCGGCGCAAGCGTGCCCGCCTGGTCGGGGTCGTTCTTCTGGAAGACAGCCATGCCGAGCGAGTGGACCTCCGCCGCGACCCATTCATCGTACGTAAGCTGGTCTTGGGCGCTGATCGGAAAGCCGGTGCTGTTCTCGTAACCGTCGATGTTGTCGGGCTCAACGGCGTCAAACCCCTTCTGTTTGCACATCTGGAATCGGGCCGGTCATGATCGGCTCGAGCACGGAGAGCTGGCGGATGTCGAGCCACTTCTCCCCCGGCCAGCCGTTGTCGCTCCCCTGCACCGAGCTCGGGAACCGACCAGCGTCCGAGCGCCAGTTCTCCCACGTTCCGACGTCGATGTAACAGATCACGCGCCTGCCGGCCGCGTGGAGCGCCGACACCTCCGACGCGCAGTTGTCAAAGCCATCGATGTCGTACGCGGCCGCCGGATAGGAGTTCTTGACCGACCCCTGCAGCTGCCAGTACCAGGTCAGGCGCTGCTGCGGCAACCAGTGCGCCGGGGAGGCGGCCGATGTCGCGGGAAGGACGGCCGGCGTGAGGAGAAGCAGCACCAGCAGCCGCAAGACCGCGTAGATGCCGTCATCGGCCTACGCACCGGCCGGAATCTACACGGCTAAGCACGCGCTCCGCGCCTTGGTGACGCCCGCGCGTCGTCGGCTCACGCTCACGCCGACGCGTGGATCTTGATCGTCCAGGGTCCCTTCGCCCCGACGTGCAGGTCCCGATATTGGCCACTCGCGAGCCGTATCATCCCGCTCGGGAGGTTGCTGTTCACCAGCAGCAACCCGTGCGAGTTGAAGATCTGCAACGGCGGTGTGGCCGTTCGCCACTCGAGAACCACGCTCGTCTTCTCCGAGAGCGCGCCGATCGCCTCGCTGCCGCTGCCGGAGAGGCCGGCGACCAGCGGTCCCGCCTTGAATCAAGGCGGTTTCGGCAGGTTTGACGATGGCTGGCACTCCGGGAGCTGATCGTTGCGCTCGCGCCGCCTGCCCGAGGCCATCCGGGGAGTCGAGGGCGAGCGGACAGCTCTGCCGCGCGCTGAGCGGCGCTCGCCCCATAATGGGTGGAGCCGGTGGTGACGGCGCTCTTCGTGAGCGCTGCTCGTGGTGACCGTGGCCTGCGCCGCGCTCTCCGGATGGGTCGTCACCCGAGTCACGCTCGAATGCCGGCCACTGCTCCCGCAGCCGGCGGCGAGCGTGGCTGCCGCGCATAGCGCGACGATTTGGGCCTTGCGCATCTTCGGCACCCGCTATCGCTTGACCGTGAACTGCCTGGTTGCGCTGATCGAAGGAGCGCCCGTCGCCGAGAGCCCACCCTGGGCGCTCAGCTTGAGGTGCTTGACGCCTTTCAAGGCCTTCTTGCCCTTGGGGGTGAGAACGACCTTGAGGCTCCTCGTCCGGGCGCCTTGGAAGCTGGCGCTGACTGCCGCCACCAGCACCAACCGCTTGCCCTTCGCGCCCCGGGCACCGCTCGCCGGCAGATACCAGGAGATCACCAGGTGCGCGCTACCGGGCGAGCTGAAGGAGAACCCGTAGCCGTCGTGCTGGAGGAGCGCTCGGATTCGCGCCGCTTTCCCGCTCGGGGTCAGGACCTTCATCAGCAGCGCCTTCATCTGGCTCGCGCTGAGCGGGGCTCCGACGGGACCAACCTGCCTAGAGGCAGCCTTGCCGGCTCCGCCGCCGTTGCTCGCCGTCACGACCACCTGCAGCTTCGTGCCCTTGTCCGCCGCGGCCAGCGTGTAGGAGCTCCTCGTTGCCCCCGCGATGTTGGAGCAGCCCGGCTTGCAGCGCTGCCACTGGTACGCGTAGGAGATCTTCGGCGTTCCCGTCCAGGTTCCCGTCGACGCTGACAATGTGTGTCCGACCGTCGCCGATCCGGTGATCGCGGGGAGCGTGCTGTTCGACGGCTTGGCCGCGGCTTGGCCGGCGGCGTCGTCGGCGGCTTCGTCGCCGGCGGTGTCGGCGGCGTGGTCGGCGGCGGCGTCGGCGGGGTAGTCGCCGTCTGCGCCGTCTGCGTCAAAGTCGCCGGCCCCGCGATGCTCGGGGAGACGGTGCTATCGGTCGCGGTGATCGTCAGCTGGTGCGAGTCTTCGAGCTGGTGATCGTCGCCGTGTAGGTCCCGTTGCCGTTGTTGGTCACGGCGCCGACCTTCACGCCGCTGTCGCTGGAGGTGAACGCCAGGGTATCGCCGACGATCGGGAAGCCCACGCCCGCGAGCGAGGCGGCCGATCGTCGGTCACGGTCGCGGTCGCGGTGCTCTGCGAGGTGCCGTTGGCCACGATCGAGGGCGGCGACAGGGCGACGGTCACGGTCCGCGGAGGGCCAGGTGGTCTGCGCGGTGTAGGTGCTCGCGCCGGCGGGGGCGCTGGTCCAGCCGGACTGAGTGCCGCCGTAGCTCGAGCCGACGGTGGTGATGCCGCTCAGCGGGAACCGGTCGCGGCGGTGCCCGAGTTGGTGATCGTGACCTGGTTGCCCTGGATGTAGCCGCTGACCTGCGTGTTCGCCGCGCCCAGGTGGCCTGCTCGGTGAGCAGCGTTCCGATCTGGGCCATCGTCGGCTGCTCGATCGGCGCGTTGCTCGCGAAGTAGGTGTTGTACTCGGCGAGCAGCGGGTTGAGCGTCTCGTAGAACAGCCCGTCACCGTTGCCGTTCGCGCCGCCGGTTGTCTGACGACATCAGGTTGGTCTGATGGAAGTAGTGCGGGCGAGGGTCGTTGCCCATCATGTGCTGGAACATGCCCTGGTCGACGCTCGCGACGATCTGCGCGATCGTGAACGTGGTCCCCGCCGGGTTGCAGGTCGTCACGCCGGTGATCGGCGTGCAGGTCGGCGAGTCGTACAGCGTCTGGTACTCGTCGACCTCCTGGGCGTTGGTCGAGACGTTGTAGTAGATGTTCGTCGGGTAGCGCGGGATCCCCGTCGCGCCCGCATCCTGGAACGTCGCCCCGGCCGTGTACTGGCTGGCCGGCGCAGCGCCGGTGGCGAAGCGCCGTCCGCCGGGTTGGGATATGGCTTGGAGGCGTCGGCGCCGAAGTACTTGATCCCGCCATCTAGCGTGCCGGCGAACGCGGCGTCGAGGACCGGGTTCTGCTCGTAGGCGCTCTCGACCGCGGTGCCCGTGGACGGTCGGCGGTGCCGAGCTGCCGGCGGTGCCCGCGGCTCCCGGTGTCGGTGAACGTCTTCTGGACCGCGCCGCCGCCGGCGGTGTCGGTGGTCGAGTTGCCGGTCGGGTTGGTGAAGTCGGTGGTCGGTGTTGGCGGCGACGGTGCCGATCAGTGACCACGCGCCGATCGTGCCGGTCGTGAGCCCGAGCGCCGGCGTGTACGGCGCGCGGTAGATCTTGTAGTCGCGCCGCGTGGCAGACCGCGCCCCAGGTCAGCGTCACCGAGCCGTCGGCGGTCGACGGTGACCGGAGAGGAGACCGAGGCGGCCGACTCGCCGGTCCCGGCACCGGCGTCGCGCCCGGCGCCGCGGTGTTGAACTGGTCGCTGATCGCGTAGACGTACTCGCCGGCCGCCAGCGTGCCGCCGGTGGTCGCCGGCTGTCGCGTCGTCGAGCGAGGGCGGGTCGACCTGCCCGGGATTGCCCGGGAGCAGGTTCGCCAGCCCCGAGTGCTCGCCGGTGATGATCACGTTCGGGTTCTCGTTGCCCAGCGCGGCGGTCGGATCGGTGCTCTGCGTCAGAGCCGAGGCCGCCGGTGATCGGATTGCCGGCCGACGGCTGCCTTCGCGCCCCAGTTGGTGTTCTGGTTGAGCTCGGCCTCGATGTAGTCCTGGGTCGCGCAGCCCTCGTCGATGTTCGGGTGATCCCAGGTGTGGTTGATCCAGCCGAAGTCGTCCGTATACGGCTTGCCGGTCGCGGAGTCGGTCGCCTGGAAGCGCGGCGAGCAGCGGATCGGTGCCGGTCGCGGTGCCGCCGCTGGTCCCGCGAGCTGCCGGTCGTGCCGCTGCCGCTGTCGCCCGCGCCGACGAGGCTGTCGCCGTTGGCCACGGCGACGCTGCCGCCGCCGTTGAACAGCATGTCGATCCGGAAGTTGTTGGCCTTAGACCAGTTCGCCGCGGTCGTCACGTCGGCGGGGACCTCGCGCAGCGCGTCGGCGGGGTTGAAGTCGGTCGAGTGCGCCGCGGTCGTCGCGTTGCCGGCGACGCTCCACGAGTCGTCGGACAGGAAGTTGTCGTCGATGTGCGTCTCGAGATAGTTGCGCTGATCGCCGAAGAACACGCCGCGCGTGGCCCACGCGAGCGCGCCATGGCGCAGCAGCTCGGCCTGCAGCTGGTACTGGTTCTGGTTGAACGTCTCGACCATCTCCTGGACGCCGTCGGGGTGGGTGTAGATCCCGACCAGCGCAGAGCCGCCCGGGCCGGTGACCAGCGTGTCGAAGTTCGTCGCGCTGACCGGCGTCGCCTCATACCCGTAGGTGCCGGTGTCCATCGCCGACCGGTGCCCTTCAGGTACGGAAAGACCTTCTGACCATCGGCCGTCAGACGATCCTGGTCACCGCGTCAAACGCGCCGGACACGGTCGGAGTGTTCAGGCCGAAGCTCGCGCCCGGATAGACATCGCCCGTGATCTGGCGGACTGCGAAGTTCTGCTCGTACGTCTCGATCGCGCTCGACTCCGCCGACGACAGGTCCGGAACGCAGGTCGCCGGTCGCAAATCCGGCAGCCACCGACCGAGCACGATGATCGCCTCGTACTTGCCCTCCGGCGTCCCGTCGCGGCAGCGTGTCCGACAGGGTCGAGGCGGTGATCGGCGTGTGCGCGACGCAGTAGGCCCGATGATCGAATCGAACGGCATGCCCTCCCGCTGCAGCGCCGCCTGCCAGGCTTGGTAGTCCGGCTCGGTCGTGGAGGTCCCGAGCAGCAGCACCTTCATGTCGATCCGAGGGAGCGGCGCGGCCGACGCCGACGCCGGCAGGCACCAGCCCGCGAGCGCGACGGTAAGTATCGAGCCAAGCAAACCCGCGCGTACGGGTCGTCCTCTCAGAAGCCGAAGGCTGATGCGCAAAACGGAAGAACTGGTCACTGAGACCTCCACGATCGAGCGAGCGCAGGCTGCGCTCGGTGCCCCCGGGGCGCCATCTCTGCCCCCCGAGTGATCTGCGCAGTCTGAAGAGCCGGCGCTCGATCTCCAATGGTCTCGTTCGCCCCTCTTGCGTTCAGCGAATGAACGTCATCCGGGTCGAGTGCCCGATGGCGTGATCGCCTGCTAGCGTGAACACTTGCAACGGATTGCAAACCACGGATTGGTTATTGGGGGCTCATCATGACCAGGCTCGACCTGGGTGTAGGGATGCGCGAGCTGACTGTCGTGCTCGCCGACGACCATGTCGCCACACGCGCAGGGATCCGGCGGGCGCTCGAGCCGCACGGGCTGCGAGTGGTGGCCGAGGTGGATAATGCCGCAGACGCTGTCAGCGCTGCGCTCGAGCATCGGCCGGACGTCTGCGTGCTCGCGGTTCGCATGCCCGGTAACGGCATCGAGGCCGCGCGCCAGATCAGCGACTCGCTAATCGCGACGAAGATCGTGATGCTGACCGCCTCCGAGCGCGACGACGACCTGTTCGCGGCTCTGCGCGCCGGCGCTCACGGCTACCTGCTGAAGACGATGTCCACCGCACGCCTCCCTCACACGATTCGCGGCGTGGTGAACGGCGAGGCGGCTCTCTCGCGAGCGATGACGACGCGCCTGATCCAGGAGTTCCGCGAAGGTGGAAATCGGCGCCGCCTGCAGTTCTCCGCCGTCAACCAGGGGATCGCGCTGACGGCGCGCGAATTCGAAGTGCTGGAGCGGTTGCGCAAACGCGTGCGCACCGCTGAGATCGCCGCTGACCTGGGCATCTCCGAGATCACCGTGCGCCGCCACGTCTCGGCGATCCTCCACAAGCTCGGGGCCCCCAACCGCCGCAGCGCGGTCGAGCTGCTCGAGCGGGCGGAGCGGGCACGGCTGGAGGCCGAGACGCCGGCGACGGTCACGCAGCTTCCGCTGGGGTCAGCGCCCGCCGCTTAGCCAGCCACCCGCGCGACGGAGGCACCGTCTCACCGGGCGCGAGTCGGAGTCCATCCCGACCTGATCCCGCCATATCGTGAGCCGATGCCCGCTCCCGTCACCGCGACGTCGAGTGCTCGGGGCCGGTCGCTCCGTTCACGACTGAACGCAGGATCGCTGTGATGGCCCATTGATCGTCAGGCCCCGTGACGGCAGAGTTCCCCGACGGGTGGGGCGAAGGATTTCTACACGGGGCCGGAGGAGATCGGCGTTACGCCGCAGATCGACCATGACTAGCTACAGAAGAGCATCGAGGGCGAAGAGCGCCCGGCAGCGCGCTTCGCGCGTGCTGATGATCACCGAGGGGACCTACCCGTACGCGGTCGGCGGCGTCAGCTCATGGTGCGACGTGCTGATCGGCGGGCTGCAGGAGATCGAGTGGGACATCCTGCCGGTGGTCGCCGGCGGCAAGCGCTTGCGTAAGTACTTCACGCTGCCGCCGAACGCGCGCCTGCTGCGCCCGATCGAGCTGTGGGCGGAGAACCGCCCACCGCGCCGGATGCCGCGCCGCCACGACGAGCCCGATGCGTCGCTCCCCACCCAGCTGCTGCGCGGGCTGATGCCCTGGGAAGGTGATCTGGACGATCTCCGAAGCGCGCTGATCCGCTGCCGCACGCGCCCGCAAGCGATCCGTCGTGAGTTCCGCTCGCGGGATAGCTGGGAGAAGTATCTGTGGGCGCTGGAGGATGTGCTGAGCAGGAGTCACGAGCGACTCTGCGCCAGCCCCGATCTATGACGCGATCGAGGCCGCACGCCTTTACCAGACGCTCTATTGGGTCGCCCGCACCGCCGCCGTCCCGACCCCACCTTGCGGGTTGCTGCACGTGACCGCCGCCGGGTGGGCGGGAATCCCTGCGCTTGCGCACAAGGCGCTTCACGGGACGCCGATGCTCCTCACCGAGCATGGTGTCTATGTGCGCGAGGCGTACCTGGCGTCGGTGCGCGACGCATCGGCGTCAGCCGGCCACGTTCATATCCCACCACGGCTCGCGCTCGGCCTGACGCGCGCCACGTATGCGGCCGCAGACGTGATCGCGCCGGTTACGGAGGCAAACGCCGAATGGGAACGCGGTCTCGGGGTCGACCAGGCCAAGATCCGCGTGATCCCCAACGGCATTGCACCACCGACCGCACGAACGGATCCTCCGGGCGCCCACAAGGTGATCGCGATGGGCCGGGTCGACCCACTGAAGGACGTGCAGACGATGTTGCTCGTCGCCGCGAGGTGACTCGCCGGATGCCCGAGGCGCGGTTCGAGTACTGGGGACCGCCGACCGCCCGGACAGGAGGTCTACGCGCAGGCCTGCGAGCGACTGCATCGTCAACTCGGGCTCGGCGAGCGCTTCCGCTTCATGGGCAGGACGACCGATCCCCACGGCGTGATCCGCAGCGGCGACATGGTGCTGATGACGAGCATCTCGGAGGCGATGCCGATGGCGCTGCTCGAGGCGATGGCACAGGGACGACCGGCCGTCGCGACGAGCGTCGGCGGCGTCCCGGGGTGCTGCGCGGTTGCGGCGTCGTCGCGCCGCCGCACGACGTCCATGCGCTGGCCACCGGGGTCGTCACGATGCTCCGCAATCCCGAGCTGGCGGCGCATCTCGGCCGGCGGGGGTTCGAGCGTCTCCATCGGCGCTACACGCTGGAACGCTGCCTCGCGGCATACCGCGAGCTGATCGGGGAGGTGACGGCGTGAGCCGGCCGGCATCAAACGGGCATCTCGAGGGTGGGCTTGGACGAGGCGCGAGCGAGCCCCGAGCGGAAGTGGTCAACGAGCCCGACGGTGTCGAACGGCGCAGCGATGCCCACGCCGAGGCCGTCGTGGAGGCTCGCCTCGGACGCCCCGCGCGCGACTTGCTCGAAGCCACGGTAGTGCTCGAGGCTTGGATCGGGACGCCTGCGCGAATCGCCATGTCGGCTGCGCGCAACCTGCTCGATCTAGAGGGGCCGCCGCTGCATGCGAGGAGCAACATCGAGCCCTCCGAGGACCAAGAACAGCGGAGCGTCGTGGCGGAAGGCATCACACTGGTGCTCCTGATCCTCTCGGTCGCGGCCTGGGCGGCGCCGATCAACAGGCACCTTGGTCCGAATGTGCTGACGCGGGCGATCCGAGCGGCGCTGCCGATTGCCGTGGCACTGCAATGGGGACTGCGCAGCCGCTACCTCAGCCGCCGCGACGGGCTCGCCTCGCTCGCGCACGACGGCCTGATCTTTTGCTTGCTGGCGATTTTGGTGATCGAATTGCCGCTCGTCCTGATCCCGAGATGGGGCCCGATCGCCGCGATGCTGGTGCCGGTCTGGGTCGGAGGGACAGTGCTCACTCGCCGCGGCTGGGGGTTGATCTACGCGGCCGTCCTCGTGCTGGGAACGATCGCGCTCGACCGCCATCAGTCTCCGTACGTCGTACTCGGGGCGCTGACCGCGATCACGCTGCTGATGTGCCTGGCGGCCGTCCTCACGCGGCGCGGTCACACGGACGAGCGAGCCGGAAGCATGAGCCGCGCGCTGCTCGCTGCCCTGCTGGGCTGTTGCATCGGCGTGCTGCTTGTCGCCGATCCGAGCCTCGGCTGGGGCGTCCACGGCGTACACCCCGCTGTCGCGCTGCTCCCATCGGTGATCGGAAGCTTCTGGGGCGGCTACTACCTGTGGAACTTCTACGAGGCGATCCCGCAAAGGCTGCGCGGAGTGCCCCTCAACGACGCGAGCCGTGCGGCACTGACCGATCCAGCCATGTCGATCTTCGTCGGTGCCCTGCTCCGACTACTCGGAGCGACGATCGTCCTCTCGGGAGTCGTGATCGCGATCGGCGGCTGGACCCACGGCACCGACGCCGTGAGCGTGTTCGTCGCCTTCGGCTGCGTCGGTCTCGTCAGCCTGCTGCTTGGACTCCTGGAGTCGTTCGCGCTTCAGCGTGCAGCCCTGATCGCCGCCTTGGCCGCGTTGGCCGCCGAGCTCGCGTGGCGCTACATGGTCCACGCACAGGTCGCGGGCGCCGCCCTCGCGGTCGGTGCGGCGGTTGGCGTGCTCTTGTCGCTGCCGCCGCTCGTCGGCCGTCTGGCACGCTCCGGTCGGGTGCTGGCGACGATGTTGTGGATCCAGTGATGGAGTCTCGCCTGCACGCCGCACTCAGAGATCTCTACGCCTACGTGCTGTTCTTGGATGCCGAACGAGACCGGCTAGGTAAACCGGTAGAGCTCACAGAGGAACTCGACGCGCTCCGTACGACGATCGCCGCCCTGCGGGCATACGCCGACAGTCTGCCGTCAAGAATCGACGACAAGCCCGCACCGGACGCTTAGACGAGGCCTTTTCGAACCGCGCGCACCGCGGCTTGGATCCGATTCGCGACCTGGAGCTTGACCAGGATGCTCGATACGTGATTCTTGACCGTGTGCTGGCTCAGGTACAGCGCTTGCGCGATCTCCGGATTGTCCATCCCGCGTGCGAGCATCTCCAATACCTCGAGCTCGCGCGGCGTCAACTCGGCTCCGGCGAGTGCCCGGTCTCGACCTCCGGGGGCTCCCGCAGCCGCCGCACCAGTTGGCTCGCAATCCGAGGTGAGATCAGCGATTCGCCGCGCGCGGCCGCCTTGATCCCCTCGACGATCTGATCGATCGACGTGTCCTTGACCAGGTAGCCGCAGGCTCCGGCCAGCAACGCATCGGTCACGTTCGTTGATCGGCGACGACGGTCAGGACCAGCACTCGCACGAGCGGAGCCGCTGCCGACAGTCGCTGCGTCGCCTGCGATCCCCGACATCCCGGGCATGTTCAGATCCATCAGCACCACGTCTGGGCTCAGCTCGCGAGGCTTGCCGGATTCCCTCGGCCGCAAGCCCCGCCTCGCCGATCACCTTGATCCCGCGCTGCTCGAGCAGCGGCACAAGCCCACGACGAAACACCTCGTGGTCATCGACAACCACGACACGGAGCCCATCGCCCTGCCATAGCACATCAGCCTAACGCATCCGCGGAGCGGCGCGCGGCAGATCGGGCGATCAGAAGCTGAACACGGATGGCTCGCCATCCTCATTGACCGCCGCTGCGAGAGCCCTTGTAATTGACGCAATCTGCAAGGGGCACGTCAGAAGGAGAACGCTGTGTGCGGAATCATCGGCTACGTCGGCTACCGGCGCTGTCAGGACATCCTGTTCGACGGGCTCAAGCGGCTCGAGTACCGCGGTTACGACTCGGCCGGACTCGCCTGGCGCGAGGACGGACTCGATCCAATGCGTCCGCGCGGTCGGCAACCTCGACTCGCTCGACGCCGCATTGGCGGCGCATCCGGCGGGCAGCGGCGCTGCGACGTCAACGGCGACCGCGACCCGGCCCACGAGCCCGTGTTCGGGCATCGGACACACGCGGTGGGCCACGCACGGCGGCGTCACCGAGCGCAACGCCCACCCGCACGAGGACGCCAGCGGCCGCGTGCGAATCGTGCTGAACGGGATCATCGAGAACTACATCGAGCTGCGTGAGCGGCTCGAGGCCGATACGGTCCAGTGCAGCTCCGACACCGACGCGGAGGTCGTCGCGCAGCTGATCGCGCTCTACTACGACGGCGATCTGGCGGACGCGGTGCGCCGATCGCTCGACGATCTCGAGGGCCATTACGCGTTCGTGGCGATGTGCGACGAGGAGCCCGACACGCTGGTGGGCGTGCGGCGCGAATGCCCGCTGGTCGTCGGAATCGGCGAGGGGGAGCAATTCATCGCCTCCTCGATCTCGGCCTTCGTGGCCCACACACGCCGGGTGGCAGTGCTCCACGACGGAGAGATCGTCGTGCTGCGTCCAGGCGAGGTAACGGTGTTCGACGTCGAGGGGCTTCCGCACACGCCGACCTCGACCGAGGTCGAGTGGGACGACGATCGCTGCGAGAAGGACGGATTTGAGACATTCATGCTCAAGGAGATTCACGAGCAGGGCAGCGCCGTCTCCGAGACCTTGTCGCAGTGGCGGGCCTCGGGCGCTTTCACCGAGGCGCTCGCGGACGAGCGCCTGCGCGACGTGAGCCGGATCATCGTCGTCGCATGTGGAACGTCGTATCACGCCGGTCTTGCCGGGCGCCTCGCGATCGAGCGGTGGGCTCGAATCCCGGTCGAGGTTGAGATCGCATCGGAGTTTCGCTACTGCGAGCCGATCGTCGGACCGGGCACGCTGGTGCTGGGGATCACGCAGTCCGGAGAGACGGCGGACACGCTTGCCGCGATGCGGCTGGCCCGCGCGCGGGGCGCGACCGTGATCGCGGTCACGAACGCCGCCGGAAGCCAGGCGACGCGCGAGGCCGACGCCGTCCTGTTCACGCGGGCCGGAATCGAGATGGGCGTGGCGGCGACAAAGACGTTCGTCTCGCAAGTGGTGCTTCTGTACGCGCTGGCACTTCGGTTGGCGGCCAGCTCGGGCACGCTCTCGGAGCAGAGGCTGAGCGAGCTTCGATCGGAGCTCAAACTGCTTCCTGATCGGATCGACGATGTCGTCGCCTCGGTCGACGAGGGCGTGCGCGAGCTTGCCGAGCGGCTCGCGTGGAGTCCGTTCTTCCTCTACCTCGGCCGGCTGTCGGGGGTGCCCGTCGCGCTGGAGGGCGCACTCAAGCTGAAGGAGATCTCCTACGTTCCGACCGACGCCTACGCCGCCGGCGAAATGAAGCATGGGCCGATCGCATTGCTCGGACCTGATACCCCGGTCGTGTGCGTGGCGACCGAGGACGCCGTGCTGACGAAACTGCTCTCGAACCTCTCAGAGGTCCGCGCGCGCGGCGCCCGGGTGCTGGCGGTCGCGACCGAAGGGTGCAAGGAGATCGGCGAGCACGCCGAGCACGTCTTCTACGTGCCGCGGACCGACCCGCTGCTCCAGGTCGTGCTTGCGATCGTGCCGCTTCAGCTGTTCGCGTACCACCTCGCTCGCGCGCGGGCCCTCAACGTCGATCAACCGCGAAATCTTGCCAAGACTGTCACCGTGGAATAGAGCCGCCGCGAGGCACGATCGCATCGTGGTGCTGGGCGGCGGCCACGGGCTCACCGCCGTGCTGCGCGCCCTGCGTGACGATCCCGCCGAGCTGACCGTGATCGTCACGGTCGCCGACGACGGTGGCTCCTCCGGGGAGCTGCGGCGGCGGCGCGAGGGTCCCGCGGTGGGTGACATGCGGCGCGCGCTGATCTCGCTCGCGGACGACGACGTCGCGCTCGCGCGCGCGTTCGCGCGGCAACTCTCGATCGACCACCTCGGCAGCCATCCGCTGGGCAATCTGGTGATCCGCTCGGTGGCCGACGCGTTCGGCGATCTCGGGCAGGCGAGTGAATGGCTGGGCGAGCAACTCAAGATCTCCGGCCGTGTGCTGCCGGCCAGCGCCGAGCCGGTTTCGCTGCTGGCCGAGGCCGGGAGCCAGGTCATCCACGGCGAGCGGGCAATCGGCGCCGCGCGGGCGAGGATCCGGTGCGTGCGATTCAGCCCGGAGCGACCCGCCGTGCCGAAGGCGACCTGCGAGAGGATCGACCAGGCTGACTTGGTCCTCTTGGGGCCCGGATCGCTGTTCACGAGCGTGCTCGCCGCGAGCGCGCTGCCCGATATCGCGGCCGCGCTTGCTCGGACCGCGGCACGTGTCGTGTGGATTTGCAATCTCGAGCCGGAAGCAACCGAGACGGCGGGCATGACGGCCTGCGACCACCTAGCAGCCTTGCGTCGACACGGCCTCAGGGTCGATGCGGTCCTCTACGACCCGGCAGCGAGGCTGCATTTCGAACCCGGGCAGCTCGCAGATGAGGGCCTCGAGCCACTCCCACGCTTCCTGCGGAGCGTCAAACCGGGCGTGCACGACCCGGCACTCCTGCGTGTAGCGCTGAAGGAGCTCCTGACTCGCCCCCGACGAGGGGAAGCCGTCCCGGCGCATCATTGTTCGCGTTCAGCGCCTGAACGCTTCTGCGCAACGCGTGTACCCGAATGAACCCGTAACCACGGCCCCGAACGGGACTTCGTTGAGCAACGGGGATTCGCGGCGGGATCGGTTTCGCCGGGCTTCGAAGTGCATCGAGATCAAGGCGGCCATGAGCTCCTTGCAGGACCGTCTTGGAAGGCTGGCCGTCACGATCCAGGGTCCGACGAGCCCCGGCCTCCCGCATCCAGCCGTCTCGCAGCGCAGAGACTCGCCGCAGCGCGAGCTCGCGCCCAGTCCGCAGAAACATCTCGAGGCTCTCCCGTCGACGGACTGACCGATTGCGTTTGGCGATCGGAGCAGGGTCCGCTAGGAAGATCAGCGCACCTCGACCCGGCACCCGACGATCGCGTGTGGGTTGACCCACGCGGTCCCGGCGTTGAGGTGCCGGACCTCGTACTCAGCCACGGAATGGGTGTGGACGATGTCCACGGTGCCCACGTCCTCGTCCACGATCCGGAACGAGCCGGCGCTGTCGGCCTCGAGCCGGTAGCGCGCGGTTGCCCGCACGACGATCGGCACCTCGGTCGAGCCACGCCGCCTGTGGGATCGGAAGGACATCTGTCACACCTGAGCCGGGCTCACAGGACGCGCACCTCTAGTTCCGTCCCGCCGCTTTCCCGGCGCCGGGCCACCAGGCGGCCGCCGATCGACTCGGCCCGTGCCCGCATCGTCGGGAGGCCGAATCCCGACCGCGAGCGCATCGCGTTCGCTCCGATTCCGCACCCGTCATCGGATACGCGCAGCAACTCCGGCCCGCGGTAATCGAGCTCGACATCGATGCGATGAGCGCCTCCGTGCCGCACCGCGTTGACGATCGCCTCGCGGGCGATGCGCACCACCTCTTCACGCTCGGTACGGTCGAGGTCGTGCCTGCCGGCTTGCCGGTTGTCTGGCTTGATCAGCACGTTGACCTGTACATCGAAGCGGGCCTCCAGCTCGTCGGCCACTTGACGAAGCGCCGCCCCGGTCGTTGGAGCCGCCGACGCAGACAGGTCGACAATCGCGCCACGCGATGCGGCGAGCGTCCGACGCGCGGCGATCACGAGCGGGTGCTCGGGTCCGAGCTCGGAGAGCAGCTCCGGTCCATGGGCGGCGATCACAGCCAGATCCTGGGCCATCCCGTCGTGCAGGTCGCGCGCGATCCGCTGCCGCTCCTCACTGACCGCCACCCACTTCGCTTCCCGCCGCGAGTTCACGTCTTGCCGGAAGGCCACAGCGAGCAAGAGCCCGTAGGCGCCCAACCGCATTCCGACCGCAGGGGTGACCCAATCGGCGGCGACCGCGGGCATCGCCAGGTATTGGAGCCTCGCAGCGGCGAGCATGAACGCTGCTCCCGCGAGCAATCCCGCGTTCTTGTCTCTGGGCCCGGCGCGGGCGACGAACACAATCCCCGACACGAGCAGCACGCCGCTCGACAGCACATGCACGGTGAGCGAGACGGGATGGCCGACGGCGCCCGCGATGCCCATACTGCTCACGATGGTGGGCGCCCAGTGCGCCCCGGCGATCAACCCGACCAACCCGGCAACCGCCACCGTACCGGTGGCCGCAAGCACGGCAAGAGCGACCGGACGACGCCCGTGCCCGATCAGCGTTCTGCCGGGCGCGAACGCGGCCGCCGCGAACGCTATCGAGACGACGAGCTCACAGATCAGCCGAGCGCCGACACCCCGTGCGACCGTGTCGACTCCGCTGAGCGCCGGCAGCGCGACGAACACGAAGTCGACGAGCGAAAGCGTCACCATCGCCAAGAGGAGCAGCAGGTCACACAGCCGGCGGCGGTACTCGAACACGACCAGGAGTAGATACGCGCTCAGCAGCGCCGATAACGTGATCGCCGTCTCGAGCCCGGCCCGGACCCCGGGATTCTTGGCGTACATCGGGCTGAGAAACTCCGTGACGACTACCGCTGCCGCCACCACTGCGACCGCGATCGGAAATCTCTTTGTTGCGCCCGTCGCCAGAGCCGTTCGTGTCCGTAATGACCGAAGGCCATCCACGGCGTCAAGTGATCCTGTCAGCGCCGTTGCCTGGGCTGCCGCTATTCGGGATTTAGTGCTGCTGGCCATTGCCGTAGCCGCCAACACTGTGCAAATTCGATCGCATCGTGCGCTCCGTTAGTTGGAGGATTCGCCGTGCCCTTGGCAAGCCGCCTCGGGCGTCAGCAATTGATCCGTGCGCGCCCGGGCACATGCCACGGGCCGGAGGCGAACGTCCGACGCTTCTAGGACGAACGCCACTCAGGTGAAGGCGCGAGCCTTACCCGGGGCGTTCGAGTCGCGAAGCGAGCAGCGTCGCTCGCCTCGGGATCAGATCCACCAAAACCAGTCGGGACGAGAGCAGATCCAGCAGCCAGAGGCTGAGGACGGCCAGCAGGGCGACGGCAGCGGGTGCAGCTGACCCAATTCCGCCACTCGAGCTCGCCGCCGCGCCACTTGCGAGTGGCAGAGCCGAAACCGGCGGAGCCTCCCGAACCGAGCCGGGGCTCGACGTGTGAGGGATTCCACCGCGAACAGAGCGTTTGTGGACCGGCTCGGAGGAGGCTTGCGCTGAGGACGGCCCGGGACCCGCCGCTGCCGACAGCGCAATCGCATCGCTAGCTAGAGCCAGATCGGCCCGGGTCGGTGCCAGCGACGGCAACGTGACGCCGAGCGCCGCGTTGGAGCTGCCGACGGTCTCTGACCCGGGCAGCCCACCGGTGTGCTTTGCCGCGAGGAGCAAGTCCAGCCAGCAGCGTGCGAAGCGCAGGGAGCGTGCGCGCGAGGCGCCGGGCTGCCGACGGATCGACACGAGTCAGATGTGCGAGCAAACGATCCAGGAGCGCCACCCGCGCAACCAACGATCCAACCGTCGGCATCGAATCGCCGGCCCCCTGGAGCTGCGCGAGCAGCGGACTCACGGCCGGATCGGTCTGTGTCAGCGACTCAAGCCGCACGATCAGCGTCTGGAGCCCACGGACTGAACGGCGTCACTGCCTGCAGCTGGGAACCTAGGACCGCCAGCTGCCAGACAATGCTCGCGACCTCCGTTTGGTCCTGGCTCGACGTTGCGCTGTTCGAGGCAGGTTCCGGAGCGAGGAAAGCCACGACGGGCGGTTGCGCTGCGGGCGCTGCTGGCGCCGGCGCTGTTACCGCGGTGGCGGCGTCGCGTGCTGGCGCTGTCGTCACGGCCGGCGGTGGTCATGGCCGGCGACGTTGGCGTCGCCGAGCGAGGCCGAGCAATTGCGTCGGCGCCTGCGACGGTGTTCGAGACCGCGGCGCTCGCCTGACCGGGTCACCGATTCGCCTGGGGTCGAGCTCAGCTTGACTGACCCGTCGGCGCGCGCTGACGGCGGTCGAGCTCTGGTCGGTTCCGAGCCGGCGCAGGTGGCTGAGCCGGCGCGGTTGTTGGTCGGACGCAGGGTTGTTGGTCGGCGCAGCCGGCGTGGTCGGCGCCGTCGGTGTCGGTCGGCGTGGTCGGCGCCGCAGCCGGCGTGGTCGGCGCCGCAGCCGGCGTGGTCGGCGCCGCAGCCGGCGTGGTCGGTGCCGCAGCCGGCGTGGTCGGCGCCGCAGCCGGCGTGGTCGGTGCCGCAGCCGGCGTGGTCGGTGTCGATCGCCGGGTGGTCGGTGTCGCGCCGGCGCGGTCGGTCCGCCGAAGCACCGCCGCGCCTGGGCGCTCGCGTCCGTCGAAGCACCGCCGCCCGCCTGGGCGCTCGCGTCCGCTCGAAGCACCGCCGCCCGCCCCGGCGCCGGCGTCCGTCGAAGCACCGCCAGAGCTCGAACCATCGGTACCAGACGTCAGCGCGCTGGCGCCGCCCGTCGGTGTGAGCGACGCGGACGTGTCAGCCCGCGCGTCGATCGCGAGCAGGCAGGTGAGCACTGAGGTCGTCAGCACGATCACCCACCACGCCCGGAGCGTCAGCGCACCGAAGCGCCGAGCGTCCACGCACCCTCGCGAAATCAACGAAACAGCCCCATTCATGAAATTGCCCCACTAGCCCTATCGACGCATCCACATCCATCTTCCTGCGTCAGTCTCCGCAGTGTAGCGCTTCGCGCGGAGACAGTTGTGCAGATCTTACATCCACACCTAGGCGAAACCTAAGGAAACCTGTGGGAGCTTCCCGGGGCCGACGCGTTACTGCCCAAAAACGACTCCGGGCCGCCCCACCAGCTGTGGGGGCGGCCCGGAGGCAACGCTTGTGAGCTCGGGTTACTCCTCGTCCTCGGAACCCGACGACCCGGTGTCGTCTGCGGGCAGATCGAGATCGCCGAGGTCCTCGCCGAACCCGAGCGTGGGGGAGCCGTGGCCGATCTCCTCCAGATCCGAGAGGTCCGGCTCGAACCCGCCGCCGAAGCCGGTCAGCGATTCGCCATCGGCCAGTCCGAGCTCGGCAGCGAGATCGTCGTGGTCGAGCAGGCCGACATCGTCCATCCCGCGGGGAAGCGGCTCGGACGGCTCGATCTCGATCCGCCGATAGCGCTTGAGCCCCGTCGCAGCCGGGATCAGCTTGCCGATGATCACGTTCTCCTTGAGCCCGTTCAGCCGGTCGATCTTGCCCTCCAGGGCCGCGTCGGTGAGCACCTTCGTGGTCTCCTGGAACGAGGCGGCGGACAGGAACGAATCGGTGTTCAGCGATGCCTTGGTGATCCCGAGGATGATCTCCTCGGCCTGAGCGGTCTCGCCGCCGGCCTCGCTCACCGCCTGGTTGACGCGAGCGTATTCCTGGCGGTCCACGAACTGGCCCGGGAGCAGTGTCGTGTCGCCCTTCTGGTCGACACGGACCTTCTTCATCATCTGGCGCACGATCAGCTCGATGTGCTTGTCGTTGATGTCGACGCCCTGGGACTTGTAGACCTCCTGAACCTCGCGGACGAGGTAGAGCTCGGTCTCGGTCCGGCCGCGAATCGCCAGCAGCTCGTGCGGATACAGCGATCCTTCGTTGAGCTGAGTGCCCGGCTCGATCTTCTGGCCGTTGTCGACGAACAGCAGCGTCCGCCGCGGGAACGTGTGGCGGTGCTCCTCGCCACCGTCGTCGGTGATCACGACGGTCAGCGCCTTATCGGTCTCCTCAATCGAGACCTTGCCACCGAGCTCGGCGATCTTTGCCAAGCCCTTGGGCTTACGAGCCTCGAACAGCTCGACCACGCGCGGCAGACCATGCGTGATGTCAGCGCCGGCGACGCCGCCGGTGTGGAATGTCCGCATCGTCAGCTGGGTCCCCGGCTCACCGATCGACTGCGCGGCGATGATCCCGACCGCGTCGCCGATCTGCGCCAGCTTGCCCGTCGCCAGCGAACGCCCGTAACAGGCCTGGCATATGCCGGTGGTCGCCTCGCATTTGAGGACCGAGCGCACCGGAACGTAGACCACCTGTCCCTTGTCGGTGTCTTCCTGCCAGGACTCGACGATGTCGGCGAACTCCGCACGATCGATCTCCTTGCCCTTGGCGACGATCACGCGGCCGCGCTTGGTCGCGATGTCCTGCGCGGCGATCCGGCCGATCAGGTTGTCGTTCGGCTCGCCCGTCGGCCTCATCAACCGGGTTTCCGGGTCGACCTCGAGCTTCGAGACCGGCATCTCGATGAACTCCTCGGTACCGCAGTCCTCGATCCGGATGATCACGTCCTGCGCGACGTCGACGAGCCGCCGGGTCAGGTACCCGGAGTCCGCCGTGCGCAGTGCCGTGTCGGCGAGTCCCTTGCGCGCGCCGTGAGTCGAGATGAAGTACTCGAGCACGGTCAGGCCTTCCATGAAGTTGGCCTTGATCGGGCGCTCGATGATCTCGCCTTTCGGATTCGCCATCAGACCGCGCATCCCGGCGAGCTGCCGGATCTGTGAGAACGAACCACGCGCACCCGAGTTGGCCATCATGAAGATCGGGTTCAGCTCGTCGAGATGGTCGTACAACGCCTGACCGACCTCGTTGGTCGCGCGATCCCACAGCTTGGTGACCGCCTCGTGGCGCTCCTCCTGCGTGATTTCACCCTCGTCGTACTGGGACTCGATCGTCATCAGCTCGCCCTCGTAGCGGGCGAGGATCTCCGTCTTGCTGGGCGGCGTCTGGACATCGTTCTTCGAGATCGTCACGCCCGCCTGGGTGGCGTAATGGAACCCGACGTCCTTGAACGCGTCGAGCACCTGCGAGACCGTCGGCGCGCCGTAACCCTGCACGAGGTCGTCCACCAGCTTGGTGGTGTCCCGCTTCTTCATCGAGCGGTTGACGAACTCGTACGTGCTCGGATCGAACTCGTCGCCGAGCGCGCCCGACAGCGCACGCTCGATCTTGTCGTTCCAGATGATCCGACCTACGGTCGTCAGCACGTGACCCCCTTCGCGACCGAGCGGGCGGTACTCAGCGAGGTCGTGGAGCTTGACCACGCCGTGCTCGTATGACCACTCCGCCTCCTGGGCGGTGCGGTAAACGTGCGGACGCGGGTCGTGGGTCGCCGGATCGATCTTCTCGAGCTCGGACGGCTCCGGCCCGTAGGTCAGGTAATAGGCGCCGAGCACCATGTCCTGCGTCGGGGTCGCGAGCGGCGACCCGTGAGCGGGCGAGAGGATGTTGTTCGCCGACAGCATCAGGATCCTGGCCTCGGCCTGGGCCTCGGCCGACAGGGGCAGATGGACGGCCATCTGGTCACCGTCGAAGTCCGCGTTGAACGCGTGACAGACGAGCGGATGGACCTGAATCGCCTTGCCCTCGACGAGCACCGGCTCGAATGCCTGAATGCCCAGGCGGTGGAGCGTCGGCGCCCGGTTGAGCAGCACCGGATGCTCGTGGATGACCTCCTCGAGCACATCCCACACCTCGGGGATCATCGAGTCGACCATCTTCTTGGCCGCCTTGATGTTCTGCGCGGACTTGCGCTCGACCAGGCGGGCCATGATGAACGGCTTGAACAGCTCGAGCGCCATCAGCTTCGGCAGACCGCACTGGTGCAGCCGCAGCGACGGGCCGGACACGATCACCGAGCGACCCGAGTAGTCGACGCGCTTTCCGAGCAGGTTCTGGCGGAAACGGCCCTGCTTGCCCTTCAGCATGTCGGACAGCGACTTCAGCGGCCGGTTCCCGGGCCCGGTGACCGGACGGCCGCGGCGGCCGTTGTCGAACAGCGCGTCGACCGCCTCCTGGAGCATCCGCTTCTCGTTGTTGACGATGATCTCGGGTGCGCCGAGATCGAGTAGCCGCTTGAGGCGGTTGTTGCGGTTGATCACGCGGCGATAGAGGTCATTGAGGTCCGAGGTGGCAAACCGGCCGCCGTCGAGCTGGACCATCGGCCGCAGCTCCGGCGGGATCACCGGCACCGCCTCGAGGATCATCATCTCCGGCTTGTTGCCCGAGTTGATGAACGCCGAGACGACCTTCAGCCGCTTGACCGCACGGGCCTGCTTCTGACCCTTGGCGGTCTTGACCTGATCTTGGAGGTCGGCGGACTCGGCCCCGAGGTCGACCTGCTGGAGCAGGTCCCGTACCGCCTCGGCGCCCATGCCACCGCGGAAGTACTCGCCGAAGCCGTATGGCGATCCAAAGCGATCCTTGAGCTCACGGAACGTCGTCTCGTCGTTGATGACGTCCTTGGCCTTCATCGTCTTGAACAGCTCCCACACCTGGCGCATGCGCTCGGCGGCATCCTCGATGTAGGCCTCCGTGTCGTCGATGTCGGCCTGGAAGCTCTTGCGGAGCTCCTTGAGCATCTTCTCGCGCTCGTCGTCGGAGAGCTTGGCGACGTTCACCTCGAGCGTGTCTGCCCAGAGGTGGTCCTCGTCGGAGAATTCCCGGCTCTGCTTGCCGTTCTGCAGGTAATCCTCGCGGCGGGCGAGCGACTCCCGCAACTCGAGGATCCGCTCCTCCTTCTCGGCGGCGTAGGAGTCGAGCACCTTGATCACCTCGCCCTCGAGCGAGTCGATGTCGCGTGCCCGCGCCTCGTCGTCGACCCAGGTCACCATCGAAGCCGCGAAGTAAAGGACCTTCTCGAGCTCCTTGGGAGCCATGTCGAGCAGATAGCCGATCCGGCTCGGGACGCCCTTGAAGAACCAGATATGCGAAACCGGCGCAGCCAGGTCGATGTGGCCCATGCGCTCACGGCGAACCTTCGAGCGCGTGACCTCTACGCCACAGCGCTCGCAGACGATGCCCTTGTAGCGGACGCGCTTGTACTTCCCGCAGTAGCACTCCCAGTCCTTGGTGGGACCGAAGATGCGCTCGCAGAAGAGCCCATCCTTCTCGGGCTTGAGCGTCCGGTAGTTGATGGTCTCCGGCTTCGTCACCTCCCCGGAGCTCCAAGAGCGAATCTGCTTCGAGGAAGCGAGGCCGATCTCGATTGCGTCGAAATTATTGATGTCGATCATTTAGTTCCTTAGATCAATAGGGGTGGAGTGCGTGGGGCGCGGCGGCCGGCCGCGCCGAATCACGCCTCCTCCTCTTCCAGTACGCCTTCGGCCTCGCCGGCCGGAATTTCTTCGTCGATCATCGGGTCGCCGTTGACGGCGAAGTCCTCTTCCTCGAGCTCCTCGCCGGGCTCGAGATCGGGATCCTCCGTCGCGGCCTCCTCCTCGGAGGCCTCGACCGTCTCGCCCTCGTGCTCGACTACCTCGTCGGCGGCCGCGCCGTCGGTGGCTCGGACGCCGGAGAGATCGATGCCGAGCTCCTCGGCCGCCCGCAGCAGGTCATCGTCCTCCTCGCGCATCTCGGCGCGCTCGCCCTCCTCGGAGACGACGTTGACGTCGAGCGCCAGCGACTGCATCTCCTTGAGCAGGACCTTGAACGACTCGGGGATCGAGGGCTCGGCGATGTTCTCGCCCTTGACGATCGCCTCGTAGGCCTTCACGCGTCCGACGGTGTCGTCGGATTTGATCGTGAGCATCTCCTGCAGCGTGTACGCGGCGCCGTAGGCCTCGAGCGCCCACACCTCCATCTCGCCGAAGCGCTGGCCGCCGAACTGCGCCTTGCCGCCCAGCGGCTGCTGGGTGACGAGCGAGTACGGGCCCGTGGAGCGGGCGTGGATCTTGTCGTCGACGAGGTGCAGGAGCTTCAGGATGTACATGTAGCCGACCGTCACCTGCTGCTCGAACGGCTCGCCCGTGCGGCCGCTGAACAGCGTCAGCTTGCCCGAGGCCTGTACGCCCTCGCGGCGGTGCTTGTCGATGTCCATCCTGATCCTGCCCTGGTGCTCGTCCTGCCAGCGCACGAGCGCGCCGTCGACGTCGGCCACGGTCGCGCCGTCGAACACCGGCGTCGCCACGTAGACCTTGCCGCGGCCGTCCGAGCGAGCCGCCATTGCTGGCGTGCTTGTGGGCCTCGGAGCCGTCGTCGTACCAGCCGTTGGCGGCGACCCAGCCGAGATGCGTCTCGAGGATCTGCCCGAGGTTCATCCGGCTCGGCACGCCGAGCGGGTTGAGGATCACGTCGACGGGAGTGCCGTCCTCCAGGAACGGCATGTCCTGCTCGTCGACGATCTTCGAGATCACGCCCTTGTTGCCGTGGCGCCCGGCGAGCTTGTCGCCTTCGGCGATCTTGCGCTTCTTGGCCACGAACACGCGCACCAGGTCGTTGACGCCGGGCGGCAGGTCGTCGCCCTCGTCACGGCTGAACGTCTTGACGTCGATCACGACGCCGCCTTCGCCGTGCGGAACCTTCAGCGAGGTGTCGCGGACCTCGCGCGCCTTCTCCTTGAAGATCGCGCGGATCAGCTTCTCCTCGGCCGTCAGCTCGGTCTCGCCCTTGGGCGTCACCTTGCCGACCAGCAGGTCGCCCGACGCGACCTCGGCGCCGATCCGGACGATCCCGCGGTCATCGAGGTTGCGCAGCGACTCCTCCGAGCGGTTCGGAATGTCGCGGGTGATCTCCTCGTCGCCCAGCTTCGTCGTGCGGGCGTCGATCTCGTATTCCTCGATGTGAATCGAGGTGAGCTCGTCGTCCTGCACGAGCCGCTTGGAGAGGATGATCGCGTCCTCGAAGTTGTAGCCCTCCCAGGACATGAAAGCGACCAGCAGGTTCTTGCCGAGCGCCATCTCTCCCATATCGGTCGCCGAGCCGTCGGCGAGCACATCACCCTCGACCACGGTCGACCCGACGGCGACGATCGGCTTCTGGTGAATCAGCGTCCCCTGGTTGGAGCGCATGAACTTCTGTAGCTCGTACTCGTCCTGGCCGCCTTCCTGACGGTCGACGACGATCTGGTCGGCGTCGACGTAGGAGACGGTTCCCTCGGCGTGCGTGAGCACCACGTCACCGGTGTCGATCGCCGCGCGGCGCTCCATCCCGGTGCCGACCAGCGGCGCGTCGGTGACCAGCAGCGGCACGGCCTGGCGCTGCATGTTCGAGCCCATCAGCGCGCGATTCGCGTCGTCGTGCTCGAGGAACGGGATCATCGCCGTCGCGACCGACCAGATCTGCTCCGGCGAGACGTCGATCAGGTCGACCTCCTCCGGCGTCACCGTGACGTACTGGCCGGCCTGGGTGCGGCACAGGATCTCCTCGCCGACCAGCCGACCGTTGTCGTCGATCGGCGTGTTCGCCTGCGCGATCCTGCGCTCCTCTTCCTGGGTCGCGTCGACGCGGACGATCTCGTCCGTGACCGTCCCATCCTTGACCACCCGGTAGGGGGTCGTGACGAACCCGTGCTCCGAGATCTCCGCGTAGGAGGACAGCGAGCCGATCAGGCCGATGTTCGGGCCCTCGGGAGTCTCGATCGGGCACATGCGCCCGTAATGGGTGGGGTGCACGTCGCGGACCTCGATCGGTGCGCGCTCCCGGGTCAGGCCGCCGGCACCCAGCGCGCTCAGGCGCCGGCGATGGGTCAGGCCGGCGAGCGAGTTGGTCTGGTCCATGAACTGCGACAGCTGGCTGGAGCCGAAGAACTCCTTCAGCGCCGCGACGACCGGCCTGATGTTGACGATCGTCTGGGGCGTGATCGTGTCGGCGTCCTCGGTCGTGAGCCGCTCGCGCACGACGCGCTCCATCCGGTACAGGCCGATCCGGAACGCCTCCTGGATCAGCTCGCCGACGGTCCGCAGCCGACGGTTGCCGAAGTGCTCGTATTCGTCCAGGTGATCCTGGATCGGCTCGCGGGAGAACGAGGCCGCCTCAGCTGCGTAGTCCTTGACCTCGGCATCCAGCTCCTCGGGCATCCCCAGGAGCTTCGGCAGTGACACGAGCTCGTTGACCAGGGCGATGATGTCGTCGTGGGTCAGGGTGCGGGTGTCGAGGTCGATATCGAGACCGAGCCGCGAGTTCAGCTTGTAGCGGCCGACGCGCGTGAGGTCGTAGCGCTTGGGATCGAAGAACAGCTGATTCAGCAGCGAGCGAGCGGCATCGATCGACGGCGGCTCGCCGGGACGCTGCTTCTTGAACAGCTCGATCAGTGAGCCCTCCTCGGTCCGGACCATCTCCGGATCGGCGTCCAGCGTCAGACGGAGGTAGAGCGAATTGCCGAAAAGGTTCAGGATCTCCTCGTCCGAGGCATAGCCCATCGCCCGCAACAGCACCGTCACCGGGAGCTTGCGCTTACGGTCGATCCGGACATAGACGCGCCCCTTCTTGTCGATCTCGAGCTCGAGCCACGAGCCACGAGCGGGCATCAGGTTGGCGATGAAGACCTGCTTCTCGCGGTCCTTGGGCTCCATCACGTACGCGCCGGGCGAACGCACCAGCTGCGTGACGACCACGCGCTCGGTGCCGTTGATGATGAACGTGCCGCGGTCGGTCATCCATGGGAAGTCGCCCATGAACACCGACTGCTCACGGATCTCGCCGGTCTCCCGGTTGATGAACGCGACCGTGACCGTCAGCGGCCGCGCGTAGGTCAGATCCTTCTCGCGGCACTGCTCGAGGCTTGCGACCGGATCGTCAAACGTGAACTCGCCGAACTGGACGGCGAGGTTGCCGGTGTAATCCTCGATCGGCGAGATGTCGTCGATCGTCTCGCGCAGGCCACCGCCGTCTGGGGTCGGTCAGCCACTCGAACGACTTGCGCTGGATATCGATGAGGTTGGGGACTTCAAGGACCTTGTTCAGACGCGCGAAGCTACGGCGCGTCCGGGGAGCGTGAGCAGTTGCCAAGACGCAGGACTCCTCGGGCGGTTCGAGAGGGAGGCAAAGTCAGCGCTCTTAGGGAGCAATTCCTTCCCAAGGAGCGCGACCAGCAAAGATAGCACACGGCAACGGTGCCCTGTGCAGGACCATCAGCTCTCACGGACCCCGCCCTCGGCAATCCGCGTATGTGGCGCGGTGCCGTGCGATTCGAGCGGCTGCGACTATTGGCTGACCGGCGCAGTGTAGGGGGAAATCGCCGCGCGAGCAAGTCCGAGCGCGGCAAATGTGCTGCACCCGGCCGGGCGAGCCGCCGGCCGAGGGGTGGGCGGTCGCCGGCGAACGCCGGCGACCGCCGCCAAACGCCGGCGACCGCCGCCAAACGCCCCTGGCTACTTCAGCTCGACGAGCGCGCCGGCTTCCTCGAGGTCGGCCTTCAGCTTCTCGGCCTCGGCCCGGTCGATTCCCTCCTTCACCGGCTTGGGGGCCTCGTCGACGAGTGCCTTCGCCTCCTTGAGGCCAAGGCCGGTCGCGGCCCGGACGACCTTGATCACCTGGATCTTCCTGTCGCCGGCCCCGTTCAGCAGCACGTCGAACGCGCTCTGCTCCTCGGCCTCCTCCCCGGCGCCATCGCCACCGGCGCCCGCCGCGGGCGCCGCCGCGGCAACCGCGGTCGCCGACACACCGAATACCTCTTCGAGCGCCTTGATGCGCTCCGAGAGCTCGAGAACCGAGATGGTCTTGAGCTCGTCGATCCACTCTTGGGTCGTGGTCATGGTTCCTCCTTACGCGCCGGACGGCTGATTGTCCGCCGCGCTGTCCTGTTCAGGTTCGTCAGTTGGTGGGGTCTCGGGCTGGGGATCCGGTTCCGCGGCGGCCTCGGGCTCCGGCTCGGCCGCAGCCTCGGCCTCGGGCGGCGCGGCCGCGGCCTCGGCGGCAGCCGCGGCGTCCGGCTCAGCGGCCTCGGCCGGCTCCGGCTCGGCCGCAGCCTCGGCCTCGGGCGGCGCGGCGGCAGCCCCATCCTCGGCCTCGGGCGGCGCCGCGGCAGCCTGGAAGCCGGCCCCTCCTCGCCATCAGCAGCGGCCTCCGCCTGCTCGACCTGCGCAACAGCCGTCGTCGCCTCCGGAGCCGGCGCCTCGCCGCCCACCAAGCCCCGATCAGCGATCTCCTTGAGCGCAATTGCGAGGCCGGCGATCAGCGCATTCAGCCCGCGGACCAAGCCCGTGAGCGGCGCCGCAATCGTGCCGACGAGCTGCGCGTTCAGGATGTCGCGCGCAGGCAGGCGCGCGATCGCGCGGACCTCGTCGGCGCTCAGCGCGGCGCCGTCCATCACGCCGCCCTTGAACTGGAGGATGTTCCTCGCCCGACCGGCGTCGTTCAGCGCCTTGGCGGCGAGCGCGGCGTCTCCGTGGACCAGCGCGAGCGCGGTCGGACCCTCGAGCAACTCCTTCAGCGAAGCGGCTCCAGCCTTGTCCGCGGCACGCTCGGAGAGCGAGTTCTTGACGATCCGGAACTTGGTATCGCACTCTCGGAGCTTGCCGCGAAGGTCCGCGGCCTGCGCCACGGACAGACCCCTGTAGTCAACGGCGAAGATTGCCGAAGCCGCGCGGATCTGGCCGGCGATCTCGTCAACGACGACTGCTTTTTGATCTCGATTCATAGTCCTCTCACAAGCAACGCCCGCACAAGGCGGGCGTCGAAGCTAGAGCTGCGTACAGCTCTCCGCTGGGCTCCGCCTGCTCCGGGCTTACGCGGTCACGCCGCCGGAGGTCTTGGGCTCTCGCTCTTTGAAGTTCTAAGCGGAAGTCTACGCCGCCACCCGCTCCTCGACGATGTCGCGGGTGCGGCTCGGATCGACCTTGACGCCGGGGCTCATCGTGGCTGCGAACGTGACCGAGCGGATGTAGCGGCCCTTCGCGGCTGACGGCTTGGCCCGAATCAGCTCTTCGATCACCGCCGCGTAGTTCTCGAGCAGCCGGCGATCGTCGAAGTCGCGCTTGCCGATCACCAGATGCACGATCGCGTTGCGGTCCGTGCGGTACTCGACCTTCCCGGCCTTGGACTCCTCGACCGCCTTCGCGACATCGACGGTGACGGTCCCCACCTTCGGGTTCGGCATCTTGCCTGCCGGCCCGAGGATTCGGCCGAGGCGGCCGACGACGGGCATCAGGTCGGGCGTCGCAATCGCCACATCGAAGTCATCGAATCCGTCCTGGATGCGCTGGGCGAGATCCTCCGCTCCGACCACGTCAGCTCCCGCTTCCTCGGCCTCGCGGGCCTTCTCGCCCTGGGCGAACACGATCACCTTCACGTCCTTGCCGAGCCCGTTCGGGAGCGCGATCGTCCCGCGCAACTGCTCGTCGGCGTGGCGAACGTTCAGGCCGGTGCGCACGTGGACCTCGACCGACTCGTTGAACTTCGCGCGGCTGAGCTGCTTGACCAGCGCGATCGCCTCCCCCGGCGAATACTCGCGCGCCCGGTCAAAGCGCTGGCGCGCCTCGAGATATGCCTTGCCGTGAGAAGCCATCACACCACCTCCACGCCCATCGAGCGGGCCGTGCCGGCGATGATCTTCGCGGCCGCGTCGACGTCATTGGCATTCAGGTCGTTCATCTTCTTCTCCGCAATCTCTCGCAATTGGTCCTGCGTGATCCGGGCCACCTTGTTGCGGTTCGGCTCGGGCGAGCCCTTCTCGAGCGAAAGCGCCTGCTTGATCAGCACGGCAGCCGGCGGGCTCTTGGTGACGAACGTGAACGAGCGATCCTCGTACACGGTGATCACGACCGGGATCACCGTGCCGGTGTCCGCCTGCGTCTGAGCGTTGAACGCCTTGACGAACTCCATGATGTTGACGCCGTGCTGACCGAGCGCGGGCCCGACGGGGGGCGCCGGGCTCGCCTGGCCGCCGACGGCCTGCAGCTTGATTTGGGTCAGAACCTTCTTGGCCATCTAGATCTTCTTCACCTGATCGAATCCGACTTCGACGGGCGTCTCGCGACCGAAGATCGAGACCAGCACCTTCAGCCGCTGCGCATCCTCGTTCACCTCTGAGATCTCGCCGGAGAAGTCCGACAGCGGACCGGAGATCACCTTGACGGACTCGCCGATCGAGAACTGGGCGCGACTGCGCGGGCGCTCCGCGGTCTCCTGATGCAACAGGCGGTCGACCTCGGTCTGGGTGAGCGGGACCGGCTCGTTGGACGCGCCGACGAAGCCGGTGACCCCCGGGGTCCCCTTCACCAGCGACCACGAGTCCTCGTTGAGGTCCATGTTGACGAGCACGTACCCCGGCATCGTGCGCTTCTCGACGGTCACCTTCTGGTTGTCCTTCATCTCCGAGACCGATTCGGTCGGCACGACGATCTGCCTGACCGCGCGCTGCTGACCGAGGGACACGACTCGGTGTTCGAGATTGTGCTTGACCTTGTTCTCGTGCCCTGAATATGTGTTTACGACGTACCAGCGGAACAATGTTCTCTCTACTTCAAGATGTAATCGACGAGCTTGCCGGCGAGGAAATCTGCCAGGCCGAGGAACACGCCGGCCACGATCACGAATCCAATGACCACCCCGGTGGCCTGCATCACCTGCCGACGGTCAGGCCACTGTACTCGTTGCAGCTCGCTCCAGCTTCCCTGAAGGAATTTGACGAGGCGGTTGCCCGGGAGGGACCGCGTCGCCGGCAGGGCAGCGTCCCCGACGGTGGCACCACTGGCCGAACCCTGCTCCACGTGCGGACTGACTCCGACGACGCCGGGAATCGGAGCGCCGCCGGCCACCGACGGGCCAAGCTCTTCGAGCTCGTCGGGTGTAGCGTCGTCGTCGCTCAGCCGCCGGCGTCGCGTCGCTCAGCTCCGGCGTCGCTCTCAGACCGCCGGCGTCGTCGTCGCTCAGCTCGTCGCCGTCGTCGTCGGCAAGATCCTCGGAATCGCCGGTGACCCGCGCTTCGTCGATCGTTTCGGCCGCGCCGTCGCCCTCGTCCTCGCTCGGCTCGGGCCGTCCGAGCGCGAGCTGCGCCTCGGCGAGCTCGACGTCGGGGGTGCCGTGCGCGATCGGCCCGGGTGTCTCGTCGCGCTCGGTGCGCGCGCTCGCGACCGGCTGGGGCCGGCGTGCCCGCCTTTCCTTCGCTCGTTTACGGTTGCGAGCCACGGAACACTCCCGTCAAGTCAGCGCGTTTCGCGATGCGCTGTGTGGCACCTGCACCAGCGACAGTACTTCCGCAGCTGGATTCGCTCCGGGTTGTTCCGCTTGCTTTTGTTCGTTTGGTAGTTCCGGCGCTTGCACTCTTCACAGGCGAGCGTCACAGCTATCCGGACGTCTCCACGAGCCATCTAGGCGCTTCCGGTCAGGTGATGATCTGAGATCTGGCGTCGGGCCACAGGCGCGAAAACGAACGCCGCCCGGCGCCGGGAGCCAGTGTAGCGTCCCGGCGCTATTCGGCCAGCTCTTGAGGGACCAGCTCGAGCTCGAGCCACTGCTCGCCGCGGACCACGCGCGCGCGCAGCCGCTGTCCGATCACGTCGTGCGTCATCACGCGCTGGACGTCGTCGACCCGCTCGATCGGGCGCTCGCCGAGCTCGACGATCAGATCCTCGGCTCGTAGACCGGCTCGCTCGGCGGGACTTCCGGACGCCACCTCAACGACCTCCACGCCACCGTTCCTTCCGAGCCGCACGCGCGCGTGCGGGGGAAGCGGCCGCGGGCCGCCGGCGATCCCGATGTAGGCGCGCCGGACCCGCCCATCGCGCATCAGCGCTCCGATGATCTGGCGGGTAGCCGTGTTGATCGGCACGGCGAGTCCCAGCCCGACGCCCGCAACCGCGGTATTGATGCCGACAACGCTGCCTGAGCTGTCGACGAGCGCTCCGCCGGAGTTGCCCGGATTCAGCGCGGCATCGGTCTGGATCACGTTGTCGATGTAGCGCACGGTGCGCCCCGCGCGCGCCGGCAGCGAGCGCCCGAGCGCGGAAACGACCCCGGCGGTTACCGAGCCCTCGAAGCCGTGCGGATTCCCGATCGCAACGACAAGCTGCCCGACGCGCAATCGCTCGGACTCCCCGAGCTCCGCCGGGACGAGATTGCCGCCGTCAGCCCGGAGCACGGCGAGGTCAGAGAGCCGGTCGACCCCCACCACCCGGAAGCTCAGCTCGCGACCGTCGACGAACGAGGCGCGACCGACGCGACCGGGACCGGCAACCACGTGCGCCGACGTGAGCAGGAAGCCGTCGGGGGTCAGCGCTACCGCGCTCCCCGCGCCGGCCGGCACCTGGCCGCCACGACCCCGGCGCAGCACGCGGAGGTTCGCCACCGAAGGCGCCAGACGCTCGGCAACGTCGACCACCACGCGCGAGTATGCGTCGAGCGCGTCGGCCTCGCGTTCCGCGGCGGCACGAGGCTCGTCGGACAATTGACTCAGACCTTCGGTGCTAGCCATGGCGCTCAGAACGTCACCTGCACGGTCCGCTCGTCGGTGCCGCGCAGGATCGTCAGCTCGAGCTTGCCCTCGGCGCGCGCCTGATCGAGCGTCTCGTAGAGCGCGTCGACGCCGTCGATCTGCCGCTCACCGGCGGCGACGATCAGATCGCCCCGCTCGACGCCGGCCCGGGCCGCGGGGCCGCCGTCCTCCACGGCGCGGACGAGTACGCCCTCGCGCTCGGGAAGTCCGACGGCTCGCCGAAGCCGGCGGGCGACGCGTGGCGGCGCGATCGCGACACCGAGCCGAAGGCCAGTTGGAGCCTCGCCACGGCCGAGTGCGGCAACCCGCTCGCGCAGGGAGTCGTCTGCGGGGATCGCGAGGATCAGGCCGCCGTCGACGCGCACGGAGTTGAGCCCGAGCAGACGTCCTGAGGTATCGAGCAGCGGACCGCCCGAGGAGCCGCGCGGAAGCGGGGCCGAGTGCTCGATCGCCCCGGCGATTCGCCGGCCGCGGGGGCCGCGGAAGCTCCGAGCCGCCGACGAGATGAACCCGGGCGTCACCCGCAATCCTCGTCCCCCGGGGTTGGCAAGCGCGAGCACCGCGCGTCCAATCGCGGGCTGCACTGCCTGATCCGCCCAGGCCACCGGCTCGATGTCGGCCGTGTCAACCTCGATCACCGCGACGTCGAGGTCCGGATCGGAGCCGGCCACCCGGCCGCTCTCGCGGCGGCCATCGCCGAACGTCACCGTGACGTCCTCGTGGCGGAGGTTGTGGGCACTGGTCAGCACCCGGCCGGGACCGACCACGACACCTGAGCCCACGCCCCAACCGCGACCGAGGCCGACGACGGCCGGCCCGGCCTGCTGCGCCGCCGTCTGGACGGTCGCTTCAAGTTCCTCCAGCAAAGTCATGTCCATCTCCTTATGCGGTCCCGAGGCCGTTCGCCCTGGTCCGCACCACTAGTTACTTGCAATGTGCAAGTCGCTACTCTACCACTCGACCGGTGCGCGTACGATCCCCTTTACCGATGATCGATCCGGCAGAGCTGCCCCACCCCGATCCAGGAGCCTTCTCTGAGGACGACCCCTCGCGCTCGGCACTTGCCGATGCGCTCGCCGCGGTCGGGGACCGCTGGACGCTGTTGCTCGTCGCCGCGCTACTCGATCGCCCGCGTCGCTTCGGAGAGTTGCGGGAGGAGGTGCAGGGCATCGCCCCCAATGTCCTCGCCCAGCGGCTGCGTCAGCTCGAGCGCAACGCGCTGATCGTCGCCCGCCCCTACTCGCAGCGGCCACCAAGGTTTGTCTACGAGCTGAGCTCGGCAGGTCAGGAGCTCGCCGGGGCGCTCCGGCTGCTGGCCGGGTGGGGTGCCCGCAACGCCGAGGGCGCCAGCGCCCCCCGCCATGCCGTTTGCGGCACCGCAATGGAGGCGCGCTGGTGGTGTCCCACGTGCGAGCGGCCGGTAGGCGACGGGGAGAGCGAGGAGCTGCACTTCGCCTAGGCGGGCCGGCCTCCCGCTGACCCGCGCCGCATCGGAGAGCCCTCGTCGGGAAAATCTCCGCATGCTCCGCCTGTTCGGCCTGCTCGTCTCGATCGGGCTGGCCGACTCGCTCAACCCCTCGACGATTGGACCAGCGCTCTACATGGCGACCGGCGAGCGGGCGCTCGGGCGAGTGACCGAGTTCACGCTCGGTGTGTTCGTCGTGTACTTCCTCGGCGGCGCGATCGTCGCGCTCGGCCCCGGCCAGCTACTGCTATCGCTCGTCCCCCACCCCCGGCCTTCGACCAGATACATCCTCGAGATCGTTGCCGGTGTCGCGATGCTCGTTGCGGCAGGGATGCTGTGGCGCTTCCGCGATCACTTGACGCGCCGAGATCCGCCGGACTTCGATCCGCACGGGAAGTCGAGCGCGATCCTCGGCGCCACGATCACCGCCGTCGAGCTTCCCACGGCGTTTCCGTACTTCGCCGCGATCGCCGCGATCGTGGGTTCCGGCCTGGGCCCCGTGCGTCAGGTCATCTCGCTGCTGGTGTTCAACTTCTTCTTCGTGCTGCCGCTGCTCGGAATCATCGCGACGCTCGCGTTCGCGG
The DNA here is from genome assembly GCA_963837385.1 of uncultured Solirubrobacterales bacterium. GTDB lineage: Bacteria > Actinomycetota > Thermoleophilia > Solirubrobacterales > Solirubrobacteraceae > Palsa-465. Next base: position 58,871 of record CAWIMZ010000016.1, read on the forward strand.
GCGATCGGGCCCAGCAAATGCTCGCCGCTGGACGCAACTTCCTGCAGCGTCACTGGCCCGCGGTCCTGGCCGGGCTGGCGCTGCTCGCGGGCGTGTTCGTGGTCGTGCTCGGAGCCACCGGGCTGGCCAGCCTCCGCCGGGGTCATGTCGGCAGCTTCGCCCGGGAGCTGCGCGAGCTGATGCACCTGCATCCGTGACTGGGGCGCTCTAAGCTCCGCCCGCCCCACGAGTCTCGCGTACCAGCCGCCGCATCCCCCTCAGCCAGCGCTCCGGCTGCGTCCCCTTGAGCGCCATGTGCTTGGCGACCGCCTCGTGAGGAAGGATCAGGAAGCGCTCCTCGCGGATCCCGGCGATCACCGCCGCCGCCACGTCCTCCGGTTCCAGCACACCCTCCGCCAGCAGCGGAGCCGCGCCGACCGGGTCCTCGAGCGCCAGATCGAGCAGCGGAGTTCGGACGCCCTGGGGGCACAGGCACGAGACCTTGATCCCGGCGTCCGCATAATTGATCGCCAGCCATTCGGCGATCGCCACCGCGGCGTGCTTGGTGGCCGAGTAGGCCAGCGCCGAGACCTGGGTCAGCAGACCCGCGGCCGAGGCCGTGCTCAGCAGGTAGCCCTCGCCTCGCGCGACCATCTCGGGCAGCAGCGCACGGGCCGCCCACACGTGGGCCATCGCGTTGATCTCCCAGGTGCGCTGCCATTGATCGTCGGGCGCCTCCGGTCCGCCGCCGGGACCGGCGATCCCGGCGTTGGAGCAGAACAGGTCGATCGGACCGTTCGCCTCCTGCGCTCGGAGCACGAGCGTCCTGATCTGAGCCTCCTGGCTCACGTCCGTCTCGAGCGCGAGGCCGCCGAACTCCCGCGCGACCGCCCGGGCAGCCGGGAGATCGAGATCGGCGATCACCACGGCGCGCGCGCCCTCCCCCGCGGTCGCTCGCGCGAGCGCACGGCCGATGCCGCTCGCGCCGCCGGTGATCACAACGTGCCGGCCGGCGAGCTCCATTACATGCGCGCCAGCAGCGGCACGTCATGCACGATCTGTGCGGGGCGAGAAGTCGCTCGGGTAGACGACCGCTAGGTGACCGCTGGCGCTGACGCCATAGACCACGGCGGTGTGACCTACTGTCAGCTGCTTGCCGCTCTGGTTGACGCCGACATCCCATGCCTTCCAGGTCCGTAAGAGCTGCGCGCGACTGCCGAGCAGGTAGTCCATTCGCCCGAGCGCCCCGCGAGCGGCGAGAAACTGCTTGATCGCGCTCGGCGTGTCGCGGCGCGGATCGACCGTTACCGCGAGGATCCGAACGCTGCGCGCCCGCGCGCCGAGCTGGCGCTGGGCGGCCGCAAGGTCGGAGACGATCACCGGACAGACGTCCGGGCAGTGCGTGTAGACGAACGTCACGAGCACGGCCTTCCCGTGCATCGTCGCGAGCGATACCTGGTTGCCCGTGTAATTGCGCAGTGCGAGCGGCGCCGCCGGCTTGGCCGGCTTGAGGATCAGGCCTTGCAGGCCGGCGCCCTGCACGGAGCCCGTCTGCTGGCTGGCCCCCGCCGAAGAGCCGCATCCGCTCAGCGCGAGGATCACCAGCAGCCCCGCCGCCACGGTGGCGGGCGCGCGAACAGCGCCAGCCCCTCCGCGTTCGCTCGCGCGCCGTGCTCACGATGTGAGGCTCGCGGTCGGCCGCCGGCGCTGGGAGCGCTCCCCCTCTTCGTCCTGACCGAGCCAGCTGTACAAGGCGATGCACACGATATACCATCATCGAGACCGACCCGAGACCGAGCATCACGCCGCCGGCGAGCTGCTGGTCGGTGAGCGCCGAGATCCCGCCCGGACGCTGGGCGAGGTCGGCGTAGGCGGGGTACAGCGGCGTTCGGCGCGAACGCCAGCACGAGCGAGAGCAGCCAGCCGACGACGAGCGTCGCGGTCATGTAATAGGCGCCGCGCACCGATGTCAGCCGCACTCGGAGCGGCGGCGAGGCGATCACCTGAGCCCACAGCAGGATCCCGAACACCAGGAACGAGATGTGCTCGAGGACGTGGACGCGCGATGCTGCGCAGCGTCGAGGTCATACGCGGCCGGGAATGTGCCAGAGCGACGAGGTTGATGTTGAAGGCGAGCCAGGCCCCGAGCGGCCGTCCGAGCCCGCGCCCGGCCGCGCGGGCGGGGGCCCACGCGGGCGAGCGGGCGACCGTACGCGCGATGGTCCGGCGCCAGCTGAGCGGCAGCGGACGCCACATCGACATCCACGGCGCGCCGAGCCACGATCAGCGGGGCGGCGACCGTGAGCAGCAGCACGTGCTGGAGCATGTGGACCCAGAACAGCTTCTGCGAGAGCGAGTCGATCGGGCGCACGAGCGCGACCAAGATCGTCGCCAGGCCGGCGTAGAACGAGGCCGCCCGCCAGCGCGCTCGCCTGTCACGCGGGCGCCCGGTGATGATCTCCGCGCGGCGCTCGCCCATCAGATGAAGCGCGAGCGCCGCCAGCGTCAGCGCGACTGGGAGATCGCCCAGCCAAGGGACCTCAGTCGCCGCGGCGGCTCGCGCCGGAGCGCCCCATACCAGAGCGCGAGCACGACGAACACGAGTAACGAGCGGCAGCACCAGCGTCAGCACGCCCGATGAGGCTACGTCGTTGACGCCCGCGAGTGCCGCCATCAGCAACGAGAATCATTTGACGAGGTACAGCAGGATGTACACGAGCAGTGCAATCGCGGCGAGCGTGTAGAGGTAGACGACGCACGAGTTGGCCGAGGGACGCAGCAGCTCGGGACCCGCGGTGCCCTCGCGGGGAGAGGCCGGCGGTCGTCGCAGCGACTGCGCCACGAGCGTCTCCATCCAGTAGACCGCGCCGAGCCAGAAGACCAGGAAGAGCAGCGTCCAGCCCCAGAACACGCTCGCGTAACCGCCGCTCGCGGTCTTGAAGTCGAGCGCGGTGTACTCGACCACCTGGAGCTGCCACGACCGCGGACGCCGAGCCCGACCGCCACCAGTGAGGCGGCACGCCAGCCGCGCTCGAGTCCGTCCGTAAGGCTGCGGCGCGCCGAGGTCGAAGCTCGCGCGTCGCCGCGAGCACGCCGACCAGGATCGACGATCCCGTAGCCCTGCGGCGGATTCACATGTGCCGGACGCCAGTCGCCGTTGGAGTTGACCGCGCGCAGATAGAAGAAGGCGAACACGAACGCGACGAACACGAACACGATGGCGCTCGCAAATAGGCGGGCGCCGACCCGCGATGTTCGCGGACACCGTGCGGACGTCCTGCGCTCGGGCGCCGCCCGGATCGGCGTGGAGGCTCACGCCGTGCCCCCTTCAGCGGCGACGACGCGCGGGCCGAAGCTCGGCGACCGGAGGAGCGTTCGGGACCCCGTATCCGTACGGCGTCGAGGTGATCACCGGAATCGTCGTCGAAGTTGTGGACCGGCGGCGGCGAGGGCAGCTGCCACTCCAGCGATTGCGAATGCCACGGGTTGATTTCCGCCGGCTCACGCTTGAGCACCAGCGACCAGACGAGATTGGCGAGCAGGACCAGCATCGATGCGCCGAGGCAAAAGGCGGCAATCGAAACGAACACGTTCAGCGTGTGAAGGCTCGGCGTTGTAGCTCGAGACCCGCCGCGGCATGCCCAGCAGACCCGCCGCGAACAGTGGGAAGAAGGTGAGGTTGAAGAACACGAACATCGTCCAGAAGTGCAGCTTCCCGAGCCGTCTCGTTGAGGTTGAAGCCGGTCATCTTCGGCAGCCAGTAGTACAGCCCGGCCATCAGCGCGAACACGAGACCGCCCATGATCGTGTAGTGGAAGTGGGCCATCACGAAGTAGCTGCCGTGCGTCGTCACGTCGCTGGGCACGTCGGAGAGGAACACGCCCGAGAGGCCCGCCGATCAGGAAGTTGAAGAAGAACGCAGCGAGAACAGCATCGGCACGGTGAAGCGGATCCGGGCCCGCCACAGCGTCCCCATCCCGATCAGGAAGATCACCCCGGTCGGGATCGAGATCAGCTCGGTCGTGAACATGTAGAACGGCCGCAGGTTCGCGTTGATGCCCGCTCACGAACAGGTGGTGCTGCCAGACCATGAAGCTCATCAGCGCGACGCCGAACATGCCCGGCGACCGCGAGCCGATAGCCCCACAGCGGCTTGCGGCGAACACGGGCAGGATCTCGAGCACGATCCCGAAGCCCGGCAGGGCCAGGATGTAGACCTCGGGGTGGCCGAAGAACCAGAACAGGTTGTCCCACAGGAACGGACTGCCGCCGGCGGTGGCGAGGAAGAACGAGGTGTCGACGGTGCGGTCGAGCACGACCATGAAGAGCGCCGCGAACAGCACCGGTGCGGCGAGCACCGCGAGGATCGAGGTGGTCACGAGGCCCCAGACGAAGATCGGCATCCGGTTCCAGGTCATCCCCGGCGCGCGCATCGTGATCACGGTCGTGATCATGTTCAGCCCGACGAGCACGAGCGAGATCCCGATCAGCGCGAACGAGACGAGGTAGGCGTCGATCCCGCCGCGCGCCTGATCGGCGAGTGGCGCGTAGCCGGTCCAGCCGGTCGGGAAGCCGCCGAGGAGGATCGCCGAGAGCAGCACGAACCCGGCCAGGACCGTCAGCCACAGCGTCAGCGCCTCGACGCGCGGGAACGCCATCCGGCGGGCGCCGATCATCAGCGGCACGAGATAGTTGCCGAGCGGCCCGAGCACCCCCGCCGACATCATCATCAGCATCATCGTCCCGTGCAGGCCGACGAGCGTCAGGTAGTGCCGGCCGGGATGAAGGTGGCGTTCGCGCTGGTCAGCTCGCCGCGGATGAACATCGCGTTCAGGCCCGCGACGAAGAAGAAGAAGAGCACCGCGACGAGGTACTGGATCGCCGACGACCTTGTGGTCGGTGCAGAGCCGGAAGTAGCGCCAGGCGCCGTGCTCCTCGCGTTCGCGCAGGGTCGCCGGCTGACCCAGCATCCGCCGCAGCGGATAGTTGAAGAAGCCAAGCCCGAGCAGCCAGCCGAGCGTGGCGAACAGCAGCCCGAGGAAGATCGCGACGTCGTCCTGGTCGGTCTCGGTCTGGTGCTTGATCGTGGTTGCCGATCCGCAGTACCGAGCCAGTGCCCGAACGCGTAGCCGACCGCGCCGCGCGACGACCGCCCAGATCAGGTTCGAAGCCGAGCAGCTGGCTGCGCCACGACTGCGTGCGCGTGTGCCGGCCGGCGAAGAGCGTGTCGGTCGCAGCCTCCATCAGCCGGCCCTCCTCTGCGGATCGGGGATAGTAGATATGGCGCGTACGGCGGCAGGTACTTGGTGACGCCCGAGTACTTGCACGCTGCTTCGCTGGCGATCCAGGCCGCGAACGCCGGCCTGGGTCATCACTTGACCAGTCGTGTTCATGTGCCCGTGCCACAGCCCGCACAGCTCGGCGCAGCGGACCTGAATCGACTCGGTCTTGCTGGCCTTGACGTAGGCGACGTTGTCGCTTCCCGGGATCGCGTCGGCCTTGACCCCGAGCTCGTAGGCCCAGAAGCTGTGGATCGACGTCGAGCGAGGTGACGTGGAAGGCCGACCTCCTGGTTGGCCGGCAGCGCCAGCTCGGCCGTCTCGACGCCGCCGTAGCCGGGGTAGCGGAACGTCCACAGCCACTGCTGGCCGATCACCTGGATCTCGAGTGGCTTGCCGGCGTTCGGCGAGGGCTTGTCGAGCGGACTCGGGCCCTGGCCGCCGCCGGCGCCGTCGGAGTTGCCGAACAGCCCGACGGTGCCGTACGCCGCGAGCCCGAGCACCATCACGGAGGTCACCACCAGCCACAGTAGTCTGGATGCGGCGTGTGCCCGACGAGCGGCGGACCGTCGACGATCGCCGCGCCCCGCTGGCGGAAGACCGCGATCGAGTATCCGAAGTAGACCCAGATCAGCACCGCTACCGGCACCGCCAGCGGCGGTGAGCGTGACGTTGACGTCGTGCTGGTCGCTGCGACTGCAGGCTGCCGTTGAACGGCGGGATGTGCGGTCCGACCACGCAGATCACGAGCGGCACCACGATCGCCGTCAACGACCGCCCAGATGACGGCGATCCGGATGCCGTGGCGCGGCTCGCCGGGGCGGCTGCCGGCGGTCGAGGCTCCCGTGCTCACGTGACCTCGAGCTCGCCGCTCATCCAGCCGATCGTCTGCATCGGGCCGCCGTTGCCGAAGATGAAGCCCGCTGCGCAGGGGACGAAGCACTGCCAGCGATACGTCCCGGGCCCGGGCGACACGAACGAGAACGTGATCGTGTTGTGCTCGTTGGAAAGCGGGCAGGGCGCCACGCTGCAGGGATTCTTGGCGTTGTCTGAAATTCCCGCGAGCGGCACGCTGATTCCGAGGTCCGGGACCGTGAACGTGTGCGACGCGTCGTCCGGATTCAACACGCTGAATGGCTTGCCGTTCAGCGCGGCGACCCCGCCCACCGTGCCGCGGACCTGAGCCAGGAAGTTGTTGCGCAGCCCGGTCGAGGTGTCGTACTGGTAGAGCGTGACGGTCACCAGCGTGTGGGCCGGAACCTTGTAGATCGTCGTGTGCTGCCAGTGGCCGTTCTGGTCCTCGGCGAGGTAGCTGACCCAGTCCGGGTCTGGCGAGTGCCCGTAGGTCGGAACGGTTTGCAGCGTCAGATGGGCAGTTCCGCTCCGGACGGACGCCGACACCGCGGGCGGCGTGACGACCAGGAAGTCGAACAGATAGAGCGCTACGAGCGCCAGGAGCACGGCGAGAACGGCAGCCACTCCGATTGCGCGCGTCCGCATCAGGCGCGGAGTTCTATCTCTACGAACGACTTCCGTCAAGTCGCCCGGAGCGAGCGCCAAACCATCAGCAATCGACCTCTTTTGCGCTCCCGTTTACTCGCGACCGGCGGTTAGGATGCGGGCGTGATCGCTGGCCCGATCGCATTCGCAGCAGCGCTGGCTCCCGTGCACCAGCAGTATCTGCTGCAGGCCCGGCAGATGCAGGCGCTCTCGTTCGCCGTGCACATCCCGCTCGTCTGCTTCGGGATCGCGTTTCCGGCGATGGTCCTGTTCGTCGAGTCGCGCTTCTTGCGGACGGGAGACCGCCTGTATCTCACCCTGGCGCGACGCTGGACGAAGGTGATGGTGGCGCTGTTCGCCGTGGGGGTGATCACCGGAACGATTCTGAGCTTCGAGATGGGCTTGTTGTGGCCCAACTTCACGGCGACGTTCGGGTCCGTGTTCGGGCTCGGCTTTGCGATCGAGGGGTTCTCGTTCTTCATGGAGGCCATCTTCATCGGGATCTACGTGTACGGATGGGACCGCCTGTCCTCGCGGGCGCATTTCCTGAGCGGCATCCCGATCGCGATCACCGGCTTCACCGGCTCTTGGATGGTGATCGCCGTCAACGCCTGGATGCAGCATCCATCGGGCTTTCGACTGCGCGACGGAAAGGTCACTCACGTTCATCCCGTCGCGGCGCTGTTCGGCAACTCGTTTCTGTGGCACGAGCTGGTCCACATGTATCTCGCCGGTTACATCGTCGCCGGCTTCCTCGTCGCAGCGGCGTATGCGGTGGGGCGGCTCCGAGGCCACTGGGGGCGCTATGAGCGAACCGCGCTCGCGATCCCGCTGACCGTCGCGGCGCTCGCCTCACCCGTGCAGGTGCTGGTCGGGGACTGGGCGGGCCGCGAAGTCGCCAAGGCGCAGCCGACGAAGCTCGCCGCACTGGAGGGCTTGGCGAAGACGACTCGCGGTGCCCCGGAGCACCTCCTCGGGTGGTACACCGACGGCGAGATCAAGTTTGGGATCGCGATCCCGCACGGCCTCTCGCTGCTCGCCTTCCACAGCTGGAACGCGACCGTCCAGGGACTCGACGCCGTGCCCCCCGCCGACCGCCCACCGGCCGAGAACCTGATTCGAATTGCCTTCCAGACGATGGTCGGGATCGGAACCCTGTTCACGTTGCTCGCTGGGTTCTTCCTGTTCATCCGAATCCGGCGAAAGCGGCTTCCCGAGTCGGTTTGGTTCTACCGGGCGGTGGTGCTGGCGGGTCCCGCATCGCTGCTCGCCCTGATCAGCGGTTGGGTGGTGACCGAGGTCGGCCGGCAACCGTGGGTCGTCTACGGGGTGATGCGCACTTCGCAGGCGGTCACCGGTGCCGGCGGGATTCCCGTCGGCTACGGCACGCTGGTCGTCGTCTACGTGGGCGTGGCGGTCGCCGTCATATGGATCCTGCGCCGCCTCGCGAGCGCTCCGCTCGAGCCTCCGGGCAAGCCGCTGCCCGCTCCTGGAACCCCGCCACCACCAACGGCGACCGAAGCCTGAGCAATGCATCTATACGAGCTGCCGATGATCTTCGCCTTGATCGGGCTGGCGCTCTACGCGATCCTGGCCGGGGCGGATTTCGGCGCGGGCATATGGCAGCTCGCGGCGGGCCGCGGGCCGGACGCAGAACGGATCCGCGAACACGCGCACGAGTCGGTGGCCCCTGTCTGGGAGGCGAACCACGTGTGGCTGATATTCGTGCTCACAGTAGTCTGGACCGCGTACCCGGTGGCTTTCGGCTCGATCGCCTCGACACTCTCGATCCCCCTGTTCATCGCCGCGATCGGGATCGTCTTCCGGGGCGCCAGCTACGCGCTGCGTGCCGGGACGAGGACGCCGAGAGAACTACGCGTGATCGACACGGTCTTTGCCGTTTCGTCGATCCTCACGCCGTTCGCGCTCGGCGCCGTGATCGGGGCAATCGCTGCCGGACGGGTGCCGGTCGGCAACGCCGCGGGAAACCTGTTCTCGAGCTGGCTGAACCCGACCTCCGTGATGATCGGTGCCCTCGCGGTCTGCACCGCCGCGTACATGGCGGCCGTTTTCCTCTCGGCGGATGCAGTCCGGCTCGGCGAAAGCGAGCTCGCGGTCGCGTTTCGCCGCCGCGCTCTGGCCGCCGGCGTGGTCGCCGGAGGGCTGGCGATCGCCGGTCTGGTGGTGCTGCACGCCGACGTTCCGCACCTGTACCACCGGCTCGTCAGCGGGCCGGGGCTGCCCGCGCTGATCGTCTCGGTGATCGCCGGCTTGGGAACGCTCGTGCTCGTCCTGCAGAGCCGCTTTGAGCTCGCCCGCTACTCCGCGGCACTCGCCGTCGCGGCGATCATCGCCGGCTGGGCGCTGGCCCAGCAGCCGGTCATCTTGCCGGGACTGACGATCCGGCATGCAGCCGCGCCGCACGACACGCTCGTGTCGGTCGTGGTGGCGGTGATCGCAGGCGCGGCGCTCCTGTTCCCGTCGTTGGCGCTGCTGTTCCGGCTCGCGCTCGGCGGCCGGCTCGGATACGGCGAGTCGGCGCCGGCAGATGACGCGCCGCCAGTTACAGCGATCATCTCCGTCTCGGCGCCGGGGCTGATGGCGCGAGCGGCCGGCGCCTGCCTCCTGGGCGCCGTCGGGTTTCTCACGATCGCCGACGCGGGCTGGGCTCACGCGATCGGGGTGGTCTGTGTGGCCGGCTTCGTCGTGCTCGGATTCGGGGCCGTCCGCCCGGATGAGCTCGCGGCCTGATCCGCTGAGCTCCGCTACGCGGCGCCCACCAGCGTCGGCTCGTCGCTGTAGAGCTCGCCGCGCTCGGCTAGCTCCACCAAGGACTGAGGTGGCTGGAAGCGCTCGCCGTAGCGCGCCTGCAGCTCGCGGGCGCGCACGACGAAGGCAGAGGGGCCGCGGCCGTGGACCGGATGCTCGTAGCCATTGATGTACTGGAGCACCCCGCCCGTCCAGCCGGGGAAGCCGATGCCCATGATCGAGCCGATGTTCGCGTCGGCGACCGAGTCGAACACTCCGTGGTCCAGGCACTTGACCGTCTCGATCGACTCGATGAACAGCATCCGCTCTCCGAGTTCGCCCAGCGAGATCGTGCTCGGATCCTCGACCGGCGGGAACGCGTCCCGCAACCCCTGCCACAGCCCCATCCGTTCGCCATCGGCGTATTCGTAGAACCCGCGTCCCTCGAGCCGGCCGGGCCGGTCGTACTCGTCGAGCATCCGGTGGACCACCTGCTCGGCCGGGTGTGGGCCCCAGCCGCTCCACTCGGCGACACCGGCCTCAATCGCCGCATCGCGAATCTTGCGCATGAGCTTGAGGTTCAGCTCGTCTGTGAGCGCCAGCACGGGCGCTGGATAGCCGGCCTGAAGGGAAGCCTGCTCGATCGTCGGCGCCGGTACGCCCTCCAGCAGCATCGCGATGCCCTCGCTGAAGAAGGTGCCGATAACGCGACTGGTCAAGAACCCATGGCTGTCTTTGACGAGGATCGGGGTCTTCTTGATCTGCTTGGCCACGTCGAGCGCCCGATAAATCGTCTCCGCGCTCGTCTTGTCGCCTTCGACGATCTCGAGCAGCGGCATCTTGTCCACCGGACTGAAGAAGTGAAGCCCGATAAAGTCAGCCGGGCGGGTGACGCTCTCGGCCAAGTCGGTGATCGGTAGCGTCGACGTGTTGGAGGCCAGCAGCGCACGCTTGTCGACGAGCGGCTCGATCTCTCTAAGCGCGACCGCCTTGACCTTCGGATCCTCGAACACCGCCTCGATCACGAGATCGGCGCCGGCGGCATCCTCGGCCTTGTCGGTCGGGTGGATCCGCGCGAGCAGGGCGTCGCCCTTCTCCTGCGTGGTCCTGCCGCGCTCGACGCCTTTCGCGACCAGCTTCTCCGAGTAACCCTTGCCGCGCTGCGCCGCCGCGAGTGACACGTCCTTGAGCACGACCTCGATCCCGGCCCTGGCGCACACATAGGCAATTCCCGCGCCCATCATTCCGGCTCCGAGCACGACCACCTTCTGCGCCGCGTAGGGCGGGATCTCCTCGGGCCGGTCGCGGCCCCCGCTGGCGCGCTGCAGATCGAAGAAGAACGCCTGGATCATGTTCTTGGCCACCTGCCCGGTGGCGAGGTCGACGAAGTAACGACCTTCGATCCCGAACGCATGATCGATATCTACCTGCGCACCCTCGACCGCCGCGGCCATGATGTGGTGGGGCGCCGGGTAATTCGCGCCCTTGAGCTGCTTGCGCAGGTTGGCCGGGAAGGCGGGCAGGTTCTGGGCGAGCTTGGGGTTACTCGGGGTGCCGCCCGGCAGCTTGTAACCCTCGCGGTCCCACGGCTGGCTGGCCTCTGGATTGTGCTTGATCCAGGCCTTGGCAGCGGGAACCAGCTCCTCGCGAGTAGCGACGATCTCGTCGACCAGGCCGACCTCCTTCGCCTTATCGGGGCGGTAGCGCTGTCCTTGGAGCAGCGCCTGCATCAACGCGTTCACGATCCCCAGCATGCGAACGGTTCGGGCGACGCCGCCGGCTCCCGGCAGGAGTCCGAGCCGAACCTCGGGGAACCCGACGACGGCGCCTGAGTCATCGACGATCACGCGATGGTGGCAGGTCAGCGCGAGCTCGAGCCCGCCCCCAAGGGCGGCTCCATTGATCGCCGCGACCACGGGCTTGCCAAGCGTCTCCAGCCGCCGCAGCTGTGCCGCGAGCTCGCGCACGCCCTCGGCGATCCGGGGCGCATCGTCCCTGGTCGCCTTGATCACTTCGTTGAGGTCTGCGCCCGCACAGAACGTCTTCTTGGCCGAGGTGACCACCACTCCGGTGATCGAGTCCTTCTCGGCCTCGAGGCGGTCGAGAGTGGCGGCCATCGAGCGCACATAGGCCTCGTTGATCGTGTTGGCGGACTGGTCCGGATCGTCGAGCGTTAGGACGACGATGCCGTCTGTGTCCTGCTCCCAGCGAATCGTGTTGCTCATCGAATTGCCTCCACCACAGTTGCGATTCCCATCCCGCCGCCGACGCACAGCGTTGCGAGGCCGTAGCGGCCACCGGTCCGGTGCAGCTCGTCGATCAACGTGCCGAGGATCATCCCGCCGGTCGCCCCGAGCGGGTGGCCCATCGCGATCGCGCCGCCGTTGACGTTGACCTTCTCGATGTCGAGGCCCATGTCCCTGACGAACCGGAGCACGACCGCGGCGAACGCCTCGTTCATCTCGACCAGGTCGAGATCGTCGACCGTCAGACCGGCCTTCTGGAGCGCCTTGCGCGAGGCGGGCGCGGGACCGGTGAGCATGATCGTCGAGTCGGCGCCTGAGAGCGCTGTCGCGAGGACCTTAGCTCTCGGCGTGAGCCCTAGCTCGTCTCCGGTCCGCTCGTTGCCTACCGCCAGAAGCGACGCGCCGTCCACGATCCCGCTCGAATTTCCCGGCGTGTGAACATGGTCGATCTTCTCGACCCAGTGGTACTTCTGCAGGGCCACCGCGTCGAAGCCGCCCATCTCCCCGATCGCCGCGAACGAGGGTTTCAGCTTTCCGAGCGACTCGACGGTCGTGCCGGCACGGATGTGCTCATCCTGCTCGAGGATCACGTTGTCGTTGATGTCGGTTACCGGCACCAGCGAGTCCGCAAACCGCCCCTCGGCGTGCGCGGTTGCGGCGCATTCCTGCGAGCGGGCCGCGTAGGCGTCGACCTCGTCGCGACTGATGCTCTCGATCGTCGCGATCAGATCGGCGCTGATGCCCTGGGGGACGAACGATGTGTCGTAGCTCGTTTCGGGGTCATTCGCCCATGCCCCGCCATCGGAGCCGATCGGCACACGCGACATCGACTCGACCCCGCCGGCGAATACCAGGTCCTCCCAACCGGAGGCGACCTTCTGCGCCGCGATGTTGACGGCCTCCAGCCCGGAGGCGCAGAAGCGGTTGAGCTGCATGCCGGCCACCGTGTCCGGAAGCCCGGCCTTGATTGCAGCGGTCTTCGCGATGTCGGCGCCCTGGTCGCCGATCGGCGACACGCAGCCGAGCACGACATCGTCGATGCGCCTGGGATCGAGCTTGGCGTTCCTGGCGAGCAGCTCGTGCATCAGGCCGACGACCAGGTCGACCGGCTTGACGGTGTAGAGCGATCCGTTCGTCTTCCCCCTCCCTCGAGGCGTGCGGATCGCGTCGAATACCAGAGGCTCAGTGGATGCCATCGTCGACCAACTCCTTTTCAATTTGCGCGGCCCCTGGCCCGGAGAGAACGCGGGCGGACCGTGGTCTCCAGCATACCAATTGTTGGCAGGACGCCAACTTTTTGGCGTCCCGCCAAGGCTCGTGGTAGCGTCGGGTTCGATGACGGCTTCCGCGGCACAGCGCAGAACATATCTCGGCGCGGACGCGCGGCGGGCCCAGATCCTCCGTGTCGCGGCGGAGCTGTTCAGCGAGCACAGCTATGACGCGGTCTCGATCGCGGAGATCGCACGCGCTGCAGACGTGGCCCGGGGGCTCGTCAGTCATTACTTCGGCACCAAGCGCGTCCTGTTCCTGGAGGTGGTGCGAGCGATGCTGTTCGTGCCGGATGAGCTACTCGTCGCAGAGCGCACCGACGGCCGGCTCCGAGAACAGGTGCTGTCCGATGCGATCGACGGCTGGCTGCGCACCGCGCGACGCAACCGCCGCACCTACCTCGCCACCGCCGGCGGATCGGGGATCGGCCGCGACCCAGACCTCGAGGCGGTGCTAAAGGAAGCTGCCGATCGAATCACCGACCGGCTGATCCTGATCTCCTGGGGACCTCCGGCGGAGGCTCCCCCGGAGCTGCGGGCCCTGATGGAGGGCTACCGCGGCTTCGCCGACGCGATCACTGCCGAGTGGCTCCGACGCGCGCGTCTGCCCCGCGGGGTCGTCCAGCACCTGCTGGTCGAGGCGCTGCTGACGCTGGTCGACGACGTGCTGCCGCGGATCCAGAGCGGCCGTGCCGAGTGAGCCCCGCACCGTATCCGCGACGCCGCGATGACGCGGTGCCGCGGTGCCGCGGTGCCGCGGTGCCCGCGAACGCGTTGCATCGAGCCGGCAACACCGCGACAATGATCCATCCTGCGGATCGACGCGCGGGCAACCGAGGCAGGAGAGGCACATGTCTACCCCACCCAAGACCTCCCGCAGCAAGGGCAGCACGCACCCGCCGCTGCTCAAGGGCACGATCGGAGCGAACCTGGAGCGGACCGCATCGCGGTTCGGCGATCGAGAAGCGTTAGTCGACGTTCCCAGCGGGCGCCGCTGGACCTACTCGGAGTTCGACGCGGCGGTCAATCAACTCGCGCTGGGACTCGATCAATCCGGAATCAAGCGCGGGGATCGCGTCGGCATCTGGGCACCGAATTGCCCGGAATGGACGCTGATCCAGTACGCCACGGCCAAGATCGGCGCAATCCTCGTCAACATCAACCCCGCATACCGGACCCACGAGCTGGCGTTCGTGCTGAGCCAGTCGGGATGCCGGCTGCTGATCTCCGCCACCGCGTTCAAGGCCTCCGACTATGTCGGGATGGTCGATTCGGTCCGCGGTGAGGTGCCGGCGCTCGAGAGCGTCGTGTATCTCGGCTCACCGGAGTGCAGCGAGCTGATCGAGTCCGGATCCGCGGGCGATCCAGAGCGTCTGAGCGAGATCGCCTCGGGGCTTGGCGAAAACGACCCGATCAACATCCAGTACACCTCTGGCACCACCGGCTTCCCCAAGGGCGCGACCCTCGCCCACAAGAACATCCTCAACAACGGCTTCTTCGTCGGCGAGGGGTGCCGCTACTCCGAGCACGACCGAATCTGCATCCCCGTGCCCTTCTATCACTGCTTCGGGATGGTGATGGGCAACCTCGCCGCCACGACGCACGGAAGCTGCATGGTCATCCCAGGCCAAGGATTCGATCCCGTGGCGACGCTCGAAGCCGTCCAGCAGGAGCGCTGCACGTCTCTGTACGGGGTGCCGACGATGTTCATCGCCGAGCTGTCGGTCCCCGAGGTCGCGAGCTATGACCTCACGAGCCTGCGAACCGGAATCATGGCCGGCTCACCGTGTCCGATCGAGGTGATGAAGCGCGTCGTCGAGGACATGGGCTGCACGGAGATGACGATCTGCTACGGGATGACCGAGACCTCGCCGGTGTCCACGCAGTCGCGAACCGACGACGATCTGGACTTGCGGGTCTCGACGGTCGGATCGGTCCATCCCCACATCGAGATCAAGATCGTGGATCCGGAGAGCGGCGCCGACGTGCCCCCTGGCGAGGTCGGCGAGTTCTGCACCCGTGGGTACTCGATCATGCTCGGATACTGGAACGAGCCGGAGCTGACCCGCGCGGCGATCGACGAGGACGGCTGGATGCACACCGAGGATCTCGCCACGATGGACGAACGGGGCTACGTCAATATCGTCGGGCGGATCAAGGACATGGTGATCCGTGGCGGGGAGAACGTCTATCCGCGCGAGATCGAGGAGTTCCTCTACGCCCACCCAGCGATCGCCGATGTCCAGGTGGTCGGCGTCCCCGACGAGAAGTACGGGGAGCAGCTGTGCGCCTGGGTGCGGCTCTCGGAGCCCGGAAGCGTGACCGCGGAGGCCCTGCGCGAGCACTGCCGCAGCCGGCTCGCCCACTACAAGGTGCCCGAGTTCATCGTGTTTGTCGATGAGTTCCCGATGACGGTCACCGGAAAGGTCCAGAAGTACAAGCTGCGGGAGACGGCGATCGAGCGGCTCGGACTCGGCGACGCCGCGGCCGTCAAGACCGCCTGAGCGCCGATCCGGGCGCTTTGAGACCCGATCGCCGCGTCCCGGCGTCGATCCCGTCGGCCACCGAGCGCCACAGCGTGACGTGCACGGCGGGACGAACGCGCGCCGAGGTCGTGCCGGCGCGACCGCTCGACATCGCCTGCGTCGCGTCGGAAGTCGTCGCGAAGCGCTGCATGGCGAGCGCCGCCGGCAGGGCGCGGCCCAGGCCGAGCGTGCTGGCGTGCCACAGCTCGACGCCCGGGGTGCCACGCACGTCGAGCCTGGCCAGCGAACGGCGCCGCACTTCGTCGAGCACGGAATGGGCAAGCGTGAGGATGATCCCCTCGCCCGCGGCCGCCGCCGCGATCGCCCCGGCATGACTCGTGAACGCGGCGATGTCCGCCGGCTCGAGGCCGTTGCGCGCGAAGAACAGACCGGTGGTCGTGGTCGGGTCGATCTCGGGGGGACCCACCAGCCAGCGCTCGCTCGCCAGCGCCGCCGGTGAGATGTCACGCCGCCCGGCGAGCGGGTGACCAGACGCCGCGGCGATGATCACGCGGCAGCGCAGAAACGGGACGGAGGCGATCGTGGTCGTCCGATCAGGCCCGGGGTGTGGTCCGAGCGCGATGTCCGCCCGGCGATGCTCGAGCAGATCGGCGAGCGTGGCGCCGGGGACCGTCTCGATCGCAACCTCGAGACCGGGATCACGGCCGGTGAAGGCGTCGATCAGCGGACCGATGTGCTCGGCGACGATGTTCGTCGCGGCGAGCTGAACCCGGCGCGGCTGACCCGCCGACTCGGGCACCGAACGTCGCGCCTGCTCGGCGAGTCCGAGGATCTCACTCGCCAACGCCGCGAGCCTGCGGCCGCCCGGCGTCAGCGCGATTCCGCGTCCGTCCGCGGACGAACAGCTCATCGCCCAGCTCCTTGCGTAGCGCGGCGACCGCGACGGACACGGCGGGCTCGGTCACCTCGAGCTCGGACGCTGCGGCCTTGACCGAACCCAGCCGCGCGACGAGCACGAACGAATGTAGCTGCGCGAGCGTCATCTGGCTCTCTGGCCTAAGCGATCACTTAACTCCGGTTGCGGCGAGGACGATAACAGCGTCAGAATGATGAACAAGAGGGAGCAATTAACCGTGTTTCCTCGTCGCCAGCGAGCGGAAGGACGGGGTGCAGGTTCCGGCACCATTCGAATACGAGCGTGCGACGAGCGTTGATCATGCGCTCGAGCTGCTGCACATGCTCGGCCCGGAGGCACGGATCCTTGCCGGGGGACATTCGCTGCTACCGATGATGAAGCTGCGCCTCGCCTCGCCCGCCTACCTGATCGACATCGACTGCCTGGCCGGCGAGCTCGGATACATCCGCGAGCACGAGGACGAGGTGCGGGTCGGAGCGATGACGCGCCATCGCGAGCTGCTCGGGTCCGAGCTGCTCGCGACCCGGCTCGCGGTCTTCACCGACGCCGAGCGGGTAATCGCGGATCCGGTGGTCCGCAACCGGGGGACGATCGGCGGCGCGCTGTGTCAAGCGGATCCGGCCGAGGATCTGGGCGCGGTGTGCGCGGCAGTCGGCGCGCAGGTGGTGGTCCGCGGCCAGGCCGGTGAGCGGGTCCTCGACATGCATGAGTTCAATCGCGGCCCTTACCGGACGGCAGTCGGCGACGACGAGCTGCTGCTCGAGATCCGCATCCCCTGTGCGTGAGAACTCGGGCAGCGCGTACGAAAAGGTGAGCCGGCGGGTCGGGGACTGGGCGGTCGCCGCAGCGGCCGCCTCGGTCACGTTGTCGGACGGAAGGATCGAGCAGCGCGGGCATCGCGCTCGCGGCGGTCGGTGCCGGCGTGAGCGCGACCGAAGCCGAGGCCGAGCTGCTCGGCAAGACCCCGTCCGAGGAGCTGTTCGCGGACGCGGGCAGGCTCGTGGCGGAAGCGTGCGCGCCGATCGGCGACCAGCGAGGATCGGCCGAGTACAAGCGTCATGTCGCCGGCGTGCTGACGGAGCGGGTGCTACGCGCGCGCCGTCGCCCGCGCGTTGCGGGAAGCCGCGTGATGCAGCTGACCGTTTCCGTCAACGGCGAGGAGCACACGCGCGATGTCGAGCCGCGCATGCTGCTCGTCCATTTCCTGCGCGACGAACTGCGGCTGACCGGGACGCATTGGGGCTGTGACACCTCGAACTGCGGCACCTGCGTCGTTCTGATGGACGGCTATCCGGTCAAGTCGTGCACGGTGCTGGCCGCCACGGCGGCCGGGGCACGAGATCCGCACCGTCGAGGGACTTGGAGGTCGATGGCGTGCTCGACCCCGTGCAGCAGGGGTTCAGCGAGATGCACGGCCTGCAGTGCGGCTTTTGCACGCCGGGCATGATGCTGACCGCCCGCGCGCTGCTCGACCGGCGGGCAGGAGGACCCCCGATCACCGATCGAGGAGATCCGCGAGGCGATCTCCGGTCAGATCTGCCGATGCACCGGCTACGCGACGATCGTCCGCTCAATTCGCTGGGCGGAGGAGCACTCGACCGAGGAGGTTTCCAGTTGATGGCCACCGTCGAAGAAGCTCGAAAAATCGCGGGAGGTGGGAGATGCCCCTCTTGATCGGTGCTTCCACCGGTTGGTACGTGGGGCTGGGACTCGGCATCGTCGTCGTGCTGGTCGCGGCGGCGATCGTGATCACGATCGTGGTCCTGGCGTCGAGAATCGCCAACCAGGCGCGGACCGCGGTCCAGGGTGTGGAGAAGGTGCGCGAGCAGACCGTGGAGCTGAGCGGGATCGCGCGGATCAACGACTCGGGGGTCAGGATCCTCCACTCCGCGCGAGCGCTCAGGAAGGTGGCGGTCGGAAAATGATGCTCTCGTTCGCCGCACTTTCGAATCACGGCGCTTGGGGAATCGCACTCGGGATCGGCTTGCTCGCCGCGTTGATTGTCGCGGGCTTGTTGATCGTGCTGATCCGGTCCGTGACCGACATCGACAAGTCCGTCGGCGCGCTCGTCGAGGCCGCGGTGGGGGTCGCCGGAAACACCGCAAACATTCCCCAGCTCGACGCCACCGCGCCCGTGCTGGGGCTGATCGTGGAGGAAGCAGTGGTCCAAGACGGCTATATGAACGCACTCACCGACGGGTACGGTGGAGCATGAGCGAGACGGCCCTGATCATCCTCAGCGTGCTGCTGGCAATCGTTGTTGTCGCGGTGCTCGCGGGCGCCCTGATCCGGATCCGCATCGGCTTGGAGTCGATCTCCGAGAACCTCGCCACGCTGGCCTTGGCCCTGAGGGGCGTCGAGTCGGATCACCTTCGTCCCCTCGAGCCGGCGGTCAAGGCGATCAACGCTCAGTTCGATGTGATCCTGAGCGCCTTCCCGGGATCGCGTCGAAGGCCGCGATAGTCGCCGAAAGGAGGCCGAAGTGATCCTCGAATGGATCGGAGACGCCGTCCTGTTGTTGGTGGTGCTGCCAGTCGTCGTGTACCTGTTGCGAGGCGTTCTGCGGGCGGCCAACAGCATCGTCCCCAGCGTCCAGCAGATCGCGTCCGCCGCGCAGGCCGGTTCGAGGGATCTCGATGGAGCGGCGCTGCTGCTGAGAACGCAGGACCAGGCAATCAAGACGATCGAGACGGCCGCGAACTACGGCGGCTCGCTCGACGTGATCCTCGACGACGCATGAGAGGGGTGCGGTGATGCCCGCAGCTGGTGTGGTGATGATCGTCGCGGTCGTGCTGATCGTCGGCGCGGTCGTCTTCTATCTGGTCTCGACGATCGTCGCGTTGCAGAAGATCACCAAGGGCCTCGATCAGGCAATCTCCGGAGTGCTCGGAATCATCGAGAAGAGCGCCCCGGTCGGCGACGTCGTGAACACGATCAACGCGAACCTCGACGCCGGCGTCGATCTGCTCGAGGGGCTGCTCGTCAAGAAGGCCGGACTGCAGGATGCCGTCGGGCTCCTCGACGGGCTCTACCCCGGCGCCGCCGCGGCAGGGATTGCGCAACTTCCCCGACAGCGCGGCCACGAGAGCGCCGCGGATCTCGGAGGTGTACACGAAGGGGACGCTGACACTCGCCCGGCTCGGCCGCGAGGCACCGATCGCCGTCGCGTCTCCGAACGGGCCCCGCGCTACGGAACCCGTCCTACGGAAGCCAGTCGGCACGGGCGCTGTATCCCGAGGTGCGGCAGACGCGACCGGCGTTGATGCCGCGCTCGCCGGTGATCGGCACGGACTCACCGGTTCAGTACGACCCCAGCGAGCAGGCTGGCGGCGCCGCGCAAGCCGCCGATGCCGGCCGATCGGATAAGGAGATCGGATGCAGACCCCAGCACCGTTTGAGTACGAGCGCGCGACGAGCATCGAGGGCGCGATCGCGTCGCTGCAGCGGCTCGACGGAGGGGCCGGATCATCGCCGGCGGCCACAGCCTGCTGCCGATGATGAAGCTCCGTCTCGCCAATCCCGAGTACCTGATCGACATCAATGACCTCGACGAGCTCGCCTACATCCGCGAGCACGGAAAGCGAGGTGCTGGTCGGGGCGCTGACGCGCCACGCGGACCTGCTAGCGCTCCGAGCTGCTCGCGGAGAAATTCCCGGTGTTCCGCGATGCCGAAGAGGTGATCGCCGATCCGGTCGTCCGCAACCGCGGCACGATCGGCGGATCGCTGTGCCAGGCCGACGCGGCCGAGGACCTGTCCTCGGTGTGCCTCGCGCTCAAGGCGAAGGCCGTCCTCCAGGGTGTCGATGGAGAGCGCGTCGTCGGGCTGGATCGAGTTCTACATCGGGCCCTTCATGACGACCATCGGCGAGGCCGAGATGCTCACCGAGGTCAGGATTCCGATCAGGCCCGGTTGCGGCAGCGCCCACGAGAAGGTCGAGCGGCGCGCCGGCGACTTCGCGATCGCCGCGGCCTCGGCCGCGATCTGGGTCCAAGGCGGGACGATCGCCGAGGCGGGCCTGGCGCTCAGCGCGGTCGGCCCGACCACGGTCCACGTCGCCCGCGCCGAGGAGCTGCTGCGCGGCTCCTCGCCGTCGGAGGATCTGTTCGCGCGCGCGGGCGAGATCGCTTCGGAGGATTGCGCTCCGCTTGCGGACGGGCGCGGACCGGTCGACTACAAGCGCCATCTCGCCGGCGTCTTGAGCAAACGTGCCCTACGCCGCGCGACGGCTCGCGCCCTGAAACAGGAGGCCTGAGCATGAGATGCAACTGACGATCACGATCAACGGCGAGCCGGTGACCCGCGAGGTCGAGCCGCGAATGCTGCTCGTCCACTACATCCGCGAGACGCCGGGCCTGACCGGCACCCACTGGGGTTGCGACACCTCGAACTGCGGGGCCTGCGTGGTGCTGATGGACGGCAAGCCCGTCAAGTCGTGCACGGTCCTCGCGGCGATGGTGGAGGGCCACGAGATCCGCACCGTCGAGTCACTCGAGGTCGACGGCCGCCTCGACCCGCTCCAGAATGGGCTTTCACGAGAAGCACGCGCTGCACTGCGGGTTCTGCACCCCGGGGATGCTGATGACCGCCCGCGCGCTGCTGGACGAGAATGCCGCGACCCGACCGAGCACGAGATCCGGACGGCGATCTCGGGCGCGATCTGCCGCTGCACCGGCTACAAGAACATCGTCAGCGCGATTCGCTGGGCCGCCGAGCACGAAGCCGCGACCAGACCGCGAACTTCTGAATCGAGGCACTGAGCATGGCTACGACAGAGAACCTTCCGAGCACGAGCGACCGAGCGCCCGATCGGCTTCGGCCGGCTGAAGCGCAAGGAGGACGCCCGATTCATCCGCGGCAAGGGCACCTACCTCGACGACATCCGCCTGCCGGGAATGGTTCACGGTGCGATCCTGCGCAGCCCGTACGCGCACGCGCGGATCGTCTCGATCGACACCTCTCAGGCTCTCGCCCACCCGAACGTCGCCGCAGTGGTCACCGCCAAGGACCTCGAGACGCTCGGGCTCGCCTGGATGCCGACGATCTCCTACGACACGCAGGCGGTGCTGGCGGGCGACAAGGTCCGCTTCCAGGGGCAGGAGGTCGCGTTCGTGATCGCGACCGATGAGTACTCCGCACGCGACGCGCTGACGCTGATCGAAGTCGAGTACGAACCGCTGCCGGCGGTCGTCAACGCCCGTAAAGCGCTCGCTCCCGACGCTCCGCTGATCCGCGACGACAAGCCGGGCCAGGAGGACAACCTCGCGAGTCCCTTGTGGGAGGCGGGCGACAAGGAAGCGACCGACCGCGTGTTCGCCGAAGCGGACATCGTCGTAAAGCGGGACATCATCTACCCGCGCTGCCATCCGGCGCCGCTCGAGACGTGCGGCATGATCGCTGACTTCAACCCGCAGACCGGGCAGCTCGACATCTACAACGGCAACCAGGCGCCGAATGTCCACCGCACGGTCTACGCGCACGTCGCCGGGCTCGCCGAGCACATGATCCGAATTCGCTGCAACGACATCGGCGGCGGCTTCGGCAACAAGGTGCCCGTGTACCCAGGCTACGTGTGCGCGATCGCCGGCTCGATCGTCGCCGGCGCCCCGGTCAAGTGGATCGAGGACCGCTCGGAGAACCTGATGTCGACCGGTTTCGCGCGCGACTACATCATGCGCTCGGAGATCTGCGCGAAGGACGGCAAGATCACGGGTTTGCGGGTAGACGTGATCGCGGATCACGGTGCCTTCGACTCGACGGCGCAGCCGACGAAGTTCCCAGCCGGGTTCTTCCACATCTGCTGCGGCTCCTACGACCTCGAGGCCGCTCACGTGCAGGTCAAGGCCGTCTACACGAACAAGGCTCCAGGAGGCGTCGCCTACCGCTGTTCGTTCCGGATCACCGAGGCGGTGTACCTCGTCGAGCGCATGGTCGGCGCGCTCGCGCTCGAGATGGGCGTCGACCAGATCGATCTGCGGATGCGCAGCTTCATCAAGCCTGAGCAGTTCCCGTACGAGACCACGACGGGCTGGACGTACGACTCGGGCAATACGCGGAGACGATGCGTGTGGCGATGGAGATCGCCGGCTACGAGGAGCTGCTCCGCGAGCAGGCCGAGAAGCGCGCCCGCGGCGAGCTGATGGGGATCGGCGTGTCCTTCTTCACCGAGGGGGTCGGCGCCGGGCCACGCAAGCACATGGACATCCTCGGGATGTCGATGAACGACGGCGCCGACCTGCGGGTTCACCCATCCGGCAAGGCGGTCGTCAGCCTGAGCGCGCAGACTCAGGGGCAGGGGCACGAGACGACGTTCGCGCAGATCGTCGCCGAGGAGCTCGGGCATCCCGCCTGAGGACGTCGAGGTCCGCCATGGCGACACGGACAAGACCCCATACGGGCTCGGCACCTACGGCAGCCGCTCGACACCCGTGTCCGGTGGTGCGGTGGCGATCGTCTCGCGCAAGGTGCGCGACAAGGCGCGCCTGATCGCGGCCACGATGCTCGAGACGAGGCCGGAGGACCTCGGCTGGGAGAAGGGCCGCTGGTACGTCAAGGGTGACCCGGAGAAGGGCGCGCTGATCGAGGACATCGCGGCGCGGGCGTACAGCGGCGAGCCGATGCCGGAGGGCCTCGAGGGCGGCCTCGATGCGCAGGTCATCTACGACCCGCCGAATTTGACCTACCCGTACGGCGCCTACATCGCGGTCGTCGACATCGACCCGGAGACAGCGGCGGTCAGCGTGCGGCGGTTCATCGCCGTCGATGACTGCGGGGTCCGGATCAACCCGATGATCGTCGACGGCCAGATCCACGGCGGCCTGGCCGAGGGCATCGGGATCGCGCTGATGGAGGTGATCACGTTCGACGAGGAGGGCAACTGCCTGAACGGGTCGTTCATGGACTACCTGATCCCGACGGCACTCGAATGTCCAGACTTCGAACTCGGGGAGACGGTCACGCCATGTCCGCATCATCCCTCGGCGCTAAGGGCGTCGGCGAGTCGCCGAACGTCGGATCCCCACCGGCGCTGGTCAACGCGGTAATCGATGCGCTGCACCAGACGCACGGAGTCACCC
This sequence comes from uncultured Solirubrobacterales bacterium, assembly GCA_963837385.1. GTDB lineage: Bacteria > Actinomycetota > Thermoleophilia > Solirubrobacterales > Solirubrobacteraceae > Palsa-465. The sequence continues at coordinate 82,367 of CAWIMZ010000016.1, forward strand.
ACATCGACATGCCGTGCACCCCCGCCCGCGTCTGGGCGGCGATGCAGGGTCGTCCCGAGCCGCCGCAGTGATCGCCCCGACGACATGAGCCATCTCAAGGTCACGGGCGAGGCGGCGGGCGAGGTACGGCAACTGGTGCCCGACGTCGAGACGCTGGCACGCCGGCTGGCGGCGATCGACTATCTCGTCGACGAGGGACTCGCGACGTCAATGTTCCTGAGCCTCCGCCTGCCTCAGCCGCTGCTGCTGGAAGGCGAGGCCGGGAGTCGGCAAGACCGAGGCCGGCAAGTCGCTGGCAGCGGTGCTCGACACGCCGCTGATCCGCTTGCAGTGCTACGAAGGAATCGACGCCGCCGAGGCACTGTACGAGTGGAACTATCCGCGCCAGCTGCTCAGCATCCGCCTCGCCGAGGCGAGCGGAGACGCAGCTCCGGGAGGAGGACCTGTTCGGCCCCGACTACCTCGATCCGCCGGCCGCTGCTGCGCGCGCTCGAGCATCCCGGGCCCGCGGCCGGCGGTGCTGCTGATCGACGAGATCGACCGGGCCGACGACGACTTCGAGGCGTTCCTGCTCGAGCTGCTCGCCGAGGCGACGCGTCACGATCCCGGAGATCGGCACGATCCGGGCGACGCATCCGCCGATGATCGTGCTGACCTCGAACCGCACGCGGGACCTGCACGACGCGGTCAAGCGCCGCTGCCTGTACCAGTGGATCGACTATCCGGGTCCCGAGCGCGAGGTGGAGATCGTCCGCCGCCGCGTCAAGGGCTCGTCGGAGACCCTCGCCGTGCAGGTGGCCGACGCCGTCGCGCGGATGCGCGACAGCGACGTGCAGAAGCCGCCCGGGATCGCCGAGGCGATCGACTGGCTGGCGGCGCTCAGCGTGCTCGGACGTCGAGCAGCTCGACGCGGCCGCGATCGACCGAACGCTCGGCTCGGTGCTCAAGTACCGCGAGGACCAGGAGGTGATCCGCGCGGCCGGACTCGGAGGAGCTCGTTGGCAGCCCGAGTGATGCCTGAGCGCGTTCGGGGTCGAGACGGTTGACCTCGACCTGCCCGCGCTGGCCGGGGCATTCAGCCAACGGCTGCACGACGGCGGGCCTGCCGGTGCACGGTCGGAGCGCGCCGGCCGCACTTCGCGCGGGCGCTGACGCTCGTCAAGCCGGTCACGCGGCGGCGGCTGTACTGGACCGCGCGCGCCGTGTTCGTCTCCGACAAGGCGCAGGTGAAGACGTTCGACGCGGTCTTCTTCGCGGTCTTCGGGACGCGGTCCCGACACCAGCACGAGCCGCCGGCTCGAGGAGCGTCCGCACGCGTTCCCGCGCCGCCCGACGAGCGGCCGCGATCGATCGCGAGCGCCGGCGCCGGAGCTCGCGGAACCGATCGATCCGCGCGCGAGCGGCGACGCGTCACCCGCGCGCGCCGATCGCGACGAGCGCCGTCCGAGCACGAAGTACTCGTCCCGATGGCGCCGAGCGACGAGGAGCTGCTGCGAGGCAAGCGCTTCGATGCGCTCGAGCCGCACGAGATCGCCCAGCTCTATCGCCTGATGACGCGGCTCGAGCTCGCGACGCCGGTGCGTCGCACGCGCCGCGCGCAGAGCTATCGCCACGGCAGCGGATCGACATGCGGCGAACGCTGCGCGGCGAGCATGCGCACCGGGGGCGACCCGATCCGGCTCGCGCGCCGGCGTCGGCGCGTCGTTCGCCGCCGGCTGGTGCTGCTGTGCGACATCTCCGGTTCGATGGAGCCGTACGCTCGCGCGTACCTGCAGTTCCTCGACCTGCGCTGCGCGGCAGCGGCGCCGACCGCCGAGGCGTTCGTGTTCGCCACGCGCCTGACCCGGTTGACGCGCGCGCTCGCCTCGCGCAACCCCGAGCGCGCGATCCAGCAAGCGGCCGCGGCGGCGCCGGACTGGTCGAGCGGAACCCGGATCGGCGACGCGCTGAAGGACGTTCAACGACCGTCACGGCCGCCGCGGGATGGCGCGCGGCGCGGTGATCGTGATCCTCTCCGACGGCTGGGAGCGGGGCGACCCGGCGCTCGTCGGGCGCGAGATGGAGCGGCTGCGCGCGCCTCGCATACCGGATCGTATGGGTCAACCCGCGGGTCGGCGGCAAGCGGCTTCGCGCCGCACGCCGGCGGGATGGAGGCCGCGCTGCCGCACTGCGATGCGCTCGTCAGCGGTCACAGTCTGAGCGCGCTCGACGAGGTCGTCGGACGCGATCGGCGGCCGAGCGCTCCGGCGAGCGTGGAACCACCGACCGCCGCGACCCTGAGCCCGAGCCCGAAGACGGAGCCGTGGGCGAGCGCGACTCCGGTCCGGGGCAGCTCGGTGGCGATGCCGAGCGGTTACGGCCCGAGCCGCGGCAAGACGACTCCGGGATGGGGGCTCGGCTGGGCGATGAGCGACCGCGCGGAGCGAAGACGTGCATCTACCCGGGCTGCGAGCGCCCGGCGGCCCCGCCCCATCTGCTCGGCGGGCCCGCAGCCGAGCTTCTGCGAGCTCGAGGACGCACAACGCCTTGACGGCCCACCAGGAACGTCAGCGCCTGGCTCACGAGGCGAGTCGGACAGCGGCGACTCGGAACGGTAATCAAACAGGAGGTTCAGCGATGGCCAACGAGGCATACCGAGCGGTGTTTCTGCGTGTGCACCCAACGGGCAAGATGGTGCTCAGCCTTACCACGGAGTCCGACGGCAAGGAGGCACGGTACGCGCAGCTGGTGGCCGACGAGCTCGGCGTGCCGGCGCTCGACGTCAAGGTCGTCGCTGCCGACACCGACCGGTTCGGCGAGAACCACGGCTTCAACACAAGCCCGTCCGCAGGCGCTCCGGCTGCGATCACGAGCGCGACCGCAAAGATCCTCGCGAAGGCGAAGCTGCTCGCGGGCGCGGAGCTGGAGATCCCAGCCGACAGCTTGAGCTGGGAGACGGTGCGTTCCTCGCGACGAGCGCGCCGGCGCACGTGAAGACGATCGCCGACATCGCCATGTACGCGCACGGCAGCGGGGCTCTGCCCCCCGGGGTCGAAGGCGGACTCGACGCGCAGACGGTCTATCGGGACTAGTCGGCGCCCGGCAGATCAACCGACGCTCAGCGCCGTCGATCGTCACCTCGACCTCATCGGCGACCTTGAGCGTCCCGAACAGCGCCGAGTACGGCTTGACGCCCCAAGCGGTCTGCTTGACCGTCGCGCTGCCGATCAGCCGGCCGTCTTCACCGAGGTCAGCTCGAACGTGATCGGGCGCCTCTCCGGCCAGCTCCAGCTCGCCGCGTACGTGCAGGCGGTCGCTCCCCGCGTCGGCGTCGACGGCTCGAGCGGAACTCGATCGGGTGGCGCAGCACCTCGTCCTCGATCGTCTGCGGATGCCGTCCTTGTCGTCCTCGCCGAGCTTCTGGATGCCGCCGGTGCCCTCTCGCACCCGAAGTGACCTGGCGTCGGCCTTCAGCGCAATCGCGCTCTGGCCGGGATCCGCGGCGAGCTCGAGCGTCGCGTTCCACGAGGTGACCTCGATCGTCAGATCGTGTCCCGCTACCGCGGCCGCACCGGCCCTCTTCGTCTTCACAAGCAGCGTTCCGCTGTCGGGTCCGAGGGCATAGGTGCCGGGCTTGAGCATAGACGAATCTCGCTCTTCGTCGATGAATATCCAACGGCATAAGGAGACGCAATCATGGTTGAGCTCGACCATCCATTCTCGACCGGAAAGCCGATCGACGAGACCTGGCAGGCGATTCTCGACCTCGAACGCCTGGTCCCGTGCGTGGAAGGAGGGTCCGTGATCGAGAAGACCGGTCCGGAGGCGGTCAAGGCGGAGATCAAGCTCAAGATGGGTGCGATGTCGATGAAGTTCACGGGGACCGTTGCGGTGATCGAGCAGGACGACGCGAGTCACCGTGCGGTCATGCAGGTCAAGTCGCGGGAGGCCGGTGGGCAGGGACACGCCAACGCCGACGTCGTGTTCACGCTGTCGGACGGCGGCGGCACGATCCACACCGCCGCGCAGATCACCGGCAAGGCGGCGTCGATGGGCGAGGGCGTCGTCGTCAGCGTGCTCGACGCGCTGATCAAGGACTTCACCGGAAGCTCGCAGCGCTGTGAACGACGAGCGCCGGTCCATGGCCCGATCACGATGCGACTATCCGCGAGGGCGAGGTTCCGCGCGACGGTGGGACGGCGGTCCAGCAGCGACGTCGATAAGCCGGTGTTCCGCGGCAACGGGGCGCACGACTACGTGTGCGTCGAGTGCGGGAACGTACTCGCGGCGACGATGCCGCCGAGTACATGAACAAGAAGGTCCGCGTCCGCTGCGCGCGGTGCCAGACGGTCAACGTGGCGATCGAGGAGGAGGGCGTCGACTACAGCAAGGGGTTCGGGCGACGGCCGCTCTGATGACCGCGGGTAAGGAACGCCCGATCGGCTTCGGCCGGATGAAGCGCAAGGAGGACGCGCGGTTCATCCGCGGTCAGGGCGAGTACGTCGACGACGTACAGCTCCGCGGATGCTCCACGGCGCGGTCCTGCGCAGCCCGGTAGCCCACGCGCGGATCGTCGCGATCGACGCGTCGGCCGCGCTCGCAGCACCCCAAGGTCCACGCGGTGCATCACCGGGAAGGACCTCGAGCCACGGGGCCTCGCCTGGATGCCGACGCTGTCGGGCGACACGCAGGCGGTGCTCGCGACCGACAAGGTGCGCTTCCAGGGCCAAGAGGTCGCGTTCGTGATCGCCGACGACCGCTACTCGGCCCGCGATGCGCTCGAGCTGATCGACGTCGAGTACGAGGCGCTGCCGGTGGTGATCGACGCGCGCAAGGCGCTCGACCCCGACGCGCCGGTGATCCGCGACGACAAGCAAGGCGCCGGGACAACCACATCTTCGACTGGGAGGCCGGCGACGGACGAGCGACCGAGGAGGTGTTCGCGCGGGCGGACGTGGTCGTCGAGCAGGAGATGGTCTATCCCGCGCTCGCACCCCGCGCCGATGGAGACGTGCGGGGCGGTGGCGGACTTCGACAGAGTCAGCGGCAAGCTCACGTCTGGTGCACGACCCAGGCGCCGCACGCCCACCGCACGCTGTACGCGCTCGCTCACCGGACTGCCCGAGCACAAGATCCGTGTCGATCTCGCCTGATATCGGCGGCGGGTTCGGCAACAAGGTGCCGGTGTACCCCGGCTACGTGTGCGCGATCGTCGGCTCGATCGTCACCGGCAGGCCGGTCAAGTGGATGGAGGACCGCTCAGAGAACCTGATGTCGACCGGGTTCGCGCGCGACTACCTGATGGGGGAGCGATCGCGGCGACCCGCGAGGGGAAGATCCTCGGGGTCCGGGTCGACGTGCTCGCCGATCACGGCGCGTTCAACGCCACCGCGCAGCCGACCAAGTACCCGGCCGGGTTCTTCCACGTCTTCACCGGCTCCTACGACCTCGAGGCGGCCCACTGCCACGTCCGCGGCGTGTACACGAACAAGGCGCCGGGCGGGGTCGCGTACGCGTGCTCGTTCCGGGTCACCGAGGCCGTCTACCTGGTCGAGCGAATGGTCGACTGCCTCGCGCGCGAGCTGCGGATGGATCCGGCCGAGCTGCGCTCTCGAGAACCTGATCCGCGCCGAGCAGTTCCCGTATCGGTCGCAAGACGGGTTGGGTGTACGACTCGGGCGATTACGAGCGGCACTGCGCAAGGCGCTATGCGATCGCCGGCTACGACGAGCTGCGGCGCGAGCAGGCGGCCGCGGCGCGAGCGCGGCGAGCTGATGGGAATCGGCGTCGGCTTCTTCACCGAGGCCGTCGGCGCCGGGCCGCGCAAGCACATGGACATCCTCGGGCTCGGGATGAACGACGGCGCGGCGCTGCGGGTCCACCCGACGGGCAAGGCGCAGCTCGGGATCAGCGTCCAGACCCAGGGCCAGGGCCACGAGACGACGTTCGCGCAGATCGTCGCCGAGGAGCTCGGGATCCCGCCCGAGGACATCGACGTGATCCATGGCGACACCGATACGACCCCGTACGGCCTCGGCACCTACGGCTCGCGCTCGACGCCGGTCAGCGGCGCGGCGACCGCGCTGGTCGCGCGCAAGGTGCGCGACAGGCGCGGATCGTCGCCTCCGCGATGCTCGAGGTCGCGCCCGAGGACCTCGAGTGGGAAAAGGGCCGCCGCCCGCTGGTTCGTCAAGGGCGACCCCGAGCAGGGGGCGACGATCCAGGAGATCGCGATGGCCGCGCGCGGATCGGTCGAGCTGCCGGAGGGGGTCGAGAGCCGGACTCGACGCCGAGACCGTGTACGACCCACCGAACCTGACGTTCCCGTTCGGCGCCTACGTATGCGTGGTCGACATCGACCCGGGAGACGGCAAAGGTGAAGGTCCGGCGATTCGTCGCCGTCGACGACTGCGGGACGCGGATCAATCCGATGATCATCGAGGGCCAGGTCCACGGCGGCCTCACCGACGGCGTCGGGATGGCGCTGATGGAGATGATCGCCTTCGACGAGGACGGCAATTGCCTCGGCGGGTCGCTGATGGACTACCTGATCCCGACTGCGCTCGAGGTGCCCGACTGGGAGACCGACTACACCGTCACGCCCGTCGCCGCATCATCCGATCGGCGCCAAGGGAATCGGCGAGTCCGCGACGGTCGGCTCGCCGCCGACGATCGTAAATGCGATCGGCGACGCGCTCGACGCCCTACGGCGTTCGCCATATCGACATGCCGTGCACGCCCGCGCGCGTGTGGGACGCGATGCAGGGGAAGGCGAGTACCACCGCAATGATGAACAGCGAGTTGGCGCAGTATGCCGGGCGGCTCACGGCCGAGAGAGTGCCGTTCGTGCTGGCGACCGTCGTCCGCGCGCGACGTCCCACGAGCGTGCGGCCCGGCGATTCAGCCGTGGTGCTCGCCGACGGGACGATCGAAGGCTTCGTCGGCGGCAGCTGCGCCGAATCCTCCGTGCGGCTCTATTCGCTGCGCGTGCTCGAGACCGGCGAGCCCGCTGCTGCTGCGGCTCGTGCCCGGCGACGGGCGAGGCGGAACCCGGCGAGTCGGTCGACGGAGCCGTGGTCGAGCACAACCCGTGCCTGAGTGGTGGCTCGCTCGAGATCTTCCTCGAGCCGCAACTACCTGCGCCGCGCGTGATCATCGTCGGGTCGGCGCCGATCGCCAAGGCCCTCGAGCAGCTGTCGGGTTCGGCCGGCTATGCCGTGATCCGCGGGGCCGCGGAGGATCTCCACCCACAGGCCAGCGACGCCGCGGTGATCGTGGCCGCGCACGGAGGCGCCGAGGAGCGCGTGCTGGCGGAAGCGCTCGCGGCCGGGGTTCCGTATGTCGCGCTGGTCGCCAGCACGGCTCGAGGGGCGGCGGTGCGGGAGGCGCTGGAGGTGCCGCACGAGTTGCGTGCTCAGCTGCACACGCCCGCCGGGCTGAACATCGGTGCCCGTACGCCGCCGAGATCGCGATCTCGATTCTCGCGCAGCTGATCGCCGAGCATCATCATCATCCGGGGCGTGGCGTGCTCGCGGGCTCCGGTGCGCCTGTGCCCTCGGTCGCGTCCGCGCTCGATCCGGTGTGCGGAATGGACGGTCGCCGTCACCGACGCGCACGGCCTATCTCGATGCCGGCAATCAGCGTCTGTACTTCTGCGGCGGCCACTGCCGGGACGCATACGCCGCTCAGCACGTCGAACATGGTGCCGCGGGCTAGCCGCGTCCCGGCCGGCCCTCGGGTCACCGGCCTCGTGCTGGCGGCGGGTGGCTCCAGGCGCGTTTGGGCCGTCCCAAGCAGCTGCTCCCATATCGTTCGGCGACGCTGTTGGACCACGTCCTGGGAACGGCCCGCGCGTGTGCGTTTCACCAACTGCTGTGCGTGATCGGCGGGGGCGCGGAGGGCGTGCGCGCGGAGGTGGACTTCAGCGGCGTTCAGGTGGTCGAGAACCAGCACTTCGGGGGCGGCTGCTCGTCGTCGATCGCAGGCGCGCTGGGCGCCGTCGATCTGCGCAGCGAGGTGCTGGTGCTGATGCTGGGCGACCAGCCTGGGGTCAGCTCGGCAACGGTCGCCGCGCTTCTGGCCGGCCGTGGCGAGGCGCGGCTGGCGGCGTGCGCGTATTCCGACGGACGCGGGCATCCGCTCGCGTTCGCGCGCAGCGCGTTTCCGGAGCTGGCGGCGCTGCACGGCGACAAGGGCGTGTGGAAGTTGCTCGATCGCCACGCCGCCGAAGTGATCGACGTCCCGATCGGCGGGTTGATCCCCCGCGATGTCGACACATGGGAGGACTACGAGGCCGTGCGCGTTGACGAGCTCAGCTCGCTACCTCAGTCTGCCCGGAGCAGATCGAGACGCGGCGGTAGCGCGCGGAGACGCTCCACGGCGTCCGGCCCCACGGAGTAGGCCGCGACGGTCCGGGCGGCGAGCCCCGCGGCGCGCTGCGGGGACTGGAGCAGGCGCGCGAGGACGAACGCCAGCGCAAGCGTGCTCGGTGGATCTCGGATCACCGGTGTCAGCTGCTCGCCGCTGTCGGCATAGGTGCCTCGATGCGCGACCGCGTCCCGCATCTGCGCGAGCACCGACGAGCGGCTGCCGCTGGCGGTAGCGGCACCGAGCGCGAGCGCGATCATCCCGTGTGTACGAACGCCCGGCCGGCCATGGCGAGGCCGCGCGGGCAGCTCTTCTCCAAGCGTCAGCCGGACCTCCAGATCCGGGATGTTCACGCCACTGGCGGTTGCGTTGCCCGGCTCGACGGTGCGTGGATTGCACTCGATGAACGTTGGTAGGCCCGCCTGATGGATGTAGTCGAGGGTCAGCCCGCCGTGCCAACGCAGCGCTTCGCCGAGCGAGGCGATGTGGTCCCGGGCGGCCGGATGATCCGTGCTCAAGCGGGCGGCGGCGCTGCCCCCGATGCCCACTCCCGTCCGCACGCTCGTATGCACGGCCACCAGACGGCCGCGGTCGAAGAGACCCTGGACTTGTCCGTACTGACCGCGCACCGCCTGCTGAGCCATCACTGGTCCTGTCTCGCCGTCGAACAGCGCCCTGAGCGCCTGCTCGCGAGAGCCCACGTCAGCCACCTCTCTCACGCCTCGTCCGGCGGTGCTGAACGCCGCCTTCAACCAGTAGGGAAATTGCAGGTCCGAGAGGTCGGTGTTTCGCTTCACCTCTCGCCACCGAGGCTGCGGCAGGCCGAGCTCGTCCAGCAGCTGCGCAAAGGCGAGCTTGCTCTGCACGCGCGCGAAGGCGCCGGCTTGGGCGACCGCGACGGGGACCGGCCTTGGAAGCAGCGCTTGGCCGGCGGCGAGGAGCCACGCCTGCTCGTGCGTCGGAAGCACCACGTCGATCGCGCGCTCAGCGACCACGTCCGCCAAGCGCCGGAGGTATCCGAGAGGATCGGCTCCCCCCGCCGGAGATCGATGGACCCTATGCACCCATCGACTGAAGCGCGTCAGACACACAACGCCGGGGTCGAGGACCTCCAGGTGGTAGCCGGCGGGGCCGAGACAGGTCACGACCTCGCGCGAGGTCAGGCTCGAACCTTCGGTCAGCAGCACCCGGACGTCCGGGCCACGACGCGGCAAGCGGAACAGCCCGCTTTAGATGAAGTCGTTCCCCGTCAGTACGTATACGAACGGCACGAACGGGACGATCGACGCGATCGCCCACGTCAGCTTCGCGACGAATCCGAGATCGTCGCGCATGACGAGGTTGATCCAGATCAGCACGACGGCGACCGGGTGCAGGATGCACAGGAGGAGCTCTAGGACTTTTTTCATCACCTGCTCACAGTATCGCCCTTGGGAAGGCGGGGTGCCGCCGCCGAATCCGGAGGATAATCCGGTCATCTTGTCCGAGGGCAACGTCATCGCGAGCGGCCGCGGCCAGCTTGCGTGGGCCCAGACCTCGGACACGAGGCTGTAGCAATTAGCGCTCGCTTGCGTGCGCAGGACCGATCGAGATGGCGCACCGGGGCCTTCAAGCTCGCTTGCCTGCTGCTCGTGAGCGCATCGGTAGCTGCCTGCAGCGATCTGACATCCTCTCCCGCGGCCGGCACGTTCACGCCGTCCACACGCGGGATTCTCACCGTCGCGACCCCGGTCGTGCCAACTCCGGGCTTTTGCGAGGGAATTCGTCCTGGAGCCGCCGGCCCCCGGTCACGGCTCATCAGCCGGCCACGAAATCGAACGGCGTTACTACATACCGTCGCGTGAGGAGACCTGAGGCCGCGGCGAGTGGTTCAATCGCTGGGTGCACGCGGGTCCGGTCGACGTATTGGTGGTTGGCGGGGGGCCGTCTGGCCTGTTTGCCGCCGTCGAGCTGGCACGCCACGGGGTGAAGGCCCAGCTCATCGAACGCGAACCTCACCCCCATCATCACGCGCGCGCCACCGCGCTCCAACCTGGCACGCTCGAGATTCTCGCGCGTGCGGAGATCCTCGATCAAGTGCTCGCGTCGTCCGTCCATCTGGGATTCGCGCGAGTGTTCGATACCGATCTTCAGCCCGTCGGTGAGATGGAGTTTGCGGGCGCCGGCTGCCCGTGGGAGTTCCAATGCAGCATGCCCCAATGGCGCACGGAGCAGATCCTGGCCGAGCGGCTCATGCAGCTCGGCGGCACGATTGAGCGCGGCGTCACCGCGACTTCGTTGGAGGCGACGGGAGACGGCGTGCTCGCCCGGCTCGAGCGTGCCGACGGCTCGTCTGAAACCGTGCAAGCCGCGTGGGTGATTGGCGCCGGCGGCGCGCACAGCGTCACCCGAGGTTCGATGCAGGAGGTGCTGGTCGGCGAGACCTATCCGGGCGCCGCGCTCGTCGCCGACGTGCGCGTGAGCTGCGGACTGCCGCGCGACGGCTCCGCCCTGGTTGCCAGCAGGGAGGGCTATGTTCTGCTCGCGCCGCTGCCCGAGGATCGCTGGATCACGTTCGTCGGCGATCTGGGCGAAGACGAGGCCCGGCGCCTCGATCGCGACAGCTCGATCGACGCGGTCGCGGCGACGATCGAGCGGCGGATCGCGGCCGAGATCTCCGTCGAGGACGTCGCGTGGGCGGCACCCTTTCGGATGCACCGCCGGCTGGTATCGCGCCTCGCCGGCGAGCGACGTTTTCTACTCGGTGACGCCGGGCACCTATCCAGCCCGTTCGGTGGCGAGGGGCTGAATTCCGGCCTTCACGACGCGCACAACCTCGGATGGAAGCTCGCGCTCGAGCTGCAGGGGCACGGGCGGCCCGGCCTGCTGGAAAGCTTTGCCTCAGAGCGGCTCACCGCCGATACCCACGTCCTTCAGGTCTCCGATCGTCTCCACGAGCTGGCCCATGGGGCCGTCGAGTCGGCGCGCACTGGAGTCCGGCCCGCCCCGCCCACGCCAGCTCAGGTGACGGCCATGGTCCGGTCGCGTTCGATGCTCGACGTGTCCTACGCTGGCAGTGACCTCGTCGGCGAGTATCTCGGCCTCGGAGCAGATCCGACCCCAACGCCGGCCCCCGGCGACCGCTATCCCGATCGCACCTCGCTGAACGGCACACGGCACCACTTGTTGCTCTTCGGCGTGACCGATGAAGCGGCCCTCGGTGAGCTCGACCGCCGCTGGCACACGCTCGTGGATGTGGTCAGGGCCAGCGGCGATCCTCAGCGGGCCGGCGTGCGCGGCACCGGCGCGATCCTGGTGCGTCCGGACGGCCACATCGGCTTTCGCGCCACACCCGCCGATGCTACGGGTCTGGCCGCGCTCGACGCTCACCTGAACTCGTACCTCCGGGCCGCCGGGTACTGAACTCGCGGGCGACGATCAGGGTGTACCTTGTGCCACTTGGCGCTGCACGTTCTTCCCGAGGACTACGACTTGCACGACGCCTACCGGCGTCACTTCAGCGACCCTCAGCGGGAGCGGGCCTTCCTGAGCGCGACTGGATTCACCGTCGCGTTCGCCACCTGCCGGATCGTGACCCACGCGATTCGCGCCGGCGTCGGACCCTTTCACAACCTGAGCGCCGGCGGCCGCCATCTTCACCACAGCACGTTTGGGATCCTCGGCGAAATCGGACTGGGTTACATCTGGGTCTATCAGTGGGCGCTCGGAACAAACCCGGAGCGGCGCGCGGCTTCGCGGGGCACCGCCGTCGCCTACGGTGTCGCCTCTGCGCTGACGCTCGATGAGTTCGCGCTGTGGTTCGACCTCCAGGACGATTACTGGGACGCAGCGGGACGCAAGAGCATCGACGCGGTGGCGCTCTTCGGCGGGGTCTCGACGATGGGCGTGGCGGGGCGGGGGCTGCTGCGGGAGCTTGCGCGGGTGACGCGAGATGCGGCCCTCGAGGCACGGCGCGCGTAGAGGCCACCCCAAAAGCAGCGTGCGTGGCTGGCGAGCGCCGGATCAAGTGGGGCAAGAACGCAGGAGCGAAGCTGTAGCGGCGCTACAGCGAGCTCCGAGGACGCAGCACCCGCGCAGATCCGCCGCCGCCAGACGCGTGCGAGAGTTTTGAGACAGTCTCGTCGTCACGAAACGGCCCTACTCGCCCCTGTTAGGACGCTACGAGGACGTCCGCCGCCTGTCGGACGAGATTGCGTCAGGTAGGCTCGCCCCACTGCCCATCGCCATGATCGCGTGAGCGCTGATCCGGGATCGCCCGGGAGCCGTCTCGCGCGAAACCCGCCTGCGTCAGCATTCTCCGCAGGTCCACCACCATCTGGATGTCGACGTCCTTTCCGTGCGGCGCCGGCAGCACCTCGGTCTCGGGTCCGAGCGTGACCTTGAGCTTGCCGTTGTGCTCATGGGTTACGGTCCCGATCGTGTCCAGCAGCGACACGACTTGACGCCACTCGATGTTCCGGTTCGGCGGATGGCTGAAGATCTTCTCGATCGTGTCGCGGTGATGGCTGCTGAGGTGGGCTTCCATCAGGATCCCTTCGTTGTTTGCAGATGATTCTCGCGCGCCGCTGTTGCGTGCCCGGAGGGGGTCAATTCTCCGAGAACCGGGCGGCGTCCTCGAGGCGGTCGTCTCCCCAGAAGTGGGCCTCGCCGACCGTCACGGTTGGCACTCCGGGTACGCCGAGGGCGATGGCTCGGTCTGTGGCCTGTACCAACGCGACCTTGGCCGCCTCGATCTCTGCGCCATACGTTGCCGGATCGAGCCCGGCCTCGACCCAGCACGCGCTGACCACGCCGGGCGATCGAAGCCCCTCGCCGGTGACGAAGTTACGGCGGAAGGCCGCGAGCGCCACCTGCCGCTCGCGCTGATGCGCGGCGGCGGCAGTGATGGCACGCAACGGCTCCAGCGCGTAGGAATCGATCGGCCAGCCCGGGGGCCATCGCAACCGCGGCAGCCCGCGGCCGGCCGCCCTGGCCTCGCATTCCCTCACCCCGGCAGCGCGCGTTGACGCTTCGAACGACCACGGCCTTCGATTCTGTGCGCGCAGCAGGAAGGCGAACGCGATCGGGCACCACTCGACATCCGGGCCGAGCACTGCATCGACGCGCATCGCGGCCAGGTAGGCGTACGGCGAGTTCGTGTCGAAGCGGAAGACCGGGCGCATCGGCGAATTATCGCGTGCCCCGCTGCACCGCTGGCCGAGCACTACGGTATGTACCACCCGAGCAGCCTGGAGGCCGTGTGCATCGAATCGCAGTGATCCCGGGAGACGGGGTCGGGCCGGAGGTGGTCGAGATCGGATTGCGAGTGCTGAGCGTGGCTGCCGCCGCCGATCCCGGCTTCGCGTACGAGACCGTCACCTTCCCGTGGGGCTCCGAGCACCATCGGCGGACCGGCGCGATGATGGATGCCGACGCGCTGTCGCGGCTGGCGGATTTCGACGCGGTCTACTTCGGCGCGGTCGGCTCTACCGAAGTCCCCGATCACGTCGCGCTGTGGGGATTGCGACTCGCGATCGTCCAGGGATTCGATCAGGCTGTCAGCGTCCGGCCCGCGAAGCTCTTCCCCGGCGTGCGCGGGCCGCTCGCTCGACGCGGTGCCGATGAGATCGACTTCGTGGTCGTGCGGGAGAACACGGAGGGCGAGTACTCCGGTGTCGGCGGCTTTGCTCATCGCGGTCAACCCTCCGAGATCTCCCTGCAGACGTCCGTCTACACGCGCGCGGCAATTGAGCGCACTGCCAGGTACGCATTCGAGCTCGCGCGCACCCGACCGTCGCGGAAGCTCACGAGCGTGACGAAGTCGAACGCTTCGTTACACGCGAGCGTCCTCTGGGACGAGGTCGTGAGCGGCGTTGCCGCTGAGTTCAACGACGTCGAGTTTGAGTCGCTGCTCGTCGATGCCGCCGCGGCTCGACTTGTGCTTGACCCGGGAACAGTCGACGTGCTGGTCGCGTCGAACCTCCACGGTGACATCCTCTCCGACCTGACGGGCGCGCTCGCCGGGAGCCTCGGGATGGCGCCGAGCGCGAACCTCCACCTCGACGGCCGCCACCCGTCGATGTTCGAGCCGGTACATGGCTCGGCGCTCGACATCGTCGGCCGCGGGATCGCCAATCCGGTCGGCGCCGTCCTGTCGGCGGCGCTGATGGCGGACGAGCTGGGCTCCGCGTCGGTCGCCGCCGCGATCAGCGAAGCAGTCAAGCGCGCGTGCGCGCGCGGGATCTGCACGCCTGACATCGGCGGCACCGCCACCAGCGCGGAGGTCGCCGAAGCGATCGTTGCCGCGCTCGAAGCGCATCTACCACCAGGAGGACCGTGATGGGCAAGGTGATCTACTCGATGGGAGTCTCACTCGACGGGTTCGTCGCCGGGCCTGACGGCGAGATCGACTGGTCGCGGCCGAACGAGGAGCTGCATCGGTTCCACAACCAGCAGACGCGGGAGCTGGGCGCGCACCTCTGCGGACGCCGGCTTTACGAAACGATGGCCTATTGGGAGACCGCTGACGAGAACCCGTCGGCGACGGACTACGAGCTCGAATTCGCGCGCATCTGGAAGGAGCTGCCGAAGATCGTGTGCTCGAGGACCCTCGTGAAGGTCGAGGGCAATGCCAGGCTGATCAGCGACGGGGTCGCCGAAGAGGTCGCCAAGCTGAGGCAACACTCCCCCCAGGATCTGGCCGTCGGCGGCGCTGCCCTGGCCTCCACCTTGATGAAGCCGGGCCTGATCGACGAGTACCGGCTGTTCGTCAACCCGGTCGTTCTGGGCGGAGGCACGCCTTACTTCCCGGCGCTCGACGAGCGGATCAACCTCGAGCTGCTCGAGACACGAACGTTTGGCTCTCGGGTCGTTTACCTTCGCTTCCGGCGCGGGCACGACGACCTGTAGGGCTCATCCTCACGTGCGCTCCTGATCGACCGGGCACGAGCCAGTGTCCCTTTCGCCGCCGGGAGGGACGCCTGCTCCGCGCGCGAGGGCGACCGGCGGCCCCAAGATCAGGAAGTCAACAACGATGAGTTTCGCCGCGCGACCCGACAGCCGAGGACTCGAAGGCGGCCGAGAAGCCGGTTCTCGCGACGTCGGATGAGGGGCGGTTTCGACGGTCCACGTGGGACGATGCCCGCATGCCGATCGCGCTGATGCTCGCGACCCTGACCGACCGTCGTGACTTCGGCGACGATTGGCTGCTGGAGCGTAAGCTCGATGGTGAGCGCTGCGTCGCGCGCAAGGACGGCGGCGACGTGCGGCTCGAGTCGCGCACCGGTAAGGACCTCACCGGCACCTACCCCGAGGTCCGTGACGCCGTGGCGGCCCAGCGGGCCGGGGATCTGCTGCTCGACGGCGAGGTGGTCGCGTTCGACGGCGAGCAGACGTCGTTCAGCCGGCTCCAGCAGCGTCTCGGGGTCACGAACCCCTCTCCGGCGCATGTGGCCGCCTATCCGGTCGTTTTCTGCGTCTTTGACCTTCTCGAGGTCGACGGCGAGACGCTGGTCAACCGGCCGCTGCTCGAGCGCCGCGCGCGGCTGGCGAGGGCGATCCGCCCGAGGGCGGCATTGCAGCTCACCGAAGCGTGGCGCGACGATTCGCAGCGGCGGTTCGCCGAGGCGTGCCGGTCGGGCTGGGAGGGGCTGATCGCCAAGCGCGCCGACGCACCGTACGTCCCTGGTCGTTCGAAGCACTGGCTGAAGTTGAAGTGCGTCTGGGAGCAGGAGTTCGTGATCGGCGGTTACACCGATCCCGCCGGCAGCCGGACGGACTTCGGCGCGCTGCTCGTGGGCTACCACGACGCCGGCCCGCTCAAATACGCCGGGAAGGTCGGTACTGGATACACAGCTGCGACGCTCCGCGACCTGGGCGCGCGGCTGCGCGAGCTGGAGTCGCCCGAGTCGCCGTTCGTCGACGCGCGACCTATACCGCGCGGGACGCACTGGACCCGGCCCGAGCTCGTCGCCCAGATCGGGTTCGCCGAGTGGACGAGCGACGGTCGGCTGCGGCAGCCGCGCTTCCTCGGGCTGCGCGACGACAAGCGCCCGGCCGAGGTCGTCCGGGAGCGGCCCCGGTGAGCACGGGCCGCGGCGCTGAGCGCGGGGGCGCGCGAGCCGGCGTCGACCGGTGGGCGGCCGGCCGGGAGGTGCTGCGCGCGGCCGACCGCGCGGATGGCGGCGCTGATCGAGGCGGAACCCGGCCTTGATCCCGACGGTCTGCTGGACGCGTTTGCCGAGCGACCTGTGGGGGGCGCTCGTGCTGCAGGTGATCGGCCAGCAGCTCTCGCTGGCAGCCGCCGCGGCTATCCTGGCCCGGCTCGAGGCGTTGCACGGCGGTCGGCTGCCGACGCCGGCGGAACTGCTCGCGCACCGACGCCGAGACGCTGCGCGAATCGGATTGTCCGGGGCGAAGACGGTATACCTGCACGACCTCGCCGCGCGGCTGGAGGATGGCCGGCTGGACCTCGAGCGGCTGCGGACCCTCGATGACGACGAGGCCCGGACCGAGCTCACCCAGGTCAAGGGCGTGGGCCGGTTCACCGCCGACGGCGTGCTGATGCTCGCGCTGCGCCGCCAGGACGTCTGGCCCGCCGCCGACCTGGCGCTGCGCCGGGCGTTCGAGCGGGTCTGGGGGCTCGATGCTCCGGCGTCGATCGCGCAGGTGGACGCCCTCGGAGAGCGCTTCCGGCCATGGCGGACGCTCGCCGCCGCGTACCTCTATTCGAGCGCACGCCGATGAGCTCGAGGTGGTGTTGCCCGCGCGAGCGTTCTCCCCACGCGGACCCGGGAGGAAGTGTCCACCCCGAGGCCGATTGATCCGATCGCATTTGCACAGCACCGTGCGGCCGAGCCGAGCGATGCGGCGACTGATCGCCGCGCGCTGCTCCGCCGACGCGCCCCGGCACGCCGTACGCGACTCCAGGCGCAGGTTGAAATACGGTGCCGCGACCGCCGGGCGTGGTGTCGAGGATGTTCCACAATGGCCACATGAAGTCGACGCTGGCGCGATCTAGGCCCGCCGCTGCTGGCGCGTAGAAGAGCTCGGAGCTCGCAGCAGTGATGGATCGACCCGTCCCGCCGTAGGAATACGGTGGCGATCGGCCACTGGCTGCCGTCCGAGCCTGCGCGTTGTAGTCGTAGTTGTAACTGTTTTCCGCGAGGACAGCATGCGGATGTCCGCCCACCGCGCGACGTGGGCGTGAGCTCGCAGGCGCTCGATTGTCGCCTTCGCGGCGATCGCGAGGTTCACGTGCTGGGTGACGTGGCGGGATTGCCCCGGCCGAACGAGACTGGCGAGACGCCGCCGAGCTGTGGAGGTCGCAGCTTTGCGGCCAACTCGTTTTGCGCCAGCAGTCGTGCACGTGCGGTCATGACCGTCAACAGACGTTTGTGTTCACAGCACGCCGCCGGTGCCGCGCTACCGAGTTGCGCCAGCGCTCGTTCCCGCATTCTGTGGCTCTTGCTGTGGGCCGCGGTCGGCGACGTTGCCCGAGACGATTTTGATGAGCTCGGGCACGATGCAAGTGGTGATGGCGATGGGCGCGAGCAGCAATTCGACCCAGTCCCACAACGTGTTGCCCGGATAGCCGGTCCAAGCCCAGCCGCCTGCGTACCCGCCAATCACGGTCACGATCCATGCGACGCCGAGGACTGCTGCGGCGTCGCGATAGACGGGGCGGAAAGTCCGGCGTGTCTTCGGCCAGACTCGTTGCGGTGGTGATGGTGATCGGCAGGACGATCAGGGTCAGCCAGTTCCAGAGGGTGTGACCCCGAAAGCCTGTCCAGGTCAGCGGCACGAGGTATCCGGCCAGTACGAAGCCTGCAAACGCAGTTACGGCACCTCCGAGAGCCTTGCGGCGCGTTGAGCTCATCTGTCCTGAGAAGCGCAGCCAAAGGGGGAAGGTACCGAGGGCGACCGGAAGGAGGAGCAGCTGCATCCAATCCCAGACTTGGCCATTTTGAGTCAATCCTGTCCAAGACCAATGGCCGGCGTAGCTGCCGACGATCACGACGATCGTTGCCACCGCCACCGCGCTAAGCGCCAAGTTACGTAAGGTCTGGGTGTCTGGCCTATGAGAGGGAGCCTCGTCGGCGCGCTTGTCGCCAAGAGCGCTGAAACGTTTGCCGGCGCCGAACCCAGCCGGGTTCGGCGGCCAGGTTAATCCGGTGGTCTTGTAGCTGTCGATCACGCCGAGGTGCAAGGTGGATGTCAATAGCTCAGCAAAGCTACCGGAGTCGCTTTCGCTGATACCCGCGACGGTGGCTAGGACTTGCAAACCCAGAAGATCGTCTTCGCGCACCTTGACGGAGACGGTGGCTTCACTCTTTTGCGGGCGGGGTGGCATGTGTTCGCCAGTGAGCTGGGATGACACGGTGGTTGCGCCTCGGCTTGGGGTGGGGTGGGATGAAGGGTCGCTTTGCAACTGAGCCGGCAGGTATCGCTGGGACCGGTGCGGAGCATTATCTCAACGCGTCGGCTGCGCGACCACGCATCTTGACGCACGGGCTTCGCGTAGTTTGACCCACCCACCAAAGGTGTGGAGCCGACCTCGTCCGTGTCGCGGCGCGGTGGCCGCACTCGAGCGCGAGAGACGTAATCATCGACCGCGCCGATGGGACCGACCCTGAGCACGAGGCGCTGCTGGCCGACTCCGTCGGGCTGGCGCTGCTCGTCGTACTGGAAACGCTCACCCCAGCGGAGCGGCTCGCGTACGTCCTGCACGACATGTTCGCAGTGCCGTTCGACGAGATCGCGGCGATCGTTGGCCGCTCGCCAGGGACGCTACGTCTCGTCTCGTCGGCTACGTCGCCCGACCCGCCACAATCGACGTCTCGAACGCCAACACCCCCGGCGTGATCGACCCAGGAAACCCGGTCAGGGCGCGTACTACCGGGTGGTGGCGCAGCTCGACCCCACGGCCGCCTCACGTTCATGGCGCCGCTCGCGCTGCTCGCCCGACCCCAATGGTCGACCGGGCGCAAGGTCGCGATGCTCACACTGCGCGGCTACCTGTTCGTGCGACGATTCTGCTGATCGGCCGGAAAGCCGTCGAACTCGGCGGCGGCTAGATCGCGCACCAGTCGCGACCGATGCACCCGCGGGATCGGCCCGGCCGCTCACGCGTACAGGCGGCACGCCGACGCGATCGCACCCGACACCGTCACTTCGACCTTCCTCCCGCGCGCAGGGAGTTCTGATCGGACCGCCCTGGCTGACCGGCGGACACGGCGGGCACCTGGGGTGCCCGCCGTGTCCCCCCGCGCAGGAAGTCCCACGAAGCCGGCCCGCGATCGCTTACGCGTTGGTCGCGGGGTGGATGTTCTGGTTCACCCGGAAGATGTTTTCCGGGTCGTATTGCGCCTTGACGCCCGCGAGGCGGTCGTAGTTGGCACGGTAGGTGGCGCGGACGCGTTCCTGGCCCTCGTCCATCATGAAGTTGACGTACGCGCCCCCGGCTGAGTAGGGGTGGGTCGCGTCCCAGTAGCCAATGCACCAGTCGCGGATCGCGGTGGCGTTGGCTGGGTCCGGATCGACGCCAAAGATGACCTTGGCCCATTGCGCGTCGCGGTAACTGAAGGCGGTGTCGGTTGCTGCTACGTCGTGGGCGGCGCCGTCGATCGGGTAGAGGTGCATCGTCGAGTGCATCGAGGGCAGCTTCTGGGCCCACTCGAGGCGCTCGATGAGCTCGTCGGAGAGCTCGTTGACGAAGTCGGCGCGCCAGTAGCACTGCAGGCCCTTCGTGTAGAGCCCGTCAAAGAGGCTTTGCAGAGCGGGGTGCGGCACCGGCCCGACGCCGTGCAGCAGCGGCGTGCCGACGTCGTGCACCGGCGCGAGCAGTTGTGTTGCCTCCTCCTCGGAGCCGACGATGCACCACATCACGGCACAGACCTTGCGCAGGTGGAGCTCCTCAGGGAAGAGGTCGACCGGTGGCACCGTCATTGCCGCGAAGAAGCCGTTGACGGCGCGCGGGGCCGCGGGCAGGAACTCGCGGTAGAAGCGCATCACCTCCGGTATCTGCTCGATCGGCCAGAAGGTCGGCCGGCCATCACCGTGGCGCCGACCGGGTGGGTGCGGAACTCGAACGACGTGACGACGCCGAAGTTGCCGCCGCCGCCACGCAGCGCCCAGAACAGGTCGGGGTGCTCGTTGGCGCTCGCGTGTACCGGAGCCGTCGGCCAGTACGACATCGGCACCGATCAGGCTGTCGATAGTGAGACCGAAGCGCCGCGTCAGGTGGCCGAGCCCGCCGCCCAGAGTAAGGCCGCCGACGCCGGTCGTCGAGATGATCCCCGACGGTGTCGCGCGGCCGTACTCCGCGGTCGCCCCATCGACCTGCCCCCATGTGCAGCCGCCGCCGACCCGGACGCTGTCGGAACTCGGATCGACCGCAACCTCAGCCATGCCCGCCAGGTCGATGACGAGCCCGTTGTCGACGACGCCGAGGCCGCCGCCGTTGTGTCCACCACCGCGTACGGCGATCGGAGCTCCGTGGGCACGCGCGAACGCGATGCAGCGGGCGACGTCGTCGGCGTTCGAGCAGCGCACGATCAGGGCCGGATGACGGTCGATCATGCCGTTGTGAACGGCTCGCGCCGTATCGTAATCCGGATCGCCGGGGCCAACAATGTCGTCGTTCAGGTCAGCGAGGTCGCGACGCGCGATCTCGAGAAGGGATGTGGTGGCGGTCATGAAACGCTCCCCGGTGTAGGTGGCTAGCGGGGCGAGCGGCCCGCTAGCCACCTACCCAGCGGTCCAGCCGCGCCCCGAGCAACGTACGCTACCGCCAGCGCCCTGTCATGACCCAGTCTGACCCACTTCTGCCGTGGTTGAACGAGGGTCTTGGCGGTGGCATGATCAGATCTGACTACTGGTCGCCGCAGACGCTGCTCAGATGCCCAAGCTCCCAGGTCCGCTTCGCTTGACGCCGTCCTTTCCGTTCGCGGGACGCTCGCGCGAACTGGCAACGCTGAGGATGCTGATCCCGCGCGCGGAGGGAGAGGCACTCAGGTTCGCCCTGGTCGGCGGTGAAGCCGGATCCGGCAAGAGCCGCCTGGTCCGCGAATTCGCGAATGAGGCCGCGGCGGGCGGCGCTCTCGTGCTCTATGGCGCGTGTGACTCAGTGGTGCGACGGCCATACCGGCCGTTCGTGGAAGCGCTCGACCAGCTCGTGCGAAGCAGTGACGAGGCGTCGTTACGAGACGCGCTCGGCCCTGAGGGTGGGGAGCTCGCGCGGCTGTTGCCAGATCTGGCGCAGCGGGTCGTTGAGCTGCCGCTTCCCGTTGCGGCCGATCCGGACACTGAGCGGCACCGTCTGCACAGCGCGGTCGCCGACCTCCTCGCCGGCGTCGTCGGAGAGCGCCGCTGATCGTCGTGATCGAGGATGGGCACTGGGGTGACACGCCGACGCTCCTGCTCTTGCGGCACCTGGCGCGTGGCGTGTCGGACACTCGCGCGCTCGTGGTCACGACGTTCCGCGACACCGAGGCCGAGGTCCCGGAGGCGGTTTCGGCGGCGCTCGTGGACCTGCGCCGCTCGGAAGGCGTGGTGCGGATGCGTTTGGGAGGTCTCGGCGCCGAGGAGATCTCCGAGTTCGTCGAGCAGGCGGTCGGCGGCGATTTCGGTCCGGACCTGCCGGAGATCGCTCGCGTCTTGAGCGAGCTGACGGGCGGCAACGCGTTCCTGATGACCGAGTTGTGGCGCACGCTCGTCGAGAGGGAGACCGTGTCGATCTATTGAAGGGGCAGCGCGGTTGGCGCGCGCCGTTGCCGAGTGGCAGCCCGGAGGGCGTGCGAGAGGTCGTCAGCCAGCGGCTGGCACGGCTGAGCCCGGCCACCACGAGGCTGTTGGAGCTGGCCGCGGTCGCGGGACAGGAGTTCGAGCTGTCCGCCATCGCGCAGTCCGGGTTGGCGGACGCGGCGCTGCACGCGGCCCTTGAGCAGGCGGTCGCGCACGGCATGATCGAGGAGGTCCCCTCGCAGCGGCTCGCTTACCGGTTCACGCACGAGCTGGTGCGCCGCGCGCTCTACGATCGCATGCCCGGCCTGCGCCGCGCCGAGCTGCACCTCCGGGTCGCGGAGGCGCTCGAGCGAGCGCATGGGGCGGGCGAGAGCCGCGGTATGCCTGAGCTCGCCTATGACTTCGCCGCGGCTGCGCCGGTGGACGGACCGCGGCGCGCGATCGAGTACTCGCTCCGGCAGGTCGTGGGCGCTGAGGACGCTGGCCTTCGACGAGGCAGCGGCCCGCTTCTTGGCCGCGTTGGAGCTCGGCATCGATGATCCGCACCGGCGGGCCGCGACGCAGCTTGAGCTCGGCGCCGCCTGC
>CAWIMZ010000017.1:0-232463 GCA_963837385.1 uncultured Solirubrobacterales bacterium
CCGCCGCGAACAGCGCGCCGCAGAACGCCGCAAGCGTCTCGAGCACGACGCCCGATCCCAATCCGTCCGGCGCCACGTCGGCGACGGCGACGGTCGGCGTCGGGAGCGTCGCCAACCTCGCGCTGTCGAAATCCGTCTCACCGCAAACGGCGAATGTCGGCGACACCGTCACCTACACGCTGACCGGGACCAACGACATTTCGATCGGGGAGAGCGGCGGTACGCCGATTGGACTGGGAACGACGGGCGCCGTCATCACCGACCCGCTTCCGCCGGGGGTTCAGTTCGTCTCGTCCAGCTTGTGCACAGCGGCGGCGGGGATCGTGACCTGTCATCTCGGTCCGATCGCACAGGGTAAGGTCGTGACGGCGACGTTCGCGGCGCTGGTGACCTCGGTCGCCGCGGGAACGAGTGTCACGAATCACGCGACGATCGCCAGCGAAGCCGGCGGACCCGCAGCTGCCCGACTTCAACCCCACCGACAGCATGGACTCGGCCACCTTGAGCGTCACCCGGAGGCCGACCTGTCGCTGACCAAGACCGCCTCGAACACCAACCCCGCCGTCGACGACGAGGTCGACTACACGCTGACGGCGAGCAACGCAGAGCCAACGACGCGACCGGCGTCACGATTGAGGATTCGCTGCCTGCCGGCCTGGACTTCATCGATGCTTCGCCCGGATGCGACAACGAGAACGGCACCGTCAAATGCGACGTCGGCACGATCGCTACCGGCGCTACCGCGTCGGTCACGATCAGGACACACACCACCGGGGCCATAGCGGGCATGTCCGTAGGCAACCTCGCCACGGTTTCCGGGAACGAGCAAGACCCGACCCCGGCCAACAACCAGGCGGCCGCGACGATCACCGTGCAGCCGCTCGTCGACCTCGAGCTGAAGAAGGTGGCTTCGAACCCGGCGCCCGCCGCAGGTGGCCCCGTCAGCTACTCGCTGACGCTCCTCAACAACGGCCCGAGCCCTGCGACCGGAGCGACCATCACCGACCCACTTCCGTCCGGCCTCTCGTTCGTGTCGGCGACGCCTGGCCAGGGCAGCTGCGGCGCCAGCGGGCAAACGGTCACGTGCAACCTCGGTACGCTGCCAGCGGGCGGCACCGCGCTGGTGACGATCACCGCCGACGTCGCTGCCTCGACCGCCGGCACCACGCTGAAAAACACCGCGAGCGCATCGGCGAACGAGCCGATCGCACAGCCTGAGCTGACGAGCTCCGAAGCGTCGATCACCCCCGTGGCCAAGGCCGACCTGTCGCTGACCAAGACCGCCTCGAACACCAACCCCGCCACCGACGACGAGGTCGACTACACCCTGACCGCGAGGAACGCGGGGCCCAACGACGCGACCGGCGTCACGATCCAGGACTCTCTGCCTGCCGGCCTGGACTTCATCAACGCTTCGCCCGGATGCGACAACGAGAACGGCACCGTCAAATGCGACGTCGGCACGATCGCTACCGGCGCCACGGCCTCGGTCACGATCAGGACACACACCACGGCGGCCGTAGCGGGCATGTCCGTAGGCAACCTCGCCACGGTTTCCGGGAACGAGCAAGACCCGACCCCGGCCAACAACCAGGCGGCCGCGACGATCACCGTGCAGCCGCTCGTCGACCTCGAGCTGAAGAAGGTGGCCTCGAACCCGGCGCCCGCCGCAGGTGGCCCGGTCAGCTACTCGCTGACGCTCCTCAACAACGGCCCGAGCCCTGCGACCGGGGCGACCATCACCGACCCACTTCCGTCCGGCCTCTCGTTCGTGTCGGCGACGCCTGGCCAGGGCAGCTGCGGCGCCGCGGGCAAACGGTCACGTGCAACCTCGGTACGCTCGCCAGCGGGCGGCACCGCGCTGGTGACGATCACCGCCGACGTCGCTGCCTCGACCGCCGGCACCACGCTGAAGAACACCGCGAGCGCATCGGCGAACGAGCCGATCGCACAGCCTGAGCTGACCAGGTCCGAGGCGTCGATCACCCCCGTGGCCAAGCCGCCACCGGCGCAAGCCGACCTCGCACTCGTGAAGACGGTCAACCACACGACCGGGCGTACCGGCGAGCCGCTCACCTACACGATCACCGTCAGAAACCACGGACCCGACACGGCGTCGAGTCCAACCGTGACCGATGCCTTCTCCGCGCCGGTGACGCTCGTCTCGGTTCACACATCTAGCGGCTCCTGCTCTAAGGTTGATCCGATCACCTGCAGACTGGACTCGATCGCGAGTGGCGCAAGCGACAAAATCACGATCGTCGCGAAGCCCACGTCGACCGGCGAGCTTCGCAACTCTGCAAGCGTCCGGTCCGCCACCGCCGACTCCGACGGCGCGAACAACCTCTCGCACGTGACCACGATGGTCCGCCCCGGCCCAGCGGCGCTGCGCCTCACCAAGACCGCCAGCAGGCACACCGTCGCTCCTGGCCAGACGTTCTCGTTCACGATCGCCGTCCATTCGCTCGGACCCGAGCCGGCGCTCAGGGTCCAAGTATGCGATCGCCTCGGCTCCGGGATGGCTTTCATCTCGGTCGATCACGCTACTTTTAGGCATGGCAGTGCGTGCTGGAAGATCTCATCGCTGGCGAAGGGCAAGGCGCGGCGTTATGTCGTTAGAGTGCGTGCGCTTGCGCTAGCGAGCGGCGCAAGGCGCCTGACGAATGTCGCGACCACAAGCGCCGAGGACGTGCGGACGAGAACGGCGCGCGCGAGTGTTACGGTTGCGGCGCCGCCCGCTCGTCCCGTCGGCGTTACGGGGTGAGCCTGCGTGCATCGGGCTCGCGTCAGCGCGGTCTGCGGCGCGGTCATCGCTGTCCTGGTGACGAGCGCTGCGTCTAGCGCCGCCACGAACAGCCCCGCCCGACTGGTCTTCGCCCACGCGGCGGCGGCGCTGCACGGGCGGACCGCCGCGGCGCTCCCCGGCGCTCCCACCCTCCGCGGGGCCTGGGTTGCGCGGATCGTGATCCCGACGCCCGCGCGGTCCGCGCCGGGCGCTGGACGGGTCCGGACGGTGATCCCGACGAGCGCAGTCGGATTCGGGGGACCGGTCGTATTGCTGGTCCTCGACTCCCGTCTGGCTCCGGGGGGCACCACCTGGCTCCGGGTTCTGCTCCCACAACGCCCGAATGGCGTGTCGGGCTGGATCGACTCAGACCTCGTCGAGCTCACGCGGACGCCGTGGCGGATCGACGTCTCGGTGCTCGCGCGTACGGTCTCGTTGCTGCGCGGCGGTCGGGTGCTGGACAGCTGGCGCGCCGTCGTCGGTAAGCCCAGCACGCCCACCCCCCGCGGTCTGTATGCGATCTACGAGCGCGTGCGCCAGCCCAGCCCGAACGATTTCCTCGGCACCTGGGCGCTGCTCCTGACCGCGTTCTCGCCCGTGCTCCACGACTTCGACGGCGGGCCCGGGCAGGTCGCCATTCACGGGCGTGGCGGCGCCAGCCTGCTCGACCCGCTTGGGAGCGCGCGCTCGCACGGCTGCATTCGGGTCGACAACAGCGCCGTCGACGTACTCGCCGTCGACGGCGCCGAAGGAACCCGGTCCAGATCCGCTGAGCGCCGCGACCTCCTCAGCGCGATCGAACGCCTCCCCCGGGATGGTTGAGCGATCAGGGGGCCGCGGTCAACTGAGACGCGTTCGGAATCGATTCCGTTATCGACTGCCCGTTAGCCGCGGCCTTACTCTTGATTTGTGCCAATTGCGAGTTGACGCCGTCGATCTCGGACGCGTTCACGGAGCCGCCAGTGATCGAAGTCTTCAGCGAATTGAGCTTGGCCCCAGCCGCTGTGAGCGGGGCGACCAAAGGCCTCAAGAGCTTACTGCTCTTCGCATTCCCTGCCGCCAGCTTCAGCTCGTGGTACACAAACAATGCAGCAAGACCCGCCTTCACCAACGCCACCTTGTGCGACGCCGGATGCTTTAGGGCACCCGCCTTTATCGGGCCATAGATCCAATGGTGAAAGGCGCCGAAACCGAGGCCCGCATGGAGCGCAAACTTGGCGGTGGCGAGGGACTTCGTTCCGGAGCTGGTGCTAGCGGCCGACGGACTTGAAGTCGATGTGCTTGCGCTTGCGCTCGAGGCCGACGAGGAAGAGCTGCTACTGCTGCTGCTGCCGCAGCCCGCAATTCCAAGTACCCCGATGCAGCACAACAGTGCAACTGCAATCGTGAATCGTCGCATCATGTAGACCCTCCTGTTGCCCGGCGGCGATCGTACCAGCGCGGACGCTCCGTTCAAGCGCCGTGCGTTAGCTTCCGGTTAGTTCCCCTCTGCCGGCTCGTCGACAAATGGCAAGCCTCCGGCGGATGAACAACGACGGCGGCTGGGTTCAGCCGCGACCGGTAGTGTCGAGCTCGAGCTGAAGCGGCGATGGCTCGAGTGGCTCGTTCGTCGTTCGTGGCCGTCCGCGCTTGGCCCAGTGCGCTACAACCTGATGCGCTCGGCAGGTGCTGTAGGTGATTCGTCGATCGAGCGGCTGAAGCGACAGGCCGCCGGGAGCGTTTCCGGTGACGAGCGCGTGGAAGCGGCGTCCGAGGCGGTCGACCTCGACGATGTCCCCGGCTTGGATTCCTTCGAGCCGCATCGGCGGAAGATTACGCGGGGCGCGATTTCCACTCTCGCCGCTAAGTCCGCCAAGGTGATCACCGTACGCCCACCAGTCAACCGCTGACATGCCCGGGCAGGCCACGCTTCCTCAGACCCGCTACGAGCACGAGCTGGGGGCGGCTGCCTCTGGGCACGACAGCACCGGGCCTAGCTCGGTAGGTGGAACGGGACCGTCGTGACGACAATCTTCGGGATCGGTCGCAGCGCCCGCCGCAGCCGTGGCGCGATGCGGTTGTGCAGCACGCGGTGCCACCAGTGTCTTACCACGATCTCGGGCATGATCACGGTCAGTGTGAGATCCGGGCGCTGGCGGTGCAGTGACGAGATGTAGTTGACCATCGGCGCGACAAGCGCGCGGTGAGGGGAGACGATGACCTCGAGCGGGAGGTGATCGCCCCACTGGCTCCAGTAGCCGCGGAAGCGCTCGGCCTCGTCGTCGGTGGGGCTGATGTGCAAGGCGAGGAGGGGCTGCTGGAGCGAGGCCGCATATGCCAGCGCGCGCATGCCTGGGAGGTCGAGCCCGACGACCGGCACCACGATCAGGTTGTGGATCTCCTCGGGATTCTCCTCGGCTTCGCTATCCGCGTCGTGGGCTTGGCCAGTCGCCTCGCCGTTCTCCTTGCTTCCCGTCCGCGCTGTGCCCTCGGGCACACTCGGCGTGACCTTGTGCTGTGGCACCTCGATCGCGTGTGGATGCAACGCGGTCGCCCTGTCTACAAGGTCGTAATGGCGGCGGATGCGCGTCGCCACCAGGATGAACAGCCCGATCGTCAGGATCGCGACCCACGCACCGTCGGTGAACTTAGTGATCCCCGCCGTGATGAACACGATCGCCGAGAGGAAGCCGCCGGTGGCATTGAAGAAGAGGCTCCGGCGCCAGTGGGGATCGTCACGCCGGCGCCACCAGTGGACGACCATCCCGGACTGCGACATCGTGAATGCCAGGAAGACACCGACGGCGAACAGCGGAATCAGGGGCTCGGTCTTGCCGCTGAACGCGACGTAGATCGCTGTCGCGGCGAGCGAGAGCAGGATGATGCCGTTGCTGAATGACAGACGGTCGCCGATCCGGAGGAACAGTCGCGGCGCTTGCCGGTCCCGGGCGAGGAGGAACAGCACGCGGGGGAAGTCGTTGTAGGCGGTGTTCGCGGCGAGCAGCAGGATCGCCGCAGTCGACGCCTGCGTGAAGGCGTACAAGAGTCCCGGGCCGAAGGTGCGGTGCGCGAGTTGCGAGAGCACCGTCTCGTGCGCCCTCGGGACCACCCCGTCGAGATGGACCAGGCCGATCGTGCCGGCGAACATGACGATCAGCAGGCCGACCATCCACGTCAAGGTCGTGCGAGCGTTGCGCCACTCGATCGGTTTGAATGCCGGCACCGCGTTGGAGATCGCCTCGATGCCCGTCATCGCCGTCGACCCGGAGGCGAACGCGCGCAGCACCAACAACACGCTGACGCCCTCTGTCGCGGTCAACGGTGGCGTCGGGGTCGGGTGAAACCCGCGTCCGGCCGAGTCGGCCAGGCCGACGACGATCAGTACGAAGATCGCAACGATAAACGCGTATGTCGGCGCGGCGAACAGCAGTCCGGCTTGCCTGACGCCACGCAGGTTGCCCGCGAGCAGCACGGCGATCACGCCGACCCCGATCGGCACAGCGTCCGGGGTCAGCGACGGGATCGCGGAGGTGACCGCGGCGAGCCCGGACGCGACCGACACGGCGACCGTGAGGATGTAATCGGTCATTAGGCCAGCGGCGGCGATCAGCCCGGGCATCCGGCCGAGATTGTCGGTGGCGACGATGTACGAACCGCCGCCGTGCGGGTAGGCCCGGATCGTCTGGCGATAGGAAATGCCGACGGCGAGCATCAAGAATGCGATCGTCGCGGCAATCGGAAGCGAATAGCTCAACCCCGCGCTGCCCGCGAGGACGAGGATCGCGAGCATCGCCTCGGGGCCGTACGCGACCGACGACAACGCGTCCGCTGAGAGCACGGGCAGCGCCACCAGCTTGCGCATCCGCTCGCGCACGATCGCGCTGGCGTTGAGCGGCGGGCCGAGCAGCACACGGCGCAGCTCGTAGCCCGTACGTCCGAGCAGCGGCCGTGGCGTCTCCGCCGCGCGTGTCGCCTCGAGCGATGGCAGCTGTCCATCCTGTCCGGCGACGGTCACGAACCGTCCGAAGCGAGTGGGGTGGATCTCGGCGGGATAGCTGCCGAGGTTGGGATCGACCGGGAGAGCTAGCCGCCACGCGGCGCGGTCGCCGCAGACCCGGTCCCACTCACGCCCGACGCGCCGCAGAACAGCGAGCTGGTGCTGATCCAGCTTCGGCAGCAGCGCATCCGGGTTCGGCGCACCGGAATACTGCTCCTTGGTGGGCAACTCGCCGTCGTCGCTCCGAGCGCTCACAGCCGCGTTTGGGACCGATCATGATGTCGCGCCACACACGCTTTGTACCGCTGAACGCCAACCCGCGGGACAGCACAGCGATCCCGTAGTCAGATCAGCAAGCCCGGACTCCGCACGCGACGACGATCCGGAATCTCAGCCGAGCCGCGTGGGCTGTGCGGTCTGCTGGGGTCGCCGGCGGCTGAGCGCGTGTTAGCGTGTGTGCTGGTTTTCGCTCGCGTGGTCGGCTTCTGGCCGGGGGGTTGGCGCGATCGCGTCGGACGGCCTGGCGGGTGTCGTGGGGCGTGTTCGGGTTGGCGGGAACGGGATTATGATCGCTGCTGGTCCTCTTTCAACGGTTTTGGCACGCTGGGTGCGTGGTCGTTTGCGTGTCGGTGTGATGGTGGGCGGTGGCGCGCTGTTGCTCGTGGTGCTCGCTCTGGCGGGGTGCGGAGCGGGCAGCGCTCTGAGCAGCACCTCGACCGGCGCTCTGAGCAGCACCGCGAACAGCACCCCGAGCAGCACCTCGGGCGGTACGGCGGGCGACGCGTTTCCCAAGGCGCGACCGCAGGTGATCGAGCCGACTGCGGGCGCGCAGCCAGTGGCGGTCACGCCGGACGCTCCGGTCGGAGACGTGAACGCCCATGCACCGTCACTCGCTGAGGTCAAGAACGAGTTGCGCCTCGAGCTGATCGCGGCGCCCGTGTCAAACGCGACGTACATCGATCCGCTGCGGTACGTGGCGGTCTGGGAACGCACCGATCAGGGGGTCGATGCGACCCTCCCGGTGGGAGCGCCGATCCTGGCGCCGTGCACGGTCAAGGTCCTCGCGATCATCCCGGACTGGTACGCCGGTCAGCCGCTCGTGTATTTCGAGCTGCTGAGCGGGCCCGACGCGGGCAAGGTGCAGTACGTAGCGGAGCAGATCACCGACATCGCGCCGGGCGGCAGCATCGTCGCGCAGGGACAGGTGATCGCTCGCTACGCCGCGTCCGGCACCGGGATCGAGTACGGCTGGTCGACCCTGAACGGAGTGACGCTCGCGAGAGCAACGACAGGCTACGAGGAAGGTCAAGCCACACCCGCCGGCCAATCGATGCGCGCATGGCTCAACAGCCTTGGCGCGAACGCCGGCAACGGCTGACCGAACACCCACCACGAGCAGAACCACGCTCGGCAACCGGCGCGGGGTCATCCAAACATCGCTCCAGCGTCTCGCGCAGCTCGCACGGTGAAGGGCGCCCGCGGTCAGAGGTTGAGTCCGAAGTGCTCGCGTAGGCCTCGATCGGCCTCGCCCTCACGGTCACCGCCCTCACCGCCGCTATCGCGAAGGACCCATCCGCTCGTCCGCCGGGCGGCGCCACGCGAGCATCACTCCGTCCCCGATCGTCAGCAGCACGTTGTGCACCCGCTCGTCCTGCTGCACTCGGCTAGCGAACGTCCGGATCCCGACCGTGCTCGCGTCCGTGGCGCTCCCGTCCAGCGCTGCTCCGCCTCGGAACAGATTGTCGGCGACGATCACGCCACGCTCGGCCAGCTTGGGGAGAACGGCATCGTAGTAGGCGGGGTAGTCGGCCTTCCACGCATCGATGTAGACCAGGTCGAACGGCCCTGCGAGACCGACGATCGTCTCCAGCGCGTCTCCCACGATCAGCTCGACGCGGCGCCCAATCGGACTGGCGTCGATGTGACGCCGTGCCACGGCGGCCATCTCCTCGTCGACCTCGAGAGTCGTGACGCTTCCGTCCGCGGGCAGCGCCGCCGCCATCGTCAGCGCGCCCACCCCGGTGAAGGTGCCGATCTCGAGCACGCGCCGGGCACCCGCGACGACGATCAACGCCTCCAGCAGTCTTGCCTCCGCCAAGCCGCTCATCATCCCCGGTGCCGCGGCGTTGCCCTGCGTCCATTCGGCAGCCGCAGCGATTTGGTCGTCGAAGGGACTCGTATTCTCCTCGGCGTATCTCTCCGCCGCTGATGCGACCAGATCGCTCACGGCCCCAGGTTATCGCGACCGATCGCGAGGTCCGTAGAACGTCCGCGCTCGGCTCTCCCGGGGCGTGCGGTAGCTACGCTGCGCTCCTGCGATGCCGCTCCAGAATCGGGGTGACGCCGCTCGGCGAGCTGATCACGCATCCAGGTCGTGTCTGGTGTATGGAAACCGAGGCTGTCTGCACTACGGGGACGGGCGCGTCCGCCGCCGTTACAGCGGCAAGCGGTGGATCGCCTGCCGGCTCCGGTTCCGGGGCTGGCACCGAGCGCCGTTGATGCTGGTGTGGGTTCAAAGGGGCCGCACGCTACCTCGACGCAGTCGTCCACGGCCGACGAGTCAAGGCGGTCTGCTGGGGCTATCCGGACCTTCCGCGTCCTACCACGCGCTGAGCGATCACCTGGCGTTCTACCCAGGCCGGGTGGACGCTGCCTGGATGGACGACGAGCGCGTCCACGCTCAGCAAAGCGACTTCTACGGTGGGTGGATCACCGCCGACCTCGTCGGCCCGTTCAAGGGGCCGCCCGGCACCCTCGGCTGGTGATCGACCAGGCTCCGCCCGGCGTGCGGGGTCGCCGGGCGTGCGGGTCAGACTTGCACCTCGCGGCCGTCTTCGCCCCACATGATGTGGAACGTGCCCTCCCGGTCGGCCCGCTGGTAGGTGTGAGCCCCGAACAGGTCGCGCAGGCCCTGGATCAGGCTCGCGGGGCCGCGGGCGCGCCGGTAGCCGTCGTAGTAGGCCAACGACGAGGAGAACGCCGGCGTCGGGATGCCTAGCTCGGCCGCTCTGGCCACGACCCGACGCCACGGATCCTGGGCCTCCTCCAGGGCCCTGGCGAAGAAGTCGGCGAGCATTAGGTTGGCCGGCTTCGGCTCCTCGTCGTAGGCCTCCCGAATGCGGTCCAGGAAGCGAGCACGGATGATGCACCCGCCCCGCCAGATCGTCGCCATCGAGCCCAGGTGGACGTCCCAGCCCTCCGCGTCGGCCGCCGCCGCCATCTGCGCGAAGCCCTGCGCGTAGGACACGATCTTCGACGCGTACAGCGCGTGCTCGAGATCCTCCGCCAGCGACGCTTCACCGCCACCGGACGCGGCGGGCCCTGAGAGCCGGTCGGCGGCGGCTTCACGCTGATCCTTGAGGGCGCTCAGCGTCCGCGCAAACACGGCCTCGGTTATCCCGGTCAGCGGGACGCCGAGCTCGAGCGCGTTCTGGGCGGTCCAGCGGCCCGTGCCCTTCTGCTCAGCGGCGTCGAGGATCACGTCGACCAGCGGCTTGCCGGTCACTTCGTCAGTCTTGGAGAGAACGCGCGCCGAGATCTCGATCAAGAACGACTCCAGCTCCGATTCGTTCCACGACTGGAAGCGCTGCGCGATCTCGGGCACTTCAAGCCCGACGCCGTGGCGCAGCAGGTCATAGCTCTCGGCGATCAGCTGCATATCCGCGTACTCGATCCCGTTGTGGACCATCTTCACGTAGTGGCCGGCGCCGTCAGGACCGACATAGGTGCAGCATGGCGTCCCGTCGACGTTGGCCGCGATCGTCTCGAAGATCGGCTTTACGGAGTCGTCGTATGGCTCACGATCGCCGCCGGGCATGATGCTGGGACCGTTCAGGGCGCCTTCCTCGCCACCGGAGACCCCGACCCCGAGAAAATGGATGCCCTGCTCAGCCAGCGCGGCGTGCCGGCGCTGCGTGTCACGGAAGTTCGCGTTGCCACCGTCGATCAGCACGTCGCCGGCGTCGAGCAGCGGCGCGACCTCATCGATCACCGCGTCCGTCGCTTTGCCGGCCTGGACCATGCTCATCAGCACCCTCGGGCGGGACAGCGCGCCCACCCAGTCCTCGACGGACTCGTGGCCGCTCAGCGGCCCCTCGGAGCCGTACTCGTCGATGAAGGTCCGCATGCGGCTGGTGGTGCGGTTGTGCACCGCGACCGGAATGTCGTGATGGGCGACGTTGCGCGCCAGGTTTGCGCCCATCGTCGCCAGGCCGGTGAGGCCAAAATGCTTGTCGGAGGAGGAGGTCATGTCCCCAACTTAGCGGCCCACGGCCGCGGCCCGGTCCGCCCCGATTTGGCCGGCCTACCGCTGAGCGCAATTTCGCGTTCAGCGGCAGAAGTTCGTTGGCGGCGTAACGCGTTGTGGGCAGCGTAGACTCGGGAGAGCAGTTCCACCGCCGAATGTCGTGCTCTCGCATTCTCGTGTGGCCCAAAACTTCCAGGGAGCAGGAGAAGGAGCGCAGCATGGCCGAGTCACACAGTCCCGGTCCTGGGCGATCGACATCGAATGCAGCATTCAGCGAGATCAAGAAGGAGATTGCACGCCGCAACGAGGAGTTCCAGAAAGCGGCACGCAAGGTGCGTAGCGCGCGTGAGAAGGAACAGGTCGCGCAGCGCCGGAAGTGGGAACGACTTTGAGCCGCAGCTGACCAACTCCGGCGATCGGCTGCTCAGCGCAGCAAGTCGGGCTATTCGAGGTGACGCTCGAGCTCGGCTATCGCTTGCTCGTTGTCGTTGAACTTGATCGCGGTCATCCCGACGCGGCGGGCTCCGTCGACGCACTCCTGAACGTCGTCGAGGAAGATCGCCTCGTGCGGGCGCACTGCGAGTCGTTCGCACACGACGCGGTAGAAACGCGGGTCTGGCTTCTTTAGGCCTTCCTCGTGCGAGTAGACGACGAGGACGCAGATGCCCTCAAAGTCGTAGGCCACCTGCTCGCGCCCCTGGCACCGACGAAGCTGTTGCTCAAGATGCCAGTCCGGTATCGCGGGCGGAGCGCGGCGAAGTAGTCCACGGGGCGCCGGTTCAAGATCCCGAGATTCGGTCCACAGGTCGTCCATGAACGCCCGGGTCCCCGCCGTGTCGAGCGCCAGCGCGTTCGCCCGTCTGCTGCTCGACGTCACTGAGGCTGATCAGCCCGAGATCCCCTCTGCTCCAGATCGGCACCAGCGATCGGTTGCCAGTCGTTCGACGGGCCGGTGTCGCGGGCCCGCTCTGGCTACCGAATCGACGGATGACCGTCGCCGAGCGAGGGCTCAGCGCTGCTCGTGACGTCGATCGGCCGTTCTTCCACGGCCTCGGGCACGCCGGAACGCAGCGGGTAGGCCCGCAGCGTGGCCAGCAGCTCTGGATCCTCGCCTTCCAACGCCATCCATGCCGCGCGCATGCCCTCGCTCGCAGCTGTCTGAAGCACGGGCGTGCGGTGCTCGAGTTGCCCGACGAGCACCGCGCCGCTGGGCGGCCGGATGACGCACACCGAGGGCTGCGAGAGTGGGTCGGCGGCCCGGTCGGTCAGCCGCGCGCTGAGCTCGTCGTAGCGACTCGAGCGGGTGCGACGTAACTCCACGAGGGCTGGGTTGATCGGCCGTAGGTAGTAATCCGTGAGCCGCGAGACGGTGCGCGAGAGCGGCGCGTGCTGGACGCCCCGAGGTCGCGTCTGCAGCACGAGCACGTCGGTCGCGGTGGCGAATGCAGCTTGTACCGGAATCGCCTCGGCCAGAGTCGCGTCGAGCAACCTGCGTCCGCGAAACAGCACCGGCGGGCCGGCGAGCCAGGGCAGCCGCGCCGAGGCGCGCAGGGCGACGCGGATCTCCTGCTCGTCGTGCAGCTCGCTGAGGTCGACGATCTCGGCGCGATCGGCATCGGTCGCCGTGCAGTGCAGGGCGACCTCGCTCGACAGGATGGCCTCGAAGCGCAGCGGTCGCTGGCGTGTCCACACGTCATTGATCACGTAGTCCATGTCCAGCGCCGGTCCGCCACGCAGCGCGCGGGGAAAGCTCACAAAGCGTGGATCGCCGAACCCGTGCAGGTACAGCGCGGCGAGGTAGGCGGCCTGGCCGGACAGCAGAAAAGCGGCGTTGAAGGCGCCCGCAGAGGCGCCATGAACCTCATCGAAAGCGTCACGGAACCCAAGCTGCTCGAGCGCCGCGGTCATCCCGGCCGAGACGACCCCGCGCATCCCCCCGCCTTCGATCACCAGCGCTACGCGGCGCCCGTCGCGCCGCTCCCCGGGTCGCGATCCCTCGGCCCTCCGGTGCCGGATGATCTGCACGACTCGATGCCCGCGCTGGTCATCGGTCATGGCTACCGACGGGCGGAAGGGGTCAGAAGCCAGGCGGCGCGTGATCATCGATCGCGATCCCGGCGCCTGCTGGCAGAGGCGAATCCCGGGCTATGTTCGACATGTATGCAGGAGGCAGATGAGAGGGATCAGGACTGCACGCAGTATGACCAAACGGCCTGTCGTGCAGCAGGCCGCCGCAAGTGGATCATGGAGGGTGCCGGCTCGGGCGGGGCTGAGCCGATCGGCCGCGGCTTCGCTGATTGCGCAGGACCAACGGCGTGCAGTGCTGCTTGGCGCGCGGGCAGATGAACTCCTAACTCATGTCACTGACTCTCGGGTCAACCTTAACCGCTGCAACAAGGGCGCACGCACCGACCGGCTGTCGAATGATCTGAAAGAGCCTTGCAGGGTGTCCCCGAGCGCCGCGCGCGGGATGACGGGGTCTTCCGCGCTCGTCCGGCCGGTGCTTGGGCGGGACGCGAACCCCCCGCGAAACGTTGAAACGCTCAACGGCAAGACCAATAGCCATCGCCGGCAGCCGGCGTGAGCTGTGCTCCCGCGAGCTCGAGCTCCCGGCGGGCGTCCTCGAGCCGGATTCCCCGCAGCTCGGCGACCTCAGCGCTCGCCAGTGGGTACGGCGCCCAAGCCAGGATCTCCTCCACGGCCTGAGGCGCGGGTCGGCGCTCGACGTGAGGGGCGACGTTTGCGATCGCCACCTCGTACACCGCGAACGGCTGGAACCCGGGCATGACTATCCGCCGCTCACCGCACTCGAACACGGCAGACGCGGTCGAATAACGCAGCCCGCCATTGCTTCTCGAGAGCCGATGAGCGAGTGCGATGGCTTCGGGTAACGGCGTCCTCGTCGCGACCATGTCGCGGCGGACCTCGGCTTGCACTTCCTGATCACTGAGCCAGCCGTCGATCGTGTCCGTCGGGACGCCGGCGTCGCGACCGGCTCCGTGAATCGTTTCGATCTCGTCGAGCGGCTGTCCGTCGGAAAATGCCCGGCGGCGCAACGCTCGCAGGAGCGCGCCGGCGCGTCGCGGGTCGTGCATCCGAGCGCCTACGTAGGCGCGGCAGGCCTCGAGCGTGGAGGCGAGCCGGTCGCTCGGTTCAGTCAGCATCGGCATCCCATAGAGCGCGCGCAGCCGCCTCGAGTTGCCGGCGATCATCTCGCGGGTGAGCCCCCGTTCCTCGAACGAGGAGCTTGCCTGCGCAAGGACGATCACTCGCCGTGTGGTGTCCGCGGCCTCCCCGTAGTGCCACAGCAACTGGAGCTCCTGACGCTGGGCATCGAAGCCGAATGGGCAGCCTGGGTCGGTGAAGATGGTTACGTTCAGTGGTTCCGTGCCGCTCACGCATTCAGAGGCTAGATCACGCCTCGGCTTTAGTCGGGGAGCAGCGGCACCGTTAGCCCAGGATCTCGGCCAACCAGCGCGCCACGGGTGATCGCGTCAGAGCCGAACCGGTCGCGGACCCTGTCGACTGCGGCGTCGAGCTCGCGGGCACGGTCGAAAGGCAGCGTGAGCTGGACCGGCCCCTGGTCAGCGAGATTTGCCAGCGCTATCCCGATCAGGGTCAGTCCCCGACGCTCGATGACCGGCATCGACATCATCAGCAGACCGCTCGCCGTCTGCAAGATCGTGTGCGTCTGTGAGGTCGGCTCGGCCATCGTGTACGAGCGCGTGGCGCGCGAGTAGTCCGTGAAACGCAACCGGAGCACGACGGTGCGGCAACTTCGCGCAGCCGCGCGCAGCCGACGCGCTACACGATCTACAAGTCCGATCAGCACGGTGGCGAGCTCCTCGGGCGGCCTGCGGCGTTGGCCGAGCGCGCGCTGCGCCCCGATCGAACGCCGACGGCGGCGCCCCTGGACCGGTCGCGGGTCTCGATTGTGAGCCAACGCGTGCAGATGCCGTCCGGACGCCCGCCCGAGCATCAACACGAGCGTCGTTTCGCTCAGCGCCGCCACCTCGCCGACGGTCGTGACCCCCCGGTCGCGGAGCTTCTGGGCAGTGACCCGGCCGACTCCCCAGAGCCGCTCGACCGGAAGCGGATGCAGGAACCCAAGCTCGTCACCCGGCGAAACTACGAGCAGGCCGTCGGGTTTCGCTACGGCGCTTGCCACCTTGGCCAGGAACTTGGTGCGAGCGACCCCCACTGTGATCGGCAGACCGACCTGGGCGCGGATCTCTTCTCGCAGCCGGGCGGCGATCTCGATCGGTGTGCCAAGGATTCGAGCCAACCCGCGGACGTCGAGAAATGCCTCATCGATCGAGAGCCCCTCGACCAGCGGCGCCATCTGCTCGAACACATCGAATACCGCTTTGCTGGCCTTGCTGTAGGCCGACATCCTCGGTGCGACGACGAAGGCCCGCGGGCACAGCCGGCGGGCCTGCGGCACGCCCATCGCCGTGCGCACGCCGTGGGCTTTGGCCTCGTAGCTGGCCGCGAGCACCACGCCCGCGCCGACGATAACGGGCCGGCCGCGAAGGCGCGGGTCATCTCGCTGCTCTACCGATGCGTAGAAGGCGTCCAGGTCCGCGTGCAAGATCGTTGCTTCCGCCAAAGCGAACATATGTTCGCATCCGGCTCGGATGTCATCCTTGGGTTGCGATGGGCGCCGTCGATCCTCCCCCTGCGAGATCCGCGCATCCAGCCGGCGGTGCCGACTCTCTGACCCGAGCGCGCGATTTCATGCGCCGCACGGTCGAGCTGGTCGCCGACGAGATCCAGCCGATCGACGCCGGATGGGCGATCCGGACCCCTTCGCTGCCCGACGTCTGGAGCCTGAATCACATCCGCGTCGCGGCCCCGATTGAGTTCGCTGATGCCGTCGAAGTCGCCGATCAGCAGTTCGACGCCCTTCCCTACAGGCACATCGTGGTCGATCACGACGCCGGCGCGCACCTGGACAGGAGGTTCGCGGCCGCCGGGTGGAAGGTCGAGCGCGAGGTGGTTATGGCCCTGACACGCGCGCCCGAGCAGCCACCCACCGCCACCACGGTGATCCAACCGAGCGAGGACGAGATGCTCGAGCTGATGGAGC
Source organism: uncultured Solirubrobacterales bacterium (assembly GCA_963837385.1). Classification (GTDB taxonomy): domain Bacteria; phylum Actinomycetota; class Thermoleophilia; order Solirubrobacterales; family Solirubrobacteraceae; genus Palsa-465. Next base: position 16,097 of record CAWIMZ010000017.1, read on the forward strand.
GCTGGGGCGCCGAAGAGCTCCGGTCGAGCATCGATCAACTGCGCGAGCTAGCCGCCGCGAGGGTCGCGCATGGAACCAGCGCCGGTTCACCGTCACAGGCGAGGACGGCCGTCCGGCCGCGATCACGAAGCTACGGTCAGATGGAAGAACCGCGCAGGTAGAGGATGTCTACACCGTGCCGGAGGCGCGCGGTCGCGGCTTCGCCCGCAGCCTCGTCGGCCACGCCGCCGCCCTCGCCCGCGCGGAAGCCCACCAGCTGATCTTCATCGTGGCCGACGAGGACGACTGGCCGAAGCACCTTTACGGCCGGGTCGGCTTCGAGCCGATCGGCCGGACCAAGCTGTTTCACCGCGACATCGGCCACCCTGACCAACGTCGCACAACGCCCAAACCTCCCCGTGCCGCACGTGAGCAGGCCGAGTTGCTTGCCGAGCTCGGCGCGCGTTTCGGCCTGCTCACGAAATGACCCCTAGCGCCAGCGTGGGGTGTGCGCGATCACATGGGTCAACTTCGGGCCCCGCACGACGATCGCGCGTTGCCCGACCGCAACGTTCGCCAGCGTGGTGGACTTGCCGTTGTCCCGCACCTTGGCGTTCGCGGGGATCGTCAACGTGACCGTCTTGTAGGTTCGGGCCCGGGTCCCTTGGGCCAGCGTCAGCTCCTGCCCGCTGACTGATTTGACCATCCCTCGCTCGAAGGTCACAGTCGCGAAACCAGTCTTGGTCGCAACGACCAGATCGCCGCTCACGGCCCGTCGCACGGCGCCCAATCCGAGCGCCGGTCGCGCCGATTTCGGCTGGGACGTGGTTGCCGCGCCCGCGCTCGCTATGGCGCTGACTCCCGCTCCGATCCCGGCGCAGGTGGCAGCGACGGCGATCAGCTTCAAGTTCCTACGGATCAAGCTCATTCTTACTCCTGACTACGTTGTTTGCCTGCCGATCTAAAGGATCGGCCGACGATGCAACGAGCGTGTCAGCGGAAGGTCAGCTGCGTGTAAAGCCTCGACGTCGGGGGCGCGCTGATGCCTACGATCTCAACATGGGCGCGTTGATACTCGTAGTCGAGGACGAACCGAACATCGGAGCACTGGTGCGCACGTACCTACAACGTGCGGGTTACGAGACCCTATGGGTGCGCTCAGGCGAGGACGCGCTCGCCGAGCTCCGTCGCCATCCGATAAGGCTGGTCGTGCTCGACATCGGCCTCCCCGGCATCGATGGGCTGGAGGTGTGCAGGCGGATCTCGGGGCAGGTGCCGGTGATCATGCTGACCGCGCGCGACGAAGAGCCTGATCGGGTCGCCGGACTCGAGCTCGGCGCCGATGACTACGTTGTCAAGCCGTTCTCGCCACGTGAGTTGACCGCCAGGGTGAAGGCGGTGCTCCGCCGCGCGAGCAAGTTCCCGGGAGCCGAGGACATCGCACAGCTCGGACCGGTGACACTCTCGCGCCGCGCCCGCGAGGTGCGGGTGGATGGAGACCTCGTCGAGCTGACCCAACGCGAGTTCGATCTGCTCGAGTATCTGTTGCGTAATGCCGGGCAGGTCGTAACTCGGGACCAGCTGCTCGAGTCGGTGTGGGGATTTCTGAGCCCGGGCGAGACCCGAACCGTGGAAGTGCACGTCGCGCAGCTGCGCAAGAAGCTCGGCAACGGAGATCTGATCAAGACGGTGCGCGGCCTGGGATACAAGGCGAGCGTATGACGCTGCGCCGGCGGGTGCTTGCTTACCTGGCGCTCGCGGCGATCGCCTCCTGCGCGCTGACGGTCGGCGTGGCGATCCTGCTCGTCAGACACCGTGTCGCCGCACAGCGGATGTCGGCCCTGGAGGCGCAGGCCGATGCCGTCGCGGCCGTAGGCGGCGCCCCCGGAGCGCTGCTGCCCGGTAACCACGTCTATCGAGTCGGGACACCGCGGCCTCATCTCGTCGGACGCAGGCGGAGCGCGGCGATCCTCGCCGCGCTCCCATCGGACGGCGATGCCCAAGGCACGTTGGACGTCGATGGCCGCTCGCTCTTGTACGTCGCCCGCACCACGCCAAGCGGACGGATCGTGCTCGTTCGCTCGGCGGCGCTCGCCTTCGCCGAGTGGCGGCCGTTCCTCGGAAGCCTCGTGCTCGCCGGTCTCGGCGGCGCTGCCCTGGCCGCCCTGCTGGCCTACCTGCTGGCACGACGGCTCACCCGTCCGGTGGGCGAGCTCGCGGCGGCAACACGCCGGCTGGCCGCCGGCGAGCAGGGGGTGTCGGTGCCTGTCGAGGGGGAAGACGAGCTCGCCCAGCTCGGCACCGCCTTCAATGAGATGTCCCGCGAGCTCGGGCTTGCGCGCGAATCGCAGCGGCACTTCCTCGAGTCGGTCAGTCACGAGCTGAAGACGCCGTTGACCTCGATTCGCGGCTACGCAGAGGCGCTCGAGGAGGGTGCGGTGGCACCTGCCGAAGCGTCACAAGTGATCGCCTCAGAGGCGGGTCGTCTCGAGCGGCTCGTGGCCGACCTGCTCGACTTGGCGCGGCTGGGCCGGGCCGGATTCTCGGTCGCGCGCGACCCCGTCGACCTTGCTTCGATTGCCGAGCATGCGGTCGAGCGTCATCTTCCGAGGGCGCGGGAGATGTCGGTCGAGCTCGCCAACGCGACCGCCGGCGACGACGGCGCGTGGGCACTCGGGGACGAGGGCCGGGTGCTCCAGGTCACCTCCAACCTGATCGAGAACGCGCTCAGACTGACCCCAGCCGGCGGCTTCGTCGTCGTGCGGGCCGGTCCCGGGCAGATCGCCGTGCGCGATTGTGGACCCGGCCTGGCGACGGAGGACCTCCCCCGTGCATTCGAGCGCTTCTACCTTTACGACCGCTATCGCAGCGAGCGTCCAGTCGGATCGGGCTTGGGGCTGGCGATCGTCCAGGAGCTCACTAACGCGATGGGCGGCACCGTCCAGGTGGGAAACGCGGATGGCGGTGGCGCCGAGTTCGTCGTTCGGTTGCCGCACCGCTAGCCGGGCCCCCCGCGAACCGCTAACGGCCCCCGGCGCCGCAGTCGGCCCGGGGCCGAGCCGGTCACGCTCCCCGCGGCGCCGCAGTCGGCCCGGGGCCGAGCCGGTCACGATCCCCGCGGCGCCGCAGTCGGCCCGGGGCCGAGCCGGTCACGGTCCCCGCGGCGCTCCGCCAGCCGCCCCCACCGCCGTCAGGGGCGCGGTGGGAGCTGCTGTACCGCCCAGCCGTTGCCATCGGGATCGTTGAAGAACACAAATCGCCCCCACGGAAAATCCTCGACGCCGCTGACCTCGACGCCGCGCTGCGTGAGCTGCTCGCGCGCCGCCTCGATGTCCGAGACGACGAGCTGCAAGCCCTTTACCGAACCGGGCTCGGTGTCCATGATGCCGGTCCCGATCGCAATCGAGCAGCCCGAGCCAGGCGGCGTGAGCTGGACGAACCGCATCTCCGCGGTGACCTGGTGGTCGGCGTCGGCATTGAAGCCGGCCTTTTCCGTATAGAACGCCTTCGCACGATCCACGTCGGACACCGGCACGGCCACGAGCTCGAGCTTCCAATCCATCAGACGGTCCTTTCCGGTTGGGGCGGAACAGATAGTTCTGTTCCGGGAAATATTACCAGAACGGAAAGATCTGTTCCGAACGCACGCCACGGCGCAGCGGGATCGCGCACGGCGCAGCGGCGTCGCCCACGGCGCAGCGGGTCGCGCGCGGCGCAGCGGGTCGCGCGCGGCGTGGAGCCACGCGCGAGCGGGCCTGGTAACCGTCCCACTCGCGAGCCTCGCCCCCAAACCTCCTAAACCGGCACGCTCCGCTCCATCAGGTGCTCTCCGACCTTGCGCTTGACGCGCTGCAGGGCGTTGTCGACCGTCTTGCAGTCGCAGCCGAGGCGCCGTGCCGACCTCCTCGTAGGAATGGCCGTCGAGGTAGAGCGAGAGGACGCGTGATTCGAGCTCGGAGAGCGAGGTCGAGATGCAGGCGACGAGCGCTCGTAGCTCCTCGGAGGAGATGACCTGATTGACCGGATCGTGGATCGGCGAGCCCGGCAGCATCTCGTCGAGGGTTGGATCGCCATCGCTACCGGATGCTGAGGGCGTGCTCGAGAACGACACGTACTGGTTCAGGGGCGTGTGCTTGTTACGCGTGGCCGTCTTGACGGCGGTGATGATCTGGCGCGTGATGCACAGCTCCGCGAAGTTGCGGAAGCTCGATTCGCGGTCGGTGCGGTAGTCGCGCACCGCCTTGTAGAGGCCGACGAGACCTTCCTGGATCAGGTCGTCGGCGTCGCCGCCGGCGAGGAAGTACGACGAGGCCTTGAGGCGGACGAATCCGTAGTAGCGGCGAACGATCCGGTCGTACGCATCGGCGCGCCCCTGCTTCGCAAGCGCGATCAGGTAACCATCATCGACCTGAGGCTGAGCCTGAGGGGAGGCTGAGAGTCGAGCCACGTTTTGTTCCCTTCTGCGATCCGCCCTGCGCGGGCGGACCAGTCGGAATCCGTGGCGCGTTACCTCCCCTGGCGCCGCACCTATTGACGTCCTGGATACGAGCTATCGGCCCGCATCCTCCACGATCTCTCAAGGGTAAAGCTCGAGTTGATCGTTATTCGCGCGAGCTTTACATAGTGCCGCTTCCCTGTCAAGCCCTGGTCGAACTCATCCGCGAGCCTGCGCCGCGGGCGGCGGCGTAGAGCAGCACCGCGGCCGCCGCGCTAACACTCAGCGACTCGATTCGACCGTGCAGCGGGACCGCGATCAGCGTGTCACAGGCCGCCGCCACCCGCGGGCGCAGCCCCCGACCTTCCGAGCCGAGCACGAGCACGGTCGCGCCGTCGTAGTCGACCTGGTCATAGGCGACGGTTCCGGCCGCGTCGGCTCCATAGCACCACATTCCCTCCCGCTTGGCGTCCAGCAGGAAGTCGGTCAGGTTGCGCACGCGGGCGATCGCCAGGTGCTCAACAGCCCCGGCCGAGGCCTTGCAGACGGCGGGCGTCACCTCTGCCGAGCGCCGCTGCGGGATCACGATCGCACTGGCCCCGGCGCACTCGGCGGTGCGGCAGATCGCCCCGAGGTTCTGCGGATCCTGGACCTGGTCGAGGGCCACGATCAGCCGATCGGATGCCACCAGCAGGGCTTGTGGCTCCGCGTAGCCGAACGCCGTGACCTCGGCGCACACCCCCTGGTGGTCAGCTGACCCGCATCGCCGCTCGATCTCCTCGGACGCGGTGATAGACGCCCGGACGCCCGACAGCCACGGCTCGCGCACCGCGTTCTTGGTCGCCCACACGGGGCCAACGGTTCGCGGCCCCCGGATCGCCTCGCGGACCGGGTTACGCCCATAGATGATCATCGGCGCGGCAGCAGCTCAGGTCCGTCGGGCCCGTCGCGAACTTCCCAGCCGGCCGCGAGCAGCTCATCCCGAAGCCGGTCGGCCTCGGGGTAGTCGCGTGCGGCGCGGGCGCGCTCCCGCGCCTCGCGAAGCTCGGCCACCTCGGGTGGGATCACGACCACCTCGGGATCGAGCAGGTTAGCGAGACCGAGGACGTCGAGCATCTCGCGCAGGTCCGCGTGCCCTGCGGGCCTGTCCGACCGGTTGGCCTCGCTGACCCAGTCGAACACCGCGGCCAACGCGCGCGGGGTGTTGAAGTCCTCGGCGAGGGCTGCGAAGCACCGCTCGCGCAGTGGTGCCGACCAGACCGGAGAAGGCCCCGCGACGAGCCTGCGACCCGCCTCCCGGACTCGACGCACGCTCATCACGGCCTGTTCCAAACGGTCGTCGTCGAACTCGATCGGCTGACGGTAGTGGCCACTGCAGAAGTAAATGATCAGCGCGTCTCGCCCGTAGCGGGCGAGCGCCTCGCCCAGCACGAAGATGTTGCCGACCGACTTGGCCATCTTCTGCTGCTGCAGGCGAACCATCCCGTTGTGCATCCACAGGCGCGCGAGCGGGACGTCGTGGGCCGCGCAGGTCTGCGCCGCCTCGTTCTCGTGATGAGGAAAGATCAGGTCAGAGCCACCGCCATGGATCTCGAAGTCGAGCCCTAGTAGCGCCTCTGCCATCGCGGAGCACTCGATGTGCCAACCCGGTCTGCCACGACCCCAGGGCGATTCCCAGACGGTGTCCTCGCCGGGTTTCTCTCCCTTCCAGAGCGCGAAGTCGAGCGGGTCCCGCTTCACAGCGGCGCCCTCGACATCCTCGCCCTGGTCCATCTGCTCGATCTGCTGGTGAGAGATCTCGCCATATCGCGCGTACGAGCGGACCGAGAAATAGACGTCGCCGTCGACCGGGTAGGCATGTCCGCGCGCCACCAGCAGGGAGATCAGCTCGATTATCCCGTCGATCGTCTCGCTCGCGCGTGGCTCATAGTCGGGGCGCCCGAGTGCAAGCGCCTCTGTGTCGGCGATGTAGGCATCGGTCATCTCGCGGGCCAGTTGGGCGCTGGGTATTCCGGCGGCGCGAGCGGCGACGTAGATCTTGTCGTTGACGTCCGTGATATTGGCGACGAAGGTCACCTCATAGCCCTCGTGGACGAGGAACCGCTTCAGCAGCGAGAAGACCACGAACGGCCGAGCGTTGCCGACGTGGATCCGTCCGTAGACGGTCGGTCCGCAGGCGTAGATCCCCACGTGCCGAGGATCGCGGGGCTCGAGCGCCTGAAGCTCGCCGGTTCGAGTGTCGTGCAGGAAGATCTTGCGCAAGATGCGGCAACCCTAGCGTCAACCAGGCTTCGGACGGACTAGTAGGCGGCAGCCCGGGAGGCTCGGCGTGTGACGTGCGCGGCCGTGCTCATCGCGAGCGCGGCGGTGATCGCCAGCAAGATTGAGTAGCTGGCCAGGTGCGAGCCCAGCGCAAGCAGATACGGGGCGGCGAAGCCGAGGTAGGTCAGCGCGTAGTAGGCGGCCGTCAGGCGCGCGAGCGCGCCCTGATCGGCAAGGCGCTGGATCTCCACCAGGCCGGCGACCAGGCAAAGCCCGTACGCGCTGCCCAGCACGATCGCGCAGGGCACGAGCATCCAGGTGTCGCGGGCACCTGCCGTGACCGCGCCGAGCGCGAGGCCGCCCACGAGCACAGCAGTCCCGTGGTTGCGGCACGGTTGCCACGGCCGCGAGCGTCCAGGCGCCGCGCGAGGGGCTGGATCAGGACCCCCGCCAACGCGCACAGATGGAGCCGCGCCGCGGCGGCGGCAAGCTCCGAGATGACCCCGTGGCGCTCGCCCTGCGGACGCCCCACCGTTTGCTCGAGCCGGTGCAGACCGGGCGTCCTCGCGGCGCTTGACGACGGCCGAGAAACGCCCGCTCTCGTAGGGCAGCCGTGTCGCATCGCCCTGGCGTGACCTCGGCGCGTTCGCCGAGCACCGCCCATAGGCACCGGTAGTAGCGCTCGTCGAGCCTGTTACGTGAGCGTATCAGCGTGGGATGCTGGTGTCTCGTAGACCGTGGCGATCGCGAACGCCGCCGCGCCCTCCTCTCGGCCGACGAAGCCCATCCCCTCACCCCGCGTCGCCTTGACGCTGACGTGCTCGATCGGCAGTCCCAAGGCGTCTGCGAGCCGCTCCCGGATTTGTTCGCGGACGGGGGCAAGCTGCGGCCGCTCGATCACCACGGTGGCGTCCACGTGCGCAGCGGCCAGGCCACGCTCGCCGAGCAGCGCGATCGTCCTGCGCAGGAGCTCGATCGAATCGGCATCGCGGTAACGCCGATCGGTGTCCGGGAAGTGCTGGCCGATGTCCCCGAGCGCGGCCGCGCCGAGGAGCGCATCGATGATCGCGTGGGTGAGGACGTCGGCGTCGGAGTGACCGGCGAGCCCGCGGTCATGGCTCAGCCGCACTCCGCCCAACACGAGCTGCCGGCCCGCGGCGAAGCGATGACAATCGTAACCGAGGCCGGTGGTCGCCTTCACGAGGCGCGCTCGCGGAGCAGCAGCTCGGCGACCTTGAGATCGGTCGAGGTCGTCACTTTGATGTTTCCCGGACTGGACGGCACGACGCGTACGGCTCCCCCGGCCCGCTCGATCAGCCAAGCATCATCGGTGGCCGCCGCGAGAAGCTCGTCGGAGGCCTCCACCAACGCGTTCTCGAGCGCGGCGCGGCGAAAGACCTGCGGCGTCTGCACCGCCCACAGCCGCCCACGCTCGAGCGTGCGCGCCACCGCGTGACCGCCCTCGCTCACCTCCTTGATCGTGTCCGAGACGGGCACCGCGGCGATCACCGCGTCGGCCCCGCTGCTGGAGAGCTCGGCGAGCGCGTCATCAAACAGCGCGGGCGAGGCCAGTGGGCGCGCGGCATCGTGGACGATCACGGGATCGCCATCGCCGGAGGCGCTCAGCGCCTCGCGTACCGAATGCGACCTCGTCGGGCCCCCGACGCAGGTGACCAGATCTCCGAGCGGTTCACTGAATCGGCTGCCTCGGTGGCAGGGCGATCACGATCCGCTCCACAGCAGGCACCGACCGCAGCGCCCGGACGCTCCACTCGACCATCGGCCTGCCGGCAAGTGTGACGAGCGCCTTGGGACTCCCGGACCCTAGGCGCTCGCCACGTCCCGCGGCCACGATCAACGCGACCGCCATGTCAGTCGCGGCCTACTTCGCGGTGGCGGCCAGCTTGCCGTTGCCGTTGGCCTGACCGGACTCTGTGAGCAGCGTGTAAAGGTGCTCTTCGACCTCTTCCTCATCCATCTCGAGCGCATACATCAGCTCAGACGCCAAGATCTTCTTGGCCCGCGTGAACATCTGCTTCTCTCCCGTCGAGAGCCCCTTGGCAGATTCCCGAATCGCGAGATTCCGCACGACCTCGGCGAGCTCATAGATGTCGCCGGTCTTGATCTTGTCGCGGTTGTGCTTGAACCGGCGGTTCCAGTTCTTGGGCATCTCGGAGCACTCGTCTTGCAGTACCGCGAGCACCTTCTTGACGGTCTCCTCGTCGATCACCCGGCGCAGACCAGCAAGCGCGGCGTTCTCCGTCGGGACCATCACTGTCATGTCGTTGTGCAGGATCTTGATCGTCAAGTACTCGCGCTTCTCGCCGAGGATGTCCTTGGCTTCCTTGCGCATCACCTTGCCAGCCCCATGGTGCGGGTACACGACGTTGTCACCGACCTCGAACTCGATCTGCGGAACGGGCTCACCGGGCTCAAGATCCTCCAACTGCTCTTCCATTAGCTCTGTGATGGTGTCCTCCTCAGTCCGGGCCGAGCGGGGCGAGAAACCCGCAGGCGCTTTGCACTACGTTTGCAAGTACCTGTCGACCAGGTTGATTTCCTGCTGGCGGCGAAGTCCTTCGCGGATGTCCTTCGCCCGGATCTCGCCGACACCGTCGACGGTTTCCAGCTCGCCGTCCGTCGCAGCGAGCAGCTCCTCGAGGCCGCCGAACTCGGCGACGATCCGCTGAACGACCATCCTCGGCAAGCGTGGTATGCGCCCAAGGATGCGGAAGCCGCGTGGCGTGACGGGATAGTCGAGGGTGTTCAGCTTTCGGTCGTAGCCGAGCAGCTCGGCCAGCCGACCGAAGTCCAAGAGATCTTGATGAGGCAGGCGCACAAGCTGATCGAACGCCTCCGTGAAGCCGTCGTCGGTGTCCGCGACGAGATAGTCGTGCACGAGGGCCGCCTTGTCGCCCGATACACCGACCATCGTCTCGTCGAGCTGCATCTCGATCAACCGGCCTTCGGTCCCGAGCTCGACGATGTAACGCTCGATCTCGACCGCCATCCGGGTCACCAGCTCGGCGCGCTGCAGCACCGTCAGCACGTCGTGGAGCGTCGCGCCGCCTTCGAACTCGAGTGCGGTGAGCCGCGTCGAGACCTGATCGAGGCGGCTGCGGTACTTGTCGAGCGTCGCCAGCGCCTGGTTGGCCTTGGCGAGCACCACCGGGATGTTCTCGAGGACGTACTTGGTTCCATCGACGTACAACGAGACGACCTCGCGGCGCTCGGACACCGCGATCACGATCGCATCCGTCTGCTTCGAGACCCGCTCGGCCGTCCGGTGCCGGGTCCCGGTCTCGAGCGTGAAGATCGTCGGGTCGGGAGTGAGCTGAAGGTTGGCGTGCGCGATCTTGGTCGCGTTCGAGCTCAAGACGATTGCTCCGTCCATCTTGGCCAGCTCATACAGAAGGGCGGGCGTGTAATCGAGCTCGAGCTTGATCCCGCCCGAGAACATGAACGAGAGCTCGTCCGTGTCGCCGATCACGATCAGCGCGCCGGTATGGGCGTAGACGATGTTGTCCATCCCTTCCCGGAGCGCGGTCCCTGGTGCGACCATCTCCAGGGCTCTGACGATCCGGGACTCTTGTCGAGACTCGAGCTCTTCTTTGAGCTCTTCCCCGGAACGCGGCGGCATGAAGCTTGATTCTACCCCCCCGGCGTCCCGCTTGCCCTGCTCAGGCGGCGAGAGCCGGCGATCGGCCGCCGGCGCGCAGTGCGCTGGCCAGCGCAGCGCTCAGCGCCCGGTGCCCGTCGGGCTCGATGACCGGCGTCAATCCGAACTTCGTCGCCTCCGCGAGCCGCCGGTCGGCGTGCCCCACCGTGCGCAGCTCGCCGGTCAGGCCGAGCTCGCCGAAGCACGCGAGCGGGCGCTCGTCCCCGCCTAGCAACGCCACCCGCTTGGCGGCGCTGGCCACGGCGAGCGCGACCGCGAGATCCGCGCCCGGCTCATCGACGCGTACGCCCCCGACCACGTTGACGAACACGTCTGCGGCTCCGAGACCGACGCCTCCGTGGCGAGCGAGGACGGCCAGCACAAGCGCGACACGGTTGCGGTCGAGGCCGGCGACGACGCGGCGCGGCGGAACGAGCTCGGACGGAGAGACGAGCGCCTGGACCTCGACGAGCAGCGGACGCGAGCCCTCCATCGCGCACAGTACGACGCTGCCGGGAGAACGCGTAGCCTCGCCGACGAACCGCGCTGAGGCGTCCAGCACCTCAGCGAGACCATCGTCTCGCATCTCGAACACGCCCGCCTCGTTGGTCGAGCCGAAGCGGTTCTTGACCGCTCGCACGGTCCGGTAGGTGCGCTCGCGCTCGCCCTCGAACTGCAGCACGCAGTCGACGAGGTGCTCGAGCACACGGGGGCCGGCAAGCGCGCCGTCCTTGGTCACGTGACCGACGAGCAGCACCGCGATCCGGAGCGATTTGGCGACACGCATCAGCTCGCCCGCGACCTCCCGCACCTGGCCGACAGAGCCGGCCGCGCTCGACAGCCCACCGCAGTGAAGCGTCTGCACGGAGTCGATCACGCATACCTCGGGCCGCGCCTGCTCGAGCGTCGCGAGCACCGTCTCCAGCGAAGTCTCGGCAATCACCGGGATCTGGAGCGGCGCGCCAACCGTTAGCCGCTCGGCGCGCAGGCGGATCTGGGCGGCCGATTCCTCTGCCGAGACGTAAAGCGTCCGGTGACCGGCGGCGAGCAGATTGGCGAGCGCCATGGTGGTCAGCGTCGACTTGCCGATCCCGGGCGCGCCGCCGATCAGCACCATCGAGCCCGGAACGATGCCGCCCCCGAGCACATTGTCGAGCTCGCCGATGCCCGTGCGCAGGCGTTCGTGCTCCGGGGCCGCCACCTCGCCGAGCGCAACCGGCGCGACGGCTGTCCCTATCCGCCGGCCGCCGCCACCCGCAGCTACGCCGGCCGGCGGACGGACTTCCTCGACGAGCGTGTTCCACTCGCCACAGGCTGGGCAGCGTCCCGCCCAACGGGGACTCTCGTGCCCGCAGGCGGAGCACACGTGGACCGAGGAAGGACGGCGCATGGCCAACTCAGGCTACGTGGTGGCGCCGACGTGATCGCGCTGAGGCCCGGCAACTCGACCACACGCGACCACCGCGACCGCCGGTCAGGACCGCGACCGCCGGTGAGGCGGTCGCGGTGAGGCGCGAGGGGCTACTCGGCGTCTGAAGGCGAGTCCGCAGCCGGCGGTTCGGGCTGCGGGGAATCCTCCGCATCGTCCTCGCCGGCACCGCCCTCGGCACCGACCCCAACCGGAGTCGGCTTCGGCGCGGGCTCGATCACTGTCAGCTTGACGTCGCGCTCCTCGGAGTCCACGGGCGGTGCGGCTTCTACCAGGACGGTCGATCCCTCGGGAACCTGCGAGCGCAGCACGAAGTCCGCGAGCGGATCCTCGACGTAGCGCTGGATCGCCCGACGCAACGGCCGGGCGCCCATCGCCGGGTCCCAACCCTTGTCGACCAGCATCTCCTTGGCATCCTCGGAGAGCTCGAGCTGGAGCTCACGATCGGCCATCGACTCGCGGATGCGCCGCAGCAGCAGGTCGACGATCTCCTTGATCTCGTCCTTGGCCAGCTTGTGGAAGACGATCACCTCGTCGATCCGGTTGAGGAACTCGGGCCGGAAGACCTTCTTCAGCTCGCCGGTGATCCGGTTCTTCATGTCGTCGTAGGTGATCCCGGTCTCGTCGTCGGAGACCGCAAAGCCAAGCGGCGTGTTGCGGGCGATCTCAGAGGCGCCGATGTTCGACGTCATGATCACGATGCAGTGACGGAAGTCGACGGTCCGCCCTTGGGCATCGGTCAGCCGCCCGTCCTCGAGGATCTGCAGCAGGATGTTGAAGACGTCCGGATGGGCCTTCTCGATCTCGTCGAGCAGCAGCACGCTGTAGGGCTTGCGCCGCACCGCTTCGGTCAGCTGACCACCCTCGTCGTAGCCGATGTAGCCCGGAGGCGAGCCGACGAGCCGCGAGACCGCGTGCTTCTCCATGTACTCGGACATGTCGATCCTGATCATTGTGTCCTCGTCGCCGAACAGGAACTCCGCGAGCGTCCGGGCCAGCTCGGTCTTACCGACGCCTGACGGTCCGAGGAAGATGAACGAACCGGTCGGGCGCTTCGGATCCTTGAGCCCGGCACGGGAGCGCCGGATCGCCTTCGAGACGACCTCGATCGCGGGATGCTGTCCGATCACCCGCTTGTGCAGCTCGTCCTCCATCCGCATCAGCTTCTGGGTCTCGGCCTCGGTCAGCTTGAACACCGGGATCCCGGTCCACATCGAGACGATGTCGGCGATCTCCTCCTCGCCGATCGACGGGCGCTCAGTCGACTCACCGGCCTCCCACTGCTCGGCCAGCTCACGCTTGCGCTGGGTCAAGCGACGCTCCTTGTCGCGAAGGTTCGCTGCCTTCTCGAACTCCTGCGACTCGATCGCCTCCTCCTTGGCGCGCCTGGTCTCCTCGATCTCGTCTTCGAGCTCGCGGTACACGGGCGGGGAGGTCATCGACTTGATTCGCATCCGAGAAGCCGCCTCATCGATCAGATCGATCGCCTTATCGGGCAAGAACCGGTCCGAGATGTAGCGGTCAGCGAGATCCGCCGCCGCCTCGAGCGCCTCGTCGGTGATGTTCACCTTGTGATGCTGTTCGTAGCGATCGCGCAGTCCCTTGAGAATCTGAACGGTCTCTTCGGTGGTCGGCTGATCGACGGTGATCTTCTGGAAGCGGCGCTCGAGCGCCGAGTCCCGCTCCAGGTACTTGCGGTACTCCTCGAGCGTCGTCGCGCCGACGGTCTGCAGCTCACCACGGGCCAGCGCCGGCTTCAGGATCGAGGCCGCGTCGATCGCGCCCTCGGCCGCTCCAGCTCCGACCAGGTTGTGCAGCTCGTCGATGAACAGGATGATGTCGCCGCGCTGGGTGATCTCCTTCATCACCTTCTTCAGGCGCTCCTCGAATTCTCCGCGGTACTTGGAGCCGGCAACCAGCGCCGCCAGGTCGAGCGTGTAGATCTGCTTGCCCTTCAGCAGCTCGGGCACGTCGGCGTTCGTGATCCGCTGGGCGAGGCCCTCGACGACGGCAGTCTTGCCGACGCCCGGCTCGCCCACGAGCACCGGATTGTTCTTCGTACGGCGCGAAAGGATCTGCATGATCCGCTCGATCTCGGTCTCCCGGCCGACGACCGGGTCGAGCTTGCCCTCTGCGGCGAGCTTGGTGAGGTTGCGACCGAACTGGTCGAGCAGCTTCGAGGATTTCTTGCTCTCGCCCTGAGCGGCAGCACCGGCCGCGCCGGCGCCGGTCGAGCCGCGCTGGCGGCTGCCCGGACCGGACAGCATCCGGATCACCTCGTTGCGGATCTTCTCGGAGTCGGCGTCGAAATCCAGCAGGATCCGGGCTGCGACACCCTCGTTCTCACGCACCAACCCGAGCAGGATGTGCTCGGTGCCGATGTAGTTGTGACCAAGGCTCAGCGCCTCGCGCAGGGCGAGCTCGAGCACTTTCTTGGCGCGAGGGGTGAACGGGATCTGGCCCGAGGTGACCTCTTCGCCGGAGCCGACGATCCGCACGACCTGCGCGCGGACGCGCTCGACCGTGATGTCAAGCGACTCCAGCACGCGAGCCGCCAACCCTTCCTCTTCGCGCAAGAGCCCGAGCAGGATGTGCTCGGTCCCGATGTAGTTGTGCTTGAGCGTCCGCGCCTCTTCCTGCGCCAGGACGACCACCTGGCGGGCTCGCTCTGTAAATCGCTCGAACATGGGTCCTTCTCTTTAGCTAGGGCGGTACTCGTTCGGTTGGTCGGTTGCGGTGTTTTCCTAAATCCAATTCCTACGCTGCCAGGGTCGTCAAGTGCCGACCCGGCTGCGGGGACGCCGAAGATCCCGTTCTACCCACTTACTCGGCACAGAAGCCGCATTGGATGAGTCAAAACGGTCTCGTCTTCGAGCCATACCCCAGTCTACCAACCGCTCTCGGCATCCCGACGAGGCCCGTTCCCGCTCCCTGCGCATCTTCACACGTCATCCATCGGGGACCTGGCTCGATCGTAGCAGCGGTGCCTTGGTCAGTCCCGCATCGCTGGGAACAGCACGACCTCCCGGATCGATCGGCTGCCGGTCAGCACCATCACCAGCCGATCGATCCCGATCCCGATCCCGCCGGTCGGTGGCATGCCCTGCTCGAGTGCCCGCACGAATGACTCGTCGTACGGTTGCGCCTCCTCGTCGCCGGCGCCCGCCAGGGCCGCCTGATCGAGAAACCGGCGGCGCTGCTCATCGGGGTCGTTGAGCTCGGTGAACGCGTTCGCGATCTCGATTCCCCCGACGTAGGCCTCGAAGCGCTCGACGAGACCGTCGATCGACCGGTGACGCTTGGCGAACGGCGACATCTCGACGGGGTAATCGAACAGGATCGTCGGCTCGATCAGCGTCGGCTCGACGTCCTTCGAGAGCAACTCGTCGACGAGTTGGGGCCAAGTGTCACCCTCGGGCACCGCCAGCGCCCGGGCCCGCATCTCGCCCGCCAACGACTCGCGATCGCGATGGCGCAGCACGTCCACCCCGGTCCGAGCGGAGATCGCGCCGGTCAGCGTCTCACGCCGGAAGCCAGGCAGCTCGACGCCCACTTGCGAGCTCACATACGCGACCAGCCGCTCGAATCGGTCGGCCACGCCCAGGTAATCGGCGTACGCCTCGTACCACTCGAGCATCGTGAACTCGGGGTTGTGCTTCGGCGAGAGTCCCTCGTTGCGAAAGTCCTTGCCGAGCTCGTAGACCCGCTCGAGTCCGCCGACGATCAGGCGCTTCAGGTAGAGCTCGGTGGCGATCCGCAGGTAGAGCTCGCGATCCAGCGCGTTGTGGTGGGTGGTGAACGGCCGGGCCAGTGCGCCGCCGTAGAGCGGCTGCAGCACCGGAGTCTCGACCTCGATGAAACCCTCACCGTCGAGGAACCTGCGCACCGCGGTGACCACGCGCGCCCTGAAGATGAACAGCTCGCGAGTCTCCTGATTCGCGATCAGGTCGAGCTCCCGGTGGCGAAAGCGCGTCTCCACGTCCTGAAGGCCATGGTGCTTCTCCGGAGGCGGCCGCAGTGACTTGGCGAGCAGCACGAACGAATTGACGCGCAGAGTCAGCTCGCCGCGCCGTGAGCAGAAGGCCACGCCTTCGACTCCGACCAGGTCGCCGAGATCGAGGCCCAGGAGCCGTTCCATGCCCGCAGCGCCGAGCTCATCGACGCGCGCCTGCAGCTGGATCCGTCCGGAGCGATCGACCAGGTCGAGGAACGCCATCTTCCCCTGGCCGCGACGTGCCGCGAGCCGCCCCGCTACCCGATGGGTCGCGTGCGTTTCCTCCCCGGCGCCGAGATTGGCGTGCGCTTCGCGAACCGACGCGATCGACTCGACACGTTCGAACCCATATGGAAACGGCTCTACGCTGGCCGCGCGGAGCGCGTCCAACTTCTGGCGTCGAACGGCGAGGAGGTCTGAGGGCTCCTCACCCATCAGCCCACCGGTCGCGGCGCTGCGGGCTCACCTCGAGGCGACGTCGATCTTGGTGATCTTCAGCCGGCGCTCGCCCTTCGGGGTCGAGATCACGACCTCATCACCGCGCTTGCGACCGAGCAGGGCCTTACCGACGGGGGATTCGTTCGAGAGCTTCATGTCGGCCGGCTGGGCCTCGGCGGAGCCGACGATCGTGTACTTCGTCGACTTGCCGGCGTCATCCTTGACATGGACCACCGAGCCGACACGCACGAGATCCGTCCCCAGATCGGTGGCGTCGATCACCGTCGCCGAGCGCAGCCGCTCCTCCAGTTGGGCGATCCGCGCTTCGAGCATCGCCTGCTCGTTCTTGGCGTCGTCGTACTCGGCGTTCTCGGAGATATCTCCGAACTCGCGCGCTTCCTTGATCCTCGCGGCAACTTCGCGACGGCGTGTGGTGGACAGGTGATCCAGCTCAGCTTTGAGGTTGGTCAGGCCTTCCGGGGTGAGAATGACGTCCTTCGGCATAGCGTAAAAGGGGGGATCGGTTGCGGGGCACACACCGGCCACGCCGGCGGTCCGGAACAGAAAAAACCCGCGCTATCCGCGGGGCTGGCACGCATCCGGCTCGCGTGGGCGGACGAGTATAGACACCTCGCTGGGGGAGCTCGGGATCCTCATCGCGGCCCGTGACCCAAAATCTCGTCCGCCTGCTGGAACGTCGGGCGGTTGACCCATTCGATCAGCGGCTGGGTGATCGCCCCGATCGCCCTGAACTCGGGCGGAAGCACGTTTCGAAATCCGCCGAAGTCGTTCTTTCCGTACGGCTGCACCCCGGCGCTCGCCGTCGCGCGGAGTGCGAGCATCGCGGGCCGCCGAGCGCAGCAGCACTAGCCGGCTGTCTGGAACAGCGCCCGCACTGCGTCGAAGCCGCGCGCAGTCTGCAGCGCGGACTGCAGCTGACGGCTGCCCCCGATCCGCTCGACGTACCAGGGATAGAACTTGCGCATGTAGCGCCCCGCGCGCTCGGCGCCGAGATGCTCGCACGCACGCTCGATCACCCAGTCGATCTCGGCCAGGATCTCCTCGCGACTCGGCTCGCTCTCGCGCGCTCCCAGCAGTTGCTCGAACAGCCACGGGTTGCCCAGCGAGCCGCGCGCCAACAGCACGGCAGTGGCGCCCGTCCGCTCGAACGCGGTCCGAGCGTCGTCGGCGCTCCGCAGGCCGCCAGAGATCAACACGGGGACTGACAGCTCGTCGATCATCGTGCGGGCGAGCGCGTGGTCGGGTGCACCGGTGTGGCGCTGCGACGCGTGTCGCGGATGGATGCAGAGTCCCGCGACAGGGGCTTCATCCACCAACCGGTAGGCGAGCTCCACCCCGCTGCGGTCGCCCGGGCGCTGGCCGGAACGAAGCTTGACCGTCACCGGCAGGCCGCTGCCGAGCGCCGCCGCGCGCGCGAGAGCGATCGCGCGATCGGGATCGTCGAGCAGCGCGGCGCCGGCGCCCGTCTTGCAGACCTTCGGCACGGGGCACCCCATGTTGAGGTCGATCAGGTCCGCACCCGCGGCCGCGACGCGCTCGGCGGCGGACGCCATCACGTCCGGATCGTGGCCGAACAACTGCACGGAGACAGGATGCTCATCCGGGTGAATCCGCAGCAGCTCGGAGCAGGTGCGCTCGTTGCGGTGGTGGACGGCAAAGCTCGAGACCATCTCCGAGATGACCAGCCCCGCGCCGTGGCGCTTCGCTTGTAAGCGCACGAACCAGTTGCCGATCCCGGCCAGCGGGGCCAGCACGACGCGGTTGGGGATCTCGACGGCGCCCAGGGTCCAGCGATCCGTCAGCGACCGGGACCGGCCGGCCCGGCGCTTACGTTCGGTCAGCGTGTCGAGCACGGATTCATGGTACGAATCCCGTCCATGGACGTCGGCGCTCACCTGAGGCCCTGGTTCGAGATCGTGCTCGATCAGGTGCCCGGACTCGAGCTGTTCGACGCTCACACCCACCTCGGCGAGAACGACCCCGATGGGATGCGTCAGAGCCCTGAGGAGCTCCTCTCCGTGCTCGAGATCGCCGACGCCCGCGGGGCGTTCGTGTTTCCGATGCACGAGCCGGACGGCTACCCCCAGGCCAACGACGCGGTGCTGGCGGCAGTCCACGACTCAGACGGACGGCTCGTCCCGTTCTGCCGCGTGAATCCACACGATCACGCCGTGGCCGAGGCGGAGCGATCGCTCGCCGCGGGCGCGCGCGGAATCAAGCTTCACCCCCGGGCCGAGCAGTTTCACGCTCGACCATCCCGGGGTCAGGTCGCTGGTCGCGCTGGCCCACGAGCGAAGCCTGCCGGTACTGATCCACGCCGGCCGCGGGATCCCCGCACTCGGGTTTCACGCGGTCGATCTCGCCGAGGAGTTCCCGAACGCGCGTCTGATCCTCGCTCACGCCGCGATCTGCGACCTGTCCTGGATCTGGCGGGTGGCCCCCGATTATCCACAGCTGCTGTTCGACACCGCGTGGTGGATCCCGTCGGACATGCTGGCGCTGTTCTCACTCGTTCCTCCGGGCCAGATCCTGTTCGCGAGCGACGCTCCCTACGGGCACACGGCCACTTCCGCTGCCTTCCAGATGCGGTGGCCGCTGCAGGTCGGTCTCTCGGCCGACCAGATCAGGTCGATCGCCTCGGGCCAGTCGCTGCGGATCGCCGCCGGTCAGGAGTTGCAGCCGGCGGGACCGGCAATCGGTGAGCGTGACCGAGCGCCGCACGTGCTGCTCGACAGGGTCTCGGAGTTCCTCCTGCTCGGGGCGATCGCCACGATGCGCGGCGGCGACGGAACCGAGATGCTGGCGCTGGCGCGGCTCGCCTGTGACGTGCCGGACGAGGTCGACGACGCGCCGGTGTTCGCGGCGATCCGCTCGCTGCTCGACACCCACGATCAGATGGCCGCAGAGAGCCCGACCGATCGCCGGCGGCTGGCGTTCCTGATCCTGGCGGCGACCGCGGCCCGGACGCCGGACGTGCCCGTGCCGCGGCTCTAGTGGTGCCTCCGGGAAATTCGTTGACTGATTCGCGAGCGAAAATCGAGCATGGCAAGGACGCAGGATTCCGTCGTAGCAGCGCTACGTCGGAATCCGAGGACGCCGCCAGGCGAAGATTTGCAGCCGCGAATCGGCAACGAATTTGCGGGAGGTGCCACTAGTTGTTGCGTAGCCAGATCAGCCGTAGCCCGATCAAGGTCAGCAGGTCGTCGACCTCGTCGATTGCCTCCTCGACGAACGGCACCAGCGCCTCGGCAAGGCCCCCGGTCGCGATCACGGTGCTCGTTTGCCCGAGCTCGGCGCGGAGGCGTCGCACGATTCCCTCCACCTGACCGGCGAACCCGAACACGATCCCGCTGCGGATCGCATCGACGGTCGACTTGCCGATCAGCGACCGGGGCGCCGCGAGCTCGACCTTGGGCAGCTTGGCGGCCCGCTCGTAGAGCGCATCGATCGAGATCTCGGCGCCCGGCGTGATGATCCCGCCGAGGTACTCGCCGGAGGCAGACACCGCGTCGTAGGTGATCGCCGTGCCGAAGTCGACGACGATGCAGGTGTCGCGCACCCGGTCATAGGCGGCCACCGCATTGACCAGCCGATCCGCCCCCACCTCGCGCGGGTTGTCGATCCGGATCGGCATCCCGGTCCGGATCGACGATCCCACCACGAGCATCTCGTGGCCGAGGTAGAGGTCGGCCATTGCGGTCCACTCGACGGACAGCTGCGGCACCGTCGAGGACACGATCGAGCCCGTGAGGTCGCCGAACGCCATGCCGCGGAGGCCCAGCAGGTTCGCCAGCGCGGCACCGAGCTCGTCACGCGTCGATTGCCGGACGGTCGCGAACCGCCAGTGCTCGGCGATCTCCTCCTGACCGTCGGAGAAGACGCCGAAATGAGTCTGGGTGTTGCCGACGTCGACGACCAGCAGCATGGCGCGAAATTATCCTCTGCTGGACTACAGCGGCGGACCGACCCGCTTGACGTCCTGGCCCGCCTCCAGCGAGCTCAGCGCATCGGCGAGACGCCGGCCGGAGCCCGGCACGCTCAGCTCGGGATCGAGCTCGAGCAGCGGCACCAGCACGAACCTCCGGGTGAGGACCTCTGGATGCGGCAACGTGAGCCACGCCGAGACGTACTGGGTGCTCCCCAGCAGCAGGAGGTCGACGTCGATCACCCGGGGGCCGTGACGGACGCCTCCGGGCACGCGCCCAACCTCCCGCTCCACCTCCTTGCACGCCTCGAGCAGCTGCTCAGGACCGTGGGCCGTCTCGACGCGGACGCAGGCGTTGAAGAACTCCCGCTGGTCGAGCACCAGGCCAACGGGCTCAGTCTCGTAGACCGACGATGATGCGCTTACCTTCACGCCGTGGCGCGGAAGCTCCGCGACCGCCTGGAGCAGGTGCGCGCGCCGGTCGCCGATGTTCGATCCAAGCCCTAGGTAGCCCTGCTTCATTCCGAAGCTTCGCGCCACACCTCGACCGACACTTCGGTCACCGGAAGCGGTAGCGGTGGCTCAGGCTTGGCGGCCTTGACCCACACCGCGTGCGCCTCGTACTGGTCGAGCAGCCGGTCGGCGATCGCAGCACATAGGCGCTCGAGCGTCTTGTAGGAGCGCTGCTGAGCCACGAGGTTGGCCATCTCGCACACCTGCCCGTAGTCGACCGTGTCCTCGATCCGATCGGTCACCGTCGCGTCGCATTCGCCGACATCGATCCGCAGATCGAGCAGTAACCGCTGCCCGACTTCACGCTCCGCCGCGCTGACACCGACGTGCGTGAACAGGGACAGCCCGCTGATCTCGATCGTGACCTCGGGTTCAGAGCGTTCGTCGTCGCCCTCGTCTACGTCGTCGAACTCGTCGGCGTCGTCCTCGCCCATTCGCCCCGGACCGTAGCAGCCGTCACCGTCAAGGCGTCATGGACGGGCGCGACGTCGTGAACGCGGAATAGGCGAGCTCCTCGCTCGTACGCGAGCACGTTGGTGGCGATCGTCCCGGCGAGCCGCTGATCGGTCTCCCGTCCGGTCAGGCGCCCAAGGAATGACTTTCGCGAGGTGCCGATCATCACCGGTGCGCCGATCGTGGTCAGCTCCTGCAGCCGGGCGATCAGCTCGAGATTGTGGACGCCTGTCTTCCCGAACCCGATCCCGGGATCGACGATGATCCGCTGCTCGGGCACGCCGGCGGCGACGGCAAACGCGACCCGCTGCGCGAGGAACTCCTTGACCTCTGAGACGACGTCCTCGTAGTGCGGGTCGTGCTGCATCGTGCGCGGCTCGCCGAGCATGTGCATCAGACAGCAGTTGGCGCGTTCGCGTGCGACGACGACGGCCATCGCAGGATCAGCGCGAAAGGCGGTCACGTCGTTGACCAGGGTCGCTCCCGCCGCCAGTGCAGCGGCGGCAACCGAGGCCTTTGACGTGTCGACCGAGATCTGGGCCCGGGCACCTGCTGAAACGAGACCTTCGATCACCGGCACCACGCGGCGCAGCTCGACGTCCGCGGGGACCGGCTCGGCACCGGGTCTCGTCGACTCGCCGCCGATGTCGAGGATCGCGGCCCCTTCGGCTTCGAGCTTCAGCCCGTGCTCGATCGCCGCGCGCGGGTCGAGGTACTGGCCGCCGTCGGAGAACGAGTCGGGCGTGACGTTGACGATCCCCATCAGGCGGAAGTCACTCACCCGGCCACCGCCCGTGCCGATCGAAGTATTCACGCGCCTTCTCCTCCTGCTCGCGCTCCCGGTTGCTCTCGACGCTCATCCGGAACATCCAGTTGACCATCCACACGATCAGCGCCACGATCAGCAGCGAGACGCCGGCTCCGCCGAGCGTGCCCCCACCGTGGCCGAGCACGATCGCCACCACGCCCGCGACGGCGATCGCGAGCGGCAGCCAGATGCGCGTCGCGGCCAGCGCTGCCCTTCCGCTCCTGCTCTGATTCTCAGCCACGGTCGAGAACCATGCACGCTCGCACAGCGCGGAGCCCCGGGTGCTCCGGGGCTACTCTGCCGTGCCGCCGGCCAGCCCTGGCCGTGGTAGCGGCCGCGGTGCTGGGAGCCCGGGACGCCCTGCCGACGCCGGCGGAAGCGGCACCGTGGGGGGAGGCGGGGCCTCGGCGCCGAACACCTCTTCCTCGGTCCCGCCCTGCAGCAGCCCTTCGAACTGCTCCTTCTCGATCGTCTCGCGCTTGATCAAGATCTCCGAGCACTTCTGGAGCTCCTCGCGGTACCTGCCGAGGATGTCCTTCGCTTGGACGTGCGCCGACTCGACGATCCTCCGGATCTCGTCGTCGATCTCGCGAGCGATCTCATCGGAGTAATCCGGCTCGGCGCTGAATTCGCGCCCGAGGAATGGCTGCCCGTGATCGTGGCCGAACACGCGCGGCCCGAGCTTTTCGGACATCCCGAAGCGCATCACCATCTGCTTGGCGGTGGCCGTGACCTTCTCGAGGTCGTTGGCGGCGCCGGTTGTGATCTCGCCGAACACGGTCTCCTCGGCGGCTCGCCCACCGAGCGTCATCGCCATCGTGTCGAGCAGCTCCGCGCGAGTCGTCAGGAACTTGTCCTCGGTCGGGAGCGAGATCGTGTAGCCGAGCGCCTGGCCACGCGAGATCACGGAAATCTTGTGAACCGGGTCGGAGTTCGGCAGGAAGTGCCCGACGATCGCGTGGCCCATCTCGTGGTATGCGGTGATCCGACGCTCCTTGTCGCTCATCACGCGGGTCTTCTTCTCGGGACCCGCGATCACCCGCATGATCCCTTCCTCGAGCTCGATCTGGGTGATCTCGCGCTTGCCGTTACGGGCCGCGAGCAGCGCCGCCTCGTTGACGAGGTTCGACAGATCGGCGCCGGTGAACCCCGGGGTCTGACCGGCCAGTGCGTCGACGTCGATCTCCCGCGCCAGCGGCTTGCCGCGCGTGTGGACCTCGAGGATCTTCTTGCGGCCGAGGCGGTCGGGGCGGTCGACGACGATCTGGCGGTCGAACCGGCCGGGGCGCAGCAGCGCCGGATCGAGGATGTCGGGACGGTTCGTGGCGGCGATCAAGATGATGTTGTCCTTCATCTCGAAGCCATCCATCTCGACGAGCAGCTGGTTGAGCGTCTGCTCGCGCTCGTCGTGACCGCCGCCCAGTCCCGCGCCGCGATGGCGTCCGACCGCATCGATCTCGTCCATGAAGATGATGCACGGGGAATTCTGCTTGGCCTGCTCGAACAGGTCACGCACGCGCGAGGCGCCGACGCCGACGAACATCTCGACGAAGTCCGAGCCGGAGATCGAGAAGAACGGCACCCCGGCCTCGCCCGCCACCGCGCGCGCGAGCAGCGTCTTGCCGGTGCCCGGCGGCCCGTACAGAAGCACCCCCTTGGGGATCCGGGCGCCGAGCGCCTGGAACTTCTTCGGGTTCTCGAGGAACTCCTTGATCTCGTGCAGCTCCTCGACCGCCTCGTCCACGCCGGCGACATCGCGGAAGGTGATCTTCGGAGAGTCGACCGACATTCGCTTGGCGCGCGACTTGCCGAACGACATCACCTTCGAACCGCCGCCCTGGACCTGGTTCATCAAGAAGATCCAGAAGCCGATGAAGATCACGAACGGCAGGATGTAGGTCAGCAGCGAGAGCCAGCCGCTGCTCGTCTTGCCTTGAATGTCGAAGGCGTTCGGCTGCGACGTCCGCCCTGGCCTCGTTGACGAGCGTCTGCGCGTACCCGTCCGGATACCCGACCGTGTACTTCTGGTTGTCGGTGGTCGTGACGTTGACCGTGTTGTCCTTCGTGTGGATCGACATGCTCTTGACCTGACGTTGGTCGAGCTGCGTCAGGAGATTGCCGAACGAGTAGTGCGGCGAGTGGCTCGAGTTGCCGATCAGCTTCTGCGCGAAGAACGCGAGCACCACGACGATCAGAATCGGGAACGCGGCGCTCTTGAAAAACCTGCTCATAAGTTAGTTTCCGGGCATACGGCCCGACGGCTGAGGATCCGGAGTTTGGCAAGCGTAGCACTTGGGTTTGGGCCGCTGCGAACGCTGGTGAAGACCGTTCACTGTTCGTTCAACGCCGCGACGTAGGGCAAGTTGCGGTACCGCTCGCCATGGTCGAGCCCATAGCCGATCGCGAACCGGTTGGGAATCTCGAACCCCACGTATCTCGTGTTCAGATCGACCTTACGGCGCTCCGGCTTGATCAGCAGCGCACAGACCTCCAGCGAACTGGGGTTGCGGCCGGCGAGGTTACGGAGGAGGTACTGCAGCGTCAGGCCCGAGTCGACGATGTCCTCGACGATCAACACGTCCCTGCCTTCGATGACCGCGTCGAGATCCTTGAGGATCCGAACCACGCCCGAGGATTTCGTTGCCGAGCCGTAGGACGCGACGGCCATGAAATCGACCTCGCAGGGGACCTCCAGGTGGCGCATCAGGTCGGACAGAAAGAACACCGCCCCCTTCAGCACGCCGACCAGCACCAGATCCTTTCCGGCGTAATCTCGCGAGACCTCGCCCGCGAGCTCGCGGACCCGGCGCGAGAGGTCATCGGCTGGGACGAGGATCTCGCCGATCGCGGCGTCGCCTTCCACAGAGATCTAGTTTATGGGCGCCCGGACCGCGCACCTGTCTGGCCTGCGAGCGCCGGCGTTCTCACGAAGCGCAGCACGCCACCCCGGGCGAGCGCCCGGACCCCATGAGGGAGGTCGAGCGCTGCCTGACCGCGAGCGGGCAGTGCGGCGATCTCATCGATCCGCCGGGCCGTCCCGGGCGCGGGGCGCCCCACGGCAGCGTCCGCCAGGCGCTGAACGACGAGCCTCTGCAAGGCCACCGGTAGCTCCCGCAACCGCGAGAGGGCTATCTCATGCGAGCCGTCCAGTACCTCGTCGACGAGCTCGTCGAGCACGTCGCCCTCGTCCCGCAGCAGGTTCGCCAGTGCGAGCACGTTCGCCTCGGCGGCCGGATGGATCGAGCGCAGTGCCGGCACGAGCGCCGCCCTGATCCGGTTGCGCGCGAATGTCTCCGCCTGGTTGCTCTCGTCCTCGCGCCATGGCAGATCCCGCTCGCGGCAGTAGGCAGCGGTCTGCTCGCGCGTGAACCCGAGCAGCGGCCGCACCAGCAGACCATCCCGGGCACGCATCCCGAGCAGTGCGCGCCGGCTCGGCGATGAAGCCAACCGGTAGAGGATCGTCTCGACCTGATCGGTCGCGGTGTGGCCGGCCGCCACGTCCGCACCGCGCCCCAGGGCCAGCTGGGCGGCAGCGCCATAGCGCTCGTCACGCGCCCACGCCTGGAGGTTGCCGGACTCTGGTCGCCGGGGGCGGCGGACCTCGAGTCCCACCCCCAGCCGGTCGCACAGCTCCGTGCAGTGGCGCTCGTCCTCGCCGGCGGCGCTGCGCAGACCGTAGTTGACGTGCAGCGCCGTGACCGCGCCGGCGCCGGCGATCCGCTCGGCGAGGTCGAGCAGGCAGGTCGAATCGCGACCGCCGGAGAGCAGCACGACCACAGCCCGGTCGGGCGCCAGCAAGCGGCTCTCGGTGACTCGCTGCGAGCATCCAGACAGTGTCGCGCACCGATCAAACCTCGAGATGTGGGTAGTCGGAGGCGATCATTTCTTGGTAGTGCCCGAACAGCGGCTTCGTGATCGGAATGATCTTGAGCGCGGCCTTGACGTCTCCGCCTGCCTTGATCCGGCGGCGCGCGATCGCGATCGCCAGGTTCTCCTTACCCTGGAAGTACCTGTTTGCGGTCTCGGAGCTCATTGCCATCTTGACCTTCGGCTCCCAATCGACATCGTCTGACCACTCCCATGCCAGGTTGGGCTCATCCGGCCCGCCGGGGCGGATGTTCACGACCATGTTCACGTCGGTGAACTCGAATCGCTCCGGCGTGTCGGCGTCCCTCAGCCGCGGCCCCATGTCGGGATCGTCGCTCATCAGCGCGAAGGTGCGATCCATCACCTCACGGAACTCCTGCGCAGATTTGAAGCCGGTCACGGGAGCGCCGCGGTCGTCGGGTCCCGCGGGCATACGGCGGGGAGTCTAACCTCGCGCGGGTGAGCACCCCGATCCATCTCCAGGCCACCGCTCCGCTCGCCGAGCGGGTGCTGTTGCCCGGCGATCCGGGGCGCGCGCTGCTGCTCGCTCAGGCGCTGCTCGATGCGCCCAAGATGTTCAACCACAGCCGCGGCCTGTGGGGCTACACGGGAACCGCGCGCGACGGCGCGCTGCTGACGATCCAGAGCACCGGCATGGGCGGCCCGAGCGCCGCGATTGTGATCGCCGAGCTGGCGATACTCGGCGCGCGGCAGCTGATCCGGGTCGGCACGTGCGGCGCGCTGGATGCGTCGCTGAGGCACGGCGACCTGCTGATCGCGACCGAGGCGATCACCGCCGACGGGGCGAGCCGCGAGCTGAGCGGCGGCGCCCCCACCGTCGCCGCGGATCCGGATCTGCTCACGGCGCTGATCGGCGCCGGCGGGGGCGTCGCCGTGCCCGGCATCGTCGCCTCGACCGATCTGTTCTACGACGGGCCGGGCGAGCAGCCGTGGATCGAAGCCGGAGCGCTGGCGGTCGAGATGGAGACGGCCACATTGTTCGCGCTCGCCGCGAGACGCGGGCTGCAGGCGGGCGCCGTGCTGATCGTCTCAGATCTGCTGCTTCCCGGCCGTTCGCGGATCGACCCGGACGGCCTGCGTGAGGCCGAGCGGCGGGCCGGTGAGCTGGCGGCCGGTGCTCTGCGGCTGGCCGCGCGGCGCCACTAGCGCGACCGGGTCGCCTTGGCAGGGCGGCGAGCGGGTCGCGCTGCCTGATCGGCCAGGACCGCCTCCACGCGGGAAATCCCCTCCTCGATCGCGGTCAGGCGCTGCTCCAGCGCGCTCGTGCGCCCGAGCTCCTCGATTCGCTGCTCGACCCGGTCGAGCCCGTCCTCGAGTCCCTCCAGTCGCTGCGAGACGCCCCGGAGGCGGCGCGTGAGTCGTTCGAGATCGCTTGCCGACGGCAGATTGAGCGCGCCCATCGCCACCTCTTGAGCGCGCATCGCGCGCTCCCTCGTCTCGAGCGCCGCCGACAGCGCTCCGCTCACGATCGGCGTCTCGAGCAGCTCTTGTGCGAGCTTGCCGATCGCTTCCTCGCCCTGGCGCGTGACTCGCTCCCGCAGCGGCTTCTCGTCATCCATGGATCTGGCCACTCTAGCGTCCGGGCCGGGTTGGTGCGGAGCTGATCCTCAAGTGGAGGTCCAGGGTCATCACCGGCGAGGTTGGCCGCTACAGTTTCCGGGCGACAGGCCGATAAGGACTTTAGGCGGCTCCAACATTGCACCTACCAGACCGTTCAGCGTTGCAAAGCTCTGCTGCACTCGTTAGCTTCAGGTGTTCGCCGCCAAGTGGTCGCGGCGCGCAAGGTTTGTGCAGGGCTCACGCGGGATGAAGCGGGCGAAAGTGTCGAAGAGCAGGAAGCTTAGGGTTACGGTCGCCACAGCGAGCCTCGTGCTCGCCTCGAGTGCTGTCGTTGCCGTGCCCACGGCCTCCGCTGACGAATGCGTCGTGACGGTCATCGTGAAGGGGGTGGGGCAGCCGTTCACTTTCTCGGTGGCGCCCGGGACGCCGGCATCCGAGATCCAAGTGCCGGACGGGCTCTTGCCGCCGGGCGCTCAGGTGTTGAGTGAGACCGAGACCTGCACCTCGCCCTCGACGACCTCGAGCACCTCGACCACGACCACCACGAGCATCCGCTCGTCCTCCTCGTCCTCATCTTCGTCGTCATCCTCGAGCGCGAGCACCACCTCGAGCTCGACTTCCACGACATCCTCCAAGCACCCTCCGAGCACCAAGGGATCCGGTAAGGCGCAACCTCAGTCGACCGGCAGCCCCTCGACGAAGCCGGGCAAGTCCCGGCACCGCTCGGGCGGTTCCCAGTCGTCCGGCAAGCACGGCAAGTCTGGCGGAAGCTCAAAGGCGAAGAAAACCAAGACGAACAAGCCGAAGACCACCACCACGCGCACCAGCACCGCGACCAGCTCCTCCCCGACGAGCTCGTCGACGACGACATCGACCGGGATCTCGACGGGGATCTCGACGGGGTCGATCTCGACGGGGTCGAATTCCCCGTTCTCGTTCTCGCTGCCGGGCTCGGAGCCGATCGGGGTGCCCAACTTCTTCATCGACAGCTTCCAGATCCCCCCGTTCCTGCTGCCGATCTATCAGGCGGCGGGAATCCAGTACAACGTCCCGTGGCAGGTGCTCGCGGCGATCAACGAGATCGAGACCGACTACGGCCGCAACCTGTCGGTTTCGAGCGCCGGCGCCGTCGGCTGGATGCAGTTCCTCCCCTCGACGTGGAAGACATGGGGCGTCGACGCGACCGGCGACGGGGTCGCCGACCCTTACAACCCCGTCGATGCGATCTTCTCGGCCGCCCGGTACCTACACGCGGCCGGCGCGTCGACCAGCCTCCAGAACGCGATCTTCGCGTACAACCATGCGTCCTGGTATGTGCAGTCGGTGCTGCTGCGCGCCAAGCTGATCGGTGCGATGCCCGGCCCGTTGATCGGCGCCTTGACGGGGTTGGTCGAGGGCCACTTCCCGGTCGCCGCTCCCGCCAAATACGCCGACGGCGGCGTCGAACAGCTGGCCAAACGCAGGGTGACGGGCACCAATGCCGCGGTCGCGATCGGGTCTGATCCGACCGCCACGAGCACTTCGATCTTCGCCAAGCAAGGCTCCCCGGTGATCGCGGTGAACGACGGCAAGATCGTCAAGACCGGCGTGAGCGCGCAGCTGGGCGACTACATCGAACTGCAGGACGCCACCGGCAACATCTACACGTACGCGAACCTCGGTCAGATCCCGACGCTGTACCCGGTCCCCAAGCTGGTCACTCTGACGTCCGCCGAGATCGCCAATGAGTTCTCAGGACCGGGTACGCCTAGCGCACCGCTGGCTCCGGCGACCGCCGGGACGCAGCAGTCGGCGCCCACCGTCACCAGCTCGACCGCGACCAAGGTCGTCAAGCACCAGCCGAGCACGCTACCGAGCACCAGCACGCCCGCCGGTGGGACTACGGCGGCTACCCCATTGGTCAAGGAGCGCCTGTTCGCCAATCCGCACCGGCCGGCCTCCTACGCGGCCGGTGGAGCGCTGCAGATCAAGGACACCACGGCGCAGATCGCGAGCTTTGGGAACTACTTCTCCGACGTCCTGCACCTCGCCAAGAACCAGTACACGCTCGAGCCCCTGAAGGCCGGGGCGATCGTGGTCGCGGGCACGATCCTCGGTCGGCTCGGATCGGGAACGCCGGGCACGAAGCCGCACCTGACCTTCATGATCCATCCCGCCGGCAAGAACGCCCCGCCGATCGATCCGAAGCCGATCCTCGACGGCTGGAAGCTGCTCCAGGCCACCGCGGTCTATCGCGCGTCCGGAATCGACCCGTTCGTAGGTGCGAACAAGAACCCCTCGATCGGGCAGATCCTGCTGATGAGCAAGGAGCAGCTGACAACCCGGGTGCTTTCAGACCCGCATGTACAGATCTACGCCTGCGGTCGGCGGGACATCGAGGCCGGGTTGATCGATCGGCGGATCCTCGCGGTGATCGAGTTCCTCTCGTCATCGGGCCTCGACCCTTACATCTCCGGGCTCGAGTGCGGGCACAGCTTGACGGGTTCGAGCGGCGTGGACGCCGCCGGCGCGAGCGGCGCCAGCGTGGACATCTCGAAGCTCAACGACATCCCGATTGCAGGACATCAGGGCCCCGGATCGATCACCGATCTCGCGATCCGCCGTCTGCTCACTCTCCAGGGAGCGATGACGCCCGACCAGATCATCAGCACGATGACCTACAAGGACCAAAGCAACACGCTCTCGCTGCCGGACCACGCCAACCGGATTCAGGTCACCTACACGCCGGAGTATGGGACGAACAACAAGCTCTCCGCCGAGGTCAAGGCGATCCTTCAGCCGGGCCAGTGGGTTCAGTTGATCGACCGGATCAGCCAGATCCCAGAGCCGGTCGTCCCGATCGCGCCCAGCCAATACGCGATCCGCAGCCGCGGCGCCTGACGGGCCATCGCAAGCCTATTCAGATTCACCCAGGTCGAGGTCCCGTGGAGGCTCGGCCCTCCGGACGGGCGCTACCTGCTGCGCGATCCAGGCGATCCGCCGGGCGCCCCGGCGGGTCACGTTCTGGTGATCACCACGCTCGGGGCCCCCGAGCGCCGCCGGTGGGCGACCAGACGAAGGCGGGCGAAGGCTGAGCCCGAGCCTGAGCCCTCCCTGGTGAGCACCGGCCGGGCAACCGTCGTCCAGGTCGGCGAGCCGCTGGCCGGCAGCGCCGAGGCTCGGAGGTGGCTGGCCGCTGCCGGTGAGGCGGAGCTGCGGGCCGGCCTGGCTGTGCTCGGCCGCACCCTGCACGCCTTCCGGCTGATCACCGCCGACCCGTACCTCGTGCCGGTCGCCCGCCACCAGTTACTCGTGGCGCGGCTCGGCTACGGGGCAGGCGAACAGGTGGCGGACGGGTCCTGGAGCGAGGCGATCGAGGTGATTCCGCATGGTGGGCGCCAACCCCAGGCGAAGGTGCTCGAGCCTCAGGCACGGCTGGCCGCCGTGCTCGGCGGCCGCGAGCGTGTGCTGGCGTGCGAAGAGCTGACCCTCCGCGCCAGGCTCGATCTCGAGCACGGCCGGCTCCCCGAGGCTGCGCTCCAGCTGGTGGTCGCGCTCGACGCGGCCCTCGCCGAGCTCGCGCGTGACCGGACCGCGCCGCTGCTCCACGATCGACTCTCAGAGCTCCGCGCCCAGCGCGATCGGGTGGCCGCGGCCGGTCAGGCCGGGCTGTCGGGTGAGCTGACCGACGGCGATCGCGAGGCCGTTGCGTTCACGCTCGGACGGCTCGAGGCTGCGCTGCGGGCCCGTTCCCTCGCTGACGCTTGAGGTCCCGCCTCTATAGCTCCAGCGCCTCGAGCACCGCCTCGAGCTCGTCGACGATGTCGCCACCCATGCGGACGCTCGCCCGCGCGTCGAGCGGCGTCGGGCCCTGGGTCAGGATCGCGATCTGGCCGCCCGCCGCAAGCGTCACGGCCGGCAACTCCGCGACGGGATAAACCTCGAGCGAGGAGCCGATGCAGAGCATCAGCTCAGCCCCCGCCGCGAGTCGCTCGGCGCGAGCGAGCACGCCGGGTGACAGATACTCGCCGAACAGCACCACGTCGGGCTTCAGCGGCTCGCCGCACTCGCAACGCGGTACTCGACCCACGTCCGCAACCCGCCTCGTTCGCACCTCCCCCAGCGGGTACGTGGTGCCGCACCTCAGGCACGAGGAGTGCGCGATCGTGCCGTGGACCTCGACCAGCTCCCGCGTACCTGCGCGGGCGTGGAGCTGATCGATGTTCTGGGTGATCACGCCGTGGAGCAGCCCGGCCCGCTCGAGCTCGGCAAGCGCCTCGTGGGCCCGGTTCGGACGCTTGTGCTCGAGCGTTTGGAATCGGTCGCCGTAAAAATCCCAGAAGCGCTCAGGGTCGCTCATGAAGACGTCGATGTGGGCGACTGCCATCGGGTCGACGTTCGCCCACACTCCGGTGCCGGGCGAGCGGAAATCCGGAATCCCCGATGGAACCGAGATCCCCGCGCCCGTCAACGCGATCACCGAACGGGCCTCGCGGATCAGCTGCGCGAGGCGCCTCGCCGTTGTCGCGACGGCGCTCACGCGCCCCTGAACCGGGCGGTGCGCTTCTGCAGGAAGGCCGAGAATATCTCCCCACCCATCGCGCCGGCACCGAGGACCGCTGCTTTGAAGACGAACATTGCACAACGCTATCCAACGTCCGCCCGGCGTGCCGCTGCCAGTTCGACGGCGAACCGCGCGAGCGTGGTTTGCAGCGACCGCGCCATCGCCCGCTTGATGAACAGCGCATCCACGAGCGGCGTGATCGGCGAGCGCCGCTTGATCCTGTACTCCAGGCTGAGTGAGACCACGACGTTCCCCTCGCCGGGCATGAAGGCCACTCGCTGGAGGCCCTCGATCGAGTCGTCCTGGACCTCGAGCGTCTGGCCTGCGAGCGGCTCGTACCCCACCACCCGTTCGACGACACGGCCCCGACCCGCCGGGCCCGACTGCCAGGACACGCTCGCCGCGGGTCTCGGCCACTCCGGGTCGACGCTCAAGACCTCCGAGAGACCGTCGACCCACAGCGGCCAGCGGTTCGGGTCGTACCAGCGGTCCTGCACCTCGCGCACCGATCCCGGCACGATCAGCGACGCGTGCGCGGTGGCCATCGCGGTCGATTATCGCTGGCGCTTACGCGGCGGGGTCACTACGCTCCGGAGAGCGATGTCCGAGCTGCTTCCCGACCACATCGAGCCATACACGAACATCTCGCCAAAGGCGTACGAGCATCCGGCCGATCGGGCTGCCACGGCGGCGCTCAAGGCGGTGCCGATGCTGGACACGGTCGTGCGCAAGCTGGTCGAGTGGCGCTACGAGCGCGCGCTTCGACAGTTCTACCTCGGTAACTCGGTCAAGGTGGGCGAGCAGCAACTGCCGGAGCTGTGGGCGGCGCACCGTGGGGTGTGTTCGATCCTCGACATGCCCGACGTCTACGACCTCTACGTGAGCTCTCCCGTCCCGGGCGGCGCTCAGGCGATCGGCTCGGTAAAGCCGATGATCGTGTTCGACTCGACGCTGGTGCAGCAGCTTGGCGCGGGCGAGCATCGCGTGATTCTGGCCCACGAGCTCGGACACATCCTCTCCGACCATATTCTCTACGTCACCGCGCTGAACATCCTGCTCAGCATCGGCAACGGACTTCCGTTCTTCCTCGGGGTGCCGTTCCGCGCAGTCAAGGCAGTGCTGCTGGAGTGGTATCGGGCCACCGAGCTGAGCTGCGACCGAGCCGCGACGCTCGCGGTCCGCGACCCGCAGATCGTCTGTCGCACGCTGATGGTGACCGCCGGCGGGATGCCCGCCGACGAGCTCAACCTCGACGCCTTCATGGCGCAGGCGATGGAGTACCAGAGCTGGGATGACCCCAGCGATCGCGTCAGGCGCTTCTTCAACGAGATCGGCCAGACCCACACACACGCCGTCCGGCGCGTCTCAGAGGTGCTGAAGTGGGTCCAGCTCGGCGAGTACGACCGGATCGTACGCGGCGAGTACCGCACGCGCGATCAGGAGGCCGATGTGCGCGAGGAGGCCGGCGACGCGATGGAGTTCTACGCCGAGCGCTTTCGCACGATCTTCGCCGAGGCCGGCGAGAACATCGCCGGCCTCGGCTCACAGATGGGCGGGATGGCCGAGCAGCTCAGCGACTGGATCCGGCGGCGCGGCGGCGGGCCCGGCCGCGATGACGGCTGATCCGGCGCCCGTTCAGATCTTGTTGCCGGCTGCCGAGAGCGCATTCCACTGCGCTCCGAGACCTTCGATGCCCTGACGATTGGTCTGGCCGGGCGCCGTGTCACCGGCGCCGCTGATGTCCTTCCCGACCTCTTGGAAACGGTTGACAACCGATGGCTCGCGATATATCGTCGACGTATCGCACAATGGAGGTATCCAAATGACTGAATTAGCCATGCCCGACCTGCGCTGGGCCTGGGTGTTCGCCAGGGGCAAGGGGCGCGGTGGCCCTCATCGCCGCTTCGATGATCTGGAGCGGCTCGCCGCGACCAGGCACGTGCGAGCCGGAGGCCCGCCGTTCGGTCACGGCCCGGGGTTCGGCTTCCCGTTCGGCGGTGGCCGTGGCCGCGCTCGCCGAGGGGATGTCCGGATTGCGCTGCTGCTGCTGCTCGCCGAAGAGCCGCGCAACGGCTATCAGCTGATGCAGGAGATCGAGGAGCGCAGCGGCGGTTCGTGGCGTCCGAGTCCAGGGTCGGTGTATCCGACGCTCTCTCAGCTCGAGGACGAGGGGCTCATTCGTGCGGGCGAGCGCGACGGCGTTCGGGTATTCGAGATCACCGACCCCGGCCGTGAACAGATCGCCGGGCGCCCCGACGCGGCACCGCCGTGGGAGAACCAGGACGACCTGCAATCGCATCCTGGATCGGCCTTGCGCTCAGAGTTCATGCAGCTGGCGAAGGCGATGGCGCAGGTGTCCCAGGTCGGCGACGAGCAGCAGCTCGCGCGCGCCGCCGAGATCCTCGGCGATGCCCGTCGGGCGCTGTACAGGGTCCTCGCCGAGGACGGAGATGCCTGACCACGTAACGTTTACTGGACCGATGGAAGCGCCCACCAACGGCACTGGCCCACCCCCGGCCCCGGCCGTCGTCGTGCGCGGCCTCACGAAGAGCTTTAAAGAGATTCAGGCGGTCCGGGGCGTCGACTTCGAGGTCGAGCTCGGCGAGGTGTTCGGGTTCCTCGGCCCCAACGGCGCCGGCAAGACGACCACGATCAACATGCTCTGCACGCTCGCGAAGCCGACCTCCGGTTCGGCGACGGTGGCCGGCCACGACGTCGTCCGCGAGCGCGACGACGTGCGGCGAAGCATCGGCCTCGTCTTCCAGGACCCGACGCTCGACGGCTATCTCACGGCGGCCCAGAACCTACGACTGCACGCCGAGCTCTACGGCGTGCAGTCGAACCTGGTCGTGCCCAGGATGCGCCAGGTGCTCGAGATGGTCGGTCTGTGGGAGCGCCGGGACAATCCGGTGGGCACGTTCTCCGGCGGGATGCGCCGCCGGCTCGAGATCGCCCGCGGGCTGATGCACTCCCCGCGAGTGTTGTTCCTCGACGAGCCGACGATCGGGCTCGATCCGCAGACACGCCGGTCGATCTGGACGTATATCCGCGAGCTCAAGGCGCGCGAGGAGATAACGATCTTCATGACGACTCACTACATGGACGAGGCCGAGTGGTGTGACCGGATCGCGATCATGGATCACGGTGAGATCGTCGCGCTCGATTCTCCAGAGGCGCTCAAAGCCCGGATCGGCACCGATCGCGTCACGATCCACACCGACGACGATCAGGCGGCAATTGCCGCGCTCGCGGAGCGGTTCGGGCTGCAGGCACGGATCGCCGAGGGTGCGGTCACGTTCGGCGTTCCCGCCGGCGAGCAGTTCGTACCGCGTCTGTTCGCCGAGCTCGGGCTGCCGATCAAGGCGGTGAACGTGTCGCGACCGACGCTCGACGACGTCTTCATGTCCTACACCGGTACGACGATCCGGGACGCCGAGGAGGACCAGTCCAAGCACCGCAACCGGGTGATGATGCAGATGATGACGGGAGGTAGACGTTGAGCACCACAAGTGATCGCCCGGCAACGGTCACCGCGCCGAGCGCAGCTCCGCCCGACGTAGTCAGGGTCAGCGTTCCCAAGCGCAGCTTCGCCTCGGAGCTGCGCGCGATCAAGATCGTCTGGCGGCGCGAGCTGATCCGCTTCCGCAGCGACAAGCTGCGGATGCTCACCGCGCTCGTCCAGCCGCTGCTGTTTCTGTTCGTGCTGGGTGCGGGACTTCAGAGCCTGGCGAGAGCCGGTACCCACGGCGTCGCCCTGAAGACGTTCATCTACCCCGGGATCCTCTGCATCTCGGTCATGTTCACGGCGATGTTCTCGGCCGCCTCGATCGTCTGGGACAGGGAATTCGGGTTCCTGCGCGAGATGATGGTCGCGCCGGTCAGGCGCAGCTCGATCGTGATCGGCAAGTGCCTCGGCGGCGCCACCGTCGCGAGCTTTCAGGGCGTGATCATCATCTGCCTCGCGGGCTTGGTGCACGTTCCCTATGACCCGCTGCTGATCCTCGGGATCTTCGCCCTGCAGCTGCTGCTCGCGTTCGCGATCACCGCGTTCGGGGTGATGATCGCGGTCCGGATCAAGCAGATGCAGTCGTTCATGGGCGTCATGCAGATGATCGTGATGCCGATGTTCTTCATCTCCGGAGCGCTGTTCCCGGTCGCGGGCCTTCCACGCTGGCTGACGGTGCTCAACCGGCTGGACCCGCTGACCTACGCGGTCGACCCGATGCGACGGTTGGTCTTCGCCAGCCTGACGATCTCGCCGCAGGCCCGCCAGGCGCTCGACTCGGGCGTGACGTGGTGGGGATGGCGCGTGCCGGGGCTGCTCGAGGCCGGCGTGATCGCAATCCTCGGGCTGGTGATGCTGGCGATCGCGATCTGGGAGTTCAGCGCGACCGAATAGCGGATCGCGCGGTCGACGCTCCGGCCGAATCCGGCCCGGAGCTGACCGCCTCGCTTCCGTGGACCCGGGGCCCCGGCGGCCCGGCGGCTCCCTCCGATCTAGGCGTGCGTCGGCGCCGGCTGCTCGACCTGCCGCGGCAGCAGTGTCTCGCGGGCGATCACAAGCCGCTGGATCTGGGCGGTGCCTTCGTAGAGCTGCAGGATCTTGGCGTCGCGCATCAGCTTCTCGACCTTGTACTCCTTGATGAACCCGTAACCGCCGTATACCTGGACGGCGTCGGTCGTGACTTCCATCGCGGTGTCGGCGGCGAACCGCTTGGCGTGCGAGGACTCGAGCGTGTTGCGCTTGCCCTGATCGAGCAGGACGGCCGACTGCCAGGTCGCCAGTCGTGCCAGGTGCACCTTGGTCGCCATGTCGGCGATGATGAACTGGATCGCCTGGTGCATCGCGATCGGGACGCCGAACTGGACCCGCTCCTTGGAGTAGTCGATCGCAAACTCCATCGCCGCGCGGGCGACACCGGTTGCCATCGAGGCCACGGCGGGGCGCGTCCGGTCGAGCGTCATCATCGCGATCTTGAAGCCCTTGTTCTCCTCACCGATCAGGTGGTTGAGGGGAATCTCGACGTCGTCGAACGAGATCGTCGCGGTGTTCGAGGCGCGCTGGCCCATCTTGTCCTCGTGCTTGTCCACCACCACGCCCGCGTCGCGCGGGACGACAAAGCAGGAGATCCCGCGATGGCCGGCGTCCTTGTCGGTCTTCGCGTAGACGGTGTAATAGTTGGCGTACTCGCCGTTGGTGATGAAGCACTTGGAGCCGTTGATGACCCACTTGTCGCCCTTGCGGACGGCATTGGTCTTCATCCCCGAAACATCCGAGCCGGCGTCGGGCTCGGTCAGGCAGAACGACGCGAGCAAAGGCGCTTCGCTGAGGCGGCCGAGGTACTCCTTCTTGAGCTCCTCGGACGCGGCGAGAAAGATCGGCGTGGTGGCCAGACCGTTACAAGTCACTGAGGTGCCGATTCCCGAGCACCCCCAGGCGATCTCCTCCTCGATAATCGCGCCATCCAGGAACCCGAGGCCCGGACCGCCGTACTCGGACGGCAGATGGGCATTCATCAGCCCCAGCTCCCATGCCTTCTCGATGATCTCCTGCGGCCAGGTTCCGTCCCGGTCGTATTCCCAGGCGACCGGGCGGATCTCCTTCTCGGCGAACTCGTGCGCCATCTCCTGCATGCTCTTCTGCTCGTCGCTGAGCGTGAAATCAACCACGGTGGATTTCTCCTTGCAAGTGGAGCTCCGGGCGTCGCGGCCAAGTCCAGGTCGATCGCTCCCGAGCCGGGTAGATTGACTAGTCAGTCAATGGTGTCCCAACAGGGTACCGGATCTCCTCGCGAGCGCAAGCCTTGATGCGAGAACCCTGTCGCCGGCGAGTGGCACGCGCTACGCTGCGGCCCAGATGGCCGATCCACGCAAATTTGAGCTCGACGAGCTGGTCAACCGTCCGGGCACCTACTTCAACCCCCAGACCGAAGTCCTGGTGGTCGTCGACGACTCGCCCGAGCTCGACTCCGAGATCTTCAATATGGAGGAGTACGAGGGCGCGGACTGGGTGCTCGTCTCCGACGAGACGCCGCTCGACGAGAACCGGCGCGACGAGCTGCTCGAGCGCTTCCAAGTCCATGCGACGCCCGCTGTCGCGGAGGACGAGGACGAGTACTCCGAGGAGTACGAGGAAGACGAAGAGGACGTCGGGCGCGAGTAGCGGGGCTACTTGCCGTTCAACAGCGGCGCGCAGCGCTGCATCTTCGCGACGTCGTTTCCTGCGGCGCTGATGCACTGGCTGTAGCTCTGCACGCTCGAGGCGGAGCCGGTCCCGCTCGACGAGCTGGCGCCGGATACGCCTAGGGCGAGGGCACTCTCGACCTCCTGCAGGACCGGTCTGACCCGGGCGGTGAACTCGCTGAACGGCCGTACGGCGACCGGCGCGGTGATCGTCCGCGGCTCGTTGAGGTTCGCGTACTCCATCACGAGGCTGACTCCGGCCGAGCTCAGGCCGCCGAGCAAGCTCGCGTCCCGCCCCGATACGGGCAGGGTCATGTTGACCGCGAGCTTGCGAACAGTCTTGTCCTGACTTCCGGTCCAGACGTCGAAGCTGGGATTCTCGACCTTTCCGGCGATCTGACTACGGGTGTTCGGGGAGATCCCGCTCGGGATCTGGCCCGCGCCCGAGACCCCCAGGGAGGACGCCTTCTGAAGGAACGTATTCAGGTCCTGCAGCAGAGCTTGAACGTTGACGCCGGCGCGGATGTGCGTCGTGGCGGCGCCTCCCACATGCTCGGTCCCGGCGACCGACGGACGCACGAGCCAGCGCAGCGGATCGATCCCCAACTTCGAAAGCGCGCTCCCGCGCGACCCGCCGCTCGAGGAGGACGCGAGCTGCGCGAAGCTCGACTCGAGCCGCGTGAAGGTCCTCGCCGGAAGCTGGTAGCTCGTGCCGTCTAGCGTCACGTATCCCGTGGTTCCCGTCGAGAGGACCCCCAGCGAGCCGGTCTTGCCCTGGGCGCTCGCCGAGACGTCGAAGTCCGAGGCCGGAAGGTTGCCCTTGCCGCGGCCCTGGAACGGGCCACCGAAGCTGAAGGTGATCGGCTGGGTCAACGTGCGCGATCCGGAGGGCGTCACGGTCACGCTGAAGCGGAGATTGCCGCTGTTGACGACGTGATCACCGCTGAAGGTCTGCTGCAACAGCTTGCTCGCGCCAGGAGAGCTGCTCCCGCACGCGGCCACGGCCAGGCATGTCACAGCGATGACAGCCAGCCGGTGCAGGGCGATCACCCGGCCGAATGTAGCAACGCCTAGACTCGGCCGGTCAATGAGGCCGCGCACGATCCTCTACACCGGCAAGGGCGGGGTCGGGAAGACTTCGGTTGCGGCGTGCACCGCTCGCAGCTGCGCGGCTGCAGGCATGAGAACGCTGGTGATCTCGACCGACCCGGCGCACAGCTTGGCCGACTCGCTCGGCGTCGAGCTCGCGGCGGAGCCGCAGGGCGCCGGAGATCGATTGTGGGGCCAGGAAGTCCAAGCACAGACGGAGATGGAGCGCCACTGGTCGGGCGTGCAGGATTGGCTCGGCGAGCTGTTCATCGAGCGAGGACTCGACCGGATCTCGGCCGAGGAGCTGACGGTGCCTCCGGGGATGGATGAGCTGTTCTCACTGCTCGCGCTCCGGACACAGGAGCAGACTGGCGAGTGGGACGCGATCATCGTCGACTGTGCGCCGACCGGTGAGACCCTCCGGCTGCTGTCGTTCCCCGACGTCGCCCGTTGGTGGATCGACAAGGTCTTTCCATTCCAGCCCCAGATCCTCGCAGCCGCACGGCCGCTCGCGCGCTCGCTGCTCGATATCCCGCTGCCGACTCAGGCCGTGTTCGCCGATATCCAGCGGTTGTCGGAGAACCTGATCGCGATGAATGAGATCCTTCGGGATCGGGAGCGCTCGACGATCCGCCTGGTGATGAGTCCGGACAAGATGGTGATCGGCGAGGCGATGCGGACCTTCACCTACCTCAACCTATACGGCTATCTGACCGACGCGGTCGTCGTCAACCGGATCTTCCCGTCTGACGTCGGCGACTACTTCTCGCAGTGGAGGCGGCTCCAGGAGGACCACCTCGCCCTCGTTCGGTCTGCGTTCGCGCCCGTCCCGGTGCTCTCGGCCCCCTACTTCGACCAGGAGGTGCTCGGAGCGGAGATGCTCGACCGCCTGGCGACGGCGCTGTTCGCTTCGCCGGAGCTCGACCCCGCCGCCGTCCTGCACGAAGGACTGACGCAGGAGCTGCAGCTCACCGAGCACGGGGCGCGCTTGCGCCTGGCGCTCCCGTTCGCGCACAAGGGCGAGATCTCGCTCAAGAAGATCGGGCTCGAGCTGATCGTCGGTGTCGATGGCCAGAAGCGAAACATGATCCTGCCGTCCGCCCTCGCCGGCTTTGAGCCGTCCGGCGCAACGTTCGAGAACGGCTCGCTCGAGGTGACCTTCAATGGAAGCAAGCGATCCTGACGCCCGCGAGGCGCTCCGGCGACTCGAGGAGCGCCTCGAGCGCGCGTCCGACGCCGCCGAGCGCCTGATCGACGAGGCTGCCCAGTCCGCGGCGCGCGCTGCCGCCGGGGCCACCGAGAGGCCGAAGCCGCCACCCGCCGGCTGGCAGGTGCCCGAGGAAGGCGATCAGCGGACTGACGGCGAGTTCGAGTTGCTGGCGGAGCTGTTCCACTCGCTGCGAGAGTTGATTCCCCCCGAGCTGCAACGGCGTTTCGCCGAGGCGCTCCGCGAGCTCCTGGTCGCCGTGCGGGCGCTGATCGACTGGTACATCGACCGCCTCGAGCGACCGCCGGCCGAGCCCGCGCAGGTCCAGGACATACCGATCCTCTAGGCGCCCGCGCGGGTGCCTACACTGGAGAGGTGGCCCGCCTCTGGACCGCCCAGGCATGAATCAGAGCCCGACCGCCGCCGGCGCCGCCCAGCGTGTCGGAGCCGGCGCCGGGCGGATCGTTCGCGCCTGGCGAGCGATGCCCCACGAGCGCCGGCTCGCGGCGTTCGCCGCCATCGGGCTGTTTCTGACGCTGTTCCTGCCCTGGTATCAGGAAACCGTGATCGCTCCTGGGAAGGCGACGAACCTGCAGCTCGGCGAGCGCGACGCTTACCGGCTGGGGGGCGTTCTCGTTCGTGGAGGCCGCCGTGCTGCTCGTCGCGGCCGGCGTGCTCACGCTGCTGTTCCAGCGCGCCGAGGGCCGCGCCTTCCACCTTCCCGGTGGCGACGGCTGGGTGATCACGGCAGCGGGACTGTGGACGTGTGTGCTGGTCGTGTGGAGGATCTTCGACAAGCAGGGCACCAACAGCCAGGGCCGATTCGCCACCACCTCGGGCATCGAGTGGGGCATCTTCGTCGCCCTCGCGGTCGCCGCTTTCCTCGCCTACTGCGGCTCTCGGATCCGGGCGGCGCACCAGCCCGAACCGCCGCTGCCGGGCGAGGAGCCACCGGCGGCGGATCCCTCCCCCCCAGGAGCCTCCGGGGAACGACCGGTCCGCCGGCGACCGGCCGAGGTACGCCCGGTCCGTCCTCCCCGGCCGGTGCGTGCCGCGGAGCTGCCGGTCCCGGAGCCAGATGACCCGCCGACGCTTGAGCTCCCGCCCGCCTCGCGACGGGCGAGCACCCCCGAGCGGCGCCCCGTCCGCGCCGATGA
Source organism: uncultured Solirubrobacterales bacterium (assembly GCA_963837385.1). Lineage (GTDB taxonomy): Bacteria > Actinomycetota > Thermoleophilia > Solirubrobacterales > Solirubrobacteraceae > Palsa-465. The sequence continues at coordinate 57,639 of CAWIMZ010000017.1, forward strand.
GCAGCTCACGATCCCGCTCGAGGAGCGGGCGAACGAGGACTGATTCACGCAGCGCGCGGCTCCTCACTGCGATCCGGGCTGCAGCACGAACGAGAAGTACGCGCTGACGAGCCCGATGATCAGGATGCCGAGGATGATCAGGGTCCGCGACTTGATGATGTGACCGAACACGCCGATCGCCAGCCCCGCCGCCAGGAGCGCGATCAGCAGTCCCAGATGAGCCTGCGCCGCAGCTGGAACGAGGACCGCCATCGACGAACCCTATATTTGGAGGATGGCGCGAAACCCCACTTCAGTCGACGAGATCGCGAGCGGGCTCACGCAGGTCGGGTACCTTCCCGGAGAATCGACGGCGCTGGTCGCGTTCCTCGCGACCAAGCTCGGCAAGCCCGTGCTGGTCGAGGGTCCGGCGGGCGTGGGAAAGACCGAGCTGGCCAAGGCGCTGTCGAGATACCTCGACCGGACCCTGGTGCGACTCCAGTGCTACGAGGGCCTCGACGAGGCCAAGGCGCTGTACGAGTGGAACTATCGCAAGCAGCTGCTGCGAATCCAGGCCGAGGCCGACGGCACCGGCTGGGACAACGTTCAGGACGACATCTTCGGCGAGGAGTTCCTCCTGCAGCGTCCGTTGATGACCGCGATTGCCTCAGAGCTGCCGGTCGTGCTGCTGATCGACGAGATCGACAAGACCGACCAGGAGTTCGAGGCGATGCTGCTCGAGCTGCTGAGTGACTTCCAGATCTCGATCCCGGAGTTGGGACGAGTGCAGGCCAGGTCCCAGCCGGTGGTGCTGCTGACCTCGAACAACACTCGTGAGCTGACCGAGGCGCTCAAGCGCCGGTGCCTGTACCTCTGGCTCGACTACCCGGAGCTCGAGCACGAGCTCGAGATCGTTCGGCTGCATTCTCCCGAGCTCGACGAACAGGTCGCGCGGAAGCTCGTCGAGATCGTCCACCAAGTCCGCGAGCTGGACCTGAAGAAACCACCGAGCATCGCCGAGTCGATCGACTGGGCACGGGCGCTCCTGTTGCTCGGCGCGGACGACATCGACGCCGACACCTTCAGGCAGACGATGAGCGTGATCGTCAAGCACCGCACCGACCTCGACACGGTGGCCGCTCGCGTCGGCGTCAAGCTCGAGCCCGCGGCTGATGCCCGCCCCGCCGCCTAACCCGCCCCCCGGCGGCCCGCGGTACGCCCCGGTGCAAGTCAGCGGGCCTGGCCGGTTCGACGGACAGCTGCTGGCGTTCGGCGAGGACCTGAGGAACGAGGGAGTCCCGATCGGGACTTCCGAGATCCTCGACGCGTTCCAGGCCCTCGGTCACGTCACGTGGACCGAGCAGACCGCTTTCAAGGAGGCGCTCGCGGCGACGCTGGCCAAGTCCCCCGAGGACCGGCGCGTGTTCGAGCTCGTGTTCGAGCGGTTCTTCTTCCGCGCCGTTGAGGCCGAGGCGGCACGGCGGCAGGTAACCGAGGGGCAGGGTGTCGGCGCTGCCGAAGACGAGATCGATCTCGAAACGCTGCGAGCGCAGATCGCCGCGGCGCTCAGGGATGGCTCGGAGGCGACGCTGCGCGACCTCGCGCGGCTCGCGATCGCAGCATTCGGGCGTGGCGAGGGCTCCGGCGTGCTCGGCGTGGACGTCCAGCGGATCCGCCGCGCGCTCGGCTTGCGTGCCGAGCCCCAGGCCGAGCTTCCCGACGACGACCCGAGGCAGCAGGGCCTCCCCCGCGAGCAGCTGCGCCGGTTCGAGCAGCACCTCCGCCGCGAGCTCGAGCGCGACCTGATCGAGCGTACGGCGAGCCTCCCCCCCAAGCGCCCGCTGACGGACCTCGATCGGGCGCTTCCGACCGGCCCGACCCAGGACCTGGCCCAGGTCCACAAGGTCGTCGCGCAGCTCAAGCGCCGCCTAGCGACGCAGGGTCACGAGCAGCGGGGCGCCAACCGCCACGCCCACGTTGACGTGAGGCGCACGATGCGCGCCTCGCTCGAGACCGGCGGCGTTCCGATCACCCTGAAGTACCGCCCGCGGCGCCCGAGGAGGCCCGAGATCTTCGTGCTGTGCGACGTCTCGACCTCCGTGACCAGCGCCAGCACCTTCTTCCTCAGCGTCCTGCATGCCCTCCACGACGCCTTTCGGAAGCTGCGGTCGTTCGTGTTCATCGAGCGGATCTCCGAGGTGACCGAGGTGTTCGAGCGCGAGCGCGACTTTCGCGTCGCCAGCGAAGCGGTCTCGCGAGACGCCGGCGTCGCCGACGTGTCCGGCTACACCGACTACGGCCGGGTGTGGACCGAGTTCCTGGCGCTGATCGTCGACGAGCTGCATCCCCGCGCGACCGTGATCGTGCTCGGCGACGCCCGCACCAACGGCCGTCCGCCCCGCGACGACGTGTTCGCAGCGATCACCGCCAAGGCGGGGCGCACGTTCTGGCTGAACCCCGAGCCGCGGCTGTACTGGAATTACGGCGACAGCGTGATCGGGGCGTACGAGCGGCACTGCACCGCGTTCGAATGCTGGCGCACCGACCAGCTCGAGGAGTTTGTGAAGGTTCTGTCGCGGGATCGACGTACGACCGGGGCGGTTTAGGACCGAAGGCGCTCACGCGCCCGATCGTCGCCTGACCCGGGAGCGCGCCCGCCAGAAATCGGCCTCTCGCTCCCCCAGCTCGGTCGCCGGCTCCCCTCCCAGCTGAAGCTCGCGCATGATCCGGTGCCAGTTGCGCTTAGCGTGCAGCCGGCCGAGGACGGCGAGGACACTCGTCTCGACGCGGCGCAACCAGATCTCCTCGGGCGGAAGCTTCAACTGGCGCATCAGCCGAAGCGCCCCCTCCATCGCGCGCGGATCGATCAGCTTCTCGACGATTGCACCGACGTACTCGGGGTCGATCCGCAGCTCTCGATCCCGCAGGTACCAGTCGCCCACGACGAGCGCCTGCGCCAGCAGCGCCCGGCGATTGATCTGCCCTCCGTCGCGCACGTACCCGAGCTCCGCTGCCGTGCTCGTGAAGCGCTCGGGGTCGCCTTCGATCGCCGCCAGCAGCGCGCGGCGAAACAACTCGAGCCCCTCCTCGGTGACCTCGGCGGTATTGCCGAAGTCCAGGAACGCCATCCGCCCGTCCTCGAGCAGCAGGTAGTTGCCAGGATGAGGATCGGTGTTGAACCGTCCGACGCGGGCGCCCGAGCCGAGAAAGAACCGCACCAGGATCTCGCCGACACGGTCGCGCTGCTCCTGATCGAGCCGCAAGATGTCTTCGAATCGCCGTCCCTCCGCCCATTCGGAGACGAGCACCCGGCGCCGCGAGAGGGCGCTCACCACCTGGGGTACGTAGATGAACGGATGCCCGCGGTACGCGCGCGCGAAGGTCCGCTGCTGCTGCGCCTCGAGCTCGAAGTCGAGCTCCTCGAGCACTCGCTCGCGCAGCTCGGCGGCGACGAGCTCCGGATCGAGCCCAGGCGCTAGCGCCTTTCCTAGCCGGATCGCCACGGAGGCGAGATCGAGATCGGCGACGAGCGCATCGGCGATCTCCGGATACTGAACCTTGATCGCCACCCGGCGGCCGTCGGCAAGCACCCCGCGGTGCACCTGACCGATCGAGGCAGCCGCGACCGCGTAAGGCTCGATCTCCGCCAGCGACTCAATCGGCGCTTCCCATTCTCGCTCCAGGACATCGCGAACCTTCTCCCAGCTCATCGCCGGCGCCGCGTCGCGCAACTGACCGAGCCGCTCCTGGTAGATCTCCCGGAACTCGGGCGGGAGAAACTCGACGTCGACGAACGATGCAAGCTGCCCGATCTTCATCGCTCCGCCGCGCAGGCTGCCGAGCACCGCCACCGCCTGATCGGCGAGATCGACATGACGCTCCTCGAGGATCTCGCGCGCCCGCTCGGGCGAGCGCGCGAGGTTGGCAATCAGGCTGCCGGCAAGCTTCGCGCTGCTCGGGCCGAGCGCGGCCCCCGTGCTCGTCGCCCGGCCGACCTTGCCTGTCGGAATCTGGTCGCGCTCGCGGGCCATTCAGGACGCCGACCTTACCGCACGCGATAGCATCCTCCGGGTTAGTAGACGCCCAGGGGAGCCGCCAACGGCGGCTGATTCAGCGCCCTGAGCCCCCGGCGCTGACCCTTCAAACCTGTGGGATGGGAACGTTTGTGAAGAAACGCCTGTTCGTCGTCGGCGCGGTGCTCGCCTGCTTCGGGCTCGCGGCCTGCGGCGAGAAGCGCGACACGCTGACCGTCTCGCCGGGAAGCGCGCAGAACGTCACCCTGATGCTCGACTGGTTGCCGAACCCCGACCATGTGGGGCTCTATCAGGCGATCGCCGACGGTAGCTTCGCGCAGACGGGGCTGAACGTCCATGTCGAGGTGCCCTCCAACCCGGCGACGCCGTTGCAGCTGCTCGACGCGGGCAAAGTCGACTTCGCGATCTCCTACGAGCCCGAGCTGCTGCTCGCGCGCAATCAGAACGAGCCACTCGTATCCGTCGCCGCGATCGTACAACGGCCGCTGACCTCGATCGTCTCGCTCGGCTCCAAGCACATCACGCGTGTGTCGCAGCTGCGCGGCAAGCGGATCGGGGACGCCGGCCTTGCCTATCAGGATGCTTACCTGGCGACGATCCTCGATCACGCCGGGATCCCGTCGAGCGCGGTCAAGGAGATCAACGTCGGTGAGGACCTGCTGCCGGCGATGCTCTCTGGACGCGTCGACGCGACGCTCGGCGCCTACTGGAACGTCGAGGCGATCGCGCTGGCGCAGATGAGAAAGCGCCCGAACGTGATCAGCATGGAGCAGGTTGGCATCCCCACATATGACGAGCTCGTCGTCGCCGTCCGAGTCGGGATGCTGATGGCGCACCCCGACGTGGTCCGCCGCTTCGTCCAGGCGCTCGGGCGGGGCTACGAAGCTGCGCGCCGCGATCCTGCCTCCGCGGTCGACAACCTGGTACGCCTCAATCCGGGGCTCGATCCAAAGCTCGCTCTCGCGAGCGTACGGGCGACGCTGCCGTCATTCTTCCCCTCCAACCCCGCGCAGCCGTGGGGCTATCAGGATCCCCTGCAATGGAACCTCTACGGTCAGTGGATGCTGAACCATCGCCTGCTCTCGAATCCGAATGCGCCCGTGGACGCCTCGACGAACGAGGTTCTCGCGGGCCAGGGCATCTAGTCGGCGAGACTTGTTGCTGCGCGAACAAGGCGATGAGGTGATCGCGATCGGGCAGACCTCGCATTCGTGGATCTCCGGCCAGCTCGCACGCGCTTGGGGCAATGTTCGCTTCCGCGGCCCCGACCCCTACGAGGAGGTCTGCCTCGCGGCCGAGCAGCACGACATCGGGATGGCCTCCTGGGACCTGTGCCCCGCTCGCAACCCGCGCACGGGCCTGCCCCAGTCGTTCATGGAGATGGCGCTCGAGACGCATCTGCGGCTCTGGAGCTCGGCCCCGCGGCGGCTGCTCGCGCAATCCCGCTACGCGGCTCTGCTCGTGTCGATGCACGGTTGCCGGCTGTACGAGATGCGCGACCTCGACAAACTCTCACCAGCCGACGCGGCGGCGATCCGCGAATACTTGGAAGAGCAACGAGCCTTCCAGCGGGGGGTGCTCGCGTCGCTTCGCGGCGACCGCACGATGTCCGGCTCCGCGACCCCGGAGCTGGTCGCTCGCAACAGCCAGCTGATCTGGACCTGGGACTTCCTCTCGCTGGCGATCTGCCTCGACTGGGCCCCTTGCACGGCGCGATCGGTTCCGACTGCCGCGGCGCCGGTTGACCTCACGCTCAGCCGGGACGCGCGCACGCGCGCGTTGACACTCGAGCCGTGGCCGCTGCGCGTGGCCAGGTTCGCGGTGCGCTGCGATGGGCGACGGCTGAGCGGTCGCTCGGACACCGACGAGGCGATGCGGGAGGCGCTCGCGAGCGCGCGATCGGAGTCGCTCGAGTTTGAGCTCTCAGCTCGCGAGCCGGAGCGCCGCGGCGCTGCCCCGCGAGCGCAGGACGTATAAGCCGGCGAGTCCCGTAAGCCGGCGAGTCCCGCCCGCTCGACTCTCCGCTCCGCCGAGCCCTGCTCGGCGCGCTAGCTGAAAAGGCCACCTCGGGCGGACCTCCAGCCGGGGGTTCACTCGCCGGGTTTGCCGATCAGGTGGATGTCGACCAAGAAAGTCCTGCTGCCGACGACTGGGAGCATGTCGACCGGACGGCGCGGGACGCTTCGCTGGGCCACGGCCAGCTTCCGCATCCTGTGGCGCTTGACGAGCGCCAACGTCGCCGCGCCGGCAACGAACCCGGTCGCTGCAGCGGCCGTGGCCCGCACGACGGGGAGCGCGGCGGGGGAGGCGCGCTCGATCGGTCGCACCTCCGCTAGGACGGGCACACCTTCGACCAGCTCCTCCTCGGCGTCCGGGAGCACCGTGCCTTCGATCACCTCGTCGGCCATTGCCAGCTGATCCTAACGCTTCCCGCGGCCGACCCTGCGGCACTGGGTGTCGAGACGCAGCAGGGGGCTGGTTACGATACAACCGCCAAGGCATGTCAACTTCAGTCGACGTCTTCGCCAAGGCTCGCGAGCACGAGCGGCTCGAGCAGCTGAAGGTCGCCAGGGAGCTCGACGCGCTCCCGTACTTCCGCGTGCTCGAGGGCCCAACGCTGCCCGTCGTCGAGATGGAGGGCAAGCGCAGGATCATGCTCGGGTCCAACAACTACCTCGGCCTGACCGGCGACGAGCGGGTCAGGCAGGGCGCGATCGATGCGCTGTACCGCTACGGAACCGGACTCACCGGCTCGCGGTTCCTGAACGGAACGATCGACCTGCACGTGGAGCTCGAGCACGAGCTCGCCGAGTGGCTGCAGACGGAGGCGGCGCTCGTGTTCACGACCGGGCACCAGGCCAACCTCGGTGCTCTCGGGACGATCCTCGCTCCAGGTGACACCGTGATCGCCGACAAAGGCGATCACGCCTCGATACTCGACGGCTGCATCCTCTCCCGCGCGAAGCTTCGGATCTTCCCGCACAACCGGCTCGACCGCTTGGAGCGGACGCTCGATAAAGCGAGCGCCGACGGGGGCGGGATCCTGGTCGTCGTCGACGGAGTGTTCTCGATGGAGGGCGACGTCGCGCCGCTACCCGAGATCATCGAACGCTGTGATCGCTACGGCGCGCGCCTGATGGTCGATGAGGCGCATGCGCTGGGGGTGCTCGGCTCGCGCGGAGCCGGGACGTGCGAGTTGCTAGGGGTCGAGGATCGGGTCGACCTGCGGATGGCCACCTTCTCGAAGTCGCTTGCCTCGTGTGGTGGGGTGATCGCCGGGTCGGCCGACGTGATCGAATTCCTGCGAATCTCCTCGCGCCCGTTCATCTTCACCGCCTCGGCAGTGCCGGCGGCGGTCGGCGCGACGCTCGCCGCGGTGCGAATCTGCCGCTCGGAGGAGGGCCGCGACCTGTTCGCGACGGTGCTCGATAACGGCCGCTACCTGCGCGACGGCCTGGCCGCGCTCGGCTTCCATGTGCTCGAGCGTTCGCATGCCCCCGACGGCAGCGAGATCGCCACCCCGATCGTGCCGGTCCTCGTCGGCGACGACTGGAAGGCGGTCTTCCTCTGGAAGGCGCTTTACGATGCCGGCGTCTACGTCAACGTCGCGATCCATCCCGGCGGTGCCGCCCGCGGGCGCCTTGCTGCGCACGAGCGTGATGGCCACCCACGACCACGAGACGCTCGACCGCGCGCTGGAGGCCTTCGGACAGGCAAAGCGCTCGTTCGAGGCCGAGCACGGTCCGCTGCCGGGGCCAGCCTAGCACGCGTTCAGACATGCACGCGGCGGCCCGCTCGGGCCTGCCCGCTTGTCCACTCGCGCACAAGTCCTTAACGCGACAAAAAGTGCGCTCTAAGCGCATGCTGTTCAGTTGTGACGTTGCTGTGACCGGGCGCTTGCCGTAGGTTTGCCGTGATCGTCGTACGGTGGTCAGCTGGCGGCGCAGGATCACTTAGGGGGAACTGTGACCGGCGCAGCAGGGGCACCACATCAGGACTCGCACGGCTCAAGCACGATAGGAAGGCCCATCTGCATCGGTCGGCTCGGCGACCCGTGCCGGTGGGTACATCGCCAAACGACATCCGCCACGGCGGACCAACTCAGCAGGGAGAAACGAAGCAACATGACGCAAAGCGCGATGATGACGCCGGCGCCGCAACGACTGCGAGCGTTGGAGCGAGCCAATGAGGTACGGCTCGCGCGGGCGGGGCTGAAGCGAAAGATCGCCGACGGTGAGATCTCCGCCGCAGATGTCATCCTCGCCCCGCCGGAGGCGGCGCGCAGCTGGGCAGTTGGGGAGCTGCTGCTCAGTCAGCGGCGCTGGGGCGCCACGAGGTGCCGGAAGTTCCTCGTGCGAAACCAGGTCAATGAGACAAAGCCGTTGGACAAGCTCACTGAGCGCCAACGGCGCGTACTCGCAGCTCAGCTCGGCGCCCGCGGGTCGCACGAGCTGGAACTCCTGCCACCGGAGCTCGGGGCGGTGGCCGTGGATCGGGAGCTGGCTCTGGCCGGGGCGTAGACGACGGCTGGGCCGGGTGCCACCCGGATGTCCCGTGCGGGTTTCCGCGAGGAACGTCCGGGCGGCGCCTGCGCCTCTGATGAGCCCTAGAGCTGGATTCCGATCGGTACCGGGCTCGCTCCGGCGAAGAACAGGAACCAGACCACGAACGCCGCGAGCGTAAAGCCGGCGCTGACCACCAGCACCCCCTCGAGCACGAAGTGCCCGGGATCGTCGAGCCCGCGGGCGCGGCGGTTCGCGCGATACACGTCGCTCAGCTTTGAGAGCACGACGGCGAGCAGGGCAATCGTCGCCACGACCCCGACGAACGTCACGCCGAGCGCCGTTCCCAGCGAGGACGTCGCCCCTTGGATCTGGGATCCGATCCACAGCCACAACAGCGGAGCCCCGATCCAGAGGACCAGGCTACCGATGAACATGATCAGGACGACGAGGACTGCTCCGGCGCCCGTCCTCAGCAGCTCGCGCATCCCGCGACCAGCATAGCTTTCGCGTCGGTGGTCAGGGCCGCGAGCACGAGCCGCGGCCCAAGGCTAACGGACAGCCGGAGGACAGCTTGACCTGCCACCACCCCATCAGCATGCCGATCAGACCGAGCCGGGGCCTGACCTGCCAGACGCCGCAGCCACCCTGACCGAGCTCCTGGCGGGAGACACGGGCGAAGCGGTGCTTGGCCGGCTCCAGGAGCATCCGCTCGAGGCGGAGCCGACTGGCTTCTTGGAGCTCGGCCGACCGTGCGATCGAGATCCGCGCCTCCAGCAACCGCTCGGCGAGCTCGTCCCTGACCCGCTCCAGCTCGCCGAGATCCAGCAGGCGCGGCTCCTGGCGCGAGCCGGCGGGATGCTCCAGCCCGCCTAGCGGATACGCTGTCACGAATGCGTCGGCTAGCTCCCGCTCGAGCCGGTCGATCTGGCCTCGCAACGCCCGCCGAGCCGCGCGTAGGCCGTCCTCCGTACCCTCCGGCGACGCCGGGAACGGGAACACCGAACCGCGCTTTGGCTGCTCGCGGAGCTCCACGCGGGCCAGATTACCACCGGTGCTGAGTCTCTCCGAGCGCCTCGAGGCAGGCCCACAGCGCCTCCTCGACGTGGATCGAGGGGACGCCGTCGACGGCGACCGAAAACAGCGCAAGCCGGTTGGTGCGCGAGCTGACCTCGTGGCCGGGAGCGACTTCCCCGAACAACAGCGCGTGCACGCGGCTCGGATCGGCGATCACGAGCCGGCCAGGTGCGAGCTCGCTCGCCACCGGCGCCGAGCCCAGCCGATCGCCGGCCAGCGAAGCGCGGATCCCGAGCCCGCCGCGACCCACCAGGTCGGCGTCCAGCGCCCAGACGGGGACGCCTGTCTCGAGCAGCGCGACCAGCAGCGCATCGGCGACGAGGTGGTGCGAGCGAAAGCCCCCGCGGAGCAGACGATCGACGGCCGCCTGCTCGCTCGGGATCCTGGTCACGTCGGGATCGAGCCCGATCTGACGGAAGAACGCGCGATAGGCATGGGGGATCGGCAGCGTGCGCATCGCCACCACGTTTGCGCCGCGGTAGCGGTTGGAGAGTTGCGCGAGGCGCCGCCGCAGCTCAGGGGAGCTCGCCCGCAGCCCGCCCGCGACGGTCAGCCAATCGAGCCGCAGGGTGGGAAAGTCGGCGCGCAATGCCGGCGCGATGAAACCACGGGCGGCCGCCAGCTCGAGCTCATGAGCCATGCGAGCCCCGCAGCAGCGCCTGCACCCGCGTCGCGAGCGCGGCCTCGCTCAACCAGTGCTCACCGATCAACCGGTACGCCACCACGCCGCCACGATACGCCAGCTCGACCATCGGGCAGAGCGCGACGTCGTATTCGCCGGCGATCGCGCCGTCGCGGTCATAGGCGACCGGAATCGTCCACCGGCGCGAGCGGACGAGCGCCGCCGTCCGGGAATGGCCCGAGCTCACCGCCACCGCTGCGAACTGGACACCGCGTCCCGCGAACCGGCGGGCGACAGCTTGCAGCGTGTCGACCTCCTGCTCGCAGCGAGTTGATCCGGCGACGAACAACCCCAGCGCCAGGGCCGAGCGGTCACACACGTTGAGCCCGTCGGGGTTGGGGTGGGCGGGGTCGCAGCGAGGGCGCGTGTTCGCATCGCGATCCAGGGCGCTGCTCGCCAAGGGCGCGACGAACAGCGGAATCCGCTTGCCGGGTGCGACCCCGGGGCTCTCGATCCCGTGGCTCAGGAACAGGTAGACCGAGAATGCGATCAGCAGCAGGATCCCGAAGATGCCGATCGTCCACCGGTACCGGCGGGTGTCGATCACCGGTGGCGCCGGCGCCGGGGGTCCGCCGGTTGGGGAAGCCGGGGGTCCGCCGGCTTCCCGTGCCGCCCGGTCGGGATCGAGCCGGGTCCACGCGTTCTCCGGTCCCGGCGGCTCGGATCGCTCGCTCACGCGACGCGCTGGCTGCGCAGGCGCCGGGGACGCGGCAGCGTGCCGGCCGCGCGCCGCGCCGATCCGACCGCTCCCTGCAGCAGGTCATCGCGCTCTGAGAGAACGAGCACAGCCGGAAGCACGAGCAGCACGCCCGCCAGCGACACGCTCAGGTCGGCGAGCGTGACGAAGCCGAAGTCGCGCAGCATCGCGATGTCGGAGAACACGAGCACGCCGAAGCCGGCGATCGCCGTGATCCCGGATGCCAGGACCGCCGCGCCGGTGCTCCGGTAGGTGCGGGAGAGCGCCTGGCCCTGCTCACGCCCGGCCGCGCGCTCCTGGCGGAATCGCTCCGAGAGCAGCACGCTGAACTCGGTCGAGATCGCGATCACCAACGTGCCGAGCGTCGCGGACATCGGGTTCAGCGGGATCCCGATTACGAACAGGATCAGCGCGGACCAGCCGGTCGCGAGCGCGATCGGGACCAGCGGGACGAGCGCTCGCTCCGGGCGGCGGAACAGCACCAGCAGGACGAGTCCGACGGCAATCAGCCCGGCGAGCAGCGTGAGCAGCCGTCGGCTCGACGACGACAGGGCCGCGTTGGCCTTCGCTGCCAGCACGGGAAGGCCGGTGAGGTTGGCGTCAACGCCCGTCGGCGGGTGCAGCTGCGAGGCCATGTAGTCGATCACCCCCTGCTGTCGCGAGAGGGGCATCAGCCGGATCCCGAACGCGAGCGTCGCCTCGCGGTGATCCGGTGTCAGCACGGCCTGGGAGAAGTAGGTGGGGACAGCCGCCAGCAGGCTGCGGATCGAGCTCTGGCGGAGTGACGCGCCAGGGCCTCGCGCGTTCTGCTGGTCCGGCCGAGAACAGGTCCGGAAGTGACAGCGCCGGGCACAGCGTTGCCCCCGCGCAGCCCTTGGTCTCGAGATAGCCATAGTGCTTCAGCAACGCCTGCTGGTAGCTCAGCATCCAGCGAACCGTCGCCAGCCTCGTGACGTCGCTGCTGCGAATCGTCACGTCGATCTCGCCCGAGACGCCCGTGAGGTGCTCGAGCGTCTGAAGGTCACGCAGCGCAGGCATGCTCGCGGGCACGAGTTTGGTGACATCGGACTGCACGGAGGTCTGCGTGTCGGCCACCCATCCCGCCGCGGCGAGCACGAGCCCGGCGGCGAGCACCCGGACGGGCCGCCTCACCGCGACCGCGAAGCCACGCTGCGCTCCGGCAGCGACTCCGGCGGCGCCGGCGCGGAGCGCCCGGCGCGGACGCGCGCTCACGCCGGCGAGCGGCCTGGAGAGCCGGGCTCGGGCATCGCCGAGGATGTCCGCCGCGCCCCGCAGCGAGGCGCCGAGGGTGCCCCCGTCGCGATCGGCGAGCACGATCGCCGCCGAACCGGCGGTCAGCGCGCACACGAGTGCCACCGCGATGCCGATCACCAGCAGCACGCCAAAGCCCCGGACCATCGGCACCGGCGAGAGGAGGAGAACCAGGAAGCCGGTCGCCGTTGCCAGCGCTGCGCTCGCGATCGTCGGCACACCGGCACCGGCGGCGCCGGCGATCGCCTCCGCCGTGCCCCGATCGCCGTGTCTGCCTGCCTCCTGGATGCGCGACTGGAACTGGATCGCGTAGTCGACGGTCAAGCCGATCAGCACCGGGATCACCGCGATCGTCGCCATCGTCAGCGATGCGCCCGCGAGCGACATCACGCCGAACGTGATCGCCACGGCCACCAACGCGATCACGAGCGGCATCAGGCGCAAGCGCGAGCGGAACACGACCAGCAGCACGGCGGCCATCACCAGCACCGCAGCGATCAGCAGCTCGGCGATCGAACCCGTGATCTCGGACGCGAGGTCGTTGACGACGACCGGCTCGCCCGTGACGGTATAGGTCCCTCCGTAGGCCGAGCGGAAGATCGGCATCCGCACCGCCTGGCGGATCCACGAGATCGCTCTGGCCTGCTGGGGGTCGCTGAGCCCTGCTTTCAGCCGCACCTGGATCAGGGAGGAGCTCGCGGTCGGGAACAGGTAGGCGAACCGCGCCTTCGGCTGGTTCGCGCCGCGCGTCTGGTCGAACACGATCTGAGCGATGAACTGCTTGTCGTCGATCTGCGGATAGCCGCTGATCCCAGAGGCGAGGTAGAGCTGCGCCAGCTGCTGCTCCTCCTGCCGGCCGGCGAGCTGGGCGGCGACGTTTGCCTTGGCTCGGGCCTGCGCGGGGCTCAAGTGTCGCGAGAGTGCCGAGCGGTAAGCCGAGGCACTCGCGCTCGTGACGCCCTGCTGAGCGCTCTTCAGGAGGGCCGAGACCTGTGTGTTGACGGCGGCAACCGCCCGATTGAGAAACGTCCCCGGCCCGTAGACGACCTGCACCGGCTTGACTCTCATCAGCGCTCCGCAGGCGCTGCCCCAGCCGCCGTAAGGGGCGTGCGTGCCGGCCGGAGCGGGCGTGAAGGAGCGCAGCTGCTCGTTCGGAACCGCGTACTCACCGGCGAGGCACGCTTCGAGAGACGTCACCGTCTCGAGATCCTTGGTCTCGACGAGCTTCGTGAGCGGCTCCTTGATCAGGATCACGACCGGATCGCCACCGAAATGGGTGTAGTTGTCCTCCGTCGCGATGAAGCTCGACGACGAACGCGAGACGAACGTGTCGGTGCCGGCGGAAGGCTCGAGGCCGCTCGCCAGCAGGCCCCCGATAACCGCCAGCGCGAGCACGACCGCGATCGTCGCGACGGGTCTGCGGGCGGCCAGCTTGACCGGAGCCTCGATCGTCTCCTTCACCGCCATGGGGTCCGTGAGGCTAGCGACGAGCGTTCGTCGTAGGCGTCAGTCCATCGTCAGCGGGCCCTGCGACTCCCCCGAGAGGAACTGGCGAATGAAGGGATTCTCGGAGTTGAGCATGTCCTCGGCGGGGCCCGCCTCGACGATCCTGCCCCTCCAGAGCACGTTGATGTAGTCGGCGACGCGACGGGCACTCATGATGTCGTGCGTGATCACACAGAAGGTCGGTAGATGGGGCTTCTGCTTGGCCTTTGCCTCTTCCATCATGTCGCGGTGGATCTCGAGGATCAGCTCGCCGAGCAGCGCGGTCCGAACGGGGTCGAGCCCGGAGTCCGGCTCGTCGAACAGCACCAGATCGGGTTCGAGCACGAGCGCTCGCGCAAACCCGGCGCGCTTTCGCATGCCGCCCGAGAGCTCGTTGGGCATCCGCTCGCGCGAATCGCCTAGCCCGACCTCGTTCAGGCGGCGCATCACGATGCCCTCGATCTCGTCCTCGCTCTTCTCAGTGTGCTGCCGCAACGGGAAGGCGACGTTGTCGAACAGGTTCATCGAGCCGAACAGCGCGCCATCTTGGAACAGCAGCCCGAACTTCTTGCGCATCTCGAACAGCTGGTCGTCGGGCATGTTCGGCACCGATTCGCCGTGCACGATGACGTCGCCCTGGTCGGGATACAGCAGCCCGACCATGTGCTTGATGCAGACCGACTTGCCCGTCCCGGACGGCCCCAGGATCATCGAGACCATCCCCTCGGGGAGGCCCATGTTGAGCCCACGGAGGATGTGGGCGCGGCCGAAGGACTTGTAGCAGTCGATGAATTCGACCGCGTCGGGGCGGCCCGATGGATACACCTTATAGCTGTGCCATCGGTATTCCTCGCCGGAGGCACCGGTCGGCGGCTCGGGGCGCGGAGGCTGCTCATCGACGACCGATACTCGCGAAGCTGGCTCGGGCGGCCGGGCGGGAGCCTGCGCTTCCCAGGCGTCCTCGTCGGTTAGCTCTTCTTCATCCTCGTCGAACGATTCGATGTCGCGAGGTTCCACAGTCAGCCTCCGATTGGTGCCCGCGGGTTCGCGCCCCAGAACAGCTGGGTGCCCAGCATGCCGATGAGATGCACGCCAACGATGTTCAGGACCATTGATTTTGCCGTCGCGGTGCCGACTCCGACCGGTCCGCCACTTGCGTTGTATCCGTAATAGCAGCCGACGAGCACGATCATCGTCGCCATCGCCATCGCTTTGATCAGGCTGTACAACAGATCCGGCGGATTCTGAAACTCCCAGAAGATCAGCAGGAAGCCGCCCGATGAGACGTCCCCGATTTGCTGGACGACGGCGAGGTAGCTCGCGAAGAAGCCCGCGCCGATCGAGCAGAGGTAGATGAAGGGCAGCACGAGCCAGGATGCCAGCAGCCGTGTCGCGCACAGAAACGTGATGCCGCTGATTCCCATCACCTCGAGCGCGTCGATCTCGTCCGAGATCCGCATCGATCCGAGCTCAGCCACGATCCCGGTGCCCACCTTCGCGGCCATCATGTAGCCGAACACGAGCGGCACGAGCTCGCGCAGGTCACACCAGGCCGCGAACACGCCGGAGAACGCGGGCGTCCCGACCGATCGATTGAAGTAGGCGCCTTCGATCCCGCACTGCAGGCCGATGATGAACACCAGTCCCCAGATCACGAGCGTGGAGGAGACGATCAGGATCCCGGCCTGACGGAGCGTCTCGCCGAAGAAGCGAAACACCCGCAGGCGGAACACCTCCCCGACGACCTGCGCGGCGAATTTCACGATCTCCCCGAAGGATTCGAGCCAGCCCTTCGGGGTGGCGATCAGGTCCTGCACTACTTGACCACCGTCGTGATATCGGGGTGGGTCGCCAGCAGCGATTGCGTGAACACGTAGTTGAACGCGAATACGCCGAGGAACGCGATCACGACCGCCTGGTTGACGGCGCGACCGACCCCCTCGGCTCCGCCGGACGCGGTCATGCCCTTGTAACAGCAGACGATCGCGATGATCGCCCCGAACATGGTCGTCTTGACGACCGAGCCCCACAGGTCGGTCGTCGACGCGTTGTTGAAGAACGTCGCCCAGAACGGACCGAGTGGGGCGTGATTGACGAGCGTCGCAAGGATGCCTCCGAAGACCCCGAACAGCAGCGCGTAGATGTCGAATAGGCCGGTGACGATCATCAGCGCCAGGAATCGGGGGACGACCAGGTTCTTGATCGGGTCGACGCCGAGCACCTGCAGCGCGTCGAGCTCCTCGCGGATCTTGCGGGCGCCGAGGTCTGCGGTGATCGCAGTCCCGGCGACGCCGGCGAGCACGATCGCGTCGACGAACGGCGCGAACTCCCGGATCGACGCGAGCACGAAGAAGCCGCCGAGCCGGTCGAGCGCTCCGAACAGCACCAGGAAGTTCGCCGCCTGCAATCCGGGCGCCTCGTAACCGAAGGCGATCGTCGAGATCAGCAGCGGAAACCAGCACAGCTTCATCGCGAACAGGAACTGGCCGACGAACTCGCTCCCGTAAGGATAGGGCGGGCGTACCGCGGAGACGATCGTCTTGCCGGTCAGGATCATCATGTTCCCGACCTCTTCGAGCACGCTTTTGGTCGGCAGAAACGCTCGATCAGCGACTGCTCGAATCAATAGCTCCTCCCGGATTAAGGGACGCGGCCCACGCGGCCGAGGCGGCTAAGCCTACGGGAACGGTCAGCTCAGGACCAACTCGGAACCCTCGTTCGAGCGCGAGCAGCCATGGTATGTTCAGGGCGCAGTGAGCGGGTGGAGAACGACGAGCTGCGCACTCGTATCCGGCCTCGCGGTGCTCGCGCTGGCGGCGTGCGGCGGCGCCGCGCGGCAGGACGCCAACGAGCCGGCCGGCCGTTTTCCCGTGAGGGTGACGGTGGCGAGGTTTCCGGGCGCCCAGCGCCTGGCGCAGCGCACTCGCTTGGTGATCGCCGTGCGCAACGCAGGCGCCGAGACGATCCCCGACATTGCCGTCACGATCACCAACCCCCGCTACGGAACGGCAGTTGCGCCGTTCGCGACGTCTCTCGACATGCCGGATCTCGCGAATCACTCGCGGCCCGTCTGGATCGTCGAGCGAGCGCCGGGACCGTGCGGCTACAGCTGTAGGCAGGGCGGCCCGGGCGGCGCGGTCACCGCCACCCCGAACACCTGGGCGCTCGGGGCGCTCAAGTCCGGCGCTACGGCGAGGTTCGTCTGGGGTGTGACGGCGGTCAAGGCGGGGACCTACAGGGTCCGCTACCAGGTCGCCGCCGGTCTGAACGGAAAGGCGAAGGCGGTGCTCGCCGACGGCCTGGAACCGGCCGGCACGTTCACGGTTCACATCACCAGCACCCCGCCCCAGGAGTACGTCAACGGCAACGGACAAGTTGTGACGACGGGCTAGCTTCAGGCCTCGCTCGACGCCGCCCAGATGTTGATCCCCCCATCCTCCGCGTAGCGGTCGATCTCTTCGAGCTCGTCGGGGTCGAACTCGAGATGGTCGAGCGCGGCGACGTTCTGCTCGAGCTGGGCAACGCTGCTGGCGCCGAGCAGCGCAGAGGTCACCCGGGAATCGCGCAGCGCCCAGGCGATCGCCAGCTGAGCCAGAGACTGGGCGCGGCGGTCGGCGATCTTCACGAGCGCCCTGACCCGGGCCAGGTTCTCCTCGCTGATCAGATCGGAGGAGAAGGAGTTGCCCCGCCGCACCCGGGAATCGTCGGGGACGCCACCGAGGTACTTGTCGGTCAGCAGACCTTGCGCGAGCGGCGAGAAGACGATGCACCCGACCCCCTCGCGCCCGAGCACATCCAGCAGCTCGTCTTCGATCCAGCGGTTGAGCATCGAGTAGGAGGGCTGATGAATCAGCAGCGGCGTTCCGAGGCCGCGCAGGATCCGGACCGCCTCCTCGGTGCGCCGCGGACCGTAGGAGGAAATGCCCACATAGCGCGCCTTGCCCTGACGCACCGCCTCATGGAGCGCGCCCATCGTCTCCTCGAGGGGCGTTTCGGGATCGAATCGGTGGGAGTAGAAGATGTCGACGTATTCGAGGCCGATGCGCTGGAGGCTCTGGTCGAGGCTGGCCAGCAGGTACTTGCGTGAGCCCCACTCACCGTAGGGACCCGGCCACATGTCGTAACCGGCCTTCGTCGAGATCACGATCTCGTCCCGGTAGGGGCGCAGATCCTCGGCGAAGATTCGCCCGAAGTTGATCTCCGCACTCCCGTACGGCGGCCCGTAGTTGTTGGCGAGGTCGAAGTGGGTGATCCCGAGGTCGAACGCCCGCCGCACGATCGCTCGGCTGCCCGCCAGCGGCCGGCCGTCGCCAAAGTTCTGCCACAGCCCGAGCGAGATCGCCGGCAGCTTCAGCCCGCTGCGCCCGCAACGGCGATAAGGCAGCCTTCCGTAGCGATCCTCGGCGGGGAGATACGGCGCGAGGGCGAGCTTCGGATCAAACGGCACGCCGGAAGTATCCCATCCGCCTCGCCTTGAATCCGATCCGCTCCGCCCTCGCCGTCCGGCGCATCGGGCGCGACTCGCTTTGGCCACCTGGATAGTGATCCGGTCGCCGGCGTTCCCTACGCTTGCCGCCAACGTCTCTCCGAGATCCGGATTACTCATGCGCGCCTCCGCCGCCGGGGCGCCCTCAGGAAGGAACACTACACGTGGCACGCATCCGTCAGCAGAACGTCCTGGCAGCACAGTGGGCTCCGAACGGCGGCGCGCTCGGCGCGCTCGACCTGACCGCGCCTGATAACCAGATCTTTGGCGCCAACGTCTTCAGTCCCGCCGTCCAGCGCCAGCGGCTCCCGAAGGACGTCTTCCGCCGGTTGCAGCACACCCTCGCGCGCGGCGAGGCGCTCGACACTTCGCTCGCCGACGCGGTGGCGCTGGCGATGAAGGAATGGGCGCTCGAGAAGGGTGCGACGCATTACACCCACTGGTTCCAGCCGCTGACCGGATCAACCGCCGAGAAGCACGACAGCTTCTATGCCCCGACCGGCGAAGGCACAGCGCTCGCGGAGTTCTCCGGCAAGGAGCTGATCCAGGGCGAGCCCGACGCCTCGAGCTTTCCGACCGGCGGCATCCGGGCCACGTTCGAGGCGCGCGGCTACACGGCTTGGGACCCGACGAGCCCTGCGTTCATCCTCGAGAACCCCAACGGCGCGGTCCTCTGCATCCCGACCGCGTTCGCATCCTGGACCGGCGAGGCACTGGACCACAAGATCCCGATCCTGCGCTCGATGGACGCGCTCTCGAAGTCGGCGATTCACGCGCTGAAGCTGTTCGGCGACACCGACTCCCAGCGTGTGTTCACGACGATCGGACCGGAGCAGGAGTACTTCCTGATCGACGAGCAGTACTACTTCGAGCGTCCGGATCTGTACACCACCGGCCGGACCCTGTTCGGGGCCAAGCCGCCAAAGGGCCATGAGCTCGACGACCACTACTTCGGCTCGATCCCCGAGCGGATCCTCGCCTACATGCTCGACACCGAGCGAGAGCTCGCCAAGCTCGGCATTCCGGTCAAGACCCGGCACAACGAGGTCGCGCCCAACCAGTACGAGATCGCACCGGTATTCGAGAACACCAACGTCGGCGCCGATCACCAACAGCTGACGATGCAGCTGATGCAGAACGTGGCGCGCCGCTACGGGCTGGTCTGTCTGCTGCACGAGAAGCCGTTCGCCGGGGTCAACGGTTCGGGCAAGCACAACAACTGGTCGATGGGGACCGACACCGGCCACAACCTGCTCGATCCCGGGGACACCCCCCACGAGAACTTGCAGTTCCTGTTCTTCTGCACTGCTGTGCTCCAGGCCGTCAATACCCACCAGGGTCTTTTGCGAGCCTCGATCGCATCGCCCGGACAGGATCACCGCCTCGGCGCCAACGAGGCGCCTCCGGCGATCATCTCGATCTTCCTGGGTGCCGAGCTCGAGAAGGTGTTCGCAGCGATCGAGCGCGGCGAGGCGGGCGAGTCGACGCCCGAGTCATTCCTCGGCCTCGGCACGCCCGTACTGCCGCCGCTGCCGATGCACGGGGGCGATCGCAACCGCACGAGTCCGTTCGCGTTCACCGGTAACAAGTTCGAGTTCCGGGCGCTCGGTTCGAGCATGTCGCCATCGCTCCCGAACACCGTTCTGAACACGATCGTCGCTCAGGCGATCGATGATCTCGCCGAGGAGCTCGAGGACGCCCTTCAGGGCGGAGCGGAGCTGGAGGCGGCGCTTCCGCCGATCCTGCAGCGCAGTTACGCGGAGAACAAGCGGATCGTGTTCGGCGGCGACAACTACGCCGAGGAGTGGCACACCGAAGCCGAGCGGCGAGGGCTGCTCAACCTGCGCGCGACGCCGGACGCGCTGCCGTATCTCGTCGCCGACGACACGGTCGCGATCTTCTCGAGCTACGGCGTGCTCTCGGAGCGCGAGCTCGAGGCGCACTACGAGGTATTCGCCGAGCAGTACGTGACCAAGATCAACATCGAGGCCGAGACTGCCGCCGCGATCGCGCGGACGATGCTGCTGCCCGCGGCCGCAAATCACCTCGCGCTGCTGCTCGCGGCCCAGCTGACCGAGCTGGCCGAGGAGACCTCCGAGTTGATCACTCAGTTCACCGATGCAATCAAGGAACTCGAGATCGCCAACCTCGGCGAGAACCAGCCGCATGAGGACATCCTCGAGCACGGCAAGTACATTCGCGACACGGTGATCCCGGCGATGAGCGCGGTCCGCGATGTGGCCGACAAGCTCGAGAAGGTGGTCGCGGACGATCTCTGGCCGCTGCCGAAGTACTCGGAGATCCTGTTCATCAAGTAGTGGTCTAAAAGCGCCGCGCGTGCCGGACAGGGCCTCTCCAGCAGGTTCCGATCCTGCGGTTAGCAGCCCATTCGTCACCATTGGCGCAACTCGGCGTCGCCTTGCGCGTTATACGCTACGGTGACTTGCCGTATGCCGGATTGCCGCCTGGCGCGCGGTTGTCGGTCCCTGGGGTACTGCCGACTGCGCCAGTTTGTGTTCGCCGGGCTCGCGCTCGTGCTCGTCGCCGTGCCGATTGGCTCGGCGAGCGCCAGGTCCAAGGCCACGTCCGGCGGGGTGGGCGTGCTCACAGGTTCGCCGCACAAGCGCAAGCAGCCCGCCGCGACCGCTCGCCGGGCACAGGTGAATCCGTTTGCCGTCCGCGGGATGTGGATCTGGGTCGTTGCCGACTCGAGCGGGGGCAGCCTCTCGGCGATCATCTCCAGGGCTCATCAGTACGGGATCGGCACCGTGATCATCAAGAGCGGTGACGGGACTGGGACGTGGTCTCAGTTCTCTGCGCCCCTCGTCTCCCGGCTGCACGCCGCGGGCCTCCGCGTGTGCGGATGGCAGTTCGTGTACGGCAACAATCCGCTCGGGGAAGCGCAGGTCGGAGCAGCCACCGTCAAGGCGGGTGCTGACTGTCTGGTGATCGACGCCGAGAGTGACTACGAGGGTAAGTACATACAGGCTCAGACCTACATCGCGCAACTGCGCAAGCTGATCGGCGCGAACTTCCCGGTCGCGCTCGCCGGCTTTCCGTACATCGACTTCCACCCCGCGTTCCCGTATTCCATCTTTCTGGGGCCGGGAGGCGCTCAGTACAACACCCCGCAGATGTACTGGCGAGACATCGGCACGACGGTCGACGCCGTCTACTCACATACCTACGCGTACAACCGCCTGTATCAGCGACGGATCTATCCGCTCGGCCAGATCTACAACGCGCCTCCGCCGGGGCAAGTGATCCGCTTCCGCCAGGTCGCTCGGGCCTACGGCGCTCCCAATGTGAGCTGGTGGGATTGGCAGGAGGGAACCCAGGCGGCCTGGAGCGCGCTCGCGCGCAGCGCGAGATCGCTGAGCGGCTACGTGGCCAGCCCGCTGGTGGCGACGATCAACAGCTCTTCCGCAGGCGACCTCGTGGTCTGGGCGCAGGAGCACCTGTTCAGCGCCGGTTATCCGATCACGGTCGACGGCGGCTATGGCGCAAGCACCGTGGCTGCGGTCGAGAGCTTCCAGGCGGCGCACGGCTTGACGGTCGACGGCGTGATCGGGCCCCAGACATGGAGCGCGTTGCTGCGCTACGCGCCGGCGAACGTGCGCTGGACGACCGCAGGCGCGAAGCTCGCCGCCGCCGCCCGCTTCTCGTTGACGATGCCGGTGCCCCGGTCGGCCCGGCTGCACGCGAAGCGCGACGAGCTCGCCGGGCCCAGCGGGGCCGGCATGCCGCCGCGGCGCTGACGGGCACGATCCCTACAGCAGATCGTGCTCGCGAGCGTACGCCACGAGATCCGCGCGCGTTGTGCGGCGCGTCTTCTGCTGGATGTGGGCGCGGTGTGACTCGACCGTGCGCACGCTCAGGTAGAGCGTCTGCGCAATCTCACCGTTCGTGTGGCCGAGCGCGATCAGACGCAGCACCTCCAGCTCGCGAGCGCTGAGATCGTCGGGCGGCCCGCTCGGTGCAGGCGGCTCGGCCGCCAGGCGGGCGCCCAGCTCGGGATTCAGGTACGTGCGGCCGTCGGCCGCGAGGCGCACAGCTTGCACGAGCTCAGTGTCGGCAGCTTCCTTGAGTACGTAGCCGGTCGCGCCGGCGCGTAGCGCCTCACGTGCGAACGCGGGGTCGTTCTGCATCGTCAGTACGACGATCCGGGTCTCGGGCGCGTTCTCCCGCAGCCGCGGTATCGCGGACAGGCTGGATTCGCCCGGCATGTTCAGGTCCAAGATCAGCACTCGCGGGTGATAGGCCAGAACACGGCGCTCGGTGCTCTGAACGTCGCCGGCCTCGGCTACGACCTCAAAGCCATCCTCCGCTTCGAGCAGCAGCCTCAGCCCCGCCCGGACGACCCGATGGTCATCGGCGATCACGATCTTGACCGGACCGTTATCGGGGTTGCCCTCGACCACTTCCGTGGAAGATAACGGGATCCGCGGATCGGACAAGCTACCGCTTCTTGTCGAGCGCTTCGAGGTACGGCGCGAGATAGCGGCCGACGAGCTTGCCGGGTTCCGGCCACAGCGGCGTGGGTGACGCGATCGAGGTCTGCTGAAGCTGGTCACCGAGCTCTGCGTGCAGGTAGCGGCGCTCCCGCCCCGCGAACAGAACCGCCCGCAGGACGGGACGTAAGCTGGCGCTCTCCACGGGTGCTCCGAGCTCTGAGGCCAGCTGCTGCGCGATCGCGTCCGCCTGCTGGGTGGCCAGCCCCCCCTGTTTGACCGGAAACGTCGTCGCGTCGCCTGCGGCGAACACATCCGGCGCGCCCGGCACTCGCCCGAGCTCGTCGACCGCCACGAACCCTTCCCGGTCGCCGGGCAGCCCGGGGATCCAAGGTCCACCCAGCCGCGGCAGCGCAACTGCAAGGTCCACCTTGAGCTCGCCCGCGCCGGTCAACAGGAGGCGACCCTGATCAAGGCGGACCGGATGGGCGCTGATGAACTCGACCCCATGCGAATTCAGCAGGGCCGCCACCTCCTGGCTCGCACCAGAGCCGAATGCCGCCAGTGGCTCACGCTCAGGCGTCACGAGCATCAGCGGGACGCCGCCAACGCCTCGCTCGGCGAGCCAGGCGGAGGTGTGCAGGGCGAGCTCGTACATCGGTAGTGGCCAGGTACGTCCTCCGGGGACCACGAACGCCACGCTGCGATGGCGACCGGATCGTGACTCTGCCAGCAGGGTCTTGAGTCCGGTCGCATCCTTTGCCCCCCGGAAGGGCATGGCTCCGGCAACGGCGTCGACATGCCGTGCGCCGACTGCCAACACGAGTGCGTCGTAGCGTCGATCGGCGCCGGATGCGAGCGCGGCCGAATGTCTCTCCGGGTCAACGGCGGTGAGTGCATCGCGCCTCAGAACGACATCCAGATCGGCGGCGATCGGCGCGAGCGGATAGCGGTACTCGTGGCCTTCGCGAAACGGCGCCAGCACGTCGTAGGCACGCACCACGAGCTCTCGCTCCGGGGCGATCAGCTCAAGCCGGGCTCGTTCACCCGCGAGCGCGCGGACGGCGAGCAACGTCTCGATCGCCGCCGGTCCGCCACCTGCGACGAGGATCAGCGGCGCGGAGGAGGACACCGCTGCCGATCAGCGCCTGGGCGAGCCATCGACCGCGAGCCGCCGGTTCTTGTACGCGTCGTCGTCGGTGACCTCCTCGCCAAGCCACGAGGGCGGCTCGAAGCTCTCCGCAGCCGCGACGCTCGGAAATTCGACCTCCGCGGTGAGCAGACCGCTCAGCGCCCCTTCGTAGACATCGAGCTCGATCACGAGCCGATCACCGATCGAGATCTCGTAGCGCGTCTTCTCGATCCGGTGACCCTCGGTCAGTGGCCAAAGCCGGTCGAACTGCGCCGAGTCGATCTCGACCTCCTCCTCACGCCGCACCAGTCCACTGCCTCGCTTGACGGTGAGCCACGTCCGCTCCCGACGCCGTCGCACGCGGGCCTCGGAGCCGTCCTCTGCGACCACCAGATAGCCCTGCACTATCCGGCTCGCGGGATGGCGTTCGAGGTCGTCCGGCGGCTCGGTGACGACAAACTTGCGCTCGAGCTCGAGGTCGTTCATCCGGGTGCCGCAGACGCCGGCTGACTAGGCGATCTGACGGAACGCCCTCGACGTCGGCAGGGTGGCGCTGATGGTCGTCCCGTGGTCAGAGGTTCTGATCTCGAGCGTTCCCCCGGCGAGCGAGACTCGCTCGCGCATGCCGGTTAATCCGAATCCCGACGCCGGAGTACCGGGATCGAACCCCGTGCCATCGTCGGCCACGGCGATCCGCAGGTCGTTCTCGCGCTCCACCACCTCCACCTCGATCCGCTCAGCTTCCGCGTGGCGGGCCGCATTGGTCAACGACTCCTGGACGATCCGGTAGGCGGAGGTCTCAAGCTCCGGATCGAGGCGATTGGGCGTCCGGCCGGCCTCGTAGCTGAGATCGATCTTCGCCGAGATCTCCAGACCGTTGGCACCGCGCGTACGGTCCACCAGCGCGTCCAGCGCCGCTTCGAGACCGAGCTCGTCCAGCGACGCCGGGCGGAGCTCTGTGATCAGCGAGCGCAGATTCGCGATCTCGTCGGTGAGCTGCTGGATGGCGGACTCGACCGCTTGCTGAAGAGTTGCCAGCTCGCTGCTCCGGCGCGTGGAGGAGAGCAACACCCGGAGTCCTCCGAGGCCTTGCAGCGTCTCGTCGTGCAGTTCGCGCGCCCAGCGGCGGCGCTCTTCTTCGGCGGCCTTGAGGCTTCGCCGCAGCCGATCGCGCTCGACCGACTGTGCGGTCGCGACTGCGGTCGCGGCGCTCGCGGCCGCCGAGTGCAGCATTCGCTCATCTTCGGTTCGGAACTCCGGACCGCCGACGCGATCGAAAGCCTCGATCACACCCAGTGTGGTGCCACGGAACTGCAGTGGCACGAACATCCCGGAGCGCGCCTCTACGCCAAGGTCGGCGAGCGCAAACCGAAGCGACGACGGCATATCGCTGACCCGCTCGGATCTCCCGGAGGAGACCACGCGGCCGGCCACCGACCCACCGCGCGGCACCCGACTCCCGACGATCGAGCGCGGCACTTCTCCGGCCGTCGCGGCAACCACGAAGTCATCCCCGTCGTTGAGCACGATTGCCACCCCTGATGCCTCGACGAGCGCCCGGGAGCGCTTCGCGATCAGCTCGAGCACGCGATCGAGCCCGGTCTCTCCACCCACCGCGCGGGCTATCTCGGACGTGGCCTCCAGCGCCCGTACCGATCGCTCGAGCTCAGCCCGGCGCTCCTCGGTCTGCCTGTACAGGCGCGCGTTCTCGACCGCGATTCCGGCCCAGGCTGCGAGCACGACGGCAGACTCCTCATCGATCTCGTCGAACGCGCCGTCGTGTTTGTCGGTCAGGTACAGGTTTCCCCATGCCTCGTTGCGGATCAGGATCGGCACGCCGAGGAAGCTGGTCATCGCCGGATGCCCGGGCGGAAAGCCGTAAGAGCGAGCGTGTGCCCCGACATCCGTTAGCCGCAGCGGCTGCGGGTTGGAGATCAACATACCGAGCACGCCGCGGCCCCGTGGGAGGTCGCCGATGATGCTATGCGCCTGCGGGTCGATCCCTGCCGTGATGAAGTCGGCCAGGCTCTCCCGCGCCTCGTCGAGGATCCCGATCGCCGCATAGCGCGCGCCCGTGAGGTCTCGCGCCACATCGAGCAGGCGCTGAAACACCGCCTCGAGCTCGCGCTCCGCCACCAACGATCGCCCCGCGTCGAGCAAACGGCGCAACCGACTCTCGTCCAGCCGTGGCCCCGGGTCTCGTGTAGTGCTCATCTCATTGTCGCCTGACTGGAGTCTAACCGCGCGGAGCGTTTCAGGCGACCCGGACGCGGGGCCGCCGGGGGCCGCCGGGCCGCCCGATGCCCCGCGATCGTTCCGGCCACCATCTGACGCTTCGCCCCCTGGCGAACGGCGACGAGGCCGACCCGCTTCGCATTCACCGGCGGCCGGAGATCGCGCGATGGTGGGACCTGCCGGCGACGGCGTTCCCGTGGGACGAGCCCACTTCAACTCGGCTGACGATCGAGGTCGACGGCAAGATCGCCGGATTGATCCAGTCCTATGCCGCGCGCGTCACGAAGTGAACCCCTTCGAGGCCTTCGAGTGAAAACCCCTCCCCGGCACCAGGGGCGACATCGACTACGAACTCCGGTCTGCCCCAGCGCTCGTACTGGTCGGCGTCGATGTAGAACGGCGCGCCGCCGAGATCTCCGAGTCGCAGGTCGTCCGGTCCCGGCGGCAGCTCGCCGTCGAGAAGGCAGGTCGGGGAGCTGCCGCCACAGCAGCCCCCCGACAGGAAGATCACGAGCGGGCCATGGGCGGCCTCGAGGTGAGCTATCACCTCGAGCGCCTCCTGAGTGGCTCGAATGGAAGCGTCCATGCCGGCCTAGAAGAACCCAAGCGGGTTTTGGTCGTAGCTGACCAGCAGGCACTTCGTCTGGGTGTAGTGATCGAGCATCAACCGATGGTTCTCGCGGCCGACGCCGGAGGCTTTGTAGCCGCCGAACGCGGCGTGCGCCGGGTACTGGTGGTAGCAGTTGGTCCACACCCGGCCGGCCTTGATCGCACGACCCATCCGGAACGCCCGGCTCCCATCACGGGTCCATACGCCCGCGCCGAGGCCGTACAGCGTGTCGTTGGCGATCTCGAGCGCCTCCTGCTCGTCGCGGAAGGTGGTGACCGAGACCACCGGCCCGAAGATCTCCTCCTGGAAGACCCGCATCTTGTTGTGGCCCTTCAGGACCGTCGGCTCGTAGTAGTAGCCGCCGGCAAGACGACCGTTCAGCGCCGGCCGTTTACCGCCGATCAGCACCTCGGCACCTTCGTCGCGACCGATCTTGACGTAGCTCTCGATCTTCTCCAGCTGGCCGGTGGAGACCTGCGCGCCGATCATCGTGTCTCGATCGAGCGGGTCGCCCTGCTTGATCGCCTGGATCCGCTCCAGGCACCGCTGCATGAACTCGTCGTAGATCGACTCGTGGATCAGCGCGCGGGACGGACACGTGCACACCTCGCCCTTGTTGAACGCGTACAGCACGAGACCCTCGATCGCCTTGTCGAGGAACGCGTCGTCGGCCGCCATCACGTCCTCGAAGAAGATGTTCGGCGACTTTCCGCCAAGCTCCGTCGTCGAGGGGATCAGGTTCTGGGCAGCGTAGGACATGATCAGCCGGCCGGTAACCGTCTCGCCGGTGAACGCGACCTTCGCGATCCGCTTGTTCGACGCGAGCGCCTTGCCGATCTCCGCGCCCGGCCCGTTGACGATGTTCAGAACCCCTGCCGGAAGGATGTCAGCGATCACCTCGGCGAACTTCAGGATCGACCACGGCGTCGGGCTCGCCGGCTTCAGCACAGTGCAATTGCCCGCGGCGAGCGCCGGGGCGATCTTCCACGCCGCCATCAGGATCGGGAAGTTGAACGGAATGATCTGCCCGACAACGCCGAGCGGCTCATGGAAATGATAGGCGTACGTCTGATCGTCGATCTCGGAGATTCGCCCCTCCTCGGAGCGGATCGCGCCCGCGAAGTAGCGGAAGTGATCGACCGCCAGCGGAATATCGGCGGCGAGCGTCTCACGGACCGGCTTGCCGTTCTCGTAGCTCTCCGCGACCGCGAGCATCTCGAGGTTCTCCTCGATCGCGTCCGCGACGGCGTTCAGCACCGCGGCTCGATCGGCCGGCGACCGGCTTCCCCAGTCGTCCTTGGCGGCATGCGCAGCGTCGAGCGCGAGCTCGATGTCCTGCGCACCGGAATGGGCGACCTCGCAGAACGGCTCGCCCGTCGAGGGCGTCAGGTTCTCGTGGTACTGGCCGGTGGTCGGGGCGATCCACTCACCCCCGATGAAGTTCCCGTAGCGATCCTGCAGCTGGACAGGGCTGCCGGGCTCACCCGGAGCCTGATAGGCAGTTGATTCGGTTGTGGCCATGGCGGGGGCCTCCTTGAGGTTTACACAGGGTTGCACCACTGCACCACCGGAGCGCCGCTCTGTCATCCGAGGCGAGCACGGATCGGACTCCGTGAATTGACGCGGACCGGTAGCTCAGCAGCCGGTGATCAGCTCACGCTCCAGCACGCGGTGATACGCGTCCCGGACGATCAGCTCGCAAGGCCGGCTGCGGACGGCGTACAAATACGCCACTCCCCGAGCCTCCTCCAGCCTCTCGCACGCGACGCGCTCGCGCCGCGATGGCATCGTAATCTCCCAGCCGCGAGGGCTCAGCTCGACTCGGACGGTCGCTGCGTCCTCGGTGGCCATGGTGCCTCTCCTTGGGTGGATCCAATGACGATAGGTCCGCCACTGCTTTCCCACATCCGTAGTCTTCCGCGCTTCAAAGTGTCTAGTTGTTCGTGGTCACCTGGGCCACGCGCGGACTCGTGAAAGGCTCACCATGGGCCGCACGGCGGATTGCCTGCGCCAGTTCGGTATCGGCCGTGTCCTTGAGGACGAACCCGATCGCACCCGCATCGAGAACGCGCTTCGCGAACAGCGCGCTGTGGTCCATCGTCAGGACGACGATCTGCATCTTCGGCGATTGCCTGCTCAGCGTGTCGATCATCTCAGCGCCCGAGCCTCCGGGCAGGCGAAGATCCAGCACCAACACCTGCGGCCGCCAGGCTCGTACCTGGCGCGCAGCATCGGCGAGGTTGCGGGCCTCGCCCAGCACCTCGATGTCAAGCTCGCCGCCCAGCAACAGTCGAAGGCTGCGCAGCATCGTCAGCTGACCGTCAGCCAGGATGACGCTAATCGGTGGGCCCTGCCCCGGCTTTTGCGCGCTCCCCACGAGATGGAGCTTCTTGCTCATCGCCCGACCGTAGCCCCGGCGCCGAGCAGGGGCGACCGGACAAACGTGCCGATACGCTTCGGCAAAGTACGAAGCCGGCGCTACCGCCTCTCACCAGCGAGCTGCCCCGTTGTCACCTCCCGACGACAATCCCGGCTCTATGAAGCGCGCCGAGAAGCCGTCGTGCGCTTCGTGGTCCCGCCCGAGGCGGATCGCGAGGCAGTCGGCTTCTTGGCGGAGGTGCGCGAGCCCGTGGACCCGGCCGCGGTGCTACGAGTCGATCGCGAGGCCGCCTTTGCTGGAGCGACCGCGGCCGCCGCCAACTTCTCGAGGTCCTTGAGCAGCGCCTTGTTGGTCTTCTGCGCATCGCGCCGCAGGGCCGTCAGTGCCTTGGTCATATCCCGGTAGGCGGACTTAGCTCCCTTTTCGGCATCCTTCCCGAGCGCTTGCAGCGCCGCGTTGGCGTCCTCTAGCGCCTTCTCGAAGCGCTTCATGGCGCGCTCCACCTCTCGCCGGGTGCTCGCATTGGCCGATCTACTGCGGGTGCTACGTGCAGCCGATCTCTTGGCTGGGGGCATGTCTGGATCTCCTTCGTTGAAAACTGGAAGGGCCAGCTTACGCGGGGCACCGGTCCCGATGCAACCGCGGCTTTAGGTTGGGTGATCTAGGCGCCGATGCGCTCGCGCGCATAGGCGACCAACTCGGCGCGCGTCGTGCATCCGGTCTTGCGCTGGATGTGCGTGCGGTGGGACTCCACAGTGCGGACGCTCAGGTACAGGCGCGCGCCGATCTCCGCGTTCGTGTGCCCGAGCGCGATCAACTCCAACACCTCCACCTCTCTCTCACTCAGGTCATCCGGGGGCACGGCGCGAGCCTCCGGCTGACTCGCGATCAGGGCACCGAGCCGCGGATTGAGGTACGGGACCCCGCGTGCGGCGGCGCGCACCGCCTCAACCAGCTCATCGTCGGCGGCTTCCTTTAGCACGAACCCGAGCGCGCCTTCGCGCATCGCGGCACGAGCAAACGCGGGGTCTCCCTCCATCGTCAGGATTACGATCGCCGTGCTTGGAGACGCCTCCATCAAGGTTGGGATCGCCCGCAAGCTCGGACCTCCCGGCATACTCAGATCGAGCAGTAGCACCGAGGGCTTGAACGCGCGTACCTTGCGCACGGTCTCCTGTACGTCGCCTGCCTCGGCGACGACGTGAAAGCAATCCTCTTCCTCGAGCACCATCCGCAGCCCAGCCCTGACGACCGCGTGGTCGTCTGCGATGACGATCGTCGTACTCGGCTCGGCATCGCGAGAGTCCCGCTCGGTCTGCGAATCGGTAATCATCGCGGGTGCCCACGATAGGCGCGCGCGAGATGAGCAGCATCCGTACACAACCCTCGTGTCGGACCGCGGTTTTCACGGTCGACCTTCATTGCCACATCCTGCCTGGGCTCGACGACGGCGCCCGTGATCTTGGAGACGCCGTCGCGATGGCCGCTCAGGCGCAGGCCGACGGCATCGCCGCAGTCTGCGCCACGCCGCACATCCGTCACGACCACGACGTGCGCATCTCGGAGTTGCCGATCCGACGGGCTGAGCTCGCGACCGCCGTCCGTGAGGCGGGCTGGCAGACTCGCATCCTGCCGGGCGCCGAGGTGAGCGTGACTACGCTGGAGGGACTGGACGACGACGAACTCGACGCCTTGACGCTCGGCGGCTCGGGTCGCTGGATTCTGCTCGAGCCGTCCGCCGGGCCGCTCGACGAGCGACTCGACACTGCCGTCGACATCCTCAGTCGTCGTGGTTTCCGAGCGCTCATCGCTCATCCCGAGCGTCACCTCACGACGGACCTCGTTGAGCGGTTGCGACGGCTTGTCCGGGCGGGCGCCCTGATCCAAGCGACCGCCGCGAGCCTCACCGAAGAGATCGCCCGCCCCGGAATGCTGGCGCTCGCCCGGGCGGGTGTGATTCATGTCCTCGGGAGCGATTCGCATTCCTCTCGCGCCGGCCGACCGGTGGCGACCCGCGCCGCGTTCGATGTGCTTGCGGCCGTGGCCCCGACGTCGACTCATCTCGAGTGGGTCGCGCGCACCGCCCCCGCGGCGATTGTGCGCGGAGAGGAGTTGACGCCGCCCTACTGAGTGCCCGCGCTGCCCGCGCCGAGCGCGCGCACCGCGACTCGCCCGGCCAGCTCCTCGACCGCCGCCCGTCTTCCGGTGCCGAGTCCATGACGCAGAAAGTTGACCGATCCGGCCGCTGCACCGAGCACGAGGGCCTCGCGCAGCGATCCGCCACGGGCCAGGGTGGCCGCGATCGCTCCGGTCATCGTGTCGCCGCACCCCTCCGGAAAGCCCTCCGGAAACGGCGGCGGAACGACTTCGAATGGGTCGCCTTCCTCGGGCAGCACCAGGATTGGCCGGTCCGCTCGGGTAACCGCCACCGCTCGAGCCCCCGCTTCTCGCAGTGCCCGCGCGGCGGCCAGTGCCTTCGCGCCATCGACCGGGCCGCGCACATACTCCGCCAGCTCCCAGTCGTTCAGCTTCACGAGATCGGGATGGTGTGCGAGCGTGCGATCGAGGCGAGGACTCGACAGATCCACGATCACCGGAACACCGGCGGCCCGGACGTTGCCGACGATCGTCTCGAATACGTCCTCGGGAAAGCCCTCCGGTGGATATGGGTTGCACACCACGAGCAGCTCACTTCCCAGCGCGCTGACACAAGTCGCGGCGACCAGATCGTCCACCTCGTGCCGCTGCGGTGCGGGACGTGCCGCGGCAGAGAGCAGGCGCCGCTCTCCGCCGCGGCGATCGACGACGTAGCTCCCATTCGAGCCGCGCATGCTCGCGATCCGGCGCTCCCCCGGCATCCGTTCGAGCAGGTTACGCAGCGCGGTCCCGGTCTCGCCGCCGAGGAGGCAGCACAGCACCGGCCACGCCCCCAGCTCTGCTGCCATGCGCGCCACCCACACGCCCTGTCCAGCAGCGTGGATGTGGTGGTCGTTGCCCCCGCCGCGAGCCTCGATCGTGATGCTCAGCAACGGGTCCGGACCGAACACGGTCACGCGAGGAGCCTCACGGGGCATGATCATTGCCGGTTTGTACTGACCCTGTTCCCGGAATCCACCGATGCCACGTGGGCGCTCGAGGATTAGCGTGCTCGACATGGAACCGTCGAACGAACGTCGAGATACTCCCGGCTCGCGACCGGCCGAGCGGGGCCCCTACAGTCAGCTGCGTAAGCGCAACGAGCGCCGCGCCCGTATCGCTCGGCTCCTCGATTCCCGTCGCAAGCGGCTGGGCGGCATCGATCGGATCATTCAGTTGCAGCGAGAGCGCCATCTCCGTCACGGCCGCTGAGCCGCGCTGAAGGCGAGCGAGAACCTGATCGGGCATCGGCCCGACCGTATGACAGGACTCCACGCTTGCCATCCGTAGACGGGCGCCCGAGTCGTCCGTATAAATGCCTTGCCCGAGTCGTCCGTATAAATGCCTTTCGTCCGTATATCGTCCGTATAAATGCCTTTCGTCCGTATAAATGCCTTGGTACGCGGCGAGGTGTAAGGTCAATCGCCAGATAGGTGTGACTGTGAACCGCGTCTCGGCAACCAGATGTGAACCGCGTCTCGGCAACCCAGACTGTCCACGGCGACGGCCCGACCACGCCCGCCGGCGCAAGCCATCCGCACGGCCTCGGCGAGATGGTGCTCGAAGCTGCCCAGATACACCGGGGGAGCGCGCTGCGCTACCGGCGCGACGGGCGCATGATCACGATCTCGTATCCGGAGCTGGGCGACTCCGTTACGGAGATCGCCTGCGGGCTGATCGCGCTCGGAATCGAGCGGGGCGATCGTGTCGCGATCCTCGGCTCGACCTCCGCCGATTGGACGCTCGCCGACTACGGCGCTCTGTGCGCGGGGGCAGTGGTGACGCCGATCTACCACACGAACTCCCCCGAGGAATGCGCCTACGTGCTCGAGCATTCCGGCGCCCGACTCGTGTTCTGCGAGGATCGGGCCCAGGCGGCAAAGGTCGCCCAAGTCCGCGAGGACTGCCCCGCGCTCGAGCACGTCGTGCTGTTCGAAGGCGAGGGCCACGACGGGATTTCGATCGAAGAGCTGCGCCGGCGCGGAGCGGATGTCACGCCGCGGTCGGTTCACCTGCGCGTCGAGGCGACCGCGCGCGACGACCTTGCGACGTTGGTCTACACGTCCGGAACGACCGGGCCGCCCAAAGGCTGCATGCTCAGCCACGCCAACATCCTGGAGACGACTCGGATGTACGTCGAGCAGTTGAGGATCAACGACAGCCACTCGCTGTACCAGTTCCTTCCGCTGGCGCATGTGCTTGCGCGGGTCGCACAGCTGGTCGTGCTCAGGGCGGGCGCTTGCGCCGTGTATTGGAGCGGTGACCCGAAGCGGATCGTCGAGGAGCTCGCCGAGCTGGAGCCGACCCATTTTCCCGCGGTTCCGCGCATCTACGAGAAGATCCACGGCGCGGTGATCGGACGGATCAGCGACGGCCCCGCAATCCAGCGCGCGCTCTTTCACCTGGCGCTCGCGTCCGGTGTGCGGGCACGCGGGCGGTTACGGGCGGGTAAGCCACTCGGCAGGCGGCAGGAGTTGCAGTATCGCTTGGCCGATCGTCTCGTGCTGGCCAAGGTGCGAACGATCTTCGGCGGCGGTCTACAACTCGGCCTGGTCGGCGCGGCCCCGGTCGCACCTGAGTTGCTGCGGTTCTTCGACGCCTGTGGCGTGCTGATACTCGAGGGTTATGGCTTGACGGAGAGCTGCGCGGCCGCAACGCTCAACACCGCCCGCGCGACGCGCTTTGGCACCGTCGGAAAGCCGCTGCCTGGGACGGAGGTGTCGGTTGCGCCCGATGGCGAGATCCTGATCCGCGGGCCGCACGTGTTCAAGGGCTACTACAAGGACCCGAAAGCGACTTCGGCGGCGATCACAACCGACGGCTCGCTGCGCACCGGCGACCTGGGGGCGCTCACCGGCGACGGCTTCCTCGCGATCACCGGCCGCAAGAAGGACCTGATCATCACCTCGAGCGGCAAGAACATCACTCCCGTGAACATCGAGAGCGCGCTGCGGGAGAGCCGCTACATCACCGAGGCGATCGTGTTCGGCGACAACCGGCCCTACCTCGTCGCGCTGCTGACGCTCGACCCCGATGAGTCCGTCAAGCTCGCGCGCGAAGCTCGGCATCGCGACCGATCCCGAGACGATCGCCGGTGACCCGCGAGTCCACGCCGAGCTCCAGAACGAGATCGAAGCCGTCAACGTCAAGCTCGCGCGGATCGAGCAGATCAAGCGGTTCGCCGTCCTGGATCACGATCTGACGCAGGCCGACGGCGAGCTGACACCGACGCTCAAGGTCAAGCGCGCGGCCGTCTACCGTAAGTACGCCGAGCTGTTCGCCCGCCTCTACGCCGAGGGAGATGCATCGTGAGCGCTCATCTGTCAAGCGCCGACACCGCGTGGCTGCACATGGATCGCCCGACGAACTTGCTGGTGATCAACTCCGTCCTGCTGTTCGAGGAGCCGGTCGACTGGGCCCTCTTCAAGCAGATCACGCAGGAGCGTCTCGTCGACCGCTATCCGCGCTTTCGCCAACGCGTGGTCGAGAGTCGCCTCCCGCTTCGGCCGCCCAAGTGGGAGGACGATCCCGACTTCTCACTCGAGCATCACCTCCATCACCTGGCGCTGCCGGCGCCGGGTGACGCCGCCGCC
This sequence comes from uncultured Solirubrobacterales bacterium, assembly GCA_963837385.1. Classification (GTDB taxonomy): domain Bacteria; phylum Actinomycetota; class Thermoleophilia; order Solirubrobacterales; family Solirubrobacteraceae; genus Palsa-465. The sequence continues at coordinate 92,390 of CAWIMZ010000017.1, forward strand.
CTGCAGGAGCTGGTCGGCGACCTGATGACGATGCCGCTGGACCGCAACCGGCCGCTCTGGCACACCTACATGGTCGACGGTCTCGGCGACGGCGCCGCCATGATCACGCGAATGCACCACTGCATCGCCGACGGGATCTCCCTCGCGCAGGTGATGATGTCGCTGACGGACGCCGCGCCGGGTGCGCAAGCCCTCCCGGCGCAGGCGCAGGCGCGCAATGGCCGGAGCGGCCTCCTCGCGGGCGTCACCAGCCTGGGGAGCGCAGCGGTCGGGGCGGGATCGTTCGCGGTCCGGCAAGCCGCTCAGATCGCCACCTTCCCCTCGCACGCGGCGAGCCTCGCGGGTGCGATCGCGCGTGACAGCACCACCCTGATGCGGCTCGTGCTCACCCCAGCCGACGCGTCCACCGCGATCAAGGGCGATCCGGGGATCAGCCGGCGCGTCGCCTGGACAGCACCGCTGTCGCTCGCGGAGGTCAAGCGCATTGCCCACGCGCACGATGCCACCGTCAACGACGTCCTACTTGCGGCGGTCAGCGGCGCTCTCCGGCACTACCTGCAGGACCGCGACAGCCCCGTGGCCGAGATTCAGGCGCTGGTGCCGTACAACCTGCGGCCACTGGGCCAGCCGGTCCCGCCCGAGCTCGGCAACCGGTTCGGGCTGGTGTTCCTGCCGCTGCCGGTTGGGACGAGCGGGAGTTACCGGCGCCTGGTCGAGGTCCACAAGCGCATGAAGGAGCTCAAGCAGTCTCGCGAGGGCGCGGTCTCGTACGGGCTTCTGAGCGTGACCGGGCTGACCCCGGAAACGGTCGAGCGTCGGATCATCGACATGTTCACGGCCAAGGGCACCGCGGTGATGACCAATGTGCCGGGCCCGGTCGAGCCTGTCTACATGGCGGGTGTGCCGATTCGCACGGTGCTCGTTTGGGCGCCCACCTCCGGACACATCGGCATGAGCGTCAGCATCTACAGTTACCGCGGTGAGGTCACAGTCGGCCTGATGGTCGATGCCGCCCTGATCCCTGATCCAGGCTTGATCGTCACTCAACTCGAGCGCGAGCTCGATGCGCTCGGGGGCCTGGAACGCCGTGACGGGCGACGGCGGCGACGCACCCGCCGGCCCGCGTCCGCTAAGCGAACACCCAGGCGAACACCTCGCAGCATGCACGTCTAACCGTTCTTTGACACCGTAGAGCGGCGGATGCGCGAAGCTCTCCGCCTTCGGACAGCCGAGTAGGACGGAGCTTGATGACCGACGAACTGCAACTGATCGACGCCTACTGGCGCGCCGCCAACTACCTCTCGGTTGGGCAGATCTACCTGCTCGACAACCCGCTGCTGCGAGAGCCGCTGCGCGCGGAGCAGGTCAAGCCCCGGCTGCTCGGGCACTGGGGCACCACGCCGGGGCTCAACTTCATCTACGCCCACCTCAACCGGATCATCCGCGAGCGCGACCTGAACGTGATCTATGTCACGGGACCAGGGCACGGGGGTCCCGGCCTGGTCGCGAACACGTACCTCGAGGGCACCTACACCGAGGTATACCCCCAGATCGGTCACGACGCGGAAGGCCTGCGACGACTGTTCAGGCAGTTCTCGTTCCCCGGTGGAATCCCGAGCCACGTGGCACCGGAGACACCCGGATCGATCAACGAGGGCGGTGAGCTCGGCTACTCATTGCTGCACGCCTACGGAGCGGTGTTCGACAATCCCGACCTGCTCGCGGTTTGCGTAGTCGGCGACGGCGAGGCGGAGACCGGAGCGCTCGCAGCCAGTTGGCACTCGAACAAGTTCCTCGATCCGGCGCAGGACGGCGCGGTGCTTCCGGTCCTGCACCTCAACGGCTACAAGATCGCCAACCCCACGGTGCTGGCGCGGATCGGCGACGACCAGCTCCGGGCGCTGCTCGAGGGCTACGGGTACGCGCCTCGGTTCCTCTCCGGCTCCGACCCCGCCACGATGCACCGGGCATTGGCGGCGATGCTGGACGAAGTCGTCGACGAGATCGCATCGATCCAGCGCCGAGCGCGCGAGCAGCCCGGCTCCGAGCGCCCCAGCTGGCCGATGATCGTGTTGCGAACGCCCAAGGGCTGGACCGGGCCCAAGGTCGTCGACGGGCTCCCGTCGGAGGGCACGTTCCGCGCTCATCAGGTCCCACTCGCCCACGTCCGGGAGAATCCGGAGCACCTCGCGGCGCTCGAATCGTGGATGCGCTCCTACCAGCCACAGGAGCTGTTCGACGCCGGCGGCGCCCTGCGACCGGAGCTCGCCGCGCTCGCTCCGAAGGGTGAGCGGCGGATGGGCGCCAACCCGAACGCGAACGGCGGCATGCTGCTACGGGCGCTCGAGATTCCCGACTTCCGCAGCTATGCGGTCGACGTTCCCTCGCCGGCGACGAAGACCAGCGAAGCGACGCGAGTGCTCGGCGGCTTGCTGCGCGACATCATCGCCGCCAACCCGGACCGCTTCCGGATCATGGGACCCGACGAGACCGCCTCGAACCGGCTCGACGCCGTATTCGAGCAGACAGACCGCGCCTGGGACGCCGAGCGGCTCGAGGGCGATGACCACCTGTCCCCGGACGGGCGCGTGATGGAGGTGCTGAGCGAGCACCTCTGCCAGGGGTGGCTCGAGGGCTACCTGCTGACGGGCCGCCACGGCCTGTTCAACTGCTACGAGGCCTTCATCCACATCGTCGACTCGATGTTCAACCAGCACGCCAAGTGGCTCAAGGTGAGCCGCGGGATTCCGTGGCGGCGGCCGATCGCCTCGTTCAACTACCTGCTGTCCTCGCACGTCTGGCGCCAGGACCACAACGGCTTCTCCCACCAGGACCCCGGCTTCATCGATCACGTGCTCGACAAGAAGGCGGAGGTCGTGCGCGTCTACCTGCCGCCCGACGCCAACTGTCTGTTGTCGGTCGCCGACCACTGTCTGCGGAGCCGCGACTATGTCAACGTGATCGTCGCGGGCAAGCAGCCGGCGCTCGATTACCTGACGATGGAGGAGGCGATCAGCCATTGCACGCGAGGCATCGGCATCTGGGAGTGGGCCTCGAGCGACGGCGACGGAGAGGAGCCGGATGTCGTGCTCGCTTGCGCGGGCGACATCCCGACGCTCGAGGTGGTGGCCGCCGCCTCGATTCTGCGCGAGCGGCTGCCCGAGCTGAAAGTGCGCGTGGTCAACGTCGTCGACCTGATGCGCCTGCAGCCCGAGCTCGAGCATCCGCACGGGCTCTCGGACCGCGAGTTCGACGCATTGTTCAGCTCCAGCAGGCCGGTGATCTTCGCCTATCACGGCTACCCGTGGCTGATCCACCGGCTCACCTACCGGCGCAACAATCACGACAACCTCCACGTCCGCGGGTACAAGGAGGAGGGCACCACCACCACGCCGTTCGACATGGTGATGCTCAACGACCTCGACCGCTACCACATCGTGATCGACGTGATCGACCGCGTCCCGGATCTGGGCGAGCGCTACGCGTGGCTCCGCCAGGAGATGACCGACACTCGCCTGCGCGCCCGCGCCTACACCCGCGAGGTCGGCGACGACCTGCCAGGGGTCACTTGTTGGACTTGGCCGGGGGCCGCACCGGCTCCCACCGGGCGAGCCGATGACGTGAGCTGAGACCTCGCGCTGTGCGGGTCCTTGTCGTCAACGCCGGCTCGAGCACCCTCAAGCTGAGTCTGATCGGGGACGATGACGAGACCCTGTCCGCACGCGAGCTTTCGGCCCCAACATGTCAGGCGAACAACCTCGGGTCGGCGGTCGTGATTCCGTGTACGCCGAGCCTGCGCAGCTCTCCGATCGCATCCCGCTCGTTGACCGTCCACGCGTAGAGCCGGGCGTCGCGGGCCGAGACTTCCTCGACGAGCGTCCGGCCAATCAATCGATGGTGGGCCATCAGCGCGTCCCAACGCCGCACCCCGAGGCCGGTGAGCACTTCATCACGCCAGTCGCGCCAGCAGCGGCTCATGCGCGACACCCATCCACCGACTGAAATGCCCGTTCGCGCCCGAGGCTCCAGCGCCCGCACCCGGTCGAGCACGGCCGGCACCTGCGAGGAGATCAGCGTCCGCTCGAGCAGATTCCGATGATGGAGCCCGTCGAGCAACGCAGACTCACAACCCACGTGCTTGATGTCCACATTCAGCGCGATCTCACCAAACCGCCGTGCCGCAAGGTGCGAGAGCGCCTCACGCAGAAGCACGCTTCCACCGCGGCGAGCGTGGAGGACCGTGTGCGCGAGCACCAGCTCGCGGCCGCACGCCCGCAGATCGAACTCGACCATGTCGATGCCGATCTCACGAGCCGTGTCGAACGACGCGAGTGTGTTCGCCGGCGCGAGCGCGCTGGCGCCACCGTGTCCGATTCGCTGGAAGACGTGCGCCCCCATGGGCACAAGATGCCACGTCCGCCGCCGGAACGCCTTGGCCAACGCTCCCGGCCCGATCTCGCCACCTTGATTGCGGAGAAACCCTGACCCCGCGACCCGGGGATACCCCGATGCCGCGACCAGAGCGCTTTGCGAGTCTCCAGTCTATGGCGATCGGCGATCAACGAGCTCCCCGGGACGCTCGGGGACGACGACGCGGCCCGCCTCGACGGCTTCGTCGAGCGAGCACGCGAAGCCGCGAGAGCTCTCCGCGAGCTCGACCAGGAGGCGGTTGACCGGATCGTCTGGGCGATGACCGTCGCCGGACTCGAGAACGCGGTCGAGCTGGCCGAGGTCGCGATGGAGGAGACCCACTTCGGCGTGCTCGAGGACAAGGTGCTCAAGAACTACATCGCGACCGAGTTCCTCTACGACTACCTCAAGGACAAGAAGTCGGTCGGTGTGATCGATGAGGACCGTGGACGTGGGATCCAGTACGTGGCAGAGCCGATCGGAGTCGTGTTGGCCCTGCTCCCGGTCACGAACCCGACCTCGACCGCGATGTTCAAGTCGATCGTCGCCGCCAAGACTCGGAACGCCATCATCATGCGCCCGTCGGTCAATGCTCGACGCTGCGCAGTCCAGGCAGCCGAGTTGCTGCAGCAGGCCGGCGAGGCGGCCGGACTGCCCCCGAATGCGCTCCAGGTGATTCCCGACCCCTCACTCGACGTCTCGCAATACCTCTTCCACCACCCGGGCGTCGATTTCATCTGGACCACCGGCGGACCGAAGGCGGTCGCGGCCGCCAACGCTGCCGGCAAGCCGTGCCTCAGCGTCGGGCCGGGCAACGCGCCCGTGTACGTCCATCGCAGCGCCGACATCCCGATGGTGGTCGTCGACATCCTGGTCTCAAAGACGTTCGACTCCTCGGTCATCTGCCCCGCCGAGCAGACCTGCGTAGTCGATCAAGAGATCTACGACTCCGTGATCGCCGAGTTCCAGCGGATGGGCGCACGGCTACTGAACGAACAGGAGACCGACGCGCTCGCCGCCAAATCGTTCTCGCCGGACGGGCGCGTCGAGCTCCAGGTGCTCGGCCAGTCGTGCGTGAACCTGGGCGCACTGGCCGGTTTCGAGGCCTCCGACACCGATAAGGTGCTGCTTGCTCCGCTGCCGTCCGAACTCGAGCAACTCGCGGCCCACCCGTTCATCGCGGAGAAGCTGATGCCGGTGCTCGGCGTCGTCTCCTCGCCATCGGTGGAGCACGGGATCAAAGCTTGTGAGCTCGTGACCGAGCATGGTGGCCTTGGCCACACCTCCGCGATCTACGCGACGGACGACGAGGTCATCAACCGGTTCGCGCTGGCGATCCGCACCGGACGCATCCTGGTCAACGCCCCGACCGCCGTCGGCGCTCTCGGCGGCATCTACAACTCGATGACGCCGACCTTCTCGCTCGGATGTGGCACCTGGGGGGGCTCGAACACGACCGACAACGTCAACTACCAAAACCTCTTGAACATCAAGGCGGTCTCGCGCCGTCAGACGCCGCCGCAGTGGTTCCGCGTCCCGTCGGACACCTACTTCAATCCAGGTGCGCTGGAGAACCTCAGGCAGCTCGGAGCCATGCAGCCGATGATCGTCACCGATGCGCGACTGTGAAGCGCGCGGGGTCGTCGACGAGCTCCGCCGGCACCTCGAAACGGACAGGGTCCACGTTTACTCGGGCGTCGAGCCCGAACCGACCGAGGAGCAGATCCGCGCCGGCATCAGCGAGCTCGAGCGGAGCAGCGCCGATACGATCATCGCGGTCGGCGGCGGTTCGGTGATGGACGCCGCCAAGGCGATGCGCCTGTTCCACGAGAACCCCGATCTGAACGTGCGCGAGCTCTCGCTTCCATTCCTGGACGCGCGCAAGCGAATCGCTTCCTTCCCCCAGGTCGCCCACGAGCTGCGGCTGATCGCGATCCCGACCACGTCGGGCACGGGTTCGGAGGTCTCACCAGCCGCGGTGCTCAGCGTCGGCAAGCGCAAAGTGACGCTCGTCGACTACACGCTCGTTCCCGACATGGCGATCGTCGATCCGTACCTGACGATCACGATGCCGCCCGTGATCACGGCCGACACCGGCATCGACGCGCTCACGCATGCGCTCGAGGCGGGCGTCTCGATCTTCGCCTCGCCGTTCACCGACGCCTTCTGCATGCAGGCGGTCAAGCTCATCCTTGACGCGCTGCCGACGGCGTACCACGACGGCTCCGACCTAAAAGCGCGCACCGCGATGGCCAACGCCGCCACGATCGCCGGACTCGCATTCTCGAACGCGTTCGTCGGTTTGAACCACGCCCTGGCCCACGCAATCGGCGCCCATTTCGGGATCGCCCACGGCCGTGCCAACGCGATCTTCTTGCCCCACGTGCTGCGCTACAACGCTTCGCTGCCGAGCAAGTTCATGCCCGCACCGGGGTACTCCACATACGTGGCGCCCGAGAAGTACGCCCAGATCGCCTGGATCCTCGGGCTCGGGGGCAAGTCCGAGGAGGACCGCCGCGAGCGCCTGTTCGCCCGGGTCGATCAGCTGCTCGAGGAGGTTCAGGAGCCCCGCTCGCTGGCGGCCGCCGGCGTCTCGCGTGAGCAGTTCGAGGCGGCGTTCCCCGACCTCATTAGATCTGCCTTCGGCGACCCGAGCATCCGCACCAATCCGCGCATTCCGCTCATCAGCGAGGTCGCCGCGCTGCTCGAAGCGGGCTTCGGCTCCTAGCCGTCGGCCTCCACTCGAGGCCGCTCGCCGTCGTCGGGTGTCATTTCAGCCGACCAGCTCGGTCCCGGGCTCGAGCCGCTGCGGCTGCTCGGCGTCGAGCTCGACGGCGCCTTTGACGACCACGCCGGCGGCGAACGTCACGTCGCCCCGCACGACCAGCCGCTCGGCCTCGCGCAGCGACGGCGGCCCGTCCGGGAAGCGCGCCTCGAACCAATCGAGCAGCCGGTAGTAGCGCTTGTCGAGCTCCACATAGGGAAGACTTCCGGCTCGCTCGGGCAATGGCTCGACCGTCATCTGCTCGGTCAGCCGGTAGACATCCGAGCGCAACACGAGCAGGTCGTCCGTCGTCTTCACGGGGACGAACCTCGTGCGCGGCACGCGCAGCACTTGAGCCCCGGAGAAACTCTCGATCGCCGCGCCCATCGCGCTTTCGAGCTGCAGTACTCCGGGCGAGCTCGGGATCGCGAGGATCGACCGTCTTGCGATTGACGATCAGCGGCAGCTCGAGCACGCCGTCACGCCGGTCGAGCGTCTCGGCGAGCGTTCGCAGATCGACCCAGAGGTTGTTGGTGTTGTAGTAGCGCCAGCGCCGGAAGTCGCGGAAGGACTCCTCGTCCTCGGGCGGCGTCTGCGCGGTCTCCCGCAATACCAGCTGCTGATCGGAGCGGCGGCGGGCGATGTGGCCGCCCTTGCGGTCGGCCTCGGTCCCTTCGACCACCTCCATCAGAAACGGGATCCGCTGCGGCGGAGATGTAGGCCGCGATACGCGGATCGACGGTCGCCCCGAGGTTGTCGGAGTTGGAGATCATCGCGTGCTCGAAGCCCGCGCTCGAGCAGCGCCGCCAGCATGCCTGAGGCACGGAGCGCGCTGTACACATCCCCGTGTCCGGGCGGGCACCACTCGAGCGACGGCTCGCGCGGCCAGCTCACCGGCTTCAAGTGCTCGGCTTCGAGCTTCGGGATCATGCTCTGCAGAAAGTCGGGGCCAGGCCGTCCTCGAGCTCGGGATGGCGTTTCAGTGCCGCGAGCGTCTCCTTCCTGGTTGCCTCGCTGTCCATCAGCACGAGCGGCAAGCGGATCCCGTGGCGCTCTCGGAGCGCGAGCGTCTGTCCGATGATGATGTCCAGGAACGAGTGGCCGTCTCGCGCCTCGACAAGCGATTTTGGAGATCGCAACCCCATCGTCGTCGCGAGTCCCCCGTTGAGCTTGATCACCGCGAGTCGCTCGAGCGCGCCGGCCTCGTCGGCCTCGGGTAACCCGTCGAGCGAGGCCACGTCGCCGGCCGGCTCGAGGTCGGCTGTCGCTGAGCACCGCGGGCTGGCCACCGGCGAGCCGCTCGTACGCGCTGCGGAAGCTCCGGATCGCTTCCTCGGCCTGGCCGGCCGCGCGCATCTTCTCTGCTGCCGCCTGTAGCCCGTTTGCGCTCATCGAGCTTCATTGTGCCCGAGACGGGCGGCTCCTAGGCCTGCGACGATGGCCGGCGGCCGCTCCGCACTCGAGGACTGACGTACTGAAGGACTCAGGCCTGCCCGTAATACGCCTGCGGCCCATGCTTGCGCTGGAAGTGCTTATCGCGAACGACGGCGTCGAGCGGCTCGGCACCAGGCGCGAGCATGGTCGTCAGGTGTGCGATTCGCGCAACCTCCTCGAGCGTCACCGCATTCTCGATCGCCTTGGCCGGAGTCTCGCCCCAGCAAAACGGCCCGTGACCGCGCACCAGAGCACACGGCATCTCCAGGGGACGGCGCGCTCCGACGCACTCGATCAGCACCGTCCCGGTCGCATCTTCGTACTCGGCGGCGACCTCCTCCGCAGTCAGCGACCGCGTCACCGGGATTGGCTCAGCGCACAGATCGGCGTGTGTCGTGCCGAGGATCGGGATCTCGCGCTGCGCCTGCGCCCACGCCGTCGCCCACGCCGAGTGCGTATGGACCACGCCTCCGATCTCCTCGAACGCCCGATACAGCGCCAGGTGCGTCGCGGTGTCGGTCGACGGGCGCCGCTCGCCCCAGACGAGCTCTCCCTCGAGATCGACGATCACGATGTCCTCGACGGTCATCCGCTGGTAGGCGACACCGCTGGCCTTGATCGCGACGAGCCCGCGCGAACGGTCGATACCGCTCACGTTGCCCCAGGTCAGCCGCACCAGCTCGTGCTCGGGGAGAGCGAGGTTCGCGGCGAGGATCTCCTCACGGAGTGCTGGCAGCACGCCGGTTTCAGATCTCCTCGTACTCGAGGTCGAGGAGCTCGGCGAACCGTCGCCATCGACCGGTGTGATCACCGAGGTTGAGCACGAAGTGATGCGGAGCGCCGAGTCGCAGCCACGCGTCGATGAACGGCTCCATGCCCTGCGCGGGTCGGAAATGGAAGTAGTGCATCTCCACCTTTGGCAACTCGGGCGTGTCGAGCACGTCGCCGCGGCCGACGACCAGGCGATAGTACTCACCCTCGATCGGCACCAGCGCCGCGGTCGTCGCGATCCCCGGCTCGGCGGAGAAGACAGGGGTCGGCGGATTGTCGAGCCCTCCGATGCCGAGTGGACGGTCAATCAGCCGGACCGGGCGATCCTTGCGCGCGATCTTCCAGTTGCCCTCCCCCATGTGGCTGATCAGGACCGAGTCGAGCTCCCAGTCCATCGCGTACATCTCGCTGAAATGCGCATCGCCGATCAGCGTCTGCGCCGCGCACATCAGCGTCGCGGTGTTCGTGTCGCCCTCGGCGGCGAACCCATACCCGTCCGCCATCGCGGCGGAGGCGGCGAGCAGCGGCAGCTGCCGGAAGCGACCGTCGCCGCCGATCGAGTCGAAGTGAAACGAGAATCCCTGGTAGCCGCCTTCCTGCAGCATGCCTCTGATCGCCAGCTCGAACCGGGCCGCGTAGGCGTGGCGCTCGGGCGGCAGGTCCGCGGCGATCTCGAACTCCTCCGCCTGGCGGGCGAGCAGTGCCTCGATGTCCGATTCCGACACTTCGTCGAGGCGCGTGATCAGCGCCCCGAGCTCCTCGCTGATGATCGTCGGGCCGAGCCGCCGAAGCAGCGCCGGGGGGTCATAGCGAATGTCGCCCATCCCGTTCATCGGGGATCCCAACAGAGCGATCCGGGTGCGCTTGCAGGGCGCTTACCGCCTTCGCCGCCCTCGCCCATTCCCGAAAGGCAAGCTCGAACCGATCAGAATGCCAGTCACCTGTGATCACGGAGAACGGGACACCGATCCGCACCAGCGCGTTCGCCTGATCCTGCGCGCCGTGGATCCCCTGGTTGTACGTCAGGTCGGTCATATCCCAGTCCGCCGTCACCGATTGCTCGGGCTGGATGTTCGCGAGCAGCAGGGGCACCTGTGCCTCCTGCAGCGCCCGTACCGTTCGCATCGCCGGGCCGTAGGTCAACATCACGATCGCGATTCCGTCGACTCCCGCGGCCACCAGCTCTCGGGTCACCGCCTCGATGTCCTCCCGGTTACGGGCCGGCCGGGTGAATAGGACATCGGCCGCGGATCCCAGTCTGTCCGCCACTCGGGAGGCGTACTGCGCCTGGTGGTCGGTGATCCCGGGGATCATCTCGTCGTAAAGCTCCTGCATGATCCCGAGGAGCCCGATCCGAGGTTGCTCGCTCACGCGCTGCCCCGCTCGACGCGAATCCGCTTCAGCTCGTGCAGCAACTCGACCTGTGCGCGGCCGAGCGTCTCATACAGAGCGCGATAGACCGCGTAGACCCGGTCGTGGATCTGCTTCGCGGCCGGATCCGGCGTGTAGGCGCGGGCGATGCCCGGACGGGTGGCCGCGACCGCGCTGGCCGTGTCGTCGAACACCCCGGCGGCGAGCGCACCGAACAGCGCCGAGCCGCGGGCTGGGACTTCGGTCGAGGCCGGGATCTGCACTCGCAGGCCACTCGTGTCGGCCAGCAGCTGCATGATCAGCGGGCTGCGCTCGGCGATTCCTCCGCAGGCAACGATCTCGGTCAGCTCGAGTCCGTGCTCGATGAAGTTCTCCATGATCCGTCGGTTTCCGAACGCGATCGACTCGAGCAGCGCGCGATATGTCTGCTCGACCGTGGTCTGCAACGTCAACCCACAGATCACGCCGGTGAGATCGGCGTCAGCGAGAATCGTCCGATTTCCATTCCACCAGTCGAGTGCGACGAGGCCCGTCTCCCCCGGCCCGAACTTAGCTGCCGCTTGCTCGAGCTCCTCGTAGCTGCGCTCCCCGGCGAGCGAGCTCACGAACCAGGCGAGCATGTCGCCGGCCGCGGCCTGACCCGCCTCATAGCCATAGAGCCCGGGCAGGATCCCGTCCTTGACAACGCCCGTGATGCCTGGAAGGCGGACCTCCCGCTGGTCGACGACCATGTCGCAGATCGAGGTCCCGACGACCATCACGAATGCTCCGGGATGCTCGACCCCGGCGCCCGGAACGGAGACGAACGAGTCAACGTTGCCGACCGCGACCGCGACCGACTCCGGCAATCCGAGTCTCTCCGCCACCCCGGGGCGCAGATTCCCGGCGCGCGTGCCGAGAGCTGCGAACGAGCTTCCGAGCTTCTCCTCGGGCCGGGCAAAGCCAGGGTAGGCGGCTTCGAAGTACTCTCTCGCGGGCAGACCCTCCGTCGGAGACCACATCGCCTTGTAGCCCGCGGTGCAGGTCTGGCGACGCTCGTTCCCCGTCAGGTACCAGACGATCCAATCGGTCGCCTCGATGAAGCCGTACGCCGCGTCGTAGATCTCGCGATCCTCCCGCCACAGCTCGATCAGCTTTGGGTAGTACCACTCGGAGGAGATCCGGCCGCCGTAGCGTGAGAGGAAGTCCTCGCCGCGCTCCAGCGCCACCTCGTTCAAACGGTCGGCGACCGGCTGCGCCGCGTGGTGCTTCCACAGCTTCGGCCAGGCGTGCCGCCTTCCTCGCCACTGCTCGAGCGTGCACAGTGGGACCCCTTCGCCCGTCACGGGCAGCACCGTCGCGGAGGTCACATCGATCCCCAATCCGGCAACGTCGTCCGGGGACACCCCGGACTTCGAGACGACCTCCGGAATCGCCGTCCCCAGCACGGTCACCCAGTCGTCGGGATCCTGTAGGGCCCAGTCGTGTGGCAGCTGCTCGCCGGTCGGCGGAAGCGTGCGATCGATCACTCCGCTCGGGTACGCGACGACGCTGACCGCCAGTTCCTCCCCGTTATTCAGATCGAGCAGCAGCGCGCGCCCCGACTCGGTGCCGAAATCGACCCCGATCGCGTATGACGGCCCGCTCACGGCTGGGTGCTTGGAACGCTTCCGCCCGGCGCCCCGTTACCTGCAGCCATCGCCTGCCGAGCCCGCCGGTACTCCTCGACCACGATCTCGGTCAGCTCCTCAACGGACGTCTCAGCGGTCGGCTTGTCGAGCGCGATCACGCCGTCCTGGATCAAGCTCACACGGTCGCACGCGGCGAACACGTGGACGTAGTTGTGGAGGATCATGATGATCGACACGTTCCCCTCAGCCTTAAGCCGCGCGATCAGGTCGAGGATCATCGCGCCCTCCTTGGCGCCCATCGCGGCCAGCGGCTCGTCGAGCAGGATGATGTCCGCGTCGCCAGAGATCGTTCGCGCAACCGCGATCGCCTGGCGCTGACCTCCCGAAAGGCGCGCCGCGGGGACGTCGATACGGGGGATGTTGATGCCGATCTCATCGAGCGCCTTACGCGCGTTGCGGCGCATCAGGGCATTCGAGAGGAACGGGATCGGCCGGTGTACCCGCTCCCGGCGAAGGAACAGGTTGTGGTAGACCGTAAGCTCGTCGATCAGGGCCAGGTCTTGGAAAACGGTGTCGATCCCGTGCGCCCGGGCGTCGTCAACACTCTTGGGCGTAAACGGCTCGCTCTTGAGCCACATCGTGCCGGTGTCCGGCTTCTGGAATCCGCACAAGATCTTGATCAACGTCGATTTCCCGGCGCCGTTGTCCCCGAGCAGCCCGAGTACTTCTCCCTTGCGGAGATGGAGGTTTACATCCCGCAGCGCGGTCGTCGGGCCGAAGCTCTTGGCGATGTGCTCGACGCGGAGCACGTCGTCGGCCGCCGAGGTCGGACCAACGATCTTCTCGCCGGCGAAAGCCTGGTCAGCCACGACCAGACCCCGTTCGCACGCGGGCTACGTACGTGTTGATCGTCATCGCAATCAGGATCGCCAGGCCGAGGTAGAGGTCGAGGTAGTCGGCGTTGACCCCCTTCAGGATCAGCCCGTCGTGCAGGATCCCAAGGAACAGCGCGCCGATCAGCGCTCCGACCACGGTGCCCGACCCGCCGCGCAGCAGCGTCCCGCCGATCACCGCCGCCGAGATCGCCTGAAACAGGATGTCGTTGGAGGCCGACGGGTCCGGCGTCGCGGTTGTCACCCGGATCGCCTCGAGGATGCCGACAAACCCGGCGCACGTGGCGCACAGGACGAAGTTGCGAATCAGCACCAGCCGCACGCCGATCCCGGCCTCGGCAGAACCGAGCCTGTTTCCGCCGACCGAGACCGTGTAGATCCCCCAGCGAGTGAACGATAGAACAAGCTGCAGGATCACCACGACCCCGATCGCCCAGATGAACTCCGAGTAGGTTCCGGCGCCGAAGATCTGCGCAAACGTGCCCACTTTCGGTGACTGAGGTGCCGGCATGGAGACGGGCGTCGCGTGGGACATCACGAGCGTGATCCCGTCGAGCACGAACAGCATGCCCAGCGTCGCGACGAACGAGGAGATTCCGATGACCGAGACAAAAAAGCCGTTGATCCCGCCAATCAGCATCACAGTGATCAGCGCGATGATCAGAGCCGGAATCAGCGGCAGCCCGTAGTGGTGGATCTGGTGAAACCAGAACGGCGTGAACAGGTAGACCGCGCCGATCGACAGGTCGATCTCGCCGTTGATCATCACGAACACCTGGCCGGCCGCCATGATCGCGTACGGGGCGAAGTACGGCAGCAGCGTCTTGAAGTTGCTGACGGTCAGGAAACTGCTGATGCTTGTGGAGAAGTAGATCGCCGTGATCAGCGTGACCATGATGATGCTGCCCTCGCGCAGCGTCAGGAACCGCTTCGCGAGACCCAGCGCCGTGTCCCGCGGGGCCCGGCGCGCCGACCGGGCCCGACGGGGTAGTGCCTGCGGGAGCGGGCGTTACCGCCATTGCTGGCGGTGCCTCCGCGGGGTCATGCGAGCGATCGTACTATGCCTTCGCGACCCGACCCATGTCGCGGTGTCCCCATGCCCGCTCTCCATCATCACCCCTCGTACTTGGCGGCCGACGGTGACACGTACGGCTTGATGTTCGTCGCGTCTACCAACTTCAGCCCGGTGTTGACGTCGGCAATGCCGGTCAGCCCGTTCGACGCCTTATACATGTACAGCTGCAGGATTGGCAGGAAGCCCTGCAGGTATGGCTGCTGGTCGATCGTGACCTGGATGTAGCCGTCGTTGAGCAGCGTCGCCGTCGGCCCGAGCAGGTCGTATCCCCCGCCCTTGACCTTTCCCTTCAGGCCCTGCTGCTGGATCGTCTGCGCCGTGCTCTGCGTGCTGCCCGCGTCGACGGCGAACATGCCCTTTGTGTTCGGGTGGCCCTTGGCGTACGACTGAATCGTGGTGAGCTCGGTCGGCGTGGCCGCGCCCGTCGCGACCACGTGGGTGGTGATCGACGGGTGGCTCTTCAGCGTCGCCAGGGCACCATTGATCCGCGTCTGGATGTTGAGCGTGCCCGGCGTCGCGATGAAGAGAGCGACGTCCCCCGAGGGCACGAGCGTGGCGATGCGCGCTCCCAGCAGCTGGCCCGAGACGTACAGGTCCTGACCGATGTACGACAGCCGCGGGTTTCCGGTCGCGTCGGCGTTGTAGGCGACGACCGGGATCCCGGCGCTGAGCGCCTTCGACACCGGCGCGTTGAACGCCGTCTGGTCGATCAGCGAGACGGCGATGCCGTTGACGCCGGCGCTGACCGCGCTGTTGAGCGCATTTACCATCTCGGAGACGTTGCTCGTCTGCGAACCGGTCCACTGGTAGCTGCAGCCCAGCAGCTTGCAGGCGTCGGCCGCGCCGGTCTGCGTCGGAGCGAAGAACGGGTTGGTGGTCACGTGGTTGACGAACGTGAACTTGTACGACCCGCTCGTGCCGAAGATGCTCGCGGCGGAGCTGCCGCTGGCGGCCGCGCTCGAGCTCGAGCTGCTGCTACTACCGCAAGCCTCGAGCGCAATCGCCGCGATCCCCGCCGCGCCACCGGTCAGCGCGGTCCGGCGGGTGAGCTGACGCCAGCGCTTGACGGGGTCGTCGTCTTGCTTGCGCTCGTCCCACTCCAGTCGCTCAACGGCGTCATGGATGCTGTCTTCGTCTGCCATCTACTCCTCCTCCTTCGTCGGTGCCCAACGCCGTTCATACGCTCTCAGACTCGAGCTCCCGTGTCTACTGACCTTAACGCGTCCTAAACCGTCACGCCGCGCGTCCTAAACCGTCACGCCGCGCAGACGGCATCTTGACGCATGCTGGGGACGTACCGTGATCCGGCTTGGTCCCACGCTTTCTCCTCTCCTTTGGGCAGCTGCGGGTTGCGGCATGTTAGCGATCACATATCTGCGCTGTCAACGCGGCGGGACGCTCGTGCTCGCGCGCACGATGAGTTCCGGTTGCACCAGCGAACCGGCGGCAACTCGCTCGCCGGTCTCGATCCTCGCCAGCAGCAGATGCAGGCTGCGGCTGCCCACCTCGTCGAAGTCCTGGCGGACCGTGGTCAGCGGCGGCATCAGGTACGGCGCTTCCGGGATGTCGTCGAAGCCGACGACGCTGACCTGAGCCGGAATCTCCCGCCCGGCCTCGTGCATCGCGCGCAGCACCCCGAGGGCCATCTGGTCGTTGGCGGCGAAGATCGCGGTCACCGCCGGGTCTCCGCCCAGGGCGCGGCCGTGCTCGTAACCGGCGCGGGCGCTCCAGTCGCCAAACAGCGGCGCGGGCGGCTCGGCGCCGGCGGCGCGGAGCGTGTGGCGCCACCCCTCGACGCGCTGTTGGCCTTCGATGAAGTCCCGCGGCCCGGCGATCTGCCAGACCGTCCGGTGATCCAGCTCGAGCAGATGGCGCGTCGCGAGCACGGCGCCGGCGAACTGGTCCACGGCGACAACCGGAACCGTGTGTTCAGGTCCCGCCTCGACCGCCACCAGCGGGATCCCGGGTGGCGTGTGCAGCAGAGCATCGACGGCGTCCTCCTGGGGGGCGATCACAAGGATCCCGTCGACGCCGCGAAAGCGCAGCCGCTCGACGGCATCGATCACCGAGCTGCGATCGAGTGATTTGAGGCTGGCGATGATGATGAAATAGCCGGCGTCGTGCGCCGCCCGTTCGATTCCGTAGAGGGTCGAGGCCGGTCCGTAGAGCGTCGTGTCGAAGCTGACTACGCCAAGCGTGTTCGAGCGACCGGTCGCGAGTGCGCGGGCGACCGGGTTCGGCCGGTAGCCGAGCTCCTCCATTGCGGCGAGGACCCGCTCACGGGTCTCGGTCCGCACGTGCGGGCTGCCGTTGACGACCCGCGAGACGGTCTGGTGCGAGACACCGGCCAGGCGCCCGACGTCGGACATCACGACCCGGCGGGGTGCGCGTGTGCGAGTTGTGCCGTCGGCCGCTTCCATCGGCGAGCGTCTCTCCCGTCCCTGCGGAGGGCGCCCGATGTTAGCGCTAACGAGGAGCGCGGACGGCGGCCGGGAGCGCGGGTGTGACGCGCCGGTTAAGATCCTCGCCCGCCCGCGCCCCGCAGCGTCAAAGGAGGGAGTGATGAAGACCAGCCTTGGCATCTGGGCCTTCGGTCCGATGATCACCCGGTTCGTTCCCGTCGGCTACCAGCCCGAGCACAGCTACGACCCCGAGCCCGTCGCCGCGAAGGTCCATCGCGCCGTCGAGGGCCTCGGCGATCTGATCGACGGGTACGAGTTCCACTATCCGAACGAGCTGTCTCCTGACAATCTCGATGAGGTCAGGGACGCGCTCGGTGACCACGACATCTACTGCATCGCGGGAGGCCTTCATCTCGATCCGAGGTTCGGCCGCGGCGGCCTGGTCAACCCGGATCCGCAGGTCCGCGGAGAAGCGCGTCGCATCGCCCGCGAGGCCGCTGAGTTCGCCGGTTCGCTCGGCGCCCATCTGATCATCTGGCCGGGGGGCGAGGGCTATAACTACCCTTTCCAGACGCCGTACGTCGACTCCTGGCGGTGGCTGATCGAGGGGATGGGCGAGGCCGCCGAGATCTGCGGCCGGCACGGAGTCAAGCTGTTCCTCGAGCACAAGAACTCCGAGCCGGCGATGAAGATCCTGATGCGCAACATGGGGATGTGCCTGTACGTCGTGCACAAGCTGCGCGAGCAGGGAATCGACAACGTCCAGATCAACATGGACTGGCAGCACCTACTGATGAACGACGAGCACCTTCCCGAGTACGCCGCACTGCTCGCCTCGGAGGGCCTGCTCGGACACCAGCATGCCAACTCCGGCTGGGGCACATTCGATGACGACAACATGGTCGGCACGACGGCGTTCATGGAGACGCTCGAGCTCGCGCTCGAGTTCCGCCGCTGCGGGTACGGCTCGAACGGCGAACGCCTCGGCTTCGATCTCTATCCGTACACGGAGGACCAGGTGGCGGCCGTCAAGCGCTCGGTGCTGCAGTGGCGGTTCATCGACAAGCTCGCCTCGAAGATCGACGACGGCGCGCTGCGCGAGGCGCAGCGGCACAAGGATGCGGTGCGCGCTTACGAGATCGTCTACGCCGCGCTCGGGGCGTGAGCTCCGCCCTCTTCGGAATTGACGTCGGCACCTCTGGGGTCAAGGGGATCGCGCTCGACCCGGCCGGATCGGTGCTGGCCCTCGACGAGGCCTCCTATCCGCTGCACACGCCACACCCTGGGTGGTCAGAGCAGGACCCCGCCGACTGGTGGGAGGCAACCGAGGCTGTACTCGCGCGGCTGCGCACCGCCGCCGGCGCGCCGGCAGGCATCGGACTCTCCGGCCAGATGCACGGGCTCGTCGCGCTCGACGCTCGAGACCGCGTGCTGCGGCCGGCGATCCTCTGGAACGACCAGCGCACGGCGCAGGAGTGCCGCGCGATCGAGCGGGCCGTCGGGCTCGAGCGGCTGATCGCGCTGACCGGCAACCGGGCGCTCCCGGGGTTCACGGCGCCGAAGCTCCTCTGGCTGCGCGCGCCACGAGCCGGACCTCTACGCGCAAATCGCGCGAATCGCGCTGCCGAAGGACTACGTTCGCCTGCGTCTGTGCGGCGAGCACGCGACCGACGTATCGGACGCATCGGGCACATTGCTGCTCGATGTTGCACAGCGCCGTTGGAGCGAGGGCGTGCTCGAGGCTCTGGAGCTTCCGCATCAGTGGCTGCCGCAGACGCTCGAGAGCCCGACGGTCTCGGGGACGACCGAGGACGGCGTACCGATTGCGGCCGGTGGCGGCGATCAGGCTGCCGGAGCGCTCGGTGTCGGGGTCGACCGTCCAGGCCCGGCGTCGATCGTGCTCGGTACCTCTGGCGTGGTGTTCGCCGCGCTCGAAGCGTTCGCCGCCGACCGCGAGGCGCGCGTCCACGCCTTCTGCCACGCGGTGCCGGGCTCCTGGCACGCGATGGGCGTGATGCTGTCCGCCGCCGGCTCGCTGCGCTGGCTGCGCGACACGGTCGCGGGCGGCGTCAGTTACGACGAGCTGCTCGCCGAGGCGGCCGGCTGGCCGGCCGGTACGGAGGGCCTCACGTTCCTGCCGTATCTCGTCGGCGAGCGGACCCCGCACGCCGACCCGGACGCACGCGCCGCGTTCGCCGGGCTGGGGGTCCGCCACGATCGTGGTGCGCTGGTCCGGGCGGTGCTGGAGGGAGTCGCCTTCGGCCTGCGCGATTCGCTCGATTTGATCTGCGAGCTCGGTGGCCGGCCGGAGCTCGGGCGGGTCTCGGGCGGGGGGGCGCGGAGCAACCTGTGGCTGAGGATCGTCGCGTCCGTGCTAGAGCTACCGCTCGAGCCGGTGGCCGTGGACGAAGGCGCGGCGTTCGGCGCCGCGATTCTCGGCGGCGTGGCCGCGAGCGTCTGGCCCGACGTGCACGCCGCCGTCGCCGCAACCGTGCGCCCCGGCGACCGCATCGAGCCGGTCCCCGAGTGGGTGGAGGTCTACCGCGAGCAGCGAGAGCGCTACCGCGCGCTCTATCCGGCGCTGCGGGAGCTGCCGCAGGTCGGTAGGTCTTGATCCAGCAATCGCGCCCCGGGCCCTGGTCGCACCTCGATCGCGCCCGCGGGAGGCCGTGCACCGGGCGGTAGCAGTCCGAGCACGTTGCCACCGAAGCCACCACCGACGATCCTCGCCCCGGCCGCGCCTGACTCGCGTAGGCGCTCGACCGCGCGCTCGACGGCCGGAGTGGATATCTCGTAGTCGTCGCGCAAGCTCGCATGCGAGGCGTTGAGGAGGCGCCCGAGCGCCTTCAGGTCTCGCCGCTCGAGCACTTCGACGGCTTCCTCGACGCGTTCGTTCTCGGTCAGTACGTGCCTCGCGCGTTCCGACAGCGGGGAGGGTAAGCGGCCGATCGTCTCGAGCGTCGCGTCGCGCAGGCTGCCGATTCCCAGCTCTTCACAGGCCCGCGCGCACTCGCTCCTGCGCTCGTTGTAGCCGGATGCAGCGTTCGCATGACTCTCGCCCGAATCGAGCGTGACGAGCTTGTAGTCACCCAGCTCGAGCGCAACCGGACGCACCTCCAGCGAGCGGAAGTCGATCCGGAGCGCCTGACCGTCCTCGCCGAACAGCGAGGCAAGCTGGTCCAGCAGCCCCGTATGCGCCCCGACCCAGTCGTTCTCGATTCGCGAGCACAGCCTGGCCAGCTCCAGACGGCCGGGCCCCGGCTCCCGCGTCAATCCGATCAGCGCAAGCGTCAGCGCGACCTCGAGCGCCGCCGAGGACGAGAGTCCCGCGCCGCGCGGCACCGTGCCGCTGATCTCCAGGCGGGCACCGCGCAGCGACACCCCGGCGCGCTGCAGTTCTCCCGCCGCCCCGCGGACGAACCCGCGCCAGCCCGGCGCGTTCTCAGGCTGATCGAGCTCGAAGCCATCGCACTCGTCCAGGTCGACGGCGATCGCCTCGAGAAATCGGCCCGGTAGCGCGGTGGCACGGACGCGGACGCCGTCGCTGATCGCGAATGGCAGCGCGAGCCCATCGTTGTAGTCGGTGTGCTCGCCGATCAGGTTGACTCGACCGGGTCCGAACGCAGTGACGTGCTCAGGCAAGGTGCATTAGTGTGATGGACGTGGCGGTGAAGTGGGGAATCATCTCGACGGCGCGGATCAATCGCCTGTTCCTGGCGGGCGCCCGCCAGTCGCGCAGTGTCGAGATCGCCGCTGTCGCGAGCCGTGAGGAGGCATCGGCCCAGCGCTACGCGACCGAGAATCAGATCGATCGGGCGTACGGAAGCTACGAGGCCTTGCTGGCTGATCCCGAGATCGAGGCCGTCTACATCTCGCTGCCGAATTCACTGCACATCGCGTGGACGATGAATGCGCTTGCGGCCGGCAAGCACGTGCTCTGCGAGAAGCCGCTCGGCCGGCGAGCGGCGGAGGTGGCGAGCGCCTTCGATCTCGCCGAGCAACAGAGACTGGTTTTGATGGAGGCGTTCATGTATCGCCACAACCCTCAGACTCGGCGCGTGACGGAGCTCGTCGGCGGTGGCGCGATCGGCCGACTTCGGCTGATCCGCGGGTCGTTCAGCTTCGTCGCAAACGATCCCACGGACGTTCGCCTGTCCGCTGCGCTCGACGGCGGCGCGCTGATGGACGTCGGCTGCTATTGCCTGAACGGCGCGCGGCTGATCGCCGGCGAGCCCGAGCGCGTGAGCGCCGAGCAGGTTCTGGGCGGAGACGGCGTTGATGTCGCGTTCACCGGCATGCTGCGCTTCCCGGGCGACGTGCTGGCCCAGTTCGACGCGGGACTCGCGCTCGCCGCGCGCGACGAACTGGAGGTCGTCGGCGACGACGGCTCGCTGTTCCTCGACGATCCCTGGCACTGCCGCGACCCGGTGATCGACCTGAGACGCGGCGGCGAGCTGCAGCGAATCGAGCTCGAGCCGGTCGACTCCTACATGCTCGAGGCCGAGAACATGTCGGCTGCGATCCGCGGCGACGCCGAGCCGTTGCTCGGTCGCGCCGACGCGGTCTCGCAGGCGCGCGCGATCGAGGCGCTGTACGAAGCCGCCGACACCGGGCAGGGCGTGGGCGTTTAGCCGCCCACGCCCTGCTCTATGGACCGCGTGATGCCCTGGCTGAGGCCCAGGTCGATTGACACTGAGCTACGCGCTTTGGGCAACCGGAACCAGCACTCGCTGCGCGAGATCGACCAGCCGGCTCGAATAACCCCACTCGTTGTCATACCAGGCCACTACCTTCACCTGCGTACCGTCGACGACGTTGGTGAGCGCCGCATCGAAGATCGACGAGTAAGGCGACTTGATGACGTCGGAGGACACGATCGGCTCATCGACATAGGCCAGGATCCCTTCGAACCCGCCGCGATCGGCGAGTCGCTCGAAGGCCGCGTTGATCTCCTCTTTGGTGGTCGCGTTCTCGGCCTCGATGGTCAGATCCACGAGCGAGCCCGTCGGCGTCGGTACCCGGACGGCATACCCGTTCAGCCGGCCCTCGAGCTCCGGAATCACCAGACCGAGCGCCTTGGCGGCACCGGTCGAGGTCGGGATGATGTTGATCGCCGCCGAGCGTGCCCGGCGTAGGTCCGAGTGCGGGCCGTCGAGCAGCACCTGGTCGGAGGTGTACGCGTGGACCGTGGTCATCAGCCCGTGCCTGATCCCTACGGTCTCGTGCAGCACCTTCGCAACCGGCGCCAGGCAGTTCGTCGTGCACGAGGCGTTCGAGATGACGTGATGCTCGTCGGGGTCGTAGGCCTCGTCGTAGTTGACGCCCAGCACCACCGTTGCGTCGGCCGGTGGATCGCCCTTCGAGGGCGCGGAGATGATCACCTTGCGGGCGCCTGCCTCGAGGTGCTTCGCCGCCGCGGAGCGCTTAGTGAAGTGACCGGTGGATTCGATCACGACATCGACGCCGAGCTCTTCCCACGGGAGCTTCAGTGGGTCGGTCTCGGCAAATGTCCGCACCAGCGCGCCGTCGACGGTGAAGCCGCCGTCGGCGAGGGCGACCTTGCCCGGGAACCGCGAAAAGACGGAGTCGTACTTCAGCAGATGCGCCAGCGTCGGGGCATCGACCAGATCGTTGACCGCAACGACCTCTACGTCGGCATCGCGCTCGTAGCCGGAGCGCAGGGCA
Source organism: uncultured Solirubrobacterales bacterium (assembly GCA_963837385.1). Classification (GTDB taxonomy): domain Bacteria; phylum Actinomycetota; class Thermoleophilia; order Solirubrobacterales; family Solirubrobacteraceae; genus Palsa-465. Next base: position 114,805 of record CAWIMZ010000017.1, read on the forward strand.
CACCGCCCGACGCGACCGAATCCGTTAATTCCTATGCGTACTGACATGCGGACCTCACTTCTTGGCTGGGGGGGGCTTCGGCAGCGCTCGCAGCTCCTCGAGGCTTTCTTCGACGCCGCGCGCGAGCACGTCGATGTCGGCCACCGTTTCGCAATCGGCGTTGATGCCGAACATGACGAGGCCGTTGTAGGTGAAGATGGCGATCCCAACGGCGTGGTCCGCGGCGAGCGGGACCACGGGATAGAGCTCACGCATCGGCGTACCGAGCGCGTACACCGGATGATCGGAGCCGCGAACGTTCGTGATCGTCAGGTTGAACAGACGAGTTCCGAACATCCTGCTCGCGAGCGCGGCGTGCACCACCGCGGGAGGCACGAGCTCCGCGAGATCGATCAGCGCCGTCGTGCCGTACGCGGCGCCGGAGCGCTTCAGCCGACGGGTGGATTCGACGATCTGACTGCATGCGGGCGCCGGGGTTACGCTCTGCCACCGGCAGCTCGACGAACAGCGAGCTGACGCGATTGCCAAGCGCCAGCTCTGAGGACGGGTCGCGAACGCTGACCGGCACCATTGCGCGCAGCCCGCGGTCTGGCAGCGTCTCCCCACGACTGAGCAGCAGTTGCCGCAGGCCGCCTGCGCAGGCGGCAAGCGCCGCGTCGTTGAGTGAGCCGCCGAAGTGACGCCCGATCGCCTTCAGCTCTCCGACCGACGCACGGACGACGGCAAACCGCCGGCCCTGGCCAATCGGCACGTTCAGCGACGTGTGCGGCGCGGGGATCAGCTCGTCGCGGACGAGCAGTTCCGCCAGCGCGAGCGAGCGCTTCAGGGCGTCCCGCGGATGCAGCGCCGCGTGTAGCGTCCCGCTCGCGGCGTCGGCCCCGGCCTGTGCTGCCTTCGAGATTGACGCCGGGGCGTGTAGGCCGCCGCTCTCCTCCCGGAGGGCCACCGTCCGCCGCTCGCCCGGCTTCGCTCGATCGTCGAGCAGCACGCTCCCGACGTCCACCGAGCCCATTCCGTCGATCATGCAGTGATGGGTTCTCCAGCCGAGCGCCCAGCGGCCGCGCTCGAGTCCCTCGAGCAGCACGATCTCCCACAGCGGACGCTTGCGGTCCAGCGGATGCGAGAACAGCTCGGCCGTCCAGTCACACAGCTGCGCATCGCCACCGGGAGCCGGCAGCGATTCCAGGCGAACGTGATTGCTGATGTCGAACCGCTCATCGGGCTCCCAGTGGGGCCACGAGAGGTTTCCGGTGCGGGCGCTGGACAGCCGCCGTGAATACCGAGGAAGCTCATCCAGTCGCGCTGCGAGCGTTTCGCGCAGCTGATCGATTCCCGGCGCACCGCCGTCAGGCAGCGGATCGAACACCATCGTCCCGCCGATCGCCATCAGCGCGCCGCCGTCGAGTTGCTCGAGTTCGAGAAACGTCGCGTCGAGCGCGGTCAGGGTGTCAGTCATACCCCGAAGCTACGCGCACGAGCCCGCCGTGTAATCGGTGCAGGCGCGCGATTGCGGTCCGTATTTCCCCGCGCGGTTAGTCTCGCAGCGCCGCAACCGGAGCGGGTGGCGGCGGCTCCCCGACCCGCATCCGGGCATCGACGATCAAGACTCCGTCGGGTCCTGCGATCAACGGGTTGAGATCCAGCTCGACGATCTCGGGATGAGCCTCGACCATCGCCCCGACGCGCAGCAGCAGATCCTCGATCGCGGCCACGTCTGCGCGCACGCGCGCCGCGGTAGCCGTCGAGCAGTGGGAAGGTCTTCAGTGACCGCAGCATCTCACCCACGTCGACGTCGGTGACAGGCGTGATTCGCACGGCGATGTCCTTGATCAACTCCGCAGCGGTGCCCCCGGCTCCGCAGGCGAGCACCGGACCGAAGCTGCGGTCGTGGACCACCCCGACGATCAGCTCGACTCCGGCCGGCGCCATCGGCTGGACGATCAGACCATCCAGCCTGTGGCCGGCTCGAGCCACGGCGGCGTCGATCTGCAGCGCGCCGTCACGGACCTCCTCGGGTCCCTCCAGGCCGAGCAGCACGCCCCCGGCGTCGCTCTTGTGCAGGAGCCCGGTCGGCAATCGCCTTCAGCGCCACCGGCCGGCCGAGCTCGGCGGCCGCCGCGACCGCCTGCTCGGCATCGGCGACCACCTGCGTTGCGATCAGCGGCAGGCCGTAGCACTCGAGCAGCTCGGCCACCCGCCCAGGCGCAAGCCAGCGAGACCCGCGAGCGAGCTCTTCGCTGATGATCGCGGCGGCCAGCCCCTCGGAGGTTCCCGCGAGCTCCGGCACCTTACCCGAGAGGCCTCGTGCGCCAGCGGCCGTGGCGCGCGGCGAGGGCGAGCGCGCGCGCCGCCTCCTCGGGGAATTCATAGCCCGGCACGCGCGCTAGCTCGGAGCTGAGCTCCGCCGGAGGCCCCTCGGTGGTCATGAACACGGCCGCGATCGCCTCGGCCGGCGAGGTCTCGGCCACCTCCCGGATCGCGTTCGCGACGTCGACCGCCTCCGTCACGAGCGAGGGCACGAAGATTGCGAGGATCCCGTCACAGGCGTCGGCTCCGATCAGCGTCTCGATCGTCCTTCGGTAGTCGGCCGCGGACGCGGTAGCGATCATGTCGATCGGGTTGGTGAGCGAGGCGCCCGCCGGTAGGAACTCCGCGAGCTTCGCCTGCACCTCGCGAGTGAGCTCAGGTACCGCGACGCCGTCTGCCTGGCATGCGTCGGCGCACATGATCCCCGGACCGCCGGCGTTGGTCACGATCGCGATTCGGTCGCCGCGCGGCACCGGTTGTGAGGTCAGCAGCGAGGCAACGCCGAACAGCTCGTGCAGAGTGTCGGTGCGGATCACGCCCGCCTGCTCGAACAGCGCGTCGACGGTTACATTGGATGCTGACAGCAGCGCGCCGGTGTGGGAGGAAGTCGCCCGTGCCCCGGCCGCCGACCTTCCGCTCTTGACCGCAAGCAGCGGCTTGCTCCGCGCGAACCTCGGTGCGATGCGCGCGAACTTGCGCGGATTCCCGAATGACTCGAGGTACATCAGCGCGACGTCGGTCTCCGAGTCCTGCTCCCAGTACTGCAGAAAGTCGTTGCCGGAGACGTCTGCCATGTTGCCGATCGACGCGAACGACGACAGTCCGACCCCCAGCCGTGCCGCCGCCTCGATGATCGCGACGCCGACGCCGCCGCTCTGGGACATGAACCCAACCCGTCCGGGGGTCGCAGCGTGCGGCGCGAACGTGGCATTGAGGCGAACGTCTGGCGCTGTGTTGAGCAATCCGAGGCAGTTCGGGCCGATGATCCGGATGCCGGCGTCGCGGCAGACCTCGAGCAGCTCGGCCTGCCGCCGAGCGCCCGACGTCGCCCGTCTCCGCGAAGCCCGCGGAGATCACCAGCAGCCCGCGGACGCCGGCCGCGGCGCATTCGCGCGCGACACCGAGGACCCGTTCAGCCGGCACGACGATGATCGCGAGCTCGACCTCCGCTGGAATCTCTGCGATCGAGCGGTAGGCGGGGAGCGACTGGACGACGTCCGCCTGCTCGTTGACCGCATAGACGACCCCGTTGAACTCGGTGATCAGCAGGTTGCGGAGCACCTCCCCGCCAACTGTTCCCCGCCTGCGCGAGGCGCCGATGACCGCCACCGAGCGGGGCTCCAGGAAGCTGCGGACGGCGGCGACCGCGGCGGTCCGCTCGCGCTCGTCGAACCGGGCCAGGGCGTCGGAGGACAGTGAGGTGGGAAGCTCGATCGCGATCGCGTCGGGCGATCGAGTGCATGTCGACCGGGAAGCCGCTTTCGCGCAACACCTCGATCATGCGATGGTTGACGGGCAGCACCTCGGCGGTGAACATCGAGATCCCATGCTCCTCGGCGATGCCGGCGAGATGTGCGAGCAAGATCGTCGAGATGCCGTATCCCTGCCACGAGTCGGCAACCAGGAACGCGATCTCCGCGTGGTCGGAATCGGTCCGGATGTAGGCGGCGTGGGCAACGATCGTGAGCGGCGATCCGCTTTCGGCGACGAGCGCGAACCGGTCGGCGTAGTCGACGTCGACCGACCACGCAGTAGCCCAGTCGAGGTCCGGAACACCAAAGAAGCGAAAGCCGATCGACTCGGGCGAGATCGCGTCCAGGAACGCGTGGATCGCCGGCCCATCATCGGCGCGGACGGGCCGAACGTGCACCGTCGAGCCGTCTCGCAGTACGACGTCGGCCTCCCGGTCGCGTGGGTACGCGGGGCCAGGAGACGAGCTCATCGGAGCAAGTATCGGCTGATCACGCCCGTGGGCCATCCGCATTGTCTACTGACCCGCGAGGGCATCCCGACCGGATGCGCCCTCGCGTTGTGGGTAGAGCGCGGCCTCGGCGGTGAGCGGCTCTGTGGGCTAGAGCGCGGCCTCGGCGGTGAGCGGCTCGCGGCCGGCATCGCGAAGTCCCTGCTCGAGGGCCTCGACCACAGCGCTCACCACCGCCACCCGCGCGTAGGGCTTGTTCTCGGCTGCAATCACGCGCCAAGGAGCCGCCTCGTGGTCGGTGTGACGCAGCATCTCGCTCACCGCACGTTCGTAGGCAGGCCGGTGGGCCAGATTGCGCCAGTCCTCGTCGGTCAGCTTCCAGCGCTTCAGCGGATCGCGTTCGCGCGAACGGAACCGGCGCAGCTGCTCGGCCTCGGAGACGTGCAGCCAGAACTTGGTCAGCACCATCCCCTCGGCGACGAGCATCCGCTCGAACGCCACGATCTCTTCGTACGCTCGGCGCCACTCGGGCTCGGTGGCAAATCCCTCAACGCGCTCGACGAGTACGCGCCCGTACCAGGAACGGTCAAAGACCGTCATCCCTCCCCAGCCCGGGAGTGCCGGCCAGAACCGCCACAGGAAATGGTGGCGAAGCTCCGCGGTCGCTGGGTGCCGCAAACTCCGCTACGCGCACATGCCGCGGATCGAGCGGTCCGGTCAGCCGCCGGATCGCACCGCCCTTACCCGACGCATCCCAGCCTTCGAACACGACGGCGAGCGGAGGCCCAAGGCTTCCGTCGCCGATCAGCCCACCTGCCTGCAGGCGGAGCGCGAGCAACCGCCGCTGCGCTACCTGCAGCCGCTTCAGACCCTCGCTCCCAGAGAGCTTCTTCGTCAGGTCCACGTCGTCGAGCGCAACCACGCGGGGGATCCTCTCACAGCTCCCGAGGCTCATCGTGGGAGCCACCCGCATCTGGTCGGTGACCTGGCGGCGATGCTCGACCAACGGCCGGCGTGATCACTCCTGTGGCCGCGGGACGACGAGCACGGAACAACTCGCGTCGTGCAGCACGGCCTCGCCGGTGCTTCCGAGCACCAGGCGAGCAACCGGTCCCCAGCGCCGGGACCCGATCACGAGCAGATCGACCTGCTCGCTCAGCTCGAGCAGCGCGGTGGCGGGACGGCCCCGGACAAGCTCGCCGTTTGCCGTGGCTCCTGTCTCGGCGATCGATCCCTCCAGCTGTGAGCGCAGAGACTTCTCGGAGGACTCGACTTGCTCATCCCACTCCTCGGTCACGCCACCACTTCCGACCGCGGACCACCCGGGGGTTGGATCGATGACCGCCCCCGTTCCAATCCGCGACCAGCCGAGCGCCCGGATCCGGTCATCGACGACCCCGCGGACGCGCAGCTCCGCGCCGCTTCCAGTCGCGATCTCAGCGGCGAGTGCGAGTGCGGCCTGTGCCTCGGGGCCACCGTCATACCCGACCCCCACGCGTGTGATCCGTACGTCCCCCTGCTCGTGGATCCCGCGTGGCGCCACGGCGAGTGCGGACTGAAAATGACACAGCAGCTGGCGAGCGCGCTTGCCGATCCTCACGTGCCCCGCGGGCGCGCGGCGGCTCGAGCCGACGACGAGCAAGTCGCGGTGCTCGCGATCGACTACGCGCTGCAGGCCGCGCGCGGCCGACAAGTCGGTCTCGACCACGGTTCGCGAGCCCGGCGCCAGCGAGTCCCGGAGCTCGTGCAGAATCTCCTCAGCCTGGGCCTTGAGGCTCTTCCAGTTCATCTCATGCGGTAGCACCAGAGGATCAGGGTGAACCGCGATCAGCATCAGTTCGGCGTGCGTCGCCCCGGCTAGCGCCGCTCCCAGAACGACAGCGTCCCGGCCCTCTGGATAGCCATCGACGCCCGCGGCAATTCGAGTTATGGACATGGGCATCTCCTAACGCGTCTGCGCAACAGTTGGTCTGGACGGAAGCGAAATGTTCGCGGGTATTCGCTCGTAGCGGCGGATCAAGCACCGCCGCAGCTCATCGGCACCCCCACGGTACCTACGCCTCGTCGAAGCTCAGCAGCGCCGGCGGCATCGCTACCGGCGCTGCTGCTCCCAGGCGCGCCGCTCGCGCGGCCACGGTGCCGGGAGTGGCCCGCCGACGTCCTCGGCGGCGTCGAGGCACTTGAGTGCGAAGTCGAACGACCCGCGGCGGGCGTTCGCCTCCGCGAGCTCGAGCAGCAGCTCGACCGCTTCGCGTTCATCGGCGCTCACCTCCTCAAGCGCTTCCGGCTTATCCGGGGCGGCTCGGTCAGCGAATGGCTCGCGGGTCAAGGCGGGGTCGGTCGAGCGGGCCAGGTACGGGGCGAGGTAGCGACCGGCGATCTTGCTCGGGGGCCACCACAGCGGCGTGAACGCCACCTCGGAGACCTCCGGATCCCGCGTCGCACGTAGGTAGCGCGGCTCCGCGCCGGTCAGCAACAACCCGCGGAGCACCGGATGGAACGGCTTGGCTCGATACAGAGCGCCCAGGTCGGCGGCGATCGCCTCGGCGACGGCGTCGGCCTGCTGGGCCGCCAGCCCCCCTTGCTTGATCGGGAAAGTGGTCCCGTCGCCGGCCGCGTAGACGCGCAGCATCCCCCGCACCGCGCCGTGGCGATCGGTGGGAATGAAGCCTTCGGTGTCCTGAGGCAGCCCCGCGACCGGCCTGCCTACCAGCTTTGGCAAAGCGATCACCGCATCGGCCGGGATCGCAGGAGCGTTGCGCCGACTCAACTCGTGTCCATCGAATGCCAGGCCCGCGCAATCCCCGTGGAACTCGATCTTCGCGTCGGACAGGAGCTCACCGAGAGCCTCGCCGGCACCCGCCCCGAACGCCTCCATCGGTCGCAGCTCCGGGGTGACGATCGCGAGCTCCAGCTCGATCAGCTCACGCCGCTGCGCCCACGCAGCGGTGAACAGCGCCAGTTCATAGAGCGGAATCAGCCAGGTCCCATCGGTCGGCGCGGCGAACACGATTCGCCGTACGGCACCCCGCTGAGCCGCTTCGAGCACCTCCTCGATCGCCTGTCGGTCGGGTTCCCCGCCGAAGGTCAGCGCTCCCTCGACGCCGGCCGTCGGACGTGCCCCGGTCGCCACGACAAGGTAGTCGTAAGCGAGCCGTTCCCCGCTCTCGGTAACGGCGGCGGCGGCCCGCCGGTCGACCTCCACGAGCGCATCCTGCCGATAGTGGGCGTCGTGATCGGCGACGATCCTCGCCAGCTCGAATCGTCGGACCTCGCCCATTCCAAACGGCGCCGCGACCGCGACCGGCCGGTAGCTGAACTCCAGCTCCGGCGCCAGTAGCTCGACGTGCACCAGGTCGCCCGCGAGCGCCTTCAACGCCATCAGCGCCTCGAGGGCGGCGACCCCGCCGCCGGCGATCACGACGTTGGGGTGCTGATGGAGTTGCTGGAACCTTGCCACACCCGCGAGCGCTAGGCCCTCAGACGGGCGACGAGGACCGGTTTGACTACCGCTCGGGTGTCGTAGTTCGCCGCATTGGTTTCGGACGGCGGCGAGGATAGGGTGTGAGCGGTGGTGCTCTACCTCCACCACCCGTCCTCGCTCGAGCACGACCCGTCCGTGCTTTCGCCGGACCATCCCGACACGCCCGCGCGGATCGACGGCCATCGACGCGGCGATGGCAGCGATCGGGCTGGCCCGGCTGTGATCGGGTGGCGGCGCCGGAGGCGCGCCGAATCGGAGCTCGAGCTCGTCCACGCGGCCAGCCACGTGCAGTCGATACGCGAGCTCTGCCTGGCGGCGGCGGACAGATCGACGACGACACGTACGTCGGCGAGCCGTCCTACCGCGCGGCGCTCCACGCCGCAGGCGGAGCCTGCGCGATGGTTCGCGCATCTGACGGCCGGAGAGGCCGGCGCGGCCTTCAGCGGCATGCGCCCCTCCGGCCACCACGCCGAGCACGACTGCGCGATGGGCTTCTGCCTGTTCAACAACGTCGCGATCGGCGCCGAGCTGGCGATCCGCGAGCTGGGCGTCGAGCGGGTGTTCATCCTCGACTGGGACGTCCATCACGGCAACGGCACCGCCGAGATCTTCCGCCGCCGGGCCGACGTGCTGTTCGCGAGCATCCACCAGTCCGGCATCTTTCCCGGGCACTGGAGCGCTGGCCGACGTGGGCTCCGGCGAGGGCCTCGGCTACACGATCAACGTTCCCGTTCCCAGCGGCTCCGACGAGGAGGTGTGGCTGTCGGTGCTCGAGCACGTGCTGATCCCGGTGGCCGTCGAGTTCGCGCCGCAGCTCGTGCTGATCTCGGCCGGGTTCGACGCCCACCGCGCCGACCCGCTCGGCGGCTGCCTGCTCGACGCTGCGTCGTTCGCGCAGATGGCCTGCCAGGTTCGCGACATGTCCACCCTGGTCGGCGCGCCGGTCGGCGCGGTGCTCGAGGGCGGCTACGATCCGGGCGCGCTGGCGGATTGCGTGGTCGCGACGATCGCGGCGCTCAACGGCGAAGGCGAGGCGGAGTCGATCGCCCCCGACCCGATCGTGACCTCCAGGGTCGCCGCCCATGTAGGTCATTACTGGGGGTTGTAGGCGGGGCCTCGCGGGCCGCCGCGGGCTACGAGCCGCCGGCGGTGCGCTCCCGCTCCTCCAGGTACGGCGCGAGATACTTGGCGGCGATTTTCGCGGGCGGCCGACGAGGTGGGCTCATCGGTCAGTTCAGAGCTGAACCCTTGACCACCCGTGATCCGAGCGCTCAGGTAGCGGGGCTTCTCGCCGGTCAGCAGCACGCCGTGGATCTCCGGCTTGAACGGCTGTGGGTCGATCTGCGCTCCCGCCAGTGCGGCGATCGCCTGCGCCGCCGTGTCGGCCTGCTGCGCCGCGATTCCGCCGAACTTGACCGGAAAGTCGGTCGCATCGCCGGCGGCGTAGACCCGCTCGGTGTCACGGACCTGACAGTGGGCGTCGACCGGGATGAAGCCGTTGCTGCCTTCCGGCAGACCGGGCACAGACGGACCCTCGAGCTCGGGCAGGGCGACGATTCGGTCGACTTCGAGCGTGCGGTCGCCGGGACTGATCTCGAGCCGGCGCGACTGCGGAACCTCGCAGTAGGCCGAGGTGATCACATCGATCCGATTCCTCGGCGAGCAGGTCCGCCACCGCAGCGCTGGCTCCCTGGCCGAACAGCGCGAGCGGAGCGTCCTCCGGTGTGGCGATCGTGATCGCCACCTCGACGTTCATCTCGTAGGCCCGTCTCGAGGTCATCAGCGCGAGCTCGTAGATCGGCAGCGGCCAGGCCACGGGGGCGGGCATCACGAACGCCAGCCGCTTGACGTAACCACCCTCGACGTCCTGGATCAGACCGTGCAGCAACTCGTCCATCCGGGTGTCGTCGATCGTCACGGCGTGCTCGTAGCGAGCATGGGCATGCGCCCCCAGGCCGAGCATCAGTACGTCGTAGGGAAGCTCAGCTCCCGACTCCGTCTGCACGGTGCGCCCGGAGGGGTCTACGCCGGCGAGGCTGTCCTGGACCAGATCGGCATCGATGTCCCGCGCGATCTCCGGCAGCGGGTAGCGCTCCGCGCGAGCCGAGTGAGAACGGCTCGCGTACGGTCATCGGCCGATAGACGAACTCCCGGGCGGGTGCGAGCAGCGTCAGGCTCACCCGATCGTGCAGAAGATCGCGTAACGCGAGCCCCGCCTCGAGACCAGCCACGCCGCCACCGGCGATCAGGACGTGCGGCGGCGCCGGGTTCCCCGCGGAAGTGCTCATGTCCGCAGCTTAGCCTTCCGCGCCGGCGCTCCGGTTACTCGCTTGCAAGCGTCGGCTTACGCTTCCCGCTGTGGCCAAGACCCGGCCGACCTTCGACGAGGAGCTGTTGCTGTGGCTCGGCGACGAACCGCCCGGCGTTCGCGCGGCCGACGCCGAGCGGATCCGCGAGATCGCCGCCGAATTCGCCCTTGGCTTCGACGCCCTCGCCGACGTTGGTCCAGCCGTCAGCGTGTTCGGATCCGCTCGCACGCCGCCCGAGCATCGCCACTACTCACTGATGCGCGAGGTGGCCGCCGAGCTTGGCCGCGCCGGCTTCGCGGTCATCACCGGCGGAGGAGCCGGCCTGATGGAGGCGGCGAATCGCGGCGCCCGGGATGCGCGAGCCGTCTCGGTTGGGTGCAACATCGAGCTGCCGCGCGAGCAGCAAACCAATCCTTACGTCGACATCAGCCTGCGCTTCCGCCACTTCTTCGCTCGCAAGGTGATGTTCGTGCGCTTCGCGTGCGCGTTCGTGATCGGCCCCGGTGGCTTCGGCACATTGGACGAGTTGTTCGAGGCACTGACACTGATCCAGACGGGGAGGATCCAGCACTTCCCAGTCGTGCTCGTCGGCGACGCCCAGTGGGACGGGCTGATGGCCTGGCTGCGGACCGACGCGCTCGCGGACAATCGGCTAGGCCGAGCGGACCTGGGGCTGCTTCACAACGTCAGCTCGCCGGCCGAGGTGGTCGAGATCGTCAACGCCGCGCAAGCGAGGCAGCGGGAGCACATCCGGCGATGGTCGCGAAGAGGCGCCTAGAACCGCACTCAAGCCCCCGTCACGTCCCGCCGCTCAAAGGCCCAGATCGCGCCCAGCGCGCACAGCAACCCGGTCGCAATCATGACCACGGCCGCCACGACGCGGAACGACTGCGCTGGCACCAGCCCGACGTGCGAGAACGGGGTCACGTCGACGAGCCATTTCGGTGCGCCCAGCAGCGAGCCGAACAGCTGCCACAGAAAGGCTCCGATCACCAGACCGTAGGCGATTCCCGCGCTCGCTCGCGGCACCACCGCATAGGCCAGCGCAGCGATCCCGAGGAACAGCAGCGCAACGGGCAGACAGTTGGCGCCCGCCTCGAGCAGCCGCGGGAACGACAAGTCGACGCCGGCGGATGCCGCGCCCGCCCATGTCAGCGCTCCAGCGATCAGTGAGATGACCGCGGCGGCCGCCGCAGCCAGGGCGAGGCGCCCGCCGAGCCACTCTCGCCGGGCGACCGGCAGCGCCAGCTCGGTCTCGAGGCGCTGATCGGCTTCCTCGCGCCTGGCCGCCGCGGTTTGCGCACAGGCGAACAGGCTGATCGCCAGCACGAAGAAGATGAACGCGAAGCCCAGATAGCCCGTTGGCGTCAGGATGTCGCCCGCGCCGAGCTTTTCGAGCTCGTGCTGGAGCTGCTTGGAGATGTCCGCCGGGGAGATGCTCTTCGAGATCACGCCGAGGATGAACGCGAACGCGCCGACGCTGCCGCCCCAGACGAGCAGGCTCGTCAGCTCAGCGCGAAGAGCTTGGACGGTCGAGGAGGAGAGCAGGCCCAGACGCGGGTCCGCCTCGTCGCGGGCCGCCAGAACTCCGCTGCCGATGTCGCGGCGAGCGGCGATCCGCCCGGAGACGAGCAGCAGCAGGCCGCTCGCGACCAGTGGCGCCAGCAGAACGGCCGGCTGCGCGCCCGGTGAACGGACGGAGCTCCTCGGTCCACCCGAGCGGCGTCAGCCATCGCAACCAGCCGGCGCTGCTCGAAGTATCGGCGATCACGCGCAGCGCAAACGCGAGCGCGACCGCCGCCGCCGCCGAGCTCGAGCGCCAGCCGCCGCGTGGGCGCGAGCTGGCTGGCCAGCGCGCCCACGCCGACGAATACCACGGCGGTGCTCAGGACCGACAACGCGAGGTACGCCGAGCCGCCCGCCGGCAGCCCTGCGATCACCGAACCCACGAAGCAGGCCGCCCAGAGCAGCAGGATGCTCGCCAGGATCGCGGTCATCGCCGCCAGGAAGACCGTGCGCCGCGCGGCGACCCCCGCCAGCACCACTTCCATCCGTCCCGTCTCTTCTTCGGTGCGCAGAGCCCGCACCGCGGCGAGCAGTCCGAATACGGCGGCGAAGATCGCCAGGGTCCCTCCCACTCGCCAGGCGCTGTAGCCGCCGACGGTCAGCAGATCGAAGGGCTCGCCGTAGAAGAGGCGAATCGCCTTGTTGGCGCCGAAGCTGCGCGCGAACGCGAGCCGATCAGTGGCTGTCGGGTACGCGTGGCGGTAGGTGACCGGCTGGATATAGGCGACCACGGCAAACAGGTATGCAAAGGCGATCGTTCGAACCCGGGCGTCGACGAACGCGCGTCTGGCGAGCGCGCTAGCCGGAGACACCGTCGGAGCTGTCGTAGTGGTGCATGAAGATCTCCTCCAGTGATGGCTCGCGGCTGGTCAACGTCGCCACCCGGTGCTTGGCTAGGGCGTCGATCAACGGGCCGATGCTGCCGCTGACCTCGAACCGCAGCGCTCCGGGACCGGCCTGGTGCACCGCGACACCGGGCAGCGGCCCGAGCGTGGGAACGGGTCCCTCGAACGTGACTTCGACGGTTTGGGCGCTGAGATGTCGGAGCTCCGAGAGCGTGCCCTGATCGACGAGCCTGCCGTTGCGAAGAATTCCAACTCGGTCGCAGAGCGCCTCGACCTCGCTGAGGATGTGCGACGAGAGAAACACGGTCTGCCCCCGTACCTTGGCCTCCTGAACGCACTCCCGGAAGGCCATCTCCATCAACGGATCGAGTCCGCTGGTCGGCTCGTCGAGCAGCAGCAACTCAGCGCGCGCGGCGAGCGCCGCGATCAGCTGCACCTTTTGCCGATTGCCCTTCGACAGTGCCCGGATCTTCTTGCGCGTGTCGAGCTGGAAGCGCTCGATCAGCTGCTCGCGGTACGCGAGGTCGCTGTCGCCGCGCAAGCGAGCGAGGAACTCCAACGTCTCGGCGGTGGTCAACGACGGCCACAGGAATGGCTCTCCTGGCACGTATGCCACGCGTCGGTGCGCAGTGACGGGATCGGACCACGCGTCGACCCCGAACAGCAGCGCTCTGCCGCTGGTCGGACGGTGAAGGCCGAGTAACAGCCGAATCGTCGTGGTCTTGCCGGCGCCGTTGGGACCAAGGTACCCGTAGACCTCGCCCTCGGCGACGGCCAGATCGAGGCCGTCGAGCGCGAGCGTGTCGCCGTAGCGCTTGCACAGCTGCTCGGTCGCAATCGCCTCGCTCATCAGCGGCCACCCTCTCTTGGTAAGGGTCGAGGTCCGCTGCGCCGCGGACATTCATTCCGTCGCGGAATAGTAGTCATTTCAATAATTACTGAAACGCCTAAATTTGCGTACCGGGAATCCGTAGTCCTTCCGGCGGCAGAAGGTGGGATGGCCCGGATGCGGGCTGTCAGCGGGGCGACGAAGCTTCGGGCATGCCCAACCAATCCGCCCACGTGCCACAGCTAGGGCATGTCCGAGTGCGCGACTGCATGCATCCGGGAATCCTGAGCTGCGCGGCCGACACCCCGCTTTGCGAGCTCGCCGCGATCATGACCAAGCACCGTGTCCACGCCGTCGCGGTGACCAATGGAGACAGCCAGCGGCCGATCGGCGTCGTGTCCGATCTGGACGTCGTCGCGGCGGCCGCCAGCGGCGAGCACTTGGACGCATGCCACGTCGCGGCAACCGAACCACTCACGATCTCGGCGAACGCGCCACTGGACCGCGCCGCGCAACTGATGACCGAGCACGGCGTCTCGCACCTGGTCGTGGTCGATCCGGCCGGCGGCTACCCGGTCGGCATCCTCTCGACGCTCGACATCGCGGTGGTCATCGCGCACGGCAGCGATAAATGACACTCCTCGATCTGGTTACGCCGCCAAGATCGACCGGGTGGTGATGCACGAAGAGGGCCGCCTCGATGACATCCAACCGGGAGTAATGACATGGTCCTGATCTGTTACGACGGTTCCACGGACGCGCGGTCCGCGATCGAGCACGCCGGCGAGCTGCTCAGCGGTGAGCCGGCCACCGTGCTGACGGTCTGGGAGGCGTTTGTCGATCTCGTGGCCCGAACGCCCACCGGATTCGGAGTGGCGCTGGGGATGCCCGATATCGATTCGATCGACGGGGCGGCTGAGAATGCCGAGCGACTGGCTCAGGCGGGCGTGGAGCTCGCGCGGCAGGTGGGTCTGAATGCCCAACCGCGGATTTGCGCCCAGCAGAGAACGGTCGCGAACACCCTCCTCGCCGAAGCCGACGAGGTGGGAGCCAGCGCGATCGTGATGGGGTCCCGGGGCCTGACCGGCCTGAAGTCGCTACTGCTCGGGAGCGTGTCGCACGCCGTCATCCAGCACGCGGACATCGCGGTGATGGTCGTCCCGTCGCCCGACGTCGCCAAATCGCGTCTGCGCGCACGGCGCGCGGCCGCCAAGGCCTGAGCGCAGCGCTCTCATGACCTCAGCCGTGGCGCACGTAGACGGCGAAGAAATCGCGGTCGTCGGGTGAGAGGTAACGCGTTGGATCGCGGGTCATGTTCGGGAGCAGCTTCCGGGGATCGCCCGCCCCCAGCGATCCATAGAAGTTGAACGTGACCCACTCGGAGTTGATGTCGAGCTCCATCGCGCGCACAGCCCCCGCGCGCTGGAGGACCTCGGCCAGACTGGCCGCGGTTTGATCGTCGGCGGCGGCGTAGAGGAGGTTCCCGTGGGCGTCGATACCGACGCCCGAGCGCCAGACCCGGACCGCGTTGCCGAGCGTTGCCCCCCATTGGGAGCCGTCGCCGATGTTCGGATTGAGCTGGCCGCCGGAGACGATCAGCGGCAGGTTCTGGCGCGCGAACTCGATGCTCGGGCCCGGATCTGGGCCGCCCGTCCAGGTGAGCAGGTTGACCGTCCCGTCGCGGTAGCGAAGCAGCGTTGCCTGGCCATCTCGCAACGGCGCGTAGACGTGCCCGAACGCGACGAAGCCGCCGCCATCGTCCTCGAGCTTGAAGCCGCTGTTGAACGTCGCGAGCAATGCGCCACGCAGCTGCGGAGGAACTTCGGCCGGTGCGCTGCCGGAGTTGGGAGGTTCGTACCGCCCGGGGTAGAGCTGGAGCCACGCGCGCGATGAATCGACCCAGCCGACGCCGGCGACCATCTGCGGGAAGTTGGGGTCGGGGCGAAACGTCGTGACGAGCACAGGAGGAGCTCCGCGAACGAGCGGCCCGGTGCCGCTCCACACTCCCTCGCCCGGAAGCGATGGATGGATC
Source organism: uncultured Solirubrobacterales bacterium (assembly GCA_963837385.1). Lineage (GTDB taxonomy): Bacteria > Actinomycetota > Thermoleophilia > Solirubrobacterales > Solirubrobacteraceae > Palsa-465. Next base: position 130,098 of record CAWIMZ010000017.1, read on the forward strand.
GGCGGAGCGATCGGGGGCGGCCGGTACACCGGCGCGAGCGAGGCTCCGGCGACGCCGACCTTCGGCAGCGCCCTGAGCGGCGGACCGCCCGTCGACGGTCCGTTGAACGAGTAATAGATGCTCTCGACATCCGACACCAGCGACGCGGCGCCGTTGTCGCGCAACCACTCGACGCCGCGCACCCCGAAGCCGACGTTCGACGGCTGCGCCATCGCGCTCAGGAACGAGATCCCCACTACAGCGAGCAGTAACAAGGCGCAGAGCACGACGATTCGCCGAGCTCGCATTCGACCGGAAGGCCGTTGGGGCGGAGCCGGGATGGAGCGAGCGCGACGCTCCGCGCTCGGGCGCGACTGGCGTGATGCCACGCGGCGCTCTTGGTCGAGGACCCTGGCCTCGTAGCGTGCGACTGCCGACTCGTGGCTGCGTGACATGGATCCTCAGGGCGGTTTCCACGTCCCCGGGCCGAGTCCTCCGCGCCGGAGCGGTGAGAATCCCTTAACCATTTCGCGCGGCACCGGTTTATCCTCAGCGGACGCGCGGCACCGGTTTATCCTCAGCGGGATGCCGAATCTCTCGCAATTGCCCAACTCCTGGGAGTGCGGGCGATGAGCGATGGGCGCGCGGCGCTCGTCACGGGCGCGGCCAGCGGGATCGGACGCGCCGTGGCGGCGCGGCTTTCCGCTGATGGGATCGACGTCCTGGCGGTGGACGTGAACCCTGATCCGACCGGTCCCGGCGTGCCCTTCGAGGCAGACCTCACGGACGCCGACGCCAACGCCAGCGCCGTCGCGGCGGCGCTCGAGCGCTTTGGACGGCTCGACATCGTCGTGCCGAACGCCGGCGTGCAGCACGTGGCGCCGATTGAGGAGTTCCCGGTCGAGCGCTGGGAGCTGATCGTGGCGTTGCTGTTGACGAGCCCGTTTCTGCTCGCCAAGCACGCCTGGCCCGCGCTGCGCGAGTCGGGTGCGGGGCGCTTCATCGCGATCGCCTCTGTGCACGGCCTCGTTGCCTCCCCCTACAAGGCGGCCTACGTATCGAGCAAGCACGGCGTGCTGGGGCTGATCAAGACGCTCGCGCTCGAAGGTGCTGGCGAGGGGATCACGGCCACCGCGGTCTGCCCTGGCTACGTGCGCACACCGCTGGTCGAGAAGCAGATCGCCGATCAGGCTCGGGTTCACGGCATCTCGGAGGACGAGGTGCTCGAGCAGGTGATCCTGGCCCCACACGCGGTCAAGAAGCTGATCGAGCCATCCGAGGTCGCCGAGGTGGTCGCGTTTCTTGCCGGACCCGCCGGCCGCGCATTCACCGGCGCACCGGTGACCCTGGATCAGGGCTGGACCGCTCGCTGATCACGCGCTCCAGCTGCGCCCCAGCCCCTCGCACGAGTGCGGCCGCCGCTCAGCGCTCACAGCGGACGCTGCGGCCCTAACGCAGCGTCTCGGCAACAGCCTCGGCGAACACATCCACGTCGTCCTCGGTCGTATCCCACGAGCACATCCAGCGAACCTCTCTGCGGCGCTCGTCCCAGACGTAGAAGTCGAACCGCTCCCGAAGAGCCGCGATCGCCTCGCGGGGAAGGATCGCGAATACGGCGTTCGTCTCGACCGGTCGCGTGACCGTGAGCCCGGGCAACTCCCGCACCCCGTCCGCGAGCCGCAGGGCCATCGCGTTGGCCCGCTCGGCGCAGCGCCGCCACAGCTCGTCCGCCAGCAGGGCCTCGAACTGGGCGGCCAGGAACCGCATCTTCGAGGCGAGCTGCAGCGACTGCTTGCGCAGGTACTCGAACCCGTCCGCCAGCTCGGGAGCAATGATCACGACCGCCTCGCCGCCCAGCAGTCCGTTCTTGGTGCCGCCGAACGAGAGGATGTCCACGCCGACGTCCGCGGTCAGGGAGCGCAGCGGCACCGCCAGCGCAGCGGCCGCGTTCGCGAGCCGGGCGCCGTCCATGTGCAGCAGCAATCCGCGGGAGTGGGCGAGACCCGCCAGGGAGGCCAGCTCAGCCGCCGTGTAGAGCGTGCCGAGCTCAGTGCATTGCGAGATCGACACCACTCGGGGCTGGACCGCGTGCTCGTCGCCGATCCGAGCGATCAGCTCCCCGACCAGCTCCGGGGTGAGCTTGCCATCCTCGGTCTCCGCGGTCAGCAGCTTGACCCCCGCGATCGCCTCAGGCGCGCCGCACTCGTCGACGTTGATGTGCGCGGTCGCAGCGCAGATCACCGCCTCGAAGCGCCGGCAGCTCGCACGGAGCGAGAGCACGTTGGCTCCGCTGCCGTTGAACACGAAGAACGCCTTCGCGTGCTCGGCGAACTGACCGGCGAGCGACGCCGCGACGCTCTGCGTGTACTCGTCGTGACCGTACCCGAAGGCGTGCCCCACGTTCGCGCGCGCGATCGCGGCGAGCACATCGGGATGGATCGTGGCGGCGTTGTCTGAGGCGAACCCGCGCGGCAAATTCACATTCAGGCGAGCTTAGCCGCGGGCGGGCACAGCTTTGCCTTCAGCGACGTGTAGAAGATCGACAGTGGGAACTCGTCGTCGAGCACGAGGTCCACATACGGCCGTGGGTCCTCGACGTCGCTGAGCTCGCGCACGGAGGCCGCCCACCGCGAGCCGGCGGCGGGCGGGACGCTGGCCGCGACCAGGTCGTGCGCGGCGGCCCAGTGCTGGAGCTTCGTGCGGTCGATGCCGGCGCGGTAGAGCTCGTGCAGCTCGTCTTGCAGGGCCCGGACGCCGTCGGCAACCCGATCCCACTCGATCGTCAACTGGTTGTCGGTCCAGTGCAGGTATCCGTGACGATGTAGGTAGGCGAACAGCAGCTGCCCGCCCAGGCCGTCGTAGTTGCGCACGCGCGGCCCCGTGATCGGGAAGCGCAGCAGCCGGTCGAGCAGGATCGCGTACTGGACGTGACGCGCGAACGCGAGCCCGGGCTTGCCGCCCGCGCGGCTTCCGGCCGCGCTTGAATGGGCGGCGCCCGAGTCGTCCGGCTGCTCGAGGTCGATTGCCTGCATGAAAGCGGTGAGATCGCAGCGCAGCTCCTCGAGTGAGTACATCCAGTAGGGCGCGCGTTGGCGGATCATGAAGGGGTCGAACGGCAGATCGCCGTGGCTGTGGGCGCGGTCGTGGATCAGGTCCCAGAGGATGTACGCCTGCTGCGAGATCTCGGGACTGGCGAGCATGCAGGCGGCATCCGGCGGGAGATTGAGGCGCAGCAGATCCGCCGCGTCCCCCGCGATGTCGCGCAGCCGCCGAGCCTCGCGATCGCAGAAGATCGCGCCGAAGTTGTTGACGGGCCGCTCGGCCACCGAGACGGTCTCCGGGAACAGGGTCGCGCACTCGCTGTCATAGCCGCGCGTGCCGTCGACGAGCTCGACTGGCACGAACTTCGGATTGTCGTAGCGCGTGTGCTCGAGGGCGGCAATCCAGTCCGGCCAGGGCACGCGAACGATCAACGCCTCGAAGCACGTGTCGCGTGAGCCGTTCTGCTTGTACATCGGGAAGAAGACCAGGTGCTCGACCCCATCGTGGCGTCCGCGCTCGGGGCGAAACGCGTTCAGCGCGCGGGTGAAGTCGGGCTTTCCAAACCGCGTTTGCACCCACGAGCGGAGATCGGCGACCGCGGCATCGATGTAGTCGGCCTGGTGGGCGAAGCGCGCGGCGAGCGCTCGCAGCGTGACGACGATCCGATCGACGTGCAGGCGGGCCGTTTCCGGGTCACCACGCAGCGAGCCGTCGGGAGCCTGGAGCGGGGCCAGCGCGTTCGTCTCGTCGCGCAGCTGCGCCCAGAGCTCGTTGTCCTTCGCCGCTCCTAGCGGAGCTCGCGGCTGCGCCGCCCTGTCGTTCGCGCCCCGCACCCAGTACGCGATGTTCAACCACAACGCCGAGTGATCGAGCTCGTCGATGCAGTCATCGCCGAACAGGTCGGAGTCCGCCAGCACTACGACGCGACCGGCTCCGTGCTGGCTCGCGACGATCAGCGGCGCCGCGGGAGCCGAGGCACTTGCATGCGTGCGGGCGAGTACCCGAGCGCCGCCCGTCGCGGTGATCGTCGTTGCGCGATACAGGCACGCGGCGTGCACGCGCGCGAGCAGATCACCGTCGCGGCCGCGACCGCCGTCGCTGAGGTCCGCCAGGACCCAGGTCGGCGCCTCCAGACAGTGCTCGTAATCCTGGACGGTGTCGTTCTCCAGGTGCAGCCCGAAGCGCGCGAGCAGCTCGTTGAGATTGTTCCCGTACTTCTCCTGCTCGGTCTCGCCCAGCACGACCAGTCCGCCACCTTCACGGACGAAGGTCCCGATCGCGTCGAGCTCCTCGGGGCTCAGCCGCGGAGAGCCGGCTCCGGTCGTCCGCTCCCACTCCGGCGCGGACGGGTGCGCGATCACGAGCACGTCGCAGTCGCGGAGTCTCTGGGCGCTCAGCGGTCGCGCTGCGTTGGGCGCGACCACGAAGTCGTGGTCGGCCAGCAGCGCGGCGGCGCGAGTGTAGGACGAGTCCGCGGGATGCGCCGGCTGCATCTGGCGCGAGAGCTCCGCTCGAATCGTCCACGCCTCGCTGTGCGCCTCGTCGAACAGCACGCGAGCGGCGATCATGGAAAGCAGCCTATCTGGGCGCTCGGCGGATGTCGATGCCATAAGCGATGTAATCTGCGCAATAGATCAACGAATGGACGATCTTGACCGTCAGATTCTTGCGCTGCTCGTCGCGGATGGCCGCCGCACCTATGACGACATCGCGGGACACGTGGCGCTGTCCGCGCCGGCGGTCAAACGGCGTATTGACAGGCTTCGGGCGACGGGCGCGCTCCAGAGCTTCACCGCGGTCATCGACCACGCCGCCCTCGGAGATCACACCGAGGCGCTGATCGAGCTGTTCTTCGCTCCCGGGACGCTGCTCGACGCCGTCGCCCAGACGCTCCGGCACCACCCCGAGGTCGTGGATGCGTGGAGCGTGACCGGAGAGGCCGACGCGATCGCCCGTGTTCGCACCCATGACAACGGGGATCTCGAGCGACTGATCATGGATCTGCAGCGAGGTGGGCTCGTGCAGCGCACCCGCTCGCAGGTCGTGCTCTCGCGCCTGGTGCCCCGGTGACCGGGCTGCCACAACCTTGCCACAACCATGTCAAGGTTGGCGCGAAGATTGGTAGCATGGGCGCGATGCGCGACTTATTAGCGGCCACACGGGAGCGAGTCCTCATCTACGACGGCGGCATGGGCGCCACCTTGGAGCAGTTCGATCTGAGTCTCGAAGCGGACTACCGGCTACCCGGCCGCTGCCATGAGGTCCTGGTCCTGAATCGCCCGGAGGTGATCGAGGGCGTGCACGCCTCGATGCTCGCGGCCGGCGCCGAGGTGCTCGAGACCGACACCTTCCAGGCCTCGCGGCTGAAGCTGGCCGAATGGGGCCTCGAGGACCACACCCACGAGATCAACGTCAAGGCCGCCGAGATCGCGCGCCGGGCCGCCGGGGAGCATCGGTTCGTCGCCGGCTCGATCGGACCGACCGGCTTTCTGCCGTCGAGCGATGACCCGACGCTCGGCCAGGTTCGGTTCAAAGAGCTCGTCGAGGTGTTCAGCGAGCAGGCGCGCGGACTGCTCGCCGGCGGCGTCGATCTGATCATCATCGAGACCGCCCAGGACATCCTCGAGGTCAAGGCGGCGATCTTCGGTACCCGCGAGGCCTTCAACGAGGCGGGCAGGAGCCTCCCGATCCAAGTCAGCGTCTCGCTGCTGCCACAAGGCGGCAAGATGCTGCTCGGGACCGACATCTCTGCGGTGCTGGCGACGCTAGAAGCGCTCGATGTGGATCTGATCGGGCTCAACTGCTCCACGGGGCCCGAGGACATGCGCGACGCGATCCGCTTCCTCGGCGAGACCGCCGCAGTTCCGATCCACTGCATCCCGAACGCAGGCCTGCCGCTCCAGGGGCCCAACGGCGAGACGATCTTCCCCGAGGAGCCCGCGCCGCTCGCAGCCGTGCTCGGCGAGTTCGTCGATCGTTACGGCGTGAGCATCGTCGGCGGCTGCTGCGGGACCACGCCGGCGCACATCGAGGCGATTGCCGAACGGGTCCGCGGGCACAAGCCCGGCGAGCGCCCGGAGCGCCGGCCGCCGCACGTGTCGAGCATGATCGCCGCGACGCCGCTCGTCCAGGATCCGCGCCCCACGCTCGTCGGCGAGCGCGTCAACTCCCAGGGGTCGCGCAAGGCCAAGGAGCTACTGCTGGGCGATGACTACGACGGACTCCTGACGATCGCCGAGGACCAGGTCGGCGGCGGCGCTCACGTGCTCGACGTGTGCGTCGCCCTGACCGAGCGCCAGGACGAGGACGAGCAGATGCGTCAGGTCGTCAAGCGGATCTCGCTCACCCAGCCGGCTCCGATCCAGGTCGACTCGACCGAGCCCGAGGTGATCGAGACGGCGCTCCAGCAGATTCCGGGCCGGGCGATCGTCAATTCGATCAACCTCGAGGCCGGACGCGACAAGCTCGACCGCGTCGTCCCGATCGCCAAGGCCCACGGCGCCGCGCTGATCGCTTTGACGATCGATGAGGTCGGAATGGCCAAGACTGCCGCCCGCAAGCTCGAGGTCGCCAAGCGGATCACGCAGCTCTGCTGCGAGGAGCACGGGCTGGATCCGGAGCTGCTGATCTTCGACTGCCTGACGTTCACACTCACCACCGGGGACGAGGAATGGCGCCCGAGCGCAGTCGCGACGATCGAGGGGATCCGGGCGATCAAGGCGGAGATCCCGGCAGCGAAGACCTCGCTCGGGGTGTCGAACGTCAGCTTCGGAGTCGGCTTGCCGGCGCGAAGCGTCCTCAACAGCGTGTTCCTGCACCACTGCGTCGAGGCGGGACTCGACCTGGCGATGGTCAACCCCAACCACATCACTCCCTACGGGGAGATCCCGGACGCTGAGCGCGAGCTCGCCGACGACCTCGTGTTCAACCGCCGCGAAGATGCCCTCGAGCGGTTCATCGCGCATTTCGAAGCGAAGGGGCCCTCGGATGCGGCCGCCGAAAAGGCCGATCCCACCGAGGGCATGGAGCCCGAAGAGGCGCTCCATTTCCACATCCTGCGCCGCAAGAAGGAGGGCGTCGAGGGCTGGATCGACCGCAGCGTCGAGAAGCTCGGCGCGGTCCCCACCCTCAACGGTGTCTTGCTGCCCGCGATGAAGGAGGTCGGTGACAAGTTCGGCGCGGGCGAGCTGATCTTGCCGTTCGTGCTCCAGTCCGCCGAGGTGATGAAGCGCGCGGTCGCGCGGCTCGAGCGCTATCTGGACAAGCTCGAGGGCTATACGAAGGGCACGGTGGTGATCGCCACCGTCTTCGGCGACGTGCACGACATCGGCAAATCGCTGGTCAACACGATCCTGACGAACAATGGCTACACGGTCGTCGATCTCGGCAAGCAGGTACCGATCTCGACGATTCTCGACGCAGCGGTGCAGCACCAGGCGACTGCGATTGGCCTCTCCGCGCTCCTGGTCTCAACCTCCAAGCAGATGCCGGCGTGCGTCCAGGAGCTGCATCAGCGCCGGCTGCCGTTTCCGGTGCTGATCGGTGGCGCCGCGATCAACCGGAACTTCGCGCTGCGGATCCTGTACCCGAACGGGACCGAGTCCGACGAGCTCTACGAGCCGGGGGTCTTCTATTGCAAGGACGCGTTCGAAGGACTGGCGAGGATGGACCAGCTGATCGAGGCGGAGGGGCGCGAGCGCCTGATCGTCAAGACGCGCGACGCCGCACGGACACTCCGGGAGCAGCCGGCCGCCGCGCCCGACAACGCGCCGCCGGTCACCGATGCGTCCGTCCGCAGCACCGCCGGGACCGAGAACCCCGTCCCGCAGCCACCGTTCTGGGGAGCGCGCGAGATCGAGGTCGACATGGACGCGGTGTACCGCCACCTCGACACGCACGTGCTGTTCAAGCTGCACTGGGGCGGGCGTGGGGTCAAGGGCGAGGAGTGGACGCGACTTCTGCGCGAGGACTTCCAGCCCCGGTTGGAGCGGATGTGGCAAGAGCAGAACTACCTCCGCCCGCGCGGCCTGCTCGGGTACTTTCCCTGCAATTCCACCGGCAACGAGCTGATCGTGTGGGATCCCGCGGCGCCCGGCGAGCGTGAGCTCGAGCGGCTCGTGTTCCCTCGCCAGCCGGGGCACGACCGGATCTGCCTGGCCGATTTCTACCGGCCGCTCGATTCCGCCCAGCCCGATGTGGTGGCGATCCAGGCGGTCACGGCCGGCGAGGAGGTAACCGAGCTGATGGCCCGCCTGGAGGCAGAGGGTGAATTCGCGGAGCAACTGTTCGTTCACGGCCTCGGCGTTCAGACCGCCGAGGGAATGGCGGAGTGGATGCACGCGCGGATCCGCCGCGAGCTGGGTATCGCGCCCGCCCAGGGGCGTCGCTATTCGTGGGGCTATCCAGCCTGTCCGGAGCAGTCAGAGCACGAAAAGGTGTTCGCGCTGCTCGACGCACCGTCGATCGGGCTGCGCCTGTCAGGTGGCTACGCGATCGAACCCGAGCAGTCCACCCTGGCGATCGTCGCCCATCATCCACAGGCCGTCTACTTCGGGATGAAATCCGGTTTCCTGCCCCGCAACGGCAAGCAGGCGGCGGACGAGCTGATCGCCGGCACCGATAAGGATCCCACTCGCTTGGGCGAGCTCAGCGACGCCGATCCAGCCGACGAGGTTCCCGGCTCCGAGCGCGGGCAGCCGGCCATGGCCGAGGCCTAGCGACGCCACCGGTTCTGTGCGCGAGCGTCACATCGGCCCATTCGGCTCGCTCTACAGCCATGGGTTCGTCCGCGTGGCCGCCGCCGTGCCCCACGTTCGCGTCGCCGAGCCCCAGGTCAACGCCGAGCGGACACTCGCGCTGGCGCACCAGGCGTCCGACGCCGGCGCGGCGCTGGTGGTCTTCCCAGAGCTGGGACTGTCCTCGTACGCGATCGATGATCTTCTCCATCAGCGCGCACTGCTCGACGGCGTTCTGAGCGCGATCGAGCGGGTCGTCGCTGAAAGCGCCTCATTGGCGCCACTGATCGTGGTCGGTGCGCCGTTGCCGGCCGAGCATGGCTTGTTCAACACCGGAGTCGTGATCCACCGGGGACGCGTGCTGGGCGTGGTCCCGAAGAGCTTCCTGCCCGAGTACCGCGAGTACTACGAGAAGCGCCAGTTCCGCGCCGCGCGCGACGCCGCCTACGACACGATCTCGCTGCTCGGTGAGCCGGTGCCGTTCGGACCGGATCTGCTGTTCGCAAGCCGCGAGCAGCCGAGCTTCATCGTTCACGTCGAGCTCTGCGAGGACATCTGGGTACCCATCCCGCCGAGCACCTACGGCGCGCTGGCCGGCGCGACCGTGCTCGCCAACCTGTCGGCCAGCAACATCACGGTCGGAAAATCCGACTACCGGCACCTGCTGTTAGCCTCCCAGTCGGCACGGGCGATCGCCGCCTACATCTATACCGCCGCCGGCTTGGGCGAGTCGACGACGGATCTCGCCTGGGACGGGCAGGCGATGATCTACGAGAACGGCGACCCGCTGGCGGAGGCAGAGCGGTTCTCCGGCGAGGAGCAGCTGATCTGCGCCGACATCGATCTCGACCGGATCGTCTCGGACCGGGCGAGCACGAGCAGCTACGGCGACTCGGTCCACGACCACCGCGGAGCGCTAACCGGGATCCGGCGGGTGGAGTTCGACGGCGCGCTGCCCGCGGGCGGCGAGGCGGTCGCGCTCCAGCGCGAGCTCCAGCGCTTCCCGTACGTGCCGGCCGATCCCGCGAGCCGCAACGAGCGCTGCGAGGAGGTCTACAACATCCAAGTGCGCGGACTGGAGACTCGGTTACGCGCGTCCGGAATCGAGAAGGTGGTGATCGGCGTCTCAGGCGGGCTCGACTCGACCCACGCTTTGATCGTCGCCGTCCGCGCGATCGACCGGCTCGGGCTGCCACGTGAGAACGTGCTCGCCTACACGCTGCCCGGATTCGCAACCAGCAGCCTGACGCTCACCAATGCCCGCCGCCTGATGGTCGCCCTCGGGGTCAGCGCAAACGAGATCGACATTCGGCCCTCCGCGCTCCAGATGCTGCACGACCTCGGTCATCCGGCCGCCGAGGGGCGGCCCCAGTACGACATCACCTATGAGAACGTGCAGGCCGGCGAGCGGACCTCCCACCTGTTCCGGCTCGCCAACTACCACGACGCGATCGTGATCGGCACCGGCGACCTCTCCGAGCTGGCGCTCGGCTGGAGCACGTACGGAGTCGGCGATCAGATGTCCCACTACAACGTCAACGCTTCGGTGCCCAAGACGCTGATCCAGTTCTTGATCAGGTGGGCGATCGACACGCGGCAGTTCAGCGATCAGGCGAGCGAGGTGCTCGCATCCGTGCTCGACACCGAGATCTCCCCCGAGCTGATCCCTCACGACGACCCCGACGCCAACATCCCGGGTCAGCACAGCGAGAGCATCGTCGGCCCCTACGAGCTGCAGGACTTCTTCCTGTACTACATCGTTCGCTTCGGCTACGGGCCAAGCAAGGTGGCGTTCCTTGCCCAGCACGCGTGGGGCGATCGGGAGCGAGGGGCCTGGCCGGACCTGATCCCGCCGGACCGGCGCAATCAGTATTCGCTCGCCGAGATCAAGCACTGGCTCGGGGTGTTCCTCGAGCGCTTCTTCCACACCAGCCAGTTCAAGCGCTCGGCGATCCCGAACGCACCCAAGGTCGGGACGGGCGGCTCGCTCTCACCGCGCGGTGATTGGCGTGCACCCAGTGACAGCACCGCCTCGGTGTGGCTGGCCGAGCTGCGCGATCAGGTGCCCGACGAGAACCAGCACTAAGTGCTGCGCGCCCGTAAGTTCAGTCCCGCCGAGAAATGTTCCTGGCGGGTGACTGGCGAGGACGCAGGAGGCGACGCGCAGCAGCGCTGCGCGAGCCGACGAGGACGAAGCCAGGCGCCGCCAGGGACGGTTCGAATGGGACGGAGCTTACGGTGGGTAGCACTAAGGCTCACGCCGCGGGGCGCAAGGCGTCGAGCTCGCGGCTCTCGGCGAGCTCCGCCAGCGCCCGGCGCTCGAGCTGCCGGACTCTGTCGGCGGATAACCCGAGTCGGCGTCCCGCCTCGGTCAACGGCGTCGGGCCATCGCCGCCGATTCCGTAGCGAAGCTTGACCACCTCGCGCTCGGGCTCGGGGAGCCGTTCCAGGGCGCTGCGGAGCGCCTCTCCGCGCAACGCGATCTCGACCTCCTCCTCGGGCCCGCGTTCGTCGCTCGCCAGCAGCGCACCGAGCGTCAGGTCCTCCTCCTCGCCGACGGGCCGGTCCAGGCTGGTGACCACGCGCGCGGCCTGCCGCGCTTCGCGAATCTCACGGATGTCGAGCTCGGCCGCGGTCGCCAGCTCCTCGTCAGTGGGCTCCCTCCCGAGTGCTGCGACCAGCTCTCGTGCGGCCCGGCCGATCTTTCGCTCGCGCTGACCGATGTGAACCGGAATCCGGATCGTCCGCGCACGGTTGGCGATCGCCCGCTGGATCGACTCGCGAATCCAGAACGTGGCATAGGTCGAGAACTTGAACCCCTTGCGGTAGTCGAACTTCTCGCTCGCTCGGATCAGCCCGAGGATCCCCTCCTGGATCAAGTCGAGCAGCGGCATGTCGGCGCCTTGATACTTGCGCGCGAGCGACACGACCAGGCGCAGGTTGGAGTTGACCATCTGCTCCTTGGCGCGCAGATCGCCCCGCTCGATGCGCTGCGCCAGCTCGACCTCCTGCCGGGCGCTGAGCAGCGGGTGACGGCCGACCTCCTGCAGGAAGAGCGACATCGCGTCTGTGGTGCGGTCGGCGAGATCACCGTTCACATAGCTGGTCGGCTCGGCGGTCCCGCGCCCACAGTCGTCGCGCAGCTCGAGTCCCCGCTCCTCCAGCATCTCGTGCAGCGCCTGAGCATCGTCGTCACTCAGCTCCGACTCCTGCACGACGTCGCTCAGCTCGGACAGATCGACGCACCGTCGCTCGCGTGCTTCACCGCGCGATGCCAGCTCCTCGGCGATCTCCTGGACCGATCCGCCAGGTGGTTGGAGGTCCGACTCGTCAGCCATACGCGCACCTTACCCGGCCGGGCGACGCGTCTGTCAACCCTCGGCTTTGATCGCCTCGCCGCCGCGACGCCGCTGAGATCGGGCGGGCCTTGCCGGCAGCTTGACCGGCGCAGCGTGCATCGCCCGCAGCCGGACCTCTCGCCAGGACATACCCTCCTTGAGCAGCGCCGGCATGCCCATCACGATTGCGGTCGTCACCTCGACCGCCTGCAGGATCACGCCGTACGCGACACCGGTGCCGAAGCCGACGTGCCAGCCCGTGTGCAGCACCGCTGCGCAAGCTGCTTGAAAGACGCCCAGGTTGGCGGGCGTCGCCGGCAGCACGGCGGTGATGTTGACCGCGAACAGCACCGCGGCCGCGGCCGCGATCCCGGTCTGGTGACCGAGGCCGAGCGCGATCAGCAGCACGTAGCACGACAGCCACTGCAGTGCCCAGGCCGCGAGCTGAGCGACCGTCGCGACCGCACCGAGCCGGGGGTCGCGAAAGACCGTCAGGCCGGCCCGCACCCGCAGCATCGCGCGGCGTATCTGCGCGACGACCGCGTGCACGCGAGCGAAGCGACGAGGACCTTCGCGCTCGGGCAGCAGCACCGGCGAGAGCAGGACGATCAGCAGCAGGACCGCAGGGGCGATCGCCGCGAAAACGAGCGCGTTCTGATGACCGTTGAACAGATCGACGGACGAGAACATCACGGCGCCCAAGATCAGGAGCGCGACGATGTTCAGCAGCGTCTGGGAGACGACCGTTCCGAGGACGACCGGGAGATTCTCGCGGGGGCGCCCGGTCCGTCGCGCAACGGCGAGCGCCCGCGACGGCTCGCCGAGACGGGCGGGCAAGGTCGAGGACATCAGCACGCCGATGAACGTTCCGCGCATCGCATCAGACAGCCGGATGCCGGCGTCCGGGAGCGCGGCGCGGAGGATCGCGTGCCACGAGACGGCACGCATTGCCATCGCGCTGCACATGATCCCCAGCCCGAGCAGCACGAGCGTCGGGCTCGAGTTGATCAGCGCGGCGGCGATGTGCCCGAGGCCGATCTTCTGCAACGCCAGCCAGGCGAGCACGGCGCCCGCGACCGTGACCGCCGCCAATCCCGCGCGGCGCGCGATCGCCAGCCCCGCGCCGCCGCGCCTGGGCTGCGGCTTTGGTTGCAGGCTTGCAAGCCGCTGCGGGCGAACGTGCGGCTTGAGGTCGGCGGGACGCGCCCCGACGCGGACGGCGGCCCGCGCCAGCGAGCTTGCCGCCTGGGGAGTCGCGATCGCGTCCTCGTATGCCTCCATCACCTCGCGTGCGACGTGCGGCCAGGCGAATCGCTCGACATCGCTCGCGGCGGCGCGGGCCATGCGGGCGCGTGCCTCCGGCTCGTCGTGGAGGTCCCGCAGCACCTCGGCCAGCGACTGCGCGTCGCCGGCCGGAACGAGCACTCCGGTGACCCCGTCGCGCACAACATCCCGGTAGCCGGCGATGTCCGACGCGACCACCGGCGTTCCCGCCGCGAATGCCTCGGTCAACACCATGCCGAAGCTCTCGCCACCGAGCGAGGGCGCACAGAGCACATCTGCCTGTGCCAGCTCGAGGTGCTTCGTGGCGTCGCCGACCTTGCCGAGCACACGGACGCCTTGGGAATCGAGCAGCATCGGTGCGAGCTCCTCCTGAGAAGGCCCGATCACGGTCAGCTCAGTGGGAATGTGCTCCCGCAGCGCCTCGAACGCGCGCAGCAGCAGCGTCAGGCCCTTTCGCTCGACGGCCTGACCGACGAACACGATCCGCAGCTTTCCGTCGCTCGGTCGCGATGCGGAGGCCTGCGCCCCCAGCGGATCGAGATGAACACCGTTCGGGATCACGCGATAGTGCCCGCCAAAGAAGCGCCGCGCGGTCCAGGCGGCGGCCTCTGAGACCGCGATCCGCACGTGCAGGTGGTTGAACACCCGACGGGCGCCGACCATGTTGGCGAGTCCGTTCGAGAGTCGGTTCTCGTTGTAGGTGTGAAACGTGCCCACGAGCGGCAAGCGGGTGCGGTCGGTTGCGACCCAGCTCGCCAACGGCGCGATCGGCTCATGGATGTGCACGACGTCGAAGCGGCCGGTGCGCAGCTCCTTGTGCATCGTCGCTACGCCGTACGGGGTCATCGACAGGTTCGAGACGGCGCCGTTGGCCTTGAATCCGATCGTGCGGCCGAGCGAGACGAGATATTCGGGTGGCGCGATCAGTTGCGGTCGCGCTCCTCGGTGCAGTCCGGCCGAAAAGCGGCCTGCCGGGTCGAGCGGCGCCAGCACGCGAACGTGATGCCCCTCTTCCAGGAACCGCTCGGCAAGCGCCTCGATATGCCTCGTCACACCCCCCGGATACGACCAAGAATAGGGTGAAACCAGCGCGATCCGCATTATCTGCATGGTAGTGCCTAGCGCGGCCAAAGGTTGGGTTTTGACCCGTTCCGAGACGCCTCAGCTTCCCCTTGGCGACGCGTGGCGCACCGGTACGGGCCGCGTATCATGACTTCCACCGTGCCGAGCGCGCACCTGCCGGAATCGTCTCGATCATGCCTCAGCGCCATTTCGTCAAATACACCTTTTTGAAGGTCGATCCTGCTTGGCGACGGCTCGACGAGGAGCGTCGCGCGACGGACAAGCGCGAGTTCATTGCCGCCTGCGACGACTTCGCCGAAGGTCATCTCCTGCGCGCCTTCTCGCTGGTCGGGACCCGCGGTGATGCCGACATGCTGCTGCTCACCCAGGCCCAGAACCTGGAGCGGATTCACGAGTTTCATGTTGTTCTCGCCCAGAGCGGGCTGATGAAATGGTGCGAGCTGCCGTATTCGTTCCTGGCCCTGACCAAGCCTTCCGAGTACTCCGAGGAATCACGCCTGGAGATTCGACCCGGGCACAGCAAATACCTGTTCGTCTATCCGTTCGTCAAGACCCGCGCGTGGTATGCGCTGCCGGCCGATGAGCGCTGGCGAATCATGCAGGACCACATCAAGGTCGGCCGCGAATACCCGTCCGTGGACCTCAACACGAGCTACTCGTTCGGCCTCGACGACCAGGAGTTCGTGGTCGCCTTCGAGACCGACAACCCGGCCGACTTCCTCGACCTCGTGCAGCGGCTGCGGACCACCGTGTCGAGTTCCTACACCGCGCGCGACACCCCTACGTTCACGTGCATCTCGTGCTCGGTCGAGCGCGCGCTCGGCGCGCTCGACGGCGCCGCACTCACCGGGGCACTTGCCGGGCAGCCGTAACCAGCACGACGCTGTCGCCTTGCTGCGCGCTTCCGATCCAGTCCTGCGCAGGCTGATCGATCGCGTCGGCTCCGACGGGCTCGGTGACCCCCGCGCCGGCCGGCCCGGCGACCACTACGGCGCGCTCGTGCGCTCGATCGTCGGCCAGCAGCTTTCCACCAAGGCGGCGCGGGCGATCTACGGCCGGCTCACCGACCGCTTCGGCGGCCGGACCCCGACCCCGGCCGAGGTGCTCGCCGATGACCCGGTGCAGTTGCGTGCCGCCGCTGGCCTGAGCCGCGCGAAGGTCGCCTATCTGCGCTCGCTCGCCGAGCACGTCTGCGACGGGACCCTCGAGCTCGAACGCCTCGACGAGCTTTCCGACGAGGCCGTGATCGCCGAACTGGTCGCCGTCCGAGGCCTCGGACTCTGGAGTGCCCAGATGTTCTTGATGTTCCACCTCCAGCGCCCCGACGTGCTGCCCGTCGGCGACCTGGGGATCCGTCGCGCGGTGATGGTTGCCTACGGGCTGACGAAGCTGCCCGGCGCAGCGGAACTCGAGCGGATCGCCGAGCCGTGGCGGCCCCATCGGACCCTGGCATCCCGGTTCCTGTGGCGCTCGCTGGACGCGACGCCCGTGTAGGACGCGCGCTCACCGCGGCGCGGGAGACCCCGGCGCTCGCAGCGAGAAGGCCCGCCCCGCTAAACCGCCGAGACTTCTTCCTCTTCGGCCACCCGGAACGACGATCCGCAGCCGCAGGCGGCGATCACGTTCGGGTTGTCGACCTTGAAGCCCGCGCCCTGGAGCCCTTCGACGAAGTCGATCGTTGAGCCGTGCACGTAAGGCAGGCTCGCCCGGTCGACCAGCAGCCGGATTCCCTTGTCCTCGAACACGGTATCGCCGTCACGCTGATCGTCGAACGCAAGCGCGTACTGGAAGCCCGAACAGCCGCCACCGCGGACGCCGACGCGTAGCCCGGCCGTCTCCGCGACCGAAGCCTGAGCCGAGAGAAACTCGCCGACCTTCTCGGCACCCTTATCAGTCAGAGTGATCATTGCTTCAGTCAGTATAGCGATGGGGCCTCGCTACTCTTAGCGAGGTGTCCGCAACTCCCGAGGAGCTGAAGGAACGGATCGAAGCCGGCATTCCTGGGGCCCACGCCGAAGTGTACGGCGACGGCCATCATTTCAATGCCGTGATCGCCGCATCCGCGTTCAAGGGCCTCAGCCGGATTGCCCAGCACCGGCTCGTCTACGACATCTTCGGCTCCGAGGTGGGGGACCGGATTCACGCCCTCTCCATCCAGACGAAAGCTGAGTGAGCATGACCGACGAAAGCGCGAACCCGATGCGCGAGGCGATCCAGAGCGCGATCTCCGAGAACCGCGTGATCCTGTTCATGAAGGGAACCCCGGATCAGCCCGCCTGCGGCTTCTCCGCCCGCACGGTGGCGGTCCTGCAGTCGCTCGATCAGCCGTTTGCGGCTGTCGACATCCTCCCCGACCCGCGGATCCGGCAGGAGCTCTCGGCGCTGTCGAACTGGCCCACGATCCCCCAGCTGTTCGTCGACGGCGAGCTCGTCGGTGGCTGTGACATCGTCATGGAGATGTATCAGTCGGGCGAGCTGCACGAAGCGCTGGGCCTGGAGTCCGCTCCAGCCGAGGAAGCGCCCGCCGCGGCAGAGGTTCAGTCCGGGCCGCTCCCGGTCGAGAACCGGCTTTAGAGGCGCTCGAAACGCTCCAGGCCCTCCGCCTCGAGCAGGGGACGCTGTGGGCGCTCGACCAGACGCTCCTTCCCGCCCGCGAGCTCGAGCTTCCGCTGCGCAGCGCCGAACAGGTTGCCGGGGCGATCCGGAGGCTCGCGATCCGGGGTGCGCCGCTGATCGGCGTGGCCGCCGCCTACGGCGTGGCCCTCGAGCTCGCGGCCCGCGGCGTGGACGGACTCGACGGCGCCTGTCGCACGCTTACTGAGGCTCGGCCCACGGCCGTCAACCTAGCCCGGGCCGTCGACCGAGTCCGCGCGGCTGCGCTGGCCGTCGAGCCCTCCGCGGTTGCGGCTGCCGCGCTCGAGACGGCGCGCGCGATCCATGCCGAGGAGGAAGCCGCGAGCGCGGCGATCGCTCGGCACGGCGCCGACCTGCTCTCCGGCGCCGGGCGGATCCTCACTCACTGCAACACGGGCGCGCTGGCAGCTCCGGGCCGCGGCACGGCGCTCGCCGTGATCGCGGAGCTTGCGCGTCGGGAATCGCTGAGAAGCGTCACCGTGACCGAATCCCGACCACTGCTGCAGGGCGCACGGCTCACCACCTATGAGCTGGCACGTCTCGGAATAGACCACGAGCTGATCGTCGACGCGGCCGCTGCGGGGCTGATTGCGCTCGGCGGGATCGATGCGGTGCTCGTCGGTTGCGACCGCGTCGCCGCCAACGGCGACGTCGCCAACAAGGTCGGGACATATGGTCTCGCGCTTGCCGCTGGGGCGGCCGAAATCCCGTTCGTCGTCGCCGGCCCGACCTCGACGATCGATCACCGCTGTGCCACCGGGGCCGCAATCGTGATCGAGGAGCGCGATCCCGAGGAGGTGCGCCGCGCGATCGGTCAGACGTTGCTCACGCGTCCCGGCACGCGCTGTCGCAATCCCGCGTTCGACGTCACGCCGGCGGCCCTGCTGACGGCGCTGGTCACCGAGGACGGCGTCGTGCGGCCGGTCGACCGGGACTCGATCGCCGCACTCCGATGAGCATCACGGCTGCCGTCGCTCGCGCCGGAGCGCGAGGTACTCGACGATCCGCCGGGAGTCGCAGATCGACTCGCCGTCGATCACCAGCACCGGGACTCGGCGCTGGCCGGTAAGCGCCTCCACCTCAGGCCGGCGCGAGCGCCGTTGCGGAACCCTGACCTGCTCGAAGGCGACCCGGTCGCCTTGCGGCGCACTTGCCGCACGCAAGCCAGTTCGTCCGGGAATGTCGGATCGCTGTAGCTGATTCGCGAGCGAAAATCGAGCATGCAAGACGCAGATTCGTCGTAGCAGCGCTACGGGAATCAGGACGCGTCAGGCGAAGTTTGCAGCCGCGATCCAACGAATTTGCGGAGGCGCCCCTAGCTGCCCAAGCCCACTCGTCGGAGCAACTCGCCGGTCGCGCGCAGCGCGAGCGGCTGCCGCGTCCCCGGCGGCGGCAGCCGGTCGCCGTCGCGTTCGCGGTACCAAGCGATCGTCGCTTCGAGGCAGTCCTCGTGCGGCGAAGTGGTCCACCGCAGCTCGCGCCTGGCCTTGGCGCTCACAAACGCCCAGTTCAGGGACGCGGCGCGCACCTCCACGGGCGTGGGCATCGCGATTCCCGGCATCCGCTGAGCGGCCCTCGCCACCGCGAGCGCGATCGCGAGCGGCAGCTTCACCGCCGGCGGCTCGACACCTGACAACCGGGCGAGATCGGCGAACAGGCGGTCGAGCGTGAAGTTCCGGTTGCCGAGTATGTATCGCTCGCCGATCCTGCCACGCTGATCGGCGAGCAGGTGACCACGTGCCACGTCCTCGACCGCGACGATGTTGAGCCTGCCGTCGACGTAGGCTGGGATCTGGCCGCGCAGGAACCTCCGCACGAGCGCGGGAGAGGAGCGGCCCGGATCGCCGGCGCCCATCACCGTGGTCGGGTTCACGATCACCAGCGGGAGGCCGCGCCCGAGCAGCCTGAGCGCCGTGACCTCGGCTTCGTGCTTGGCGTCCACGTAGGGGATCGCGTACCTTCCCGCATCCCAGATATTCGATTCATCGGCGGTCGATCCCTTCGGCGCGGGACCGATCGCGGCCGCCGAGGACGTAAAGACGACGCGCTCCACGCCGGCGCGCAGGGCCTCTTCCAGGACGATTCTCGTCCCCTCGACGTTCAGTGCGAACAACTGCTCGCGCGGCAGCGACCAAGCCGGTGCTGCCGGCAATGTGGAACACCCGCTCGACTCCTCGCATCGCCCGGCGGATCGATCGGCGATCGCAGACGTTCGCTCGGACCCTCTCCAGTTCGAGATCTGCGAGCGCGGCCGGATCCGAGCCGTCGCGCATCGTCACGCGCAGGCCGTCACCGCGCTCGACGAGCAGCCGGGCAACGTGCGACCCGATGAAACCGCTTGCGCCGGTTACGAGCGTACGGGCCACGATGAGGCGATGGGTGCCAGAGCCGCTGGTAGGGTGCCGCGGTCATGGCTGTCGCGATCGTCACCGACACCTGCCACTACCTTCCCCGCGAGCTGCTCAGCGAGAACGGGATTCACGAAGTGAGCCTGTACGTCCACTGGCAGGACGTTACCCAACGCGAGAGCGAGATCGTCGACTACCACGACTATTACGAGCGGCTGCGCTCGGCCGCGTCGCTGCCGACGACCTCGCAGCCCTCGATCGGGGACTTTCTCGAGGTCTACGAGCCGCTCCTGCAAGCGGGCCAGGAGATCGTCTCGATTCACCTCGCCGCGGGGATGTCGGGGACGGTCAGATCCGCCGAGCAGGCCCGAGAGCAGCTCGGAGAGCGCGCCCACCGCGTCCATGTGGTCGACTCGGCTTCTGCGTGCGGAGGCGAGGGACTCGTGGTGCTCGCCGCCGCCGCAGCAGCTCGCCAGGGAGCCGACGGGCACGCCGTCGCCGCGCGAGCCCGAGAGGCCCGGGCGGGGCTGAAGATGTGGTTCGCGATCGACACACTCGAGTACCTGCGCAAGGGTGGGCGGATCGCCGGCGCTCAGGCGTGGCTCGGCTCGGCCCTGCGGATCAAGCCGATCCTGGCTGTCGAGTCTGAGATCACGCCGGTCGAGCGGGTGAGGACCTGGAGCCGAGCCTTCGAGCGGATGGTCGATCTCCTGAGGACCTGCCAGCAGGCGGGCGCCGACGGCTGGATGGTGCAGCACATCCAAGCGCCCGACCAGGCAGCCGAGCTGGCCGCGCGCGGCACCGAGGTGATCGGCTGCGCGCCGCGGGTCGTGTCCGAGATCGGACCGGTGATCGGCACCCACGTGGGACCCGGTCTCCTCGGTGCTGGAGGACTCCCGAGCGCGCTCTTGTAGCTTCAGCGTCTGAGCTCGCGTCGGCGTCGGCGTCCGAAGGTCAGCGCGCCCAGCGCGGCGACGCCCCCGCCGAGCACGAAGCCGGCGACGGCAGCCCCGATCGTCACCTCCTCTGGTGGCTCCGGAGCTGAGCCCGCCAGTCGGTCAGGGACACCACCTCGGCCCGCAGCTTCTCCACCGAGCTGCCAAGCTCCTGACGGTTCTGCTCGATCGAGGCGCGGATCTCCTCCGGAGTGCGTGTCGCCATCAGTCCTGGGCCCCGGATTTGGTGGTCACGGTGGCGCGGATCTTCTTCGCTTCGTCGATCGCCATGTTCGGCATCGGAGCCCCCACCCGCAGCTTGCGCCACGCGAACAGGAGGGCGCCGAGCGTAAGCAGGATCAGGATCCCGAACACCACGGCGAATCCTTCCCACAGGCTGCCGAACAGCGAGTTGAGTCCCCAGGCGAGCGTGCCCAGGCCGATCACGAGCGCGAAGATCCCGAACACCGCGCCCACGGCGACGACCGCCGCTCCGAGCGCCATGCTCGACACCTTCTGTGTCATCTCCGCTTTCGCCAGCTCGATCTCCTCGCGGATCAGAACCGTGACCCGATCGGAGACCTCCGTCACCGTGGCGGCGATGTTCTCGGGATTGCGGTTCTCAGCGGGCAAGGCGTCTGAGGATCATGGCGAGCAGGAACCCGCCGGCGAATGCACCGCCGACGGCCACCTCCGGGCGCTCGGCGGCGAGCGTGGCTGCGCGATCGAGAGGAGTGGGAGCGGGCTGAGGCGCAGCAGGCAGCGGCGGCAGGGCCGCCGGCTCGGGTGCAACGCGGGCCCCGGTGCAGGCAGCGGTGCGGTCGGCGGTTCCGGCGCCAGAGGCGGCTCGCTCTCCGCCGGCACGCCGCTCATCGGGGCCGTGTCGTGTTCTGGCCGGGGGCTCGGCGGCTGCTCGGTCACTCGGGCGGCTCTTCGCCGAAGACGCGCGTCCAGATCACAGCGGCGAGGCGGGTGGTCGCGATGCTCGCGAGCGCGCCGATGCCGGCTAGCAGGCCCGACCAGATCAGGCGTTTGACCAATGGACTCTCAGTCATCGGCTGGGATTCAATCAGACGCGGAGACATGGGGTAGTGAGCGTTGCCCGCAGTGGGGGGAGCGCGAACGGTCGCTGACAGCTCGAGCCCGTGGCAGATCGTCTCGACGATCTCCGTCTTGGCGAGCTCGAACTCCTCCTCGTCGGTCGGTTCGGAGTCGAAGATCCAGCCGCTCAGCACCTGCTCGACGCAGCCGTAGAACGCCCGCGCCGCGAACTCGGGCGTGATGTCCGGCCGGAATGTCCCTTCGAGCTGAGCCCGCTCGACGATCGCCGCGATCTGCGTGTATGCCTCTTTGATCTTGCCGAGGTGAGTGCGGCCGAACGTGTTCGCCGCACGGGTCACCTCGACGATGATCACCTTCATCAGTTCTGGGTCGTGGCGGTAGGAATCGATGATGAAGGCGGCGATCGCCTGCAGCTTCTGGCGGGGCGTGCGCTCGGACGCGTCGACCTCGGCGATCGCGCTCAGCATGATGTCCCAGCGCTCGAGGAACAGCGTGTCCAGGATCTGCTCCTTGGAGGAGAAGTAGTGGTAGACCAGTCCGTAGGCGACGCTGGCCTCGTCGGCGATGTCCGACACCCGGCAGGTGTGGAAGCCTTGACGAGCGAACACCCGCACCGCCGCATCCAGAATCACACGGCGTTTGTCGACCGGCGCGGACGCCCTCACAGCCCGTATACCTCGGGGCGGCGGTTGGCGAGCGACGGCAGCCGCCGCCTGACGTTGGCGAGCAGGCCGAGGTCGAGGTCGGCGACGATCACGGTCTCCGCGTCGAGCGCGGTCGCGAGCACCAGTCCCCAGGGGTCGACGATCAGCGATCGCCCTCCTGAGCGGTGCCCGGGAGGGTGCGCGCCGATCTGGTTGGGCGCGATCACGTAGCACTGATTCTCGATCGCGCGAGCTCGGACCAACACCTCCCAGTGGTCGCGCGTCGTGGCGAGGGTGAACGCGCTCGGGATCGCGACGATCTCGGCGCCGCGAGCGGCGAGCACTCGGTAGAGCTCCGGAAAGCGAACGTCGTAGCAGATGCTCAGTCCGAGGGGGGTGCCGCCCTGGAGCTCGGAGACGACGATCTCGTCTCCGGGCTGCTCGGTCGCGGACTCGGCGTAGACGACACCGTCCACCTCGACGTCGAACATGTGCAACTTGCGATACACCGCCCGGAGCTCCCCGTCCGGTCCGACGTGGACGCTCGTGTTGGAGGACTTCGGCTGACCGCTGACGCGCTCGACGATCGACCCGGCGACCAGTTCGATCCCCAGCTCGCGAGCGATCGAACGTGCCCAGGAGATGCACCGACCGTCGAGCGCCTCGGCTGCTGCCGACATCGGCTCGGCCCTCCCGAGCACGCTCCACTTCTCCGGCAGGACGATCAGCTCGGCCCCCCTGGCGGCCGCGTCGCGCACGAGTCGATCCGCCGTGTCGAGGTTGCGGCCGGTGTCCTCGGTCGCGTTCAGCTGGATCGCGCCGGCTAGCACGTGGTAGTCCTCTGGTCGCTTCGATTGACCGGTCAGTCAACTTAGGATAACGCGACCCCCGCGAGCGCCATGATCACTCCGTGCACGACGGTTCGGATCTGAGTTGAGCGAAGCTGCCGCGCTGATCGTGCTCGCCGCGAGCCTCGGGGCGGCGATCGTCCGGCCCCGCTGGGCGCCGGACTGGGCGGTCGCGAGCGGCGGGGCGCTGCTGCTCGTGCTGCTCGGCATCCTCAGCTTCAGCGCTGCTCGGCACGCGCTTGCGCAATTCGGGCCGACCGTCGGATTCCTGGCGGCGCTGCTCGTGCTCGCGGACGGCTGCCGGCGCGCCGGGCTGTTCGAAGCACTCGGCGAGACGATGGCAGTCGGCTCGAAGGGCCGGCCGCGCCGGCTGCTTGCGATGGTGTTCATCGTCGCCGCGTGCACTACCGCCGTGCTGAGCCTCGACGCGACGGTCGTACTGCTGACGCCGATCGTGTTCGCGACCGCATCGAAGCTGCGAGCCAGCCCCCGCCCGCACGTCTACGCCTGCTCGCACCTCGCGAACAGCGCGTCGCTGCTGCTTCCGGTATCGAACCTCACGAACCTACTCGCGTTCCAGGCCAGCGGCGTGTCGTTCGTCCGCTTCGGCGCGCTCATGTTGCTTCCCTGGCTGGCCGCGCTGCTGATCGAATGGGTCGTGCTGAATCGGGCGTTCGCGGACGATCTGCGGGCCTCCTCGGCGGCCACTGCGGACGGTGGCGAGCGCCCCCGCCTGCCGCCGTTCGCACTCGGTGTGGTCGCGGCGACGCTGGCCGGTTTCGCGCTGAGCTCGCCGATCGGGATCGCACCGGTATGGGTCGCGGCGGCCGCCGCGCTGGTGATGACGGTGCGCGAACGGCCGGCGCCGCTAGAGCTCGCCCGGGCCACGGAGCCCGCGTTTCTGATTTTCGTGCTCGCGCTCGGGATCATCGTCAGCGCCGCGAGCGAGCACGGCCTGTCCTCGGCTGTCGATTCGTCGCTGCCACACGGCAGCGGGCTGCTCGCGCTGCTCGCGATCGCGGCCGTCAGTGCCGTGTTCGCCAACCTCGTCAACAATCTGCCCGCGACGCTGATGATCCTGCCGGTCGTCGCGGCGAGCGGCCCGGCGGCGGTGCTGGCAATGCTGATCGGCGTCAACGTCGGCCCCAACTTCACCTACGTCGGCTCGCTGGCGACCCTCCTGTGGCGCCGGATCGTCCACGCGCACGACGAGACTGTCGACATCGGGGAATTCGTGCGCCTGGGAGCGATGACCGTCCCCCCGATTCTGCTGGCTTCGACGGTCGGATTGTGGTTGGCTCTGCAGGTGCTGTGATGCGCGCACTCGTCTGGATCGCCGAAGGCACTTGGGAGGCCTGCGTCGAGCACGCGCAGGAGCTCCTGCCCGAGCGAGCCGAGGTGACGCTCCTGCACGTCGCGCCGAGCGATGTCGAGGAGCTCGCGGCCGGCGGGCGGGAGGGACTGCTCGGCCGCCCCCGGCGCCCGCCCGCCCCCGCCCTACGGGCGATCGCCGATCAGGAGGCGCAGGAGCTGCTGGCGACGGCGCAGGCCAGACTGGGACGTCCCTCGGAGGCGGTCGCGCGCCGCGGGCGGGTGGAGCGCGAGGTCGTGGCTGCGTGCGCGGATGCCGACCTGCTGCTGCTCGCGCGCGACGGCGACACACGCCTCGGCCCGAAGAGCCTCGGCGCGCGGGCTCGGTTCGTCGTCGATCACGCTCCCTGCACCGTGTTGCTGGTATGGGCGCAGCGCCCTCCGGGCATCGACACGATCCCCGCCCCTCCCCACCCTCGGGAGCGTCACCGCCGGGGGGCTTAGCGCTCCGCTCCCCGCTGCCGCCGGAGCGCCGCGAGCAAGAGCTTCGAGTGCATTGCGCCGATCAGCTCGCGTAGCGGCTCGGTGCCCGAGGCGATGATCTGGACCGCGCGATCGACATCGACCTTGCCCGCGAGGTTGTCGAGCAGTACCCGGACCTCCTCCTCGACCAGCGGCTCGAGCGCCTCGCGGTAGCGCAGCGTGTCGTACACGGTGAACCCGAGCTCCTGCTCGTAGCCACCGGAGCGAAAGCGCGAGATCGCCTCGATGATCGCGACGTCGTCGCTGTCGTAGCCGCGCGCCGTTGGCGTCAGGACGTCCAGCTCCTCGAGCCGGTCGAGCACGTTATGCGGAACGGCGTAGGTCTCGCTGACCTTCTTCCGCGAGACGCGCCCGGTCTCGCGCGCTTCGATCGCCCGCTCGATGATCCGGTCCTCCAGCTCGATCATCCTGGCCGCGCGCTCCGGGTCCTCGGCGACGAGCTCGCGGATCACCCGCAGCGGCATGAACCGCTCCTCTTGCAGTCGCTTGATCAGCCGCAGGCGCTCGACAAACTCCTCCGGGTAGTAGGCCATGTTGCGAGACGTGCGCACAACCCCGTCCCCGGAGCCCAGCAGCCCTTCTCGCAGGTAATGCTTGATCGTCCCCGCGCTCACGCCCGAGCGCTCGGCGAGCTCGGACATCTTCAGGCCGTTGGTGCTCATGGCCTCAAGAACGTGCCCCGCACTCCCGAGGCTCGTCCCGCCACCGCGCCCGACTCGTGCAGCGCAGCGATCTGCGCTGGCGCGAAACCGGCCTCCACGAGGATCTCGTCGGTGTGCTCGCCCAGGCTCGGCGCTGCCTGGCGGGTTGGCGATCCGGGCGTGCGGCTCAGCTTGATCGGCGTACCCAGCAGCCTGACTGGGTGCTCGGCCCCGGGCTGCCCGAGCTCGACGACCATCTCTCGAGCCGCCACCAGCTCTGACTCGAGCGCCTCCCCGAGCTCGAGCACGGGCTCGAGGCAGCATTCGTGCTCAGAGGCAAACGTCCGCCACTGCACCCGGGTTCGGCCGGCGAAGATCTCGCCCACCGCCCGGTGGGCATCTGAACCGGCGGGATCGAAGGCATGGCTCAAGAGGTCCTCGCGTCCCACCCCGAGGCAGAACGCACTCCAGAACTTGGGCTCCAGCGCAGCGAGGGTGACGTAGCCGTCGGCGCAGCGATAGGGGCGGTAGCAGGTCAGGGCGCCGGCAAGCTGCAGCTCGCCGCGCCGGGGCTCCTTGCCACCGGCGAACGCCTCGGCGGCCAGGAGGGCCAGCCACGACAACGCACCGTCGAACATCGAGCAATCCACCAGCTGGCCCTGGCCCGAGCGATCGCGCTCGCGCAGCGCCATCAGCACACCGACCGCCGCCATCAGCGCGCCGCCGCCGAGATCCGCGATCTGGCCCGCGGCCTGAACCGGAGGGCCGTCCGCGTCGCCGGTCAAGCCGAGCAGGCCGTTCAACGCGAGGTAATTGAGGTCGTGACCGGCGCGGTCGCGGTTCGGACCATCCTGGCCGTAGCCCGTTATCGCGCAGTAGACCAGGCGCGGATTCGCCGCGCGCAGGCGCTCGTATCCGACCCCGAGGCGATCGAGCACGCCGGGCCGGAACGACTCCAGCAGCACGTCGGCCTCGCGCGCTAGGGCGAGCAGCACATCCTTGCCAGGCTCGGTCTTGAGATCGAGGCGCATCGAGCGCTTGCCGCGATTGAGCGCGAGGAACAGCGCCCCCCGGGCGGTCTCCTCCACGCCCTCGTAGTAGGGCGGGGACCAGCGCAGGTAATCGCCCGCCCCGGTGTCCTCGACCTTGATCACGTCGGCACCGAAATCCGCCAGCAGCAGCGAGCAGAAGCCGCCCGGTAGCAGGCGGGTCAAATCCAGCACCCTGATCCCGTCCAGCGCCGACGTCATGCTCGCGTCAACGGCCTGATGCCCAGCAGCTCGCGCGCCTCCTGCACCGTCGCCGGCCGCCGCCCTGCGTCCTGCGTCATCTGCCGCGCCTTCGCGATCAGCTCGCCGTTGGAGCGGGCCATCGACCCGTCGGGCAGGTAGAAGTTGTCCTCGAGGCCGACCCGGATCGAACCGCCCAGCGTCAACGCCGACGCCACGAGCATCCACTGGTCCCGGCCGATCCCGATCACTCCCCAGTGGTGCGTGCCGGACGGCAGATTGTCGGCCATCGCGGCGAGGTTGCGGGCGCCCGGCGGGACGCCGCCGACGACGCCCATCACGAAGTCGGCGTGCAATGGCGCGTCGAGCAGCCCCATGTCGACCAACGGCTCCAGCGAGCCGACATGACCGAGGTCGAAGCACTCGTGCTCGGGCTTGATGTGCAGCCGCCGCATCGCTTCGAGCAGCTCGACGATCTCCTCGAACGGATTTGCGAACACGAACTTGAACACGAAGTCCTTGCGCGAGCGCGAGTACTTCGCGTAGTTCATCGAGCCCATATTCAGCGCGGCGACCGCGGGGCGGCAGGCTTCCAGGTAAGCGATCCTCGTGCTGACTGGGACGCCGATCGCGCCGGTCGAGAAGTTGATGATCGCCGCATCCCCCACCTCGGCCCGGATCGAGTCACGGATCGCCATGAAATCTTCGGTCTCGTAACTCGGGGCGCCGTCCGGCTTGCGAGCGTGGATGTGGATCTGAACGCCGCCCTCGTCGACGATCCGGCGCGCTTCAGCCGCGTATTCCTCGGGCGTGTACGGAATCGCCGGGCACTGTTCACGGTTGGCGATCGCACCGGAGATCGCGCAGGTGATGATCGCCGGATCGGCGAGGCTCATACCGGCACCACCCCACTGCGCTTCCACGGCCGCTCCACCCGCTTGCGCGCCGCCATCTCGAGCGCGCGGCAGATCGTGGCGCGCGTCTCGCGCGGGTCGATCACGTCGTCGATCATGTCGTTGCCCGCGGCGATGTACACGTCGATGATCTGCCGCAAGCTTTCGATCAGCTCCTGGCGTTTGGCGGCGGGATCTTCAGCAGCCTCGAGCTGCTTGCGGAAGATGATCTCGACCGCGCCCTCGGCGCCCATCACGCTGATCTCGGCCGAGGGCCACGCGACGATCAGATCCGGCTCGTAGGCGCGGCCGCACATCACGTAGTAGCCGGCGCCGTACGCCTTGCGCAGGATGACGGTGATCTTCGGGACAGTGGCGTTGGCGGTCGCGTAGAGCATCTTCGCGCCGTGGCGGATGATGCCCGCCTGCTCGACCTTTGTCCCGACCATGAAGCCGGGAACGTCCATCAGATAGACGAGCGGAATCCCGTACGCGTTGCAAAGGTTGATGAATCGCGCCGCTTTGTCGGCCGAGTCGTTGTCGAGGATCCCGCCGAGCTGCTTTGGCTGGTTGGCCACGATCCCGGCGGTGCGTCCGCCGAAGCGCGCCAGGCAGGTGATGATCGTCTTGGCGAACTGCGGTTTGAGGTCGAAGTAGGTGCCGTCGTCGACGATCCTGTGAATCACCTCGTACATGTCGTATGGCTTGCGGTTCGAGCTCGGCAGGACGTCGAGCAGCTGCTCGTCGCCGCGGTCGATCGGATCATCGGTGACGAGCATCGGCGGCCGCTCCTCGCAGTTCTGCGGGAAGTAGCTGAGGTACTGCTTGATCTTCGTGATGCACTCCTCGTCGTCGGCCACCTCCAAATCGCCGACGCCCGACTTGCGGCAGTGCACGCGCGATCCGCCGAGCTCCTCCTGGCTGACGTCCTCGCCGATTGCCGCTCTCACCAGATGCGGGCCCGCCAAGGCCATCGAGCCCCTTCCCCTGACCATCGGCACGAAGTCCGCCAGCCCCGGGATGTATGCCGTCCCGGCAGCGCACGGCCCCATCAGCGCCGCGACTTGCGGGATCACGCCGGAGTTGATCACCTCCTCGCGGAACAGATGACCACTCCCCGCGAACAGCGAGCCGACCGCCTCCTGGATCCGGGCACCGGCCGAGTCCAGCAGCCAGATCAGCGGAATTCGCTTGCTCAGAGCGAGCTCGCGCAGCCGAGTGACCTTCAGCTCGCCGGTCATGCCCATCGATCCGGCCATCACGGTGAAGTCGTAGGCGGCCACGGCGACCAACCGGCCATCGAGCTTCCCGTAACCCGTGAGCACTCCGTCCGCGGGCGCGTCCTTGCCGTCCATCGCCCGTTGGGAGAAGTGCGGCCGGCCGTGGATCCCGAGCTCGACGAACGTGCCCTCGTCGATCAGCAGGGCCAGCCGCTCGCGGGCGGTGAGCTTTTCGCGGGCGTGTTGCTCGGCGATCTTCTGCTGTCCTCCGCCCTGCATGATCTTGGCCCGCCGCTCGCGGAGATCGTCCGCGAGCGGTCGGAGCATGCTGGTGGATGTGGCCTCAGTCGCCAAAGCAAGAAGTGGGACGTTCTACTCCTTACCTTGTCAGGTGCCGCGTGGGCGCGTCAAGAAACGCCGACACAACCTCCTTGCAATCGGCCGTATATCCCCGTAGCCTGGGAAGTTCGGAGACCGGATGGCAGCGCCCTGAATGCGAGGTCGCCCGGCCGCTCCTCATATGCAGCTCGTGCCTGCTGCGGCCAGGAGGGCGGCATGCGGGGGCGTCAAACATTTCTCGTCCCCTGCACAGAAAGCTGCCCCATGCCGAATCAGTCCGCACGTCCCTATTGGAAACAAGCGCTTGCGCCTTACGCCCAACCGCGCCTCGCGCGCAGCGTGCTCGAGGTGGCAACGTCCGTCGTGCCCTACCTGGCGCTGTCGGTGCTGATGTACTTCTCGCTCCGCGTCTCGGTCCTGCTGACGCTCGTGCTCGCGATCCCCACCGCGGGCTTCCTGGTACGGACCTTCATCCTCTTTCACGACTGCTCGCACGGGTCGCTGCTTCCCTCCAAGCGCGCCAACGCCTACCTCGGGGCGCTGCTCGGGCTATTCGTGCTCTCGCCGTTTCGCCGCTGGCGCCACGATCATGCCGTCCACCACGCGAGCTCGGGCGATCTCGAACGGCGCGGGGTCGGGGACGTGATCACGCTGACCGTCGCCGAGTATCACGAGCGATCCTGGAAAGGACGACTCGGCTACCGGCTGTTGCGCAACCCTGTGGTGATGTTCGGGTTCGGCCCGGTGTTCGCGATGGTCGTCGGCCCGCGGATCGTGGCTCGCTCGGCAAGACCTCGGATGCGCAACAGCGTGCTGTTCACCGATCTGGTGCTCTTCGCCCTGGCCGCGAGCCTCTGCCTGCTGATCGGCTGGCGAGCCCTGCTGCTCGTGTGGGCCCCGGCCGCGCTGCTGGCCGGCTCGATCGGGATCTGGCTGTTCTACGTACAGCACCAGTTCGAGGACGCGTATTGGGCACGCGACGACGAGTGGAGCTACGCCGACGCCGCGCTGCGCGGGAGCTCGTATCTGAAGCTGCCCCAGCCCCTTCAGTTCTTCACCGGCAACATCGGGCTTCACCACATTCACCATCTGAACGCGCGGATCCCCAACTACAACCTGCAGCGCGCGCACGATGAGAACCCCATGTTCCAGACCGTTCCGACGCTCTCGCTCTTGGATGGCCTGCGCGCCGTCCGGCTGAAGCTCTGGGACGAGGAGCACGGGCGGCTGCTCACGTTCGCTCAGGCCAGAACCCTGAGCGGGCCCGCCCAAGCGCCCACACCGCCCCTGCGACCGCCGGCGACGTCCCCGGCCTCGGGGACGGTGAAATAGGCGCGCGCGGTGCCCGGGGGCCCCTCGGCCGGCGGGGCGCGCGGGGGCGCGCGGCGCGGCCCGCGGCGAAGCGCGCTGACGGGGCCTGCGGGGGGCCCTCGAGCACGGCGGGGCGCGATTCCGTCGGGGCAGCGCTACGTCGGAATCCGGGGGCGCTGCGGCGAAGCTCTGCGACCGGCGGGGCG
The DNA here is from genome assembly GCA_963837385.1 of uncultured Solirubrobacterales bacterium. Classification (GTDB taxonomy): domain Bacteria; phylum Actinomycetota; class Thermoleophilia; order Solirubrobacterales; family Solirubrobacteraceae; genus Palsa-465. The sequence goes on from CAWIMZ010000017.1 coordinate 160,723, forward strand.
CGCGGGGTGGCGCGCGGCCTAGCGCCCTTTCCAGTCCGGCTCGCGCTTCTCGAAGAACGCCCTCACACCCTCCTGGATGTCGTCCGTCGAGAACGCGATCGTCAGCTGAGAGCGCAGGAAATCGATTGCGTCGGCGAAGGCCATGTCCTGCTGGCGGAAGATCGCGTCCTTGCCGAGCTTCATCATCACCGGTGACTTGCGCGCGAGCTTCTCGGCAAGCTCGCGCACGACGTCGTCGAACTGCTCCGCCGGCGCTACCCGATTGACGATCCCGATTCGCTCTGCCTCCTGCGCCGAGATTTGCTCGCCCAGCAGCAGGAGCTCGTTGGTCTTCTTGCGCGGCACATTGCGATAGATCAGCGCCATGATCATGAACGGGAACAGGCCGACGTTGATCTCGGGCGTGCCAAAGCGGACGCCTTCCTTCGCGACGATCAGGTCGCAGGCCAATGCGATCCCCAGCGCCCCGGCGAGCACGTGGCCATTTGCGGCACAGATCGATGGCTTGCCCAGCTCACCCAGCAGCCGGAACAGGCGCGGAAAGCGCTCGGTGGCGAAATGCTTGTGCACGAGCGGCACCTCGGCCGCGAACCCGGCCAGGTTCGCGCCCGCCGAGAACACCTTCTCATGCGTCGAGGTCAGCACCACGCAGCGCGCTGCGGAGTCGTCCCGCGCCGCCTCGAGCGCCGCGATCAACTCGTCCAACAGCTCGTCCGAGAGCGCATTACGGGTATCGGGCTGAGCGAGCGCAATCGTGGCGACGCCGGCTTCCGAGACCTGGCAGCGGAGCGTGGTGTACCCCATCTCGGCGGCAAGCTAGCGCACGCCACCCCCGCGACGCCGCCCACGACCCGCACGCTACCCCGCGACGCCGCACGCCCGCACGCCACCCCGCGACGCCGCCCACGCACACTACCCCGCGACGCCGCCCACGACGCCCGCACGCCACCCCGCGACGCGAGTAGCAAGTAGGAAGTTCTACTGTTTACTTTGCTCCTGGCCTCCGTTACCGTCAACGCCGCCGCCCGACCCGAGGAGAGCGACCACCATGGCCACCGCCGACGTCCTGAAGCCCGACTTCGCCGCACAACGCAGGCACTTCATCTTCACCGACGAGCACGAGCAGCTGCGGGACTCGATTCGCCGCTTCGTGATCAAGGAGCTCCAGCCCCACGCCGAGGAGTGGGAGGAGACGACGTTTCCCGACTGGGTCTTCGAGCGGATGGGCGAGCTCGGGTTCCTGGGGCTCGATAAGCCCGAGCACTACGGTGGCCAGGGGGGCGATTACTACACCTCGCTCGTGCTTGCCGAGGAGATGGTGCACGCTCACTGCGGCGGGGTCGGGATGGGGATTGCCGTCCACACCGACATGGCGATGCCGCCGATCCTCGCCTTCGGGACCGAAGAGCAGAAGCAGGAGTGGGTCGTCCCGGCGATCCGGGGCAGCAAGATCCTGTGCCTCGGGATCACCGAGCCCGACGCTGGGTCCGATGTGGCGGGGATCAAGACGAGGGCCGTGCACGACGAGACAAACGGCGAGTACGTGATCAACGGCTCCAAGACGTACATCACGAACGGGCATCGCGCTCACGCGATCGTGCTCGTGACCAAGACCGATCCCGACGCCGGCTACGACGGCTTCACCCTCTTTCTCGTGCCGATGGACTCGCCGGGAGTGATCCGAGAGAAGCGCCTGGAGAAGCTCGGCATGCACGCCTCGGACACGGCGCTGCTCGCCTTCCAGGACGTGCGCGTGCCTGAATCAGCCGTCCTCGGCCGGGCCGGTAAGGGCTTCTACCACGTCATGTGGGAACTTCAGGGAGAGCGCCTGATCGGCGCCGCCGGGTCTGTCGCGGGCGCGCAGCACGTGTTCGATCGGACGCTGCAATACGGCAAGGACCGCACCGCGTTCGGCCGCCCGATCGGTCGCTTCCAGGCGATTCGCCACAAGTTCGCCGAGATGGCGACCAAGATCGAAACCGCACGACAGATGGTCTACACGACTGCCTGGCGCTTTCACAACGGCGAGTATCCGGTCCGCGAAATCACGATGGCGAAGCTGTACGCCGCGCGGATCGCCTGCGAGGTGGCCGACGAGTGCATCCAGATCCACGGCGGCAACGGCTATATGAAGGAGTACGGGATCGAGCGCTCCTGGCGCGATCTGCGGCTGAACCGGATCGGAGCCGGCACCGACGAGATCATGCTCGACCTGATCGGGCGCTCCTACGGGCTCTGAGCCGCGCTCAGATTGTGAGAGACTTCTTATTCGTGATTGTTTCCTCACCACGCCGCCTGGGGTAGGGACGGAGGAAGCGTCTGGCCGCAACTCGGCCGAGGACCGATTGCATGAAAGTCACGCTTCGGGCAAGCTCCGGCAGAACGATTCTCGTATGGCGCGATGGCCAAGCGTTTCATGCACGGCGAGTCGAGACGGTGGACGGGACTCAGATCTGCCTTGGCGTCGACCTGTTCGAGGTGATAGCCGAGCTCGCGGAGCTGGACCTCGAGAGCCGGACCGGAGCGATCGAAGCGACTCAGCTCGCCGACGAAGCGCAACGGCGACTGACGTCGAGGCAATCGGACGATCCCGACGACGCATGGTCTGCGCAGACGCAGTCAGACCACTGCTAGGGACGGCGGACGCGCGACCGCGGCGGCGCTGATGGACTCCGTCCGCGGGCAGCTCCTGGTCGCAGGTCCATCGCTTCTCGACCCGAACTTCTGGCGCACCGTTGTGCTGGTGGTCGAGCACAGCGACGACGGAGCGCTCGGGCTGGTGCTCAACCGTTCTGCGCAGACGACCGTCGGCGAGGCTCTCCCAGAGCTCAGGGATCTGATCGATCCCGACGAACCGCTGTTCATCGGGGGTCCTGTCCAGCCGTCGGCGGTGATCGTCCTGGCCGAGTTCGAAGACCCCGCCGAGGCGGCCTTGATCGCGTTTGACGAGATCGGCGTGCTTGGCGCTGGTTCCTCGCCGAGCGAGGCGGCCGCGGGCGTCCGCCGGGGTCGGGCGTTCGTCGGCCACGCCGGTTGGGGGCCCGGACAACTGGACGGTGAGCTAGAGCGCGATGATTGGATCCTCGAGCCGGCCCGACGCGAAGATCCGTTCTTCGACGAGCCGCAGCAGCTGTGGTCCGAAGTGCTGATGCGCAAGGGCGGCAGTTATGCGCTGCTCGCCCGGATGCCCGCAGATCCCTCCGTGAACTAGAAGCCGGCGCCGGGTCGTACGATCCGTCCATGGCGCACGACCACGTGCATGCCTCATCAAGGGACGCCGACAAGCGCGCGCTGAAGACCACGCTCGCGCTGATCCTGGCGTTCATGGCGGTCGAGGTGACGGCCGGAATCCTTGCCTCCTCGCTGGCGCTGCTGTCCGACGCCGCCCACATGCTGACCGACGCGGCGGCACTCGCCCTCTCCCTCGCTGCGGCACGGCTCGCAGCCAAACCGGCCGGCGGCTCGATGACCTACGGACTCGGGCGCGCGGAGATCCTGAGCGCTCAGGCGAACGGTGTGACTCTGCTGCTGCTCGGGCTGCTGATCGTCTACGACGCGATCGGCCGTCTCGTTTCCCCGCCGTCCGTCGACGGCGGCATCGTGCTCGCGGTCGCACTTGCCGGGGTGCTCGTCAACCTGCTCGCCGAGCGGATCCTCCGCGGAGCACCGGACCGCGGTGAGCGAAGCCTCAACGTCGAGGGCTCCTACCGCCACATCCTCACCGATCTCTACGGGTTCATCGCGACCGCGGTGGCAGCCGTCGTGATCCTCGCTACGGGCTTCTCGCGCGCGGACGCGCTCGCGTCGTTGCTGATCGCCGGGCTGATGCTGCACGCGTCCTACGGGCTGCTCAGGGCGTCGGGTCGTGTGTTCATGGAGGCTGCGCCCGCCGGTCTCGATCCCGACCAAATCGGAGTTGCCCTGGCAGCGCAGCCCGGCGTCGTCGAGGTTCACGATCTACACGTGTGGGAGGTGACCTCCGGCTTTCCGGCGCTCTCCGCCCACGTCGTGGTGGGCGCCGGCGCCGACTGTCATGAGCTCCGGCGCAGCTTGCAGCAGATGCTGGAGAAGCGATTCGACTTGCATCACACCACCTTGCAGGTCGACCACGAGGCGGCCTCACAACCTCCTCTGCAGATCGAGATCAGGCAGGCAGACGACTCACCCGCCGCCCGGTAGGCGGGTGGCAAACCACACGGGACAGGCGCGCGCGGCGGCGATAAGCTCTCTTCATGAGGGTCGTCAAGCCCGGCCCCGATCGTGAGGTTCCCCGCGGAGTACTCGGCGGAGCCGAAATCTCGCAGACAACCGCCGGCGCGCAGAACATCTACATGGGCGTCTTCCGCGTCCCGCCCGCTGCTCGCTCTCGCCCCCATTACCACGAACGCTGCGAGAGCGCGGTCTACATGCTCTCAGGCAGGCTGCGGGTGCGCTGGGGCGACCATTTGGAGCGCGAGCTGGTCCTCGATCCCCGCGATCTGGTCTATGTGCCGCCGCGCGAGACCCACCTGCTCGAGAATATCTCCGACACCGAGCCCGCGGAGTACGTGGTCGCGCGCGACTCGCCCCACGAGGACGCTATCGTCGTCCCGTGGGCCGACGAGTCGGGCGTGGTGCCGGGCGGCAACGCTGCGCCTTGATCAGCGCGGCTCGCTCGCCGCGACGCTTCCGTCGTCGAGCACGATCACTCCGCCGTGCGCCAGCCAAAGTGACGCTTGCTCCGGGCCACTCAACAGCGCGGCTTTCGCGAGAACCTCCGCCTCGGCGGCGGTCGGCGCGAGCGCGGTGGCCTGGACGACGCCGGTGAACGCCGGCTCGCCGGTACGTGGATCGAGCAGGTGGTGGGCCGGGCGTCCATCTGGCGAGAGCCAGCTGCGCCTGCCGATTCCGCTGGTGGCAACGGCACCGGACGCGAGCGCGAGGGTGTGGAGGTTCGAGCCGTCGAATGGGCTGGCGACATGGACATCACGCGGCGTCTGATCGGCGCCTCCGAGTCGGACGTCGCCCGCGCAGTCGACTGCGAACGCCCCACAGCCGCTGAGCGTAGCGGCAAGCTCGTCGGCGAACACCCCTTTGGCGATCCCCCCCAGGTCGAGCTTGACCCCGGGTGGGCGGGTGATCGTGCCGGCCGCTCGGTCAACGTCGACGCGGCGCCAGAGGGCAGCTGGGTTCGCAGCGCCGGGCACGCGCGGCGGCGCGAGCGCGAGACCCGTCGCGAGCGGAACGGCATCGGCTGTGAGGTCCGATGCGTACCCGGCCCGCTCGATTTCGGCGCCGAGCGTCGGATCGACCAAACCGCCAGTCGAGTGCGCGGCTCGGATCCCCGCCTCGACGATCCGCCGCAGCAGCGGGCTGACCGGCACGGTCTCACGCAGATCCGCGTTGAGAGCGGAGAGCTCGCTGTTCGGCTCGAAGCGCGAAAACTGAGCGTGCCACTCCAGCAACCGCCGTCTGGCAAGCGCGACGGCCGCCGCGGCTCGTGCGCTGAGCCTGTCGGAGACGATTACGGTGCACTCCGAACCGAAGCAGGAGAACGTCTCGCGATGCTCAGTCGGTAGGACGAGTTCGGACGGCGAGGCGCTCACGACTGTCGCGTGGTAACGCTGCTGGTCGAGCCAGTGCTCGGACTCGTCGTGCTCGTGGTGCTTGTCGTGGTGAGCGCACTCGAGGCCGACGAGCTGCCGCTCGAGCTGGACGAGCTGGCGTTCGAGGTCCCGGCGCTCGCGGTCTTCCGCGCCGCAAGAGCAGGATCGTGCCCGCTGACGAGCACAACAGCGATCAGCAACCAGGTGGCCACGAACAGCGCCAAGGCACCACTGACGACGCGGCGGCGGATCGTGCGCACGCGCAACGCCCGCGCCTTGCGGATCGCTGCCCCGCGCTCGCGGGCTGCCTCGCGGGCCGCCTCGCCGGCCTCGCGGCCCGCTGGACCGTTTTGGGCCCCCGGCCCGCGCCCGGAGATGTTCGGTGTGTCAGGAGTCATGTTCGATCCTCAGTTTCGTTTCGGCGTCATGTCCAACGTCCCGTAGGATCGTCTCCGCCCGTAGCAACCGAGTGAGGAAGCGCTAAGAAGTGCGTATGAGGCGGGGCGGCCTACCGGCCTGTCAGCTCCAGTCGGCAGCCGCTGAGGTAGCCGGCGGCGGGTGAAAGCAGATACGCCTCTATGCGATTGCTTCGCGCGCGGCGTTGCGCCCGGCTCGCGCCGCCCGCAGCGCGCCCTTGTGACCGAGCCGTTCCAGCTCGGCGTGCAGTCGCTTGATCCGGCTGAAGATGTAGTCGGCCGCCTGCTGCTGCTGCTCGCGGGTCGTCTCGGCGATCGACTCGAACTTGAACGGGTCTCCGAACTGCACCGTCACCCGCGGGAACTGCAATCGCTTCCAGTTACGCACCTGATAGGACCCGAGGATCGCCACCGGGACGACGGGCGCTCCTGACTCGAGCGCGAGCCGGCCGATCCCGGGCTTCGCCTCTTCGGCCAGCTTGCCGGTACGCGAGCGGCCGCCTTCGCAGTACATGACGACCGCGCCACCACGATCGAGGATCCTGAACGCGGTGATGAATGCCTCCTCGTCGTTATAGCCGCGCCGGACCGGAAACACCCCTCCGTGGCTGAAGATCCATTCGCCGACGCCCTTGAACAACTGCGACTTACCCATGAACTGCACCCGCCGGCGGAGGAACGCGCCGGTGAAGAAGTGGTCCATGAACGAGGCGTGGTTGGGCGCGAGAATCACAGGCCCGTTGGGCACTTGCTCGGTGCCGTAGCCACGCGCCCGGAACGCGATCAACGAGTACCCGACGGTCGCGGTCCGTACGATCTCGTAGACCTTCGCCTCGGGCTCGCGCGTGCGCACGCGCTCATGGAACGGGTCGAAGTGCTCCTTCGGCCGCGGGTCCTTGTAGATCTGCGGCTTGATCTCGAGGTCGGCCATAGCGACTGATACCCCAGCGAGCGTCCCCGGTGACCTCGGACTCAGCCCTGCAGCGGCAGGACGAGCGCAGGCTGCTCGATCTCGTGCTCGGTGCTGATCGCAACGACCCCGGTGCCGACGGCGAAGAACTCGATCACGTGTGAGCCCCAGCCATGGCTGCGCTCGACGATCCTCGCCCCAACGATCCCGCCCGCCTGCAGCTCATCGGCCTCGTTCTGCATCCGCTCCATCGCCAGCTCGCGCGCCTCGTACAGAGCCTGCGTGTAGTTGGGCATCTCCTGGTTGCGCCCGACCTGCTTCCAAGCCGCCCGAAGCCCCTGATGGGCGACGTGGTACACGCAGTTGCCCATCACCAGCCCGACGGGACGGTAACCGGTGCGGAGCAGCGTCGAGAAGTCCTGCCCGCTCAGGTCCGAAGTGAACGGGCGGCCGTTGGGTGCTCGGTGAAGCGCGCCGCCGCGATGCTTGACCGCCGTGCCGATCGCGATGAACTCGGCCAGGTCGGCGCCCCACTCGTAGCGACCGATGTCGAGCCGTACCCCGACAACCCCGTCCGCTCCCAGCTGATCGGCCTCCTCCTCCATCCGCGTCATCGCGAGCTCGCGAGCGTGGTACATCGCCTGTGTGAGCACGCCCATCTCCTGATTCCTGCTCCAGTTCGCCTGCTGGAATCCGATGTGGTAAATCGAGCTGCCCAAGACCAGGCCCAGTGGCTCGAATCCGGCTTGCTTGACCAGCATGAACTCGTTGATCGACAGGTCGCTGGTGAAGAAGCCCCGCGCGAGGTCCCTCTTCATCCGCCCGATCCGCTCGCGTCCCGACTCGGGGATTCCCGCCAGCGAGCCGGATTGATACGACGCCGCGTGTGGTGCCTCTGTTGCTGGTCCGTTGTCCACCGCGACAGCTTGCTCGTCAGGCGACGCCGGCTGGGAGCCGCCGTCGTCGTCGTCACGCTTCAGGAATCCCATCGTGCCCTCCTAATTGAGGAGCAGACGCTCGAGCGCCTGCCGTATTTGTTCGCTGCGCGCGGCCTCCGCGCTCAACGCTTCTCCCAGCGTAGTGAGCCAGGCCTCGGTGTCCCGTGGCTCGGTCTTCAGCACGATCCCGCCGGAGATCCGCGCGACCCTGGTCTCGATCGCGTCGCCTTCGCTGCGCACCAGTTCGAGCCGCTGACCGCCGGCGTCGAGCGCGATCCGCTTGACGAGCTTCGGGCCGAACATGCCCCGCCGGCTGCGCTGAACTTTCACCCTGCCGGGCACCAGGTCCTCGAGCTTGACCGCCAGCCCCTCGACGAACGCGGCAACATCGCTCGAGTCCGCTCGCAAGGAGGCCGCAAGCATGTCAATGTCAAACGGCGCGCGCTCCGTCACCTGTCACGGAGGCTACGCCCTCTGGCTGCGCCTGTGCTCAGCGATTTGGGATGGGTGGTCAATTCGCGGTGTTGATTGGCATGCTCCAGCGCATGATTAGCGACCTGGAGCCTGCCCTTCGCCGCCTGATGGCAAGATCATGGGATGCAGTTCGAAGCAGTGGCCGCTGCGGTCGAGGGGACGCCGTTCATGACGCCCGCGCTCGGGCGTCGCGTCTACGAGCACATCCGCACCGCCAGACCCGAGCAAGCGCTTGAGCTAGGGACCGCGCACGGCGTTTCCGCCGCCTACATCGCCGCGGCGCTCGAGGCCAACGGACACGGACATCTGACGACCGTCGATCACGGCGGCGCCGCCTATGACCCCCCTCCCGAGGACGTCCTCGCTCGTGCCGGTCTTATCGATCGCGTGACGATCGTCCGCCGGGACAGCTCGTACAACTGGTTTCTCAAGCAGCAGATCGAGCAGGCGAGCGATGTCGCAGGAAACTGCAGCCCGTGTTACGACTTCTGCTATCTGGACGGCTCCAAGAACTGGAACATCGACGGCCTGGCGGTGGTGCTGATCGAGAAACTGCTGCGTCCGAACGGCTGGCTGCTGATGGACGACCTCGAATGGACCTACCAGGACAACCGGTGGATCCGGCCGCACGAAGACGGACGGCCCCTCGGGCCGATGTCGGAGAGCGAGCGAACCGAGCCTCATCTGCTGGCCGTGTTCGAGCTGATCGTCAAGCAGCACCCCGCCTTCACGCACTTCATCCGCGAGGATGAGTGGTATGGCTGGGCACAGAAGGGCGGCGGCGAGCGCCGCTACGAGTTGGCCACCAGCCGTCCCGTGGGGGCCCTGGTGGCGGCTGAGCTGCGACGGTTCCGGCGGAGGGCCCGGCGCAGGTGAGACCCGGCACCCCGATCCGCCCCGACCATCGAGGCCCGGCGCCCGAATCCGCGCCGGCCATCCACGGCCGGCACCCCGATCCGCCCCGGCCATCCACGGCCGGCACCCCAATCCGCCCCGGCCATCCACGGCCGGCACCCCAATCCGCCCCGCCCCGGACCACCCAGCGCCCCCACTTCCCTCCCCGCCCGGACCACCCAGTCCCCCCTCTCCCGTCCCCGACCCGGACTATCCTGCGGCCGGTCCCACGAGCACAGGAGGCACACTTGCCCGAGGTCGAGGCCCACATCACGGGCACCGTCTGGAAGATCGAAGTTGCCGTCGGCGACGACGTCGATGAAGGCGACACGGTCGTGATCCTCGAGTCAATGAAGATGGAGATGCCGGTCGAGGCCGAGGATCCCGGAGTGGTCAAGGAGATCCTGTGCGAGGAGGGCCAATCGGTGTCGGAGGGCGACACGCTCGTTGTCCTCGAGTAGCCCGAGCGGACGGCTTCTCGTCGACGAGCCGGGGCCCGGCGTCGCGCGGCTGACGATCTCCAATCCGGAGAAGCGCGGCGCCCTCGATCACTCGATCCTCGACGCGTTCGAGTCGCACGATGCCGGCCCTCGATGCCCGCTGCGTGATCGTCACCGGAGAGGAGGCTACGTTCTCGGCCGGCTACGACATCGGCGACCTACCTGATGCCGCGCTGGCCGACGAGGCGGAAAGGCTCGTTGCGCATCCGGTCGCACCGGCGATCGATGCGATCGAGGCTTACCCCTACCCGACCGTTGCGGCACTCAATGGCCACGCGATCGGCGGCGGCCTCGAGATCGCGCTCGCCTGCGACCTGCGGATCGCCGCAGGGACGATCGCGCTGGGAATGCCGCCCGCGAAGCTCGGCCTGATCTACTCGCACACGGGAATCCGCAAGTTCATCTACACGATCGGCGCTCCGCGTACACGCGAGTTGTTCCTCGTCGGCCGCCGGATCGACGCCCGCACCGCGCGCGCTTGGGGCCTCGTGAACGCGGTTGCGGAACCCGGGCGGCTGGCCGAGGAGGCAATCGAGCTGGCGAGCGAGATCGCCGCCAACGCCCCACTCGCCCAGCGCGGCAACAAGCGGGTGATCCGCGCGGTGCTCGACGCGCAGGGTGACCTCGCCGCCGACGTCGAACGCGAGCTCAACGAGCTGCGCCGCGCATGCTTTTCCTCCGAGGACTTCCGCGAGGGAGTGCGGGCCTTCGCTGAGAAGCGCCCGCCGCAGTGGCGCGGGCGCTGAGCCGTCCGACCCGCAGCCTATCTTCCCGCGCATGCCGCCACTGATCACCGTTGAGCAAGCGCTGCGCCTCGGGGAGCTCGAGGACCGGGCCGAGATCGAGGCGCTGGTCGAGCGCGCCTGGCGCGCGCGCACCGAGCACTTTGGCGACGCGACCGACATGTGCTCGCTGGTCAATGCGAAGTCGGGCGGGTGCGCAGAGGACTGCGGGTTCTGCGCGCAATCCCGCTATGCGGAGGCGGACACGCCGATGCACGCGATGATGGAGCCGGACCAGATCCTCGAGCACGCCCGGGCCGCCGAAGCGGCCGGCGCGCACCGGTTCTGCATGGTCACCCAGGGCCAGGGTCTCTCCAAGCGCGACTTCGAGAAGGTGCTGGCGGGAGCACGGCTGGTCGCCGATCGGACGAACCTCAAACGGTGCGTCTCGATCGGTCAGATGTCGGTCGAGCGGGCGAAGGCACTGAAGGCGGCCGGTATCCAGCGTGTGCATCACAACGTCGAGACAGCGGAGTCCTACTACCCCGAGGTGTCCAGCACGGTTCGCTACGAGGGCCGGCTGCGGACGCTCGACGCGGTGCGAGTGGCGGGGTTGGAAACGTGCGTCGGCGGGATCCTGAATCTCGGAGAGAGTCGCGAGCAACGGGTCGAGATGGCCTTTCAGCTGTCCGAGCTGAACCCCACGAGCGTGCCGATCAACCTGCTGAATCCACGCCCGGGGACGAAGTTCGGCGACCGTGATCTGATGGATCCATGGGAGGCCGTCAAATGGATCGCGATCTTCCGCCTGATCTTGCCCGAGGCGCTCTTCCGCCTCTGCGGGGGCCGGGTAGAGAACCTCGGCGAGTTTCAGGCGATGGCGGTCAAGGCGGGCCTCAACGGGGTCATGATGGGCAATTTCCTGACCACGCTCGGGAACACCCCGGACGAGGATCGGGCGATGTTCGAGGAGCTCGGGCTGAACGTCGCACGCCAGCCGGACAATGGCGCTCATCCCAGGCCTGACAACCGCAGCGGCTGGCTGGCGGGTGAGACTCCGGACGTGATCGCCGAGTCGATCCCCGAGCCCGAGCCGGCGCTGGATGTCCGGCTTTGGGACCCTGCCTCGCAGTTGCGTTTCGCCGCCAAGCGCGGCGTGCCGCCTCGACCCGACGGCGCCCACAACACGGGCCAGGGCCGCCTGACGCGCGAGGCGGTTGCCCGCGGCTCGCGGCCAGCCTGATCGAATGATTGAGATCGAGGCCCGCCTGGATGAGCTGAGGGCCATGGGTCTGGAGCGCCGCACGCGCCTCGTCAGCGGTCCTCAGGGGCCCCGCGTGCTGCTTGATGGCAAGCCGGTGCTGCTCTTGTGCTCGAACAACTACCTGAGCCTCGCCGACGAGCCGCGCGTGCGGCAAGCGGCCGCTGAGGCGGCGATGCGCTGGGGCGTCGGCGCCGGCGCCTCGCGGCTGATCTCCGGAACGATGACCGTTCACCGGCGTCTCGAGGAGCGGCTGGCGGCGTTCAAGGGTCGCGAGGCGGCGCTGCTGTTCGGTTCCGGCTATCTGGCCAACACCGGCACGATCGCCGCGTTGGCGCGTCCCGGGGATGTCATCTTCTCCGACCAGCTCAACCATGCATCGATCATCGACGGCTGCCGGCTGTCACGAGCCGACGTGTTCGTCTACGACCACTGCGACGTGGAGCACCTCGAGTGGGGAATCGAGCGGGCCGAGGGCCGCGGAGCGCTGATCGTCACCGACAGCGTGTTCTCGATGGACGGAGACGTGGCCCCGCTGGAGCAGCTCGTGGGGCTCGCGGAAGATCATGGTCTGCGAGTGCTCGTCGATGAGGCCCACGGGACGGGTGCGCTCGGCCCTGGTGGCCGGGGCGCGGTCGCGGAGGCTGGACTCGAGGATCGCGTGGACGTGGTCGTCGGGACGCTCGGCAAGGCGCTCGGGTCATACGGGGCGTACGTCGCCTGCGACCGCTCGATGGCGCGTTACCTGCTCAATGCGACGCGCACGTTCATCTTCTCGACCGCACTTCCGCCCCCGGCCGTCGCCGGCGCGATGGCCGCGCTGGAGTTGCTCGAGGAGCAGCCCGGCCGGGTGGAGAAGCTCGCGTCGAACTCCGCCGTGCTGCGCGCCGAGCTAGAGCGTGAGGGCTTTGGTATCGGCGGCTCGCGCACCCAGATCGTGCCACTCGTGATCGGCGAAGCCGAGCTGGCTGTGCGGATCTGTGAGACGGTGCTGGCGCGTGGCGTGTTCGCGCAAGCGATCAGGCCGCCGACCGTTGCTCCGGGTACCTCGCGACTTCGCCTCGCGGTGATGGCATCGCATCACGAGGACGAGCTGCGCTTTGCGGCTCGCACGATCTCCCAGGTCGCCCGTGCGGCAGGGTTCGACCCGCGGCGGCGTCCCGCCCCGCAGCTCGAACCGCGCGCGGCCTGACGGTTGCGCGGCTGCTTCGTCACCGGTACCGACACCGGCGTCGGCAAGACGGTTCTCGCGGCCGCGATCATCGCCTCGCTGCGGGCCCGGGGGGTCGCGGTCGGAGCCCTCAAGCCGGTCATCACGGGGCTCGATGTGCCGGCCGATCCAGAGTGGCCGCCGGACCACGAGCTGCTGGCGCGGGCCGCCGGCCTGGCACCCGAGGAGGTCAACTCGATCGCCTATGGCCCTCCCGTCTCCCCTCATCTGGCGGCCGCGCTGGCCGGACGAGAGCTCGACGTGAAACGACTGCTCTCCGCGGTGCAAGCCGCCGCGAGCACCGCCGACGCGTTGATCGTCGAGGGCGTCGGCGGTCTGCTGGTCCCGCTCACCGAAACCTATGACGTGCGCCACTTCGCCTGCGACATCGGGCTGCCGATCGTGATCGCAGCGCGCCCCGGGCTCGGCACGATCAACCACACGCTGCTAACGCTCGAGGCGGGCCGGGCGGCCGGGCTCGAGCTGCTTGCCGTGGTGATGACGCCGTGGCCGGCGGAGCCCGACACGATCGAGCGCTCCAACCGCGAGACGATCGAGCGGCTCGGTGGCGTCCCGGTGGCAACTTTGCCGCGCATCGCCCGGCCCGATCCCCGGCTGCTCTCCGCGGCGGCGCAGTCGCTGCCGATCCAGACCTGGCTCGGGTAAGCGGGCGCTCGAGCCCGAGCTCGCCACCAGGGCGGGTTCCGACCGCCCCGCGAGCTAGCGTCCCCGGCCATGCGCACGACCGCCGACCTTGCCGCCGCCGACTGCCGGTACCTCTGGCACCCGTTCACCCAGCAACAGGGCTGGTGTGAGGAGGACCCCCCGATCGTGATCGACCAGGCGGAGGGCACCAACCTGTTCGACACCGATGGGAACGTCTACATCGACGGCGTGTCCTCGCTGTGGTGCAACGTTCACGGCCACCGCCATCCGGCGATCGACGCCGCAGTCCGGGCTCAGCTCGAGCGGGTCGCGCACTCGACGATGCTCGGGCTCTCTCACCAGCCGGCGATCGAGCTCGCCGAGCAGTTGATCGCCGTGGCCCCAGCGGGCCTCAGCCGCGTGTTCTACTCCGACAGCGGCTCAACGGCGGTCGAGATCGCACTGAAGATGGCCTTCCAATGGTGGGCGCAGCGCGGCGAGCGACAGCGCACCAGATTCATCTCGTTGGAGAACGCCTACCACGGCGATACGGTGGGCGCGGTCTCGGTTGGCGGCATCGAGCTGTTCCACTCGCTCTACCGTCCGCTCCTGTTCGACTGCTTGCAGACCAGGCCGGGTGACGCTGAGCAGCTCGAGCGGCTGCTCGCGGAGCACGGCGAAACGGTCGCAGCCGTGATCGTCGAGCCGCTGGTGCAAGGGGCAGCCGGGATGCTGATCGCGCCCGACGGCTATTTGCGGCGAGTGCGTGAGGCTTGCGACGCACACGGAGTGCTGCTGATCTGCGACGAGGTCGCGACCGGGTTTGGCCGCACGGGCCGGATGTTCGCGTGCGAGCACGAGGACGTGGCGCCCGACCTGCTCTGCGTGGGCAAGGGACTGACAGGCGGTTATCTGCCGCTCGCGGCCACGGTCACCACCGAGCGCGTCTACGAAGGATTCCTCGGGCGCTTCGAGGAGTTCCGGACGTTTTTTCACGGACACACCTTCACCGGCAATCCGCTGGCGTGCGCGGCGGGAGTGGCCACGCTGGAGACGTTCGAGCGCGAAGGCACGCTGGAGCGGCTGCAACCCAAGATCGACCTGCTGACGCGGCTGCTCGATCATCGAATCGGCTCGCTCCCGGGCGTCGCCGAAGTCCGTCAGCGCGGCTTCATGGTCGGAATCGAACTGGTCGAGCAACCCGGACAGACGCGGCTCGGCCACCAGGTGGCATTGGCTGCCCGGAAGCGAGGCGCGATCATCCGGCCGCTCGGCGATGTGGTCGTGTTGATGCCGCCGCTTTCGATCTCGGAAGCCGACCTCGGCCGGCTGGTCGCGATCACGGCGTCTGCGATCGCTGCCGTCACCTACGGCCGGTTGCAGGTCGCCGCGTAGAACGACCGCGGGCGAGCGCTACTCATCGTAAGGCGAGAAATCCCGCTTGCGGGCTCCGCACACGGGACAGAACCATGTCTCGGGAATGTCCTCGAACGCGGTGCCGGGCGGGATCCCGCCGTCAGGGTCTCCTTCCGCGGGGTCGTAGATGAACCCGCACGATTCGCACATCCACTTCACGGCCGGAAGCGTAGCGGTAGGGTCGCGAGATGGAGGTCGACCGTCCCGCGCCCGGCGAGGAGCTGAACCCGGGGAAAGTCACGGTTCCCCGGCTCGCCGCAACCGTGATCCTGCTGCGGGGCGAGACCGATCAGCTGGAAGTGCTGCTCGTGCGGCGCAACCCGGACGCGCGGTTCATGGGTGGCGCTTGGGTGTTTCCCGGCGGGGCCGTCGATCGCGAGGAGGGCGAAGGAGACGCGGCTTTGCGCGCCGCCGCGGTGCGGGAGCTCGCCGAGGAGGCAGGCATCGAGATCGACCGGCCGGATGCGCTCGTGCCGTTCGCGCGCTGGATCACCCCGGCGGAGGTCAGGATCCGCTTCGACACCTGGTTCTACCTCGCGCCCGCGCCGGCCGGGGCGCAGCCGGCGGTCGACGGTGCCGAGATCGTCGACGCCCGCTGGTATCAGCCCGCGGCAGCGCTCGAGGCGGCCCGCGAGCGGCGAGCTGTTCCTTGTCTTTCCGACGATCAAGCAGCTCGAGCAGCTGACCGGCTTCCCGTCCGCCCAGGCGCTGATCGAGCACGCCCGGGCCCGCGAGATCCGCCCGATCCAGCCACGGGTGCTGAG
Source organism: uncultured Solirubrobacterales bacterium (assembly GCA_963837385.1). Classification (GTDB taxonomy): domain Bacteria; phylum Actinomycetota; class Thermoleophilia; order Solirubrobacterales; family Solirubrobacteraceae; genus Palsa-465. Next base: position 176,458 of record CAWIMZ010000017.1, read on the forward strand.
CTCGGGTGAGTCCGCCCGGATCGTCCTGCCCGGCGAGCCCGGCTACGACGACTGACGTGATCTCAACTTCGCCCATCGCCGTCCCGGTTCCCGGCATATACTCGCGCGGTGACGGCCTCCCTGCCGACTGACCTCCAGGCGGTCTTCGACCGCTTCATCACGACCGAGTTCACGACGATCGATCGGCTCGGTCAGCCGATCACCTGGCCGGTGACGCCGTATTACGCACCTGGAGCGCCGTGCATCGATGTCACGACCAGCCTCGGCTACCCGAAGAAGGCGAACGACGCCGGCGCCAACCCGCTGGTTGCGCTGCTGTTCTCAGACCCGAGCGGCAGCGGCCTGCGGGACCCGCCGATGGTGCTCGTGCAGGGATCCGCCCGGGTCGACGATCAGGACCTTCAAGCGAACCGCAGACGCTACGAGCAGGAGTCGATCCGTAAGCTACAGGGGACGGCAAAGCTCCAGCCGCCAGACCGGCTCAAGTCATTCCTGGCCTGGTACTACACGCGGATCTATATTCACGTCCGTCCGGAGAGAATCTATGTCTGGCCGTGTGGAGAGGAGACCAGCGAGCCCCAGCTCTACGACGCTCACATGGAAGAGGTCCGCTCCGGTCATTCCGAGGAGCCGGAGCGGTTTCATGCGAACCCCGTCGGTGGCGCGAGCTCCTGGGATCCCCGGATTGCGGAGCTCGGCACGCGGCATCCGACGGCCGTTCTGTCGATCGTCTCGCCGGACGGATTCCCGTTTGCGATCCGGACGCCGGTTCAGGTCGACGAGGCCAATCGCTGGATCAGAGTCACCAGCGCGAGGACCGGCGTTCCGCTACAGCCCGGACTCGCGTGTCTGACCGCCCACGCTCACTCCGAGCAGTTCACCTGGCATCAGAATTTCCAGGTCCGCGGCGATCTCGTGTTCGTCGAGGGCGGCTGGGCGCTGATTCCTCATCGGCTCGTCGGCGGCTTCGAGCTTCCGCGCTCGCGGCTGATGGCCGCGGGAGTGAACGCCGCGAAGGTGCGGGGCTTCCGTCGCACCGCAAAACGAGAGCTGGCAAGGCGGAGCTAGCCGCGTGATGCCGGCCGCACCCGCTCACAGGCTGACGGTCGCCGTCACCGGTCCGACCGGCGACATCGGCCGCTCGCTGCTCCGCTCACTCGAGCGCAGCCGGGAGATCGAACGGATCGTCGCGATGGCCAGGCGCCCCTGGGACCCGCTCGCGGCAGGACTGCACAAGACCGAGTACCGGCAAGGCGACGTACTCGACGCCGACTCGGTGCAGCGGCTTGCCGCCGGCGCTGACGTGCTCGTGCACCTGGCGTTCCTGATCATGGGCAGTCTCCCCGACACCCAGCGGGTGAACCTGGAGGGCTCGCGCAATGTGTTCGAGGCGGCCGTCAGGAGCGGCTGCGCGCGGGTCGTGTACGCGTCGTCGGTCGCCGCCTACGGATTCCACGATCGAGAATCCCCCGCTGCTGAGCGAGGACATCCCGCCCCGGGGAACCAAACGTCACTACTACTCCGAGCAGAAAGCCGAGCTCGAGGGCGTGCTGGATGATGTTCTCAAAGGCTCGGGCACGAGCGCCTACGTCTTCCGGCCGTGCATCGTGGCGGGCCCGGACGCCCTCGCCCTCGTGCAGAGCATTCCCTACGTCCGCCTGTCCGAGCGGATGCCCGCGGCGGCGCGGCGAATCCTCGAGCTGATGCCGCTGATGGCTCCGGTCCTTCCGGACACCGGAGTGTCATTCCAGCTCGTGCACCACGACGATGTCGCAACCGCCTTCCGAGCGGCCGTACTCGGCCATGGGGATCCTGGCGTCTACAACCTCGCAGCGCCCGGGACCCTGACGATGGCCGATCTGGCGGCGGCGCTCGGCTGGTACAGCGTGCCCGTCCCGGACCTGGCACTCGATGCCGTTGCCGAGATGGTGGCGCGTGTCCCGTTCGTTCCTGTCGAGGCGCAGTGGATCGAGAGCCTTCGGGCCCCGGTGCTGATGGACACCAGCAAGGCCCGCCGGGAGCTGCACTGGCGGCCACGTCACGACGCTCAGCAGACCCTGCGCTCGACGATCGACTGCGCGCGCTCCGAGCGGTTGATCCGCTGAGGATCGTCCGGAGCTCAGCTGCCCCCGTCCGGAGCTCAGCCGCCGCCGTAGGCGACGATCAAGTCGGTCATCACGCCGACCAGAAACCCGGCGGTCAGCATCAGCAACGCAAGCTCGCGGTGGCCGTAGCGGCGCATGCCGTTCCAGACCTCGCCGATCACGTACAGGATCGCGCCCCCGGCGAGGGCGTAGAACGCAAGCTCGAGCGGGTGGCTGGTGACCTCATAGCCGACGATCGAGCCCAGGAAGGTGGGGCCTCCGCCCACCAAGCCGGCGAGGCCGAGCCACCGCCAGGAGGGCCTCACGTCGCCCAGCGGCCCAACGATTCCAAAGCCCTCGGTCGCATTGTGGAGCGCGAACCCGATGATCAGCACAGTCGCCAGGCTGATCGCGCCGGCCCGTGCGGAGACGCCGATGGCCAGCCCTTCGGCGAAGTTGTGCACGCCGATCGCCCCCGCGATCGTGAGACCGGTCCGTAGCGCGCGCCGGCGGACGGCATCGACCTCTACCGCAAGCGGATCGGCTTCGCCGGCGACCAGCGCAGCGCTCCCGGCGCCGCCGGCGATTGGCGGCTTGTGAGCGCCCAGCGGACGCATCCGCCGCTCGAGCAGCGCGAGGCCGGAACTGCCCGCAGCGAACCCGACCCCGAGCAACACGACCAGCCAGATCAGGTAGGCCACCGACCCATCGTGGTGCTTGACCGCGCTGAGGGCGGAATCGACGATCGAGAGGCCGTTCGAGAGGACGTCGACGAAGATGAACGCCAGCACCCCGACCGAGAACATCGCCAGCGCGACGCGTGCGCGAGTCCCGAGCAGCTGCAGCCGTCCGACCGGTAATCCCAGGTAGATCGTCAGCCCCGCGAGGGCTCCAAGCGCGACTGTTTGGGCAAAGGACAAAGCGAGACTGCGGAGTTAGGCAACCCTAATAGTGCTCGAAATCGGAGCGTACCACGATCACGCGGTTCAAGACCAACCACGGAGGTCGGAGTTGTACGTTGGATTACGTTTCGGAGTTCAGGTCTGGGAGGCCCAAGTCCTGCAGCCAGCGGTTGACCGTGATGTTCAGCTGCGTGAACTCGCCGGTCCAGATCAGCACCCCCATGCCGATCAGCACCAAGCCCCCAACCCCGATCACGACCGGATAGTGGCGCTTGATCACCGCGAACGCGGACGTCGCGGAGCCGAACGCCAAGCCGGTCACCAGGAATGGGACCCCCAGCCCGGCGCAGTAGACCGCCAGCAGGAACGCACCGTGCGCGGCAGAGCCGGACGTCCCGGCGGCGGTGACGATCGCTCCCAGGGTGGGCCCGGTGCACGGCGTCCAGGCGAGCGCGAAAGCCACCCCGGCCACGATCGGTCCGCTGCGTCCGGCCCGCTGCATGAGCCTGTCGACGTGCCACTCGCGCGAAAAGAACGGCACGAACGGTGCCAGCACGAACAACACCCCCATCGCCACGATCACCGCTCCACTGATCTTCAGAGCCGCTGGCCCAGTGAGGGCGCCGTGGAGCGCCTGCTGTCCGAGTAGACCAAGCGCGATGAAGACCACGGAGAAGCTTGCGACGAACGCCATGCTCGGCCCGATCACCCGCCGCGCCCGGATCTCGCCCGGGTCGACGCCGGCGACGGCCGAGATGTAGCCGGGCACGAGCGGTAGCACGCACGGCGACAGGAACGAGATCAGACCCGCTCCGAACGCCACCGGAATACCGATTCCCGAGGCAGGGTCCATCGCTACCGCCAGCCCATCGTCAGGAGTCGGGCGGCAAGGGCGGTCCGTTGGAGCCTCACGTGGTTTCCTTCCGATCCATGCCTGCCGAAGCGTAGAACCACCGAGACCTAAATGCTCCATGCGGTCCCTCCTCCGCGGTGCTAGCGTCGCGCCGCACAATGGCTCCAACCGCTCCCACCCTCCAGAACTTCATCTCCTCCGAGCTCGTCGATCCCGTCGAGGGAGAAACCGAGCCGATCCTCAATCCCGCGACCGGCGAGGTCATCGCCCACGCCCCGATTTCGACCGCCGAGGACGTCAATCTGGCCGTCCATGCTGCCCGCGGGGCGTTCCCCGGCTGGGCCACGACAACGCCCGGCGAACGCGCGCACGCGCTGCTGAAGCTCGCTGATGCGATCGAGGAGCATGCCGACGAGATCGCGGAGCTCGAGTCCGACAACGCCGGTAAGCCGATCGCCGCCTTCCGTGAGGATGAGATTCCCTTCATGGTCGACAACCTCCGGTTCTTCGCCGGAGCCGCACGCTGCCTGGAAGGTCGGGCTGCCGGCGAGTACGTGAGCGGCTATACGTCGTTCATCCGCCGCGAGCCGGTCGGCGTGATCGGCCAGATCGCGCCGTGGAACTACCCGTTGATGATGGCGGTGTGGAAGATCGGGCCCGCGCTTGCAGCCGGTAACACGATCGTGCTGAAGCCGGCGGAGACCACTCCGCTGAGCACCCTGAGGATGGCCGAGCTCGCGGCCGAGATCTTGCCGAAGGGCGTCCTGAACGTGATCACCGGGCACGGCGATCCGGCCGGTCAGGCACTGGTCACCCACCCCGACGTGGACATGGTCTCGCTGACCGGCTCTGTCGACACGGGCAAGTGGATTGCCCGCGCCGCTTCAGACACGCTCAAGCGCGTGCATCTCGAGCTCGGCGGCAAGGCCCCGGTGGTGGTGTTCGACGACGTCGATCTCGAAACCGCGCTCGAGACGATCGCGGGGACGGGCTACTACAACGCCGGCCAGGACTGCACCGCCGCGACGCGGGTGCTCGCCAGCGCGAAGGTTCACGATGACGTCGTCGGCGGCCTCGTCGAGCAGGCCCAGGGGTTCATTTTGGGCGATACGCGCTCGCCCGACACGACGCTCGGGCCGCTCAACTCGGCGCGCCAGCGAGAGCGAGTCGAGGGCATGCTCTCGCGCCGTCCCAGCTACGTCGAGCTCGCGACGGGCGGCAACGAGCCCGACCGGCCCGGTTTCTTCCTGGAACCGACGGTCGTCGCCGGGCTCAAGCAGGACGACGAGATGATCCAGCGTGAGATCTTCGGACCGGTGATCACGGTGCAGCCGTTCTCGGATGAGGCAGAGGCGATCGCGTGGGCCAACGGCACGCCGTACGGACTGGCTTCGTCGGTCTGGACCCGGGACGTCGCGCGTGCGATGCGCGTCTCGAGCGCGCTCCGGTTCGGCTGCGTTTGGGTCAACGACCACATTCCGCTGGCCTCGGAGATGCCGCACGGCGGCTTCAAACAGTCCGGATACGGCAAGGACCTCAGCATGTACGCGGTCGAGGAGTACACCGAGGTCAAGCACGTGATGGTCTCGTTATCCTGACGCGAGCTTAGAGCTTCCACTTGATAACTCGTTTAGAGTGATTGCCGGGTTCACGTGGAAGCCTCAGCCCTCCCAGCAAGGATTGGACTGGCCCAACGGATCTCGATCGGGGCGCCGTTGCTTCGGTTGCGCTCGGACGAGCAACTGGTCGAGTTGTTCCGGGCCGGCCACGATGAGGCGTTTCACGTCATCCACGATCGCTACCGCCAGCGCCTGTTCGCCTACACGCGACAGATGCTGCCCGGCTCCGGGCAGGATGCCGAGGACGCGCTGCAGGACATCTTCGTCCGCGCGTATTCGGGCCTGCGGGCCAGTGATCGCAAGCTCGCACTGCGAGCGTGGCTGTACCGCGTCGCCCACAACCGCTGCATCGACGAGCTCCGACGCCCGGCACCGCCGCCGCCGGAGGTGCTGCAGCTGGTGCAGGCACCGATCCACGACCCGACGGCGGCCGCCGAGCAACGCGAGTCCCTCAGGCGCCTGATCGCCGACGTGCGGCGGCTGCCCGAGCAACAGCGTTCGGCGCTCTTGATGCGGGAGCTCGCCGGAATGGCGTACGCCGACGTGGCCACCGCCCTGGGCGTCTCGATTCCAGCCGTGAAATCGCTGCTCGTCCGGGCGCGCGTCGGCCTGGCTCAATCAATCGAGGCCCGCGACACCGCCTGCTCGGAGATCCGCAGCGAGCTGATCGTCGCCCACGATCGCGGCGTGCGCGCCAGCGGCATGGTCAGACGTCATCTGCGCGACTGTGAGCAGTGCCGGCAGTTCCGGCGGCAGGTCCGCGGCGTCAGTCACCAGTTCGCGGCGCTGGCCCCCGCGCTCGGTCCCCTCGGAATCCTGGCCAAGTTCGGCTTGGGTGGCGGCGCCGGCAGCGGGGCAGCGGCCGGCAGCGGGGCAGCGGCCGGCAGCGGCGCAGCGGCCGGCGGGGGCGCCGCGGTCGGCGGCGGTGCAGCCGGCACCGGAGGCGCAGCAGCATCGATCGGCATCCTCGCCACCGGAGCCGGTCACGTCGCGCCGCTCCTCGCGGCGGCTGTCGTCGCCGCCGGCGGGGCGGTGGAGCTTCAGCACACGATCACGCCACCTTCGCACCATCGCTCACATCGCCACGCCAAGCCCGCCGTCAGAAGCGCACCTGCCGCCGCAGCGTCAGCCGATCCTGGGCCCGGCACGGGCTCGAGCACGCTGTACACGACGATCCGCGCGCAGCCGGTGCCGGACGTCCCGGCGCCACCGCCCGTGACGAAGCCCGCGCCAGCCCGTCCGAGGCCGGCGACCGACCCGCGCCCGGCCGCCCAACCGCCCGCCACCGGCGCCAGCGGGTGGGACAGCGTGGCGTCGAAAGACGCAACCACGAACGCGGCGACCGGCTCGAGCAACTCTGCGGTCGGGAGCAAGACGAGCCCTGCGACCAGCCCGACCGGCACCGGCACGGACACCTCGCTCCCCGCAACCGGGACGGATCCGACCGCCACGGGGACGACGACGGACCCGAGTGGCTCGACGACGCCGGCAAACGGCGACGCGACCAGCGCTGCGGGCAACCCCGACGGCGGCACGACAGCGAGCGAGTCCGACGGCTCCGCGAGCACCTCCACTCCGGTCGCGAACTCGGCCTCGACCGGGTCGGGTGGCGGTTCCGCCAGCTCGACCGCCACCGGTGGAAGCTCGTCCGGGCCGACTCACTGAGCCGGACCTACGGCACCCAGCCCTCGGGCCGCTGCACCCCATCGGGTAGCCGTCCCTCGTCCGCGAGCTTGTCCAAGTGCGCGGCGAGTGTGACCGTCGCCGCCGGCCGGAGCGCAGCCGGCGCGTCGCCCCAGACCGCGTCCAGCAGCTCCGGCACGCTGCGCCTACCGGCGCCGAGCGCTACCAGCAGCCGCCGCTCGCGATCGAGGCGATGGGCGATGTACTCGCCCAGCTTTGCGGCCGGGTCACGGACGACCGGACCGTGGCCCGGACAGAGCAACGCCAGGTCGAGCTCGCGCAACCCCTCCAGGGCGTCCAGATAGCCGGACAGCGCGCCTGGGTCCGGCGCGATGAAGACGCTGCCCTCGCCGAGCACGGCATCGCCTGTGAACCCGATCTCGCCGCTGACGAACGCCAGATGATCGGGCGCGTGGCCAGGCGTCGCGACCGTCCTCAGCGGACCGAACACGACCCCGTCCGCGAGCCGCACGTCGATCGGGCCTCGAGCTGCGCCGACCGGGGTACGCGGGAATCGCTCGCGCAGAGCCGGAACGGCCTCGGCGTGATCGGCGTGGTCGTGGGTCAGCGCCACGCCCCCGAGACCCCCCCTTGCCTCGAGCTCGGCGGTCAGCGCCTCGAGGTGCTCCCCCAGCGCCGGTCCGGGATCCACCAACCACGCCGGATCACGACCAACCACCCACGAATTGGTCCCGGTGAGACTGAACGGTCCCGGGTTGGAGGCGCGAATCCCGACTACATCGTGCTCGTCGAGCTCCAGGCGAGTCATGCCGGCAGCATGACAGCGAGCAGCTCGGCGGTGATAAGCGATCACCGCGGCTGTGGAATACTGGACCTCATCGGGGCGTGGCGCAGCCTGGTAGCGCGCACCGTTCGGGTCGGTGAGGTCCCCGGTTCAAATCCGGGCGCCCCGATTATCTGCTCGGCTCACTCGTGAGCTTGAGCCCGTCCGCCGGACCCGGCATACTTGTGATCATGTAGTGATCCGACAAGGAGGAATAGGACCGATGGCCAATCACCTGACGCCCACCGAGCTTGCGCGAGAATCCGGCCTTGAGCGCCGCGATGTGATCACCAAGTGCATCGAGTTGGGCGTCCCGATCTTCAATGGTCGGATCGACAAGACCCTGTTCATCTCCAGCCTGCGGGAGCTCTCGAGCCCTCCGAAGCAGGCCCAGCCTGCGCGAGTCTAGGTCGCTTACTCCTGCGCCGACTGACGCAGGAGGGTTGAAGTTGTCTGCTCGAGGATCTTGCGCCAGGCGCGAATCTTCTCGGGCTCCGTTTCGAAGTGCTTGACGACCTTGCGCACCCGGGTCGCCGAGATTTCGATTCCATGGCGGGCACAAATCCGCTTGAAACGCGGGTAGTCGTGCGCCAGCTTCAGGGTCACTGATTGAAAGCCGTGACGTGCGATGTCGATCCGCGAGGTGTAGTTCATGACGCTTGTCTTGAACATCAGCTCGTCGTTCGGCTCGGGCTCGATCAGGATGATGTCCACACCCGGGTAGCGGTCCTCCCAGCTGCGGGCCAGTTCGTGCAGGCGCTGGTAGGCGAGCAGCTTGAACGTCTGGTAGCCGATCTGCGGGAACCCCATATCGGAGACGCGCCGGACGCGAGACCCGGTGATCGTCGGGATCCGCTTCTCGAAGTCGTTCACGTATGGGACCAGCGGATTTACGACGACGATGAACTTCGCTCCCGCCTCGACGGCGATGTCCAGGTTCGTGGTCGACAGGATGCCGCCGTCGATCAGCTCCCGATCCCTGACCTTGACCGGCTTGTAGACCATCGGTAGGGCGCTCGAAGCCCTCACCGCGGTCGAGATCGCGACGTCATCCCAGTCTTCGGCGCCGAACACGATCCGCTCGCAGGTGTCCAGATCGGTTGCCGCCAAGTACAACTCGTTGGCGAGGAGCCGGAAGTCGTCGGTACGGTCGGGGTCGGAGAGGATCGTCTGCACGTAGGTCTCGATGCCCTTGCCCGTGTACACACCGGTCGGCAGCACCTCAGCGAGGCCGATCAACAGGTCGACCGCCGAGATTTGCCCGATGTCTCGGGCCAGCCTGCGAACCAGCTGTGCGAGTCGCAATGGCAGCACTAATCCCTTGCTCACGAACTCCGAGTAGTTGGGCCTCAGCAGAGAGCTGACGCTGGCGTCGGGGAACGGCGTCGGGCCCTGTTGGACGATGACGCGCATCATCTCCTCGGGGGTGACGCCGTTGGCGACGGCGGCGGCGACGAACGAACCAGCGCTGGTGCCGACGTAGACGTCGAACTGGTTCACCGTCGTGTTCACCGACAGCAGGTCGAGCGCGCGCAGGGCACCGATCTCATAGACGCCGCCCGTAAAGCCGCCGCCGCCGAGGACGAGCGCGGATTTGGAATTCCTCCGGCGGCGCTGCCCAGCCGACCCACGCTGGCCCGCTGCCGCGCGCTGCGTCGCAGCGGCCTCGAGCTTGACAACTTTACCCATGTTCAGGATCGATTGTAGGGTTGCATAAAAGGACGGGCAGCGAACCTTTTGCCGCCCGTACTTGTTAGATACACCAATGCGTGCGTTCTGGGTCACGCTGGTCGCGGCGGCGGTGATTTTCGCCGGCCCGACGGGGAGGCCATGGCCAAGCCGAATCCGCGTGCGCGCTCCGCGCAGAGCTCTCTGACGAGCGCTCTCTCGAGGCAAATGCGACCGGCTGGGCGCTCGAGCAGCGCCTACGTGGTCGATCTGAGCACCGGCCGGGCGTTATTCTCGTCCTCAGCGGGCGCCGCGCGCCTGCCTGCCTCGGTCGAGAAGCTGTATACGACCTCCACCGCGCTGCTTCGCTTCGGCCCGAATGCGACGCTGTCGACAACAGTGCTCGGGGCCGGCTCGCTGAACAGCGCCGGCGTCTGGCACGGGACGCTCTACCTCAAGGGCGGGGGCGATCCCACCTTCGGCTCCGCAAGCTTCGACGAGTCGGCTTACGGTGGAGGCGCGACGATGCAGCGGCTGGTCGCGAACCTGGTGGGCGGGACCGGCATCAGGTCCGTCTCGGGCGCGATCGTCGGTGACGAATCGTACTTCGACTCCCTGCGCGGAACCTCGGAGAGCGACTTCGTGTTCGATCCGTTCATGGAGGGCTCACTCAGCGCGCTGGCCTACGACCGAGGTCTGCTCAGCGACGGTTCGGGGTATCTGATCCACCCGGCGCTATACGCCGCCCAGCAGTTCGCGGTGGCCTTGCGCGCTGCCCACGTCGGCGTGCGGAGCTCGACGCCGATCAAGTCAGGCGTCACGCCCGCCGGCGCACGCGCCCTCGCGAGCGTCAATTCGCCGCGGATGGCGACGCTGCTCCGCATGACGAACGTCCCCTCGGACAATTTCTTCGCCGAGATGTTGCTGAAGGGAATCGGCGCCAGGTTCGGCGGCCGCGGCACCACGGCGGCCGGCGCGGCGGTCGTCCGAGCACAGCTCGCCTCGAGCTTCGACATCCATCCGCAACTGGTCGACGGCTCTGGCCTCTCGCGCAGCGACTCCACCTCTACCCGCCAGGTGGTCGGTCTGCTGCGGCAGATGGCCGGCAATCAGACGTTCGTCAGTTCGCTGGCCGTCGCCGGTGAGACGGGGACGCTTCAAGATGAGATGAACAACACGGTGGCGCAGGGCCGCTGCCGCGGAAAGACCGGCACCTTGAGCGGCGTGGCCAACCTCGCCGGCTACTGCACGGCGCGCGACGGGCACACGTTGGCGTTCGCGTTTCTGATGAACGGCGTCGACTCCGCAGCCGGGCACCTGCTCGAGCAGCGGATGGCGATCGCACTCGCGGGATATAACGGCTGAGCCGGCCCCTGGACGAAGGTGAGCACGCCTCAAGCGGAGCGGGTCGAGAATCTCACGCGTGTAGCTCTCTCGTCAGGACGGGGGCCCGGTTCCCGCTAGCATGGCGCCGTTGTCGAGCACCCGGCACCCCCTGTCCGAGCTCCGGGAGGAGCTGGCCGCGACCTGTCGTGCGCTTGCTGCCGAGGGCCTCGTCACCGGCACGTCGGGCAACCTCAGCTGCCGCGCGGACGACGGAGTTCTGATCTCCCCAACCGGCGCGGAGCTCGGCGAGCTGCGAGCGGACCAGATCCCGCTGGTCAACCTCGACGGCGAGGTGATCGACGGCGAGCTCGAGCCCAGCTCGGAGATCAACCTGCACCTGGGGATGTACGGGCGCTACGGCGCCGGAGGGGTCGTGCACACCCACGCTCCGATGTCCGCCGCGGTCGCCTGCGTGGTCGACGAGCTCCCCTGCGTGCACTACCTGATGGTCGATCTCGGCGGCAGCGTGCCCGTCGCTCCATATTTCACCTTCGGCACCCAGGAGCTCGCCGACGCGGTGCACGCCGCGATCGAGGGTCATACCGCGGCGCTGATGGCCAACCACGGCACGCTCACCTACGGCGATGACCTCGCCAGTGCGGCGACTCGCACTCGGCTACTCGAGTGGGTCTCGACGCTCTACTGGCACGCGTCCGCGATCGGTACGCCACGAACGCTGACGGACCCCGAGCAGCGCGATGTGGTGGACGCGATCGAGCGCCGCGCCTACGGCACCACGCACTGCCGCGGCAACGGGTCCGGCTAACTGGCGCCGCGGACGCCGCCGACTTCGGCGACGAGCTCGTCGTGCCGGGCAAACACGCGCTCGCTGAAACCCTCCTCGAGCCAGCCCAGAAGCGAGGGTTAGGCGAGCAGCGCGCGCAGGCCGTCCTCGTCGATCACCTCGACCCCGATCCGCTGGGCCTGCGCCAGCTTCGATCCCGGACTGTCTCCGGCGAGCACGTAGTCGGTCTTACGTGAGACCGATCCCGTCACCTTGCCGCCGGCGTGGATGATCATCTCCGTCGCCTGCTCGCGCGTCAGGTCGGGAAGGGTGCCGGTCAGGACGAACGTCTTCCCGGCCAGCGGACCCTCCCCTGGCGGCGGGCCCTCCTCCTCCAACCGCAGTCCTCGCCCTCGGAGGTCTTCGATCAGCGCCAGCATCTGCTCGTCATGAAGTTGAGCGTGGATCGTCCGCGCCATCTTCGGTCCGACCCCTTGGGTCTGCTCGATCTCCTCCGGCGTCGCCTTCAGCAGCGCATCGGTCGTGCGGAACTGCTGCGCCAGGTTGCGACCGGTGACGTACCCTACCTCCTCGATCCCGAGCGCGTAGAGCACCCGTCCGAACGGCTGATGCTTGGACGCCTCGATCGCCGCCACGAGCTTCTCCGCCGACACCTCGCCGAAGCCGGTCTGTCCGGCGATCTGCTCCGCGGTCAGGCGATAGAAGTCGGCGGCCGTCCTGACCCAGCCGAGGTCCATGAACAGGCTCACCTGCTTCTCGCCGAGGCCGTCGATGTCCAGCGCACCGACGAAGTGCTTGAGCAGTTGCCAGCGCCGGCCGGGGCAGTCGCGGTTCGGGCACCTGGTGAAGACCGAGTCCTCGGGCTTGACGGTCGGCGTCTGACAGATCGGGCACTTATCCGGCGCCCTCGGCGGCGCAGGGCGGTCGCCGCGCTCGGCCACGTGCGGCGCCGGCGATAGCACCTGGGGGATCACGTCCCCCGCCCTCAGGACGATCACCTCCTCCCCCTCGCGGATGTCCTTACGGGCCAGATCCTCCTCGTTGTGGAGCGTCGCCAGCTTGATCGTGACGCCGCCGACGTGCACGGGCTCGAGCATCGCATAGGGATGCAGGTCGCCGAACTTCCCTGGGTTCCAGCCGATCTGCTTGAGCTTCGTCGCAGCGGTGGTCGGGGCGAACTTCCACGCGATCGCCCACCGCGGCTCGCGCCCCACCACGCCGAGGCGCCGCTGGAGCTCCACCCCGTTCACCTTGACGACCACACCGTCGATCTCGAACTCGAGCGAGCCGCGACGCTGCTCCCAGGAACGGCAGCGCTCGACGACATCATCCTCTGAGCGCAGCAGGGCCACATCGGGATGCACCGGGAAGCGGTGCCCCCTGAGCCACTGGAGCGCGTCCCAGTGCGCCGCGAAGCCGATCCCTTCGGTCGCCCCGATCTGGTACGCCCAGAACGAGAGCGGCCGGTCCGCGGCGAGCTTCGGATCGAGCTGACGAATCGTGCCCGCCGCGGAGTTGCGCGGGTTCATGAACGTTGACAGGCCGGCTTCGGCGCGACGTTCGTTCAGCTTGGCGAAGTCAGGCAGCGACATGTACACCTCGCCGCGGACCTCGAGCAGCTCCGGTGGATCCTCGACGCCGAGCTTCAGCGGGATCGAGGGAATCGTGCGCAGGTTGTGCGTAACGTCCTCGCCGATCTCGCCATTGCCGCGGGTCGCACCGCGCTCGAACACGCCATTGCGATACAGCAGCGAGATCGCCAACCCGTCGATCTTCGGTTCCGCCACGAATTCGAACTGCGGATCCTCGATCCCTTCGCGCGCGAGGTGGTGTCGCATCCGCTGGATCCAGGCGCGCAGCTCCTCCGCGCTGCGGGCGTTGGCCAGCGAGAGCATCGGCAGCGGATGGCGGACTTTCTCGAGGTCACTGACCGGCTCGCCTCCGACCCGTTGCGTCGGCGAGTCGGGCGTGACCAGCTCGGGCTGCTCGGACTCGATCGCGCGCAGCTCGTCGATCAGCGCGTCGTACTGATCGTCGCCGATCTCGGGGTCGTCGAGGACGTAGTAGCGGTAGCCGTGGTGGTCGAGCAGGCGTCTCAGCTCCGCGGCGCGTTCCGCCGCCGGATTCACTCCTCCACCCCCCGCGGCGCGGGCGCGATTGGCGTCACTCGTGCACCTCCCGAGCCGCGGGCGCGATCAGCCTTGCCAGGTCGTAGCGCTGCAGCGCGGAGAGCCCATCCCGGGCGGTGAGATCGAAGTGGATCGGCGTCACCGCGATCCTGCCCTCCGCGACCGCGGTGACGTCCGTTTCGCTCTCGTCGGCCTCGTAGCTGGCGTCGCCGTAGATCCGGTACAGGCGCCGCCCGCCCGCGCCCTCATCGATCAGCGCGAGCTCGTCACGGTAGACGCGCTTACCCAAACGCGCCACTTCGACGCCGTTCGGATGCGTCCCGGGCACATTGATGTTCAGCAGCGTGCCCGCCGGCAACGGGACCTCCTCGAGCTCACCCACCAGGCTGGCGGCGAACGCCGCCGCGACGCCGAAGTCAAACCCCTCGCCTTGGCGGAAGTCGAGCTCGCGCGCGCTCGACTGCTGAGAGACGGCGATGCCCGGCAATCCGAGCACGATTGCCTCGAGCGCCGCCGCCACCGTTCCCGAGTACGTGATGTCGTCGCCGAGGTTCGAGCCGTGATTGATGCCCGCGACCACCAGCTCCGCCTTGAACCCTTCGACCAACCCGAGCCGCGCGAGGCGAACGCAATCGACGGGCGTCCCGTCGGTGGCGTAGCCGACGGTTCCGTCGCCAAACTCAACCTCCTCGACCCACAGGGGCCGGCGGGTCGTGATCGAGCGCGCCATCGCCGAACGGTTGCCATCGGGGGCGATCACCGCGAGCTCGATTCCCGCGAGCGCAAGCAGTGCGCGTCGCAGTGCCTGCAGGCCGGCAGCCTCGATTCCATCGTCGTTGGTCAGCAGCACGCGCATCGAGATTTGATCCTAGCCGTGGCTCCGGCTGTCGGTCAGCGCGCTCACGAGCATCGCCGCGACGAGCCCCCAGCGCCCCTCGACCCCCTTCACCCCTCGAGCACGCGCCGCCGCCCGTACCCGACGCCCGCCAGGTACAAGCCGTGCGCCGGCGCCGTCGGCCCCGCCTGCGCCCGCGGTCGCCCGCGCAGCAGCTCGACGAAAGAATCGAGCGACCGGCGGTGGCCGGCGACCTCGAGCATCGTGCCCACCAACACCCGGTTCATGTGGCGCATGAACGCGTCGGCCTCGATCCAGAACTCGAGCCGGTCGTCCGCCGGCACACGCCACGCCGCCGCGTACACATCGCGCTGGAAACGCACGTGATCGGTCTCGGTCGGCGTGAACGCGGTGAAGTTGTGCGCCCCGACGAGCGCCGCAGCGCACTCGCTCAGGAGTCCCAGATCGACCGGATGGCGCCAGTGCAGCGCTCGGCCACGATCGATCGCGCTGCGGGCGGCGCGGGTCAGCAAGCGGTAGCAGTACGCGCGCGAGGTAGCGTCGCGACGCGCGTCGAAGCCCTCACCAGCGGCAACGCACTCCAAAGCGGCCACGTCGTCCGGCAGCAGCGCGTTCAGCGACCGAACCGGCACCACCCCTCCGGCGTAGCTCGCCACCTGCCCGAGGGCGTGCACGCCGGCATCCGTGCGACCCGCGACGGTCAGCAGGACGGAATCGACGCGCAGCAACACGGCGAGCGCCCGCTCGATCTCCTCCTGGACCGTCCGCTGATCAACCTGGCGAGCCCAGCCGGCGAAGCCGCTCCCGTCGTATTCCAGCACGAGCCGGGAAACCACGCGGCGAGGACCTATTGTCGACACGGCCTCGGGATATTAGGAGGGCCACTCACGAGGGACGCCTACCTCGAACTGCTGCCGGTCGTGACGCTGAGCGCACCGCCGGACCAGGCTAGAATGGCTGGGTACGAGCGGTGCTCGCGAAGGAAATCTTGGGCGCCCGGTCGAGTCGTCAGAGGGGCTGTCGGATGTCAGGACGGATGCTGAGATGGGGGAGAGTCTTCGCGCTGGCGACGATCGTGGCCGGGCTGCTCGTCGGTGTGTCATCGGCCGCGGCTGCGTCACCGTCGCAGGTCCGCGTTGGCTCGGCACCACCTCGTCCGGCGCGCTCGAGGGTTGTCGGAGCGCTGTCGAGCGCGACCCGGATCACGATCACCGTGACGCTCAAACCGCGTGATCCAGCGGGTCTTGCGAGTTATGCAGCCGAGGTCTCGACGCCCGGGTCGAGCCGCTATCGCCGCTACCTCACGGTGGCCGAGTTCCGGCGGCGGTTCGGTGCGACGGGGTCGCAGGTCAACGCGGTCGATGCGTCCCTCTCCGCGCACGGCCTCAGACCGGGCGCGGTGTCCGCGAACGGTCTGGCGATTCCGGTGTCCGCAACCTCCGTGGCGTTCGCGCACGCGTTCTCGCTGTCGTTCCAGCGGGTGGCGCTGGCAAGTGGTCGGGCGGCGTTTGCGAATACGCAGGCGCCGCAGTTCGATGCTTCGGTCGCCGGGCTGATCCAGGGCGTGGTCGGACTCGACACGCTGTCGGTCGCGCAGCCGCTGGGGATTCGAGTCGCCCATGGTCGGGCCGATCGTGCTCCGCATGTGGTGACGGGCGGGCCGCAGCCGTGCCAGCAGGCGGTCGGTTCCGCTCCGGGTCAAGACGCTTACACGGCCGATCAGATCGCCTCCGCGTACCGGTTCTCGAGCTTGTACGGCGCCGGGGATCAGGGCGCTGGTCAGACGATCGCGCTGTCCGAGTTCGAGCCTGACGAGAGCTCTGACATCGCCGCGTACCAGTCGTGCTATGGCACCAGCGCATCGGTCAGCTACGTGACCGTCGATGGCGGCGCCGGCTCGGGCTATGGCGCGGGTGAGTCCGCGCTGGATATCGAGGATTCGATCGGGCTGGCGCCGGCGGCGAGCGTACTCGTCTACCAGGGACCGAACACGAACACTGGCGTGTACGACACGTACAACGCGATCATCAGCCAGGATCGGGCCAACGTAATTTCGACCTCCTGGGGTGAGTGCGAGTCGGAGGAGGGCTCGAGCGCCGCGAGCTCGGAGAACACGCTGTTTCAGGAGGCCGCCCTTCAGGGCCAGTCGATCTTCGCCGCGGCAGGCGATGACGGCTCGGAGGACTGCGGCACGAAGTCGCTCGCGGTCGACGATCCCGCGAGCCAGCCGTACGTGACCGGCGTCGGCGGCACCAAGATGTCAGCGTTCGGGCCGCCACCCGTCCAGTCGGTCTGGAACGACACGACCGCCCCCGGTGCCGGTGCCGGCGGCGGCGGGATCTCGAGCCTGTGGACGGCGCCGTCCTACCAGTCGGGCGCGCCTTCGTCGCTGCGCGTGAGCAACGCGGACTCGTCGGGCTCCCCGTGCCACGCGGCTTCGGGGAGCTACTGCCGTGAGGTGCCCGACGTCTCGGCCGATGCCGATCCTTACACCGGCTACCTGATCTCTTATGAAGGTAGCTGGACAGGGATCGGTGGTACGAGTGGCGCGGCACCGGTATGGGCGGCGTTCACTGCGTTGGTGAACGCCTCGAGCGGATGCGACCACACGCCGATCGGGTTTGCAAACCCGGTGCTGTACAAGGCTGCAGCCAACGGATACTCGAGCGATTTCAGCGACATCACGTCGGGCAACAACGATTACACCGCCACCAACGGTGGCAAGTTCCCGGCGGGCACCGGGTACGACATGGCGTCCGGGCTCGGTACCCCGATCGGGTCGGCGCTGTCCGCGGCGCTGTGCAGCGGTGGCGGCCCTCCCGGAAACACGGTCACGGTCACCAACCCTGGCAAACAGGCGGGAACCCTCGGCACGGCCGCGAGCTTGCAGATCAACGCCACCGACTCCGACGGTGGCGCGAAGCTCACGTACTCGGCGATCGGATTGCCGGCGGGCCTGTCGATCAACAGCTCGACCGGTCTGATCTCCGGCACCCCGACGACCGCCGGCAGCTCGAACGTGACGGTCACCGCGACCGATCCAACGGGCGCCCATGGCAGCGCCTCGTTCACGTGGACGGTCACGACGCGTTCGACCGTCACGTCGGTGTCGTGCTCGCCGGTCTCGGTGCCGGTGGATGATGCGACCGAGTGCACGGTGACTGTGTCTGATACCGATGCCGGCAGCGTGATCACGCCGGGCGGGGCGGTGAGCTTCGCTAGCGATGGCTCGGGGTCGTTTTCTGGGTCGTCTTGTTCGCCGGGTCAGGTGAGCGTGGGGGTCGCCAGCTGCCAGATCAGCTACACGCCGTCGGCCGTGGGAACGCCGCAGATCACCGCGAGCTACGCTGGCGACATCGCCCACGAGTCCAGTTCGGCCAGCTTCACGCTGATGGCTCCGGCGGCGCCGTCAGCAAAGACGGTGACCGCAACCAGCCTGGACGGGCAGACCGAGACGGCGACGATCCGCCACACGGTGAGTGGCCCGCCGGCGAACGCGGGCCTGCCGGCGATCAGCGGTAGGGCCAAAGCGGGCGGCGTGCTGACGTGCTCGAGGGGGTCATGGACCAGCAGTCCGACCACGTTTGGTTTCCAGTGGAGCCGCGATGGCACCCCGATCGCGGGGGCGACCTCGTCGAGCTACACCGTGCGCACGATCGACGAGGGGAACAAGTTGACGTGTTCGGCGACCGCGTCGAACGCCGCCGGCAAGGCACCGCCGGCGACGAGCACCAGCGTGAGCGTCCCGGTTCCGCGCGTAGCCGGCTGCCCGCGCGCAACCGGCAGACTGGCGGGCACGAGGCTCGGGCTGATCAAGCTCGGGGACACACGCGCGCAGTCCGAGCACGCGTACAGGCACAGCTCTCGTCGCGGTAGCGCCGATGAGGACTTCTTCTGCCTGACCCCGATCGGGCTCCGCGTCGGCTACGCGTCGTCGAAGCTCCCCGCCGCCCGCAAGGATCTCCAGAGTCGGGTGATCTGGATCTCGACCGCGAGCGCCTTCTATGCGATCGACGGGGTCAGGACGGGCGCGACGGTCACCGCGGCGGCGAAGATCCTGAGGCTCGGCAAGGTGTTCCACGTCTCCGCCAACAACGACTGGTACCTCGCGCCCGCCGGGCGCGCGACCGCGGTCCTCGAGGCCCGCGGCGGGATCGTGCAGGAGATCGGGATCGCCGACAAGCGGCTTACCAAGCGACGTATCGCCGAGCGCACGTTCCTCACCTCGTTCTCCTGAAGGAACCGGGCGTGTGAGAGGACCCCCTCTTGATTAAGCAGCCCGGCTAGACGAGCTCTAGCAACACCATCTCGGTCGAGTCAGACCGCCTCGGTCCGAGCTTCAGGATCCGCGTGTAGCCGCCCGGCCGCTCGGAATACCTGGGCGCGATCTCCTCGAACAGCTTGTAGACGCTGAACTTGTCCTGCCCGAGCGCCGACAGGGCCTGCCGGCGGGCGTGGAGGTCGCCTCGTTTGGCGAGCGTGATCAGCTTCTCGACCTCCGGCTTGACCGCCTTGGCTTTGGCCTCGGTCGTCTGGATCCGCTCGTGCTGGATCACCTCTTTGCTCAGATTCATCAGCAGCGCCTTGCGGTGCGACGCGGTCCGGCTGAGCTGATAACGCTGACGCTGATGGCGCATGACGCTCCAGACCTTACTCGTTGCGGAGCCCGAGCCCCCGGGCGTGCAGGGTCTCGATCACCTCGTCGATCGACTTCTTGCCGAAGTTCGGGATCGCGGCGAGCTCGCTCTCGGTCTTCGAGACCAGGTCGCCGACGGTTTGGATGCCCGCGCGCTTGAGGCAGTTGTAAGAGCGGACGCCCAGCTCGAGCTCCTCGATCAGGATGTCGTCCATCGCGTTCGGCGGCCGGGACGGAGCTCCGACCGCGCCGCCGCCGACGAGCCCCGGCTCCAGCGCGCCGGGGACCCCGGCCTCACGGAGCTCGACCACCCGGTCGGCGTCGGTGAAGATCGCGAGTTGCGAGATCAGGATCTCAGCCGCCTCGCGCAGCGCGGCGTGGGGGTCGATCGATCCATCGGTCTCGATGTCGAGCGTCAGCTTGTCGTAATCGGTGCGCTGGCCGACGCGCGCCTGCTCGACGTTGTAAGCGACGCGCCGCACGGGCGAGAAGATCGAGTCGATCGGGATCACACCGATCGGCTGGTCCGGGGACTTGTTCTCCTCGGCCGGGCGGTAGCCGCGCCCGCGGCCGACCGTCAGATAGACCTCGAGCTTGGTCTTCTTCTCGAGCGTGGCGATGTGCGCGTCGGGGTTGAGAATCTCCACTCCGGAGGGGAGATCGATGTCCTTGGCCGTGATGTCGCCCGGCCCCGTGACGACGAGCGGCGCCTCGATCTCGGTCGCATCGCTGTGCATCCGGCAGACAATGCCCTTCAGGTTCAGGACGATGTCGGTCACGTCCTCCTTGACGCCCCGGATCGTCGAGAACTCGTGCGCAACTCCCTCGATCCGCACGCTGGTGACGGCCGCGCCCGCGAGTGAGGAGAGGAGCACGCGCCGCAGCGAATTGCCGAACGTGTAGCCGAAGCCCCGATCGAGCGGCTCGATCGTGAACGAGCCACGGGTGTCGTCTACCGACTCGCTGGAGATTCGGGGGACTTGGAAGTCAAGCATCAGGG
The DNA here is from genome assembly GCA_963837385.1 of uncultured Solirubrobacterales bacterium. GTDB lineage: Bacteria > Actinomycetota > Thermoleophilia > Solirubrobacterales > Solirubrobacteraceae > Palsa-465. The sequence goes on from CAWIMZ010000017.1 coordinate 196,803, forward strand.
TCCTAACGTCGTGGGTTACTGCCGCCCCGGGGGCGGCTGTCAGCGCCGCGCTCGACCTGGAAGTCGCGCGGCTGAAAGCGTTGTTCTACTTCGAGTACAGCTCGACGATCAGCTGCTCCTGGACCGGCGCGGCGATCTCCCGCCGCTCGGGCTTGCGGAGCACCTTCGCGGTGAGCGAGTCGTGGTCGGCCTGGAGCCATGCCGGCACCTGACCGGTCAGCTCGGTCGCATCGCGGATCACTTGGGTGGCGGTCGAACTCGGGTGGATCGCGATCACGTCGTTGTCCCGCAACTGATAGCTGGGAATGTTCACGCGTCGTCCGTTGACCGTCCAGTGCCCGTGGAGGATGAGCTGGCGCGCCTGACGACGCGAGGCGGCAAATCCGAGCCTCACGAGCACGTTGTCGAACCGCCGCTCGAGCATCCGCAGCAGGTTCTCGCCGGTGACGCCCTCTTGGCGAGAGGCCTTTTCGTAATAGATCCGGAACTGCTTCTCCAGCACCCCGTAGTAGCGCCTCGCCTTCTGCTTCTCGCGCAGCTGAACGCGGTACTCGCTCTGCTTCTGGCGTCCGCGGCCGTGCTCTCCAGGCGGGTATGAGCGGCGCTCGACGCCGCACTTGTCGGTCAGGCACCGCTCGCCCTTGAGGAACAGCTTCTGTCCCTCCCGACGGCACTGCTTGCACTGCGGTCCAGTGTCACGAGCCATGGTTACACGCGCCTCCGCTTCCGGGGCCGGCAGCCGTTGTGCGCCTGGGGGGTGACGTCCTTGACGCCGGTGACCTCGAGCCCGGCTGCCTGCAGCGAGCGGATCGCGGTCTCGCGTCCGGACCCGGGGCCCTTGACGAATACCTCGACCTTCTGCAAGCCGTGCTCGATCCCCTTGCGGGCGGCGGCGTCGGCAGTCACCTGGGCGGCAAACGGGGTCGACTTACGCGAGCCTTTGAAGCCTGCGCCGCCGGCCGACTCCCACGCGATCACGTTGCCCTCCCGGTCGCTGAGCGACACGATCGTGTTGTTGAACGATGTCTTGATGTGCGCCTGGCCGATCGGGATGTTCTTGCGTACCCGGCGGCGGCCGCGCTGTGGCCTACGTGGAGCTGGACTCACTTCTTGGACGCCTTCTTCTTTCCAGCCACCTGCATCCGCTTCGGACCCTTACGCGTGCGTGCGTTCGTCTTGGTGTTCTGGCCGTGGACGGGCAGGCCGCGGCGGTGCCGCAAGCCGCGATAGCAGCCGATCTCCTGCAGGCGCTTGATGTTCTGCGAACGCTCACGGCGCAGGTCGCCCTCGACCATGAGGGAGCCGTCGATCGCGTCGCGCAGCTTGACGACCTCTGACTCGGTCAAATCGCGCACGTAGGTGTCCGGCGAGATCCCGACTTCGGACAGCAGTTTGTTGGCCGTGGAGCGGCCGACGCCGTAGATGTACGTCAGTCCGATCTCCACCCGCTTGTTGAGCGGGATGTTGACTCCTGAGATACGCGCCATCGACTAACCCTGCCTCTGCTTGTGACGTGGGTTCGAACAGATCACCAGGACCCGCCCGTTCCGGCGGATCACCTTGCATTTCTCGCACATCGGCTTGACCGAAGGTCTTACTTTCACGCTCGCTCACTTGGCTTTCGTCGTGAGTTTTCTTTACAGTTTCCTGCGCCCCGGCTCTGGCGACCGCGTGAGATCGCCGCTACCGCGACGCGGAGCGCGACGCAGCGCGAACCATCGCGCTACGAGCGCACCGGGGGATGTTAGCAGGGGTGCTCGCCCGGACGCCGGGCGTGAATCCGGCCCTCTCAGGCGGCGACGCGACCGTTTCCAGCCTCGTGCCACGGGGTCAGGACCCGCGGTCCGTCGGCGGTGATCGCGATCGTGAATTCGAAATGCGCAGCCAGTGAGCCGTCCTGGGAGAAGATCGACCAGTGATCATCGCCGACCCGGACCGCGTGCCGCCCGGCGGTGACCATCGGCTCGACGGCCAGCACCATCCCCTCCTCGAGCGGGACACCCGTGCCGGCCGTGCCGTAGTTGGGGATTTGGGGCTCCTCGTGCATGCTGCGACCGACCCCGTGGCCGACCAGGGTGCGAACGATCGACAGGCCGGCTCGTTCGACGTGCTCCTGAATCGCGTGTGAGACATCTCCCAGCCGGTTTCCAACACGGCACTGCTCGACGGCGAGCAACAGCGACGCCTCGGTGACCGTGAGCAGCTTGCGCGCGACCGGCGAGACCGGCCCCACGGGAAACGTACGCGCCGCGTCGGCAACCCAGCCATCGTTGGTCACGCCGATGTCGACCGAGAGGAGATCGCCGCGAACGAGCTTGTACGGCCCGGGAATGCCATGCACGATCATCGAGTTGGGGGAGGTGCAGATCGAGCCGGGGAACCCGCGGTAGCCCTTGAATGTCGGCTCCGCGCCCTGTGAGCGAATGAATTTCTCGGCCGCCGCATCGAGCTCGGCGGTCGTGACGCCGGGCCTGACCTTGCCGGACAGGAGGTTCATCGTGCGGACCAGGATCGCGCCGGCCGCGGCCATCCGTTCGATCTCCTCAGGGCTCTTCTTGATGATCACTTCGCTAGTGGTCCCTCCTGATGAGCCACTAGACGTTCTCCTCGAGCCGCAGCGTCGAAATCACCGCACGGATGTGGTCGTGCACCTCGTCGGGAGGACGTGTCCCGTCGATCCGGCGCATCAGGCCCCGATCGTCGTAGTACTCGACCAGCGGTTCCGTCTGATCGTGGTAGACGCGCAGTCGGTTGCGAATCACCTCCGGCTTGTCGTCGTCGCGCTGAATCAGACGGGAGCCGTCTTGGTCGCAGACGTCCTGCGTCTTGGGCGGATCGAACTCGACGTGATAGTTGTGCCCGGCTTCCACGCAAACGCGCCGTCCCGACAGACGGCGGATCAGTTCTTCGTCCGGTACGTCGATCAGCAGCGCAGCGGTGACCCGTCGTCCCAGCCCCGAAAGCAGCTCGTCGAGCGTCTTGGCCTGCTCGAGCGTCCTCGGGAAGCCGTCGAGGATGAATCCGTCCCTGGCATCCTCTTCCTGAAGCCGCTCGCCGGCCATCGCGACGATCAGCTCGTCGGGCACCAGCTCGCCGGCGTCCATGTACTTCTGCGCTTCCATGCCGAGATCCGTCCCGTTCTTGACATTCGCGCGGAGCATCTCGCCGGTCGAGATGAACGGCAACTCGAAGTCGCGCCGCAGCCGTTCCGCCTGCGTACCCTTGCCCGCGCCGGGCGGGCCGAACAGGATCAGGTCGAGCGCTGCCACGGCGGTCACTCTACAGGCCGCAAACCGGCCTCGCCAGCGCAACTGCCGGCTATTTCAGGAACCCCTCGTAGTTGCGCATCATCAGCTGCGCCTCGAGCTGCTTCATCGTGTCGAGCGCCACGCCGATCACGATCAGGATCGAGGTGCCACCGAAGAAGAAGTTGGCGTTCGTCTGGTTGATGAGGACCGTCGGCAGCGCGGCGATCGCGGCCAGGAAAAGGGCCCCCGGGAACGTCAGGCGCGCGAGGATGCGGTCGAGGAACTCGGCCGTGGGCCTACCTGGTCGCACCCCTGGGATGAACCCACCGTACTTCTTCAGGTTCTCCGCCTGATCGACCGGGTTGAACGTGACCGCGGTGTAGAAGTAGGTGAACAGGATGATCAGGATGCTCTCCCCGAGCACGTAGTGCCATCCCTGCGGGCTGAAGAAGTTCGCCAGATCGGTCCCGAAGTTGTTGCGGTTCTGACCGATCAGCTGACCGATCGTCGGGGGAATCGCCATCACGCTCGCGGCGAAGATGACCGGGATCACGCCGGCCATGTTGACTCTCAGCGGCAGGTAGGTCTGACCTCCCTGGGTCATCCGGCGCCCGATCACGCGCTTGGCGTACTGGATCGGGATCCGGCGCTGGCCCTCTTGCACGAACACCACCGCCGCCACGACGCCGAGCGCGATGAACGGCATCACGACTCGGAACACCTGGTCGGGGTTGGTCCACCACGCATGGATGCCGCTCGGGATCCGCGCGACGATGCTCGCGAAGATCAGCAGCGAGATCCCGTTGCCGATGCCGCGCTGGGTGATCAGCTCCCCCATCCACATCAGCAAGACGCAGCCCGCGGTCAGCGAGATCACGATGAAGAACACCTTGAACAGGGTGAAGTTCGCGATCAGCGTGACGCCGGCCTGTGACTGGAAGCTGCGGAACAGGAACACGTAGCCGATCGACTGCGCGAACGCGAGCCCGACCGTCAGGTAGCGGGTGTACTGCGTGATCCGCGCCTGCCCGACCTCGCCTTCCTTCTGCAGCTTCTCCAGCGACGGTACGACGACCGTCAGCAGCTGGAGAATGATCGACGCGGTGATGTAGGGCATGATCCCGAGCGCGAAGATCGCGATCCGCCCGAGGCCGCCGCCTGAGAACAGGTTCAGCAGCCCGAAGATGCCGCTCGACCCGAGGCTCTTCTGGATCTGCGACGCGGCGGCCGAGCTGATCCCCGGCGCCGGGATGTGCGTTCCCAGACGGTAGAGAGCCAGCAGCGCAGCGGTGAACAGCACCTTGTTGCGGATCTCGCCGATCCTGAATGCGCCGAGGATCGTGGAGATCATCGAACGGCCCTCAGGACTCGGTCGGGATCGCGGCGCCGGTAGCCGGCACGATCACCTGGCAGGACCCGCCCGCCGACTCGATTCGCTCGCGCGCCGCTTGGCTGAAGCCGTGCGCGTGCACCGTCAGCGGTTTGGTCAGCTCGCCCTTTGCGAGGACCTTGACCGGAACGTCCTTGCGCGTGGCCAGTCCCTTCGCGTGCATCGCCTCGAGCGTCACGGAGGCACCCGACTCGAACCGCGCCTCGAGGTCGAGCAGATTGACGGGCTGCGTGTGGGTGCGGAACGGCTCGAGCGGCATCGACTTCTTCATGTGCGGCCCGCGAAGCTTGCGCATCCGCATGTGGATCGGGTTCTGGCCACCCTCGAAGCGAGCGCGCCGCTTGGCGCCCGACCGCGAGCCCCAGCCTTTCTGGCCTCGTCCCGAGGTCTTGCCCGTGCCCGAGCCCTCGCCGCGACCGACGCGTTTGCGCGGCCGGCGCGAGTTGGGAGCGGGCTGGAGGTTGTGCAGGCCGATGCGCTCTTCGGAGGGGCTCACTGCTCGTCGACCTCCACCAGGTGCCTGACCTTGTGGATCATGCCCCGGATCTGCGGGGAATCCGAATGCTCCACCGTGTGGCCGATCCGGCGCAGACCCAGCGATCGCAGGGTGGCGAGCTGCCGTCTGTCACAGCCGTTGCGCGACTTACGCTGGGTGACCTTCAGGCTGCTCATGTGGGCTCAACCTCGGGCTCGTCGACTACTGCAAGCGCATGCGCGCCGTTCGCGGCCCCGTTGCCGGGCTCGGCAGCGGCGAGGCCCAGCACCTGGTTGATCGACAGGCCGCGAAGCTCGGCAACCTCGTCGGGCGTGCGCAGCGACTCCAGGCCAGCCATCGTCGCCTTGACGAGGTTGATCGGGTTCTGCGAACCGAGGCTCTTGGAGAGGATGTCGTTGATCCCGGCGAGCTCCAGCACCGCCCGCACGCCTCCTCCGGCGATTACGCCGGTACCCGGTGAAGCGGGCTTCAGGAACACTCGTCCGGCGCCGAAGATGCCCGTTGTCTGGTGGGTGATCGTCGAGCCGTGCTTCGGTACGCGGTAGAGGTTCTTCTTTGCGTGCTCGACGCCCTTCTGGATCGCCACCGGGACCTCGTTCGCCTTGCCGTAGCCGATCCCGACCACATCTCGCTCGTCACCGACGACGACGAGCGCCGTGAACGAGAAGCGCCGGCCGCCCTTGACGACCTTGGCGACCCGGTTGATCTCGACTACGCGCTCCTGCAGATCGAGGCCGGCGGAGGAAACTGTGCGATCGCGTGTTGCCATGAGTGGTCCAGAGTAGCGGAGCTAGAACGCCAGCCCGCCCTCACGGGCACCTTCGGCCAGCGCCTGCACGCGCCCGTGATAGCGATAGCCGCCGCGATCGAACACCGCGTGGTCCACGCCGGCGGCCCGGGCGCGCTCGGCGAGCAACCCGCCCGCGCGCCGCGCCTGGTCGGCTCCCTTGAGCTCCCGGAGCTCCGGCTCGATCCAGTTGACGGCCGCGAGCGTGCGACCCGTGTCATCGTCGATCAGCTGCACGAAGATTCCCCGATTGGAGCGGAACACGGAGATCCGCGGCCGCTCGGCGCTCCCGCGGACCTTCGCGCGGACGCGACGCCGCCGCGTCAGCCGTCGCGCTGGTGCGGTCAAGACGGTCATGCCCGCTTACCGACCTTCCGAGCGACGTACTCGCCCTCGTAGCGAATCCCCTTGCCCTTGTAGGGCTCGGGCTTGCGCTGCTTGCGAATCATCGCCGCGATCTCGCCCACATGCTGCTTCGAGGCTCCGCGGACCACGATCCGCGTCGGCTGTGGCACTTCGAACTCGATCCCCTCGGGTGCCTTGATCGAAATCGGGTGGGAGTAACCGAGCGCCAGCTCGAGATCGCGTCCTCGCAGCTGCGCGCGGTAGCCGACGCCCTGGATCTCGAGACGCTTCTCGAACCCGTCGGTGACGCCCTCGACCATGTTCGCCACGAGCGTCCGGGTCAGGCCGTGGAGGGCTCGATGCTCGCCCCGATCGGTCGGCCGTGTGACGACGATCACGTCGTCGGAGTGCTCGACGTTGATGTCGCGGGGAAGGCGCTCCGTGAGCTCGCCCTTGGGGCCGTTGACGGTCACGCGCTCGGGCTCGATCGCGATCGTCACGCCGGCCGGCACGGGAATTGGCTGCTTTCCGATTCGGGACATGGGGTCACCAGACCTTAGCCACGACCTCGCCGCCGACGCCTTGCAGACGGGCATCGTGGCCGGTCATCACCCCGCGCGAGGTGGAGATGATCGTCGTCCCCATCCCGCCTTGGATACGAGGGATGTGGTCGCTGTCGACGTAAGTGCGCTGGCCGGGTCGCGAAACGCGCTCGATGCCACTGATCACCGGCTTGCGCTCTTCGGTGTACTTGAGCGTGACGACGATTTCCTCTCCCGGAACTCCCGGCGCCGGCTGCCGGATCTCCCAGGCGTCGATGTAGCCCTGCTCCTCGAGGATCCGCGCGAGCTCGCGCTTGAGCTTCGAGGATGGGATCGCGACGTCTTGATGCTGGGCGCCGGCGGCGTTGCGCAGCCGTGTGAGGAAATCGGCGATTGGGTCGGTCATCGACATTGCTTCACCAACTCGACTTCGTCATCCCGGGTATGTAGCCGTTGTGGGCGAGCTCGCGCAGACAGATCCGGCAGATGCCGAACTTGCGATACACGGCGCGCGAACGGCCGCAACGGCGGCACCGGGTGTATCCCCGCGTCTTGTACTTCGGAGTCCGCCGCTGGCGGACGCGCTGTGAAACTTTGGCCATGTGCTCCTCTAAGTCTCTGTCGTGGCCGCCGCATCGGGGCGGCCCTCTCTCGAAAATGGCATCCCGAACGCCTCGAGCAGCGCGAACGCCTCAGCGTCGGTCTGCGCAGAGGTTGTGATCGTTATGTCGAGGCCGCGCACCTGATCGATCTCGTCGTAGTCGACCTCGGGAAAGATGATCTGCTCGCGCACGCCCATCGAGTAGTTGCCGCGACCGTCGAACGAGCGCGGATTGAGCCCGCGGAAGTCACGGATCCGGGGGATCGCAATCGACATCAGGCGATCGAGAAACTCGTATGAGCGCTCCCCTCTCAGCGTCACCGCGACGCCGACCGGCATTCCCTCGCGTACCTTGAACTGCGCGATCGACTTGCGCGCCCGGCGCACGCTGGGGCGCTGACCGGTGATCGTCGCGAGCTGCATCGTCGCCGCCTGGAGCATCCCCGAGTCCTGCTTGGCGTCACCGACGCCCATGTTCACAGTGATCTTTTCGATCTTCGGCGCCCGCATCGGGGTCGAGTAGCCAAAGCGCTCCATCAGCGCCGGCCTGATCTCCTCGGCGTACCTGCTCTTCAGTCTCGCGGACGCCATCAGTCGACCCGCGTCCCGCTGCGCTTGGCCACCCGGTAGCGCTTGCCGTCCTCGATCTCGATGCCGACCCGGGTCGGCTTGCCGTCCTTGGGGTCGGCGAGCATCACGTTGGAGATGTGGATCGGGCCTTCCTTCTCGATCACGCCGCCGACCTGCTCGGCGCGCTGGGCGCCGGCGACCTGCTGGGGCTTCTGATGGCGCTTGACGATGTTCAGGCCCTCGACGAACAGCCGGTTGTGCTTGGGCTCCACGCGGAGCACCTTGCCGCGCTTGCCACGATCCTTGCCGCCGACCACGATCACTTCATCGCCTGCCTTGACCCGCGCCATCACAGCACCTCCGGAGCGAGGGAGACGATCTTCATGAAGTTGCGTTCGCGCAGCTCGCGTGCCACCGGTCCGAAGATACGCGTTCCCCGAGGATTGTTCTGATTGTCGATCAAGACCGCGGCGTTCTCGTCGAAGGCGATGTAGGTCCCGTCCTCGCGACCGTAGGACTTCTTCGTGCGTACCACGACGGCCGTGACGACCTCGCCCTTCCTGACCGATCCCTGCGGACTTGCCTGCTTGACCGTCGCCGTGATCACATCGCCGACGCCGGCATAGCGGCGGCGGTGACCACCCTTGACGCGGATCACGAGGATCTCGCGCGCGCCGCTGTTGTCGGCGACGCGCAGGCGGGTTTCGTTTTGGATCATTTTGCACGCTCCACCACTTCAACCAGGCGCCAGCGCTTGCTCCGTGACAGTGGCCGGCTCTCGCGCACGATGACGGTGTCGCCGGTGTGGGCGTCGTTGTGCTCATCGTGGGCGTGCAGCGTTCGCGAGATGCGGACGATCTTCGAGTAGCGACGATGGCGCCTCGCGATGTCGATCCGCACGGTGATCGTCTTGTCGGCGCGATCCGAGACGACGATGCCTTGGCGAGTCTTCTGAGCGCCGGGCTCGTGCTCGCGCGGGGCAGTCGCGACCGCCGGGCCACCGCTGGCCGCGCGTGCCTTGGCGCGCGCTTGCTGGCGCTGCGTGCGGCGCTCGTGCGCCTTGCGCTTGCGCTGCGCCTCCCGCTCAGCCTGGCGCTCCTCAGGAGTTCGGGTCTGGCGCACCGGAATCTTCGCCGCCTTCGCGGTGCGCGCGCGCTGCTTTCGCTGCTTGGGCGTCAGTACCTCGGCGGGGACGGCGGGCTCGGGCACGGCGTGGGCCGCGGCCTCGGTCTCGACCACCGGCGTCTGCTGCGTGTTGTCGTTCGTCTCTTGCTCAGCCATTACTCGAGTCCTCGTTCCACGGCAACTGTCAGTGCCCTCGCCACCTCGCGCTTGGCACGCCCGAGGCCGGCGGTGTTGTCGAGCTCGCCGGTCGCGTGCTGGAAGCGCAGACCGAACAGCTCCCGGCGAGCCGTGCGCAGGTGCTCCTGGAGCTCGGCGTCGCTCAGATCGCGCAGTTCCACGGCTTTCATCCTTCCTCCCGCGAAACGAACTTGGTCCGCACCGGCAGCTTGTGCCCGGCCAGGCGCATCGCCTCGCGCGCCAGCGGCTCCGGCACGCCCGCCAGCTCGAACATCACCCGACCGGGCTTGACGACCGCCACCCAGCCCTCAGGCGAGCCCTTGCCGGAGCCCATCCGGGTCTCGGCGGGCTTCTTCGTGAACGACTTGTCCGGGTAGACATTGATCCAAACCTTGCCGCCGCGCTTGATCTTGCGGGTCATCGCGATGCGGGCGGCCTCGATTTGCCGGTTGGTGAGCCAACCGGCGTCGAGGGCCTTCAGCCCGTACTCGCCGAACTGAACTTTCACCTGTCCGCGGGAAAGCCCCGCCCGGCGACCACGATGCACCTTGCGGTGCTTTACGCGCTTGGGAGACAGCATCAGCCAGCTCCACCTCCGGGAGCGCCTCCTCCACCCTGGCCGCCACCGCCGCCGCGTGGGCCGCGGCCTCCGCCGGAGCCGCCGCGTCCACCGCCGCCGCCGCCGCGTCCGCCGGGACCACCGCCGCCACCGCCGCGTCCGCCGCCACCACCGCCGCCACCGCCGGGGCCACCCGGGCCGCCGCTACGCCCACCGGGACCGCCGGGGCCGCCGCTGCGCCCACGGGAGCCGGGCCACCGCCGCGTCCACCCGGGCCACCGCCGCGTCCGCCGGATCCGCCGGAACCACCACGGCCGCGGCCGCCTGGGCCACCGCGGCCGCCGGGACCACCGCCCGATCCGCCACGGCCACCTGGACCGCCGCCCGAGCCGCCCCGGCCACGGCCGTCGCGCCCGCCGCGACCATCACGCCCACCGCGCTCCGGGGCTTGTGGCGGGGGCTCGTCCATGATCGTCAGGTCAGTGCCTGTGTAACCCTCGGGCATGATCTCGCCCTTGTTGATCCAGCACTTGACGCCGATCCGCCCGAACGTGGTGCGAGCCTCGTGGAAGCCGTAGTCGATGTCGGCCCGCAGCGTGTGCAGCGGCACGCGCCCGTCCGAATAGCCCTCGGTGCGGGCCATCTCGGCGCCTCCGAGACGGCCTGAGACCTGAACCTTGACCCCCTTAGCGCCGGAGCGCATCGCGCTCGTCAGCGCACGCTTCATCGCGCGACGGAAGGCAACCCGATTCTGCAGCTGCTCGGCAATCGACTGCGCAACCAGCCTGGCGTCGAGCTCGGGGCGCTTGATCTCGAGGATGTTGACCTTGACCTGCTTGCCCGTGATGCGGTGCAGGTCGCGGCGCAGCTGGTCGACCTCGGACCCCGATTTTCCGATCACGATGCCGGGTCGCGCGGTGTTGATGTTGACCTCGACCTCGGTCGCGTTCTTGCGGATCGTGATGTCCGACAAGCCGGCATGCGACAGGCGCCCGAGGATGTGGCTACGGATCTGGAGGTCTTCTTCCAAGTAGTCGGCGAACGCGCGCTCGTTGAACCAGTTCGACTTCCAGTCGTGGATGTAACCGACGCGCATCGATTCGGGATGGACTTTTTGTCCCATACGTTTTCTCTAATCCTTCGGCGTAAGCAAGATCGTCAGGTGGCTCGTGCGCTTGCGGATCTTCGTCGCGCGTCCCATCGCGCGCGGCCGGAACCGCTTGATCGTCGGACCCTCGTCAGCGTGGACGGTCTTCACGTAGAGGTCCTCGCCCACGAGCTCGTGGTTGTGCTCGGCGTTCGCGACTGCCGACTCGAGCAGCTTGCTCCAATCGCGCGCGATCGCCCGGGGCGTGTGGGCCAGGATAGCTCGTGCCTCCTCAACGCTCTTGCCCCGAATGTGGTCACACACGAGTCGCGCCTTGCGCGCCGAGGAACGCACATACTTCGCCTGCGCGCGGACGACCGGCGGCGGCAGGCTGGGATCGCGTTGCGAGCGCCGCCTCCGCGTGGGGGCAGGCCTCGCGGGCGCGGCCGGCGCCCCGGAGGCGCCGCCACCGCGACGGCGCCGGCGGCCGGCGGGCCCCTCCGCCTCCTCGGCCTCCGGCTCCTCCTCGGCCTCCGGCTCCTCCTCGGCCTCCGGCTCCTCCTCGGCCTCCGGCTCCTCCTCCTCCTCCTCGCCCTCGTGCTCAGCCTCTGGGTCCTCCGCTTCCTCATCAGCCTCGAGCATCACGTCGGAGGCGGCTTCCTCCGCCTCGATGTCCTCAGACGTAGGTTCAACCTCGCGGGTCACGTCGGCCTCCGAGGCGTCAGCGCGACCGCGACGTCGACGACGCCGACGACGCTCCGGCTCGATCTCAGGCGTCTCGTCGCTCATCGCCGCCTCCCCGTGTTCGCGTGCCCGCGATAGAGCCGCGTCGGGGCGAACTCACCGAGCTTGTGCCCGACCATCGACTCCGAGATGAACACCGGCACGTGCTTGCGGCCGTCGTGAACCGCGATCGTGTGACCGACCATCTCGGGGAAGATCGTGGAGGTTCGTGACCAGGTCTTGAGCATCCGCCGCTCGCCCGCTGAGTTCATCGCCTCGATGCGCACCATCAGGCGCTCATCGACGAACGGCCCTTTCTTGCTCGATCGGCTCATCGCTTCTTCCCTCTTCTCCGTCCGCGGACGATGTAGCGGTCGGAGACCTTGCGCTTCTTGCGGGTCCGATAACCCAGCGTCGGCACGCCCCAGGGGGTGACGGGATGACGGCCGGCCGTGGTCGAGCCTTCACCACCCCCGTGCGGATGGTCGACCGGGTTCATCGCGGTTCCGCGCGTCTGCGGGCGTACGCCCATGTGGCGCTTGCGTCCGGCCTTTCCGACCTTGACGTTCTGATGATCGCTGTTGCCAATCGTGCCGACGGTCGCCCGGCATTCGGCGCGAACCATCCGCATCTCGCCCGAGGGGAGACGCAGGGTGACGTAATCGCCGTCCTTGGCGAGCAGCTGGATCCCGGTCCCCGCGGCCCGCCCGAGTTGCCCGCCGCGACCGGGGGTCAACTCGACGTTGTGCACGACGGTGCCGGGGGGCATGTTCGCAAGCGGCAGGCTGTTGCCGACGCGAATGTCGGCGCCCGGACCGGACTCGACGGTCGCCCCGACACGCAGCCGCTGCGGCGCGAGGATGTAGCGCTTCTCGCCGTCGGCGTAGTGCAGCAGCGCGATGTACGAGGAGCGGTTCGGGTCGTATTCGATCTCGGCGACCTTCGCGGGCACACCGTCCTTGCGCCGCTTGAAGTCGATCTTGCGATACAGCCGCTTGGCGCCGCCGCCGCGGTGCCGCGAGGTCTTGCGGCCGTGGGCGTTGCGCCCTCCGGATTTCTTGAGGCCCTCGGTGAGGGACTTCTCCGGCTGGCCGCGGGTGATCTCGGCAAAGTCGGGATATGTGCTGAACCGCCGCCCGGGGCTGGTCGGCTTCGGCTTGCGAATCGGCATTACTCGCTCCCCTCCAGCGCCGTGCCGAAGATCGGGATCGTGTCGCCGGAGCGAACCTGGACGATCGCCTTCTTCCATTTGCGCGTGTTGCCGTAGGTGTATCCGCGTCGCTTGGGCTTGCTCTTGACCCAGGCGGTGCGGATCTCGACCACCTTGACATCGAACAGTTGCTCGATCGCCTGGCGGATCTGCGTCTTGTGCGCCCGATCGTTGACGCGGAAGGTGTACTTGCCCGCCTCGGCGAGCACGTAGGTCTTCTCGGAGACGACGGGGCGGATGATCACCTGGCTGACGTCCATCAGGCCGCCTCCCCGTCTGCCGATCCCCTCGCGCGCGCGACCAGCTCGGGCAGCGCCGCCTCTGACACCAGCAGCGAGGCGGCGCCGACGATGTCGGCGACTCCCGCATCGCTCACCGGCATCACGTCGACCCGGGCGAGGTTGCGAAACGACTTTCCGGCGGCCGCTTCGGATTCGCTCAGCAGCACGAGCGCGGGCCCATCGGGAACCGGCCGGACCCATTCGGAGAGCAGCTCCGCGGCTCGCTTCGTCGCCGGCTGATCGATCACCGACGCATCGAACACCGCCAGCGACTCGCGCTCGGCGTGCATCGAGAGCGCGCTGCGCAGCGCCGCCCGGCGCGCCTTGCGATTGACCTTGACCGTGTAGTGCCGGGGCGCAGGGCCGAAAGTCGTGCCACCGCCTGTCCACAGGGGCGAGCGGGACGAGCCCGCGCGCGCTCGGCCGGTTCCCTTCTGGCGCCACGGCTTGGCGCCGCCGCCCGACACCTCGCCGCGCGTCTTGGTCGAGGCGGTGCCCCGCCGGCGCGCGTTGAGTTCGGCGCGCACGGTCTCGTGCACGAGCGGCATGTTGAAGCGCGCCTCGAACGCGGCTTCGTCGAGCGTCACGGTGCCGCCGCCGATGATCATCGCGCTTCTAGGCATCGGTGCGGACCTCCACGGTGCCGCCGCGCGGCCCGGGAACGGCGCCGCGCAGCATCAGCAGATTCTGCGGCGCGAGCACCTCGACCACGGTCAGCCCGCGCTGGGTCACCCGGCCGCCGCCCATCCGGCCGGCGCCACGTAGACCCTTGAACACCCGCGACGGTGTCGCCGAGGCGCCGATCGAGCCCGGTGCGCGGACGTTGTGCGAGCCGTGTGACTTCGGGCCGCTCTTGAAGTTGTGGCGCTTGATCGTGCCCTGGAAGCCCTTGCCCTTCGATACCCCGGAGACCTTCACGCGGTCACCGGCAGAGAACGCATCGACCCTCACGGTCTCCCCGACCAGCAACTCGCCGGCCTCGTCTCGGAACTCGACCAGATGGCGATGCGCGGAGGCGTCGGCCTTCTTCAGGTGGCCGAGCTCGCCTTTCGTCAACGACTTCTCCTTGCAGGCGCCGAACGCGAGCTGGACGGCCTCGTAGCCGTCGCGCTCGAGCGTGCGGATCCCGGTCACCGGACAGGGCCCGGCCTCGAGCACGGTAACGCGCTCGACACGGCCGTCATCGAGGAATCGCTGTGTCATGCCGAGCTTCTTGGCGAGGATCGCTGCCATGGCAACTACGAGGCCAGGCGAATCTCGATGTCCACACCGGCCGGTAGATGGTCGAGGCGCTGGAGCGAGTCGACCGTCTTGGGCGTCGGCTGGTGGATATCGATCAGTCGCTTGTGGGTGCGGATCTCGAAGTGCTCACGCGAGTCCTTGTCCTTGAACGGTGAGCGGATCACGCAATAGACGTTCTTCTCCGTCGGCAACGGCACGGGACCGGAGACGGTCGCGCCGGTGCGCGTCGCCGTCTCGACGATCTCCTTTGCCGCCGTCTCGATCGCCGTGTGGTCATAGGACTTCAGGCGAATGCGGATCTTGTTTTGGGCGATAGTGGCCACGGAACTTGGCTTACGGCTTTCTGTCTCTTCTCAGTGTTGAGGGCGAGCCCCGGGCTCGGGGCCCGCCCTAAAGGTCGTATCTTCAAAAACAAAGGCGGCGGGCCCGAAGGGCCACGCCGCCCTATAACTACTGAACGACTTCGGTGACGACCCCCGAGCCGACCGTGCGGCCGCCCTCGCGGATCGCGAACCGCAGACCCTGGTCCATGGCGATCGGCTGGATCAGCTCGATCTCCATCTGGACGTTGTCACCCGGCATGACCATCTCGGTGCCCTCGGGCAGCCTGGCCACGCCGGTGACGTCGGTCGTGCGGAAGTAGAACTGCGGCCGGTAACCCGTGAAGAACGGGGTGTGACGACCACCCTCTTCCTTCTTCAGGACATACACCTCGGCCTTGAACTTGGTGTGCGGAGTGATTGAACCGGGCTTGCACAGCACCTGGCCACGCTCGATCTCCTCGCGCTTGACGCCGCGCAGCAGGCAACCGACGTTGTCACCGGCACGGCCCTCGTCGAGGATCTTGTTGAACATCTCGACGCCCGTCACGACGGTCGTGGTCGTGGCCTTGATGCCCACGATCTCGACGGTCTCGCCGGTCTTGATGATCCCCTGCTCGATCCGGCCGGTCGCGACCGTGCCGCGGCCGGTGATCGAGAAGACATCTTCGACCGGCATCAGGAACGGCTTGTCCAGATCGCGTACCGGCTCGGGGATGTAGGTGTCCAGCGCCTCCGCGAGCTCGAGGATCTTGGCCTCGGACTCCTCATCGCCCTCGAGCGCCTTCAGCGCCGAGCCGGCGACGAACGGAATGTCATCACCTGGAAACTCGTACTCCGAGAGCAAGTCGCGGATCTCGACCTCGACCAGCTCGAGCAGCTCGGGGTCGTCGACCATGTCGACCTTGTTGAGGAACACAACGATGTATGGAACGCCCACCTGACGAGCGAGCAGAATGTGCTCGCGGGTCTGCGGCATCGCGCCGTCAGCGGCGGACACCACCAGGATCGCACCATCCATCTGCGCAGCGCCGGTGATCATGTTCTTGACGTAATCGGCATGCCCGGGGCAGTCCACGTGGGCGTAATGCCGGTTCGGGGTTTGGTATTCGACGTGTGAGGTCGCGATCGTGATGCCGCGCGCCTTTTCCTCAGGAGCGTTGTCGATCGATTCGAACGACCGCACCT
The DNA here is from genome assembly GCA_963837385.1 of uncultured Solirubrobacterales bacterium. GTDB lineage: Bacteria > Actinomycetota > Thermoleophilia > Solirubrobacterales > Solirubrobacteraceae > Palsa-465. The sequence goes on from CAWIMZ010000017.1 coordinate 212,694, forward strand.
GGGTGCCGCCGTACTTCTCGTTCAGCACCTTGGTGATCGCGGCGGTCAGCGTGGTCTTGCCATGGTCGATGTGACCGATGGTGCCGACGTTGACATGGGGCTTGTCGCGCTCAAACTTGGCTTTCGCCACTTTGGTGTTGCTCCTTGACTTGATGGGTGGCGTTCGTCTTTGGACGAACCTATTCAGGATATAAACTTCTCTGCGCCGGTGCGTCCCGCTGAACGCACCGGATTCCGGCCTGCCTGCCGGGCACTGCTAAGCGGGCTGCAATTCGCCGACGACCTTCTCGGCAATGTTGGCCGGCACTTCCTCGTAGCGGTCGAATTGCATCGTGTACGTCGCTCGGCCCTGCGTGTTCGATCGCACGTCGGTCGCGTACCCGAACATCTCGGCGAGCGGCACGCTTGCGCTGATGACCTGCGCGTTGCCGCGCTGCTCCATGCCTTGGACGTGGCCGCGGCGACGGTTCAGGTCGCCGATCACGTCCCCCATGAACTCCTCGGGGGTCACGACCTCGACCGCGAAGATCGGCTCGAGCAGGACCGGCTTGGCGCGCTGGATCGCGGCCTTCAGCGCCAGGCTGCCGGCGACTCGGAAGGCGATCTCCGAGGAGTCGGTGTCGTGGTACTTGCCATCGGTCAGCGTTACCCGGACGTCCACCAGCGGGTAGCCGGCGCGCGGCCCGTTGTCCATCGCATCCTCGACGCCCTTCTCGACGGCCGGGATGAACTCCGTCGGCACGGAGCCGCCCTTGACCTTGTTGACGAAGTCGAAGCCCTCGCCGGGCGCCGGCTCGACGTCGATGTAGACGATCCCGTACTGACCCGAGCCGCCGGTCTGGCGCACGAAGCGCCCCTCAACGTGCTCGGCGTGGCCGCGGATCGTCTCGCGGTAGGAGACCTGTGGACGGCCCACGTTGGCCTCGACCTTGAATTCCCTCATCATCCGGTCGACCAGCACCTCGAGGTGCAATTCGCCCATCCCGGAGATCTCGGTCTGGCCGGTCTCCTCGTTGGTACGGACCTGGAAGGTGGGGTCCTCCTCGGCCAGCCGCCCGAGCGCGGTCGACATCCTCTCCTGGTCGGCCTTGGTCTTCGGCTCGATCGCGACCTTGATCACCGGCTCGGGGAACACGATCGTCTCGAGCTTGATCGGCTTGTCGGGCGCTGCCAGCGTGTCGCCGGTGGCGACCTGCTTGATCCCGACCGCCGCGGCGATGTCGCCGGCGTAGACCTCCTTGGCCTCTTCGCGATCGTTGGCGTGCATGATCAGAATGCGGCCGATCCGCTCGGTGCGGCCGGTGTTGACGTTCAGCACGCGCGAGCCGGCGTCGAGGCGTCCGGAGTAGACGCGGAAGTAGGTGAGCTTGCCGACATACGGGTCGGCCATGATCTTGTGAACGAGTGCCGCGAACGGCTCATCGTCGGAGGCGCGGCGCGCCGCCGGGTGCCCGCCGCCGTTCTCAGAGGCCTTGGTCGGCTCGATTCCCTCGACCGGAGGGACGTCGAGCGGGCTCGGCAGGTAGTCGATGACCGCGTCGAGCAACGGCTGGACGCCCTTGTTCTTGAAGCTGGAGCCGCACAGGACCGGGGTGAGCTTGATCGCGAGCGTCGCCTTGCGAATCGCCGCCTTCAGCCGCTCGACGGGGATCTCCTGGTCCTCGAGGATCATCTCGAGCAGTTCGTCGTCGTACTTGGAGCTCTCCTCGAGCAGGTGCTCGCGGGCGGCCGCAGCCCGATCGGCGTACTCGGCCGGAATCTCGACGAGCTCCTGCTCCTTGCCGAGCTCGTCCTTGTAGATGATCGCCTTGCCCGCGACCAGGTCGATGATTCCGACGAACGCGGACTCGGCGCCGATCGGCAGCTGGATCGGCACCGGGTGCGCGCCGAGGCGATCGACCATCGTCTCCACGCCGCGCTCGAAGTCGGCCCCGATCCGGTCCATCTTGTTGATGTAGGCGATCCGGGGGACGCGATACTTGTCGGCCTGGCGCCAGACGGTCTCCGACTGCGGCTCCACGCCGGCGACCGAGTCGAACAGCGCGATCGCGCCATCGAGGACGCGCAGCGAGCGCTCCACCTCGACCGTGAAGTCGACGTGGCCGGGAGTGTCGATGATGTTGATCCGGTGGCCGTGCCACTCGCAGGTGGTGGCCGCAGAGGTGATCGTGATCCCCCGCTCCTGCTCCTGCTCCATCCAGTCCATCACGGCCGCGCCCTCGTGAACCTCCCCCATCTTGTAGGTCCGCCCGGTGTAATAAAGGATGCGCTCAGTCGTCGTCGTCTTGCCGGCGTCGATGTGAGCCATGATTCCGATATTGCGAGTGTGATCCAGGGTGAACTTGCGAGGCATCTTCGGTTCCAGAGTTCCCGCTGACCGGTTGCGGACATGAAAAAGGGCCCAGCGGGCCCGTTCACGACGCACCAGTCGGGACGGGGCAGATGTTCAGTAGGTAGGCGTCTCCATTGCTTGAATAGTCCGCGCTCGGGCGCACGCGTACGGAAGCGCCGCGCCGCCCGAGGCAGAGTTCGAATATAGCAGAGGGTCCATCACGCCCGGTAGCGTTTTCCCCGCCCGATTCACCACTGTTGAGGGCGTCCGTTCCCCGGCTCGCGGGGCGATTCTGGCCGGCGGGTTGCTCGGGGGCGCACTGCTGATCGGAGCCGAGTTCACACCGCTGTTCACGGTCAGCGCCGCGGCCGGTCTTACCCCCGGGAAGAGCGTCGGCACCGGGTCGCACCAGTCCTACGCGCTCGTTCCGCTCGCGCTCCTGGGAGCGGCGCTGGCGTTCCTCGCCTGGCGGGAGGAGAGCCGGTCCGCGGTGCTCGCGATCGGCCTCTTGGGCCTGATCGCGCTCCTGATCGCGCTGCTCGGCGATCTCCCGGACGCCGAGGCGAGCGGAGTGATTCGCTCGAGCACCGGAAGCTACCTGGCGGCGAGCGCGACGCCCGGCGTCGGGCTGTACCTCGAGACGCTCGGAGCCGTCGTGCTGCTGATCACCAGCGTGTGCGGGCTTCTGCTGCTCGGCCGCCGGGACACGTCCACGGCCGCGGAGGGCACCGGCGGACTCCAGTGAGCGACGCGATGTCGGCATCCTGACAATCGGCCATTCGACCTGCCAGGTCAACCTCACGTCCTCGTTACATTTACAAAACGCGAGGGTTGTCCCGCCGCAGCCCCCGGTCCCGTGTGGTGGGCAGCCCTCGCGGTCTAGGTTCTCGGCGAGTGCGTCTACCAGCGGTCCGCTGGGAGCGGCTGCCCGGCGGCAAATCGGTGCCCGCCTGACGAGCGAAAACCAAGCCAGGCAAGGACGCAGCCGCGGTCGTAGCAGCGCTACGTCCGCGGCGAGGACGCAGCATGGCGCAGGTTTGCAGCCGTCAGGAGGGTGCCGAGAGGCCGACCGGGTGCCGCTACCAGCGGTAGTGCGCGAACGCCTTGTTCGCCTGCGCCATCCGGTACACGTCGTCCTTGCGCTTGAACGCGGCGCCCTGCTGCTGCTGGGCGTCGAGCAGCTCGTGGGCGAGGCGCTGGGCCATCGTCTTCTCGCGGCGCGCGCGGGCGAACCCGACGAGCCAGCGGACGGCGAGGGTGCGGGCGCGGCGCGCCGGCACTTCGACCGGGACCTGGTAGGTGGCCCCACCGACGCGGCGAGACTTCACCTCGAGCACCGGCGTCAGGGCCTTGACCCCGGCCTCGAGCTGCTCGACCGGGCTCTTGCCGCTGCGCTCGGCGAGGATTGCCAGCGCGTCGTAGACGATTCCCTCGGCCACCGACTTCTTACCGTCGAGCATCACCTTGTTGATGACCTGCTGGACGAGCCGGTTGCGATGAACGGCGTCGGGCTCGATCGTCCGTATCTGGGCGGCTGCGCGGCGCGGCATCGATTCCTAGCGCGCCTTCACGCCGTATTGCGAACGGGCCTTCTTGCGGTCGCCGACACCGGCGGCGTCGAGCGTGCCGCGGATCACCTTGTAGCGGAACCCAGGGAGGTCCTTGACGCGGCCGCCGCGAACGAGCACGACCGAGTGCTCCTGCAGATTGTGGCCCTCGCCCGGGATGTAGGCGCCGACCTCCATCCCGTTGGTGAGCCGCACACGCGCGACCTTGCGCAGCGCCGAGTTCGGCTTCTTGGGCGTCGTCGTGTAGACGCGCGTGCAGACGCCGCGTCGCTGGGGTGCGGCAACCTTCTTCTTGCGGCCCTTGCCGGACTTCAGGCCCGGAGTGGCAAGCTTCTTCTTCGGTGGCGTGCGGCCCTTTCGGACCAATTGGCTCGTGGTCGGCATGCGACGCGGAAGGGTAGCAGGGGCGCCTCCCCGGACCGGCTGCGACTGCGGCGTCAAACCCGGCCGCCGGGCTGACTCGGGAACATCGCTGATTGGGAAGATGTGGGGCATGCGCCTCCGACGCCCGGTTCGGGTTCCTGCTGATCACGATGCTGGCCTCGCTCGCGGTGGCGTACGCGTTGATCGGGCATGACCCGATACGCCTCGGTGGTCCGCCTCGCGCAACCGGCTCGACACCGGCCCGGGCCTGCGAAACCGCCCAAGCGAGCGCTGAGCGGACCGCTCGAGCGCGGGCGGTCGCCCACATCCGGACGCAGCTGCCGGTCACGGTCACCGAGCGAGTCGAGGTGCGCGGGCGGCTCGTGGTCGGGACTCTCACGGGGAGGATCGTCGAGCGGCCGCGCTTTCGGAGCCCTGACGGTCACGCAGCCTGCCGTTGTCGAGCGCGGGCATGCGCGTCTGGTGACACGGTCCAGGCCGCACGGGGTCGGGCGCTCACGATCGCGTACCGGATCGCGCTGCGCGCGGCCCGCATCGAGGCCGCGGCCGCCGCGCGGCGTGACGCCAGGGCGCTGGTGGCGCAGATGACACCAACCGAGGTGGCGAAGGCACGCGAGCTCCTCACGCCCGAGCGAAGCGCGCCGCCATGGTGGAGCGGGCGCGACTGGAGAGCGCCGCCTGGCCGACGCGAAGGCACGCGTAACAAGCTTGACCTTGAGAACAGCCGAAAGGGCCCGCCAGTATTCGGGCATCACATTCGCCAGCCTGAGGTTCAGGCACTTGGCCGCGATCTGACCTGTAAGCCGCCGCCGGCGGCGTCCCTGTGCGCCGGTCGTCCCGGTACGCCGGCGGTGGTGGCGCCTGTGCCGCTGCTTGAGCCGCTGCCGGTGCTGCTCGAACTGCTGCCGCCGCCGCCCGACCGCCACCTGAGCTGCCCGTGCTGCTGGATCTGCCGCCGGAGCCGCCGCCCGTGCTGCTGGCGCCGCTGTACCCGCCACGGGTGCTGCCGTGCTGCTGTATCCGCGGCCCGTGCTGCCGGTGCTGCTGGACCGGCCACCCGAGCCGCCACCGGCGCTCTCGCTGCTGCCGGTTCCGCTGCCCCCGGGTGTCCCGCTGCGTGTGCTGTTCGTCGCGCCCCCGCCGCTGTTGCCGGCGTCCGAACCAGCACTACGGCTGCCGGAGGCTCCGGACCCTGTCTGCGCGACGACGGGAGCCACGCAGGCTGGGGACGCCGACGGAGTCGCGGTTGCGGCCACAGACGCAGCAGCATGGGCCTTGTGCGCGGGAGCCGCTGTGTGCACCGCGCTCAGCCGTTTTGGCTCGGGCTTGCTGGTCACGACCGGCCGAATCACTGCCGCGCCGACGCGTCGGCCGCGCCGTGGTTCACGCCGGCCGCGCGCGCTGACGGGACCGGGCTCGAGCTGGGCGGTCTGGTCGCCACTCGGCCGCGAGCGCAACGCACAACCCGATGATCGAAAGCCCCACGGCGAGCAGCCACCGCTTGCGTGCCCGTACGCCCACATGATGGCGAGCACCTCCGTCTAGGCGAGCAGCTCCGGTGTCACGAGCGACTCCGTCAAGGCGAGCGCCCCAGTCAAGGGGAGCGGCTACGTCGTAGTGCGCAGCTGTATCGCCACGAGCACCGCCGTCAAGGGGAGCGGCTACGTCGTCGAGCGCAGCTCCGGCGCGGCCCTCATTGGGGGTATGGAGGCTTTCGTGGAACTCGATGACGGCGGGGCCGGCCGCTTCGGCCAGGCCGGCCGCGACGGCGGGGCCGGCCGCGACGGCGGGGCCGGCCGCTTCGGCCCGGCAGGCCTCGGCGAGTTGACGTAGAGGTCGGCGCGCCGCCTCGGCGTCGGCGGCGTCACGCTTCTCTTTGAGCAGTGCGGCGAGGTTGAACGTGGCGGCGGGGTAGCCGCGTCGATCGGCGCGCTGGAAGGCGGCCTCCGCGCGGGCGATGTCACCCTTTTCGGCGAGCAACACGCCGAGGTTGGAGGCGGCGGCGGCATGGCCTCGTCTGTCTGAGCGACGGTAGGCCGCCTCGGCAGCGACCAGCTCCCCGCGCTGTTCGAGCAGCGCGCCAAGATTGAACGCGCCGTTCGCATCGCCGCGCCCATCGGCGCGACGGTAGGCCGCCTCGGAGGCTGCCCGCTCGTCCCGCTCTTCAAGCAACACGCCGAGATTGCAGGCGGCGGCGGCATGCCCGCTTTCATCGGCCCGACGGTAAGCCACCTCGGCGGCTGCTCGCTGACCCTGTTTTTCGAGCAGCACCCCGAGGTTGAACGCCGCCGCGGGATCACCGCGCTGATTTTCGCGACTGTAGGCCGCCGCCTCGTCGGCCAAGTCGCGACGTTGCTCGCCCTGCTCCAACAGGCCGCTGGGGTCGCCGCGCTCCTCCGTGCGATGGGCTCCGTCAGGTCGCGCCATGTCGGATTCCGCCTCGAGCGGCACGCCGAGCTGCCCCTCGAAATGACTCCCGCGTCGCGCCGGCGAGACTCTCGCAGACCGCCGAACCAACCCCCACGCTAGCTCCTATTCACTTGCAAACCCTCCCCAAATCATACGCCGAGAGAGGTACGATGTGAAGATCGTCAAGTTGTGGGCGCTGTAAGGGGGCATGATGGCACGGATTGGGCATTGTTTAGAGGCGACTGCCTCAGCGTTGCTTCGATGCATAAGGCACCTCTCGCGTTGCTTGATCTGGTTGGTCCTTCTCTCGACGGACGGTGAGCTGGTGGCTCCTGGCAGGGACGGCGGAGGCGGCTGGGCCGGCGACGACGATCACCGTGTCGCTCTCGCCGAGCAGCATCGTGGCCGACGGCAAATCCACGACGACCGCCACGGCGACCGTGGACGACAACTCGGTGCCGCCCTGGTGTCACCGGGCAAATCATCGTCTTCGCCGGTAGCGCAGGGGAGACGATCGGCACCGAGAAGACCATGACCACGGAACTACCGCGACGATCACGAGCTCCACCACCGTCGGAACCGCGACGATCACCGCGACCGACACTCCGTGACACCCCTGATGCGGAACCGCGACCCTGAGCCAAACCACAGGTCCCCTGCGAAGGTCACGCTGGCGCTGAACCCGACCTCGATCATCGCCAACGGCACCTCAACCACGCACCGCGACAGCGACCGTCACGGACGCCGCGGGCATCCCCTACCCAACCGAAACAGTCGGCTTCACCTCGAGCGACACGGGCGAAAAGATCGCACGGCTGCGCAGGCAACACCGCGACGATCACGAGCTCCACCACGGTCGGCACCCCGACGATCACCGCCACCGACGGCGCGGTGTCCGGAACAGCGACCCTGACCCAAACCACAGGTCCCCTGCGAAGGTCACGGTGGCGCTGAACCCGACCGTCGATCATCGCCAACGGCACCTCAACCACGCACCGCGACGGCGACCGTCACGGACGCCCAGGGGCGCCTCCTGACCGCCGAAACAGGAGTCGCCTTCTCCTCCAGCGACAAGGGCGACAAGGTCGGCACCCCGACCAACGCTGGCAACGGCACCTACACCGCCACGATCACGAGCTCCACCACGGTCGGCACCCGCGACGATCACCGCGACCGACAGCACAGTGACACCCGTGTGCCGGAACACAGCGACCCTGACCCAGACCACAGGTCCGGCCGCGACCGTGACGGTGCAGCTGAACCCGACCGTGATCATCGCCAACGGCACCTCCACCACCACCGCGACGGCGACGCGTCACGGACGCCCAAGGGCATCTCGCTTGCCCAACGGAGACCAGTCCGCTTCACGTCGACCGATCCAGGTCGAGTTCTTCGGGCAGGTTAGAGCTCATGGCAACGGCACCTACAGCGTCCCGATTCAGAAGTTCGACCACGGTCGGTCGGGCAACCATCACAGCAACCGACGAGCACCGTGTCCGGTGCGGCGACGCTGGTTCAGGCCGCGGTCCCAGCAGCACCTCGCTTGCGGCCGCCCCCTCAGCACTCGTCACGAACGAAAGCGTGACCCTGTTCGCGGATGTCAGCTCTGCCACCGGCTCCCCATCGGGAACGATGACGTTCGACAACCGCGCCGTACCAATCGCCCAACTGTATGGGGGAACGGATCACGCCGTCAAACCTGCTGCGACCTGCCAGACATCATTCGCTGCCTCAACGTCGCCCGAGCAGCTCACCGCGGTGTTCACACCGGACTCGGCGTCAACCGCGCCGGCATCTACGGGCGCCACCGACGCTCACGGTCAAGCCTGACTCGACCTCCGTCTCCCTCGACGTGTCGACTAAGGTAGACGTGGGCCAGAGTACAACCTACACCGCCACGGTTACACCTCCGGCGAGCCGTCCTGGCCCCATCGAGCCTCAGGCTCGGCTGAGTTCTTCGATGACGGTAACACCGATCGCTGCGTGTCTCAGGCAGGCGTTGGTCAACGGAGGCGCGACGTGCACGCGTCGCTTACAAGGCGCGCAGCACGCACAGCATCACGCGCGGTACGGTGGCGATTCGAACTTCATTGGCTCTACCGCATCGGCGCAGACTCATCAGTGTCGTCCGGTGCCTGTGCACGTGCTCGGCATCGTCACCTCCACGATGCAGTGGACCTTCTCACTACACGCCTGCCTACACGAAGGTCCTCTCACTCGTCGTCAACGGCGCGTCCGCCGGCGCGACCGTGCTCGTCAAGTGCCACGGCCGAGGTTGCCCGTTCGCCAAGCACACAACCGCGGTCGCGAAAACCAAGCGCTGTGGGCACAAAGGAAAGCGCAGATGTCCGACCGCTGGGAGCATGGACCTCGCGCCCGCTTTCGGTCAGCACCGTCTGCACGTCGGGAGCGAAGATCACGGTCGTGATCAGCCGCCCGGAATGGATCGGGAAGTACTACGCATTCACGATGCGGGCTCGGCGCGGGCCAAGGATCCAGATCACGTGCCTCGCCCCCGGGCGCAGTCGGCCGGGCGTGGGCTGCTCAACGTAGCCCCGGTCGCGTCCCAGCTCTCGCGCACCGCCGCCACGAGACGACGACACCTCGTGGATTCGCGACACCGCCGGGCCTCTCCCCTCGTTTTCGACGACATTCGCTCGGAGCCGCTGCGGCCTCATCCGGCGGCGGGCGCCACGTCCCTCAGCGCCTCGTCGACCGCGACGTGGGGAACACCGACCGCATCCGCGACCGGCTTATACGTGACCTGGCCGGCGACGACGTTGATCCCGAGCTTCAGGCCAGGATCGTCGTCGGTCGCGCGCACGACCCCCGCCGAGGCGAGGTGGATCACGTACGGCATCGTCGCGTTGGTGAGCGCGTAGGTCGAGGTGATCGGCACCGCGCCGGGCATGTTCGTCACGCAGTAGTGGGTGATGCCGTCGACCTCGTAGACGGGATCCGAATGGGTCGTCGGTCGCGAGGTCTCGAAGCATCCACCTTGATCGATCGACACGTCCACGAGCACCGCGTGTAGTTTCATCAGCGAGAGCTGCTCGCGGGTCACGATTCGCGGCGCGCGCGCGCCCGGGACGAGGACCGCTCCGATCACGAGGTCCATATCGGGCAGCCGCTCCTCGATCGACAGGATGGTCGCGAAGCAGGTGTCGGCCCGACCGCCGAACGCGATGTCCAGCTCGCGTAGACGATCGATGCTGCGGTCGTACACGTACACGGTGGCTTCCATCCCGAGTGCGATGAAGGCGGCGTTCATCCCGACGACCCCGCCGCCGATCACCATCACGTTCGCCGCCGCCACGCCCGGCACTCCGCCGAGCAGGATGCCACGGCCGCCGAGCGGCTTCTCCAGCATGAACGCGCCGGCCTGCGTGGCGATCTTGCCGGCGATCTCGGACATCGGCGCGAGCAGCGGCAACCGGCCGCGACCGTCCTCGACGGTCTCGTACGCGATGCACGTCGCCCCGGATTCCATCAGCCCCGTGGTCAGCGCGGGGTTGGCCGCGAGGTGCAGATAGGTGAACAGGGTGTGGCGCGGCTCCAGCAACTCGAGCTCGGCCGGCTGGGGCTCCTTGACCTTGACGATCAGCTCGGCCTCGCCGAACAGCGCGCCGGCGTCGGGCACGATCGTCGCGCCCTGGGCGCGGTAGCCCGAGTCCTCGACCGCAGATCCGACTCCGGCACCGCTTTGGACGAAGACCTCGTGCCCGGCATCGACCAGCTCACGAACACCGGCGGGCGTCAACGCGACCCGGTACTCGTCTGGCTTGATCTCCGTTGGAACACCAACTCTCACGCTAAAACCACCCCTTGGTCATGTCACAAGCTCCCGGCCCCGCAGGGCCAGCCAAAATTCGATCCGATCACGGGCGCTGCCGAGATTGCGCCCGGTCAGCTCTTCGACGCGCCTGATCCGGTAGCGCAGCGTGTGGCGGTGGCAGTAGAGCCGCCGAGCCGCCCGTTCCCACTGCCCGTTCTCCTCGATGAACGCCTCGAGCGAGCGCATCAGCTCGCCCCCGTAGTGGCCCTCACTCTTCTCGATCGGACCGAGGATCGAGTCGCAGAACAGCCTCAGGGCCTCGTCGTCCTGCAGGGAGAGCAGCAGCTGGAAGGAGCCGAGATCGTTGTATGTCGCCACGAGCTTCGGTCCGGAGCCGTTACCACCGGAGGGAGACACGCCGAGCGCGAGCGCCTCGAGCGCGCAGCGGGCCTCGTGGAAGCTACGGCGAGCATCGGCTCCCGCGACCGAGCGACCGACGCCGACCGGCACCGCTTCGCCGATTTGCGCCGGCAGCAGCGCCGCCACCCGCTCGGCGAGGGCAAACAGCTCATCCTCGGGCATCCCGGTGACGAGCGCGAAGGTCAGCGAGCCCGTCGAGGCCACGAGCCCCGGGGTGGCCTCTTCCCGCAGCGCCATCGACAGTGCTTCCTCGGCCGGGGCAGAGGATCCGCGGCCGCTGTTCGGCCGCTCGAGGACGATCGCCGCCACGCGATCGGCCAGCCCGAACGGCTCCAGCCGCCGGGTGAGCTCGACGCCGACGAGCTCACCGCGCACGACGGCGGCGAGCACATCCCCGGCGAGCCGCCGCTCTGTGTCGCCAGCGACGCGACTGCGCAGCAGCTCGAGGGCGACGATCGTCACCGCCTGGTGGAGCGTCAGGCGGTCGAAATCTGACAACGGACCCGTGTCCTTAACCGCCACCAGCCATGCCTCGGGCGCCCGCGCCCCCGAGGCCCCCTGGACCGGGGCGCCGTCAGCGGCCACCGGCAGGGCGAGCCCGCGGCTGCCGTCCTCGATCGAGGGCATGAACGAGCGTGCGTCGCGCCGCAGGGCCCGGTCCCTCACCTGCGATTGCAGCGTGAGGAGGGCCTCAGCGTCGACCGGCCGGCGGAACGCACGCTGCACGAGCGGCTCGCCGCGAGCGCCGAACACAACCACGGCCGCACCGATCAGCGCCGCGAGCGCCGCCGCGAGCGCCTCGAGCCCTCGCTCTGAGAGCACGATTCGCTCGAGGCGCTCCTGCGCCGTGAGCGCTCGACGCAGCACGGCGTACTGCTCGTTGACCAGGCGTGTGAAGGCCGCTTCGGTGACCGCGATGAACGGCACCTCGTACGGGATCTCGAGCACGGGGAAGTCGCGCTGCGCTGCGAGCTCGAGCAATGGGTCGGGCACCTCCTGGTGCAGGAAACCGGTACCGAACCCGAGCCCGGCGAGATGATGATCCGACAGCCTGGAGATGAACTCCCGCTGACACTCGGGGGTGTCGAGCTGCATCCCGGTCGTGAGCAGCAGCTCCCCGCCCGACAGCCATGGCGTTGGGTCCGTCAGCTCCGAGATGTGAACCCAGCGGACCGGAAGGTCCAGGCCTTGCTCGCCCGCGAGCACCCGGACATCGAGGTCCTTGATCAGATCCCGGACGGAGAGCATTACCCCGAGTGAACGTGCATTCGTTGTCCCGCCTCGCTCAGGACCGGCCGCAGGATCGCTTCGATCTCCTCGAACTGCTCGGGCCCGGCGATCAGCGGCGGCGAGAGCTGAATCACGGGGTCGCCGCGGTCATCCGCCCGGCAGATCAGCCCGCGGCGGTAGAGCTCACCGGAGAGGAAGCCCCGCAACAGTGTCTCGGCCTCCCGGTCCGAGAACGACTCCTTGGTTTCCTTGTCCTTGACGAGCTCGATCGCTTGGAAGTAGCCGGCGCCCCGGACGTCGCCGACGATCGGGAGATCGCGGAGCGATTCGAGCATCGCGCGAAACCCGGACTCGTTCTCGCGTACGTTCTCGATCACGCCCTCTCGCTCCAGCGCCTCGATGTTGGCCATCGCAATCGCCGCGCAGACCGGGTGGCCTCCGAAGGTGAAGCCGTGGATGAAGCTGTTGGTGCCGTCCATGAACGGCGCCGCGATGTGATCGCCGACGATCACCGCGCCCATCGGGGCATATCCGCTGGTCAACCCCTTCGCGGTCGTGATCATGTCCGGCTGGTAGCCGAACCGCTCGGCACCGAACCACTCGCCGAGCCGTCCCCATGCGCAGATCACCTCGTCGGAGATCATCAGGACGTCGTTCTCGTCGCAGATCTCGCGGACCCGCTGGAAGTAGCCGTCGGGCGGCGTGAAGCAGCCGCCGGCGTTCTGAACCGGCTCGAGGATGACCGCGGCGACCGTGTCGGGGCCCTCGAACTCGATCCGCGCCGCGATCTCCTCCGCGAGGCTCGAGTCGCTCATCCCCGGCGCGAGGCGGTAGGTGTTCGTGTTCGCCACGTGGGATCCGCCCGGTGTGAGGGGCTCGAACGGCTGGCGCAGGTCCGTGATCCCGGTCGCAGTCAAAGCGCCGAGGGTGGTCCCATGATAGGCGACCTCGCGTGCGATCAGCTTCGTCTTGCTCGGCTTGCCGGTTAGCTTGAAGTACTGCCGCGCGAGCTTGATTGCCGACTCGACGGCCTCGCTGCCACCGCTGGTGAAGAACACCCTGTTCAGGTCTCCCGGCGCAAGCGACGCCACCCGAGCTGCGAGCTCGATCGCCGGCGGATGCGCGTAGGACCAGTTCGTGAAGAAACCGAGCTCCTTGGCCTGGTCGGCCCCGGCCTGCGCGATGTCCGCGCGGCCGTGACCGATGTTCACGCAGAACAGCGCGGAGAGGCCATCGAGATACCTGCTTCCGTGGTCGTCGTAGACGTAACACCCCTCGCCGCGGACGATGATCGGGATCTCCGCATCCGAGTACGCGGACATCCGCGTGAAGTGAAGCCACAAGTGGCGCTTGGCCAGCTCCTGCAGCGTCTGGGAGTCTGTTCTGGGTGCGGCCTGCGTGCTCGCCATATCCTCTCCTGATTGAGCCAAAAACTCTGTGTGCCGTTTTGTACAAAGCTAGCGGCCCATAGGATCGAGCTCAGTTGTCCTCAGCGGATCAACGACTCTATCGAGGTTGTCCATCGAGCTGTAATAGATTCTCGATCATGCAGCTCAACCATCGCCGGCTGGGCAGCGGCCGGCCGCTGGTGCTGATCCACGGCATCGGCAGCCGCTGGCAGATGTGGGAGCCGGTGATCGACCGCCTCGCATCCGCGCGCGAGGTGGTGGCGCTCGATCTCCCGGGATTCGCCGGCTCCCCGGTGCCCCCGCCCGGAACGCCGGCGGGCGTCGCCTCGCTGACTCGCCTCGTGGGCGAGTTCCTCGACGAGCTCGGCCTGGACCATCCCCACGTGGCGGGCAACTCCCTGGGAGGGTGGATCTCGCTCGAGCTGGCCAAGCAGAAGCGGGTTCGATCAGTCACGGCGCTGTCGCCGGCGGGCTTTCAGGAAGGGCTCGAGCGGCCGTATGGCTATGGCTTGCTCTGGCTGTCGGTCCGGGTCGCCCGTCTTGCGGCACCAAGAGCCGAGCGGCTCCTTTCCTCCGAGCTCGCTCGGATCCTGGCTTTCGCCCCGTTCCTCGCCAGGCCGGGGCGGATTCCGGTTCCCGAGGCGGTCGCCGCGCTCCGCGACCTGGCAAGCGCTCCGTGGTTTGATGAAACCTTGCGAGCGCTCTTCTCGGAGCGCTTCACCGGCGGTGAGCGGGCCCAGGTGCCGGTGACGATCGGATGGGGTGAGAAGGACCGGCTTCTGCTGCCCCGGCAGGCCGCTCGCGCGGCCGCCAGGATTCCGCGTGTCCGGCTCGTGACGCTTTACGGATGTGGTCACGTGCCGACCTACGATGACCCGGATCAGATCGCCCGGGTGCTGCTCGAGGGAAGCGCCGCGGACTAGCGCGTCAGCGAGCCCACGCCATGGGCGCGTGCCGCCGTCAGCGCCTGGGTCTTCGGCACCCTGGCCGCGCTCGTGGCGCTCGCCGCGGCGATCGCCGGCGGCGAGCAGAGCGTGACCGGGGCCAATGGGGAGAAAGATCCTCGGCCCGGTCCGGCCCGGTTCCTCACCGCCTCCCCCGCGCGCCGGGAAGACTATTTCCCGACGAGCATGGCCCGATGCGGGCTGGTGAAGGCGTCCTGCTCGTTCAGAGCCCGGCCTAACAGCGGGCTAACGCAGGGAAGTAGGGCCGCCGACTGGGGGCCGAGAAGGGGGCACAGATCAGATGGGGTGGCCAATGGAATGGCCACCCCATCTGTACAAAGCGGGATCGGCGGCGCGCGCCTCCAGCGCCCGGGTGTTCGTCGCCGAACCGCTACGCCGCGGACGGGGCCGCCCGCATTGGGCCGGGCATCAGCCATGCCGCCACGAGCACGAAGGCGAATGCGAAGCACTGGACGACCAGTGCCAGCGGGTTGGCTGACAACGGATCGCCGAACACGATGATCCCGCCGACGATTCCGGCGACGTTGGCAGCGGTTGCGGTCACGGCGATCACCGGCACGGCGTCGCCGTCCTGAAGCCCCTTTGCCGAAGCGTAGAACGCGGCGACCGAGGCGACGAGCGTGACGAAAGTCCACGGGCTAACGAGCGCGAGCACGCCATGCGCTCCGATCATCCCGGAGATCGCCTTGATCGCGACGTCGGAGACTCCGAACAGGATGCCGGCGGCCGCCCCGAGCATGAAACCGTGATGGTGAGTCGGCGCGCCGATCCGCGGCCCCATGATCAACAGCGAGCCGGCGCAGATCAGACCACCCTCGAACGCGATCATGCCGGGCACCGAGAAGCGTGAGTGAGCTCCGTGGGCTGCGGGGAGGGTCACGCCGAGCAGGATCAAGCCCACCGCGGTCAGCCCGAGTCCGATCCATTGCCGGCGCCCGATCTGGATCCCGAAGATGCGCTCGGCCATCACCGCGAGCAGCACCACGCCCCCCGCCAGAACCGCCTGCACGAGCGACAGCGGCGCCAGAGCCATCGCCGCGACGTGGAACAACCACGCACCACTGGCGATCGCGAATCCAATCGCGAACAGCCGCGAGGCGAACAGCGCCTTGGCCGAATAGAGCGGCCGCCGCATGTCGACCGCCGGCGCTGCGCACGCGCCGCGGTGCTTGTACAGAAACCCGACGTTGCTCGCCAGAGCGCAGGCGAGCGCGAGCAGAATGCCGATAAAGGGGGTCATTGAGAGCCTGGGGCGGAACCCGGAGGCAGGTCCGTTGCCTCACTCGGGTCTTCGGCAGAGTAGACGCCTGCCTTGAATCCGCTGCCGTTAGTACAGCAGATTTCGGCTGGGGAGGCGACGTTCGATTGGTTGCACGTCTGACACCCTCCCAAGAATCGGCTGAGCGCTTGCCATGAACCGCCCTCTGCTCCTCATCGACGTCGACGGCGTGATCTCGCTGTTCGGCTTCGATCCCGCGTACCCGCCGCCCGGCCAATTCGAGCTCGTCGACGGGATCGCCCATTTCATCTCGGCCGGCGCCGGGCGCCACCTGCGCGCGCTCTCGAGCACGTTCGAGCTCGCGTGGTGCACCGGATGGGAGGAGAAGGCGAACGATTATCTGGTGCACGCACTCGGCTTACCTGCGCCGCTTCCCTACCTCACCTTC
Source organism: uncultured Solirubrobacterales bacterium (assembly GCA_963837385.1). Lineage (GTDB taxonomy): Bacteria > Actinomycetota > Thermoleophilia > Solirubrobacterales > Solirubrobacteraceae > Palsa-465. The sequence goes on from CAWIMZ010000017.1 coordinate 228,853, forward strand.
GAACGCGCGTCCGGACGCCCGGACGCACACTGGAAGCTGGCTTCGATCGACGCCTACGCGGGGCGCTCACGGCCGCTCGCCTGGATCGACGACTGCCACGACGAGCGCTGCGCTTCCTGGGCGACGGCGCGCGAGGGCGCGACACTGCTCCTCGCCACCGAGCCCTCGATCGGGTTGACCGGCGAGCACGTCGAGCAACTGGCGGCATGGGCGAAGCTTCAGCGGCGCTGTTCGAAGGACCCGTGCCTCCCCGCGCCGGCGCGAAAGCGCTCGAGGCCGTCCTGAACTTCGTCCAGCGACCGCATCCCGTGGCGAAACTCGTTCGCGCGTTTGAGGCGTCAACCTCCGCCGCCGCTGGTTGTCCCAGTTCCGTTCGCCGTGGTGGTCGGCGTGGTGCCTGATCCGCTGCCCGCGCCGCCGGATCCGCTGTTGGTGGCGCCCGCGCCGCCGGATCCGCTTCCCGCGCTGCCGGAACCGCCGCCCGCGCCGCCGGAACCGCCGCCCGCGCCGCCGGAACCGCCGCCCGCGCTGCCGGATCCGGTGCCCGCGCTGCCGGATCCGGTGCCGGCGCTGGGGATTCCGCTACCAGTGCCACCCGCGCCTGCGGATCCGCTGCCGATGCCGGGGCCGCCGCTGCCAGTGCTGCCCGAGCCGCTGCCGCTCCGAGAGCTTTCAGTCTGAGCGCCCGTACTGCTGGGCTGATTGCCGCCGGTGGATGCAGTGCTCGCATCGCCGCTGGCCCCAGTGGCGGCAGCGCTCTGACCGTTCGAGACGGCGACATCCGCCCGCGTGGCGGCTGGAGCCGCGGCCGCTGGCAACCGCGGTGCGTGCACGCTCGCGGTGCGCGTCTTTGGAGCGATGGACGATCTGGGCCGGAGCTTCGGCGCTGAGCGCGGCGGGATCGGCGTAGAGGCGACCACGCTCCCGGAGGCCGGCTTTACGCCCCGGGAGTGCGCGAGCCGGTCAGGGCCCGCGGTATGAGTCGCGGAGGTGGCTTCGACCGCGAACGCAGCCCCGATCGCGAGGAGCAGAAGGCACGCTCCGAGCAATAGCCGCCGTCGGCCGAGGATGCGCGAACCCCGATGAGCGTCGCCAGTGGCGCTTTCAACTTCTCCGCGCTCGTCACGTGCGAGGCGATCGTCATGACCGACGCCGGACCGACCTCCGCGCAAGTCCAGTAGAGCGGCTCGAGCGTTGGCGGCCACTTCAGGATTGCCCCGCTCGTACGCCTGGCGGTAAGCCGCCACCGCGCCGGCCAGATCACCCTGCTCTTCGAGCAGCGCGCCGAGATTGAACGCGCTGTGAGGGTCCCCGTGGTCATCCGCGCGACGGTAGGCCTCCATCGCACCAGTCACATCACCCTGCTGCTCGAGCAGCACGCCAAGATTGCAAGCAGCATCAGCATGGCCGCGCACATCCGCGCGACGGTAGGCGGCTACGGCGCCGGACAGCTCGCCCTTCTCCTCCAATCGGACGCCAAGGTTGAACGCGGCCGCCGCGTGGCCGCGCTCATCGGCGCGTCGGAATGCGGCGACGGCGGCTGCCAGCTCGCCGCGCTCCTCGAGCAGCACGCCAAGGCTGAACGCGCCAGCGCCATCGCCGCGCTCATCCGCGCGCCGATAGGCGTCCTCGGTGGCCGCCATCGCGCGCCGAACGCGCTCGGCGACGGCACTCTCACCGACCGCGGAAGATTGCTCCACGCTAGCTGCCCTCATTCTCACGCCACCTCGAAGCTGCTGATCATACGCCGGAGAGACCGATCCGAAAAGAGCGACGGCAGGCCCAGGTTGGCACTCAACTGAGGATTGCCTAGCCCTCTAAACTTCGCGGGGCGCGGGGGGCTAGCGACATATCAGATCGGGGGAGGCCTTGCGACCAATCCGAAATTGCGGAGAAGGAGATGTCCGTCGCTGCTTGCCGCCGAACGCGCGCATCCGGTGCTTCATCGTCGCGGTGTTTCTGTCGACGGTCCTGAGCTGGTGGCTCCTGGCCGCGGGCGCGGAAGCGGCGGCAGCGCCGGAGAAAGTCACGCTGACGCTCGCGCCCAGCAGCATCGTGGCCGACGGCACCTCGACCAGCATCGCGACTGCGACCATCAGTCAGGGGGCTAAGCGCGTCTCCGGTCACACGGTCGCCTTCTCCTCGAGCGACCCCGGGATCCACTTCAGCACCCCGATCGTCAAGACAACAAACGGGACCTACACGGCGACGCTGACCAGCTCGAGCACCGCTGGGACCCCGACGATCACAGCGACCGACACGTCGGTCAAGCCACCGGCGTCGGGACAGGCCGTGCTGACGCAAACCCCCGGTCCGGCGAAGAACATTACCCTCAGCCTCGAGCCCGGGTCGATCGTCGCCGACGGGAGCTCGTACACCACCGCGACGGCCACGATTGCAGACGCCCACGGCAACCCAGTTGCGACGGACAAGGTCGTGTTCTCCTCCACCGATCCGGGCGAGAGCGTCCTGCAGGTGGCAAACAACGGCAACGGCACGTACAGCGCGCTGATCAAGAGCTCGACGACGCCCGGTGAGGTAACGATCAGCGCAACCGATACCACCGTCAACGTCCGTGCCAACGCCAATCTGAACCAGACCGCCGGCGGCAGCACCCTGTCGCTCGTAGCGTTCCCGTCCGCGGCCGTCACGAACGAGGACGTGACGCTGTTCGCGGTGGCCAACTCCAACGCGGGCTCGCCGTCGGGAACGATCACGTTCGCGAATCGCGGAGCTCCGATTTCGGGCTGCGTGGCCAAACCCATTACGCCGTCGAGCCCGACCGCGACCTGCCAGACCGCGTTTGCTGCATCCACGTCGACTGACCAGCTGACCGCAGTCTTCGCACCGAACGCCGCCTCGAACCTAGCCGGTTCCACCGGCACGGCGACCGTCACCGTCAGTCCGGACTCGACGTCGACGTCACTCGGCGTTTCGCAGACCGTGAACGCCGGCGCTGGTACGACCTACTCGGCCTCCGTCACACCCCCGCCAACCCGTCCGGGTCCGGTCGAGCCATCGGGCTCGGTCGAGTTCTTCGACGGCGGCCAACCGATCGCCTCTTGCCTCAGACAGACGTTGACGAATGGAGGCGCGACCTGCACGGTCGCGTACGCGGCAACCGGGACTCACAGCATCACCGGCCGCTACGGCGGCGACGCCAACTTCAAAGGCTCCACGTCGCCTCCGGAGCCGGTGAGCGTCGTCCCGGTGCCCGTGCACGTGCTCGGCACAGTCACATCGACCATGCAGTGGAGCTTCTACTACACGCCCACTTACACAAAGGTCCTCGGGCTCGTCGTCAACGGGGCGTCTCCCGGCGGGACGGTCCTCATAAACTGCCGCGGCCGGGGTTGTCCGTTCGCCAAGCGCGCCACGGCCGTTACCAAGACCAGGCGCTGCGGGCCGCATGGAAGGCAGAGGTGTCTGACGCACGGGAGGATCAATCTCGGGCCTGCTCTTGCGAACCACCGTTTCCGCGTCGGGGCACGAATCAACGTCGACATCATCCGGCCTGGCTGGATCGGCAGGTACTACATGTTCACGGTTCGGTCCAGCCGCGGGCCTAAGATCCAGATCGCCTGCCTGGCCCCCGGTGGAACTCGCCCGGG
>CAWIMZ010000018.1:0-191127 GCA_963837385.1 uncultured Solirubrobacterales bacterium
TCCAGCCCGTCCAGCTGGGCAACCGCCGCGGACAGCCCTGCCTGATCCCGGAAGATCCCCACATTCCGCTGCATCGTCGCTTGCAGCTCGGCATGAAGAGCGGTAAGGACCTTCGTCACCCGGTCCCTACAGGTAGCGCGTCATTTCGGCAGCGGCGTCCGCGGGCTGGGCGTCGTCGATCTGCGGCGCGGGCGCATCGGCGGCGTGTCGCGCCGCACTCTCGCCAGCGCGCTTTCCGAACACCAGCAGGTCAGACAGGGAGTTGCCGCCCAGCCGGTTGGCGGCTTCATCCCGCCCGAGCACTCGCCGGTGGCGAACAGCCCCGGGACCGTGCTCGCCCCGGTCTCGGCGTCAGTCCGGACGCCGCCGATGAAGTAGTGGCAGGTGGGACCGACTTCCATCGGCTCGCGGGTGATATCCAACCCGGCGAGTTCCATGAACTGGTCATACATGCTCGGCAGTTTGCTCCCGCACAGTCGCGGCCGGCAGGTGCGAGACGTCGAGGAACACGCCGCCGTGCGGCGTTCCCCGGAACCCTTCACCTCGGTGTGGATCGCGCGCGCGACCACGTCGCGCGTGGACAGCTCGAGCCGCTTCGGGTCATAGCGCTCCATGAACCGCTCCCCGCTAGCGTTGCGCAGAATCCCCCCCTCGCCGCGGACCGCCTCGGTGACGAGCAGTCCGATGACGCCCGGCGGCCACACCATGCCGGTGGGGATGGAACTGGACGAACTCCATATCAATCAGCTCCGCGCCGGCCTGATAGGCAAGCCCGTGCCCATCGCCGGTGCACTCCCAGGCGTTCGACGTGATCTGCCAGCACTTGCCCGCGCCACCGGTCGCGAGCACCAGCGCCGGCGCGGCGAACGCGACGGCGCCCCCGTCGCGCGCCGGTAACCAAAGCCACCACAGACGCGGTCACCGTCCCTCAGCAGCCGCGTGATCGTGCACTCCATAAAAACGTCGATTCCCGCGTGCACGGCCTTGTCCTGAAGCGTCCGGATCAGCTCCAAGCCCGTACGATCGCCGATATGGACCAGCCGCCGATAGGTATGACCGCCGAACGCCCGCTGCGCCATCTTCCGCTCCGGAGTCCGGTCAAAGACCCCGCCCCACTGCTCCAACTCACGAACCCGGTCGGGAGCCTCCTTGGCGTGCAGCTCCGCCATATGCCAATTGTTCAGATACTTGCCCCCGAACATCGTGTCCTGAAAATGGACCCGCCAGTTATCGTCGGGCGCGACGTAAAACGAGCAACGCCGCGATACCGCCCTCGCCATCGCCGTGTACGCCTTACCGAGCAGCGACTTGCAAACCAGCGCCGTGCGAGCGCCCTGCTCGGCCGCAGCGATCGCCGCCCGAAGGCCAGCACCGCCGGCGCCGATCACGAGCACGTCGTACTGATGCCACTCGAGATTCATTCAGAAGATCCTCGGATCGTGAAACACGCCCGCCGAGGCAAGCCGAATGTAAAGATCGGTAAGCGCGACGCCACCCAAGCTGATCCAAGCCCACTGCATATGCCCGACATTCAGGACGCGAACGCCGCGCCACAGCCCGTGCCGCGCTCGCGCGCCCGCCGAGCACGTAAAACAGTCGAAGCCTCCCCCGACCAAATGGCGAAGCGAGTTGCAACCAAACGTGAACACCGACAGCAGAACAACATTGGCGAGCATCACCAGCGACCCGACACCAACACCAACATGAAGCGAACCGTCCGCGCCGCGGAACAAGAACGCCCGCACCGCGTCATACCAAAGGAACCCCAGGACAATCGTCGCCAGCCAGAAAAAATAGCGATGGACGTTCAGCAGCACAAACGGGAACGCCGCCTCACCACGATAGCGACGATCGCGCGGCCCCGCCACCGCGCACGCCGGCGGAGCGAGAAACAACGCCCGATAGTACGCCTTGCGGTAGTAGTAACAGCTAAGCCGGAACCCCAAAGGCACCCAGACCACCAACCCCGCATACGTGAACGGCAGATGCAACCCCCCAAATCAGGAGAGTAAAACGGCGACAGATACCGCGCGCCGCCCCCCGAATAGACATAATCGGACCCCATCACCACAACCACAATCGAGTACATCCCAAAAGCGATCAGGCCCACAGAAGTCAGAAGCGGCGCCAGCCACCATCGATCCCGCCGCACCGTCCTACCAAACCGACGCGAGGGTGCCAACTCCGTCGTCACCCCCCGAAAACTACTTCAACGGGCCAAACAGCGCGTCCGTAACTGTCCACAACAGCTCATGCGGCATAGCCACACTCACGGCGTGCCGGCGGAGCGCGCAACCACTTTGCTCAGATCACACGCTCGCAACGGGAGCTGATCGCCTGGATAGCCGACCTCGGTACTACCGCAGCCAGGATGCGAGTCCGGGACAGATTCAGGGGTTATCGCCCTGGTGCGCTCGCGCCTGTGGCAGTAAAAGTTGGACAACGACTCACGCAGCCCAGCGCATGTCCAAGTGCGAATTTCTGAGGAGAACGCCATGCAAGCCACACGAGAGCTTGTACCCGAGAGCTGGTCTCAGTACTTTGAGGCCATCAGCGAGGACCTGCTGAACGACTGGGTCTCGATCGAAATCATCGACTCGCCGACCCCGCCTATGATTGAGACGCACCGCTTGGCGCTACAAGTACTTACCTATGATCGGCGAAATGACGTGTTTGTGGTCGCGGCGGCAGAGGGTGGCCCACACGTGCCCAGTGTTCTGCGGCATTTTGTCGACCACCCGACGCGCATTGCGGTCGACGACAGCTGGACGTCGCTGGCACCCAAGACGATCGTGGTCGACGGACGAGACGGCGTGCGTACGGTGATCAGGATCATCCGCGAGCCCGCCTTCACCGGCTGATCTCGCGGAGCGCCCCCGCCGGCAATTGCGCTATACTGCCGCCACCGCGGGCAGAGTGGGGCCGCTCCACTCGAGCACGCCTATTGGAACGCCTTCGCCCGCTCGAGCAGCTCGTCGAGATCCGGCTCGTTCGGGTTGTGCGGCTTGCCGGGGTGGATGATCGCCACCTGGCACACCTCCGCCGCCTCGACGAGCTCGCGGAACGTGCCGGCGTCGTGGTCCTTGATGTACGCCTGCTTGTTCTCGTTGTAGGCGAACATTCGGTCGTTGATTGCGGTGCACTCGTTGCAGGTCGAGCAGCGCGGGGTCTCGATCCACGGCTCGTCCGACAGCGTGCTCCTCCACGACCGCGTCTCCGTCGGCTCGGCCGCCGTCTCTTCTACCGCCTCTTCGGCGCTCGGCCGCCGCTCCTCTACCGCCTCGGTTGGCGCCTCGCCGGCCGGCGCCGTCTCGGCGCGCAGGCGCGCGAGGCCCAGTTCCTGCAGCCCGTGCCACAGCTCGCGGCAGCGACGTGCGGCCTGCATCAGCTTCCCATCGACGATCAGCCGTTGCAGCGAGTCGTTCTCGTCGACGACGAGGACGTGCGGGACGCGTGCGTCGGCTTCGGTCGGGTCGAGCGACAGCCACTCGTCGACGGGGATCGTGTTGTCGTTCCAGTGCTCACGCGGGATGCGCGCGAAGTGGCGCGCGTAGCGCTGGTCGCAGACCGCGAAGTCCACGAGCGTGAACGCGACCTGCTCCACGACGCGCTGGAGCGACGCGTCAGCGTACTCGAGCTGCGCGAGCGGCCAGTCGAGCTCGGGCTGCGGATTCTCGTCGACCGAGAAGCGCGATGCCAAGTCCGGCCCGGCCGTCGGGTCGTACGTGAACGCGGGAAAGGCGCGCCCCTCGAGCGCCGCCGCCGACGTGAGGTAGGGCGGCAGGTCGCTCGACGGCGTCGCCGAGCCCGAGAAGATGCTGACGAGGGTCGGGCCCGCGTACTGCAGGCCGGCGAGCAGCCGTTCGCGGAGCTGGTAGAGGTTCGAGCTCGTCGTCTGGAGAGCGAAGACGTCGACCAGCCCGACCGCGGTGGTCGCGAGCTGCGTGCTGCGCATGCCGAAGCCGAAGTGGCCCGGGTCGAGAAGCACCTCGGTCTCGACGAGCACCTTGACTGGAAGGTCCGACGACAGCAGCTCCATCACGGCGGCGCTCTGGTCGCCGTCGACGCAGACGAGGTCGTCGGGGAACAGCGCCAGATCCTCGCGTGCGAGCGACTCCTCGTCGAAGTCCTCGAAGATCGCGTCGTGCTCCGACGTGACATAGCGACCGTCCGCCTCGAGCTCCGCGATCGACATCGCCTTCACGAACTCGACCAGTTGGGGCAGTCGCTCGCGGAACGCGTCGACGGCATCTGCGCAGCTCGCTGTAGCGGTACTCGAACGGTGACTCGGCTGTTTGCGCGAGCTCGGTCCCCGGGGAGGGCTCGAAGAAGCGTTGCCGCCTCAGCACCGCGAGCGCCCACTCGATCCGCTCGCGCCGGTCGGCGGGCAGCTCGTCCCTCGGCGCCCTCTTGCCGAGCAGGCGCGACATCGTCTCGAAGTCGAACTGGTCGTGGTGTGGGGCGCCGAACGCAGCCCGCAGGCTCTCGGGCCGGCGCCCGGCCTCCGAGTGGATGAAGGCGGCGCGGAGGATGTCCGACAGCGCCTGGACGAGCCGGTTCACCTGCGCGTGGAAGAGGCCGGCTTTCCGACGGTGGACGCTGTGCCAGGCGTGCTCGACGAGGCGCCGCGGCAGCTCGTGATCGCAGTCGGCGACCTCGCCGTCGACCTTCAAGCGAGCGCGGACGTCCGCGAGGTTCGGCGCTGCTCGCGTCCCAAAGATCCGTCAGCATGCCGCGCGCGCCCTCAGCAACAAGCTTGCGGATCTCGCGCTCGGCGCGGAGGACGTGTCGGCGCACCCGTTCCCCCTCGATGCCGCGCGGGGCGATCTCCTGCAGCAGGTCGTCGACGACCGAGGTCAGCGAGCACACGAACGCGCCGTCCGCGGAACCCTCGACGAGCACGACGGGGAAGTCGTAGCGGAGGGACGCGAGATCGCGGTGGCCCGCCAAGAGCGCGGGCCGAACGGTCGCAGTCGACGGGCTCCAGGTGCCCGCCCGGCGCTCCCGTCAGGTGGAACGCGATCTGCCGCTGGGACTCGGCCGTCTCTTCCATCGTCACTCTGCGGACCTGCGTCGTCGACGGGCCAGACGGTGAACTTGTCGAGCTCCGCCTCGAGGCCTGCGCGGATGCGCTCGACCGGCCGTGCCTGTCCCGCCCGCCGCAGATCCTCGTAGCACGGGACCTCGGGGTCGCGGTACAGGATCCCGACCGGGATCGCGTCATCGGACGAGGCGAGCCGCGCGCGCGCCGTCGATGTCGAGCGGGTCGTGCTCGCGGTGGTTCTTGTAGATCCGCGCCAGCTCGGGCGCGAGCTGGAGCCCGTCCTCGTGGGTCAGCAGGAGCGTCTTCGAGGGGTCCTGCAGCCACGGATCGAGCATTCCCGGCATGAACTCGGGACAGCGCTGGATGATCCGGACGAACGAGAAGCCTCGGTGCCTGTACGCGGCCGCGACGATGTCGTAGAGCACCTGCGGGATCCAGTCGACGGCCTGAGCGACGAACGAGACGCTCTGCACGCCGAGCGTGACGCTGAGCGGGTTGAGCGCGTCGAGGTACGCTCCGCGCGGCGTCGTATTGCTCTTGAGTCCTTTAGGCGAGGTCGGCGAGGCCTGCTTCTTGGTGAGCCCGTACACGAAGTTGTCGTGCAGGAGCACCGTGAGGTTCATGTTGTAACGGACGGCGTGAATCCAATGGGCCGCGCCGATGCTGCAGCAGTCGCCGTCGCCGGTGTTGACGAACACGTCGAGCTCGGGGCGCGCCATCTTGATGCCCTCCGCGATCGGGAACGCACGCCCGTGAATCCCGTGGAAGCCGTACGTTCCCATGTAGTGCGGGAACCGGCTCGAGCAGCCAATGCCGGACACGAACACGGTCCGCTCCGGGCTCAGATCCTCGGCGCGGCAGAGCCGCTGCACGGCGGCCAGGATCGCGTTGTCGCCGCAGCCGTTGCACCAGCGCGGGACGCCTCCCTCGTAGTCCTCGAGGGTGTGGTGCTCGTCCTGCATGTGGAGCAGGCACTGCCTGACCGCGACGGTCATGCCGCCTCCCTTCGCTCGAGCCGCCGGCGGACGACATTGCAGACGGTCGCGGGCTTGATCGGCTCGCCGCGGGCCTCGCTCCAGCAGTCGACGTCGACGAGGTAGCGCGACCGGAGTATCGTCGCGAGCGGCGAGTAGCGCCGGTTGTCGTCGTCGACGAGCCGTCCTCCGGGCGATCCGACCAGTTGCCTTCGACCGTCAGCACTTGGTCGAAGCGCTGCATGATCGCCTTGATCCCCGGCGGCAGCGGTTGCAGGAACCGCAGGTGCAGCGACGAGACACGCAGTCCCTCGTCGCGCAGCCGCTCGACCGCCTCCTCGATCACGCCCTTCGTGCTGCCCCAGCCGACGATCAACAGCTCGCCGCCGGGGTCGCCGAAGACCTGCGGCGGCTTCAGCGTCTTCTGCAGCGCGACGAGCTTCAGGCTGCGGTGGCGCAGCCCGTCCTCGTTGCTGGCGGCGTCGTAGGCAACGTGGCTGTCGCGGTCGTGGGCGAGCCCGGTGACGGTGTGCATGCCGCCCGGCCGGCCCGGGACGAGGCGCGTCGCGAGGCCGGTCACGGGATCCCAGTCGTACGGGCGGGCCTCCGGCGCGGCGGGCGTGCGGTCGACCGGCGGCGCGAGCCAGTCCTCGCTGAACAGAGGTCGCGGGAACGGTTGTTGCGCCGTTGCGAGACTCGCGTCCGAGAGAAGAACGACGGGGATGTTGAACGACTCCGCGATCTTGCGCGCGGTGATCACCGAGTAAAAGCAGTCCTCGATGCTGCTCGCCGCCATCACGACCTTCGGCGCATCGCCGTGGCTCCCGAACATCGCTGCGAGCAGGTCGCCCTGCTCGACCTTCGTCGGCAGCCCGGTGCTCGGCCCTCCGCGCTGCACGTCGATCACCACGAGCGGGATCTCCGCCATCGCGGCGAGCCCGATCGCCTCCTGCTTCAGCGAGTAACCCGGACCCGAGGTGATCGTGACCGCGCATCTGCCTGCGTAGGACGCGCCGATCGCGAACGAGCACGCGGCGATCTCGTCTTCGGCCTGATGGACGATGCCGCCGGCGCGCTCGAACATCTCGCTCAGGTAGTGCGAGGCGGAGGTGGCGGGCGTGATCGGGTACATCGCGCAGATGTCCATTCCCGAGGCGAGCACGCCGAGCGCGAGCGCGATGTTGCCGTTGACGACGATCTGCGGCTGCTTCGATCGTTCGGCCGGGATCGCATAACGGAAGTCGAGGTTCTCCTCCGCCCACGCCCAGCCTGCTTCGAGCAGCTCGACGTTCTGGGTGACGACCCGTTCGTCCTTCTTGCGGAACGTGATGCGAACTTGCTCGCGCGCGAGCTCGCAGGTCGAGGCTGTAGAGGTTGCAAAGGATGCCGAGCGCGAACATGTTCTTGCCGCGGCGCGGGTCCGTCACGAGCTTGCGGCACTCGACCTCCATCGGGATCTCGATTACGCGGAAGCCGCTGTCGAGCGAGGTGCTCGACCGTCTCGGCATAGGAGGCGGCGATCGCCGGGTCCTCGTCGTCGCGCCACATGCTCTCGAGCAGGATCGTCGCGCCCGGCTTGAACACGTTCGCCCGGACCCGGCCGAGCAGCACCTGCTCGTTGAACGCAACCGCGAGGTCCGCCTCATCGCCGCCGTTGCTGACGCGGCGCTGGCCGATCCGGATGCGGACGCCGCTCGCGCCGGCGATGCTCCGTGCCGGCGGCTGGATCTCCGCCGGGATGATCTCCACCGTCCAGATCCCGTTGCCCATCTTCGCCGCGATCGCGCCGAGCGACTGGCCGCACCGCTGCGCGCCCTCGCCCGAGTCGCTGATCACCTCGACGATGTGCTCGCTGACCGCGACGGCCGTTTTTCGCTGGTGACGCTCATGCCGTCACACGCGCGTAGTTGTGTTCTTGGAGGTCGATGCCGAAGCGTTTCCCGGCGCTGCCGGACCGCTCCGGCAGATAGACCGACATCGGTGTCGCGCAGCCCGAGGTACGCCTTGATCTCCCTCGCCCCCTTGCGCCCGGCGCCCATCGCCTCGATCACGGTCGCCGCTCCGGTGACGATGTCGCCACCGGCCCACACGCCCGCGATCGAGGTGGCGAGGCTCCCGTCGGTCACGATGTAGCCGCGCCGGTCGAGCTGAAGCGACGAGGTCTGCCCGAGGATCGGGTTCGCGTTCGTCCCGATCGCGTACACGACCATGTCGACGTCGATCTCGAACTCGCTATCGGGCACCGGCACCGGGCGGCGGCGGCCGGACTCATCGGGCTCGCCCAGCTCCATGCGCTGGCAGCGGATCGCGCGGACGTTGTTATCCTCGTCGCCGAGAATCTCGACGGGGCTCGTCAGCCAGTTGAACTCGATGCCCTCCTCCTCCGCATGGTGGAGCTCCTCGGCGCGAGCCGGCGCCTCGTTGCGCGTCCGCCGGTAGACGCAGTTCACCGTCGCTGCGCCGAGACGCAAGGCAGACCCGCATCGCGTCCATCGCGGTGTTACCGGCGCCGACGACGGCAACGCGCGTGCCCGCCTGCAACGGCGTGTCGTACTCCAGAAAGTCCCTCGCGTGCATCAGGTTGCAGCGGGTGAGCAGCTCGTTCGCGGACAACACCCCGGCGAGCGACTCGCCAGGGATGCCCATGAAGCTCGGCGCGCCCGCGCCGGTGCCGATGAAGACCGCGTGGTAGCCCAGCTCGGTCAGCAGCTCCTCGACTGTGAAGAGCCGACCGACGAGCGTGTTGCAGTCGAACTTGACGCCGAGCTGTCGCAGCTTCTCGATCTCGGCGTCGATCACCGCGTTCGGGAGCCGGAAATCCGGAATGCCGTACTTGAGGACGCCGCCGGGCTCGTGGAAGGCCTCGTAGACGGTCACGTCGCAGCCGGCCTTTGCGATGTCGGCGGCGCACGCCATCCCGGCTGGACCGGAGCCAACGACGGCGACGCGGAACCCGCTCGGCTCGACGTACGGCACGCTCTCCCAGCCTTCGGCGATCGCCAGATCGCCGACGAACCGCTCGAGCCGCCCGATTGCCACCGGCTCCAGCGTGTTGCCGACCGTGCACACGCCCTCGCACTGTGACTCCTGCGGGCAGACTCGACCGCAGATCGCCGGCAGCAGGTTCGTGTCGGTGATCGTCTCGTACGCGCCGCGGACGTTCTTCTCGGTGATCTTCAAGATGAAGTCGGGGATGTCGATCTCAACGGGGCAACCGCGGATGCACGGCTCGTCCGGGCAGAACAGGCACCGCTCCGCCTCCAACAGCGCGTCCTCGAGCGAATAGCCGCAGGCGACCTCGGCGAAGTTGCTCGCGCGAACCTTCGGGTCCTGCTGCTGCATCGGCGTCCGCTCCTGCGGAATCGAGCGGATCGTCTTTTTCCTGTTCGGCGGCGTGGACACCGTCAGCCACCCGCCATGACGCGGCAGCTCTCCTGCCAGCGCTCGAGCGCCACCGCCTCGCTCGCCGCGAAGCGCCGCAGGCGCGCCATGAGATCGTCGAAGTCGACCGCATGCGCATCGAACTCCGGCCCATCGACACACGCGAACTTCACCCGGTCGCCCACCTTCACGCGGCACCCGCCGCACATGCCCGTGCCGTCGACCATCACGGGGTTCAGGCTCACCACCGTCCTGATCCCGTGCGGGCGGGTCGTCTCGGCGCAGAACTTCATCATGATCGGCGGGCCGATCGCGACGACCTCGTCGATGTCCGAGTGCTGCGCGAGCGCCTGCTCGATCCCGGCCGTCACGACCCCCTTGATCCCCTCCGAGCCGTCGTCAGTGCAGACGATGAACTCGTCGCACACGGAACGGAACTTGTCCTCCCAGAACATCAGCTCCTTGCTCCGGAAGCCGACCACGCCGATCACGTAGGCGCCGCTCTGCTTGTACGCGCGCGCCTGGGGATAGACGGGCGCGACGCCCAGGCCGCCGCCCACGCAAACGACCTTGCGCGCGTCCCCGATCGCGCTCGGATTGCCCATCGGGCCGACGAGCGCGTGCAGGCTCGTGCCCACCGGACACCGAGCTTGCATCTCCTTCGTCGTCTTTCCGACCGCCTGGACGACCAGCGTCACCGTGCCGCGCTCGGGATCGAAGTCCGCGAGCGTGAGCGGAATCCGCTCACCGCGGTCGTGCTCCATGACGATCACAAACTGACCCGGCTTGGCGGCCTTCGCCATCCGCGGGTGGAAGATCTCGAGCAGGTACGTGACATCCGAGAAGTCTTCGCGCCGGACGATCTCGAACAGAGGGGCCACAAGCTGATGAAACCACCACGCAGCAAAGCGCACATCGGGGACAAGTACCGACGGAAACGCGGAATACCCGAACGCCCGGCAAATCGCGCACGCCGCCTCGCTGGGAAGCTAGCGAGTCGGTGAAGCAGCTATGCGGTCGAGGTCGCAAAACGAGCAAGCCGTGCGTGTCGGTCTCGAAGCTGCAGGATGTGTCGCCCGCTTCGCGAAGTCGCGCTCACGCGCGGTGCGCACGGATCCTGGCGGTCGCTTAGCCCTGCTTAGAAGCACCTTTTGAGGTTCTGAAAGTCGTTGCGGGGCTTGTCGGCGTACCGCATGCGGGCGTTATGGAAGCGTTTTGGAAGCCTCGCATGCAGCAGCTCGCCGCGCGCCGACGCCGTGTCCGTGACTTTCATCGTCCTGCTCGGAGGCGGCCTGGGCGTGCGCCGAGCGACCATGGGGGGCTAGGGGGCGCCCGGGCGCGGGACCTGCGAATTGAAGTTCAGGACGACGCGATGGCAGACGGGGACGTGATCACGGTCCGGTTGACTCCCAACTGACCGGTCCGGTTGACTCCCAGCTGACCGGTCCGGTTGACTCCCAGCTGACCGGCCGGCTTTGGCGCTCACAAGGGGGCTTCGCGAACCTGTGCTGATCAGCGCGCAAAGCTCGGGATCTGCGCGAACTCCTGCTGCGCGACCGCGAACGCCGGCTTCTCGGTCCCGTCGTAGTCGATCAGTCCCTTGTGGTGCAGCCCGTCGGGCTCGTAACCGCGAGGGGGGTCTGCGCCGCCCAGCCAGCCCGGCTGGACCGCAAACTCGCGCAGCGTCCAGTAGATCGCGCCGTTCATGAACGGAAGTCGATCGATCACCGCAAAAGTATTGCGCAGGTAATCGTCCTGGAACTCGTACGTTCCCTTGGTCGTCGCGGGACCGTCAAAAAGTCCCTCGGCGCCGAACTCTGAGATCAGGAGGGCCTGCCGCGGGTACTTGGCGTGGGTCTGCTTCAGGAAGCTGCCCAGACCACGGAAGTTCGCAATCGAGTGGCCAGGGGGACCGCGGTACCAACCCCAGTAGTCGGAGAGCCCTAGCAGGTCGAGCTTGGAGTAGACGCGTTGAGCGGGGTACGGATAGGCGTAGACGTCGTCGGCCACCAGTGCCGCCGGATCGAGCCGACGTGTGAGCTCGATCGCCTGCTCCAGGTAGGTCCGAGTGCCGGGCGTCGTATCCGGCGTCGGCGTGAGCTCGTTGCCGACGGAGTGGGCGATCACCGACGGGTGGCTGCGATCGCCGAGCAGCGTCGCGCGGACCATCGTGAGCGCCTGCGCGCGGCCGGTGGCGCGGGCGAGCTTGCGATCGGCCTGGTCGACCGGAGGCTGGGACCAGACCATGATCCCCGCGGCGTCGAGCGCGTCGAGCAGCCGCTCACTCAGCAAGTAGTGAGCGCGGGTGACGTTCGCTCCAACTGAGAGCAGCGCGGACACGATCGCATTGATGTCACCGACGGTGAGCGCGGCCCCGCGACCCTGTATGTCCTCGTGGATCGCAGCCCCGTGCAGCCATAGGCGGCGGCCGTTCAGATACAAGATCCCGTTGCGCACTCGCACGCTGCGCAGCCCGGTGCGCAGCGTGGTCAGCTGCTCGACGCGGCGCTGAGCGATCGTCTCCACCTGCACTTGATAGAGCGCCGGGTGACCCGGCGACCAGAGGTCGGGCATGCCAGCAACGGGCACCTGGAAGCTGACCGCTAACGATCCGCCCGGTGCGATCGATCGCACCCCGTAGGTCGAGGTCCGGGCTACCCCCAGAGGCGACACGGTCTTGACCGAGATCACCGGCCTGAGCGGGACGCGCGCGTGGTTGCTGAGCGTTCCCTCGATTAGCCACTTGCCGCAGAGATAGTGGCAGCCCAGCTCGGGCATCACCCCGAGATCGGCGAGCGAGATCCGGCCGACCGGCTCAAGCGTCACAGGGCGCACGATCCCTCCCCAATTCCACCAGTCCTGAGGGAACGAACCGGGGGTGATGAAGTTGTCGACTCTCACGATCAGGAGGTTTCGCACGCCCGGACGAAGCGAGGTGGCGGGGAGGCTGAACGGCACGTAGGGATCGGAGTTGGTCCCGATCCTGCGACCGTTCAACCACACCTCCACGCGCCTGCGGACCTCTTCGAAGTACACGTCCCATGAGCCGCCGCTAGCGACCGGGGGCCCGGTGAATGAGACCTCGTACCAGCCGACGCTGCCCGCGAAGGAGGCGTTCGAGACGACCGGGTTGAAGTCGTTTGGAATCGCGACCGGGGTCCAGTGGAGCTTTGCACTCGCGTGCGCCCAGTCCTCGCGCAGCCCGACATTGCCCGGGTCAGCGAGGAATCCCCAGCCGGTTGTGAGCGGCACCGGCTGCGGCGGTAACCGCTCGACCGACGGCCGCCCGGCGCCCTCTGTCGTCGGGGCGCTCGCTGGGAGCTTCGAAGCGGGCGCGCTCCCCGCACTCGTCGTAGACCCCACGGCGTGCAGGCCCAGCGCGACGCCGGCCACAGCAACGATCGCGAGGCCGCACGCCGCCAGCAGCAGCAGCAGCATCCGGCGTCGCACGAGACACATGATGACCGAGATCAAAGGTCGCTCGTCGTCGGCGCTCGCTCAGAATGATCCGTTCGACGCTGCCGGAGCGACGCTTCGTTATCGAGCCAAGGATCGACATGTCGCGCTGCGGACCGATCGCGGTCGCCTGGTCGCCTCGGCGGGGTCGTGATCGTCGAGGTGGGGGTGCAGGGGCGTGCGCTTCCCTGCCGTCGGCCTGGGGCATGGTTGGCGCCTCGCGTCTGAGAAGCCGTTGCGATGATTTTCGCCAAGTCCGGCGGTCTGAGCGGGAGTAATCCAACCCGAGGAGGATGTCGTGAGCAGCAGCAGTACCAAGACTCGTATCAACAAGATCGCCACGGTGGTCGTCCCCGTCTCCGATCAGGACCGCGCGATCAAGTTCTACGTCAAGACGCTCGGCCTCGAAAAGCGCACCGATGTGCCCTTCGGCAACGGCTACCGCTGGGTCGAGGTGGCGCCGGCCGACGCGGTGACCACGATCGCAATCGTCCCGCCGCCGCCCGGTAAGCCAACCGGCAACGTCGAGACCGGCATCAGCCTCCACACCGACGACATCGATGCGGTCCACGCGGACCTGAAGGCCGGTGGCGTCGACGTCGACTCCGAGGTCAGCCGCATGGGCGACCCGGTCCCGCCGCTGTTCTGGTTCCGCGATCCGGACGGCAACACCCTGATGGTCGTCGGGAACCGCTGAGCAATGCCCGCACCGGCCTCGGGCTCGCTATGAGTCCCGAGCGCCGCGGCGGGTTCCTGGGCGCGCCCGCATTCGCC
This sequence comes from uncultured Solirubrobacterales bacterium, assembly GCA_963837385.1. Taxonomy (GTDB): domain Bacteria; phylum Actinomycetota; class Thermoleophilia; order Solirubrobacterales; family Solirubrobacteraceae; genus Palsa-465. The sequence continues at coordinate 13,630 of CAWIMZ010000018.1, forward strand.
CAACGGTATGCGCGCGTCGCCGGCCAGCGGGACGCGCGCAATGCCACACGAAAGGACGCGTCGCTGTGCGAACGCCGCATGACTGCGTCAGCCCCAAGGGCGGGCGCGCCGGTCAGCGTCGGCAGAAGCGCGACAGTCATCCGGGTTTACGACAATTCGCGGCTCAGCTTGCGGCTGTTGCCGGGGCGCCGCCGTTGCCGACCATGAGGTGGGTGATAGGGACGTCCAGTTCGTCGCGCAGACGTTCCAGCTCGCCTTGTTCCTGCCAGGTCTCGCGTTCGCGGGGGTGTGTGACGACGATGACCTCCTCGGCGCCGAAGTCACGCAGCTGGTCCTCGATCGCGGCGGTCGGGTCGGGATCTCCAACCTCGCCGTGCGCAACGATCCCGCACTCGTGCGCCCATGCCAGCGAGCGCTTCAGCCGTGCTCGCGCATCGGCGAGTTCGCTGTCGATGTCCGATGCGGCGTAGTGCAAATGCGATGTGAGCACCGGGGCCAGCACGTCGACCTGCACGCGCTGATCGTCGACCGGCCTGATCCGCTCGCGCAACTCATCCCCTGCGAGCGTTTCGTTGGCGACCACGAGTACGTGTCGCGTGCCGGGCCGGGCGCCGTGGGGATGGGGTTCGCGCGCCGCGTCACGGAGCACCGGGCGGCGGTCGGGGTTGTCCGCACGCAGGTACGCGATCGCCGCCAGCAAGACAGCGAGGGCAAAGACTGCGACGCCCACCAGAGGCTCTGTGAGCCAGCCGATCAATACCGAGATACCGATCACCGCCAAGCTCGCGAACACGAACCGGAAGGCCTCGGTCTCTGATCTGATTGGGGTGCGCATCGTTTAAGTCACGTTACGCTCAGCGGGTCTTGAAATCATGCGGGAAAACCACGGGATTGCAGAGCGGATTTACCGATCACCCGCCGGCCTCGGAGAGATGCTTCTCGAGCTCTGTGGAGTCGGCGTCGAGCTGCTTGGTGATCCGCCGCTGGGCGCGATCGACTGCCTTCTGAACCTGCTCCTCGACCTTCGAGGTGCCGATCACCACCAGGCCCGCGTCTCCCTCATCCAGCAGCTCGCCGATCTCCTTGACGTCGGAGCGTGACATGCCGCGCCACAAGTGGCCCACCAACCCGCCGGCCGCCGCCCCCACAACGCCCGAGGCGATGATCGACGGCGGGAACAGGATCCCTACCAGCGCACCGACACCGAGCCCGGTCCACGCGCCGTGCTGAGTCGGCTTCTCATGCTTGTGCACGTGCACCTTGCCCTCCGACTTGGTGACGATCGCCGCGTCGTAGGTGCCCACGAGTCCAGCGGCGTGCAGCTCCTTGAGCGCCTCGTAATCGGCGCGTGCGTCGCCCTCGAAAGTGTATGTCGCGACGAACAGGAAAATAGGATTATCGGCCACTCAAAGCTCCATTCGGTTGCCTGACCGCGATCCTACCGATGGCGTGATCGGGGCATCAGACAGTGCTCGCGGCGGTACTCGGGGACAGCATGGATCAGCGCTTGCTCGGCAGCGACCGCGCGTAGGCGACCCCGCGAGCGACCCATCGCTCGAGCTGTCGTTTGGTCCGCACCCCGTCAGCGTCAACCCGGAGCCATCCCTGCATCACGCGCCCCCGCATCTCGAAAGGATGTGCGTGCGGCTTGGCGAGCAGTGAGTCGGTCTTGGCGGGATCGACACGCAGCAGCAGTCCGCCCTGGCCACTAGCGCCGACCGACATGTTTCCGTCGATCAAGAACGCCAAGCCGCCGAACATGCGCTGCTCGGTGACGCCCGGCTCTGCGAGGACCAGCTCGCGAATCCGGTTGGCAAGGTCCGGGTCGTATGCCACGGGCGCATTATCCCTTGTGCGAGCCGACCAGCTGCACGGCGGCGGCGACGAGCTCCGCGTTGTTTGCGGCAACGCGACCGTCCGGCAACACGAGCGCGTCCTCGAGCCCGACGCGCACATCGACTCCGGCGGCGGCGGCCGCTGAGATCACCTCCCAGGTCCGCTCGCCATAGCCGTGCCACAGCTGGGGTACGCCGTCGGGGATCAGCTGCGCGATCGCGCGGGCCTCCTCTGCGCCACCGTCTACCTCGACGAGCGCCCGCACGAGCTGGTGCGTGAACGGGCTGCGGACCAACTCCTCCGCGTCGTGGGGAGTCGCGAGGCCGGCTTCCACTGCGATGCCGGCGTGCAAGGCGGCGCGGACGATTCCCGGCCAGCCGAGCTCTGACAGGTTCACCGAGACGAAATCGGGTGCTCGCCGCCAAGTCCTGATCGCGGCGGCGCGCGCGAACGGGTCGTGATCGATCGCCTGCGAGGTGGACAGCCCGATCGGCATCCCGGGAACGGCGGCGCGAATCGCCGCGACGGCCGCGTCGCACGCTCCCGCGTCCATCGTCTGTACGCCACCGGCATCGCGCGGATGCACGTGGACAGCGAATGCGCCGGCCTGCCGAACAGCGAGCGCATCGGCCGCAAGCTCCGCCGGCGCCTGGGGGACGGCGGGATGCTCGTTGCGCGTCCGTCCGCCGTTCAAGCAAGCCTTCACCGCCATCTCACGGGAACACTACGGACTGAGCACCGCACTAGCCGGACTGCCGCGGAAGCCGGGTACGGCAGGATCGCTCGCGTCATGCCAGGGGTACGCTCGAGGCCACGGGAGGCAACTGAGAGCTCGCGTCACGAGCGAGCGAATTCACCGCAGCGGGAAGCCCGAGATTTCTGAAAGCTCGCCTTCGAGGCCGGCGTGGGGATGCCCGGGAGACCAAGCCGGGAGCACCTGACCGAGCGCTGCGAACGCATCGGGGTCGAGGGCGCGGCCGGCGTCGCGGCCCATGATGTCGAGCACCTCGTCCGCGCTCAGGGCCGACCGATACGGGCGGTCGGCGCTGAGCGCCTCCGCGACATCTGCGACGGCCAGGATCCGCGACGGCGCATCGAGCTCTCGGGCGGTGAGCCCGGCAAAGTAGCCGCTGCCGTCGAGACGCTCGTGGTGGGCGGCGGCGATCCGCGCCAGCTCGTCGAACGCGCGAACCCGGGTGAGGATCTCCATCGACCAGCGGGGATGGGACCGCACCACCGCCCACTCCGATTCGGTGAGCGGCCCAGTCTTGTCGAGAATTCGATTCGACATCCCCAGCTTGCCGACGTCGTGCAGCAGCGCTGCGCGCCGCACTGTCGAGCGGGCGGCAGCACCGAGCCCCAGCAGTGACGCCAGCGAGTCCGCGATCTCGGCAACGCCCGCGGAGTGCCGAGCGGTGTACGGCGACTTGGCATCGACCACCGAAGCGAACGCCCGGGCCACCTGATCGAGGCGCTCATCGTCGGCGACGAGCACCAAGTCGGGCGGCTCCAGCCCTGCGACGGCGGGCGTCTTGAGGGAGCGCCAGAACGATGCGTCAGGCTCCAGCACAACGAAGGCATCGACAAGTTGCGGATCAAACCACGTTCCCCGGCGCTTGCGCGCGACCTCGCACGCCGCGGCCGGTCCGCCGTGCTGCCAGAACACCTCGGCGGTCTGAGCCAGGCAAAGCACCCGGCCAGCGAGCGAGATCCCGTCTCCGGAGATGCCGGCGGGATAGCCCCTGCCATCCCAATGCTCGTCGACGTCGAGGATCGCCCGCGCCGCGACCTCGCCGAGGCCGATCGCGCGGACAACAGCCGCTCCGCGCTCGCAGCGCAGCGCCACCAACGAGCGCGCACCGGCCCGCCCGAACCTGAGCACCGCGCCCAGGCGTCGCGCCTTGGCCAGCGGCGAGCCTCCGGGGGCCGCCGTGCTCAAGGCGTGGAGCACGGCTTGCGAGCTGATGCTCGAATCGGTCAGGCGCCTCGAGCTCTTGACCACCGCGTCGTCCGCCCCAAAGAGCGAGGACACCTTGGCGGCGTTCGAAGAGCAGCCCGCGTCCTTGAGGAGCAGGGCGTAGAAGATGGACGAGCGGGTGGCGTCGTCGACACCGAGGACCTCGGCGAGCTTCATGCCGATCAGGCAGCTGCGCTCAGCGTGACCGAGCGGCTGGCCCTCGGTGATGTCGAGCGCGTGCGAGAGCCCTGAGAGCTACCTCCGACAGGCGGAGCTCATTGCCGTTGGTGACGGCGTGCTTCGGGGTGGATTTCCACTCCACCGCCAAAGGATGGCGCACCGGCGAGATGCCCGCCCTGCGCGCGTGCGGATGACCGGCGCTTGGAGGGGGTCTGGGCGGGGCCGGATGACTGGCGCTTGGAGGGGGTCTGGGCGGGGCCGGTGCTCAGTAGTTATCGCGCGAGGGCTGCGTGGTAGGCCGGATGGCGCGAGTGTTCTCGGGTCCTACGATCGGATTGTTGGTGTGCTCTGAGTACCGAGCCGTTCGGGTTTGCCCGGGCGAGCGGAAAGGAGGCACGAATGTCCACCGTCACCACCAACGGGGTAGCCACGGAGAGTCCGCGGGCGACTCGTCCGGCACCGGTGTACGGGGCCGAGAAGCCGTCGTTCGCGGGCGCGGGCTGGGTGCTGTTCGCGGCGATCATGTTCGTGGTCGCGGCGAGCCTCAACATCATTTGGGGGATTGCGGCCGTTTCGAGCTCGCATTTCTTCGTCGCTAACGCCACCCACTACATCCTCGGTGGCTTGAACACCTGGGGTTGGATCGCGATCGTGTTCGGGGCCGTTGAGCTCACGGCCGCAGCGTCGATCTGGAGTGGGGGCGCGTTCGGGCGGTGGTTCGGGGTCCTGGTCGCCGGCGTCAGCGCCGTATTGGCGATGATGATGATCCCGGCGTACCCGTTCTGGTCGCTGACGCTGGTCGCGATCGCCTTCCTGGTGATCTACGGCCTCGTCGCGTACGGGGGCAAGCCGGAACTGACCCGGTAGCCGTCCACCGAGCCCCTCCGGGCGGTCTCCCAGAGACCGCCCGGAGGCACGCCCACACCAAGACACACCCGACACGCCGAGCTGGGGATCGTGACCGAAGCATGGAGCCCGCTCGCACAGGGCCTGGTACCCGATGATCCATCGATCAGGCAGATCGCCGAAGCCCACGAGAAGACTCCCGCGCAAGTCGTGATCCGCTGGCATCTTCAACTCGGCAATGTCGTGATTCCTAAGTCGACTCAGAGGCGGGCACTCAACGGCGTGACGGGTCCGAGGCTGTCGCCGCGGTCCTCCACGAGCGCTTCGAGCGAGGCGAAGGCTTCATAGTCGAGACGCATCGGCACGTCGGTGCGCATGATCTCGAGTGCGCGCTCAGCACTGCATTGCCGGCGGTACGGACGCTGAGCGGTGAGCGCTTCATACACGTCCGCGACGGCGAGCACGCGCATCGGCATCGTTATCTCTCCTGCGGTCATGCCGCGCGGGTACCCACCGCCGTCGAGCCGCTCGTGATGGGCGCTCGCGAGCGGTGCCAGCTCGCTGAAGCCCGGAACGCGCTCGAGGATCCGCTGAGTCAACACCGGATGCTCCCTGATCTTCGCGACCTCGGCGTCGGTCAGCTGTCCGGGCTTGTCCAGGATCCGGTTGGAGATCGCGAGCTTGCCGATGTCGTGCAGCCGTGCTGCACGACTCAGATCTCTCAGTTCCGTTGGCTCGAAGCCGAGCCGAGCGGCGATGCTGGTCGCGATCGAGCAGACCCGAGCCGAGTGCCGGTGGGTCCAGGGCGACTTGGCATCGATGATCTCGGCAAACCCGTCGGCAATCTGATCGAGCCGGTCCTGGTCGACGACCAGGACCCGATCGGGCGGTTCGACGCCGGAAAGCTCCGACTGAGCCAGGGAATCCCAAAACGCGGTGTCGCGGCGGAATGCATCCAGGGCATCGACGAGCTCGGGATCGAACCAGTGCCCGCTGCGCCTTGCCGCTACCCGATAGACCGCCCTCACGCCGCGCGTCGCGTGAAACACCTCCAGGGTCTGCGCCAGGCATATGATCCGGGCCGCCAATGGGATCGCCGTCCCACGCAGGCCCCGCGGCTGGCCGCCGCCGTCCCAGTGCTCATCGAGCGCCCTGATCGCCTCCGCGGTCGCTTCCGTAAAGCCGAGCTTGCGGGCGATCTCGGCACCGCGTTCGCAGCGCGCCTGCATCAGCGACCGAGTCACCTCGCCCTCATCGCGGATCGCTCGCAGCCGCTCGACCCGAGCGCCCAGCGAGCCCTCCGGCGCAACCGTCCTGACCGCCCAGACGAAGGCGGAGAACGGCTGCGCCCAGTCCACTCGCTTTGACGTTCGCTTGGCCTCCGGATCATCAGCACCGAACAATGCGGCCATACGTGCCGAGTTCGCCGAGCACCCAGCGTCCTTCAGCAACGCCGCGTAGAACAGATCCGAGCGGGTGTCCGCGTCGAACCCCAACTCCTCTGCCACGCGCATGCCGATCAAGCACGACCGCGTCGCGTGGCCGGGCGGCTCCCCCTCGGCGACGTCGAGCGCGTAGGACAACGCGCCGATCAGCTTCGACAGCGGGATCTCGCTGGGGCCCGCGAGCATCACTGCAGTATTTCCCATTCGCGCCTCCCCCGATCGCCCGGCTTCCCTTCCGGCGCCCGGTGCAGGACCGGCACGTGTGGTTCAGGGAAGGGCTGGTCAGGACGACGTCGCGCAGAGTTCGCGCCGTGACGCTCCTCCGCGGTTGGGGTGTGCCTTCGTCTCTCGGGCTTCGTCCTGATCAGCCTCGGTCGTTCTGATACCCGGAATGAGGGAGGATTAATCGTGCGAGTCCTTCATGCCGGTCGAGCCGGCTCGTGGCCACGAGCCCAGGCGATGATGTTCGCACTGCCGTTGATGATCGTCCCGTCGGCCAAACGTAGAACGGGCAGCTTCTCCTGTCCGCTCAACTCCTTGAGTCGGGGGCGCCGCCCAGTCGTGAAGAGTGCGAACGGAATACCTCGACCGGCGATGATCTTGTCGAAATCGTGACCCGCCGCCCGCAGGGCCCGCTGTGCACGCTTGCACGCATGTGGCGGCGGCCCACCGTCGTCGATGTGGCATACGAACAGCGTCAGCTTCCCGCTCATATGGTCTCTCCTCCCGGTTGCCTACCCGGCCGCCGGCCTTGGCGCCGAATGTTAGGCGGAGGCGTGGCACTCTCTGCCAGGTGATCCTGCCCGGCCGCTTCTTGGTAACCGTGGGCGCGCTGCTCTGCGCATGGCTGCTCCTCGGGTGCGGAGGCTCGGCGTCGAGCACGGCGACGCGCGCGCGGCGCCGCCCCTCGAGTGTCGCTTCGAGCGCCACCAGCAGCACCACGTCGACCGCGCTGGTTCCGGAGCGCAGACACCACAGGAGGGCGGGGCGGCGGCGAGCACCCGGATCGCTGCCGCAGACGATGCAGCTGCCCTCCGCCGGCGCCAGGGGCTTTCATATCGAGATGGCCGCGCTGTGGCGTGGCGTCAAGAGCGCCTCCCTCAGGACGGCGATGGCGGCTTTCTTCCCGGAGGGCGCCTACGCGCAGGTGAAGAACATCGCGGATCCTGCAGGCGACTATACGGGCCGGCTCGTGGAGGACTACCGCCTCGACATCTTGGCGGCCCACGCGCTACTCGGTGCAGGTGTCCACCGCACGCGCCTGATCGGAGTCCAGATGCCGGGCGACTACGCGCATTGGGTCGATCCCGGCGCCTGCTACAACCGGATCGGCTACTACGAGGTGCCGAACTCGCGGATGGTCTACCGCGAAGACGGTGAAGTGCACTCGTTCGGGATCGCGTCGATGATCTCCTGGCGCGGGGTCTGGTACGTCATTCACCTCGGCGCCGTTGTCCGGCCGGCGACAGCGGGAGTCCTCGACGACCCGAGCGTTGGGCCTGGCTCGCCCGCGGCTTCGTCGACCTGCTGAGACCCGGACCGGCAGCGACCTAGCGGATCGGGGCAGAAAGCAGTCCGGCCGATCGCTCAGCCACGCATGATCGGGCGCCACGTGGTTGGGAACGTAATCGAGGATCAAACCCAAGCCTCGCGCGGCGAGCTGCCCTCGCGCGGCCGCCAAGGCATCTGCCCCGCCAAACCGGTCGGGCGGGCTGGGAGTCGCACCGCCAAGTGTTTCAGCGGCCGAGCCCCGCAGCCGGCAGCCCGTGCAGCCGGCCGCCGAGCAGGAACAGCAAGGCTACGGTGCCGGTCCATCCGGTCTGGTGGCTGGCGCCGATGCCGGCGCCGTTGTCGCCGTGGAAGTACTCGTGGAACGGGATCAGGTCGTGCCAGTGCGGGTCGGTCTGGAACTTCTCGATCCCGCCGAACACCGGCCGGCGCCCGTGCTCGTCGTCGGTGAACGTGCTCGCCAGGCGCGTACCGATCTCGGTCGCGACCTCCAGGAGGTCCATCTCCTGCCCCGAGCCGGTCGGGCACTCGACCTTGAGCCGGTCGCCGTAATAGCGGTGCAGCTGGGCTAGTCCGCGTAGGATGACGACGTTCATCGGGAACCACACCGGGCCGCGCCAGTTGGAGTTACCGCCGAACATGCCGGTGTCTGACTCGGCGGGGAGGTAGTGGACGCTGTACTCCTGGCCGCCCCAATCGAAGATGCACGGCTGTTCGAGGTGCCGGCGCGAGATCGCGCGGATCCCGTGGGCGCCGAGGAACTCGTCCTCGTCGAGCATGATTTCGAGGATCCGCCGCAGTCGCAGCTCGTCGACGAGCGACATGATCCGCCGGCCCTCCGGGTTGGGGCCGGGTAGGTGTGCCAACGACGGCAACGCGTCTGAGAAGGCGCGCACGAACTCTTCGATCCGCTCCGTTGAACATCGGGTAGTGCTCGGTCACCTCGGGATCGAACACGGTCGCGGCGCACATCGGCAGCAGCCCCACCAGCGAGCGCACCTTGAGCTGGATCGCTTGCCCGTCCGGCATCCGCATCACGTCGTAATAGAACCCGTCCTCGATCGTCCCACAGCACGGTGTCGGCATCCGGCGGGTTCATCGCGACCGAGATCCACTCGAAATGGGTGGCGAACTTGAGCGCCATGTCCCGGTAGGCGGGATCGTGCTTGACCAGCTCATTGACGATCTGCAGCATCCACTGGCAATACAGCGCCATCCACGCGGTGCCGTCCGCCTGCTCGAGCGTCCCACCGCCGGGCAGCGGCGAGGAGCGATCGAAGATCCCGATGTTATCCAGGCCCAAAAAGCCGCCCTGGAACAGGTTGCGGTCATCGGGATCCTTGCGGTTGACCCACCAGGTGAAGTTCGTCAGCAACCGGTCGAACACTCGCCCGAGGAACTCGCGGTCCCCCTCGCCCCGGATCTCGGCCTCGCGCTCGTACACGTAAAGCGCCGCCCAGGCGGTCACCGGTGGGTTGACGTCGCTGAAGTTCCACTCGTACGCCGGGATCTGACCGTTGGGGTGCACATAGCGGGTGCCCAGCAACAGCTCGACCTGCTGCTTGGCGAAATCGACGTCGACCAGCGACAGCGGCGCACAGTGAAAGGCGAGATCCCACGCCGCGAACCACGGATACTCCCACTTGTCCGGCATCGAGATGATGTCGCCCGCGATCATGTGGAACCACGGCACGTTGCGCACGCCGCTGGCAGGAGCGTTCGGGGCCCACGGGTCGACTCCGTGCTCGCGCAGCCACCGATGCACGTTGTACTCGTAATACTGCTTGCCCCACAACAACCCGGCCAGCGCCTGGCGCATCACGATCGCCCCGTCCGAGCGCAAGTCCGGAGGGATGACCGTCTCGTAGAACTTGTCGGCCTCCTTGCGTCGGGCTTTGAACACGCGGTCGAAGTCCGCGCCCAGCGGCTTTCCCTTGCCCGGCACTTCCGCCTTCGAGGGGTCCGACGCGGTCAAGCGCACGCGAATCGAGGCGCTGTCCGCCCGCCGGCACCTCCAGTACGTGGTGCGCCGCGACCTTGGTACCGGCCTGCTCGGGGTTCACCGCCTCCGCGACCCCGTTCACGACGAAGTCGTTGACCCCGTCCTTGACATGGGGAGATTCGTTAGGAACGCCGAACAGCCGCTGGTTGTTGGTCTCGTTCTCGCAGAACAGCAATTGCGCCGACGCGTCGGCCTGCAGCAGCCACTCCCCGAGCTCGGGGTGAGAAGCGCGTACGTCGGCGCTTCCTCGCGCCCCATCGGCGGCCGTCAGGGTCGGCCTGGTGACCTCATCGTCCCACGACCACGTGTTGCGAAACCACAGTGTGGGAAGAAGGTGGAGCGTCGCCGTGTCCGGGCCGCGGTTGTGCGCGGTGACCAGCATCAAGATGTCGTCGGGGGCGGCCTTGGCGTACTCCACCACAACATCGAAGTAGCGATCCTCGTCGAAGATCCCGGTGTCCAGCAACTCGTACTCCATCTCCTGCTTACTCCGGCTGCGGTTGGTGGATAACAGGTCCCAATACGGGAACGCGCCGCTGCGGATACTTGTACTGGCACTTGAGGTACGAGTGCGTTGGCGTGCTGTCGAGATAGAACCAGTACTCCTTGACGTCCTCGCCGTGGTTCCCCTCGCTATTGGTGAGGCCGAACATCCGCTCCTTCAGGATCGGGTCCGAGCCGTTCCACAACGCCAGCGCGAGGCACAGCCGCTGGCGCTGATCGCAGATCCCCGCGATCCCGTCCTCGCCCCAACGGTAGGCACGCGAGCGGGCCTGTTCGTGCGGGAAGTAGTCCCACGCGTCGCCGCCGCCGCTGTAGTCCTCGCGCACCGTCCCCCACTGGCGCTCGCTGAGATACGGGCCCCACGCCTTCCACGGAAGCTCGCCGGTCCGGGCCTGCTCGAGTCGCGTGTGTTCGGGGGTCTTAGCCCTCACGTCGGTTGCCGCCATCGGGGGGAAGTGTGGAGCATGCGCCGGAGAACGTCTATTCGTCGTCGCCGAGGTCGTACCCTATCGCCCGAGCGAGCTTGGGTGCAGTCGAGACAACGCGCGCGAGCCCAACCGCAGGCCCCACGGCGATCAGCACACCGACGATCTCAGCTTCGGTAGCGCCGGCTGCGATCGCGCGCTCGACTGTCGCCCGCAACGAGGAAGTCGCGGCGCCAAGCGCCAGCAAGGCCCCCAACCTGACGAGCAGGTCGACCTTCGGCCTCAGCGTGGCATCGGCGTCAGATTCAAGACCGCTCGCGAGGACCATCCCAACGGACTCCTCGTCGTTGAGTGCAAGCCGGCGGAGAAGCCGTTCCACATCGTCCATGCCAGCGAGCCTAGGAGCGATGGCGGTTTGCGCATCCCCCAAATGGGATGAAGCGGATGCGCTCCGCTGGGTCTGAGACATGGCGGTACGCGGCCCAGTCGAAAGCGCCCGCCGTGATCGCTGCGAGCCATCTTCGTTCGGCGTATGGTTTCGCGGATGAGCGGGTCGGCTCCGTCGGATTCCTCTTCGTTTGAGCTGAGCTCGGCCGAGACGGAGCGGATCCGCCTCCGCGTCCGGCTGATGGTCGAGATCTCAGCGCGCGCTGCGAGCTATCGGGGCGGTCTCGTCAAGGCGGCTGAGCGCTTGACCCCCGAGGAGGCCGCGGTGCTGGCCGACCTGGAGTCCCACGGCCTCGATGTCAAGCAGTTGCGCGACGTCCTGCATGGTGCCCACGTGCTCGTCGACGAGCCGTCCCTGTACGAGCGGTGGCTGTTTCCGAAGGTCAGCCACCAGCGCATCTCGAGCCACCATCCCGACATCGACAAGCGGAAGTATCCGGATATCGGGATGCGCGGTCCGCTGCTGCGCGAGAAGCTCCACGGGCGCACGGCGCACGGGACGTGGGTCCAGCTCGAGAAGACGCCGGCGTCGATGGGCCAACGCAAAGTGCCTTCCCCCGAGGACGCCAAGCACCTGTGGGATTACATCGTCTACCGCCTGACCCGCAGCAACGTCGGGCCGTGGGGACGGTCGGGGTCGACCGAAAGGCGACCGATGTACCTATCTCCCGATCTGGGGGCGCGGGTCGAGCTACCTCAAGCCTCCAGCGATGCGCTGACTGGCGTCGTCTCGCAGATCGAGGAGGCTGACGATGTGACGTCAGCCTCGCCCGATCTGGCGGTCCGGTTTCCGCCGCCCGATCGTGCCAATGATCTGGCCGAGCTCACGTTCACGGGCGCCGTCCAGGGCCGTGGGCTGTTTGGCGGCTCGGACGTCTGGATCACGAAGGCGGCGGCCCGCAGTGCGCGCGAGCTGCTTCGCCGTAAGGCCGAGCCGCCGGCCATCTCCCCGCCCCCGGCCGGCGCGACGAAGGCCGCAAAGCTCGAGCTTGGCCACGACCGGAGCATCAGCTACGCGGTGCGGACCACCCCGGCAGCCGCAGCGCGTGGGAGCGACCGGATGAGCAGCAATTTTGAGAGTGAAAAAGTCCCCAGTGACCTGGTCACAGCGGTGGTCAACCTGGTGGGCACCGGTCCGGTGCCGCTCGGGGCGTACACATCGGCCGAGATCTGTGCGGTCGGAGGCCTGATCGACTTTCTCGAGGACGAGCCGGCGCCGGATCTGATCGCCGAGGCCGTTCGCTCGCTCGCTGCGCGCGACCTGATCACCACAGACGCCGGCGAGGAGCACATCGACGTTCGCGGCGATCTCGGAATCGCGCTCGCTTTCCAGCAGCGCGCCCGAGTCGTGCTCGACGCCCGACGGACCGGAACCGAACCGGACACTCCGTGGCGGTTCCTGCTGATGCCCCAACCCGAGAAGGTGACGCTCGAGGTGGTGATCGATGCGCTGGGGATTCACTTCTTCTGGTTGCGCACGACCAACGATGCACTCAAGCGGCTGCTCGAGGAACTACCGAGCGGGGATCCAGGACCGCGCGACGCCGACCTCGACACGGTCCTCGCCGCGAGTCCCCGAACCGCGCTCGTGACCGTAAGCCGATGGGCCGACGGCGGCGAGCGGGAGAGCACCGACGTGATCCTCGCGCGTCAGGACGACCGGCTACACGTGTTCCTGCGTCACCCGGAGGAGCCTGAGCGCTTCGCCGCACAGGCAATCGGCGGCGGCGAACTGCGACCGCTGATCGAAGGACTGATCGCCCAATAAGGCTGGCGGTGCAGCGCCGGCGTGACGGAGTGAGTTGGGCGCTGTCGGCGGTCGTGCCAGAAGCGACCGGAGCTGGAGCCAGCCTCCGGAGCGGCAGCGAGCCAGACGACCGTATCGGCTCCCTGCTCGGGCGTCCGTAGGAGGGGGCCCGTCAACCTGCGAAACCGCGGCAGCGAGCTCTGTACTGAAGATCGTCGGCATGGATCCGTCGCCCGTACATCCCGCCCGATGCTGTATAGGTTTGCCCCGCCGCCGCGTTCAGAAGTTGTCGACAGTTCGTACACTTACCGGGTGCCGCCCGGCGAAGAGGACTCGGGACTCCTGCGAATCGGAGAGCTGAGCCGCCGCGTTGGCGTGACGCCGGAGGTCCTGCGGGCCTGGGAACGTCGTTACGGGCTCTTCTCGCCCGCGCGCACTTCGGGTGGCTTTCGTCTCTATGACCAAGCGGACGAGCGGCGGATCCTGCGGATGCTCGATCAGCTGGCACGTGGTGTCTCCGCCGCCGAGGCGGCTCGGCTCGCCCGGGAGGAGCCGCCCGGACGATCGGCCCACAGCGACGAGGCACGCGAGTACCGAAACGGCACACCGTCCGCGGCTGCGCTCGGCGTGCAGTTGGGCCGGACGCTCGACGAGTACGACGACCTCGGCGCACACGCCGTGCTCGACCGCCTGCTGGGCTCCTACCCGCTCCCGAGCGTCCTTCGGGAGGCCGTCCTGCCCTACCTCCACGATCTCGGCGAGCGTTGGGAACACGGGCAGGCGACGATCGCCCAAGAGCACTTCGCGAGCGCGCTGCTGCGCGGACGGCTGCTCGCTCTCGCGCGCGGCTGGGGGCAAGGCCGGAGTTCGCACTCGCTGCTCGCGAGCGTCCCCGGCGATCAGCACGAATTCGGCCTGATCTGCTTCGGGCTGGCGCTGAGCGCGCACGGCTGGCGGATCACCTACCTCGGGCCCGACACGCCGTTGGTCACGCTGAAACAAACGGCGGAGCTGCTCCGGCCTGCATTGGTCGTCGTCAGCGCCACTCTTCCCGAGCAGGCCGACGGTGCTCGCGAAGGCCTCCGCGAGGTCGCCTCCGTCGTCCCGCTCAGGCTCGGCGGCGACGGCGCGAGCGCGACGATCGCCGAGACGGTCGGCGCTCGATTCCTGGAGCAGGACCCGGTCACAGCTGCCGAGGTCACCGCTTTGGAAATCGGACCGCGAGGGTAGCCCGGAGCGTGCCCGCCGGTGCTGTTCGGCGTGACGGAACTGATAGTCGCTCCGCCGCACCGCGCCTTCCGCTGTCCGCGCTCACCCGATGCCCCGCGGCGGCGGGTTTCCCGGCGGGAGTTGACGGTGGCGACGCTGCCGGCGTCAGCGGCGCCGGCGCGGCCCGTAGAGCAAGCGTCGCGGAAGGGGCACGGGCGACAGCCTGTCGGCGGTCGCGCCGGCGAAGTGTCGCGGTTCCAGGTTCGCGATCAGCGCCTCGAGCTCCTCGCGCTCTGCTTCGGACAGGTTGCGGCGGCGGCCGTGGCCTATCCGGACGAGCTGCACCAGGCGCCGGCGCTCCTGAGGGTTCAGCCGCAGGAGATGGTCACGGGCGAGCAATGTGATCTCGGCGGCGGCGAGCAGCTTCAGCACCGGCACCCGTTTCAACCCTGGAACGTGACCGACGAGACCGAGCGGGCGCCGGACAAGGCTAGAGACCATCCGTCGAGTGTAGACGCGCGACCAGGGTTCATCGCCTGGATTCGCAACGACCCGGAGGCATGCGGCCTTTTCGGGCCGCGGCGACCGTTACTACGAGTAGAGGGGCATGGATTGCGATCATTCGGGAACGCACAGCGGAGCTAGCCGGTATCTCCATGAGAGCGGGCAGCTGCGCTTGGTGCTGGTATGCGACCGCTGCGGAGCCGAATGCAACGAGCTCACGAGACTTGACTACCGCCCCGCCGGGCGCGACGAGGCCGGGTCGATGGCCACTGTCACTGCCCGCCGGGTCGGAGTCGGGCGGGCGGCCATCTGAGTCGGTCGGCACGGACGCGAGGCGCCACGCAGGGCAGGGGCGAGGCGGCCACGCAGGGCAGGGGCGAGGCGCCACGCAGGGCAGGGGCGAGGCGGCCCGCAAGGCAGGGGCGAGGCGGCCCGCAAGGCAGGGGCGAGGCGGCCCGCAGGGCAGGGGCGAGGCGGCCCGCCCCGAGCCGCACCACCCCCAAGCCTCACTTGATTGCGTGCTCAACCACGTAGTACGCGGGCCGGCGAGCGCCGTTTGGGGCGAGCAGGCCAGAGTCCCAGCCAGCGGTTCGCGAATCCTTCCATTGATAGTGATAGATCCGGCTGATCCGCGGGAAGCGGCGCGCCAACGAGAACAGGAACGTCTCATCGCGGCCGGCGGCCGCGGCTGACTGGTTGGCATACTGCCAGTGCCCGCGACGCTCGACACCACTGATCTCGTCGAGCCAGATCGGACCTGCGGTCAGCTTCAACATCACCTGCAGCTGCGCCGTGGTGTGGGTCCGGACGTCGTAGTAGTTGTGCAGCGCCCAACCGGCCGGCCGGAAGCGCAGACCTTTCTCGTAGGCCCGTATCCATGAACCGAGCTGGTTCGCAGGGAGATACAGGTCGCCGGCCAGCACCTCGCAGCCACGGCAGCTACGGACGAGCGCATTGAAGAACGACGCGGCCAACGCGGGGTCGCGGCTGATGCTCCTGTAGATCCAGTCGGGCTCGTTCCATGGCGTGTACCGCTTGACCGACGGGAAACGTTTGATGAATGCTCGCACCGCAGCGGTGTACTGCGCGACGGTCGGGATGTAGTTGCCGTAGCCGCTGAACGAGATCAGCGGGGTTACGCCGTCGGCCTTAGCCGCGTTGATCCAACCCTTCGTCGCCGCCAGCTGCCCTCGCTGACCTCGTGCCACGGCGACGTTCCACGGCACAGTCAGGCGGGCCTCGTGGATGTGCAACGCCAGGAACGCGCGATCCGAGAACATCGCGGGCCCCTGATCGCCGATACCCACGACGACGGCGCCGGCGGCGGACGGGATCGCAACGCCACACGCGAGCGCCGCCGCCAATGTCAGAAGTGCTTTTCGTGCCAGATGATTTATGCGCATTGGGGTATCAACACCTGCACCCCGCAGGGGTTGCGATGCCACTGGGTTTGGTTCCCATCCTGCGATCTCACTGGCGGGTCGGCCGCGCGTCCTTGCGCGTCAGCTGTAGGGTAGGCGGCCCAGGCCACGGCGGCGCCCAGGCCGCCCAGGATCGCGATCATCTTCCGTGCCCGGAGGGCTCTACGCGGCGGCGCGAACCCGGAGGCGCCGGGCGAGCTCGAGTGCATCGTCAAGCGACGAGAAGCGGACCTCGACGCGATAGCCGTGTCCACGCCCCGGCATCACTTCGACCTCGGACCCGAGCGCTCCCCCGAGCGCGTCGGAGATCTGCTCGATCGCGGCCTCCTGGTCCGGATGCAGCAGGCGCTTGCGGCGGCCACCCGCTTTGCGCTCGGCGGCGTCCTGCGGCGCGGCCCGAGCGCGTGCTTCCAGCTCGCGCACGGACAATTGTCCTTCCACGGCAGCGCGCGCCAGCCGGCGCCGCTCGGCATGATCCTCGCTCATCAGAAGCGCGCGGCCATGCCCCTCGCTGAGCTCACCGCGCTCGATCGCGTCGAGCGCTTCGTCGGGCAGGTCGAGTAGGCGAATCAGGTTTGACACCCCCACGCGGCTGCGACCGACCCGTAGACCTACCTCCTCGCGGGTCAAACCCAGCTCCTCCACCAGCGCCGCGCACGCGCGAGCCTCCTCGACCGGATTCAGGTCCTCGCGAGCCATGTTCTCGATCAGCGCCACCTCGAGCGATCCCGGATCGTCACGGTGGCGAACGATCGCGGGGATCGTGTCGAGCTCGGCCAGCCGTGTCGCTCGCCAGCGCCGCTCGCCGGCGATCAGCTCAAAACGACCGCCCGCCACCGGCCTCACCAGAACAGGCTGCAGCACTCCGCGGGCGCGGATCGACTCGGCGAGCGAGACCAACGTGTCCTCATCAAGGGCCTGTCGGGGCTGCCGTGGATTCGGCACGATCAGGTCCGTTGGCAGCTGACGCAGCTCCTCTGGTTCGTCCTTCGGCGCCGCCGACAGGATCGCCGCCAAGCCGCGGCCCATTCCCTTGTGGTGCTCAGCCACGAGCGGCCACCTCCTTTGCGAGCTCGAAGTATGCATCCGCACCTGTTGAGTGCGGATCGTGATGGATGACCGGCTTTCCGAAGCTTGGCGCCTCGCCGATCCTGACGTTCCGAGGGATCACCGTGTCGAAGACCAGCTCGGGGAAGTGCTCCCGCACCTCTCGCTCGACGTCCTGAGCGAGGCGCGTGCGCCCGTCGTGCATCGTCAACAGCATGCCCGCGACCGTCAGGCGCGGATTGAGCTCTCGCTGCACAAGCGACAGCGTGTCGAGCAAGCCGGCGAGGCCCTCCAGCGCAAAGTACTCGGCCTGCACGGGGACGATCACCTTGTCGGCCGCGACGAGCGCGTTGATCGTCAAGGGACCGAGCGACGGCGGGCAGTCGAGCAGCGTGAACGCGTACCGATCGCGGACCGGTTCCAAAGCCTCGTGCAGTCGGCGTTCTGAGCCCACGATTCGCGGCAACTCGACGGTCGCGCCGGCCAGATCAGGCCGCGCGGGGGCGATCCACAGGTGCTCGATCGCGGTTGCGGTAATCACCTCATCGAGCGTCGTGGATCCAGTAAGGACGTCGTACACGGTCTTCGCCGCGTCCTTTGCCAGGCCCAGCCCCACGGTGGCGTTGGACTGGGGATCGATGTCTACCAACAGAACCTCGTATTCGGCCTCGGCGATGCACGCGGCCAGGTTGACGGCGGTGGTGGTCTTGCCAACCCCACCCTTCTGGTTCGCGATCGCGTACACCGTCCCCATCAGGCCACCACGCTAGCGCCGGGCGCGGTCAGACGGCCGCGAGCTATCATTCGACCTCGACTTGAGCCCTGTCCCAAGTGGACGTTTGCGGGCCATTCCCTCCCGTCGCGGGAACCTAGGCGGCGTCTGTCTAACCTTCAACATGACGTGCAGGTGGCGCTGCCGGGCGTCTCGGTACGGACGCACCCGGCGTACTTCGTAGAGTTCGAGCCCGAGTTCGGACGCCGCACGAGCCGCGCCGGCTTCTGCGCGCTCGTCTCGTTCTCCGCGCCAAGCCACCAGCGCGCCGCCGACCCTCAGCAGCGGCGCCGCATACTCCGCGACCACCGCGAGTGAATCGAGCGCGCGCGCAGTCACGAGCTGGCACCTCCCGAGGCCTCCGCCCCAGGACTCGGCCCTTGACTGGATCACGCTGACGTTGCCGAGCGCGCACGCGTGCGCGGCCCGTTCCAGGAACGCGCATCTACGGCGATTGCTTTCCACCAGCCAGACCCGCGCGGAGGGCTTCGCGATTGCCAGCGGGAGCCCGGGGATCCCGCTGCCCGAGCCGAGATCCGCAACGCTTTCTGCAGCTCGCACGACCTCGAGCTCCAACGCCACAAGGGCGTCCGCGAGGTGGTCGTCGACGACTCTGCCCGGATCTCGGATTGCGGTCGGCGCGAGCCGGTCCGAGACGATCAGCTCCAGTAGGCGCTCGAGCTGCGCGACGGCTTGACCCGACAGGCTGTAGCGCTCGGCCAACACGTCGAGCCGACGATCTCCGGAGCGACGACCTCCGGAGCGACGATCTGCACGCGGTTCACGCACGCGAGCGCTCCCGCTCGATGAAGGCCGCGTAGCGCTGGCACATCGTCTCGAAGCGCTCCGTCGCATAGGCGTCGAGCCGCCCACTGTGAAGCTCTTCCTCGAGTAACGGCAGAACGTCTCGGACCAGCGCCCGGCCTCTGGCCATCCACTGGTAATAGGAGCGTCCGCCGTGGTGATAGGGCCCGTACAGGCGCGTGTCGGGAAAGCGCTCGATCATCCAGCGAAACAGCCCCTCGTGGCGCACATGCATCCGCAAGGTCACCTGCGGCTGCTTCCCGTCACCGCCGAACGAACCCTCACCGATCAGGAGCCCGATGACGACTCCCCGCTCAAACGCTGACAGGGTGCTCATCTCGCAGTTCTACCGCCCAGCGCGGTGTTTCACCGTCAGGAAAAACGTGAAACGCCTATTCGACCATTGGCGCTACGACCAGCCTGCGGTCCGGCTCCTGGCCCTCGCTGTAGGTCTCGACGTCGTGGCGCGTCTTGAGATGCTCGTGCACTACCTTGCGCTCGAGCGCGCTCATCGCCTGCAGAGCAACGCGGCGACCGTCGTGCACCGCCGTCTCGGCCGCCTGGTCGGCCGCCGCGCGCAAGGCGACTGCCCGGCGCTCCCGGTAGCCGGCGGCGTCAACCTCCACGTGCTTGCGAGAATCAGGGCCCCGGAACGCGATCCTGTAAGCCAGATGCTGAATCGCGTCGATCGTTTGGCCGCGGTGGCCGATCAGCAGCCCGAGATCGTCGCCGGAGAAGGCCGCGAGCAGACCGTCTCCGTCCTCGTTCACCGTGATCGACGCAGCGACGCCGGCCTCCGCGGCGATCCGTTCCAGTAGCTCCTGGACACGCCCGCCCGCCTCGCTCAGCGAAGCCTCCACATTACCTCCGTCGTCCCGATCGCTTCTTCTTCTTGCGCGGTGGTGGCGGAGGCGGGGCGGCGCGCGCGCGATCACGGCTCGAGCCCACCGCCGCGGGCTCGGCGGCCGGCTTCAGCCGGCTACGGATCAGGCCGGACAGCCCGCCTCCGGAGCCGTTCGTCCCGTCGCCATCGACTCCACGGCCCGATCCGCCTCCGCCCCGGCCCGATCCATCAGAGCCGTCGGCGGGCGCGGTTGGCGTGATCGGACCGATCCGCTTTCGCACGATGTACTGCTGGAGGATCGTCCATGAGTTCGTCGTGATCCAATAGACGATCACGCCCGCGGGGAAGCCGAGAATGATGAACACGAACACCAACGGCATGAAGATCATCAGCATGCGCTGATTCCGGTCCATCGTGGCGCTCGACATCATCAGACTCGAGGCCAGCTGAGTGCCGACGTAGAGCACCACCAACGCCACCAACACGGCACCCGTGGCCTTGTTCGTCAGGTCGGGAATGAACAAGAAGCCGGCGCCGTTGTGCGGTCCGCACGGGACGGTATGGGCGGTGTCGATGACGCTCTTGCCATTGACGATGTGATGCGGCTGCACCTGCGGGCAGATATCGGGACGCAGGCTCTGGCGAAGCATGTAGAACAGCGAGATGAAGACCGGCAGCTGGGCGACGAGCGGGAGACAAGACCCGAACGGGTTGATCTGGTTCTCCTTGTAGAACTTCATCATCTCCTGCTGCTGGCGCTGCTTGTCGTCCTTGTACTTCGCCTGGATTGCCTTCATCTCCGGCATGTGCCGCTGAAGCCGCTGCATCGAGTGAAACTGCTTGAGCGTCAGCGGGATCAGGCACGCACGAACGACGACCGTGAGCAGCACGATCGCCCAGCCCCACGGCACGCCGAGAGTGTGGTTGAAGAACTTCAGCACCGCCTCGAAAACGTCGATCAGCGGCTGGAAGATGTTGGCGGTGACGACGACCATGGTCAGGCGCTGTGAGCCGGCGTTTGGGACTTGAACAACTGTTGATCCTCAATCGGGTCGAACCCCCCGTGGCTCCACGGGTTGCAGCGCAGCAACCGCCACCCGGCGAGGATCAGCCCGCGCAGTATGCCGAATCGCTCTACTGCCTGTGCGGCGTACTCCGAGCACGAAGGGTAGTACTTGCAGCGCTCGCCGAACGCAGGCGACAGGAGACGCTGGTAGATGCGAATCGGAGCGATGATCAGCAGACGCAAGGCCTTCATCCGGTCTCCTTGCCCGACACCACAGCATCGCTTCCAATCCCGGCGGCGCGTGAAATGAGCTCCTCGAGCACGCGTCGGATGCCCGCCAAACCGTCACCCTCGGCGAGACCCCGGGCGCCCTCCCTGGCGACGATCACCGCATCGGTGCCCGGCGGCAAGCGCTCACCCTCGTAGGCAAAAGCCTCCCGAAGGATTCGCTTGACGCGGTTGCGCTCGACCGCGCCCCCGACCTTCCTCGACACCGAAAGTCCCAGCCGCGGAGCGTCGCCCTCGCCGCGTGGGAACACGTACAGCACGAGCTCGCGGGCGGCGTACGAACGCCCCTGGCGGAATACCCGATCGAAGTCGGCGCTGCGCGACAGCCTGCCTCGCCCTGATCGTGAAGGTGTACCGAGGGACGAGCCCGCGGTACCACCCGCAGCGCGGGGGGCGGCGGGCCGCATCAGACCGTCAGTCGCTTGCGACCCTTATCGCGACGGCGCTTGAGCGTCACACGGCCCGCGCGCGTCCGCATCCGAGCCCGGAATCCATGGGTCCGCGCGCGCTTGCGCTTCTTCGGCTGATAAGTACGTTTCATGGCTCGTTGCCCGAAGCCGGACGATCCCAGTATACGCAGCGCTCCGGGCAACGACGAACGGCTGCTAAGGCCGCTCATGTGAGGCCCGTACCTCGGCCCTGGAGCTTTTTGTCGCGCTTTGCGCCATCCCCTCCCACAGGCCGCCGGTGGCGCCGATTGGCGCTGGTATATTCGCCCGCCCGAGTGCCCCCGCTCGGCCCTCCCTATTGCTCTACCGAACGCTCCCCGGAGGAGGAGGAGATCGGAGCTGCCTGCGAACGTGGAGCTAACCCCTGCCTGGAGCAAGATTCGTACTGAGCTGCGCCGTCTCGTAGGCGAATCGACCTACGAGATCTGGCTCGCTCCGCTCGAGATCAGCTCCTGGGACGGGACGCTCCTGCTGCTCGAGGCGCCGGGAGCCACACAGGCCTGGGTGTCGAGACGCTTCGCGCGGGTCGTCGAGGGCGCGGTCGGATCTATCCTCGGCAGTGACGTAACCGTCGCGTTCACGGACCCGCCGAGACCGGCCCCACGGCTCGGCTCGCAGGCGGTCGAGCTCGACGTCAGCAGCAGCTTCAACCCGCGCTACAGCTTCGAGCAGTTCATCATCGGTGACGGTAACCGCCTCGCCCATGCCGCCTCGCTGGCGGTTGCCGAGCTCCCCGGTCAGGCCTACAACCCTCTCTTCCTGCATGCGCCGCCGGGTCTCGGCAAGACCCATCTCCTCCACGCGATCGGCAATTATGCGCTCGCCTTCGGCGGAGGTGCCTCGATCCGCTACACAACGGTGGAGGCGTTCACCAATCACTTCATCACTGCGCTCGGGGCCAAATCACTGGACCGCTTCAAGCACGCGTACAGGGACGTCGACGTGTTGCTGATCGATGACGTCCAGTTCCTCGCGTCGAAGGCGAAGACCGAGGAGGAGTTCTTCCATACCTTCAACGCGCTATACGAGACAGGGCGTCAGCTGGTGCTGACCTGCGATCGCCTTCCGCGCCAGCTCGTGACCGTTGAGGCGCGCCTCAGAGAACGCTTCGAGTCCGGTTTAGTCGCCGATATCAGGCCTCCTGATTTCGCAAGCCGGGTGGCGATCCTCCGCAAACGGGCAGCCCTCGACCGCATCACGCTCGCCGACCCCGCCGTAATCGAGCTGATCGCCGAGCGCGTAACCGACAACGTGAGGAAGCTGGAAGGAGCACTGATCCGAGTCGTCGCCCACCACTCGCTGACCCAGCACCCGATCGATCTGAACCTCGCTACCCATGTGCTCGATCAGGTTCACCCGGCGCCGCATCCTGCAGCGGCATCAGCTGCCGGCATCCAAGCGTCGGTCGCCGCCTATTACGATCTCTCGGTCGCGCAGCTCATCTCCACGAGCCGCGCCGCGCGGATCTCCTGGCCGCGCCAGGTCGCGATTCACTTGGCTCGAGAGTTCACAGGGGCCTCCCTGAACGAGATCGGCGAGGCGTTCGGGGGCCGCAACCACGCCACCGTCCTGCACGCCTGCAAACGGGTCTCCGAACGGCTGGCCAACGACCCTGAGGTCACCACTCAGCTCCTCGAGTTGTCAGCGATGATCCGCACCGGGCATCGTGACCGCCACGACTGACAGACTTGCCGGTCCTGCTCGATGACAACTTTCCCGCTCGTTCCGGCCGACTGCGCACCTCTCCACAGCCCCTGTTCCTCCTATGACTTCTACCTTCTTGTGAGGTATTCATCGTGAAGATTTCAATCGAGCGAGACGTCCTGCTTGGACAGCTCCAGACGGTCAGCCGAGTAGCTTCGACTCGTAGCGCGATCCAGGCCCTGTCCGGTGTCCAAATCACCGCCTCGTCGGAGGCCTGCGAGATCCGGGCCACCGACATGGACGTCGGACTTCGCGTCCCGCTCGAGGCGACGATCGCGCGTGAAGGAGTGGTCGTTCTTCCAGCTCGCCTGATGCTCGACGTGGTTCGCTCGTTACCTGGCGACGATGTCTCGATCGAGCTGCGGGCGGCCGAGCAAGACGTCGAGTTGATCTCAGGCAACGCGACGTTCCACATCCGCACTCTACGTACCGAGGATTTCCCACCCTTCCCGGAGCCCGATCCGGACACCGCCGTGTCGCTTCCCGCGCCGGCGTTCGTCTCGACTGCGTTGAAGGTGGCGGGCTCAGCCTCGCGGGACGAAACACGGCCTGTTCTGACGGGCATCCTGGTGTCCGCGTCGGACCGCGAATTGCGAATGGTCGCTACCGACTCCTATCGCTTGAGCGTCAAGGAGACGACGCTCGAGGCTCCGCTGTCACGAGCCTTTGAAGTCAACGTGCCGGCGCGCGCGCTGCAGGAGCTGGCGCGGGTCGCCGGACACTCCGAGGAGCGTCAGCTGAGCGTCAGCGTGCGCCAGAACCAGGTCCTGTTCGTGCTCGACGGGATCATTCTCTCCTCCCGGTTGATCGATGGCCAATTCCCGAACTATCGCCAGCTGTTGCCTGAGAGCTTCGAGCACGAGCTGCGGATCGCCGGAGCGGAGTTGACTGATGTGGTGCGACGGATCAGCCTGCTCGCACAGAAGAACGCGCCGCTGAGGCTAGCCTTCAAGCCGGGGGAGCTGACCGTATCGGCGCAGACCCCCGACGTCGGCGAGGCACTCGAGGCGCTGCCCGTCGCATTTACGGGCGACCCGCTCGAGATTGGCTTCAATCCCGAGTTCCTTCGAGCTGGGCTCGAGGCGATCGAGGAGGGCGACGTGCTCCTGAAGCTGATCAGCCCGCTTCGCCCCGGGCTGATCGAGGCGGCCGACGAGAGCCGCTTTCGGTATCTGATCATGCCGATCAGGCTCAATGTGTAGCGGCAGTGCGCGTGCTCGGCGTCACGCTGCGGGATTTTCGCTCCTATCACGACGCTGGCGCGTCGCTCGGCGATGGCCTGACGGTGATCTCCGGAGCCAATGGCGCGGGAAAGACGAACTTGCTCGAGGCACTCTATTTCGGGTGCACGGGGCGCTCCTGCCGGACGACGAATGAGCGGGAGATCGTGCGCTTCGGAACCGCGGCGACGCGGGTTGTTCTCGCCGCCGACGGTGACGACGGCCCGCACGAGTTCTCCGTCGGGTTTGTCCCCGGAGAACCGAAGCGGATCCGGGTCGACGGTGCAACCGTCGAGCGGCTGCTCGACGTAGAGGATCGGCCGCTGGTGAGCGTTTTCCTCCCCGATCGCCTCGAACTGATCAAAGGTGCGCCGACGCTCAGGCGTGCGCACCTCGATCAGTTCGTGGCGGCCCTGTGGCCCGCTCGGGTCGCCACCCGCCGAGCCTATGCACAGAGCCTGGCGCAGCGCAACGCGCTGATCGCGAGGATTCGCTCCGGCACGGGCTCGCGGCAATCACTGACCAGCTGGAACGCGCAGCTCGCCGGCCACGGTGTGGCGTTGATGCGCGACCGCGAGCAGGCAATCGAGGCCGTTGCGGATCTCTTCCGACGAGTGAGCGATGCGCTCGGACTCGATGGTGATCCGTCACTCGCCTACCGGCCGCGATCGCGGGCGCGGGACCCGGAGGAGCTCGCTTCCGAGCTCGCAGAGCACCTCGAGAGCGATCTCGAGCGCGGCTTCACCGGGCACGGGCCTCATCGGGACGACGTCGTGACCCTCCGGGAAGGGCGGGATCTGCGCACCTACGGCTCACAGGGCCAACAGCGTCTCGCGCTGCTCGCGCTGCTGCTTGCCGAGCGCGAGACGATCGCCGCGCAGCGAGATGGACCTCCATTGATGCTGCTCGATGACGTGATGAGCGAGCTCGATCGATCTCGCCGGCGGGCGCTCGTCGAGCTGCTCCGAGCCGCAGGCGGTCAGTCGGTGATCACGACCACCGACAGCGAGCACGTGCCCGGCTCCACCGAAGCGAACGTCGCCCGCTTGGCCGTCGCGGAAGGACGAGTGCTCCACGAGGCCCTGACGTGAGCCCGATCCGTCGAGGTCCGCGTCCGCTCAGCTCCGCGCTGCAGCTACTGCGCGATGATCTGGCTCCGGCGACGCTGCTCGCGGATGTCCAGCGCGCGTGGTCCGAGGTTGTCGGACCGGCGGTCGCCGCGGAAGCGCATCCGGTCGCCGAACGCGGCCGCGTGGTGACGATTTCCTGCTCTGGTTCCGTGTGGGCCCAGGAGCTCGACCTGATGGCGCCCGCGATCATCGAGCGCCTGAACGGTGCTCTGCAAGCGGGAGAGATCACTCGCCTGAGGTGCATCGCGGTGGATCTGTCGGGCCGCTAGAGTCGATCTCAGGGCTCGACGAGTGGGCTACCGCTCCATCCGTCGTGTGTGCGACGCTAACACTTGACGCGAGCGCCCGCGGAGCCCGCGCTTTTCCGGCGTTTTGCAGGTAAAACATTGCTTGCCTGGGTCCGGAATCGGACACCTACTGTGCTATTCTTCTGTACACCAGCTTCCGACGCCCCGGCGCGCTGTCCGTTGCGCGGTACCGGGGCGTCTCAACGTTATCGGAGGATCGTTGTCGACCGACGACGGCGCCCCAGAGCGCCCCACGAACAAGAGCACGTACGACGCCCAGGACATCACCGTCCTGGAGGGACTCGAGGCGGTCCGGAGGCGGCCCGGTATGTACATCGGGTCAACCGGCCTGCGCGGTTTGCATCACCTTGTTTACGAGGTTGTCGATAACTCTGTTGACGAGGCGCTTGCCGGGCACTGTGACGAGGTATCGGTCACGATTCATCCGGACAACTCGGTCACGGTCGTCGACGACGGGCGCGGGATCCCGGTCGCGATCATGGAGAAGGAGCAGCGCCCGGCTGTCGAGGTCGTCCTGACCGTGCTCCACGCCGGAGGCAAGTTCGGCCAGGGCGGCGGATACAAGGTCTCCGGAGGACTGCACGGCGTTGGCGTGTCGGTGGTCAACGCGCTCTCCGAGCGTTTGGACGTGGAAGTTCGCCGAGACGGTTACCGCTGGCTGCAGTCGTTCGAACGCGGTGCTCCGCTCGGCGACCTCGTTAGGGGCGAGGCGACAAACGAGACCGGTACGACGATCACTTACCTCCCCGACGCGGACATCTTCGAGACGCTCGATCTCGACTTCACGACGCTCGAAGAGCGCATGCGGGACACCGCGTTCCTGACCCGTGGGCTGAGGATCATGCTCGTCGACGAGCGCGGCGAAGGGCACCGGGCTGATTTCCGCTACGAGGGCGGGATCGTCGATTTCGTCGCCTACCTGAACCGCAACAAGGAGCCGATCCACGGCAAGATCGTCTCGTTCGCGGGCGAGAGCGAGGAAGGCGCGTTGGAAGTCGCGATGCAGTGGAACTCCTCCTATCAGGAGTCGGTCTTCTCGTTCGCGAACAACATCAACACGATCGAGGGTGGATCCCACCTCTCGGGTTTCCGCTCCGCGCTCACCAGCGCGCTGAACAAGTACGCGCGCGACAAGGGGGAGCTGAAGGAAAAGGACGAGAACCTGACCGGCGAGGATGTCCGCGAGGGGCTAACGGCCGTGATCTCAGCCAAGCTGACCGATCCGCAGTTCGAGGGGCAGACGAAGACCAAGCTCGGCAACCCGGGTATGCAGGGCTTCGTGCACTCGATCGTCAACGCCCGCCTGGCCGAGTTCCTGGAAGAGAATCCGAAGGACGCTCGGGCGGTGATTCGCAAGGCAGTGCAGGCCGCGCAGGCACGCGCGGCGGCGCGTAAGGCCCGTGACCTCACACGGCGTAAGTCAGCGCTCGAGAACTCCACGCTTCCGGGCAAGCTCGCCGACTGCTCGGTGAAGGATCCGTCGCTGGCGGAGTTGTTCGTCGTGGAGGGTGACTCCGCAGGTGGCTCGGCGGTCAGCGCGCGCGACCGCAACACCCAGGCCGTGCTGCCGCTGCGCGGCAAGATCCTCAACGTCGAGAAGAGCCGGATCGACAAAGTCCTGCAGAACCAGGAGGTCCAGGCGCTGATCACCGCTGTCGGCACCGGGGTGCGCGACGAGTTCGACATCGAGAAGGCTCGCTACCACAAGGTCGTGCTGCTCACCGATGCGGATGTCGACGGTGCGCACATCCGCACCCTCGCGCTCACGCTCCTGTTCCGGGAGATGCAGCCGCTGATCGAGGCCGGCTATGTGTACATCGCCAAGCCGCCGCTCTACCGCCTGACCCGAGGCCAGAAGCATCGCTACCTCGAGCGGGAATCGGAGCTCGAGGACATCCTGCTCGGAGACAAGTTCGAGAAGATCGAGGTCTATGACCGTTACAACGCGCAGTTCAAGCTGACCGACGCTCGCTGGAAGCGTTTCTCGCGACTGCTGAAGCAGTACGAAGGCTGGGCCTCGGCGCTGCGCGCCGCGCACGGCCACGGCGTCGTCACCTTCTTGCAGCAGGCCCGCCTGCTCGAGGAGGGGATCACCGACGTGGAGAGCCTCTTGCGACACCTCGGCCAGAACGGCCAGAACGGTGAGGCCTACTCGGCCGCGCTGCTCTCTCAGGACGACGAGGAGGTCGTGATCCGAACGATCGAGGCGAAGACCGGCCTCGCGACCACACACCGCGTGCGACGCTCGACGCTCGACGCGCACGAGTACCGACGCCTGTCAGACGTCCACCGCGAGCTTGCGCAGCTGGTCGGCACCCCACCGTTCACCGTTCGGCTCGGCGAGACGACCAACGACGCGCAGACGTTCGAGGACCTCCGCGCGGCAGTGCTCGCCATCTCTCAGAAGGGGATCGACTACTACCGCTTCAAGGGACTCGGCGAGATGGACGCCGAGGAGCTTCGAGAGACGACCATGGATCCGTCGACCCGGACGCTGGTCCAGGTCACGATGGAGGACGCGGCCTCCGCCGACCTCGTCTTCTCGATGTTGATGGGTGACCAGGTCGAGCCTCGCCGGGCGTTCATCGAGGAGAACGCGCGGCTCGTGACCAACCTAGACATCTAGGGGTAGGCCATGTCAGCGATCGACACCATCGGCGGCGGCAACATCGAGCCACGCGGGCTCGAGGAGGAGATGCGCTCTGCGTATCTCGATTACGCGATGTCCGTCATCGTGGGCCGGGCGCTTCCCGACGTGCGAGATGGACTGAAGCCAGTCCACCGCCGCGTCCTACACGTGATGAACGAGCTCGGTCTGCAGCCGACTCGCAAGCACGTCAAGTGCGCCCAGATCGTCGGCGAGGTGATGGGCAAGTTCCACCCGCACGGAGACTCCGCGATCTACGACACGCTGGTGCGCCTCGCGCAGGACTTCTCGATGCGCTATCCGCTCGTCGACGGCCACGGCAACTTCGGGAACATCGACGGGTACTCGGCGGCCGCGATGCGGTATACCGAGGCGCGCCTCGACCGCCTCGCGACCGAGATGCTGCGCGACATCGACGCCGAGACGGTCGACTTCGCGCCGACTTACGACGGGAGCCGTCAGGAGCCGACGGTGCTTCCGTCGCGTTTTCCCAACCTGCTGGTCAATGGTGGCTCGGGCATCGCAGTTGGGATGGCGACCAACATCCCGCCGCACAACCTGCGCGAGGTGATAGCCGGAACGATCGCCTACATCGAGAACCCGAACATCGACGTCGAGGGCCTGATGAAGCACATCAAGGGCCCGGACTTCCCGACTGCGGGCACGATTCTCGGCCGTGACGGAATCCGCGAGGCCTACGCCACCGGCCGCGGGCGCATTCGGGTCCAGGCGCGGGCGCACATCGAGCCGATCGGGCAGGGCAAGGAGGCGATCATCGTGACCGAGCTGCCCTACCAGGTGCGCAAGGGCGGCGACGGTGGCCTGATCCTGAAGATCCGCGACCTGGTGCTCGACAAGAAGATCCCCGAGATCACCGATCTGCGCGACGAGTCCGATCGCCATGGGATGCGGATCGTGATCGAGCTAAAGCGTGACGCGATTCCGAAGGTCGTGCTCAACAAGCTCTACAAGCACACCCCGATGCAGGCCACGTTCGGCGTCAACATGGTCGCGCTGGTCGACAACGTTCCGCGCACGCTCTCGCTTCGCGAGGTGATCGGCCACTACGTCGACCATCAGCGGGAGATCATCGTACGTCGCACGAAGTATGAGCTGAGGCGTGCGGAGGAGCGGGCACATGTCCTCGAAGGACTGCTCATCGCGCTTGCCAACCTCGACGAGGTGATCGCGCTGATCCGCGGCTCGCGCGATCCCGAGACGGCCCGAGCGGGACTCCTCGAGCGCTTTGAGCTGACCGTGATCCAGGCACAGGCGATCCTCCAGCTGACGCTGAGCCGGCTGACAGCGCTCGAGGCGGACAAGATCAAGCAGGAGCACGCCGACTTGCAGGAGCGGATCACCGAACTGCGCGAGATCCTCGGCGACGAGAGCAAGATCTACGGGCTGATCAAGGACGAGCTGCAGGAGATCTCCAACGCGTACGGCGATGAGCGGCAGACCGAGATCACGCATGCGGAAGGTGAGATCGATGTCGAGGACCTGATCGCCGACCAGCAGATGGTGATCTCCATCACCCACTCGGGCTATATCAAGTCACTGCCGCTCTCGACCTATCGCCAGCAGCGTCGCGGCGGTGTCGGTGTGACCGGCATGGAGATGAAGGAGGACGACTACATCGAGCACCTGTTCGTCTCCTCGACCCACGATTACCTCCTCTTCTTCACCAATCGCGGGAAGGTGTACAGATTGAAGGTTTACGAGCTGCCCGAGGCCTCGCGGACGGCGAGGGGGCGGGCGCTGGTCAATCTGCTGCCACTACGCGACGGCGAGCGCGTCCAGTCGGTGCTGGCGACGCGCGACTTCGCCGAAGGCCGGTATCTGGTGTTCGCGACCCGCAACGGAACGATCAAGAAGACCGAGTTCGGGGCCTACAATACCCCGATCAAGGCGGACGGGATCATCGCGATCAAGATCCTCGAGGACGACGAGCTGATCGCCGTGCGGCGGACCAGCGGCCACGACGACATCATCATGGTTTCCCGCTCCGGCCAGGCGGCCCGCTTCAACGAAGAGCAGGTACGAGCGATGGGACGGGACACCACGGGTGTGCGTGGCATGAACGTCTCCCAGAAGGGCAACGCCATGCTCGCAATGGACGTCGCTCGCGACGACCAGGAGCTGCTCGTCGTGACCGAGAACGGCTACGGCAAGCGCACACCGATTCCCGACTATCCCGTCAAGGGCCGTGGGACGATGGGCGTCAAGACGATCACCCTGACCGAGAACAAGGGTCAGCTCGCCGGCGCGCTCGTCGTGCGCGAGCATCAAGAGCTCGTGTTCATCTCCCAGAATGGAATGGTGCAGCGCACGTCCGTACGCGGCATCAACCGCTACGGCCGCGGGTCGCAGGGAGTAAGGGTGATGAACATTCGCGACGATGACCAGGTCAGTGCGGTCGCGCTGATAGTGGAGTCAGAAGCTGCCACCGCGGCCCAGGTGCTGGAGGACGAGCCGGCGCCCGAGTCGGACGCCTGACGCGGCGCGGGCCGCCGGGCAGAACACGGCTGACGTCGCTCGCAACAGGTGACGTCGCCCCGGTTCGCTAAGCTGACGCGTACCAGAGAAAGGAGGTGGTCCGCCTGTCTGACAGTGATTGCGGGACCCTGGAGGTGTCCGGCCGCTAGGTCGGAGGCTGACCCCGTTTGGCGGAGTCCCCCCGTGGCACCGTCGGGGTGAGTGCCGGAGCTAGTCCCACCGGTTGATCTCAGCTCATCCTGGTTCCAGGCAGCCAGATGTACGTGAAGGGCGCCGCGTCAACGGCGCCCTTCGCATTTCTGCGGCGGACCCTCAGAAGTCTCTACGCGTCGGCCGCGGGAGAAAACCGCAGCGACTTCTGCGGAGTCCACCGGATGTCGCTCCGATCGACCGGGGGCCGCTCGCCCGGCGGCCCACAGTCGTGCGGGCTACGCTTGCGGTATGTGTCGAAACATCCGCACGCTCTACAACTTCGATCCGCCGGCCACCGAAGAGGAAGCCCGGGCCGCCGCGCTTCAGTACGTCAGAAAGGTCAGCGGCTTCAGCAAACCCTCACGCGCCAACGAGGAGGCGTTCACCCGGGCAGTCGATGCCGTCGCGAAAGCTTCGCTCGACCTGCTCGCTGACCTCCAGACGACGGCCGCGCCGAAGAACCGGCAGGCCGAAGCGGCGAAGGCGCGCGCCAGGACGGCGCAGCGCTTCGCAGCGTAGGCGCGGGCGCTAGGCCGCCAGGTATGCCCGCCAAGCAGCCGGAATCGTCGGGCTCGCGACCTGGATGAAGACCTGCGGGTTCGGAGTGCGCGGCTGCTTGAGGAGCTGCATCCCGGCCTGGCGCGGAAGGGCGTCGCCCTTGCGGCGATTGCACGGGGCGCAGGAGGCGACGATGTTGTCCCAGCTCGAGGCGCCCCCCTTGGAGCGCGGGATCACGTGATCGACGGTCAGGTTGGAGCGCGCGCCGCAGTACTGGCAGGTCCAGTCGTCACGAGCGAACACCGCACGGCGGGTGATCTTGCGCCTGTGCGTGTCTCGCGGGATCCGCACGTAGGTGACGAGGCGTATCACCATCGGCCGCGCGATCGTGCGCGTAGCGGAATGAAGCTCCCAGTCGGCGTGCTCGACCACCTCGGCCTTGTCCTTGAGCAGCAGGACGACAGCGCGTCGCACCGTGCAGACGTTGATCGGCTCGTACGTCGCGTTCAATACGAGCACCCGGCCAACCTCACGCCCGCGTCGCCGGTGCTCAGAAAGCGACGCGAACCCCACTGGTGCTGGTGGTACCGAGGAGGGCATTTTGCTGGCGCCAGTGTACCGAGGGTCGCTTCCGTGTCAGTCGGCGTAGCGGGCGAAAGCGGTCATCCCGCGGCCGGGAACGATCCGAGGACGCGCAGCGCCTGGGCATGATGCCGCAGCCCCTCCAGCGCCTGCGCGACGAGCGGGTCAGTGTCCTTACCCTCCAGGTCGAGGAAGAACATGTAGCGACCGAGTCCCTGCTTGCGAGGCCGCGACTCGATCCGGGTGAGATTGACCTCGCGCGCGGCGAACTCGGAGAGGCAGCGAACGAGCCACCCGGGGGACTCCGAGCCGAGGCCCCAGAACACGATCGCCGTCTTCCATGATCCGGTCGGCCCATCCGAAGGGCCGCCTGGCGGCGCGCCCGCCGGCGCCAGCCAGACGAACCGCGTCTCGTTGCCCACCACGTCCTCCACGCCGGCGCGCAGCACCTGACAGCCGTAGCGATCCGCCGCGAGGCGGTTCCCGAGCGCCGCCCACGGTCCGTCGTGGTCGGCGACGATTCTCACCGCCTCGGCGGTGGAGCTACCGGCCAGGACACGCGCCTGCGGGAGGCGGGTACGAATGAACCTGGCACATTGCGCATTGGCCTGGGGGTGTGAGACGACGGCCTCGATCGCGGGCAGCTCGAGCATCGTGCGGGCGATCAGGCAGTGACGGATCGGGTGAACGACCTCGCCGACGATCGCCACGTCCTCGGTTTCGATCGCGAGGGCGTCAAGCGTCGCGTTGACGGACCCTTCGAGCGAGTTCTCGATCGGCACCAGCGCGCGCTCGACGGCCGCGGTGTGAACACCCATCACCGTGTCGTAGATCGTCGGGAACGGGATCAGCTCGAGCCTGGCGTCCCGGGTCGCATCGATCAGGGCCTCTTGCGTGAAGGTGCCCTCGGGGCCGAAGTAGCCGACGCGCAAGGCTACGCGGACCGCGGGCGGCCGCCGTCACCCTGGAGTGCCAGCCGGATCGCCTCGTCCTCCTCGGGAGAGAGCTCGAGCTCAGGTCGGCCCTCGCGCACCTCCTTGGCGTACACCCGAGCCTGCTCGCGATGGTGGATCGACGACAGCACGATCCCCGAGCGGGTCGCATCGAGCAGCGCGATCGATGTCGAGCGCAGCCCGGACATCTCTCCGTAGGCGTCGTAGCGGACCAGGGACCGGTAGGCGACCGCGTGGTCGAGCCGCTGCTCGGCGCTCTTGACCCTGTCGTCGAGGCGCGCGGCGGCGTCATCGACGTATTCGTGCAGGGCCTCGAATTCCGACTGGAGCGCGGCCGCATGCGCGACGAGGTCCTCCTTGCGCCCGCCGAGCACCGTCACCTGAGCTGCGCGGACGCGACGCAGCTGGACAGCCAGCCCGATGCTCGTGCCGAGCGCCACGACCGCGACGGCCCCGGCAGCGATCGCGACGATACCTGCCGTGCTGGTCAGGTTGTGCACCCGGGGAAGGATAACCCGGGGGCGGCGCGGAACCGCGAGCGCTAATGGAACGTCACTGGGAAGGAGAGCGAGTTGTTCGCCAAGTTCGTCTCTCCGGGCACCTTCTCAACGGTCGCGGTGACGGTGTAGTTTCCGGCCGGCGGCGAGGAGCTGAGCGTCACCTGTCCGGTAGTGGATTGGCCAGCGATGGTCTGCGGAACGACCGTCTGTCCGCTGATCGACGTGCCGCTGACGGTCACCTTGAGGACCACATTGGTCTCGTTGTTCTGGCCGCCGTTCGTGAAGTGCAATGTGAACGTCGGCGGTGGGCTCGCCGGGAGCGTATTGGGCGATCCGGTCTGAAGCGTGGTGCCGTTCACGCTGACCGAGTCGAGCGAATGGCCGTGTAGGCCGGGAGCGACCTTGCCAGAAGAAGAAGCGGGCGCCGAGACGTGGAGCTGGGAGGCAACGTAGGCCGGGGTCAACCAGGCGAGGTTCGGAAGGAACTGGCTGCTCTGGATCGTCTCGCCGTTGGCTCCGACGGAGATTCCGACGGAATGGAGCGCGCTCGCGATCAGCGGAGCAGAGTAGAACGTGTAGACGACGTCGGAGGCGTAGAAGTGCGCCATATCGGTCGCGATCGAATTCAGTGCGTCCTTGTTGGCCGAGGTTCCGAGCGCCGGCTGGATCTTGGCGGCGATGTTCGCGATCCCGTCGCGGCGCATCTGCAACGTGAGCAGTAGGTTCTGCTGCGCGCCCTTCATCTGATCGGGAACGCTCAGGCCGCGGGCACGGCTCAGCTCGTTGTCGGCCTGGACGCGGGTCTCGTTGAGCTGATTCTGGAGCGTCGTGGCGCCTCCAGCTCCGCCGCCGCTGGTCAGCTCGTTGAAGAGCGTGGTGCCGGTCTGGTTGGACTGCTGGATCACCGAGGAGACGTTGTTGGTGTAGCTCCGCAAAGCGGTGTTGCGCTGGCTCACCTGACAGCTGTGGACGCCGAGCGCGATCAGCACGATCACGACCAGGAGGACGACGGCGGCGATCGCCCGACGGATCAGGATCGCCTGCTGATCGGACGGCGGCCGGCGTCCGCGCCGCGAAGGGCGGCGTCGACGCGGCGTCGTGGGCGGCTCCTCAACGTCGTCGAAGAACGACAAGTCTCTTCTCCTTGCGGGGTGCGGAACCCTTCAGTATGACCAGCGAATCGGCGTGAAAGGCGAGCGAGCAACGCTTAATCCGAGCCGCCAGGGAGGGGCGGTGCGCAGGGACCAGGGGCCGGCCGTTGAAAAACCCTTCCTATGAGCGCGAGCCAGTTGCCCACCGCGCGGGCGCGGACGCAGGATCGACGTGCGCGGGCGGCAAACGGCGAGGCGATGCTCGTGCTCGGCCGCTACCGGCTGCACAAGCGGCTGGGAGCGGGCGGTTTCGCGACCGTCTGGCAGGCCCGAGACGAACGTCTTGACCGCGAGGTCGCGGTCAAGATCGTTCCCCGCGAGCGGGTCGTCGGCGGCAGGTTTGAACAGGAGGCTCGGGCCGCTGCACGGCTCGCGCATCCCGGGATCGTGATGCTCTATGAGGCGGCGGTCGACGACGAGGGCGCCTACCTCGTCTCCGAGTTCGTCCGGGGGCGTACGCTCGACGAACTGCTGCAGGCTGGCAGGTTGTCCGACCGGGACATCGTGAAGATCGGGGTCGCGCTCTGCGACGCGCTGTCCCACGCCCACGGGGAGGGCGTCGTGCATCGCGACGTAAAGCCATCGAACGTGCTCGTGCCCGACGAGGCACCGACGCCGGCGCAAGTCGCAAAGTTGACCGACTTCGGCGTCGCGCGCGTCGTGGGAGGCGATTCGCTGACCCGTACCGGAGACGTCGTGGGCACGGCGGCGTACATGGCACCGGAGCAGGCAGAGGGACGTGAGGCAGGGCCTGCGGCTGACCTATACGCGCTGGCGCTGGTCATGTACGAGTCGCTCACCGGCGTCAACCCGGTACGCAACCCTGCGGCCGCGCTGGGAGTTCGCCGGCTCGGCGCGTACCTTCCGCCACTCCGCCGGCAGCGCCGCGACCTTCCCCGCGAGCTCGGTCGCGGCATCGACCTCGCGCTGCGGCCACGTCCTCGGGAGCGGGGAAGGATCGAGGGCCTTCGCGCCGCTCTGCTGGCCTCGTGGACTCAGCTCGAGGACACGCCAGGAGTCGTGGCGGGCCCGTGGCCGACCCTGACCGAACGGATTGCCGCGCGCCGGCGGAGCGAACCCGACGCGCCGCTCTCCGACGATCCGGGTCCTGATCAAACGGCCGCGACCGTGCCGGCGAGGAGCCCCGCGTGGCCTCTGCGCGCGGTGGCGGCAAGCTCGACGGCGCTACTGACCGCCTGGCTCGCGGCGCATCTCCTCGCGCCCTCGCCGCTGACGCCTGCCGCCGCCGGGATGCTCGGTGGCGGCGCCGTGTTGCTGTTTCCGCGGATCGGCTGGCTGACCGTCGCCGGCGCGCTCGCCGCGGCGGCCGCGCTCGCGCAGCATCCGGGTGCCGGGGCCGTGATCCTGCTCGGGGCGTTGGTGCCGGTGCTGATGTTGCCTCGCGCCGGGACGGATTGGCCAGTCGGGCTCGTCGCTGTCGGGTTGGGGGCGATTGGTCTGGGAGGTGCATGGCCGGCGCTGGCAGGCCGCGCTGATCGTCTTTGGCGCCGAGCCGCGCTCGGCGCAACGGGCTGGATCTGGCTGCTGCTCGCCGGCCCGCTCGCCGGCGCCGATCTCTATGCGGAGCGTGCTCCGGGCACACCTGCCCCGGCGGTATGGACCGGATCGCTGCAGGCCGCGCTGCACGACGTGATCTGGCCGGTTGTGGCTTCCGGCGCGTTTCTGGGAGCGGTCGTCTGGGCGCTGGCTGCCGTGGCGCTGCCGTGGGTGGCGCGGGGGCGCTCGCTCGTGCTCGACGCGGCCCTCGTTCTCGTGTGGTCCGCGGTGGTGTACTCGGCGACGCTCGGCGTGCTCCGCGGCACCCACGAGCTGCTAGCACCCTCGACCGCCGTCGTCGGGGCGCTCGCCGGTGGACTGGTGGCGCTCGCGCCTTCGATCCTTCGATACCTCGCCCCCTACGCGAGTCGGCGAGCCTCTGAGCCCGACTCGCGTAGCATGGAGCCGCCCCTGAGCCCGTAGAGAAGCTCGATAACAACAAGGGCCCGCGCACAAATATTGATCGTCCGGATGCGACCGGGATGACTTCAAGGATGCGGCACGATCGGCCCGCTCGCGCAGCACGTCTGCGTCACGCCGTCCGCTCGCACCGCCCACCAGGACCCCGATCACCCCGATCCGATCACGAATTTGCGCGCGAGCTCCAATACGGTCGGGGCCAAGTTATGAGTGTGCTCAGAAGCCTTGAGAACCGGATCGCGGGCCTCGTCGAAGGGACGTTCAGCCGTGCCTTCCGCTCCGAGGTCCGCCCGGTCGAGATCGCGCGCAAGCTGGCGCGCGAGATGGAGGAGCACAAGTCGTTCTCGGTCTCCCGCACTTATGTTCCGAACGAATATCGAGTATTTCTGTCGCCGCGAGATCGCGAGCGGTTCGCCGCTTACGAGGACGCCCTCGCCACCGAGCTGTCCGGATATCTGCTCGAATACGCCCGGCGGGAGCGGCTCGCGCTGCTGACACGCCCGGTGATCGAGTTCGAGACCGACGAGCGGCTGGGGCTGGGCGAGTTCGGGATCCAGACGGGTGTCGTGCACCCTCTGCAGGGGCCGGCGCGAGAGCCCGAACCGGAGGAAGCCGGTCGTACGATGGTCTACGGATCCTCGGCGCGGGTATCGGAGCCGCTCGAGGAGCGCGCCCGTGTCCGCCAGGAGCGAGCCCTGTTGCTGATCGACGGCAGGCGACTGCTGGTGGGGCCTGCCGGGGCAACCATCGGGCGAAGCCGACAGTGCGACGTGGTGCTCGATGATCCGAACGTCTCGCGCCAGCATGCCGAGATCCGTCCCCGCGGCGGCTCATGGGTGCTGACCGACCTTGGCTCGACGAACGGCTGTCTGCTCAACGGCCGCCGGATCGAGGGTCCCGAGGTGATCAAGCCCGGCGACTCGATCGAGCTCGGCTCGTCGGCGATCACGTTCGAGCTGGAGTGATCAGGTGCTCGAGCCCGTTTCGGTAGGCCTCAAGTTCGGCTTTCTCATCGTCCTCTATCTGTTTCTCCTGTGGGTTGCCTGGAGCGCGCTGCGCGACATGCGCAGGGGCACGGCTCCCGGCGGCCGCGGGCCGGGAGCGCCGGCCGATTCCGAGGCACCTCCGAGCGATGCCACGGGTATGTATTCAGCATCCGACGGACTGGGAGGCGTCGAGGACGAGTTCGAGCCGAGGTTGCTTGTGGAGCAGGCCTCGGGTCACGACTCTGGGATCGCCTACGACGTATCGGGCGGCGCTACTCTCGGGCGCGGAGACGTCGAGATCCGGCTCGACGACCCGTTCGCTTCCTCGCGTCACGCGAGGATCACGAGAGAGGGTCACGTGGTCGTAATCGAAGATCTGGGGTCCACGAACGGCACCTACCTGAATGAGCAGCCGCTGACCGGACCGCAACCGCTGCACGTCGGCGATCGCATCCGGATCGGCGATAGCGAGTTCTCCTACCTCCAATGACACACGCCGATGCTCGTCGCCGCCGAAATCTTCGCCAAGACTGACACCGGGCGCCAGCGCCGCGACAACGAGGATTCGATGTTCGCCCGCGCGCCGGTGTTCGTCGTCGCCGACGGGATGGGAGGCGCCCAGGCCGGCGAGGTGGCATCCCAGATCGCGACTGAGGCGTTCAGGCAGGGATTGCCGCGATGCCGGGTCGCCCGAGCAACGCCTTGCCGAGCGGGCGCGGGAAGCCAATCGCCGGATCTACGAGCTCTCTCGCGCCGAGCATGAGCGGGCCGGGATGGGCACGACGCTGACCGCTGCCTACGTCGACGATGCGCACGTTGCAATCGCACATGTCGGGGACAGCCGCGCATATCTGTTTCGCGATGGTTCGCTGACGCGCCTCACGCAGGATCACTCGCTCGTCGATGAGCTCGTTCGCCGCGGCAAGCTGACCCAGGAGCAGGCTGCCGAGCATCCCCAACGGTCGATCATCACTCGGGCGCTGGGGCCCGAACCGACCGTCGACGTCGACACCTGGCGGTACCCGTTGCGGGCGCGAGACTTAGTGCTCCTGTGCAGCGACGGGCTGACCTCGATGATCTCCGAGGAAGTCGCTAGCGGGGGTTCTCGGCTCGGCGCCGACGCTCGAGCAGGCGGCCAACGAGCTGATCAGCAAAGCCAACGAAGCCGGGGGTCGCGACAACATCACTGTCGTTCTCTTCCGGCTGGAGGAAGTTGGGGCCGAGGAGCGGCCGGAGCAGGCGACGATGGTCGGGGTCCCGGCGCCCGAGGTGACCGACTCTCCGACCGCTCCACATCCCAGCCCAACGGACAATGTGGCGCTCGCGGACCGGCGCGTGCGAGTACCGCTCGCGCGCACCCAGGGCCGGCCCCAACCGTCGCAGCCGCGACGCAACACCGAGCGCCGCTACATCAAGCCCCTGGCGGCGCTGCTCGCCGCGGTGATCGTCCTCGGCCTGATCGGAGCCGGCGGCTACCTGGCAACCCGACAGCTGTATTTCATCGGCACCAACTCTCAAGGGATCGTGACGATCTACCGGGGGCTCCCCTACGACCTGCCGGCCGGGATTCGTCTGTACGAGACGTACTTTACGTCCGGCGTTCCAGCCGGGTTGGTGCCCACCGATCGGCGCTCGGCGCTGTTCAACCATCACTTGCGCTCGCAATCGGACGCGTCGACGCTGGTGGCGGACCTGGAGCTCGGGAAGGTCTCACAGTGAGGGCACGCAACCGCGAGCTGATCGGCTTGGTACCGGCCTCGCTGCTCGTGACCGCCGGCTTCGCGGGCGTGTTCATCCAGCGCTCCAATGCACTCTCGAACGTCTCCTTGACGTACGGGGCGATCTTTCTCGGCCTGTGCCTGGCCGCGCACGTCTTCCTTCGCATGACGCTCCCGCATGCCGACCCGTACATGTTCCCGTTGGTCACGGTCTTGGCGAGCTTCGGACTGGTGATGGTCTACCGAATCGACGCCACGCTCGCCCGCCAGCAGGCGCAGTGGTTCGTCCTCGGGCTGATCCTGTTCGCGGCCACGATCGCGATCTTCCGCGATTATCGAAAGCTCGAGCGGTATCGCTACACGATCGTGTTCGTCTCGCTCGGGCTGATGATCCTCCCACGCCTGCCGGTCGTCGGCTACCAGGCGAACGGCGCCTATCTCGGGGTTCGGATCCCTGGCCTGTTCGTGTTCCAGCCACCCGAGTTCGCGAAGATCGGCCTCGTCATCTTCCTCGCCAGCTATCTGCGCGACACCCGTCAGGTTCTGGTGATCGGCGCGCGCCGGGTGCTCGGCGTGACGATTCCGCCAATCAAGCAGTTCGGCCCCGTCGTCGTGATCTGGGGACTCGCGATGGCGATCCTGGTGGTGCTAAGTGACATCGGCTCTTCGGTGATGTTCTACGGCGCGCTGCTGGCGATGCTGTACGTGGCCACCAACCGCGTCTCGTTCGTCGTCGTTGGGGTCCTGGCCGCGTCGGTCGGCTTCTGGTACCTCGGGACCCACATCCCGCATGTGCACGCCCGCGTCGAGTCGTGGTTGCATCCGTTCGACAAACAGCTGTACAACGCGGCGCTGGGTAGCTATCAGGTCGCCAACTCGATGTTCGCGCAGGCCGCCGGTGGAATGTTCGGGCAGGGCTTCGGGCAGGCGGCCCTCACGTTCCCGGGAGGCGGGCCCCTGCTCCCGTTCCCCCAGACGGACATGATCTACGCGGTGATCACCGATGAGCTGGGGCTGTTCGGGGCCACTGCGGTGCTGCTGACCTATCTGATCTTCATCTGGCGCGGCTTCAAGACGGCCTTGCTGGCGCGCGATTCGTTCTCCAAGCTGATGGTCACCGGACTCACGGCAATGTTCGCACTGCAGGTGTTCGTGATCGTGGGCGGTGTCACGCGGGTGATTCCGCTGACGGGCGTGACGCTGCCGTTCATCTCGTACGGCGGCTCGTCGATCGTCGCGAACTTCGTTCTGCTGGCACTCCTGCTGCTGGTATCAGACCGCGCTAGGAGGCCACTGTGAACGCTGCGATCGTCCGGTTGTTCGCGGTCGCGGTGCTGCTGTTCGCGCTGCTGATCGGGTTCACGTCGCGCTGGACGGTGTTTCAGGCTTCCTCGCTCGACAACAACCCGCTCAATCGCCGGCCGCTGATCGACGACCTGCGGACCAAGCGGGGACGGATCCTCGCCGACGACGGGACGCTTCTGGCCAAATCGGTTCCCGCGGCCGCGGGCACCTGGAGTCGTTCCTACCCGACGGGCCAGGTGTTCGCGCAGCCGATCGGGTATCTGATCGCGCTCGAGGGCCGGGCGGCCGGACTCGAGCTCTCGCGTGGGTCCGCGCTCCGCGGCCTGCAAACCGGCCTGAGCTCGATCTTCGGTCAGGTCAGCTCTCACCGGGTCGGAGACGACCTGTACACGACCCTGGATCCGAAGGCAACGCAGGTCGCGATCCAGGGGCTTGCCGGCCGAGCCGGCTCAGTCGTCGCGCTCGATCCGCGCACCGGCGCGGTCAAGGTGATGTACGCCAACCCGACCTACAACGACAACAACGTCGACTCGCTCGGCGCCGGTGAGTCGTTGTTCAACAATTCCACTCAGTCAGGCTGGCCGCCGGGGTCGACCTTCAAGGTCGTCACAGCGGCGGCGGCGATCGACAGCGGCAAGTACACCCCGAACTCGATCGTCAACGGCAACTCACCCGTGACCATCTCCGGCGTGCCGCTTTCCAACGACGGCAATCAGAGCTTTGGTCCAATCGATCTGACCACCGCGCTCACTTACTCCGTCAACACGGTGTGGGCGCAGGTCGCTGATTCGGTGGGACGCCCGACGATGACGAAGTACATGGAGCGGTTCGGGTTCTACAAGAAGCCCCCGCTCGACTACCCCCATTTGAGCTCAACCCGAGCAGGCCGTACTCGAGCACCGGACGCGCCTACCCACCCGCCAGCCCGGACGAGGACATCGGGCGGATCGGAATCGGCCAGGGTGGTCTGCGGGTAACACCGCTGCAGATGGCGATGGTCGCGGCGGCGGTGGCAAACCGGGGGAAGCTGATGGTTCCCCATCTGACCGATCGCATCGTCGATCCCGATGGCCGCACGCTGCAAACGATCAAGCCGGCCGTCTACAACCAGGTGATGAAGCCCTCGACGGCGCTTGAACTGACCCAGATGATGAAGCGGGTCGTCGAGGAGGGAACCGGCACGCCGGCGCAGCTCGGCGGCGTCAGCGTCGCCGGCAAGACGGGGACGGCATCGATCGGGGTGACCGGCTCGAACCTGACCCAGCCGTGGTTCATCGGGTTCGCTCCGGCGGACAATCCCAAGATTGCCGTGGCCGTCACCGTCGCGAAGACCCAAGGCGGCTTTGGCGGCACCGTGGCGGCCCCGATCGCGAGCTCGGTGATCCAGACGCTGCTCTCGGAAGGAGCGTGATCGGTGGCTGAGATTCGCCCCGACGCGATCGTCGACGGTCGCTACAAGGTGATCTCGCGCGTCGGCAGTGGCGGAATGGCAGATGTGTACCTCGCCGAGGATCAGCAGCTCGGCCGCAAGGTGGCGCTCAAGCTGTTGCACGCCCGGTTCGCCGAGGACCCGGGGTTCGTCGAGCGGTTCCGTCGCGAAGCCCAGGCCGCCGCCGGGCTCCAGCACCCCAACGTAGTCAGCGTCTATGACCGCGGCGCCCACGACGACACCTACTACATCGCGATGGAGTACCTGCCAGGGCGGTCGCTCAAGCAGCTGATCCGCCAGGAGGCGCCGATCGACGCTGTGCGTGCGATCGACATCACGGTCCAGATCCTGAAGGCGGCTCGGTTCGCGCACCGGCGCGGGGTGATCCACCGCGACCTGAAGCCGCACAACGTGATCATCGACGAGAGCGACCACGCCAAGGTGACGGACTTCGGGATCGCTCGCGCCGGAGCCTCGGACATGACCGAGACAGGCTCGATCATGGGCA
This sequence comes from uncultured Solirubrobacterales bacterium, assembly GCA_963837385.1. GTDB lineage: Bacteria > Actinomycetota > Thermoleophilia > Solirubrobacterales > Solirubrobacteraceae > Palsa-465. Next base: position 56,176 of record CAWIMZ010000018.1, read on the forward strand.
CCGCCCAGTACCTGTCTCCCGAGCAGGCACAGGGTCACGCGGTCAGTGCCGGCTCTGATCTCTACTCGGTTGGGGTGGTGCTCTACGAGCTGCTGACCGGGCGTGTGCCGTTCGACTCGGAGGCGGCGGTCTCGATCGCGCTCAAGCACGTCTCGGAGCCTCCGATCCCGCCGCGCGCGATCAATCCGGGCGTGCCGCCCGAGCTCGAGCAGGTCGTCCTGTGGGCGCTGAACAAGAATCCCGCCGACCGACCGGCCGACGCCGAGCAGTTCATCGCGGTGCTCGAGCAGGCCAAGGCCGCGATCGTGGCCCGCCGTCGCGGTCAGCACACCTCGAGCTTCGCCGCGCTGGCTGCGGTTGGAGCTCCGGTCGGTGCCGTGGCCCCGGCGGCGCTGGCCGCCGCCGCCCCGGTCCTGGCGCCCGACGCGGCGGCAATGTACGACGGCGATGGTCCGGCGTCCGGTCAAGCGCAACCGTCGCTGCCCCCCGAGAACCGGCGCCGCCCGCGCTGGCCGTGGATCGTGGCAGCGATCGTGCTGCTGCTGGCGGGCGGCGGCGTCGCGGCCTATCTGCTGACGCGGCCGGTGGAGGAGATCGTTCCCACGGTCGTGCTCAAGAACGTCAACACGGCGCAGGCGCAGATTCAGAATGCCGGTCTCAATTCGGTCCTCAACTACCTCACCGACAGCCACCCGGCCGGGACCGTGATCCGCCAGGATCCGCTGGGCGGAACGAAGCTGAACGAAGGAGCGACCGTGACGCTGTCGGTCTCGCAGGGACCGGGCAACACAACCGTGCCGCCGGTATCCGGCTTGAGCAAGCAGGCCGCGCAAAAGGCAATCGGCAAGGCCCACTTGAATGTCACGGGGTATCAGTCCCAGCCATCGCAGACGATTCCGGCGGGCGATGCGATCGGCACCGTTCCGCAGGCAGGGACTCAATATCCGGTCGGCAACGGCGTGACCCTGATCCTCTCTTCCGGCCAACCGCTGGTGACGGTGCCCGACGTCACGACCCTGTCGCAGAGCGACGCGAAGACGACGCTCGAGAACAAGGGCTTCACCGTCACCACGACGAGCCAGCCGTCGACCGCGGCGCCGGCGGGCGACGTGATCAGTCAGAGTCCCACAGGAGGCACGAGTGAGCCCTCCGGGTCGATCGTGACGATCGTCGTAGCCACCAAGCCACCGCAGACGACAACCAGCGTCCCGACCGCCAGCGTCCCGAGCGTGCAAGGCGACACCGAAGCCGGCGCCAGGACCTCGCTGACCTCGAGGGGGTTCCAGGTCGCCGTCCAGACCCAGAGCACGAACAAGCAGAACCAGGAAGGGATCGTGCTCTCACAGAGCCCGGGCGCCAACACGACGGTCAAGAAGGGAAGCACGGTCACGATCATCGTCGGCAAGTTCGCGACCACGACCACGACGACGACCACGTCGAGCAGCTCGAAGACGACGACCACGTCGAGCAGCTCGAAGACGACCACATGAGCGCGCTTCGAGTCGCCGTCCTCAGCGGGGGTCGCTCATCCGAGCACGAGGTCTCGCTTGCCTCGGCGCAGTCGGTGTGCGCAGGGCTGCTGGACGCGGGGCACGTCCCGGTTGCGATCGAGATCGGCCGCGACGGTGTCTGGCGCTCGGGCGGCGAGGAGCTCTCACTGCGGCCCGGCAGAGGACTCGACGGCGCGGACGTCGTGTTTCCCGTGCTGCATGGCCCGTTCGGAGAGGACGGCACCGTGCAGGGACTGCTCGAGTGCCTTGACATTCCCTACGTGGGCGCCGGCGTGCTCGCCTCGGCGCTGTGCATGGACAAGGTTGTCTTCAAGGAGCTGATCGCCAACGCGGGGATCCCGCAGGTTGAGTACCGGGGGGTGCGGATCGAGGATTACCGGCGCAATCCCGAAGCCGAGCTCGAGCGGCTGCCGCCACTCGGACTGCCGGTGTTCGTCAAGCCCGCGCGGCTCGGGTCATCGGTGGGCATCGCTCGGGTGGGGAGCGCGCCGGACCTCCCGGACGCACTCGAGACCGCGTTCGGGCACGATCCGCTGGCGATCGTCGAAGCAGCGGCGCACGGCCGCGAGGTCGAGTGCTCGGTGATCGGCAACAACGAGCCGATCGCCTCTCAGCCTGGTGAAATCCTGCTCGCCGCGGGGGAGGCAGGGTGGTATGACTACGAGGCCAAGTACACGCCCGGCGGCATGGAGCTGATCGTGCCCGCACGGCTTCCGTCAGATGTGCGTGAGCTGATCAGGGAGCTGGCCGTGGCCACCTTCCGCGTGACCGGCTGCTGCGGCCTGGCGCGGGTCGACTTCTTCGTCGTCGGCGAGCAGGTGCTGGTCAACGAGCTCAACACGATCCCCGGATTCACGCGGACCAGCGTGTTCGGATCGCTGTTCGAGGCGAGCGGGATCCCCTACCCGGAGCTCCTGGACCGGCTCGTGCGACTCGGTCTGGAGCGCCACGCCACGGAGCGTCGCTACAGCTTCTGAGGCGACGCATCCTTACGAGTACTTGTAAAGCGTGATCTCCCCGATCGCCAGCGTCGTTCGGCCGCCGAGGTCCGTGATCCACATCAGGTAGTAGCGATACGGCGTGTTGCCGCTCGTGAGCTGGATCTCTTGCTTCGTTGCCGCGATCGTGGCCGGAGCGGACACCTGCGCCCACCCTGGGTCCGGCCAACTCAGCGGGGGCGGGGTGCTGCGCGCGTAGATCGTCACGGTGAAACCCGTCGTTGGGGTGATCACCTGCAGAACGCTCGCGGTCGTGCCGGGCTTCGCGTCGACGTAGATCCCCGTTCCCAGCTTGTCGAGCTTGTGGTCGTAGTAGATCTGGGTGTGCCACAAGGTGTTGGGCTGATTGTCGATCGCGAGCGCGGCATCCGGATGCTCGTCGGTCGGACTGCCGAGCGGATTGAAGCCCTGCGCACAGGTGCTGCACAGCGAGATCTGGGTCAGCGACCGCTCGGGTGCGGAGACCGCCAGCTTCCCCGTTCCGCGATGGGCTCTCGTGGCAAGCCAGGCGCCGCCGCCGCCGACGGCGGCGACCACGAGCAGCACCCCCAGCAAGGCGAGCACTCGGTGGCGGACTCCGAACGGAACCCGCCGCTGCTTGCCCGCGGGCAGCGTCCGCAACACGGTCGTGACCTCCCCGGTCGCGCTTCCAGCGCGCGCGGTTTCGATCGCCAGCACGTCGCCGAGGTCGGCGATCAGCTCGGCGTCGTCGGCATACCTGTCCTCCAGATGCTTGGCGGTCGCGTTGTCGACGACAGCGGCGAGCGCGGCCGAGACCTCAGGCCGCATCGCCTGGACGTCGGGCAGCTCCTCGCGGACGTGCTTCATCGCGACCGCCACTTGGCTTTCTCCCTTGAACGGGACCTCGCCGACCAGCATCTCGTAGAGGACGACGCCGAGCGAGTAGAGGTCCGATTGGCCCGTCACCGCTTGCCCCAGCGCCTGCTCGGGGGACACGTAGTCGGTCGTACCGAGCACCCGCCCATCGGCGGTCAGGCCCTCCTCGTCGAGGGTCCGCGCGATCCCGAAATCGGTGACCTTGGCAGAGCCCTCCTCGTCGATCAGGACGTTCTGGGGCTTCACATCGCGGTGCACGATGTTGCGCGAGTGCGCTGCCCCGAGGGCACGGGCGATCTCGATCGCGTAAGCGACAGCTTCGGCGATCGGCAGCCGGCCCATCCGGCGGATCCGCTCCTTGAGCGTCTCGCCCTCGATGTACTCGAACACGATGTACGGCCGCCCCTCGTCCTCCCCGGCGTCGATCACCCCGACGATGTGTGGGTGCGAGAGCTGCGCCACCCATCGTGCCTCTCGCCGGAAGCGCTCGAGCTGATCGGAGTCGGTCGCGACCTCGCGGTTCATCAGCTTGACCGCGACCTGCCGCTCCAGGGTCTCGTCCAGGGCTCGGTATACCGTCGACATCCCGCCAGCACCGATCCGGGCCTCCAACCGGTATCGGCCGTTGAGCGTGGTGCCGAGCAATGTGCTCATCTGCTGCCTCTATTTTGCGGTACAACTGGACGACCCACACGGCCGACGGTAAAAACGAGCCCGGATAGCGAGTCGAGGGCGTGTGAGCGTCATCCACGTCTCCTACTACACAGATCCGTGCTGCCCCTGGTCGTGGGCCCTCGAACCCGCGCTGCGCAGGATCCAGCAGGAGTTCGGAGAGGACCTGCGCTTAAGCTACGTGATGGCTGGGATGGCGCGGGAGTTTCGCGAGCCGGTGACGGTCGTGGGCGAGGCGCTCGAGGCCGCTGCCGCGGGCGGGATGCCGGTCGATCCCCGGCTGTGGCTGGAGAACCCGCCTCGGAGCTCGTTTCCGGCGTGCATCGCGCTCAAGGCCGCTGCCGAGCAAGGCGATCCAGCTCCGTACCTGAGGCGGTTGCGGGAGGGGCTGATGTGCAAGCGCCGCAGGCTGGACGGAGCGCAGGCTCTGATCGACGAGGCCCGCGGCGTCGGAGGGCTGGGTCTCGAGCGATTCCGGATCGATCTCGGTTCCCATGCGATCCTCGAATCTTTCGGGGCCGACCTGGAGCGGGCGAACGCCGTCCCGTCCGAGCATCGGGCCTCCGGGAGTGACCACGTCAAGCTGCCCTCGCTCGAGTTCCGCGGAGCCGACAACACAGTGCACGGCGTGTACGGGGCCAGGCAATACGAAGCGCTTCGCCGAGCCGCGCTTGCCGCCGGCGCCGAGCCAGTGGACCGCCCGGCGCCGTCGATCGAGGAGGCGCTCCGTCGGTTCGGGAGCATGTCGAGCGCGGAAGTCGCGGCCGTCTGCGCCCTGCCCGGCCCTCGCGGGCCCGCCGAGCTCTGGCGCCTGGCCGCTGAGTGGAGGATCAAGCCCGAGCGGTGCGGAAGCGGGGAGCTGTGGACGCTGAGCTGAGCCGCCGGGCCGCTCGCAGCTTCACGAGCACCAGCGCGGCCAGCGCGGTCCTGTAGATCGCGTACGGCTGCAGCGACCGATCGCGCTCGACCTGGCGAATCAGCCATGTCGAGCCGAGCGTCGAGGCGAAAGCGGCGCTCGCCCCGGCCGCGAACGGCCACTTTGTTCCCGGCGGTAACCCGCGGCGGGACAGTCGTACACCTTTGAGCAAGGTCGCTCCGGCGATCACCGGCAGCGCCACGTGGCGAGAGAGGCGGTTGGCATCCTCGCGCTTGAACCGCCGCACCCGAGCAGCCGCCAGCGTCGCTCCATTGCGCGAGACGCCGGGAACGAGCGCGCACGCCTGGGCGACGCCGAGCCACAGCGCGTCGAGCGGCCCCGCCTCCTCGTGAGCACGAAGCTGGGGAGCACGATCCGCCCACGCCATCACGAGAGCGCCCCCGAGCAGACCGGCGGCGATCGTCGCGGGCGTCCCCAGGTGGCGCTCGATCTGCCGCTCGAGCGTGTATCCGACGATCGCCGGCGGCAGGAAGGAGAGCGCGATCAGCACGAACCGGCGGCCGTCCAGCCTGAGCGCCGCCTCGCTGACCTCGTCGTGCAGCGTCAGCAGCAGCGCCGCGGCCGTGCCCGCGTGCAGCGCAACCTCGAAGGACTTGCGCAGCTCGGGGTCGAGCTCGACATAGCGCCAGGAGAACAGCCAGGGGATGAGCGCTACGTGCCCGGAGGAGGAGATCGGTAACAGCTCGGCGGGCCCGTGGAGCGCGCCGAGCGCGAGCGCCTCACCGATCGGCAGCCGGGCGGGCCCCCGCTCAGGAGACGGCATCGGGTGCCTGATCGCCGCCCCCGCTGCGCGAGCGCCGCACGACCAGGTAGACGATCGCCCCGACGACGATCGCGGCGCCGACGTAGTCGACGTACTCCAGGTGCTGGCGCCAGCTCTGCCAGTTGCTGCCGACCTCGCGCCCAAGGATGGCCAGACCCGCGATCCACGGAATCGAGCCCAGCGTGGCAAACGTGATGAAGCGTCCGAACGGCATCTCCGCCACTCCGGCCGCGTACGCGAAGGCGGCCCGCACGAACGGGATCAGCCGCGAGAAGAACACGACCGGATCGCCATAGCGCTCAAACCAACGGTGCGCGCGGTCGAGGCGCGTGGTGCTCATATGCAGCTTTGTTCCCTGGCGCTCGAACAGCTCCCGGCTGCCGAAATACCCGATCGCGTAGGCGATCGAGGCCCCGGCGAGATCGCCAAGCAGCCCCGCGAGGATGACCCCGATGAGGGTCAGGTGGCCGTCGTAGACGTTGAAGCCGGCAAACAACATCGTCGGCTCGGTCCCGGGTAGGCCGACCACGCCCGAACTGAGCGTGAGCGCGAATACTCCGGCCAGGCCGATGTCCTGGATCACGTGCGTGGCCAGGTTGACCAGGGAATTGGTGATGGACGCGGAAGTGAGCAACACGGCGGCCAAGCGTAGCGGCAGGCCGCTTGGACGCAATTCCGCTCGGATTAGTGTTTCCTCACGAGCATGGCGGTTGCACTGTTCGACACGGAGACCCCGCTCGCTCCGCTGCGTGAGACGATCCTGAGCCGGATCGCCGCCGTGCTCGAACGCGGCACATACATCCTGGGGCCCGAGGTGGAGGCGTTCGAAGGTGAGCTCGCCGCATACCTCGGGGTGCGGCACGTGGTCGGGGTGGCAAACGGGACCGACGCGATCACGATTGCGCTGCGGGCGCTCGGAGTGTCCGGCGGCGACGAAGTGATCGTCCCTTCGTTCACGTTCTACGCCAGCGCGGAGGCGATCGTCAACGCCGGCGGGCTGCCGGTGTTCTGCGATGTTGACCTAGACACGCGAAATATCACCGCCGACACCGTTAGGGCCGTCCTCACCGCCCGGACCAAGGCGATCGTGGCTGTCGACCTGTTCGGCATTCCGGCCCCGGTCCACGAGCTGCGCGCGCTGGGCCTGCCGGTGCTCGAGGACGCGGCGCAAGCCGCCGGTGCCAGCGTCGATGGACGGCGCGCCGGCGCCCTCGGCGACGCTGCGACGTTTTCGTTCTATCCGTCCAAGAACCTCGGCTGCTTCGGCGATGGAGGGGCGATCGCGACCGACGACGACGAGCTCGCCGAACTTGCCCGCGCGCTCCGCTTCCACGGCTCGCGCGACAAGCAGAGCTTCCAATACGTCGGCTACAACTCGCGCCTGGACGAACTGCAGGCCGCGATCCTGAGGGTGCTGCTGCCGGAGCTCGATCGGTGGTGCGACGGCCGCCATGTCGCGGCCTCGGCCTACGCGTCCGCCGGGCTGGGCGATTACTTGCGCCTGCCGATCGTTCCCGATCGTGCCCAGCCCGGGTGGCACCTCTACGTTGCGACTCATCCACGGGCCGACGTGCTGCTCGCCGGTCTGAACGAGCGCGGCGTGGGGGCCCGCGGTTACTACCGGACGCCGCTTCATCGTCAGCCGGCGCTGGCGCCCTACGCACGCGAGGCGGTTGACCTCCCGGCTACCGAAGAGCTGGCCCGTACGAACCTCGCGCTTCCGATCTCTCCAGTGCTCGGGACGGAGCAGGCCGAGGAAGTGGCCGCGGCGGTCGCCGCGGTCGCGCGGTCTTGAGACCGCCGCGCCGTCGTGAACGTCTGGATCGACCTCACCAACTCTCCCCACGTCCTGGTGATGCGGCCGGTGATCGCGAAGCTGCGCGCGCTCGGCCACGAGGTGCACGTCACCGCCAGGGACTTCGCCCAAACGCTCGAGCTCTGCGAGCGCTTCGGGATCGAGCACACCGCGATCGGCCACCACCGGGGCGGTAGCCTGCCAGCGAAGGCGCGGGGATTGGCGGCCCGCTCACGTGCCCTGGCCCGGTGGGCTCGCGGCCGCGGGTTTGAGCTTGCCCTCGGGCACGGATCCAACGACATCTCGGTCGCGGCCGCGCTGCTGCGGATCCCCAGCACGACGATGTTCGACTATGAGTGGGCGACGGTCCAGCACAACATCAACTGCCGACTGGCCCGCGCGATCGTGGTGCCCGACGCGATTCCGCCTGAGCGCCTCTACCGATATGGAGCGCGCGGCAAGATCCACGGCTATCCGGGCCTGAAGGAGGAGTACTACCTGTTTGACTTCGAGCCCCACCCGAGCGTCCTGACCGAGCTCGAGCTCGATCGGGCGTTGCCGCTCGCAGTCGTGCGCACGCCGCCCGAGGTCTCGCTGTATCACCGCTTCGAGAACGACCTGTTTGCCCAAGTCCTCGCCCGCCTGCGCGGCGCCCAGACGGTCGTCCTGCCGCGGACGCCCGAGCAGCGCGCGGAGCTGCGCCGCGATGGCGGTTTCATCGTTCCCGAGCGCGCCGTCGACGCCCAGTCGCTGATCGCCTACGCCGATCTCGTCGTATCAGCCGGCGGCACGATGAACCGGGAAGCCGTCGCGCTCGGCACGCCGGTGTTCACGGTCTTCGAGGGACGGATTGGCGCCGTCGACGAGCGTCTGATCGCCGAGGGCCGGCTAGGGCGCCTGGAGCACCCCGACCAAGTGAGGATCGCCAAGCGCGCAGGCGGCGGGGGCGACGGCGCCCGGATCCGGCGCGACCCTGGGTTGCTGACGAATCTGCTGATTGCGGGCTGATTGGGTCATCCGCCGTCCGTGACGGCTAACCTACGGGTGGCGACGAACGTGGGTATGCGGACTCGAGGTCGGGCTCGGCCGCCCGCGGACGACAGCGTACGTCGCCACGCGGGCTCTCGTGAGAAGGCCGCGTGCCCCCGAACCAGCCCGCGCGGCACGATGACTGTCCAAGAAACAGAAAGACCTACCCGCCCGCCGACCGCCGCCTCGCCCGAGCGAGCCCGCGACTCGCTGAGTCGCCGCTATGTGTGGGTGCTGGTCGCGCTCTTCATGGTCGCCTTCTCGACCGCGCTCGTGCTGTGGGCCGGCACGAGGCCCGGTTATGACCCCTACGGCTGGCTGGTCTGGGGCTATCAGACGCTGCACTTGTCACTCAACCTGGGGGGGGCGCCCTCGTGGAAGCCGCTCACCTGGTTGTTCACCGTGCCGTACTCGCTGTTCGGGCACTACGCGCTGTGGCTGTGGATGATCACCTCGGTCACGATCTCGCTCTCCGCCTCGATCTTCGCCGGCCGGATCGCCTATCGGCTGACGGGTGCGGACGATCGGCGGAGATATCCGGCGATCGTGGCCGCCGTGTTCGCGGGCGCCGCGGTCCTCGGGATCCAGGGCTACATGCATTACATCCTCAGCGTCCAGTCCGATCCGATGATCGTCACCTTCTGCCTGGCGGCAGTCGACTGCGTTCTCTCGGGCCGGCCGCGATGGGCGTTCGCGCTCCTCGTGCTGGCGTCGCTGGGACGGCCCGAGGCGTGGCCGTGGCTCGGCCTGTATGCCATCTGGGCGTGGCGCAAGTTCCCCTCGATGCGGTGGATGCTGTACGCCGGTCTCGCGCTGGTACCGGTGCTGTGGTTCGGCGTGCCCACGGTCACCAATCACCGGCCTCTGATCGCCGGCCAGCTCGCGGAGCTGTCCCCGCGCGCGCTGCACCAGAACAAGCTCATCGGCACGCTTCAGCGGTTCTTCGGCATGCACTACCTGCCGGTTGAGCTGGCCGCCTTGGTCGCGGTCGCGATCGCCGCGTACCGTCGAGACCGGATCGTCCTCCTCCTCGCGGGGGCCGCGGTCCTCTGGGTCCTGGTCGAGATCGCGTTCGCGTTCCACGGCTGGCCGGCCGTCGAGCGCTACATGTTCGAGCCCGCGGAGCTGATGGCGGTGCTCGGCGCGGTTGCCGTCGGCTGGGTCCTCAGAGAGGCGCCCCGGATCGGGCGGGGCATTCCGAAATGGACCGGGATCCTGGTGGTCGCCGTGCTCGTCGGCACGTTGGTCCCGAGCGCGATCTCCCAGGTGCGGATCGAGCACCGCGATCTGCGCCACGAGCGCGCGCGCACGACTGAGATCAACAAGCTGCAGGCGACGCTCAACTCGCTCGGCGGCTACAAGCGGGTCCTGGCCTGCGGGCGTCCGGTGACCAGCGTCGAGTACGCGAGCGTCATCGCCTGGTACGTGAAGTACAACACCGGATACATCGGCTACCGTCCGACCTACGAGCTGCGGCAGACATATCCGATCGTTATGTTCACGTCGCTGCGCAACGGCTGGGCGGTACAGCCGTTCCACATTGCCGCCTCCGGACGCGCCGCCTGCGCGAACATGACGGCTCTGTACGTGCCCACTGCGCGCCATCCGCAGGGCGTGCTCGTGCCCAAGTGAGATGGAAGTCTCGGCGCTGAAATACGCCCCCGCCAGCATGCGCTGGCGCTCGCCGGTGGCCCGCAGGCAGTCGGACGAGCGCCTCGTGGCATCGGTCCGCCGGGGCAACCATGGAGCCTTCACCGTGCTCGTGAAGCGTTACGAGTCGCGATTGCTGGCGTTCTGCCGGCAGATGCTTCGCTCCCGCGAGGACGCCGAGGACGTCCTGCAGGAGGTGTTCGTTGCGGCCTTCAACGCGATGATCGCCGACGACCGGCCGATCAACGTGCAGCCGTGGCTGTACCGAATCGCGCGCAATCGCAGTCTCAATCACCTGCGCCGGATCAAGGCGATCAGCGTCGATCCGATGGAGATGCCCGAAGCGGAGATCGGCACGAGTACAGCCGACACGGTCCATCGCCGCGAGGAGCTCCGGCTGCTGGTCGACGACATTCAGCAGCTGCCCGAGACGCAGCGCAGCGCACTCGTGCTGCGCGAGATGGAAGCGTTGTCCTACGACCAGATCGCCGAGGTGATGGACAAGAGCGTGCCCAGCGTGAAGTCGCTGCTGGTCCGCGCGCGGGTCTCGCTGGCGGCGACCCGGGAGGAGCGCGCATCCGGTAAGGGCCTCGCGGCGCTGCTGCCGCTCGGCCCCTTGACCGTCCTGCGGCGATGCTTCCTCTCCCACTTGGGCCACTCCACGGGTGCCGGGGCAACCGCTGCCGGCGCGGGAGGCGCGGCGATCGCGAGCTCCCCGACGGGGGGGATGGTGGTCGCCGGCATCGGGGCGATGGCCACAAAGACCGCGGCGGGGCTCGCCGCGGCAGCGCTCGTCACCGCGGGAGCGGTCGCGATCGAAGACGGAAGCGGCCATCCCAGACATCGCCGCGCCGCGACGGCCGGCGCCCCGCCGGTCGAGGCGCTCACGCCTCAGGAGGCCTCCCCAGCACCCGCGCGGGCGGCGGCTGTCGCAGTGCCGGCGCACGTACCGGTGCCCGCGAGTCGCGGACCGGTGGTGGCGCCGAGCAGCCTCGGCAACCGGCGGAAGCTCACCGCCACGCTCGCAGCGGCGGCGACACCGGCCAAGCAACAGCCGGCCAAGGCCGTCGAGGATCATCGCACCAAAGCCGGGACGGTGAGCTCAGCACACGGGGCCCCCGCCGCGGTTACGACCGACGCCAGCCACGCCAAGAAGACGCGCGTCTCGGCGACGAGCGACACAGCGACGAAGACTCCGGCGACGACGACCCTGACGACGACCGAGAGCGCGACAAGCGAAACGACGGCCGCGACCTCGACGACCGACACGGTGACCACCACGACGGGTACGACGGCGACGACGACGACGGCGGCGACCACGACAACGGCAACGGCAACGACGACAACGGCGACGGGCGCGAGCTCGACGACCACGGACACCGCCACGGACGAGGGCGCGAGCACTCCCGAGCAGTGAGACGGGATCGCTAACGCGCCCTTAGCCAGGAAACTGGCCTCGGGGCTAGAATCCCCGGCTGATGCGCCGGCGGCTTAGATCCGCGGCCTTCCCCGTTCACCGACACTCGGTGCCCCAGCTCCTGGTGGACGGCATCTTGGTCGCGCTCGCGTACTTCCTCGCTTTCCGGTTGAGGTTCGAGGATGCTGTCCCGACCCGCTACGAGGACCTGCTCGAGGCGACGATCTGGTGGGCGGTGCCGGTCTCGCTGATCGCCCTGGCCGCGTTCGGCCTCTACCAGCGGCTGTGGACGTTCGTCGGCCAGCGCGATTATGAGGGGGTGGTCAAGGGCGTGATCGTCGCCACGCTCGTGATCGTCGGGGCGGTGGCGCTGCTGCACCCGGTGCAGACCGCCCCGCACTTCGTCGCCAGGCAGGGATTCAGATTCGAGTCGACGGCGATCACTCTCCCGGCAAGCGTGATCGCGATGTTCTTCCTGCTCGCGCTGGTGCTCCTACTCGGCGCCCGCTTCATCGTGCATCTGATCGCCGAAGGCCGGGTTCGGAGCTTCACGGTCGCGCACGGCGCCCGCGACGCGCTCGTGGTCGGCGGCGGTCAGGGTGGCCGGTTGGTCGTCCGCGAACTGGTGCGCAACCCGCAGCTGCGCCTGCGGCCGATCGGGTTCGTCGACGACGATCCGCGCAAGGTTGGGATCAAAGACGAGCACGGACTCAAGGTCCTGGGCACCACCGCGACCGATGACTTTGCGCGCGTACTGGACGAGGTCGAGCCCGACGAGGTGATCATCGCGATTCCCTCCGCCCCGGGGACGCTGCGGGCCCGTGTGGTCACCGCCTGCCGCGGCCGCGGGATCCCGGTACGCACGATGCCGACCGTGTTCGAGCTGCTCAGGGACGGCTCCGGGCAGCTGAAGGTAACTCGGCAGCTGCGTGAGGTGCGCGTCGAGGACATGCTCGGCCGTGAGCCCGTTCGCGAGGAGCTCGAGCGCGTCGGGGCCTACCTCGCAGGCCAAGTGGTGCTGGTGACTGGGGCGGGAGGTTCGATCGGGAGCGAGCTATGCCGTCAGATCGCACGGGTCGGTCCGCGCAAGTTGGTGCTCCTCGACCACGCTGAGGACAATCTGTTCGAGATCCTGCGTGAGCTCCAGGAGGAGCGGCACGTCAACACGGCGGTGCCGGTGCTCGGGGACTGCAAGGAAGAGGAGCGGATGCGGGAGGTGCTCAGCGAGCATCGCCCATCGGTGGTCTTCCACGCAGCTGCGTACAAGCACGTGGTGATGATGGAAGTCAATCCGGTCGAGGCGATCCGCAACAACGCGCTGGCGACCCGGGTCGTCGCCCGGATCGCCGGCGAGCTCGGAGTCGGGACGTTCGTCCTGGTATCGACCGATAAGGCGGTCAAGCCCGCCACCGTGATGGGAGCCTCGAAGGCACTTGCCGAATGGGCGATCGAGGCAGTCGCGGCCAAGTATCCGGCGACTGCGTTCTCGACGGTGCGGTTCGGCAACGTGCTCGGGTCCTCGGGATCGGTCGTGCCGATCTTCCGCCGCCAGATCGCGGCCGGCGGCCCGGTCACCGTCACCGATCCGCGCATGACCCGCTATTTCATGACGATCCCCGAGGCGGTGCAGCTGATCATCCGCGCCGGTTCGCTGAGCGACGCCGGCGGTGAGCTGTTCGTGCTCGAGATGGGCGTCCCGATCCCCATCATCGAGCTCGCCGAGACGATGATCCGCCTCTCCGGGCTCGAGCCCGAACGCGACATCGCGATCGAGATCATCGGAGCGCGACCGGGGGAGAAGTTCCACGAGGACCTCTTCAACCCATACGAACATCCCCAGCCGACGCCCGCGCAGAAGATTCTCAGGGCTGACCGCGAGCCGCTCGACCCGGCATGGGTCGAACAGACGTTCGCCGACATCAACCTGTTGGTGCTTGAAGGCGATGCGGCAGCGCTCGCCGAGAGAGTGTCAGAGCTCTCGGACGCCCGGGAGACGATGCCCGCAGCGTCAACCAGCCGCATCCGCACGTAGACTGCGAGCGATCCAATGGGATCTCCCTACGCCCTCTCGATTCATCACTACATAAGCACGGTCGGCTCCGACGCCGGCTTTGCGGCGCTTGTCGGTCTCGCGATCTTGGCGCTGCTCTACTTCGCGCAGGCCCGCGAGACGTCGTCCCTGCGAGAGCAGGCGGCTCAGTCTGCCGAGCGTGTGCAGCAGCTCGAGGCGCGCCTCACAGCGCTGTTGCGAGGCCAGACCTCGGGCGCGGTGGAGGCGACTCCGGCTCCGGCTTCCGGATCGTCGGAGACTCCGCTCCCCGACGAGCGCACCATCGCCACTGCGGGGAGGTTCTCGGCTTCGGCTCCCGCTTCCCCTTCCGCGTCTCCTCCCGCTCCTCCGAGGCCCGCTCGGGCGAGCGCCCGAGCCTGCGGCGCCCGAGCCTGCGGCGCCCGAGCCCGCGGCGCCGGAGCCTGCGGCGCCGGCGGGCGTGGGGGCGCCGGCGCTCGCGGCGGCAACGAGGCTGATCCCGTCGAGGGTGAGCGCTTCGTCCGTCGCGGCAGCGCCCCGTCCGGTCACAGCGGCGGGCACCGCGCGAACCGAGCATCCGATCGATGACACGATCTTCGTACCCGCGGCTTCCGCTGCGGGATCCAACGGCGTCACCCGGGCGCCGGTGGCAGCGGCCGCAGGTTACGGCGGCGGATCGCCCCCCCCGGCGCCACCGCCGCGAGTCCAGATCCGGCCGGGAGGCGGGGGCCAAATCGGCCCTCGGCCGGACCGACCGTCTGAAGCTGGGGCGCAGAGCAGGGCCACTCGACAGGGTCGCCGCGGATTGGTGGCGCTGCTGGTGGGGCTGCTGGTCGTGGGCGTGGTGGTCGCGCTGGTGGCGGTCACCTCGGGCGGGGGTGGCGGAGGCTCGCAGGCCGCCGGGAAGACATCCACGCGCAATCGGCAAGCCGCACGTCATTCAACGCGCTCGATCGCGGTCAATCCGCGTTCGATCAAGATCGCCGTGCTCAACGGGACCGCGACGGCGGGCCTCGCACATCGAATCGCGGCGAAGCTCGGCGGCGGGGGTTACAGCGTGGCGGCGACCACCAACGCCGCCGACCAGACGCTCACCACAACCGTCGTCGCGTACACGCCTGGACAGCGGGACGCCGCGATGGCCGTTGCTCGGTCGCTTGGCCTCAGCTCGGCCGCCGTGCAGCCGATCGATCAGAGCACCAAGGCAATCGCGTGCCCACCGCCGTCTGCCTGCACCACAACCGTCGTCGTCACCGCCGGGACTGATCTGGCCTCGAGCGCATAGCCCCCCGGGCCGACGGATATGACCGACCTGCTCGACCTCCCTGATCGGAGCGCCAAGCCGCGGCAGCGGGGGATCACCCACGTCCTCGACCGCGGGCTGTCAGTGGCCGACGTCGACAGCCTGATCGAGGTCGCAGGCGAATCGGTCGACCTCGTCAAGCTGGGCTGGGGGACGGCGCTCGCGACCGGAAACCTCGATCCGAAGCTGGCACGGTACCGCGAGCATGGGATCCCGGTGATGTTCGGCGGCACGCTGACCGAGCTGGCGATCGCGCATGATCGGCTCGAGCGCCTCGTGGAGTGGATGAAAGAGCTCGAGCTCGGTCACATCGAGATCTCGGACGGAACGATCGAGCTCGACCACAATCACAAGCTCGAGTTGATCGAGCAGCTGGCGCAGCATTTCGTCGTGCTGTCCGAGGTCGGGTCCAAGGACGACACCCGGATCATGGCGCCCTACCGGTGGGTCGAGCAGATTGAACAGGAGCTGGCCGCCGGTGCCTGGAAGGTGATCGCCGAGGCGCGCGAGAGCGGCACCGTCGGGATCTTCCGCCACGACGGCGAGGTGAGGATGGGCCTGATCGATGAGATCGCCCACGCGGTCGCACCCGACAGGATCCTGTTCGAGGCGCCGCGTAAGGACCAGCAGGTCTGGTTCGTGCGCCGCTTCGGCCCCGATGTCAATCTGGGCAACGTCGCCCCGGAGGATGTGCTGTCGCTGGAGACGATCCGGCTCGGGTTGCGCTCTGACACGGTCGGCGCCGGCGCGCCTTGACGTGAGTGGAATTCTCCTCGCCCGTCATGGCGAGACCAACGACAACCTCGAGCCGCTGCGGTTCCAGGGGTTCCGCGATACGCCGCTGAACGAGACCGGCCGCCGCCAGGCGACAGCGCTCGCCGAGCATGTGGCCGATGACGGGATCGTGTCGCTCTGGTCCTCCGATCTCAGCCGCGCACGTGAGACGGCCGAGATCGTCGGCGCGCACATCGGCCTGCAGCCGCGCCTCGACGCGAGGTTGCGGGAGGGGAATCGCGGCCGGTGGGAGGGCCGGTTGTTTGCCGATGTCGACCGCGAGGAGCCGGAGCTTTACGCGTCGTGGCGGCGAGCGGACGCGGGTTTTCGATTCCCAGGCGGTGAGTCGCTGCAGGAGCAACTGGACCGCGTAAGCGCGGCGGTCCAGGACGTCAGCCGCTCGGGCGAGCTGCCGGCGCTGCTCGTCTGCCACGGCGGCTCGATCCGGGTGATGCTCTGCCAGCGCGATCCGCGCGGACTTGCTGCGTTCCACACCTTCGAGCTGCCGAACGTGACGGTGGTGCGATTGTGATTCGGTTGCCCGTCGCGGCGTTCGCGGCGCTGGTGGTGGCGACCGTCGCGGCCTTCTTCGTAACACAGCACCTGAAGGTCTCAACACCGTTGATCGCGGGCTCACCGAGGCCGTCTCCCGCGTGGATCAACCCGATCAACGGGAAGCGCTGCCTGATTCGCACCGGCACGGGCCAGCGCGAGCTCGTGAGCTTCAAGCAGATGCGGATCTCCTTCTATCTCCTCAATCGCTCCGATCACGTCGACGTCTATGTGGTCGACAGCAGCGGCGCGATCGTCCGCACGCTCGCCTCGGGGCGCTACATGCGGGGAGGCACGAATCCCGTCAGGACGCTGTTCACTTGGAACGGGAAGGAGGACAACGGCCGGTTCGCGCCTGATGGGAGCTACTACGTGCGAGTCGCCCTGCAGGCGCAGGGACGCACCGTTGACATCTCGGACTCGGCAGGCCAGCCGGAGCCGGTCATCGTCCGGACCGTGCCGCCTCACCCTGTCGTCACGAGCGTGACGCCGCAGGCGATCTCCCCGCCGGCGAGCGTGACGATTCACTACCAGGGAACGGAGAATCTCAGTGGCAGGATCCTGCTGTACCGCCTCGAGGCTTCCGGCAAGGCGCGGCTCGTGAAGAGCTTCGCGTCGCCGGCGCATGGGCTGCAGGCAGTCTGGGACGGGCTGATCGACCGCCGGCCGGCGCCACCGGGCACCTACCTGGTCGGGCTCGAGGTAACCGACGAGGCGTGCAATACGGGCACGTACCCGGCAACGCGGTCGGCCGCGGCCGGCGCTCCGCGGGTCTTGGTGCGGTAGGGGTCGGTGGGGGCCCGGTTGAGGGCTTGCTCGCGTGAACTTTGGCTCCTGACCTCCGGGAGCCGGAGGAAGAGTTCCGCGCCAGCGCGGTCACCCGATGGTCGCGTTGGAGCGCCTCGCGTGCGATCGATCCACCGAGCCAACCGGACGCTCCGATCACCGCGATTCGCATCGGCGGCATTCTGCCAGGAGCGCGACCCGTACCGTTTGCCGCCGATGCCTGCGTACCTGAAGCGCCTCGTGTCTTCGCTCGCGGCCTACCAGGTCGCCGACGTCGTCTCCAAGTTCATCGCGGTCCTGCTGCTTCCGGTCTATACGCGCTACATCGATCCTGCCGGTTACGGCGTCGTCGAGCTGCTCGCGAACGGCGTCATCTTCATCAGCATCCTCGTGCGCTTTGGCATCATCGAAGCGTTCCTTCGGTATTACTTCGTCGACGACGATCAGGCGCGGCGCGACGCACTGGTGCGCCGCGCGGTCGGTTTCTTGCTGGTCGCGACGACGATCGCGTCCGCCGCGCTGGCAGCGGCCTCGGCGCCGCTTTCGCGGATCGTCCTCGGCAGCAACGACCAGAGCACGTTTCTCGTAGCGGTGCTCGGTCTGTGGGCCTTCACGAATCTGGAGCTCGCATACGGCGTGCTGCGGGTCGACGAGCGCCTCCGCGCCTACGCGACGGCGTCGGTGATCAACGTCCTTTGCACCGTCGCCGCCTCGGTGGTGCTGGTCGTCGGTCTCGGCCAGGGCCCACGCGGTCTGCTGCTGGGCAACTACGGCGTCTCCACGTTGGTGCTGTTCGCGCTGTGGTGGACGATGCGCGACCGGCTGGCGCCCCGACGGCGGGCAGCTCACCCCTTGCACCGGGCTGGTACTGAACGGATGGCGCAGCTGCTGCGCTTCGGGCTCCCAACGGTGCCCGCCGAGGCGTCGGTCTACGCGCTCAGCATCGTGGATCGCTACTACATCTACCACGCCCGCAGCCAGGCGCTCGCTGGTCTGTACTCGATCGCGATCAAGCTAGCGGGCGCGGTCGCCTTCATCGTCCGGGCGTTCCAATATGCATGGCCGCCGCTCGCCTACTCGGTCAGCGACGACGCCGAGGCGGCGCGGCTCTACGGGCTCGTGACCACGTACTACGTGCTGGTCAGCGGCTGGGCCGTGGCGGGACTGGCGCTGCTCGGACGGTGGGTGTTGCGGCTGCTGACCGCGCCGTCCTACTACGGGGCCCACACCGCGCTCCCCTGGGTGGCCCTCGGATGGGCGCTGTACGGATTGTGGGTCGTGTTCCTGGTGATCGCGGGGCGGGCAAACGTCACCACCCGCAACTTCCCCGCCGCTCTCGCCGGGCTCGTGGCGAACATCGTGTTGCTCGTGACGCTCGTCCCTCCGCTCGGAATCGCGGGCGCGGGCGTCGCGCTCTGTGGTGCATACGTCGTCATGCTGGTGGTCATGCATCTGCTGACGCGTCACGCGTTCGCGGTCGCTTTCGAGTGGCGCCGGCTCGCTCAGCTGGGCCTGATCATGGGTGGTCTCAGCACCGCAGGAGAATTGTTGCTGCCGACGCACGGCTTCGTGGGGCTGCTCTCTCGGACGGCGGTGTTCGCGCTGATTCCGGTGGCGCTGCTGGTGACGGGATTCCCGCACCGGCAGGAGCTCGGGCAGCTCCGCGTGCTCTTGAGCCGGGTGCGGCGATTCACGGCGACGCCGGCTGGGAGCGGACGATGACGCGGCCGTCCGTCAGCGTGGTGATGCCGTTCGCGGGCGAGCTTGCCGACGCCCGTGCCGCAGTCGAGCGGTTGCTCGAGCTCGACACGCAGCCGGGCGATCAGCTGATCCTGGCCGACAACTCGGGGGTGGCACCAGCCGCTCCGGGCGTCCGCGTCGTTGACGCGAGCGGACAGCGCTCGCCGGCCCATGCCCGCAATGCCGGGGCGGCAGGCGCGAGCGGCGACTGGATCCTGTTCCTCGACGCCGATTGTGTGGCCCCGAAGGGGCTGCTCGACGCTTACTTCGCCTCGCCGGTTGGCCGCGACGTGGGTGCTCTGGCAGGCGAGGTCGTGCCGCTGTCCGGATCCACGTTTGCCGAGCGCTACGGGTCTTCGCGGAGCTTCCTGAGCCAGGAGGCTCACCTCGCCCACCCCTTCCGGCCACGAGCCGCAGCCGCGAACCTGCTCGTCCGTCGGGCAGCGTTCGAAGCGCTGGGCGGCTTCTACGAGGGCGTTCGCGCGGCCGAGGACACGGACTTCAGCTGGCGCCTGCAGCAGGCCGGCTGGGGTCTGGAGCTGAGGCCGCGAGCGGTCGTCCAGCACCGCTACCGGGCGACCCTCCGCGAGCTGCGGCGTCAGTGGCGCGGATACGCCGCCGGGCGAGCGTGGCTGGCCCGCCGTTACGAGGGCTTCGAGCCCGAGCCGGCGCTGCGGCGGGCCGCGCGGAGGGGCTGGCGGCGGCTTTGCTCCCCGGCCCGCGCCCGCGCCGCCGAGGGTGATCGCTCCCCGGGCCGCGGACGCGCCGCCGAGGGTGATCGCTCCACGGCCCGCGCCCGCGCGAGCGACCATCGTCGGCTCGAGCGCGGTGGGTACCTCGCGCTCGACGCCGTTCTGGCTGCGGAGGAGCTCGCCGGCCTGACGTTGTCAAACAGGCCGGCACGCAACGGGCTGGAGGCAGATCCTGTCCGTGTCGTACTGATCGCCGACCGTTTTCCAGCGCGCGATGACCCGCTAGCCGACTTTGCTAGCTCCCTCGAAGGAGCGCGAGTCGAAGCCGCCGCGCGGCCGGAGATCGTCGATGATGCGGTCACGAGTGGGCTGGCGGTCGACTATCGCGAGGACGACGGGATCGCCGCGCGCTTGGCCGCGCTTGGCCGGCTGACCGTTCGCCACCCGGTTCGTTGTTCGCTCGACGTAGTCCGGCGACGCCCCGGGGAGCCGAAGCTGTCCGCGGTCGCTCCGGCGGCGCTGCGGCTGGCTCGCGATCGCGGCGCTCGGGTGCATCCGCTCGGTGGCGATGTCGCCCATCAGACGGCACGCCGGCTCGCCCGCCTTGCCGGCCGGCGGCTCGAGTCCGGACGCTGACGGGCAGATGCGCGTCCAGGTCGTCGACCCATCGGCGTTCACGCCTCCTTATGACCACGCGCTGTGCGCTGCGCTGGCACGGGAGGGCGCCGAGGTAACGCTCGTGACCAGCACGTTCGCCTACGGAGCGGTGCCCGCCCCGCACGGCTATTCGGTGGACGAGCACTTCTACCGTGGCGCGCGCGGCGCCCCAGGCGCTCGGCTCAGGCTGGCCTGGAAGCTCGCGGAGCACGTGCCTGACATGCTCCGCTACCGGCGGGTCGCCCACGCGGCCGAGGTCGTGCACTTCCAGTGGCTCGATCTGCCGCTGCTCGACCGCTATCTGCTGCCCCGTCGCCCGGCTGTGCTCACCGCGCACGACCTGCTGCCGCGCGAGCCGCGCCCCGGGCAACTCCGCGCCCAGCGGCGACTTTATGAGCGGGTCGACGCGCTGGTCGTCCATTCGGAGTACGGCCGGGCGCAACTTGTCGAAGCCATCGGTGTCGCTCCGTCGAAGGTGCATGTGATCCACCACGGCGCGTTCGAGCACTTGACGCGGCTGGACGTCGAGGAGCCCCTGCCGCAGGAGCTGCAGGCAGTGTCCTCCCCGGTCGTGCTGTTCTTCGGTCTGCTGCGTCCTTATAAGGGGTTAGAGGTGCTGTTACGGGCCTGGAGCGGCACCTCCGGTGCCGAGCTGTGGATCGTGGGGAGGCCGCGGATGCCGCTCGAGCCGCTGCGCGCACTTGCTCCGGACGCGGTGCGGTTCGTGCCCCGGTTCGTCAGCGACGCCGAGCTGCCCGCCCTCTTCCGGCGCGCCGATCTGGTTGTGCTCCCGTACTCTCGTACCGAGCGCTTCGATCAGTCGGGCGTGCTCGCGACGGCCCTCGCGTTCGGTAAGGCGATCGTGCTCAGCGACGTTGGCGGATTCGGAGAGGTCGCCGCCGCGGGTGCGGCCCGGCTGGTGGCTCCGGATGATGTGAGCGAGCTGCGTCAGGCGCTTGCCTCGCTGATCGCCGACACGGCCGAGCGGGAGCGGCTGGCTTGCGGTGCCCGCCAGGCCGCGGCCGGGCTGTACTCGTGGGACGAGGCCGCCCGCAAGACGCTGGCGCTGTACCGGGAGCTGAGCTCCCGGCCGGGACGCTGATCGGACCGCGTGCCTATGCGCCTCGCTTGCCTGTCTCGATCCGCCGGATCTCGGTCAGCACCGCCTGAAACCCTTGGCGGTAGCCCCGCAGGTAGTCGTTCTCGTCTTCCTCGTCGAGGTAATGACGCGCATTCAGCGCGTCGAGGCAGTAGCGGCGCAGGTCCTCGACGGTGTTGCTGATCCGTGCCGCATGCTGCTGGGCACGCCACAATGCGGCGCGCTGGCCACTGGCCAGCGCATCACGGCTCCCGGCGTCCATCTGCGCGAGCCGCGCGCGAATCGCGGGGATCAGCTCCATTGCCAGCATCAACTCCGATCTCCCTTCAGGCTTGATCCGATGATAGGCGCAGCCTGGCCGTCGCGCCCGTGGAGCGACGCCTGCGCGACAATCCGCCGCGCCGTGACCGCGATCCCGCCTCCGCCGAAGCCCCCACCCGCTCAGTGACCGTGCTCGCCGTGATCTTCTGGGTCTCGACAGGCCTGCTCCTCTACACGCACGCCGGTTATGTCCTGTTGCTGGAGCTGCTGGTCGCCCTGCGTCGTGAGGAGCGGCCGATCACCGCGACGGAGCTCCCGTCCGTCTCGGTGATCGTCGCCGCGTACGCCGAGCAGCAGGTGATCGCTCAGCGGGTGACGAACCTGCGCGCGCTCGACTATCCCCGCGACCGGCTCGAGGTGATCGTCTCCTGCGACGGCTCGCCCGACACCACCCCCGAGCGAGCCCGAGCCGCGGGTGCGGATCTGGTGCTCGAGTTGCCCCGGGGCGGGAAGATCCGCGCTCAGGACGCGGCGGTCGAGAACGCGCGGGGTGAGATCGTCGCGTTCTCGGACGCGAACGCCGCCTGGGAGCGAGGCGCGCTGAAGGCTCTGATCCAGCCGTTCGGCGACCCTCGGGTCGGATACGTGTGCGGCGAGGTGCGGTTCGTCAACCAGCAGGGCACCAACCAGGAGAGTCTCTACTGGCGCTACGAGATGGCGGTCCGACGGCTCGAATCAGGCCTGCGGTCGGTGACGGGCGGGAACGGGGCGATCTATGCCACCCGGCGCGAGAGCTATCTGATCGTCGACCCGATCATGGGCCACGATCTCTCGTTCCCGTTCAACATGGTCAAGCGAGGCTGGCGCGCCGTGTACGTTCCAGAGGCCCGCGCGAGCGAGAAGATGGTGCCCACGATCGAGGGCGAGTTCGCTCGCAAGCGGCGGATGATGAGCCACGGCTGGCCGATTGTGATCCGTGGCGGTCTGCTCTCGCCCAGGGGCTACGACCCGCTCTATGCCCTGATGATCTTCTCCCACCGCGTGCTGCGCTACCTGTCTCCGTTCCTGCACCTGCTGGCGCTGGGGACGAGCATCGCGCTGCTGGGTGACGGCTGGGTCTACGCCGTGGCGGTCGCCCTTCAGGCCGCCGTCCTGGTGGCCGCTCTGCTCGCCCCCGTGGTTCCCGCCCGCCCGCTGCTCGTCGCCCGCTACTACGTTCTGACCATGGCCTCGCTGGCGGCGGGTCTATGGGACTGGCTGGCGCATGGGACAGCTTCCGGCTGGGAGCCGGCGGAGGGCACGCGGTGATCACGCGCACGCTCGACCTGTTGCTGGCGACGGTCGGCTCGCTGCTCTCAGCGCCTGTCGTCGCGCTGCTCGCGATCGCGATCCGGCTCGAGTCGCCGGGCCACCCGATCTACCTCCAGACGCGGGTCGGCAAGGGCGGTCGGCCGTTCTCGATCTACAAGCTGCGAACGATGGTCCGCGGGGCGGAGTTCACCGGCGCCGGGCTGGCGATTCAGGAAGGCGATGACCGGATCACCAGTAGCGGCGCGTTCCTCCGCCGCTACTCGCTCGATGAGCTTCCGAACCTCTGGAACGTCTTGCGGGGGGAGATGGCGATCGTCGGGCCGAGGCCGACGGTTCCCGTCCAGGTCGAGCAGTACAGCCCGCGACAACGCGGTCGCCTCGCGGTGAAGCCCGGAATCACCGGCTGGGCGCAAGTAAACGGCCGCGCCTCGCTGCCCTGGTCGGAGCGGATCGAGCTCGACCTCTGGTACGTCGAGCACCGCTCGCTGAGGCTTGACCTGAAGATCATCGCTCGCACCGATCCAGATGGTGCTCAGCGGCGAGGGGCTCTACAAAGGAGAGAGCGGCGGATGGCTCCCACCGACGACGTAGGCGTCCTGCTCACCGGCGTTGGCAAGCGCTACGACATCGTCGCCGCATTCGCGCAGCACGCGACGGTCGTCGCCGCTGACCCCAACCCGCTCGCGCCGGCGGCGTACGCCGCGGATCAGCGCGTAGCGGTGCCCCGGATCGACGATCCCGCGTATGTGCCCGCCCTGCAAGCGTTGTGCGAGCGCCACAACGTCCGCGCCGTCGTACCGCTGACCGATCTCGACATCGAGGTCCTCGCGCATGCTCGCGCCGCCGGGCAGCTGCCCGCGTTCGTACCGGATCCAGAGATCGCCAGAGCCACGTTCGACAAGTACGAAGCTCATCTGCTGCTCGAGCGCCTCGGCCTGCCCTCACCCGCCGACGGTGCTCCCGGGGGACAAGATCGATGAGTATCCGGTGATGGTCAAGCCGCGCCAGGGATCCGGTGCGCGCTCGATCCACCGCGCCGAGGACCTGAGCGCGGCCGAGTTCTTCGTCGATTACGTCAAGGAACCGACGATGGTGCAGCGCTTCATGGACGGTCCCGAGTTCTCGATCGACTGCTTGTCCGACCTGGGAGGGCGTTGCCTGAACGCGATCGCGCGCACGATGATCGAGTCCCGTGGCGGCGAGTCGATCAAGGGCACGGTGATCGCCGACGGCGAGCTGATCGACCTCGGCCGCCAGGTCGTCGAGGCGCTGGGGGTTCGCGGGCCGTGCACGGTCCAGGTGTTCCGCGACCGCGAGATCGGACTGGGGATCACCGACGTGAACACCCGGTTCGGCGGTGCCTTCCCGGCGCCGGTGTATGCGGCCCTTCCCGGTCGCACCTATCCCGAGCTGATCGTGCGGATGGCTCGCGGAGAGGAGATCGAGCCCCACGTCGGCGAGTTTCGCGCCGGAGTCACGTTCACCCGCTATTTCTGGCAGCTCGAGCTCGACGAGCAACTGCGCCCCACTGGTCGCGACATCGTCGATCCGCCCGGACCGCCGGCGCCTCGGTAGGGCTCCTCAGCGGGTCGCAGACCGGGGCTGTGCCGCCGCCGGCTGCTCGCTCCAGCACTCGTCGATGAACTCGGCGATCTCCGCGGTCAGCCGCGCCGGGTGGAGGCGCAGCTCGGCGACCGAGCTGGCGCTGACCAAGCGCCCGTTCGGCAGCTCGCCGGCGAGCATGTCGGCGTCGGAGAATGGGTGCAGCGGATCCCTGGGGTGGCCGATCACGAGCGTGGGAGCGTCGAACGTCGCGCGCACGCTGCGGCTCGGTGCGGTACGGCCGAAGAGGATGCCCTGCAGCACGGCGCCGCTGGGTCCGGGATCCTGCGCGAGCCAGTCTCGACTGAGCGCCAGCAGGAACGGCAACCGGGCGCTCGGCACCACGCGCACGGCCCGCGCGAGGGCCCGCATCAGCGGCTCACCGAAGGTGAGTGCGAACAGCAGCGGAGTGAACAGCGCGCCCGCGGCTGGGATTGCGTTATCGAGCACGGGCATCTCGATGATCATCCCTCGGAGCCGTCGTGGGGCGAGGGCGGCGAGCTCGAGCGTGATGTTGGCGCCGAGCGAGGTGCCGCCGACAATCGCCTGCGGCAGTTCGAGGTGGTCGAGCAGCGCGATCGTCTGCTCCGCGAACGCGCCCATCGAGTAGCGCCACATGTCCTGTGGGCGGTCCGACTCGCCGTGGCCCAGGGGATCGAAGGTGACGACGCGGTTGCCGCGGGCGGCCAACTCACGTGCCAGGGGCGTCTGCATCTTCTGGGAGAGCAGCATTCCCGGCATCAAAACGGTCACGCGAGGTCCCCGGCCGTGGATTCTGTACGCAAGCCGGTAGCCCTCGTAGCGAAAGTAACCCATTCCGGGCAGGATAAGCTGTCGTGGCCTGTTTGGCTGGCCAACTCATGGCGAGCGGTCCGCCGTCAGCCGTGAACATCGCCTCATGCGGGCGAATGGCGGGCGTCGAGGCATCGCCCAGCCCGGCGGGCTGTTCGCATCCTCTGGCACCGATCGGATAAGTGATGACGGTATTGGTGCGGCTCGGGATTTCTCGCCAGCGCGTTACTGTCTGGCATCCTGCACCGGACCGACGCCGAGGAGGACTGATTCATGAGCGAAGGCCCGGGCTGGCTCACCGGCGAGGACGCCGCGATCACCGGCGGCGCGCGCGGATATCGGTCGAGCGCATCCGCAGCAGGCGCTCGGCCTCAGGGGGCGCGCTGAAGATGTGACATCGAGGCATGGCTCTCGCTGTGTGCGACCTGGCGCAGGAGCTCGGTCCGGCACGAGGGGACCGCCCCTGAACGTCACCGAACCGGCGATACTTCAGCGCTTCGTGAGCGGGCGCTCGAGGCCCGATTCGGCCCGACTCGACGTGCCCCTCAACAACTGGCCGGGATCATGCCGATCGGCCGTTCGTGGGCGACACGATGCCATCACCGGGACGGAAGTACGAGCGTATTCACGTGCAAGTGGCTGCTACGGCGCAAGCTGCCGCTGAGGCGGATCCGACGGCATCCGGGCGAGGCCACCTCGTGGACATCGCCTCGATTGCCGGCAAAGGCGGCCCGTCCGGGCGGCGCGACCTACTGCGCGACAAGTACGGGTCGTCGGCTGAGCGAGGCGCTTCGCCAGGAGTTGCGCGCCTCGGGGGTCGCGTCAGCGTGGTGATGCCGATCGGCGTCAACACGGAGCTCTACTCCGGGCTCTCCGCAGCTGCGAGGTCCAACACCCCGAGCTCGACGACGTCGCCAAAGCGATCGTCGGGGCGCTCCGAAACCGGGCGCTACGAGGTCTATGTGCCCCGGACGATGGCCGCGGCGGTGCGGCTTACCGCGCTGCTGCCGCTCCGCGTGAGCGACGCCGGGGCCAGGATGCTGAAGGCCGATCAGGCGCTGACGCAGCCAGACCATTCGGAGCGCGCGGCCTACGAAGCGCGAGTGTCGCAGACGGTCAGCGCCGCGGACGAGGAGCGGGAGACCGAGGCCGTCTAGCGGGAGCGCAGCCACTCGGCGATCAAGGCCCCGATTTCATCCGGCGCGCGGATCGCATCGATCACGATCGCGACCCTATCGCCCGGCGATGTAGTACGCCGCGTCGGAGGCGACGGTGACATCGATCGCTCCCGGCTCGGCGGCCCAAGCGATCAGGTTCAGCGCCTGCAGCCGATCGAGCACCGCCTGGAAGGCGGCCGCCTGTGCAGGGGCGACGTAGCGGCGCGCGATCTGGAACGCATAGCCGGTTGTTCCCTGGAAATTGCTCACGCCGAGCTGCTGCTGGTAGCGCCTGTCCGTGACGGCGCTGAGCACCGTCAACGGCGCACGCACGCCGGACAGCGCCCGGACGCGGGCCGCGAGTTCGATCAGCAGCGTGAGGGCGTCCGGCCTGAGTCCCCGGTAGAGGCCCCGAGGGGCCCCGACGCTGTGGGCGTAGGCGCCGATTCCCGGGTAGTAGGCGAGACCGAGCGCACGCGCGTTCGACGGCAGCGGCACGATCGCGTGACCCGTATACCCGGCGGCGAGCGCGCTCGGGTCTGCGAACGAGGTCGTCCGGTTGGGCGGTTGGAGCACCTCGGCGTCGGAATCGCCGGCGCTCTCGAGCGCGGCCAGGCGCTCCAGGGCCCGATGGTCGGTCCGATATAGGCGCATGATCTGCATCGCGCCCTGGACGCGCCAGTAGTAGAGCCAGGAGTCATCCCCGAACCCCGACAGCAGGCTGTAGGCGGCGGCGTGCCGATCGGGTGCGGTGTCGAAGAACAGCTGCACGTACGGAACGGCTCGACCCCCGTCGTATTCATCGAGCACCTGCGAGAGGTTGCCGATTCCCATGTGATACGACACGACCGCCAGGTCCTGGTGTCCGAACCGCTGCTCTGCCAGCTGCAGATAGCGCACCGTCGCCGCCAGCGCGAGGCGGGGGTTGAAGCGGTCATCGATGCGCTCTCGCGCTTGCTCTAGGCGGCTGGCCAACGCCGACTGGCCATTCAGCTGCGCGATCGAGATCCTGGCCGTCAGTCGCCGAGAGGCGGCCACGTCGATGTGCATACCCAAGAGCGATGTGCCGGTCGCGGCGAGGATCTGCATGAGCCCCGCGGCGCCGGCAGGATCGCCGCCGGCGATCGCATCCGGAAGGCCCGCGCTCTCCAGGAAGACGATTCCCTCGAGCGCGTTCGGGTCGATTCCCGAGCCGGCGCTCACGCGATCGATCAGTCCGCGGTAGGCGGCGACCCGCGTCGCGGTCGCGAGCACCCCGCCGGGGCTCTTCGCGAACAGGACGTACGCCTCTCCGGCGGTCGCACGCGCGACGAAATCGCCGGCTCGTGAGGGATCGTAGGCGAACGGATCGCCGACGCCGCCAGGGTGAGCAACTCCGGGACGCGGAAGGCGCGGGAGACCCCCTCCGCCACGCGAGGAGATCACGATTGCGAGCACCGCGACGGCGACCACGACGGCCAGCAGCACCGATCGCCTGCGGACTCTCGCCACACGCGCCCGGGTGCCGGAGACCACTCCGGACGTGTATATCAGGCGCAGGCGGCGCCGGTAGCCGGGGGAGCTCGAAGGCGTGGGCGGCGCCGGTAGCCGGGGGGCTCGAAGGCGCAGGCGGCGCCGGTAGCCGGGGGGGGGTCGAAGGCGTGGGCGGTGCCGGTAGCCGGGGGGCTCGAAGGCGCGCACGGCGCCGCCGGCGCGCGCGGTCATGTTGGCGTTTCGTTGCCCGTCTGTTAGCGGAGTGTGAGCCGCCCGTGCAGGGTGCACGCATAAGGTCCGCGTAACCTCCCGCCCGTGACGGCCTACTTCCGTGTCGTCTGTCAGCTATTCTCGTCCGCTTGCAGGCCAGCGATCGTTTCGGCTTTGGTCTACAAATGGCCGCCTCATAGACCGGGCGCTGAAAGATCTGAAACCGAGTGGAAGGCACTGGAGTTTTCGTATGCAAATCCTGGTACTTGGCGGCGATGGCTACTTGGGGTGGCCAACGGCCCTCCATCTCTCCGCCCTTGGTCACGAGGTGGCTGTGTGCGACAACTTTGCCCGCCGTGGCTACGACGAGGAGATGGGCGTCGAGAGCCTGGTGCCGATCGCGACGCTCGAGGAACGGGTGACGGCCTGGGCCGAGCTCTCGGGGAAGGCGATCAAGTCCTACCTCGGCGATCTTTGCGACGCGGCGTTCGTCCACCAGATGGTCGGCGACTTCCGTCCCGACACGATCGTCCACTTCGGCGAGCAGCGGGCAGCGCCGTACTCGATGATCTCCCAAGCGCACGCGATCTACACGCAGACCAACAATGTCGTCGGAAACCTCAACGTGATGTACGCGATCGCCGACATCGACCGCGATATCCACTTGGTGAAGCTCGGCACGATGGGCGAGTACGGCCAGCCGAACATCGACATCGAGGAAGGATGGCTCGAGGTCGAGCACAACGGTCGCAAGGACCGGATGCTCTATCCGAAGCGCCCTGGCTCCTTCTACCACCTCTCGAAGGTCCATGACAGCCACAACATCGAGTTCGGCTGCCGGATCTGGGGCCTGCGAGCCACGGACCTCAATCAGGGCGTCGTCTACGGCGCCGACACCGAGCAGACGAAGCTCGACCCGAGATTGTGGACGCGATTCGACTACGACGGGGTGTTCGGCACGGTGCTCAACCGGATGGTGATCCAAGCGGTGCTGGGTCATCCGCTGACGGTGTACGGCGAGGGCTCGCAGACGCGTGGCCTGATCAACATCGTCGACACGGTCGAGTGCATCAGGATCGCCTCGGAGAACCCCGCCGGCCGCGGCGAGTTCCGGGTTTTCAACCAGATGACCGAGTCGCTGTCGGTGCGCCAGATCGCCGACACGATCGCCGACGAATACCCGGGCGAGGTCACAATCGAGCACGTCGAGAATCCGCGCGTCGAGACCTACGACCACTACTACAACGTCAACCACACCGCGCTTGTGGACCTCGGTCTGAAGCCGACGCTGCTGAGCATGACATTGATCGACCACCTGTTCGACGTGGTCGAACGGCACAAGGATCGGGTCGACCTGGCCGCGATCATGCCGACCGTGCGCTGGAGCGACACCGCGAACGAGCTGCCGCAGACGTCGGCGGGCGCGCTCGCGAAGACGTGAGCGCAGTCGCCGCGGGGTCGCTCCGCGGACGCCGCATCCTCGTCACCGGGGGCTCGGGGTTCATCGGCCGGCACGTGGTCGCTGAGCTCTCGGTTGCCGGCGCACGCGTCCGCGTGGTCGATCTGGTGTCCCATCCCGACCCGGAAGTCGAGATCGTCCAGGGTGATCTCGCCGAGGCGGACGTCGTCGAGGCGTCGTTCAGGGGCGGAATCGACGGCGTCATCCATCTGGCCGCGGTGACCTCGGTGCTGCGCTCGGTCGAGCAGCCGGAGCTCACCTATCGCACGAACGTCGCCGCCACCCAGGGCCTGCTCGAGGGGGCTCGTGGCGCGGGCGCGATCGCGCTCGTGTTCGCCTCCACCAACGCCGTGACGGGGCCGATGGACGCCCCGAGGATCACCGAAGCCGCGCCATTGCGGCCGCTGACGCCCTATGGGGCCACCAAGGCCGCCGGGGAGATGCTGATGTCGGCCTACGCGGCGTCGTACGGCTTGCGCTGCGCGTGCTTGCGCCTAACGAACGTGTACGGACTCGGGATGCAGGCCAAGGACAGCATCGTCGCCCGGCTGATGCGGGCGATCCGGCTCGGCACGCCGTTTGAGATCTACGGCGACGGGCGCCAGGTGCGCGACTACGTCAACGTCAGCGACGTGGTCGCGGCGATGGCACTCGCGCTGGCGAGCGATTCGTGGTCCGGCCCGATGGTGATCGGGACCGGCACTTCGCTGTCGGTGCTCGAGGTCGTCGAGGCGGTGCGCAAGGTGACCGGCGCCGAGCTTTCGGTGGGCCACGGGCCGGCGAAGCCAGGCGAGATGCCGGGGGTGATCGTCGACCCGAGCCGCGCGCTGGCCGCCGGCTGGTCACCGCGCTTCACGTTCGACGAAGGGCTCGGCGGCGTGTGGCAGGAATGGTCGCAGGCGGACGCGGGCGCGATCGCCGCCGGTGCGCCCGCGGCGCCGGTCAGCCGGAGGCGGTAGGTGACGATCGCGCCGGGAAGTCATTCGTGCTCGAGCAGGTCCGGGGGCCCCTCACTCCCACCCGGCCGAACGACTCGCTACGTTCCCGGCTGCAAGTGCGAGTTCAATCCGCGGGCGATCAGCTGACACTCGACGACGACCTGGTGATCGTCGGCGACAACGCCACGGTGCTGCCGACGCTCCCTCGTGCATTTTTCGACGTGATCTACTTCGACCCGCCGTTCAACACCGGGCGAGCGCAGGCGCGCCGAACCTTGACCGTGGTCGCCGACGGCGGTGGCGACCGAGTCGGGTTCGCCGGCCGGCGCTACAGGACGAATCTGCTGCAAACGCTCAGCTACGACGACGCCTTCGCGGACTACCTGGCGTTTCTGGAGCCGCGACTAACGTTGGCTCGCGAGCTCCTGGCAGCGCACGGAACGCTCTACTTCCACATCGACTATCGCGAGGCCCACTACTGCAAACTGCTGCTCGACGAGGTCTTCGGCCGCGGAGCGTTCCTGAACGAGCTCATCTGGAGCTACGACTACGGCGCCAAGCCGCGGCGTCGGTGGCCCGCCAAGCACGACACGATTCTGGTGTACGTGCGCACCCCCGGCCGACACCACTTCGACGCCGACGCGGTCGAGCGCGAGCCGTACATGGCGCCAGGACTAGTGAGCGCGGAGAAGGCAGCGCGGGGGAAGCGACCAACCGATGTCTGGTTTCACACGATCGTGCCGACTAACGGCCGTGAGAAGACAGGTTATCCGACCCAGAAGCCCGAGGGCGTGCTGCGGCGGATCGTCGCGGCCTCTTCGCGCCGGGGGGGATGGTGCCTGGACCCGTTCGCGGGCTCGGGCACGGTTGGGGCGGTGTGCCGCGAGCTCGGCCGCCGGTTCGTGCTCGTCGACGAGAACCCGGTCGCGGTCGAGGTGATGCGCGCCAGACTGGGATCGCAAACGCCGCTGGTGCTCGGGCTTTAGTGCCCCTAGCGCGCCTTGCCGCGCACCAGCGGCACGAACCGCACCGCCTCCAGCTGCCGGCGCTCCAAGCCCCCGCGCGTGCGCCGGATCAGCATCAGGTGCTGGTCGGTCTCCCCGACCGGCGCGACCAACCGTCCGTGGGGCGCCAGCTGCTGCTCGAGCGCGGAGGGGACGGAGTCGCCCACCGCTGCGGCCACGTTGATCGCATCGAACGGCGCCTCGCCTGGTAGTCCCTCCCAGCCGTCGCCGACCACGAACGTGACGTTCTCGATCCCGAGCGAGCTGATCGTGATCTCCGCGAGCTCACTCAGCTCGCTGTGGCGCTCGATCGTCCATACGTGAGCGCAGAGCGAGGCGAGCAGCGCGGCGTGGTAGCCAGAGCCCGTTCCGACATCCAGCACGCGGTCGCCGGCTCCGGGTGAGAGGGTTTCGAGCATGCGCGCAACGACCAGCGGCTGCGAGATCGTCTGACCGCAGGCGATCGGCAGCGCCACGTTCTCATACGCGCGGTCGCGCAGCCCGTCTGCGACGAAGCGCTCGCGCGGGAGCTGAGCGATCGCGGCGAGCACTCGCTCGTCGCTGATCGCTCCTCGTAGCCGCTGCGCGAGGGTCTCTGCCGCGTTCATCGCCACTGATTGTCCTCCTAGATGAGTTCTGCGCCCCCGGCGATCTCCTGCTCAAATCGGATCATCGGCATCCCGTCCGACGCAACGACGTACCCGAAACGGCCGCGCCCGCTCACCGGCCCTGCCAGGGTTTCCGCTTCCACGCAACTTCACGCCCCCTTTGCTGTTTTAGCTCCGCGTGAGGTCCCGGCCGGAGAAGGCGCCTGGCGTCCGCACCAGCGCGGCCTTGAGCACGAGCGGCGCTCGAGCCTTGGCAGCGCCCGCGACGCGCGCCCGCGGACCGCTGTCCACCTCAGCGCTCGCGCCCGCGGCGCCCGCGCATCGACGGCGATCTGGCCACTCGCGCTTTCCTCAGCGGACGGCGTGTGCTAGCGACGCGATCCTTAGTGTCCGCTATGCGCGCAGCCGGGGCCCAGTGCGCCGCTTCGCTCTCACCCTCTCGCTGGCGCTTGCGTTGCTCGTCGCGCTCGCAGCAGCCGCGGCCGCTCGCGCTCAGGGGCCCGGGTACAGCCCGCAGCCGCCGACCAAGGGCGCGCTCTATCAGGACGGGCAGGACGGACGCTATCTGCTCGGCGGGACGTGGCTTTACCGCGCCGATCGGAGCGACGTCGGACTCACCGAAGGGTGGTGGCGGAACGTCGCCTCGACCGACGGCTGGTCGCCGGTGACGGTCCCGAACGCCTATAACGCGGGCGATTTCTCGACCACCAGCATGGACGGCTACGTCGGTTGGTACCGGCGGGACTTCACGCTGCCTGCAAACGCGTTCGCGCGCTACGTGCCCAGCTCCGCGCGCCACTGGATCATCCGCTTCGAATCGATCAACTACCGCGCCACCGTGTGGTTGAACGGCCGCCGGATCGGCGGCCACGCCGGCGCCGATCTCCCGTTCGAGTTCGATCTCAACAGCCTGCGCCCGGGCGTCAACCGCCTGATCGTGCGGGTCGACGACCGCCGCGGCCCGTCCGACGTGCCAGCCGGTCCGGGCGGCGGTTGGTGGAACTACGGCGGGATCCTCCGTGAGGTCTATCTGCGTGCCGTGCAAACTGCCGACATCGAGCGGGCGATGGTCAGGCCGGTGCTCGCGTGCGCACGCTGCGGGGCGACGATCGAGGCCCAGGCCGTGATCCGCAACGTCACCAGCAGGCGGCAGACAATCCGGCTGACGGGCAGCTACGGCAGCGCCCGGCTCGACTTCGGCGCCGCCACAATCCCTGCCGGGGCGAGCTGGACCGCAAGTGCGTCGGCGAGGATAGCTCACCCCCACCTGTGGTCGCCGACCGACCCGTTTCTCTATCGCGCGACGTTGGGGCTCGCGGACACAAACGGGCGGACGCTCGGTGGCTATGTCACCTACAGCGGGATCCGCAAGATCGCGGTCGTCGACGGGCACCTGTGGCTGAACGGCCAGCCGCTGCACCTGCGCGGCGTCGCGCTGCACGAGCAGAACATCTCCACCGGCGCGGCACTGTCGCCCGCCCAGATCGGGCAGCTGATCGGCTGGGTCAGGGAGCTCGGAGCGCACATGATCCGCGTCCAGTACCCGCCCAACCCGCAGCTGCTCGAGCTCGCCGACCGCTACGGGATCCTCATCTGGGACGAGATCCAGCTATGGCGGCCGTCGACTGCGGCGCTTGCGAACCCGTCGGTCGTTGGCTCAGCAGAATCCGACCTCAAGCAGAACATCATCGATAACCAGAACCACCCGTCAATGCTCGTGTGGAGCATCGGCAACGAGTTCCCGACGCCCGTGCCGGCGGCCGAGGCGCGCTACATCTCGGCCGCGGCCACGCTCGCCCACAGACTCGACCCGACGCGGCCGGTCGGGACGACGATCGAGGACTGGCCCGGGTTGTCGTGCCAGAAGGCGGCGTACGCGCCGCTGGACGTGCTCGGGCTCAGCGACTACTTCGGCTGGTTCAGCGCGGGCGGCGGCACGACCGACGACCGCGACGCGCTGTCGCCGTTCCTGGACACCTTCCGTGCGTGCTACCCGAGGCAGGCGCTGATGGTCGACGAGTTCGGGTTCGATGGCAGCCGCGACGGACCGGTCGAGGTGCGCGGCACGTACGCGTTCCAGGCGAACACTGTCGCATTCCACCTCGGTGTGTTCGCAACCAAGCCATGGCTGTCGGGCGCAAGCTACTGGCTGCTGCAGGACTGGGTCGCGTGGCCGGGCTGGGACGGCGGCGACCCGGGGGGCACGCCGCCGTTCGTGCAGAAAGGGCTGGTGGACTTCCACGGCAACCCCAAGCCTGCGTTCGCGGTCGTGCAACGGATCTACCGCTCGACCGTGCAGGTGGGGAGCGGACGGTAGATCGAGTAACGGAGCTTGGGCTGGTTTGCGCGCGCGTGCAGGCCAAACCGCCGGAGAAGCGGCAGCGCAGCAGCGTCCAGATCACGCGGAGGCCGTCCCGCGCTGTGAGCTCTGGCCCCCGTCGGTGGACGGCACCAGGTTACGAACCGCGGGATCACTCGTTACGCGTCGGCATCGAGCGTGTCCGGGACAGGCGCCGGGTGCAAGGGCCCGGGACCAAGTCGCACGCTCACCAGCGCGGCGCTGAAGCGCGGGATTGTCAGCTCGTACCCGTGGATACCGGGCGTGATCGTCTCGGTCGCTGATCGTCCCTGCCAGCTGCCCTCAACGCCCAGCTGCTGGCCATCGAGCGTCACCCCTGAGCGCGAAGTGACCGCGGGCGCGAGCAGACGCTGGACGGTCGCGCGGCCCGTGGCGGCGAGACGCAGCTCGACCGTCACCGATCGGCTGCCTTTGTCGATTAGCAGGATGTGCAGTGCGTCGCCACGCACACGAACGGCCCAGGCCGTCAGATGCAGTGAACGTTTCGCGTGAAGGCGCAGCTGCAC
Source organism: uncultured Solirubrobacterales bacterium (assembly GCA_963837385.1). Classification (GTDB taxonomy): domain Bacteria; phylum Actinomycetota; class Thermoleophilia; order Solirubrobacterales; family Solirubrobacteraceae; genus Palsa-465. The sequence continues at coordinate 91,097 of CAWIMZ010000018.1, forward strand.
GAGCTGCGGATCTGCGCCCAACGTCCTTGAGAAGAGGATCAGGCCGTAGAGCAGCGGATGGGCTGTCAGCCCCTTCCCGGTCAGCGAGAAGGCCGCGTTGATGGTGCGCGGGCGGACGTGGACGTTGACCGCGTCGACGCCTGCCCGGAGCAGCTCGAACAGCGCGTCTGGCGCCCAGAGGGCGGTCGCGAACGTGTCGCTGACACCTGGACGTCCGCCGCAGGTGACGGAGTTCAGTTCCGTCAAGCGATACGAAAGCCCGGCGCGGTGGGCGATCTGGACGCCCCTCCGGAGCGCTTTTGCCATCCCGGCGGTCGTGTTCTCGCTGAGCAACCGCGCAATCGTCGGATATCCCGCGGACCCGCGTACCGCGCATGCGGAGTACACGTACCGGTGCACGCTCACCGTCCGCAATCCGGGGTGGGGGCCTGCTAGCAAAGCGGAGATCCAGTTCACGTGCCACGCTGGATTGGCGACGGCCGGCCCGAGCAACGGCACCCCCGGGGCGGCCGCTGAAAGGGCGCTCGCGTAGGAGCGGAAGTCACGAGCGTAAACGGCGTCTGAGAGTTTGCGCGGAAGGATTTCGTCGCCGAAACGCGTCCCCGAGACGATCGATAGCCAGTACTTGCGGTCGTAGAGATCGGGCTCGTTGCCGATCTCAAAGCCGGCGATGCTTCGAGGTGGCAGCGCCGCCTCAGCAGCACGCGCCCACTGACCAGCGATCGCAGGGGTGGCCGTCACCAGGTTCAGATCGAGGATCAGCCGCGCGTCCGAGCGGCGTATGAGCGCCCTCGCCCCTCTCAACCACGCTGACGTCAGCTCAACGATCCAGTCCGGGATCTTGCGCAGCGTGGGCTCCCAGAACGCCTCATCCGCCGAGTCGCCGCCGATCCGCAGCACGAGCGGGCCGTCCCCAGGCACGCGCAGAAGCGACAGCGTTCTGCCTAGCAGGGCTGCGCGGCGCTCCCAGAGCGGAAGCGCCCAATACTCCGTCGAGAGTCCCAGGAAGGCACGCGGAACGCCCACCATCCTGGCTCTTGCGCCAATCGTCACCTCCGCCTGAATCGACCTCACGGGTCGAGGCCCGGAGCGGACGGCGACGTGCCTCGTTGGCGGAGCCGAGTGTCTCTGGGCGCCCGCACCGGACTCCGAGCGATGCGTCGACGCGAGAACGAGCAGAACCGACGCGAGCGCCATAAATACCGCGGCCAGCAGGACAAGCCGAGGCGCCGGGCCGCGTCGAAGGCGACGACGACGACGACGACGGTGTGACACTTCGCGGCCGTTCCCCGGCGAGAGGAACGTCAGGATGGCGCGATTGAGCAATCAGGTTCCTGTTCGGTTGGCGCAGTCTTGGCCCCTGCGTTCGCACTGTTGCACGACCGTGCTCCGACATCATCGGTAGCTGCACGCACACCGGGACGTACAGCTACGGTCTGCACGCACCGTGATGATCAGCGGTTCCGTTGGCTCTGAGCCCCCCGGGCTACGCGTGTATGGCCGCGACTTAGAGCCGCTAACGGCTCGAGAGCGTCAACATTGCCGCGCTTGCCGCAGGGAGCGTAACCACGTACCGACCGGATGCGGGGATGACCGCAGAATCGCGTGCGGTGCCGGCGAGCAAGCCCGTCGCTGAACTGAGCTCCTGACCTCCCAGCGTCGTCGCCGTCGCGCTCTGAACATTTGGGGCCTGCAGTCTCTCCAGCGTGCCCACGTTTGCCTTCGACGGGATTTGCAGTCTCACTGTCCGCGGTGTACCCGTGTCCTTGTTGATCAGCACGACGCGGAGCTGGCCGTCGGGTGCCTTCGTCGCCCATGCCGCAAGCGACCCCCCGGCGCCTGAGATTCTGAGCAGCCTTGCTCCTGCGGGCGCAGCCTGCGCGAACATCATCAGGCCGTAGTACTCGGGGTGGACGCTGGCCTGCCATTTTCCTTTTACCTGTTGGAAGCCGAACAGCTCGTTGACGCTTTTGGGCTTGGTGTGGATATTGACTCCGTCGACGCCCACGCGCGCCATGCTGAACAGCGCGTCGACCGCCCACAGCGCCGAGGCAAACGTGTTGCTAACGCCGCTCTCGCCGCCACACGACACGGAGTTCATCTCGTCGATCCGGAGCGGCACCCCGTGACTGTGCGCGATCCCGGCGTACGGCGCGACACCGAGCGCGAGACCTATCGAGGATGCGTTGGAAAGAAGTTCGCGAATTGTCACGTGCCCCGAGGAGGTGCACCGCTTGAGCGGATAGCGATGCAACGTTGCGACCCGAACTCCAGGCTCAGCTCCGAGGAACCGGCCGAGGTACGCCGACCACCGGGCCGAGCCGACGCTCGGACCCGCCAGCGCGACCTTCGGCAACGAGCGGGAGATGTTCGAGAAGTCGTGCAGGTAATCCCCGAAATCGTAAGAGTGCGGCCGCCCGTAATACGGCACCCTGTGGGTCGTAAACCAAGGGTTGCCTCCGTACAGCTCGGGCTCGTTCCCAAGCTCGAGCCCCTCGATCCACTGCTGGCCGATGCCGCTGACCATCGCGTGGCCCTCTGCCGCCGCGACCTTTGCGCTGTTGACCTCAAGGTCGACACCCAGGATCAGGCGGGCGTTGAGTTCCTGAGAAAGCGCCCGGGTCAGCTGGAGCCACGTCTTGGTCATGGCGTACCGCACGCCAATCGGACGGCTCCGGTGGGCGATCGGCCACCACGTAAAGTCGGTGCTCTCTCCCCCGAACCGAATTACCGGCCGCTGACCCGGTGCGAGGTTGCGTACCAGCTGCACGAACACCGGATCGATCGCCTCCGGATTCGATCCCACGTAGTTCTCGAGCGTCCGGATCTCGATCGAAAGCCCGACAAAGCCAGCGGGAATCGGTCGCCCAACCGGTGCGCTGTCCACCGTCACCGCCGTCCCGGATGCGGGCGCCGCGGTTCTCCTTGCGGCCCCGGCTGTCCGGGCCTTGTGCGCCGCGGTCACGCTTTTGTGAGCGGCGCTCGCCCGGGCGTTCGCTGCGGCCGGATGGCTAACCGTAGATGAGGACGGCCCGCCCCCGGCGGCGAAAACTGCCGTGGCAACCAGCGCAATCGCGACGATCACGGCGGCGGCCACGAAGAATATCCTGAGTCGCACCCCCCAAATCGTGCCATGGAACGACCGCAATCGTCGCGTTCGAGCACGCGCGGGCCGCGTGCGGGAGCTGACCTGGGTGCCACGGGAGGATGCCCGCTACGGCGATCAGGGGTGGACACCGGCTGAGTTCCTGGGTAGCCTCGGGAGGCTCGAGAACTTTCAGTTCAACGCCAACGAGAAAGCACTCAAGCCTGACCGAGCAGCCCGTACTACATGGCTCGCGGCCCGTCTCTTCACCAGCGCGCTGGTCGGCGTGCGCCCCGGGCTCAGCTCGCTTGCGCCATCACGACGAGGACCTCAATCGAGGAGGCGGCAGGCGACGACTTCGTAACCGGGCAAGCCCATCACCTACTGATGCATGGCCTGCGCGCTCTGCGACTGCGATCAGCGCGTGGCCGAGCTTGGCGGACCGCCTTCGTTCCGAAGCGTGGGAGGATTCTGCAAATCGCTACACCGAGGCCGTCGGGCTTCTTGTGCCGCGCGAGGATGCGTTTGACGAGCGGGGCACGATCGCCGTCTTTGAGGCCGCGGGTCCTGGGGACTGCGTAGAGCTGCCGCGTGATCTCCCGCGGATCGCCTGCTGGCCGAGATCGCTTCTGGACGCCGACCACTATCAGCACCGTGTGGCGCTCGCGGTCGCGAGCGGGGGCTATGAGTTGCTTGAGCACTTCTGCGCCGACGATGGCCGCAGACACGAGCGGCCTGGTCACCACAGCTGGGGGGATAGCGGACACGAGTCCGACGATCTCGCCTATTCGTTGCTCTCGGTGCGCTATGGCGGGCGTTTCACGCCCGGATGGAGAGTGCCTGATCCGCCCGTTCCAGCGATGCTGTTGCCGGGCCTGTTCGAAGTAATCTCCCGGCTCTCCAGGGGACACAGCTGGCGCATGCAATGGGATTGCATCCTCGCGATCACCACTGAGCGGAATGACAGGTAGGCCGAGGTATGACGGCGGTCTGCCGGTAGCCAGACGAATCTAGCCCGCGCCGGAGATACGTCCCTTCACAATGGCCCTGCGGCCAGATGAGCGTGCTTCCGGTCGCCCGATCGGCTATTGTCGTGCGCTCGCCGGCCAGTCATCATTCAGCCGTGGCCGATTGACGGGCTACTTCGGCGCCGAGAGCGCTGAAGATCCTCCTCGAGTGAAGGCACTGGAGCATTCGTTATGGAAATCTTCGTCTTAGGCCGTGACAGGTACCTCGCTTCGAGCCAAGCGGTCGCCGGAGGCGGCCGGTGACGGCGGCCACGGCGCGCTCGGTTGCGATCGAGGACGAGCTGGCCCGCTTGGCTCCCGAGGAACGGGGCCCGGTTGCCGTGTTCCTCGCCGCGCATCCTGCCGGTGCCGGCGCCCCGATCGCGGTGGTAATCCCGGCTTACAACGAAGAGCCGACCGTTTCCGCCGTGGTCGCCGGGATACCGGCCGAGCTCGCCGGCCTCGCGACGGAGGTGATCGTGGTCGTAGACGGCTCCACCGACGCGACCGCCGCCGTGGCCGCGTCGGCGGGCGCACTGGTGTGCCACATCCCGGTCAACCGCGGCCAGGGACTCGTCTTCAAGCTCGGATACTGGCTGGCGCGAGCCCGGGGTGCGCAGGTGATCGCAACGATCGATGCCGATGGACAGTACGAGCCGCTCGAGCTGGAGCGCTTGGTCGAGCCGATAGTTGCCGGGCGTGCTGATTTCGTAAACGGCTCCCGCCGACTGGGCACCGAGCTGACGAGCGATCCGGTTCGTCACGCTGGCGTGATCTTCTTCGGCGCGCTGGTCAGCCTGCTGCTACGCCAGCGAATCACGGATCCTGCGTGCGGCATTCGCGCGATGCGGGCGAACGTCAGCGAGTCGGTCACGCTCGAGCAGACGCAGTACCAGACCTCCGAGCTGTTGATCGGGACGGCGATGAGGGGCTTCCGAGTGATCGAGGTCGCGACCACGATGCGCGATCGGCCGGCTGGCGCCACTGGCACGAAGAAGGGTCCGAACCTCCTCTACGGGATGCGGTTTGCGCGCGCGGTTCTCGGCACTTGGCGCAGGGAGCGGAAGGCTGCACGCACGCGGCTGCGCTCCGAGAAGATCCAATACTCGTAGATCCCGAACTTCGCGAGGAACAACACGACGGTCACCGCCACGTACGCCGCGGTGACGATCAGCAGGCGCAGGCCGTGGTGCGGTGGAATCGACTGCACATGGGCGTTGGTCCAGCCCGTCGCAGCCGACGTCGTCACGAGCACGACGATCGAGACGCCGATATAGCCGATGATCTGCCGGGCGGGCGGGCGACCCTGCCGCTGCCAGGCCCAGCGCCGGTTGAGGACCCAGTTCGGGACTGCTCCCGCAACGAATCCCGCCACCGAGCATATTGTCGTCGACGCACTCAGCACATAGAACAGCGCGAATGCCGCGTTGCTCGAGTTGAAAGCGACAACGGAGCCCACTGAGTACTTCGTAAAACGAGCCGACAGGGGAGTCCTGGTCGACCGCACCCAGGCGGGATGCTTTGCGACCCGGCCTGCCAGCGCAGAGTGCAGGCCCTGGTAGCGTTTGCGGAGCACGAGTAAGTAATGTATCGGGTCCCCGAGCGCCCCGGCGCTGCGGCGCGGTGGACGTGCTTCGGAATTCTCCTTCCTTGCCTCGTGCTACGTTCCGCGTCTTCGTGTCCGACAACACGCTGGAAGCGTCGATCGTCGAGCCGGGGGCATCTGCGCCGCCGCGCTCGACGCTGCGCCCGTTAATTCGCCGTCACCCCTGGATCATCACAGGATTCAGCGTGCTCGTGGTCTCGGCGATCCTGGTGCTGTGGGCGAGGACGCGACCGGGATATGACCCCTACGGCTGGCTGGTGTGGGGCTATCAGACGCTCCATCTGAGCCTTGACCTCGGCGGCGCACCGTCGTGGAAGCCGCTGCCCTACCTGTTCACGATCCCCTATGCGCTCGCTGGCCACTACCAGGTGTGGCTGTGGATGATCACCGCCGTCGCGATCTCGCTGGCTGGCAGCATCTTCGCCGGGCGGATCGCGTATCGCGTCACCGGCGGCGGGTCGGCGGAGCTGGAGGGTTCGGAGCCGATTCGCCGCTACGCGCCGGTCGCCGCCGCGATCTTCGCGGGGGCCGCGGTCCTGGGGCTCGAGGATTACGTGCACTACATCCTCAGTGCGCAGTCCGACCCGATGATCGTTACGTTTTGCCTCGCGGGCATCGACATGTACCTGTGCGGGCGCTACCGCTGGGCATTCGTGTTCGGCGTGCTGGGCTCGCTCGGCCGTCCCGAGATGTGGCCGTTCCTGGGGCTGTACTCGATCTGGGCGTGGTTCAAGGTTCCGCCGATGCGAGCGATGCTGTGCGGCGGGATCGCGCTGATCGCATTCATGTGGTTCGGGATCCCGTGGATCACGAACGGCCGACCGGACATCGCCGGGCAACTCGCGTTGCGGTCCCCACGCGCGCTTCACCAGGGCAAGGTGACCGGCACGATCGGTCGCTTCACCGAGCTGCACTACCTGCCTGTCTGGATCGCCGCCCTGGGCGCGGCCGCGCTGTCGGTACTGCGACGCAATCGGCTGGTGCTGGCGCTCGCTGGGGGGGTGGTGCTGTGGGTGATCATCGAGATCGCGTTCGCGTTCCACGGCTTCCCGGCGCTGCCACGCTACATGTTCGAGGCGGGCGGCGTGGTAGCGGTGCTCGCGGGTATCGGGGTCGGGTGGGCGCTGACCGAGCTGCCGAAGCTGAGGCGGGGCCTTCCGCGATGGTCGGGGATCCCGGTCGTCGTGGTCCTGATCGCCAGCCTGGTGCCGGGCGCCGTCGCGCGGGCGCGGACCGAGCGCCTGGACCTGCGCCACGAACGCCACCGCAGCAACCAGATTTCAGCGCTTCAGACGACGATCGACACGCTCGGCGGTTACCGGCACATCCGCGACTGCGGCGAGCCGGTCACGATCGTTGAGTACGGGAGCGCGTTGGCGTGGCTGACGCATCTCGACGTCGGTTTCGTCGGTTACCTACCGAACGTCGAGATGCGGCGCAGGCACCCGATCGTGCTGCTCTTGCCGGTGTCGGGGGGCGGGTGGAAGGTGCGGCCCTGGCACACTCGTCGCCGGCAGCGGGCGCAGTGCGCCGGCCTCCACGCCGCCTTTCTACTCACGAAGCAGAACCCGTCCGGCGCGCTGATCCACGGCTGAGGCGCCGGTACGGCAACTATTCGCGCAGTGAGCGCCGTCACGGGCGTAGCGTGACGCCCACGAACGTGAGCGCGCTCATCACCACGAGCAGCACGCCGTTGGCGGCGGCCAGGGCGAGGTACCGTCTGCCCTTCAGGCGGTAGCCGAATACCAGTACCACGGGGAACGCCGTGATCAGCATTCTCGGGTTGGGTGGCACGTACTCCGAGGTCACCGCCAAGAAGGCGATCCCGAGCGTCCAGACGATCGCCTCGACCGAGACCGTGCGCGGCCTGCGCAGCAGCAGCACCAGGCCGATCGCGAGTACGACCACGCCGGCCAGGCCAACGATCAGGTTGAGGTTGAGGGCCGGGTGGTTGAAATGCGCGAACGAGATCTCCCTGATCAGGCTCTTCGCCTGCCACACGAGCGCCAGCGGGTCGGTGCGCTCGCCCCAGCCGTACCGCTGCGCGTGCAGGCTGGCAAGCGGCGTTCCGGTCCGTGCCCACAGGAAGGCTCCGAACGCGACGATCCCGAGGAGCGACAGCAGCGGCGCGATCAGGCTTCTCCGCGCCAGCGGGTCTCCCGATCCGCGCCTGCGGAGCTCGAGGCCGGCCGAGACCGCGCAGACCACGATCAGCGCGGCGGCATCGGGGCCGACCGCGGTCGCCAAGCCCGCGAGGATGCCGGCCAGCAGCCATCTTCGGTTCTGCAGCGCGAGGATGCAGCCGGCGGCCAGCGGGATCAGCAGCCCCTCGGAGTAGTCCATCGAGAAGACCACCGAACCGGGGAACAGGCAAAACAGGATCGCCGCGCGCCGTCCGCCCGCCTCGCCCCACCAGCCGCTCCCGAGCCGCTCCACGAGGACTGTCGTCACCAGGCCGCCGATCAGCGAGATGATCACGCCGGCAACATCGGGCGTCGTGGAGAACAGGTGCGAGACGAACCACATCGCGATCGGATACAGCGGGAAGAAGCCGAGCGTGGTACGGGTATGCAAGGCGTGCGCGGGATAGCCGTACAGGGCGACGTCGCGGTACCACCTGCCGTCCCAGTTGGCGAGCTCGGAGGCGAGCGAATGGTGGCGCAATGCCCCGTTCGCGAGTGCGACGATCATCAGCAGGCCGCGCGTGCCGAGGTAGGCGATCAGCACCGGGCGCAGGCGCGCCAGCTCGAGCCGGATTCGCGCGCGACGCAACGCCGCGCGGCTGCCGTTCAACGAGTCAACCGTCAGCTGCGCGCGGGGGTCAAGTCGATCTGAGCTGTGAGCCGCGGGGGGATCAGCGGGCAGCCCTGTCCGCTCGGAGGCTGTCTCCACGGTGCAGGGGATTCTAGATCAGCCGGGTTACGCGAGCATCGAGCCCGACTGCAAAAATCGAGCTTGAGATGGCGAACTCGACGATCCAGCGCCTGCTGCTGGTTGTTCTTTGCGCGCTGGTAGCCGCGATCGGAGTGGTCCTGGTGGCCGAACGGCCCACCGAGGTCACCGGGACCACCAACTCCAGTTCGCCATTTGACGGGCCGACCATGCCGCCGCATCTGCGTGCCGCAGATTTCACGCTCGTGGACCAGAACGGGCATCGCGTCTCCCTGTCCGAGTACCGCGGAAAGGTCGTCGTCCTGACGTTCATCCACTCGCTCTGTCACGACACCTGCCCGTTCATGGTCGAGCAGATCAAGGGCGCGCTCAACGAGCTTCCCGGAAACGGGGCGGGCGTACCGGCGATCGGGGTCTCGGTCGCGCCCTCCGAGGATACGGTCAGCCGCCGCCGCGCATTCCTTGCCAAGCACGAGCTGACGGGCCGGCTCGCCTTCCTCAACGGCCCGCTGAGCGCGATGCGACGCGTCTGGAAGGCGTACGCAATCCAACCCGTGACGCCGAAGATCGATCACTCGACGTTCGTGCTGCTGATCGACAGGCGGGGATTTGAGCGCGTCGGCTTCGCCGCCGATCAGCTGACGCCGGATGGGTTGGCACATGACATCCAGGTGCTCGAGCGCGAGCCGGCCTGAGACTCGGCAGGCGCTTACAGCGCGGCGTGCTCGATCAGGTGCTTGACCGCGGTCAGGAACGCGGCGGCCTGCGCCAGATAGACGATCCGATGATCGCACGCGAGCGTCAACGTCATCATCTGACCGGGCACGATCTCCCCGTCGCGCACCACTGGAAGCTCGCGGATCGCTCCGGCGGCCAGCGCCGCCGCCTGGGGAGGGATGAGGATCGACGATGCGCTGAGAACGTCATATGCCCCGAGATCGCTGATCGTGAACGTCGCCCCGGCAAGCTCGGGCGGTGACAGCGCTCCCGAGCCGGCCCGCTGCAGAAGCTGCTCGATCTCGGTCCTCAGTTCGGCGAGCGACTTGTGGTCGGCGTCGAACACGACCGGGGTCAGGAAAGCATCGTCGCTCGCGGCCGTGACACCGACGTTGATCCGCGAGTAGAGCTCGAAGCGACCGTCGCGGTAGGCACCGTTCGCGCGCGGCATCCCGCGCAGCGCGAGTGCGCATGCCCGAACCACGATCGCCGTTGTCGAGCAATCAGCCAGCGCGAGCGCCGCTTCCATGTCGACCTCGGCGCTGCACTCGATATCGGGCACGGTCGCCCTGGCCTCGGCGACGCGACGGGCGATCGTCCGCTGGCGCGGGTTGAGCTCCTCGATCCGGGTCTCGCCCTTGACGCCTCCGGGCGCCGCCCGTGCCGGTGGGGAGTCCGCCATGGTCGGCAACATAGCGATCTTCAGGGCGGCGATCCCGCGGCCCCGTCGCGCCCCTGCCAGGCCGCGAGGAACTCGGCCAGCGTCGAGCCCGGCGAGATCGCTCCGCAGTTCCCTGAGCAAACGCGCGGCGTCCTTGGCCGGCAGATCCCAGAACAGGAGCACCTCGCCGTCCTCGATCGATACGACCTCGATCCGGTCGGATCGCTCGGAGTCGGCGAAGAACGCGGGCTCGATTCCCTCGCGGTGGACGATCAGCTCGATAGGCACGGTTGGCCTTCATCTCACGGGCGGCTGCCGCGTCCTCGATCGTCGTAGAAGACTGCGCTGCCAACCTGGATCGCGGGCAACGATCTCGCACCGCACGCGAGCGCTCGCCGCGCTGCTTGCTCGAGCGCATCGCCGGTGGATCGCAGCGCCACCGCTTTGAGGAGCGCGGTCGGATGCATCTCGCACGCGGCAGCCGCGATCAGCACCGTGTCCTCGGTCCCGAGATCGCGCCCGCCGGCGAACTCCTGGCGGAAGGCCGCCAGCGAGAAGGCGACGGCTCGGCCGACCTTCTTGGCGTAGGTCGCGGCCAGCATCGCCAGTGCGCGTGTCCGGCGGCCACGGCCGCGGCCGGCGCAGCGGCTGAAGCTGCTGCGCGGCGGCGCAGTCGCTCGATCGAGGCCCAGTCGGGATCGGGGTCGATCCCGCCGAGCTCCGCCGCGAGCACCGGCTCCCACTCGGGTACGCACGGGCAGCGTCGAGGAGATCCGCTCAGCCATCAGGTAGCAGGACGGGACTGCCGAGGTCGTAGATAGAACGTCGGCTGCTCTGGCGAGGGTGGCTGCCCGCACGCGGAGCATCAGCCGTGGATCAGCCAGCCGTCGGCGGCGCGAGCGGCTTCCATGACCGCCTCGGACAGGGTCGGATGGCCGTGAATGATGCGCGCCACCTCGGGATAGCCGCCCTCGAGCGCGCGGACGTTGACAAGCTCTTGGATCAACTCCGTGGCCCTGGTGCCGACGATGTGTCCGCCGAGCAGCTCGCCGTATTTCTTCTCGCCGACGATCTTGACCATCCCGGTGCGATCGCCATAGACGGTCCCGGCGCCGACCGCCCCGTACTGGACCTTGCCGACAGTCACGTCGTAACCCTGCTCGCGCGCCTGCGCCTCGGTCAGCCCGAAGCTGGCGACGTTCGGCGTGCAGAAGGTGGCCCGCGGGATATCGATGTAATCGATCGGGTGGGTGGCGAGGCCGGCGGCGTCTTCGACCGCGATGATGCCTTCGTCGGATGCCTTGTGGGCGAGCGCCGGTCCATGCACGATGTCGCCGATCGCGTAGACGCCCGCCGCGCTCGTGCGCATCGCCCCGTCGACCTCGACCAAGCCGCTGTCGCCAGCTCGACGCCCGCCCGCTCGAGGCCGAGCGCGCTCGATGTCCGGCGCTCGGCCGGCGGCGATCACCAGCCACTCCGTCTCAGCTGACTGCTCGCCGTAACTGAACTTGACACTCTGCTCGCCGGGCTCGATGTTCTGTACGAGCGTGTTCGGTGTGGATCGTCATCCCCTGGCGGCTGCAGGCCGCGCTCGGCGGCCTTTGAGGTGTCCGCGTCCTCGGTCGGAAGCACGCGCTCGAGCGCCTCGAACAGCAGCACCTCGACCCCCAGCCGCGCATATGCGGACGCGATCTCCGCCCCCGACGCCCCCGCGCCGACGACCGCCATCGTGTTCGGCAGTTCGGACAGCGCCCATGCCTCCTCGGTGCCGATCACCCGGCCGCCGAACTCGTGTCCCGGGAATCGGCTTCTTGACCGACCCGGTCGCGACCAGAATCGTCTTGGCGCGCAGATCTGCTGATCGCCGACGCTCACCGACCCCTCGCCGACGAGGCTGCCCTCGCCCTGATGCAGCTCGACGCCGTTCTTCTTGAACAGCCCGGCGACGCCGCCGGTGAGCGTCGAGACCACCTTCTCTCGCCGCGCGCTGATCGCGGCGTAGTCGACCGTCGGCTCCCCGACCTTGATCCCGAACTCGCCGGCTTCGCGGACCTCGGAGAGGATGTCGGCGGAGCGCAGGACCGCCTTTGCGGGGATGCACGCGTAGTTGAGACAGCGTCCCCCGACCTTGTCCTTCTCGACCACCGCCGTCTTCATCCCGAGCTGGGCGGCGCGGATCGCCGCTACGTAGCCGCCCGGGCCCGGAGCCGATCACGATGCAGTCATAGGCGGAGTCGGGCATCGTGCGGGCCATCGGAGCACCACGGCGCTAGCGCCCGGGCTGCTTCGGCATCTGGATCCGGCTGAGCGCGCGGACCAGCTTCATGAACAGGTAGCCGGCTCCGGCAATGATCAGCGGCGGCGACGAGGAAGCCGAGCAAGTTGCTCGCCTCCACCCACAGCAGCGTGAAGATCGTCGCGATGATCGCCAGCAGGCCCATGAACCCGAGCACTGCCCAGTAGCGCATCCGCCACATGCCGTAAGCGCAGATCAGCATCAGGCCCGAGAATCCGATGATGCCGCTGGGCGCCGGGTGCTTACCGGCAATCTTCGCTCCGGCCACGTAGGCGATCAGATTTCCGATACCGGACAGCGCGGCTAGCGCCGCCGCGACCGTCACCGCTCGCGGCCGCTCGCCCGGCGCCAGAGGTGTCAGCTTGGCCCTGACGGCGGCGTTGCGGTCCTCGTAGCGGCCTTGCACCGCTGCATGGTGCGGGGACTTCTCGGGGCGGGTGGCGGGCTTGCGCGCGGTGAGCACCGTTGCCGGCTTCTCGCGCCGGCCACGCTTACGGCTACGGACGGCCAACGCCGACCCCCTCGTCTGTCTCGGCGGCCTCGTCCGCGAGCATCCCCCGCAGTTGCCGTGCCGCGCCTTCGACGTCCAAGGCGTCGGTGAGCGCGCGCACGACGGCTACGCGCGTCGCGCCGGCGCTCGTGACGGCATCGATGTTCTCAGCGGAGATTCCGCCGATCGCGAAGAACGGAATCCGGGCGTGGCGCGCGGCGTGAGAAACGAGCTCGAGCCCGACCGCCGGCCGGCCCGGCTTGGTCGGCGTCTCGTGAACGGGCCCCACACCGATGTAGTCGACGGTGGCCTCGTTCGCAACCTCGATCTGGGCGGGGCTGTGAGTCGAGAGACCAACGAGCCGGTCACGCCCAACGAGCGCTCGGGCCCGCGAAACCGGCACGTCGTCCTGGCCGACGTGCACGCCGTCGGCACCGGCCTGCGCGACCAGCTCCGGCCGGTCGTTGAGGACGAACAGTGCCCGATGGCGTCTACACACGCGCCACGAACCGGGCCGCCGCCGCGAGCATCTCGCGATCGGTGGCGTCTTTCATCCGCAGCTGGACGAGGTCCACACCTCCGCGCAAGGCCGCGTCGAGGAACACGTCCGAGCGCGCGTCGCAGACGAGGTACAGACGCGCCCCCGAGAGGCGCTGGCGAAGGCTGGTCACACTCCCAGTCTGCCAGGCAGGCGCGGTAGGATTGGACCAACGGGAGCCCCACCACCGGGCTGAGAGGGCGGACGCCGGATCCGCCGACCGTCTGAACCTGAACCGGGTAATGCCGGCGCAGGGAGCCAACTTGTCGAACACCACCAGCTCATTCGACGTCGCAATCGTTGGCGGCGGCGTGATCGGCCTGACCGTTGCGTGGCGAGCGGCGCAGCGGGGGCTGAGCGTGACCGTGCTCGACCGCGGTGCGCTGGGACAGGGCACCTCACGGGTCGCGGCCGGCATGATCGCGCCGATCAGCGAGGCGCGTCCGACCGAGCAGCCGTTGCTGGCGCTGAGCCTCGCCAGCGCGGCTCTGTACCCGGCGTTCGTGGCCGAGCTCGCCGACGCGGCACGAACCGATCCGGGCTACCTCGGGTGTGGAACGATCGCCGCGGCGCGCGACGCCGACGAAGCCGAGGCGCTCGACCGCGAGCTCGCGATGCGCCGCAGCCTGGGGCTTCCGGTGCAGAGGCTGCGGGCGAGCGAGGCCCGGCGGCTGGAGCCGGCGCTCGCGCCGGGGCTCCGGCTTGCCCTGGAGGTGCCCGACGATCACGCGATCGATCCGCGCAAGCTGACCGAGGCGCTCGGGATCGCCGCCGCTGAGAGCGGCGCCCAGCTTCGCCCCGAGACCGGGGTGAGCGGCGTGGAGCTCGCGCGCGGACGCGTGCGTGGCCTTCGACTCGCCGACGGGTCGGCCGTGAGCGCGGAGAACGTGATCGTCGCCGCGGGCGTGTGGTCCGGTCAGCTGGCAGGTATTCCGGAAGCGGCCCGTGTCCCGATCCGCCCGGTCAAGGGCCAGATCCTGAGGCTCCACGATCCCTCCGGCCCCGGCCTGCTGAACCGGGCGCTGCGCATGCAGGGCGCCGGCTACATCGTCCCGCGGGGGGACGGCCGCTACGTGCTCGGCGCGACCGTCGAGGAGCGGGGCTTTGATACGACGGTGACCGCTGGTCCGTTGTTCGAGCTGCTGCGCGACGGAATCGAGCTGCTGCCGGGGCTCTCGGAGCTGGTGATCGACGAGCTGTCGGCGGGCCTGCGACCGGGGACTCCGGATAATGGCCCCGCGCTGGGACCGGGCGCGATTGCCGGACTGCACTGGGCGGCCGGTCACTATCGTCATGGGATCATGCTCGCCCCGATCACTGCTGAGATCGTCGTCGGCGCGCTGGTGGGTGAGGAGCCCTCAGAGCTGGGCTCCGCGTTCTCGCCGGAACGGTTCGTCAATCTGCCCGTGGGAGCCTGACGGTGCTGGTCACGGTCAACGGAGAGCGCCGCGAGATGCCGCCCGATGCGTCGGTGGCAACCGTCGTCCAGTCTCTAGCCGGCGTGCCCGAAGGCCGGGGGGTGGCCGTTGCCCTCGCGGGCGAGGTGGTTCCCCGGACGGCGTGGTCGTCGACCCAGTTGACCGAAGGCGCCCACGTGGAGATCGTCGTTGCCGTACAGGGAGGATGAGCACAGCATGACCTCGTTTCAGATCGCGGCTCGGGAGCTTCGCTCCCGGGTGATCCTCGGCACCGGCGGCTTCGACAACCACGAGCTCCTCGGAGCAGCGCTGAGCGCCTCTGGCGCGGAGCTCTGCACGGTCGCGCTGCGGCGGCTCGATCCGGCGGCGCGCGGCTCGATCCTCGAAGTGCTCGACGCCGCCGGCGTCGAGGTCCTCCCCAACACCGCCGGGTGCTTCACCGCTCGCGATGCGATCATCACCGCTCAGCTCGCTCGCGAGGCTTTCGGGACCGACTGGATCAAGCTCGAGGTGATCGGCGACGATCGAACGCTGCTGCCCGACGCGGTCGAGCTCCTCGCCGCGGCCGAGGCGCTGATCGATGACGGGTTCGTGGTGCTGCCGTACACCACCGACGACCCCGTGCTGGCGCGCCGTTTGGAGGACGTGGGCTGTGCGGCGGTGATGCCGCTCGGCTCGCCGATCGGCAGCGGCATGGGCATCTGCAACCCGTACAACATCTCGATCATCGTCGAGCGCGCCGGGGTGCCGGTGATCCTGGACGCGGGCGTCGGCACCGCTTCGGACGCCGCGCTGGCGCTGGAGCTCGGCTGCGACGCGGTGCTGTGCGCCAGCGCGATCTCCCGCGCGCACGACCCGGTCGCGATGGCGCGTGCGGTCCGCCTGGGAGTCGAATCGGGCCTGCTCGCCCGCGGCGCGGGCCGGATTCCGCGGCGCCGCTACGCGCAGGCCTCAACGCCGGAGGAGGGTGTGCCCGACTTCGACCTCACGCGCGCTCGGATTGACCATCGACGAGCTGATCGATGGCTGGGAGGCAGCCTGGTCGGGCAAGGACGGGGATGCGTTCGAGGGTGTGTGCGTGCCGCACATCCACTACGAGGACCCGCTCACCGCTGAGCCCCTCGAAGGCCTCGGGGACCTCGGCCGCCACGCCGACCGGCTGTGGGCGGCGTTTCCCGACGCACGGCTGGAGAGAACCGGCGAGCGGCTGGCGAACGGACGCTTCCTGGCGGCTCCGGCCAAGCTGCTCGCCACCCACCGGGCACCGCTCGAGGGCCTGCCCGCGACGAACAGGTTCATCGTCGTGCACTGCGTCTTCTACTGCGAGCTCGAGCGCTCCCAGCTTTTGCGCGTGCGGGCCTTCTTCGACCTCTACGACGCCGCGGTTCAGCTCGGGGTCCTGCCAGGACGCGGCACGCTCGGCGAGAAGGCTCTCTTGATGCTGCGGGGCTTCGGGCTTCGGACGGGACGGGCGTAGTGGTTCGCGGCGGGGAGTGCTGAGCCAGTGGACGTCGCGATCCCGATCTTCGACAGGCTGAATGCACTTGATGCCGTCGGGCCCTACGAGGTGCTCTCTCGGCTTCCGGGCGCGACCGTCTCGTTCATCGCCGCCGAGACGGGACCGAGGCGAACGGAGAACGGCATGCTCGCGCTCACCGCCGACAAGACGCTCGATGAGCTGCCCAGCCCCGAGGTGATCATGGTGCCGGGCGGTTACGGCACGCGGCCGCTGCTCGGCGATGAGACGCTCCTCTCGTGGTTGCGAGGTGCACATCGGACGCTCGCAGTGGACTACCTCGGTGTGTACGGGATCGCTGCTACTGGGCGCGGCCGGGATCCTCGATGGACTGAGGGCCACGACTCACTGGCTGGCGCTCGACGCTGCTGCGCCCCTATGGCGCCACGCCCGTCTCGCAGCGAGTGGTCGAGCAGGGCAAGGTGATCACGGCCGGCGGGGTCGCATCGGGGATCGACATGGCGTTGACGCTCGCGGCCAAGATCGCGGGTCCCGAGCTCGCCCAGGCGATCCAGCTCGGCATCGAGTACGACCCGCAACCGCCGTTTGACAGCGGGTCGCCGCGGACCGCGTCCGCGGCGACCGTGGAGCTCGTGCGAGCTCGGGCGGCGGAGCTGGCGTAGGCCGCTCAGCTCGCGGTCACGGCGATAATGACCGGGTCGTGGTCGGAGAGCCGGCCGCGGTCGAGTACCTCGGGCCCGGTGACCACGTCGGGCCCCGCGCAGAACACGTAGTCGACGCCGTTGGCCGCCGCTTGCCGGAACCCGGAGAGCTCGAGCGATCGCAGGTTGAAATCTCCGCCGAGCACGGCCGGCGTCCCGGTTGCCCAAGCCAACATCGTCGAGGCGGCAAGCGTCGCCTGGGAGGCGGCGGCGCTCGCGTGGAGATTGCCCATCCAGAGGCCGGCGTCTAAGCGCACGGCGTGCAACCATCGGCGCTCGGGCAGCCGGGCCAGCCGCAGCGTGCGGTGCTCGAGCACGTTGGAGCTCCGTACCAGGATCGCGTTGCTGCCGCCGCCGTTTGACTTGATCACGATCGGGCCAGCGCCGCGCGATCGCCCGGCGGATCGGCAGCAGCTCGTTGCGGGAGGTCAGCACCATCCGTGCGGAAGCTCCGAGCCTGGCTCCCAGCAACGTTGGCCACCACGGAGGGACCTCTTGAAGCAGGGCCACGTCCCAGTTCCACGCGGCGAGGGCGAGCGCGAACTCGTCGAGCAGGTCGCGCCCGGCGCTCGGGACGGAGCGGCCGTGCTTGAGGTTCCAGGTGAGCACGCGCAGGGAGATCGCCCCACCGTACACTGCTCGACTTGACCCGCCACTTCCTCACGGGATCTGAGCTGACCAGCGCGGAGCTGCACGCCCTGTTGCTGCGCGCGCGCGAGCTGAAGGTCAGCCCGTACAGCTCGGAGGCGCTGAGCAAGCGAGCCGTCGCGCTGATCTTCCAGAAGCCCTCGACCAGAACGCGAGTGTCGTTCGAGGCCGGCGTCGCCGAGCTCGGTGGCCATCCGATGGTGCTGCGCACGGAGGACCTGCAGCTGACCCGCGGGGAGTCGATGCGCGACACGGCTCACGTGCTCTCGCGTCACGTCGTGGCGATCGGGATCCGCACCGGACCCGACGAGCTGGTCGCGGAACTGGCGGCTCACGCGAGCGTGCCCGTGATCAACATGCTCACTGCGGGCCACCATCCCTGCCAGGCGCTCGCGGACCTGCTGACCCTCAGCGAGACGTTCGGCAAGCTCGAGGGGCTGACCGTGGCATACGTCGGCGATGGCAACAACGTCGCCCGGTCGCTGGCAACCCTCGGAGCTCTGGCCGGGGTGCAGGTGCGGATCGCCTCTCCGCGGCCGTACGCGCTGACGGAGCCGGTGGCGGGCGCGCTACTGACCGACGACCCATGCGAGGCCGTGACCGACGCCGACGCGGTCTACACCGACGTGTGGGTCAGCATGAGCGACGACCCGGAGTCCGCCGCGGACCGGCGGCGGAACCTGGCGCCTTATCGACTCGACGACGCACTGTTCGCCCTCGCCGCACCGCACGCGATCGCGCTCCACTGCCTTCCGGCACATCCCGGCGAGGAGATCAGCGAGTCGGTCCTTTACGGCGAGCGCCAGCGAATCTGGGACCAGGCGGAGAACCGCCGCCATGCGCAGAAGGCGCTCCTGGAGTACGTGGTCGACGGACTGTCCGTCAGCTCGGAGCGCGACGCCTCCGCCGGGCGCCGGTAAGCGTCGGAGTCCACCGGGCTGCCATGCTAGTTGTCGTGGATACGGCGAGCAGACGACCGACCCGTGGCGATCAGCTCGAGCTGACGATCGACTCGCTCGCGTTCGGAGGCGCAGGCGTGGCGCGGCTCGACGGCTACGTCGTGTTCGTCGCGGGCGGGATACCGGGCGATCGCGTACGCGCGGTCGTCGGCAAGAGCAAACGCGCCTACGCCGAAGCACGCGCGGTGCACATCGTGCAGGCCGGTCCTGACCGGATCGAACCGAAAGCCGAGCATCCCGGAGCACCTTGGCAGGTGCTCGCCTACGAGCGCCAGTTACAGATCAAGCACGAGCAGGTTGACGACGCTCTGAAGCGAATCGGCAATCTTCGGTCCTATGCGCTCGAGCCGATCGTGCCGGCGATCGCGCCCTGGCGCTACCGCAACAAGCTCGAGTACTCGTTCGGCAACGCTCCCGACGGCCGGCTCGTGTGCGGGTTTCACGCGCCGGGAAGGTGGGAGGAGATCGTCGCGGTCGAGGACTGCCTGCTCGCCTCCGAGCGTGGCAATGCGGCGCGCGAGCGGATCGTCAGCTGGTGCCGAGAGCAGGGCCTGACGGCTTACGACCGGCGCACAGGGGACGGACTGCTGCGCAACCTCGTGATCCGCGAGGGCCGCCGCAGCGGGCAGCTTCAGGCCCGGCTCGTGACGGCCGGCGGTGAGCTCGATCGCGAGTCTCTCGTCCGCGCAGCGGGGCCGCTCGACGGGCTGTTGTGGACGCGCACGGACGCGCTCGCCGAGACCACTCAGGGTGGCGAGACGGAGCTGCTGTCGGGCACCGATCGCATCGATGAGGAGATCGGTGGGCTGCGGCTGCAAGTCTCCCCGCACGCCTTCTTTCAGACCAACACCGAGATGGCGGAGCGGCTCTGCGGCCTCGCGCTCGAATACGCCGAGCCGACCGGCATGGAGCGCGTCTATGACCTGTTCTGCGGCATCGGCACGATCGGGCTGCTGTTCGCCCCACGGGTCGCGGCGGTGTGGGGGCTCGAGATCGTCGAGGAAGCGGTTGCCGACGCGATCGCCAACGCCAAGCGAAACGAGATCGAGAACGCCCGCTTCTTCGCAGGCGACGTTCGCCTCGCGCTTCGCGAGCTGGTCGTGGAGGCGGGCCGTCCCGATCTGATGGTGCTCGATCCCCCTCGCGCCGGGCTTTCCCAGAAAGTCGTCAGGAGGATCATCGAGGCGGCGCCGAACCGGATCGTCTACGTGTCTTGCAATCCGACGACGCTCGCGCCGAACGCCGCTCAGTTGGTGGAGGCCGGCTACGAGCTCGTGCGTGTGCGTCCGGTCGACATGTTTCCGCAGACGCCGCACATCGAGTGCGTGGCCCAGCTCGTCCGCCGGTAGGGTTAGAAACGGTATGCGCGCCGTCACGATCCGAGAGGGGGCGCTGAGCGTCGAGGAGCACCCCGACCCCGTTCCCGGCCACGGCGAGGTTCTCGTCCGGGTCCGGGCGGCGGGGATCAACGGAGCCGACATGCATCAGCGCCAAGGCAGGTATCCCGCTCCTCCGGGCTCGCCGCAGGACATCCCTGGGCTCGAGCTGGCGGGCGAGGTGCTCGAATGCGGTCCTGGCGCCGAACGCTTTCAGGAGGGCGACCGGGTGATGGGAATCGTCGGCGGCGGCGGTCAGGCGGAGCTGGCGCTCGTCCACGAACGCGTTCTGGTGCCGGTCCCCGAGAACCTCGACTGGCCGGTGGCGGGCGGCGTGCCCGAGGCGTTCACGACCGCTCTCGATGCCGTCTTCACCCAGGCCTCGCTGCAGCTCGGCGAGCGCCTGCTCGTCCACGGCGGCGCCGGTGGTGTCGGGACGGCGGCGATCCAGCTGGGCCGGGCGGCGGGTGCCCGGGTGACCGCCACGGTTCGAAACCCCGACCTGCGCGCCGAGGTGGCGGCGCTGGGTGCCGAGGTGATCGCCCCAGAGGGCTTCGCGGAGCGCGGTCCCTTCGATGTGATTCTCGAGCTGGTCGGTGCCCCGAACCTGGCCGCCAATCTGCAGGCGCTCGCCACGAGCGGCCGGATCGCGGTGATCGGGACCGGCGCCGGCACGAAGGGCGAGCTCAATCTCGGGTTGCTGATGATGAAACGCGGCCGTCTGTATGGCTCGACGCTGCGCGCGCGTCCGCTGGAGGACAAGGCGAAGACCGCGAGGGCTCTGGAGCGTTCAGTGCTGCCACTGCTGGCCAGCGGAGCGGTCCGCGTACCGCTTGCCGCGAGATACCGGCTGGCGGAGGCGGAGGCGGCCTACGACCGCTTTGCGGCAGGCGGGAAGCTTGGCAAGATCGTGCTGACGATGTGAGCGCCGATGGCGATCGGCTACTGCGGTTCGCCGAATTCGCCTTCGTCGTCCGACAGCCCGGGCTCGTCCTCGGCGGCGTGGATCGAGCACAGGACCGGACCGCCTGACTCCATCACAGCCTGCAGCTCGCGCGGCGTGAGCTTCGCGCCGCACTCCTCGCAGCGGTCGCCGACCTGATCGAGTGTCTTCTCCTCAAGATCCATGCGGCGAGTCTAGTCTTAATCGGGCGGCAGATCCTCCCACCACTGCCCCAGTACCCGGAACGCTTGCCAGAACTCTCGTTTCGCCGACTCCTCGTCGAGCGCGTCGTCGATGTTGGGCGCGTACAGGGCCTCGATCGTGGGCGTGAACCGCTGGATCTCGCCGGCCAGCGGCTCCAGATGACGCCCCATCGGCACCTCGAGCTCATTCAGCACGGCCAGCGCGTCCGCGCCCATCACGACGACGATCTTCGGTTGCACGATCGACAGCTCCTCCGCCGTCCTCGCCACGCAGACGGGGTCCGCCAGCTCCGGATCGGGCACCGGGCACTTGACGCACAGGGTTCCGTAGACCGCCAGCGGATCGATCGACAGGCGGCGCAGCGATTTCATCAGTGCATTGCCGGTTCGCCCGTAGAACGCGACGCCCTCCTCGACCTCCGAGGGCCGCGCGGAGTGCTTGATCAGAAAGATGTCAGCCTGGGGATGGCCCGAGCCGAGCACGGGCATCAGCTGTCCACGGGGGCAGTGGGGACAGGCCTGCAGCTCGCGCGCGAACGCGTTCAGCTCGCGGATCGCCCGCTCGAGGTACTTCTCGCGAATCTCATCGTCGGTGGCGGGCATCCCCCTCGGATTGGACGGCAGGCGAGCTTGTCCTTGCGAGTGCATCAGGACTTGCGCAAGTTCCTGCCCGTGACTCTGCGCACGCGGCGGTCTCTGGACGCCCGCCGCGCCGCTTCGGTCAGGGCCCTGGTCTGCAGGAACTTCAGCGCCTGAACGTAGAGCAGGCTCGCGGGATTGCGGACGATGTCGGCGTCACGAAGCGATTCCAGGAACTCCTCCGGGCCGTCGAAGTCGCGCATCCGGATCCGGACCGATCCAAGTCCTTGCGGCACGTGGGCGTCCGACCCGGCGCCGGCCGGGATCCAATATTTGGCGGCGAACCGGACCGCCTCGTCGTTGAACTCGCTGATCGCGACCCGAGGGTTGAAGATCTCGATCGCGTCGACATCGTCGAGGACGTCGAGCAGGTGCTCGTAATCGGGCACCGAATGGAGCCTGTCGAACGGGTGCGGGACGTAGACCACCCCGCCCTGGCGCTTGATCTCGGCGATCGTCTCCTGAAGCGTCATCCCGCGGGGGATCTTCTTCTCCAGGAACAGGCCGATCACTTCGCCCTGGCTGGCGGTCTTGACCTCCTCGCCGACGATCACCTTCACCCCGTTGCTCTTGCTACGAGCCTCGAGCGCCCCCGAGAGCTCGTTGTGGTCGGTGATCGCGATCGCCCCGAGCCCGCGCGTGCGCGCCTCGGCCAACAGCACCTCGACCGGCGTCGCGCAGTCGTAGGAGTGGTCGGTGTGCATGTGCAGGTCGACGTCGATCAGTGGACGCGATGAGAGCCGGCTCTGAATGCGAGGGTCCGGGCGCGAGCGGTGCCTGCGCCCCGCCAAGCGGATATAGATTCGCTCGAGCTCGTCGGCCACTCGCGACCAGGTCAGCGTCGCGCGCAGCTGATCGGCGCTGCGCCGCAGCCGCTCGCGCTGCTCCGGCTCGGCGATCAGGCCGGCCATCTGCGCCGCCAGCGTCTGGACGTCACCCGGTTCGAATACGAGCCCGTACTCACCATCGGATAGCAGCTCCTCGTAGGCAGGCAGCCGCGAGGCGACCGGGATTGCGCCGGCCGCCAGCGCTTTGAGCAGGATCCCGGGCATCGAGCGGACGCCTTCGGACGCGAGCACGACCACGTCGGCCGCGTCAAGCGCCGCGGACTCGGTAGTTTGCCCCGCATCGAGGAAGCTCAGGCGCGCGCGCAGCTCCCGGCTCAGCGTCGCCGGCGGGGCCAGCGGGCGGCTCGAGAACACGGTCGCGCGCCATTCGAGCTCCGCGGGCAGCGCTCGCAAAGCCCGCAGGAAGGCACGCAGCGCCGCACGTTCCTCCTCAGCGATCAGCAGCAGCTCGACTTCCCCGCCGCCGGACCAGACGGCCTCGATCCCGGTCGCGGGTCTGATCACCTCGTAGTCGGCCGGGAAGAAGCGCTGCAGGAGATCGCGCGTCGCGCCGTAGCTGGCAATGCGCGCATCGAGTCGACCGAACAGCAGGCGCGAGAGCGGTCGCGTCAGCTGCGTGGAGAGGATCCGCTCCGTGGGCATGTGGAAGCTGCCGACGTTCAGTGCGCGTGACTGACGCAGCGCAGCGCTCGAAGCGCTCGGCGCAAACGGCTCGTGTACGTGAACGACGTCGAGCGTCAGCGCCGTCAGTGTGTCCTCGATCGTGCGGGCGACATCGACCGGCAGCGAGGCGGCGCGTCGCCGCGTCGGCGAGAAAGGGAGCACCTCGCCGACGCCGAGCACGAGCGGGGCGTGGTCGCTGCGCTCGAGCAGCGCCTCGCGCTCGCTGCGGATCGCCCGCCGGCTATCGCGGACGAGACTGCCCGACTCCGACGGCGCGAGGATCAGTACCCGATGACCCCGTCGCGCGAGCTCGTCCGAGACACCCGCGACGTACTGATTGACGTCGTTCTGAGACTCCCAGGCGAACGGCGTGACCTGCGCAATCGCGAAGGAGCCGGGCACGCGCCTCAATATAGGGCTACTTCTTTGTCGCCGTCCGCTTCTTCCTCGGGGCGCCAAGTGGCCTGCGGGCGTGCTCGGCGATGAACTGCTCGGTCAGCTCCCGAGCCTCGTCGTCCGGGCGCTGGTGCATCGGCGACTTCATCAAGTACGAGCTGGGGCCGTCGAGCTGGCCCGAGAGGCCGTCGTTGAGCGCCAGCTTGCAGCAGCGCACAGCGTCGATCACGATGCCAGCCGAGTTCGGCGAGTCCCAGACCTCGAGCTTCAGCTCTGCGCTCAGCGGCACGTCGCCGAACGCCTGACCTTCCAGCCGGATGTGGGCCCATTTGCGATCGGTCAGCCAGGGAACGTAGTCAGACGGGCCGACGTGAACGTCATCGGCCGGGAGCGTGATGACCGATGATCGAGGTGACGGCGTTGGTCTTGGAGATCTTTTTCGACTCCAGCCGCTCGCGCTCGAGCATGTTGTAGAAGTCCATGTTGCCACCGACGTTCAGCTGTGAGGTCCGCAACAGCTTCACGCCCCGGTCATGGAACAGGCGCGCGAGCGCGCGGTGGACAATCGTCGCGCCGACCTGCGACTTGATGTCGTCGCCCACGATCGGCAGGCCCGCCTTCTTGAAGCGCCTGTCCCAGTAGTCCTCCCGGGCGATGAACACGGGGATGCAGTTCACAAACGCGCAGCCCGCCTCGAGCACCTGCTCCACGTACCACTTGGTCGCCTGTTCGGAGCCGACCGGCAGATAGGAGACGACCACGTCGGTGTTGGTCTCCTTGAGGATCTCGACGATGTCGGCGGTCGGCCCCGGTGCCTTGGTGATCTTCTGAGACAGGTACTTGCCGAGGCCATCGTGGGTCATCCCGCGATGCACTTCCACGCCCAGCTTCGGCAGCTCCACGTCGAACCGAAGGGTGTTGTTCTGACCGGCAAAGATGGCTTGAGAGAGGTCCTTGCCGACCTTGTCGGCGTCGATCTCGAAAGCGGCGCTGAACTCCACGTCGCGTACGTGGTATCCGCCGAGGTCGACGTGCATCAGGCCGGGCACGGCAGCGCGAGGATCGGCGTCGCGGTAGTAGTGAACTCCCTGCACGAACGAGCTCGCGCAGTTGCCGACGCCGATGATCGCGACGCGCACCTTGTCGGCCTGATAACGACCAGCGCCGTTGGGGGAACCGTTGGTGGTGCTCACGATGAAAAGTCCTTGGTCGAAGAGGAATCTGCGCGCTCTGCTGGGCGGCGCCAGACAACGTTTTAGGTATTCCGTGGCGAGATGTTTGTTACACCGTCGCGATGGCGTTCAGCTGCTTGCGGACGTACACAATCCGCTGCACCGTTGTCAGCACCGCGAGGCCGGCGAGCACGTACACCGCCGGTGCGAGCAGCTCGAAGTGGCCCAGCGACGCGCCCTTCGCGAACACCAGCCCGACAGACAGGATCACGACGCGCACGGGCCGTGTGGCGAGACCGACCTTGCAGGCCACGCCGAGCGCCTCGGCCCGGGCGCGCGTGTAGGAGACCATCAGCGAGAACAGCACCGCGGCGACCACCGCCGCGACGGCGACCTGATCGCCCCGCGAGGCGAAGTAGGCGCCGACGGCGGTCAGCACGATTCCCTCTTCGAGCCGGTCGAGCGTCGAGTCGAGGAACGCGCCGAACGGGGTGCCCTTGCCGGACATCCGGGAATAGCGTCCGTCGAGCGTGTCCATCACCGATCCGACGATGAATGCGATCCCGGCCAGGAAGAACATTCGCCCCACGATCAGCCCAGCGGCCGTGAGGTTGAGCAGGAAGCCCGTCAGTGAGATCGCGTTCGGAGTCAACCGCGACTCGATCAGCCGGTCGCGCATCAGCTCCTGCGTACTCGGGCCCTCGCGGCGAGGGCGGGAGCGACGCGGGCCTTCGGAGCTCGCGCGCCTGGGCTTCGTCTGTTCGGGCATCGCTAGGCCGTCGCCTGGCCGAACGCCCAGACGTCAGGGCGTGCGCGGGCGAGCAGCCGGTGGGCAAGGAGCGCCGAGACGCCGGCGGTCATCGCTCCGAGGAAGACGTCGGTGAGGTAGTGATTGGCTGTCGCGACGACCACGAACGTGACCAGCAGGGGGTACAGCGACCAAGCCACCTTGGCCACGCGGAAGGACACCAGCCGGGCCATCGACCAGCCGACGATCACCGCGAAGCAGACGTGCATCGATGGGACTGCCGCGTAGATGTTGAGGAACGCCTTCGCCGGTCCGTTGTCGACGTGGGGGGCTCCCAGGAACTGGGAGATCGAGTCGGTGAAGCCCCACTCCGGCAGCAGCCGCGGCGGAGCCGTCGGATACAGGGCATAGCCGACGAGGGCAACCGCCATCGCGATCATGAACATGTTGCGCACGAAGTAGAACGAATCGTTGCGCCGCAGGTAGATGTAGGCGAGAACGGCCAACGTGACGATGAAGTGGCCGTTGAGGTAGGTCCAGTCCGCCCCGTCCATCAACCAGTGCTTGTTCTGCGCCCAAGCCTGAACGCTCGGCTCGATGAAGATGTGCAGCGTACGCTCGAGATCGATGATCTTCATCGCGTCGCCGAACGGCTTGTATGGACTGCCGCCGTCCACAAGCCCTCGCACGAGGTCGTAGAGCAGGAACGCGCCGACGAACAGCAAGATCTGTCTGACCAGATCTTGCCAACCGCGCGGCAGCACCCGCGCCTCGATGAACCGGAGTCGACGCCGCATCGCAGTTTTCTCATCCTAGCGATGCGTGCCGTCGGTCAGCTGCAGCGTGGCGAACTGGCCCCGATCCGGTCCAACGAGAACCGCATCACGAGCCGCATCGGCCCTGGCCTGCGGATCGTCACCGAGGTGAACTGGCCCCACGGTGCAACGCAACCGGAGCCTTGCGAGAGCGCCCAGTACGGGCTGAAGTGGACGTGGATGAAGGCCGTTCCGGAATGGCTTGCGTAGAGGGTCAGTGAGTCGGGTCCCATCGCTCGCAGGACCGCCGCACCCTGGACGATCGGCGTGGCATTCGCGACCTCGTACACCCGCCAGTGGCGGGTCTGCATCACCAGCCGGAGATATGGAAGGCCGTGATCGATCAGCGCGATCTCACCCTGTGCCGAGTAGTCGACGGGGGCGTCCGCCGCGGCGACAAACCGTACGGCGTTCTGATGCAGCCACGCCTTGTAGCTCGCCGCGGTGAGCCGGCCGTCGTAGAACAGCGCGTTGTCCT
The DNA here is from genome assembly GCA_963837385.1 of uncultured Solirubrobacterales bacterium. Lineage (GTDB taxonomy): Bacteria > Actinomycetota > Thermoleophilia > Solirubrobacterales > Solirubrobacteraceae > Palsa-465. Next base: position 117,873 of record CAWIMZ010000018.1, read on the forward strand.
TGATGTCGAGCTGGCGCTCCCAGCCGCGCGCGAGCGCGTAATGAGGTGCGACCACGTAGGCCTCCCAGTGAAAGCGCGTGAACGGGATCTCGGTCCGGAACGGCGGTCCCGGCTGGCTCTCCATGAAGTCGAGCAGCGGCTCGTAGTAGCCCGATGCGGCGGAGGGGTCGCCGATCGCGGTCGAGAGGTCTCGCGCGGGATCGTGCCATTCGACGTACAGGAGCGGCACTGCGAGCGCCGCCAGCAGTACGACCCTTCGAGGCCACCAGAGCAGCGCGGCCAGCGGTGCGGCCATGAACGCCCCGAGGCGAGCATCGTTGCTGCCGACCGGCGTTGCCAGCACGTAGGCCGCGACAGTTCCCAGTGCGTACAGCAGCACTCCGGCGCGGAGCTTCCAAGCGTCACGGGGCAGCGCGATCATCGCGCCGAGCGCGAGCGCCAGAACGGGCACCATCGTGGCGGCCGCAAATGGTTCGTGGCCCCCTTCGGGAAACGCGATCGCCAGCATGCCGACCGGAGCAAGGCACGCCACCGCGACGGCCAGTCCCGGCAGCGCCGGGCGGAGGCGGCGCTCACCGGCGTAGGCGCCAATCGCGTAAGCGCTCGCGGCGAGCCCGAGGAACAGCGCCGCGACCGGGCTCGACAACGCCGTCAGGAGCGCGAGTCCGGCGGCGATCCAGGTCCGGCGACGATCGAGTGCCAGGACAGCTCCGACCGCCGGCAACGCGCCAAACGCGAACGCCAGCCGGCCGGTGAACAGATCGACGGCGGTCGCAGCGGCGAACAGCACCGCGCCGACCCAGGCCTCGGGACCGTAGTGCCGGCGGGCGAGCGGCTCGAACAGCGCTGCGGTCCCGGTTGCCGCAAGCGCCGCTGCCAGCTGCGGCGAGAGCAGCGCCGAGACGGGCGGGAACAGCAGGCTGTAGCCGACGATGTGGTGGCCCGAGTACCACATGTTGTTCCACAGCGGGAAGCCCTCCATCCGGAACAGCTGAGCGCGAAACATGTGCGCGGCGAGATCGAGGCTCGGCGGGGAGAGGATCAGGTAGACGGCTGCGAGCACCCCGGCGACCAGGGCCGGTGCGATTCGGCGGGGATCGATGCGGCGCCGGTGTCGCGTCGACTCGCGGTCGTTGACCTCGATCGGTCCGGTTTGCTGGCCGGTGATCATCGCGAGACTTGTACGAACTCAGATACCCGATCGACGACGGTCGGCTGATCGAGCCACGGCCAGTGACCCGCCCCGGGCGTTCGCTGCAACTCGGCATGGGTGAGCCGGCCGGCGTAGGCGTCGGCGTAGCTCGGTGCCAGCCACGGGTCCTCCTCCCCCCAGACCACGAGCGCCGGGGCGGCAATCGAGGGCAGGTCCGCCCCGGCAGCCGCGAGGCGGTGCTCGTCGACTGAGCGAAACAGGCGCAGGATCGCCCGCTGGGTGCCCTGGTCGAACTGCTCCCAGACGGCCTCGAGCGCCTCCGGGGACCAGGCTTGCGGGTTTGCGCAGCCCTGACGAAGCGTTCGCGCCAGCAGGCGGCGGGTGGTCGCTCCCATCACGAGCTCGCCCAGCAGGGGACGTCTGAGGATGCGCGCGAGCCGCGGCCACTTAAATCCATCGAGCAACGGCAGCGCGTTCAGCAGAACCAGGCGGCTTACCTGCTCGGGATGACGCTGGGCGAACACCAGTCCGGCACCCGCGCCCCAGTCGTGGACGACGAGCTTCACCTGGTGAACGCCCAGCTCAGCCAGGAATCGCTCGAGAAAGTCGGCGTGGCCGTCGAGTGAGTAGTCGAGGTTTCCGGCCTTGCCGGTGCGGCCAAAACCGGGCAGGTCGGGCGCGATCCCGCCGGTCCGCTGCAGGAACGGTTCCCAATCGTCGGAGCTGGTGGGGAATCCGTGGAGATAAAGCACGGGGACGCCGCTCCAGGGCGCGCGACGATAAAAAACGGGCGTCTGACCAAGCGTGATCTTGTGATCATCGACGCCCACGCGCTGGCGAGGATAACGTCCTTGCCGATGACGCCGGATGCGCCCGCTCCCACCGGGATCGCGAACAGCGCTTGGCGCCGGCCCGCGCCGCGCCGCGTCCGGTCGATCCGCGATCGCCTGCGGCTCGTCTACGGGATCCCGCTCGCCAAGCCCCACGGCCATCCGATCGCGGAGCTGATCCTGACCGTCCTCTCGCAATCGACCAACGACCGCAACCGGGACGTCGCCTACCTGGCGCTGCGCGAGCGATTCGCGGCCTGGGAGCAGGTGCGAGACGCCCCGGTCGATGAGATCGAGCAGGCGATCCGGCCGGGCGGCATCTCGAGGGTCAAGTCGGCGCGGATCCGCTCGATCCTGCGCTCGATCACCGATACGGCCCCAGGTGGGGAGCTGTCGCTGGACTGGCTCGAGCAGCTGAGCGTCCCGGAGGCGCAGCACTACCTCTGCTCGCTCCCCGGCGTCGGCCGCAAGACAGCCGCATGCGTGCTCCTGTTCGCGCTCGGGATGCGAGACCTACCGGTCGACACGCACGTCTCCCGAGTCGGCACCCGCTTGGGGCTGTTTCGTCCCGGGGCACCGTTCGGGGAGTTGCACGACACGCTGCTCGCAATCACCCCGCCGGGCGAGGAGCTCGAGCTGCACCTCAATCTGCTGCGGCACGGAAGGCGCACCTGCTCGGCGCGTCGTCCCGATTGCGCGGCCTGCGCCCTGCGGCGGATGTGCCCAAGCGCGTTCATCGTGGGGCGCTAGGCTGGTCGCCGGGCGGCGCCCGGGCTGGTCGCCGGCGCGCCAGGCTGGTCGCCCGCGAACTTCCGGTCGCCCGCGAACTTTGGCGCCTGGCCTCCGGATGCCGGAGGTCCTCAGCCAAAGTTCGGAGATTTGGCTCGAAACCGGGCCCGGTCTCGGCTCGGCGGGCGCGTCCGAAGACTTCGGGCGGCCGGTCAGATCTGCTACCCTCCCGCTTAGATTTTTGCGAACGCAGAGGAGTAGAACGCAGATGGGAAAAACGATTGGAATCGACCTCGGTACGACCAACTCCTGCATGGCCGTGCTCGAGGGCGGCGAGCCCACGGTGATCGAGAACGCCGAAGGCGGGCGTACGACGCCGTCCGTGGTCGCCTTTACTCAATCCGGGGAGCGCCTGGTGGGCACCGTTGCCAAGCGCCAGGCAGTGACCAACCCCCAGAACACCGTCTTCTCGATCAAGCGCTTCATGGGCCGCAAGGAGGCCGAGGTGCGCGAGGAGGAGTCGATCGTCCCCTACAAGGTCGTCTCTGGCCCGAACGGGGACGCGCGCGTGGAGGCCGGCGGCAAGCAGTTCTCGCCGCCCGAGATCTCGGCGATGATTCTCGGCAAGCTGAAGGCGGATGCTGAGGCATATCTCGGCGAGAGCGTCGACAGTGCCGTGATCACCGTTCCGGCGTACTTCAACGACGATCAGCGCCAGGCGACCAAGGACGCCGGCAGGATCGCCGGGCTGGACGTCAAGCGGATCATCAACGAGCCGACCGCCGCATCGCTTGCCTACGGGCTCGACAAGGAGTCAGATCAGACGATCCTCGTCTTCGACCTCGGCGGTGGCACGTTCGACGTGTCCGTGCTGGAGATCGGTGACGGCGTGTTCGAAGTCAAGTCGACTGCGGGTGACAACCATCTCGGTGGCGACAACTTCGACAAGGCGATCGTTGACTGGCTGGTGGCGGAGTTCAAGAAGTCGCAGGGGATCGACCTGTCCGCCGACCCAATGGCCCTGCAGCGGCTCTACGAGGCGGCCGAGAAGGCGAAGATCGAGCTCTCAACCACCCAGGAGACGCAGATCAACCTGCCGTTCATCACCGCCGACGCCAGCGGTCCGAAGCACCTCGACATGCGGCTCACGCGGGCGAAGCTGAACGAGCTCACCTCCGACCTGCTCGACCGCACGGTCGCGCCGGTTCGCCAGGCGCTCGCTGACGCGAAGGACAAGGGCGCCGCGACGATCGATCACGTGGTCCTCGTCGGCGGCATGACCCGGATGCCCGCGGTCCAAGAGAAGGTCAAGGGGCTGACCGGCAAGGAGCCGCACCGCGGCGTCAACCCGGACGAGGTGGTCGCCGTCGGCGCCGCGATCCAGGCCGGCGTCCTCGCCGGCGACGTCAAGGACGTGCTGCTGCTCGACGTCACCCCCCTGACGCTCGGAATCGAGACCAAGGGCGGCGTGATGACGAAGCTGATCGAGCGCAACACGACGATCCCGACTCGCAAGTCGGAGATCTTCTCGACTGCCGAGGACAATCAGCCGAGCGTCGAGATCCATGTCCTCCAGGGCGAGCGCGAGATGGCGACGTACAACAAGTCGCTGGGCAAGTTCCAGCTGACGGGCATCCCACCGGCACCGCGCGGAATCCCGCAGATCGAGGTCGCCTTCGACATCGACGCCAACGGGATCCTGAACGTGTCCGCCAAGGACCTCGGCACCGCCAAGGAGCAGAAGATCGAGATCCGGGCGGGTTCGGGGCTGTCCGACGATGAGATCAAGCGGATGGTGACCGACGCCGAGTCGCATGCCGACGAGGACCGCCGGATGCGCGAGCTCGCGGAGTCACGCAACAACGGCGAGAACGCCGCCTACCAGGCTGAGCGCCAGCTCAAGGACCTCGGCGACCAGGTCGACTCGTCCTCCAAGGAGGAGATCGAAGCTGCGATCAAGGCGGTTCGCGAGGTGCTCACCTCCGAGGATGCGGCCGAGATCAATGCCAAGACCGAGGCGCTGCAAGCATCGTTCCACAAGGTCTCCGAGGCCATGTATCAGCGGGCCCAGGAGCAGGCCGGTGCCGGCCCATCGGCCGATGGTGATGGCGCTGGTGCGTCGACCAACGGCGCGGGCGCCGAGGAGGACGTCGTGGACGCCGAGGTAGTGGACGAGGGCAAGTAATGCAGGGTCCCAAGCAAGACATCGAGGAGACGCCTTCCGAGGTTCGCGATGGTCGCGACCCGGAGGGCGCTCCCTCCCCCTCGCCCGAGGAGGAGCAGGAGGCGGGCCCCTCGGTTCAGGAGGCGGCCCCCTCGGTTCCCGCTGGCGAGCCCGAAGCACCCGTCGGCCCGGCCGCGCCGGTTCCACAGACCGCGCCGGTTCCACAGACCGAGTCGGTTCCACAGACCGAGTCCGATGACCACGAAGCCAAGCTCGAGCACGATCTCGACGAGCTGACTGCGAAGGCGGAGAAGGCCGACGAGTATCTGGAGCTCGCGCAGCGGACGAAGGCCGATTTCGAGAACTACCGCAAGCGAGCGGGGCGTGAGGCGGCCGCCGCGAAGGAGCGCGGCATGGCAAAGCTCGCGCTCGAATTGTTGCCGGCGGTCGACAACCTCGACCGCGCGCTCGAGGTGGCCGAAACGGGCGCCAACGGCGAGGGCGGCGACGACGCCACGCTCGTGTCCGGGATCAAGCTCGTGCATGCCGACGTTATCGCGGCGCTGGCACGAGTCGGGATCGAGCGCTACTCGCCGAAGGGCGAGCAGTTTGACCCCCAACACCACGAAGCGGTCGCGCAGCAGCCCGTCGAGGGCGCGGAGCCCGGGATGATCGTCGAGGTCTACCAGCGAGGCTACCGGCTCGGGGACAGCGTGCTGCGGCCCGCCCGGGTGGTGGTGGCGGGCTGACCGGGGCGTAAGCGATGGCTGACAGACCCGACTACTACAAGGCCCTCGGGGTCGGTAAGAACGCCTCCGATGAGGAGATCAAGAAGGCGTACCGCAAGCTCGCGCGCCAGTATCACCCCGATCGCAATCAGGGTGACAAGAGCGCCGAGGAGCGCTTCAAGCAGATCTCGCAGGCGTACGACGTCCTGTCCGATGCCGAGAAGCGCAAGGCCTACGACCGCGGAGGCGGCGCCTTCGGAGGATTCGCCGGGGGCTTTGACCCCAGCTCCTTCAGCGGCGGCTTCGGAGACATCCTGTCGAATCTGTTCGGTGGCGGCGGCGGGGACGCCGGACGCGCCGGGAGCGTGCGCGGTGGGCGCGGCCAGCAGCAGCGCGGGCGTGACCTCGAGACCGAGGTGTCGCTGACGTTCGACCAGGCGGTGGGGGGAGCGCAGGTACCGCTCGCGGTGCCGACCTCGCAGCCATGTCCGACCTGTAACGGAACGGGCGCCAAGCCCGGCACGACGCCGAAGGTCTGTCCGGTCTGCGGCGGCCGCGGCGTCGAGGCGGAGAGCCAGGGCATCTTCTCGATCTCGCAACCGTGCTCCAACTGCCACGGCACCGGCACCGTGATCGAGGATCCGTGTCCCACGTGCAACGGCACCGGCGCTCAGCGAACCGTCCGGCGGCTGAAGGTCAACATCCCCGCGGGCGTGCGCGACGGGAGCCGTATCCGCCTCGCCGGCAAGGGCGAGCCGGGGCTACGAGGTGCGCCGCCCGGAGACCTGTACGTGATCACTCGAGTTCAGGAGTCGCCCGTCTTCAAGCGGGCGGGTGAGAACCTGGAGGTCGAGGTGCCGTTGACGATTCCTGAGGCGGTCCGCGGGGCGGTCGTCGAGGTTCCCACGTTGAACAACGGCACCAAGCGACTGCGCGTGCCCCGGGGGACTAGGCACGGCACGCTCCAGCGCCTACGCGGCGAGGGCCCGCAGCGGCTCGGCGGCAAGGGTCGCGGCGATATCCACTACCGGTTCGTGATCGACGTGCCGGCATCGCTCTCGCCCGAGCAATCCGAGGCGATCGACAAGCTGTCTGAGGTGATGAACGGCAATCCGCGAGCCAGGCTGTTCGCCCACGCCGGGGGTGATCGCGGATGAACGAGGCGAAGCGCGAGGGCGCGGCGCGCGTCAGGACCACGACCACTCGGGTGCATGTCTCCTCGAGCCGAGGCGTGTTCATGATCTCGGTCGCCGCTGAGCTCGCCGACATGCACCCGCAAACGCTGCGGATGTATGAGGCGCGCGGGTTGATCGAGCCCAAGCGCTCGCCGAAGGGCACCCGCCTCTATTCGCAGGAGGATGTCGAGCGGTTGCGGCGCATCCAGGAGATGACAGCGGAGCTCGGCATGAACCTGGCCGGCGTCGAGCGGGTGTTCGAGCTCGAGGAGCAGTTGGAGTCGATGGGCCGCAAGGTTGCTGCACTCGAGCGGCGCGCGAACGAGCTGAAGGCCGAGGTCCAGCGGCTCGAGTCTCTGCGACGCGAGCTGCGAGCGGAGATCGTTCCCTACCCGCGCGGTGGAGAGATCGTGCGCCGGTCCGACGTGCAACGGTTCAAGGTCCCCGTGGAGCGGAACTTTAGAGCTCTTAGAGAGCTTCGCGAAAGCTGGGGGCTCGCTCTCCCGTTCAATCAGCGTATGGAAATCCACGTACGTACGGATGTGGACCGTGGAGAGGAAGGCGAAGCCCAGGCTGCGGCGCTGACCGTGTCGCGAGCCGGACTGCTGTCCCGTCTCGCCGCCGGCTTGGGCGCCGTTTCGTTGGGTGGCGCCGCCGCGGCTGGTCTCGCCACCGCCACCGGTGCCCAGTCGGGTTCCTCAAGCGATCGAGCGGTGCTCCAGTTCGCACTCACGCTCGAGCACCTGCAGGCGACGTTCTACGCCGAGGCGCTGCGCGCCGGAAAGCTCTCGGGCGAGCCGCGTCAGTTCGCGCAGACAGTCGGGGCCGAGGAGCGGGCGCACGTGGGCTATCTGAGCCAGGCGATCGGACCGGGCGCCGCAAAGGCTCAGCAGTTCCAGTTCGGGGACGCGTTGAGCGATCAGGCGTCGTTCATTGCCACCGCGGTGATGCTCGAGGAGACCGGGCTCGCCGCCTACAACGGGCAGGCGGCGAATCTCAGCCCGGACGCGCTCGCTCGCGTCGGACGCGTGATCTCGGTCGAGGCACGCCACGCAGCATGGGCGCGAGCGCTCGCCGGCGAGCAGCCGGCGCCGGTGGCGATCGACGTTCCGATCAATGCTTCCCAAGCCCAGAAGGCGCTGCGGCGCTTCACCGCATAGCCATGCCGAGAACCGATCAGTCCGCCCTGAAGCTGGCCGATTTCGATGCCGACGGCGCCCTGCGCGACGCGCTCGAGCGGCTGCCGACACGATCGCAGTTCCTGGCCAAGGGCGCCAAGGCAGGAGCAGTCCTGTTCGGGGCGCTGGCGCTTGAACCCGCGGCGGCGTTAGCGGCGGCGAAGGCGCCGCCGAGCGACGTGGCGATCCTGAATTTCGCGCTCACCCTGGAGTACCTCCAGGCGGCGTTCTACACCGAGGCCGAGCGGATGGGCGCGCTGCGGGGACCGCTCGCCGACCAGGCGCGCGTCGTCGGCGCGCACGAACGCGCGCACGTCGCCGGCTTTCGAGCGGCGCTCGGCGCAGCCGCCGTCAATCAACCGAGCTTCAACTTCCATGGGGTCACCGAATCGCCGCCTTTGTTTCGGGCCACGGCGGTCGCGTTCGAAGACCTCGCGGTTGCCGCATACAAGGAGCAGCTGCCGAAGATCCAGTCGCCCGAGTATCTGGCGACGGCAGTCGCGATTCACTCCGTCGAGGCCCGCCACGCGGCTTGGATCAGGAGGCTGGCGGGAATCGTGCCGGCCGAGAACGCCTTCGACGAGCCGCTCCCAAACCCGAAAGTGGTCGACATCGTCAACTCCACCCACTTCGTGACGCTGCAAACGCCGAGCACGACCGCCGAGCGCAAGCCGGGCTTTACGGGATAGTCATGCCGGCAATCCGGCGCGTGATCTCGCGGCCGGGCGTGCTGTTGTGCGCCGGAGTGATCGTGACCTCCGTCGCCGTCGGTATGGCGCTGACCCCTGCGTTCGGGTCGGCTCCGGTGAGCGCCGGGGCTCCGTCGCTCCTAGGCCGTTCGCTACCGTCGCCACCCTCGGGCTTCGCGATCCCCAATCCGACCGCGCTCGGCGATCCGGTGGGTGAAGCACGCTGGGCGCCGATTCTCCGCGCGACGATCGCCAGGCAGGGGCCGAGTTTCGCCAGCCCAGCTGTGATGCCGATCGGGACGCGCACGCCCGAGGGAACGACAAATCTGGTCCTCGCCACCGACGAGGTCACCCGGGGGGGCCAAGCCTGGGTGCACGTCGAGCTGGCAGCACTGCCCAACGGCACCGACGGCTGGCTGCCGCGTAGCGCTCTCGGCGGATGGTCGTTCGTGGACACGCGGGTGCTCGTCGACCGCCGGACGCTGACACTGACACTGTTCCGTGGCGAGCGGGCGGTCTTTCGGGCGCCGGTCGGGATCGGCACAGTGACCAATCCGACCCCGGCGGGGCAGTTCTACGTCCGCGACCGGCTGGCCTCCTTTGCGAGCCCGATGTACGGACCGCTTGCGTTCGGCACCAGCGCGCGAGCGCCATACCTGACGGATTGGCCAGATGGTGGTTATATCGGTATCCATGGGACGGACCAGCCGCAACTGATCCCCGGCCGGATCTCGCACGGCTGTATCCGCCTCACGAATGCTGCGATTCTCAGGCTCGGGAAGCTTATGCCCGTTGGGACTCCGGTGACGATCAAATGATTCGCGCATACAGACTGAGCGGACTGGCCGTGGTCGTGGCCATCTTGCTCGCCGGCCTCACGATCGAGGCGGTTCCAGCGCCGGCGGCGAGTCACAGCCAACCACCCGCCCCGAGCACCCTGATACATCGATTCCCGCTCGGCCGCCAGCGACTCTGCTGTCGAACCGGATCTGGAGCTCGGACCGCAGCGAGCGCATCGGTGCGTTCCTCGAGCACGCCCTCATCGACCTCCGGGCACCACGGTGGGGGAGGATCGACGGGGTTGCTGGTGGCGCTGATCGTGGTCGTCGGGGTGATCGTGCTGGTTGCGGTGATCGCGCTGATCGCGCTCGCGCTGGGCAGCATCACCCTGCCCGGGCGTCGTCGTCGGCAAGCGGTCGGCGCGGCACCTTGCGGTCGGCGCGGCACCTTCGGCTGACGCGGCACCGGCACGCGCGGCAGCCGTGGCGGAGCAGCCCGCTCGCGCGGCGGCCGCGGCGGAGCAGCCGGCTCGCGCGGCGGCCGCGGCGGCGGAAGCGCCTGAACCGGCGCAGCCCGCTCAGCCGGCCAAGGCGAGCGTGCAACGCCGATCGAGCAAGGCGAAGGCGCGGCGCCGGCCGGCCAAGGCGAAGGCGACCGCGCGGGAGCAGCCGGCGACGGCCGCACCCCAGGAGCAGCCGGCTCGACCCGAGCCACCCAGGCAGCCAGATCCGGCGAAGGCCGAACCACCAGGAGCAGCCGGCGACGGCGACCGCACAGGAGCAGCCGGCGAAGGCAACCGCACAGGAGCAGCCGGCTCGACCCGAGCCACCCAGGCAGCCAGATCCGGCGAAGGCCGAACCCCAGGAGCAGCCGGCGACGGCCGCACCCCAGGAGCAGCCGGCTCGACCCGAGCCGCCCAGGCAGCCAGATCCGGTCGCCGCCCCAGTCTCCGAAGTCGTCAACGGGGCAGGCGGCCCGGGCGCCGGCGCGGGTGCGGACGCCGCAGACGACGCCGGCCGGATCTTCGAGACGGCGCTCGCCCTGCACGAGCGTGGAGAAGTCGACGCCGCCGCATCGGCCTACCTCCTCGCGGAGGAACAGGGGGAGCCCGAAGCGGCGTTCAACCTCGGCGTGATGCTCTATGAGGTCGGGGATATCGACGGAGCGCAGGGCGCGTGGCTCCGATGCGTTGAGCACGAGCACGCCAGAGCAGCGACCAACCTCGGCTTCCTGCTTCAGCAACGTGGCGACCTCGAGGGCGCGCGTTCGGCCTACTACGCGGCCGAGTGCTGGGGCGACCCCGAGGGACAAAGGTTGGGAGCCGCACTGCGCGGTCCGGGCGAGGACCTCTAGCGCCGGACGGTTTTCCCAGCTCGCGGTTGTGGCACGATGCCCGAGCTTATGTAAACGGGCGCGCTCGGCGCGAGTCACAATGAGGCGATGATGAGTGCAATGAGAGCGCGATCGTTCGGGCGCCTTGGGTGCGCGATCGCGCTGCTCGCACTGAGCGCGGCGCCGGCTTCCGCTGCCGGACCCGTGGCCCATGCCACAAAGGTCGGCGCCGCGTCCGCCGGGCAGTCGGTCCAGCTGGTGCTGCCGCTGAGGGCCGACGGCGCAGGGCTGACGCAGTTCGCCCGTGCGGTCTCGACTCCCGGCTCGCCGCGATACGCCCAGTACGAGTCAATTGCCATGCTCGCACGGCGCTTTGGAGCCTTCCCGGCGGCCGAGCGACGGGTGGTCGCGTTTCTACGTCGCGTCGGTGCGACCGCGATAAGGATCGATGCGACTGGCCTGTTCGCCGACGCGACGATGACCGCGGGGCTCGCCCAGCGCGTGTTCTCGACCGAGCTGGCGCGGTTCCGGATCGCCGGCGCCGCTCGCTTCATCGCCCCCACGAGCTCGGTCAGCATCCCACCGGCGCTCCGCGGTCTCGTGACCGGGGTGGTCGGACTCGATACTCGCCCCCTGGCCTCACCGCCTTTACGGCGGTCCGGCTACCGCAGCGGGCGGCCGGTCGCGCGCGCGGCCGCGCAGGTCAGTTCTGGATACGTTCCGGCGACGGGAACTCAGAGCGGCTGCGCGGCGGCCCAGGCGAGCGGCGGCTTCACTCCGAACCAGTACCTCACCGCCTACCAGTACGACCCACTGCACAGCGCCGCCGTCACCGGTCAGGGCGAACGAGTGGCGTTGATCGAGGTCGACGGCTTCAAGGGCAGCGACATCCGCAATTTCGCGCGCTGCTTCGGCCTACGCGTGCCCGCGATCAACAGCTTCGGCATCGGCCTCAGGAAGCCGCTCGCCCCGGGTGGCGAGTCGACACTCGACTTAGAGGTGCTCGACGCAGCGGCGCCGGGACTCAAGGCGATCGACGTTTACGAGTCCAGTCCCGCTGCATCCAGCACGCTCAAGGCGCTGACCGCGCCGCTCCAGAACCGTGGCTTCAAGCCTCAGGTGATCTCCGCTTCGCTCGGCCTGTGCGAGCCGTTCACCTACCAGGCGGTCGGAAGGGCCGGCATCGCCGCAACCGAGCTGGCGCTCTCGGAGGCGTCTGCCAGCGGGATCACGCTGCTCGCCTCGAGCGGCGACGACGGCTCGGCCGACTGCACTGAAGGCACCGGCGGCACGCCGATCGACAAGCTCGCGGTCAATTACCCGGGCTCATCATGGTGGGTTACGGGGGTTGGCGGTACGAATCTGGTTCTCGACGCCGCCAACGCGATTCAGACTCAGGATGTGTGGAACGACGCCGCTCAGGTTCCGGGCGCCGCCGGCGGCGGCGGCTCCAGCTCGATGTTCAGCCGCCCCAGCTACCAGAACGGCGTCGTGAGCGGCAACTCGCGTGCTGTTCCGGACGTTTCGATGCTCGCGGACGTCGCCCCGGGATACGCGGTCTACTGCTCGGTGAGCGGAGACTGCATCAATTCGAGCGACCCCGATGCGTGGCAGGCCGTCGGCGGCACCAGCGCGGCGACGCCGCTGCTCGCCGGCGGGCTCGCGCTGATCGATCAAGAGCTGCGGATGCAGGGCCGGCAGGACCTTGGCCTGGTCAATCCGTTGCTCTACACGCTCGGGCGCAATGCCCAACTTGCGAGCCAGGTGTTCTCCGACGTAACGCAGATCGGCAACGACGTTGGTCCCTTCATCCCCGGCAACGGCGAGCGGCTGGGCTGTTGCACGGCTGCCCCGGGTTACGACAGAGCCTCGGGCTGGGGCAGCATCAACCTGGCGGGCTTCGCGACCGCGGCCCTCAGGATGCAGCCGAAGATCGTCAACGTCGGGATGTTCCTCCCGGCGGGCCAGAAGCCCGTCGCGCACCACGAGATACTCGCGACCGTCTCGTGTTCGGGGCCCTGCCTGATCGGCGCCTTCACCACGATCACGATCGGACGCTCGCGGCCCATCACGCTCTATTCGGATCTCTATCACCTTCGCTCGCGGGGCCAGCGGACGATCGCGATCAGGCTGCCTGGGAGCGAGCTGCGCAAGCTCCGTTGGGGCCTCGCCAGGCATCGGCGGATCGTGGCCGCCACCGTCGGCGCGATCGTCGACGCCGGCGGCAACGTCGAGAAGCAGTCTCGATCGATACGGCTGACGATCAACGGCTAGCCGCGCCCGTCGCTCTAGGCCCTGCCCGCGCCGCGATGGGCCTTGCGGGAGCCGCTCGCGTATGCCATAATCTAAGTCACCGAGACTTAGATTTCCAAGAGAGAGTTATGCAACCAGACCGTTTCACGATTAAGTCACAGGAGGCGCTCCAGGCGGCCGCGCGGCTGGCCGACGATCGCCGTAACCCGCAGACGACCCCGGAGCACCTGCTCGCCGTGCTGCTCGAACAGGATGCCGGCGTCGTCGTGCCCGTGCTGCGCAAGCTCGGCGCCGATCCCGGGATCGTTCGCCAGGCTCTGGGCGTCGCGCTCGACTCTCTTCCAAAGGTGAGCGGCGCGACCGCTGCGGAGCCGGCGGGCGGCTCCAGCGAGCTGGTCCAGATCCTGCGCAGTGCTGAGAACGAGATGCGCGAGCTCGGTGATGAGTACGTCTCGACCGAGCACCTGATGCTGGCGATCGCAGACCATCCGGGCAAGGCCGGCGAAGCGCTGCGTGGCGCCGGAGCCACCCGAGAGCAGCTGCGCAAGGCGCTGTCCGAGGTTCGCGGCAGCCACCGCGTGACCGATCAGAACCCCGAGGACAAGTACCAGGCCCTGCAGCGCTTTGGCCGCGATCTGACCGAAGCCGCGGCGCAGGGAAAACTCGATCCCGTCATCGGTCGCGATGACGAGATCCGTCGGGTGATCCAGGTCTTGAGCCGGCGCACGAAGAACAACCCCGTGCTGATCGGCGAGCCTGGAGTCGGCAAGACGGCGATCGTCGAGGGCCTCGCCCAGCGAATCGTCGCCGGCGACGTTCCGGAAGGTCTCCGCGATCGCAAGCTGATGTCGCTTGATATAGGCGCGATGGTCGCGGGCTCCAAGTACCGCGGGGAGTTCGAGGATCGCCTCAAGGCAGTCCTGAAGGAGATCGCCGACGCGGAGGGGCAGATCATCGTGTTCATCGACGAGCTGCACACAATCGTCGGCGCCGGCGCCGCGGAAGGCTCAGTCGACGCGGGCAACATGCTCAAACCGATGCTCGCCCGAGGCGAGCTCAGGTGCATCGGCGCGACCACGCTGGACGAATATCGCAAGCACATCGAGAAGGACCCGGCGCTCGAGCGTCGCTTTCAGCCGGTGTTCGTCGGTGAGCCGAGCGTCGAGGACACGATCGCGATCCTTCGCGGTCTGAAGGAGCGCTACCAGGTCCATCACAAGGTCAGGATCCAGGACTCGGCGCTGGTCGCGGCGGCGACGCTGAGCCAGCGCTACATCGCCGACCGCTACCTACCCGACAAGGCGATCGACCTGGTCGACGAGGCGGCGTCCCGGATCAGGATGGAGATCGACTCCAAGCCGACCGAAATCGACGAGGTCGACCGGCACATCATGCAGCTCGAGATCGAGCTTCAGTCACTCGGCGAAGATGACGACCCCGGCACGGTGGCGCGGCGCGAGCAGCTCGAGCGCGGGCTCGCCGAGGAGCGCGAGCGCTCGGCGGCCATGCACGCCGAATGGCAGCGCGAGAAGGAGACCGTCGGCGCCGTAGCCGACCTTCAGGAGAGCCTCGAACAGGCGCGTATCGAGCTCGAGCGGGCTGAGCGAGAGGCCGATCTCGGCCGTGCGGCCGAGCTCAAGTACGGCTCGATTCCGCAGCTCGAGCAGCAGCTCGAGGCAGCCTCGGAGGCCGAAGCCTCAGCGGAGGCCGGAGCCGCGCCGAAGTTCCTCAAGGACGTGGTCGACGCCGAAGATGTCGCGGAGGTGGTCGCCAAGTGGACCGGGATTCCCGTCTCACGCCTGATGGAGGGTGAGATCGAGAAGCTCGTCCACATGGAGGAGCGGCTGCACCAGCGGGTGATCGGCCAGGACGAAGCCGTCGAGGCCGTGTCCGCGGCATTGCGGCGCTCCCGGGCCGGCCTTCAGGACCCGGACCGCCCGATCGGGACGTTCCTGTTCCTCGGCCCGACCGGCGTCGGCAAGACCGAGCTGGCTCGCGCCCTCGCGGAGTTCATGTTCGACAGCCAGGACGCGATGGTCAGGATCGACATGTCCGAGTACATGGAGAAGCACGCGGTCTCCCGGCTCGTGGGAGCGCCCCCCGGGTATGTGGGCTACGAGGAGGGTGGTCAGCTGACCGAGGCAGTCCGCCGCCGGCCCTACTCGGTGGTGCTGCTCGACGAGATCGAGAAGGCCCACCCGGACGTGTTCAACGCGCTGCTGCAGGTGATGGACGACGGACGGCTGACCGACGGCCAGGGACGCACCGTGTCCTTCAAGAACACAGTGCTGATCATGACCTCGAACATTCCGGGGGGCGGGCCGGTGTCGACGCCTATTTCAAGCCGGAGTTCATCAACCGCCTGGACGACATCGTCGAGTTCGATTCCCTGACCCGCGAGCAGATCGCCTCGATCGTCGATCTCCAGGTCGCGCGGCTGGTACAGCGCGTACGGGAGCGCGGGATCGAGATCGAGCTGACCGACGACGCGCGGAAGCTGCTCGGCAACCTCGGCTACGACCCGACCTACGGCGCGCGTCCCCTGAAGCGCGTGATCCAGAAGCGGCTCGTCGACCCGCTCGCGCTGGCGATCCTCGAGGGCCGATTCGTCACCGGCGACACCGTCCGAGCCGACGCCACCGAGGGCGAGATCGTCCTCGAGCGGGCATCGGCCGCGGCCGCCGTGTAAGAGCCCGGCGCGCGGGCGTGGTAGAAGATGGCGCCACCACGAGAAGGAGGCTCAAGTGTCGACGTACATCATGCTCACCACGCTCACGCCGGGCGGCGTGCAGACGATCAAGAACAACCCGGCTCGGATCAAGGAAGTAAACCGAGAGATCGAACAGCTCGGCGCCACGGTGAAGGCGCAGTGGGCGACGCTCGGCCAGTTCGACTTCGTCAATGTGATCGAGGCGCCGGATGACAAGACGATCGCACGCGTGTCGATGGAGCTCGGCTCGCGCGGCACAGGCCGCTACGAGACGCTGATCGCAATCCCGATCGACGATTTCATTGGCGCGCTCTGAGTCGGGTGCGCGGGTGCTCGTAGTCGGCGGCGGCGCCCGCGAGCACGCGATCGTCCACGCGCTGCAGCGCTCGCCGCGCTCGCCGCGAGATTCTGTGCGCCCCCGGCAACGCCGGAATCGAATTCGACGCTCGCCTGATCGACGCCTCGGCGCAGGACATCGACGCGATCGTCACCGCGGCGAGCTCGGAGGAAGTCGATCTGGTCGTGATCGGCCCTGAGGCCCCGCTCGTCGCCGGCATGGCCGACGCTCTCGCCCACGCGGGGATCCGGTGCTTCGGACCGACTCGGGCGGCGGCGATGCTCGAGGGCTCCAAGGCGTTCTGCAAGGAGGTGATGGCAGCCGCCGGTGTTCCGACCGCGAGCTACACCGTCGTCAGCGATCCAGCGGCCGGGATGGCCACGATCGACCGCTATCCGGTGGTGATCAAGGCCGACGGCCTGGCCGCGGGCAAAGGGGTGGTGATCGCCGCGGACGAGGCCGGTGCCCGCGATGCGTTGGAGCAGCTGCTCCTCGAGCACCGGTTCGGGACCCAGCAGGTGGTGGTCGAGGAGTACCTGCGGGGCGAGGAGCTTTCGCTGCTCGCGGTATGCGACGGTGCGAGCGCGCTCCCGCTGGCCTCCGCTCAGGACTACAAGCGGATCTTCGACGGTGATCAGGGCCCGAACACCGGCGGCATGGGGTCCTACTCGCCGGTGCCGGCGATCGGCTCCGCGCGGGCGAGCGAGATCTGCCGGGAGGTGCACCAGCCCGTGTTAGACGAGCTGGCAAGGCGCGGGATCCCGTTCCACGGCGTGCTGTACGCCGGGTTGATGCTGACCGACGAGGGCCCGAAGGTGCTCGAGTTCAATACGCGCTTCGGCGATCCGGAGACGCAGGCGATCCTTCCCCGAATGCGATCGGACCTGCTCTCGCTGCTCGAGGCCGCCACGGTTCCCGGAGGGCTGAAGGGAGTGACGCTCGAGTGGGCGCCCGAGATCGCGGTCACGGTCGTGCTCGCGAGCGCCGGTTATCCGGCCGGCTCCTCCAGCGGTGACGTGATCAGCGGACTCGATGCGGTCTCCGACGGCGTCTACGTGACCCATGCCGGGACAGCCCGTGATCACAACGGCGCAGTCGTCACCGCCGGCGGCAGGGTGCTGAGCGTGACCGCACTCGGCCGCGACGCGGCCGGCGCCCGCGCCAGCGCATATGCTGCCGCGGACATGATCCAGTTCGACGGGAAGCAAGTTCGCCGAGACATCGCGCTCCGGGCGGTCCGATGAGCAAACCGGAGCAGTCGACCTACGCAGAATCGACGGCCGAGCTCGAGGAGGTCGGCGTCGACGCGCCCGTGGTCGGCGTAGTGATGGGCTCAAAGAGCGACATGCCGGCGATGGAGCCTGCCGAGAGGGAGCTGGCGGAGCGAGGGATCCGCTCAGAGTTGCGAGTCATGTCGGCCCACCGGGAGCCCGACAAGGTCGCCGATTACGCGCGCAACGCCCGGATGCGGGGGTTGCGAGTGATCATCGCCGGCGCCGGGCTGTCGGCGGCGCTGCCCGGAGTCCTCGCGGCCCACACCGATCTGCCGGTGATCGGCGTACCGCTGACGAGCCGCACCTCGGTCGCCGGTGGCCTCGATGCGCTGCTCGCAATCGCGCAGATGCCGCCGGGGGTGCCGGTCGCGTGTGTGGGTGTCGACAACGCGCGCAACGCGGCCGTGCTCGCCTCGCGGATCCTCGCCGTCTCCTGAACCACCGAGCACCGGCAGCTGGTAGCCGATAATCGGTACGTGATCGCACGCTACACCCGGGCGGAGCTGGCCGAGATCTGGTCCGACCACTCACGCTTCGACGCCATGCGCGAGGTGGAGGTCGCGGCCTGCGAGGAGATGGAGGGGCCCACCACCGGGGAGCTCGAGGCGATCCGCCGCGCCACGTTCACGGTGCAGGAAATCGCGGAGCGTGAGAAGACCACAGAGCACGACACGGCCGCGTTCGTCGACGTGCTGGCGGCATCGGCCGGACCCGCCGGACGCTGGGTCCATCACGGCCTGACCTCGAGCGATGTGCTCGACACCGGCCTGGCGCTCCAGCTGCGGCGCGTGGGCGCGCTCGTCCTGCCGGACTCCAGGCGCCTGGTCGGCGCGCTCGCCGCGCGAGCACGTGAGCACCGCCACACCCTGTGCGCCGGGCGCACGCACGGGATCCATGCGGAGCCGACGACCTTCGGGATCAAACTGGCCGGCTTCGCGTTCGAGGCCGACCGCAACGCTCGGCGCCTCGAGCGAGCATTCGCCCAGGTCACGGTCGGAGCGATCTCCGGCGCGGTGGGAACTTACTCCGCCACGTCGCCCGAGTTCGAGCAGCGCGTACTCGCGCGCCTGGGCCTCGAGCGCGAGCCCGTCTCGACGCAGGTCGTGGCTCGCGATCGGCACGCCGAGCTCCTGCAGGCGATCGCCCTTGCCGGTGCTGGGATGGAGCGGTTCGCGACCGAGCTCCGCCACCTCGCCCGGACCGAGGTCGGCGAGGTGAGCGAGCCGTTCGCCGCCGGCCAGAAGGGGTCGAGCGCGATGCCGCACAAGCGAAACCCGATCAAGTCCGAGCAGGTCGCCGGGCTGGCACGCCTGTTGCGGGCCAACGCGCTCGCGGCGTTGGAGGACGTCCCGCTGTGGCATGAGCGGGACATCTCGCACTCGTCGGTCGAGCGGATCATCCTGCCGGACTCGACGACGCTGCTCGACCACCTTCAGCGCCGGGTTCTGTCGCTCGTCGACGGGATGGTGATCGACGCGGAGCGGATGCGCCAGAACCTGGAGCTGACCTCCGGCGCGCTCTTCTCGCAACGTGTCCTGCTGGCGCTCGTGGACGAGCGAGGTCTCGTGCGCGATGACGCCTACCGGGTCGTGCAGCGATTGGCGCAGCGGGCGCTCGACGAGCACACGCCGCTGCGCGACCTGCTGGGCGCGGACCCGCAAGGAGCGGGGCTCGATCTCGATCGGATCTTCGACTACGCCCCGTTCGTGCGCTACGCGGATCAGATCGTCGACCGGCTCGACGCGATCGCCTGACTGCCCGCGGCCGGCCCGGAAGCCGCCTACCCCGTTGCTAGGATCGTTTCAGTGGCCGCCCTCGCAGACCTGCCCCTCCTGGCCTCGGGCAAGGTTCGTGAGATCTACGACCTCGGTGACGAACTGCTGATCGTCGCCTCAGACCGGATCTCGACCTACGACGTGGTCCATCCGACGCCGATTCCGGATAAGGGAAGCGTGCTGAGCGGCCTCTCGACCTTCTGGTTCGAGCGCACTGCACAGATCGTCGCCAACCATCTGGTCTCGGTCACCGACGGGGTGCCGGCGGAGGCCCGAGGCCGGGGTATGGTCGTCCGCAAGCTCCGCATGCTGCCCGTCGAGTGCGTGGTCCGGGGCTATATCACCGGCTCGGGCTGGAAGGATTATCAGCGGTCCGGCGCCGTCGCCGGGATCGAGCTCCCGCCCGGCTTGCGCGAGTCAGATCGGCTGCCGGAGCCGATCTTCACGCCTAGCACCAAGGCGGACGTCGGCCACGACGAGACGGTCGACTTCGATGCCGCCGTGAGGCTCGTCGGCGATCAGGGACTCGCCGAGCGGCTTGCCGACGTGTCGATCGCGGTCTACGAGTACGCCGCCGAGCACGCTCGCACACGCGGGATCATCCTCGCCGACACGAAGTTCGAGTTTGGCCTCGACGCGGGCGGCGAGCTGACCCTGGGCGATGAGGTGTGTACGCCGGACTCCTCCCGCTTCTGGCCCGCTGATCGGTATCAGCGTGGGCAGGGTCAGCCGAGCTTCGACAAGCAGTTCGTGCGCGATTGGGCGTCCTCGACCGGCTGGGACCGGACGCCACCCGCGCCGGAGATCCCCGAACAGGTGGTGGCGCGCACACGGGAGAAGTACATCGAGGCGTACGAGCGGATCACCGGCGAGCCGTTCGACGCGTGGACTGCGCGCACCGAGGCCCGATGAGGGCGCGGGTCCTGGTCCGGCCCAAGCAGGGGATCCTCGATCCGCAAGGACAGGCGGTCGAGCGCGCGCTTCCCGCGCTCGGATTCCGAGGCGTTCGCAACGTACACGTGGGGCGGCTGATCGAGCTCGAGGTCGAGGATCCCGGTCAGCTGCCCGAGCTGTGCGACCGGTTGCTCTCCAATCCGCTGATCGAGGACTACGAGATCGTGGAGGCCGGCCGGTGAAGTTCGGCGTGATCCGGTTTCCCGGCTCGTGCGACGATATCGACGCGCTGCTCGCTGCGGAGCGCGTCGGCGAGGCCGTGATCCTCTGGCACGCGGACCGAGACCTCCAGGGAGTCGACGCGGTAATCGTCCCCGGCGGCTTCTCCTACGGCGACTACCTACGGGCCGGCGCGATCGCGCGCTTTGCGCCGGTGATGGAGGAGGTCGCCGAGTTCGCGCGCGCCGGTGGTCTCGTGCTCGGGATCTGCAACGGCTTTCAGGTGCTCTGCGAAGCTCACCTGCTGCCGGGCGCTCTGCTGCCGAACGTCTCGCTGCGCTTCGTCTGCCGGCAGGTCGAGTTGGAGGTCGTCCACCCGGGCACGGCGTTCACGAGTGCGTGTGAGCCGGGGGGGCGACTCTCGATCCCCGTCAAGCACACGACCGGCCGTTTCTACGCCCCCGACGACGCGCTCGATCGGCTCGAGGCATCCGGCCAGGTATTGCTGAGGTACGCGCCCGGCCACAACCCCAACGGGTCGCTTCGCGACATCGCGGGCGTCTGCAACGAGCAGGGAAACGTGTTCGGATTGATGCCTCACCCCGAGCACGCGGTCGACCCGTTGACTGGCTCAACCGACGGGGCGGCGATCTTCGAGTCGATGCGAGCGCATGTCGGCGACTCAGCACTTGTCTAGGCATCGCGAGCTCGCGCTCACCGACTACGAGTACGAGCTGATCGTCGAGCGGCTCGGGCGTGAGCCGGGCGGCGTCGAGCTGGCGATGCTGTCGCTGATGTGGTCAGAGCATTGCGCCTACAAGCACTCGCGCAAGCTGCTGCGAAGGCTGCCCACCGAAGGGCCGCACGTGCTGATCGGTCCAGGTGAGAACGCGGGCGCGGTGGACGTGGGCGACGGTCTCGCCCTGGCATTCAAGGTCGAGTCCCACAACCACCCGAGCGCGGTCGAACCGTTCCAGGGAGCCGCCACCGGAGTCGGCGGAATCCTGCGCGACGTGTTCGCTGTCGGTGCCCGGCCGATCGCCGTGCTCGACTCGCTGCGCTTCGGCGAACCGGCCGGCTCGGAGCGCTCCCGTTACCTGTTCGAGCGGGTGGTCGCCGGGGTTGGCCACTACGGCAACTCGATCGGAGTGCCGACCGTCGGCGGTGAGATCTACTTCGAGTCGAGCTACGAGCAGAACTGCCTGGTCAACGCGATGTGCCTGGGGCTGGCACCGCGTGAGCGGTTGATCCGCAGCGCCGCCGCCGGGCCAGGGAACGTGCTCGTTCTGCTCGGCGCGCTGACCGGGCGGGACGGGATCGGCGGCGCCTCGGTCCTCGCCAGCTCCGAGCTTGGCGACGGCGACGAGGCCAAGCGCCCGTCCGTGCAGATCGGCGACCCGTTCTCCGAGAAGAAGCTGATGGAGTGCTGCCTCGAGCTGCTCGATCGCGAGCTGCTGGTCTCGTTGCAGGACCTGGGCGCGGCCGGTCTGACTTCGTCGGCCGCGGAGATGGCCAGCAGCGGCGAGGTCGGGATCGATCTCGACGTGTCCTGCGTGCCGTTGCGAGAGCCCGGAATGGAGCCGTTCGAGATCATGATCTCCGAATCGCAGGAGCGGATGCTGTGCGTGGTCGCACCTGAACGGGTCGCGGAGGTGCTCGAGGTGTGCGCGCGCTGGGAGACACTCGCGACTCCGATCGGGGCGATCACCGAGCGCGGCCGGATGCGGGTGCTCGCGGCGGGTCGGGTGGTCGGGGACCTGCCGGTCAGCCTGCTGGTCGACGACTGCCCGCTCTACGACGTCGTCCCGGTGAGACCCGACCGACCCCTCTACGCGCCTCCATCGCCGATCCTGACCGGCGATCAGCCACCGGAGCAGCTGCTGCTTGCCCTGCTCCGCTCGCCGAACATCGCCTCGCGCCGGCCGGTGTTCGAGCAATACGACGCGATCGTCCAGTCGCGCACGGTCCGCCGGCCCGACGAGGCCGACGCGGCCGTGCTGATGCTCCCCGACGGCGGGGCGATCGCGGTCTCGATCGACGGCAACGGCAGGCGCGTGGCCTGCGATCCGCGGCTCGGGGCGGCCGAGGCCGTGTATGAGTGCTCGGCCAACCTGGCGTGCGTCGGTGCCGAGCCGCTCGGACTGACCAACTGCCTGAACTTCGGCAATCCCGAGAAGCCGCACGTCGCCTGGCAGCTGACCGAGGCGATCGAGGGACTCGCCGGAGCCTGCGAGGCCCTCGGCGTGCCGGTCGTCGGCGGCAACGTCTCGCTCTACAACGAGGCGCCGAGCGGACCGATCTTCCCCACGCCGGTCGTCGGCATGGTCGGGCAGCTTCCCGACGCGGCGCTGGCGGGCCGGATCGCGTTCGCCCACGAGGGGGACACGATCGCGCTCGTGGGCCCGTTCAACCCGTCGTTGCGTGGCTCTGAGCTGGCCAAGCTGCGCGGCGATCCGGTCAGCGAATCGCTGCCGGCGATCGATGTCCGGGCGTTGCGCGAGGCCCACGAGGTGGTGCGCCGTCGCGTTCGCGCTGGCGCCCTGCACAGCGCGCACGACATCGCCGAGGGAGGTCTGGGGGTTGCGTTGGCCGAGTGCTGCGTCGCGGGGGCGATCGGGGCCACGATCTCGCTCCCGAAGGGACTCGATCTGTTCGGCGAGGCGCCCGGCCGCGGCTTCATCGTCACGGGCTCGGAGGAGGCGCTCGAGGGCTTTGAGACGATCGGGCGCGTCGGCGGTTGCGAGCTGGAGATCACCGGCCAACTGAAGGTTGCAGTTTCCGCACTCGGCGACGCCCGCGAGCTGGGGCTCGCCGGATTGGCCTAGCTCCGCTGCTAGCCTTGCAAAAAGCTCGCGCATGCCTCCCGCGAACGATCATCGCGATGGACCTCGCGACGAGTGCGGCGTCTTCGGGATCTATGCACCGGAGCACGACGTTGCTCGCCTCGCGTACTTTGCGCTGTTCGCGCTCCAGCATCGAGGGCAGGAGTCGGCCGGGATCGCGACCGCACCACGCGGTGGGAGCATCATGGCAATCCGCGATCAGGGACTCGTGGCGCAGGTCTTCGACGAGCACACGCTGCGCTCGCTGGTCGGCGACATGGCGATCGGTCACGTCCGCTATTCGACGACGGGATCCTCAGAATGGGAGAACGCCCAGCCGATCGTCCGCGACGATCGTCGAACCCTCGCGCTGGCTCACAATGGCAACCTGATCAACGCCGTCGAGCTGCATTCAGAGCTACGCGGGCGGGACGTCCCGTTCCGCTCCACGTCCGACTCGGAGATCATCGCCGCGCTGCTCGCGACACATCCTGCCGACCGGATCGAGGATGCGGTCGCCGAGGTGCTGCCCCGCCTGAAGGGCGCCTTCTCGACGGTTGTGATGACCGAGGAGGCGGTCGTCGCGTTTCGGGATCCGCATGGCTTGCGGCCGCTCGCGCTGGGGATGATCGAGCACGACGGCGGCGGAGCTCCGGCCTATTGCGTTGCCAGCGAGTCGTGCGCATTCGACCTGATCGGCGCCACGTATCTGCGCGAGGTGCTGCCCGGCGAGGTCGTGACGCTGAGCGAGCGCGGCATCGGCACGCGGGTCGTCGCCGGCGATCAACGTCACGCGTTCTGCCTGTTCGAGTACATCTACTTCGCGCGTCCGGACTCGCGCATGGCCGGGACCGTGCTGCAGGTCGCCCGCGCCCGGATGGGAGAGATCCTGTGGCGCGAGGCTCCGGTGGAGGCCGACCTCGTGATTCCGGTGCCGGACTCCGGCAACGCTGCGGCGCGTGGCCTGGCGCGTGCTTCCGGTCTGCCGCAGGACGACGGCTTCATCAAGAACCGGTATGTCGCCAGGACCTTCATCCAGCCGGGTCAGGAGCTTCGGCGCCAAGGTCTCCGGCTGAAGTTCAATCCGCTACCCGAGGTGGTAGCCGACAAGCGGCTGATCGTCGTCGACGACTCGATCGTGCGCGGCAACACCACTCGGCAGATCGTGCAGATGCTCCGCGACGCGGGCGCCGCCGAGGTTCACCTGCGGATCTCCGCCCCGCCGATCAAGCATCCTTGCCACTACGGGATCGATATGTCCACGCGCGAGGAGATGATCGCCCACGATCGCACGGTCGAGGAGATCGCCGGCGAGCTCGACGCCGACTCGCTTCATTATCTGTCGCTCGAGGGCGTCTACGAGGCGGTCGGCCAGTCACGAGCCACGCACTGCGACGCCTGCTTCAGCGGCGAGTATCCGCTGCTCGGCACCGAGGAGGCGAACGGTAAGTTCGCGCTCGAGGACGAGCTTCCGCTGGTGCGAGCGTAGGCGACCGGCACACCCCGCGGCCGCCGGAACCGCCGCTATCGTCGGCCGCCCGATGGATGCTCGCGAGGCACTGCGCCGCAAATTCGGCTTTGAGGAGTTTCGTCCCGGCCAGGCCGAGGCCGTCGAGGCCGCACTCGCCGACCGTGACGCGCTGGTCGTGATGCCGACGGGCGCCGGCAAGTCACTCTGCTACCAGCTGCCGGCGCTGATGCGCGATGACCTGACCTTGGTCGTCTCGCCGCTCGTGTCGCTGATGCAGGACCAGGTGGAGGCGCTCGGCAAGCGCGTCCCCGGTCGCGTCGAGCTGGTCAACGCGCAGCGGGCCGGCGCCGCGAACGCCGACGCCGTCGCCCGAGCGGTACGCGGCGAGGTTCGGCTCCTCTACGTGGCACCCGAGCGGTTCGCGCTACCTCGCTTCGGGGAAGCGATCGCCCACGCCAGGATCGGGCTGTTCGTCGTCGATGAGGCCCATTGCGTGTCCCAGTGGGGCCACGACTTCCGGCCTGATTACTTCGCGCTCGCGGACGCGGCTCGCACCCTCGGCGCGCGGGCCACGATCGCGCTGACCGCGACCGCCACTCCACGGGTGGCCGACGACATCGCGCGGCGCCTGGCGCTCCGGGATGCCGTGCGGGTGACGACCGGCTTCGATCGCCCCAATCTGAGCTTCTCGGTCGTGCCGTGCCGAAGCCCGCGCGATAAGGAGCGGCGCCTCGCGGCGGCCCTGTCGGAGCCGGGCGCACTGCCGGCGATCGTCTACGCGGGTACGCGCGGAGCCAGTGAAGAGCTCGCGCGGCTGCTCACCGGAGCGCTCGGCGAGGAGGTGCTCACCTACCATGCCGGTATCCCCCGGAGCGTGCGTGCGCTCACCCAGGAGCGGTTCATGTCCGGTGAGGGGCGGGTGATCGTGGCCACGAACGCCTTCGGGATGGGGATTGATAAGCCGGACGTGCGCACCGTCTGCCACGCGTCGGTCCCGGGCTCGCTCGAGGCCTACTACCAGGAGGCCGGTCGTGCCGGACGGGACGGCCAGGCTGCACGCTGCCTGCTGTTCGCTGAACAACGCGACAAGGGACTGCACGTGTTCTTCATCCAGCGCTCGCAGATCGAGGACGGCGCCTTCGAGCGCGTCGCCGAGCAGCTACGGTGGGCGGGTCTGGACGGGCGATACGACTTGCCGGGTGCGGAGCTGGCCGGGTTTGCGGGGGCGAAAGCCGATGCCGACGCGGTCAGAGCGATCATCGGCCACCTCGCTCGGGCGGGCGTTGTCAGGCCGATTCCGGCGCCCGCGGATCGCGTCGCCGGTCACGTCGTGGCCGAATGCGACGGGACCGCGCTGGCGCGGTGCAGGGGGTCGGCGCGAGACGCGGAGCGGGCGCGATGGAACCAGTACCGGGCGATCTGGGAATACGTCGAGCGCTTCCAATGCCGGCGCGAGGCATTGCTGGCGCACTTCGGGGTTCGGTCTGACGCGATATCCGGGGCCGGATGCTGCGATGTGTGCGACGGGGTCGCGCCCGAGGACACGGCGCACGGTTCGCCCGCGGCGGGGGAAGGGCTCCCGCCGAACGGCGATCTCGACCAGGCAATCCTGGGTGTCGTCCTCTCGGCGCGACCGCCGGTCGGTCGCACGCGCGCCGTCGAGATCCTGCGTGGGGGGCGCTCAAAGGTCATCTCGCAGTACTGCTACGACGCTCTGGCCGGGTACGGCGCGTTTGCCCACTTGCGGTCGGACGATGTGCTCGGCCGGGTGGATGAACTACTCGCCGCGGGAACGCTCCGCTCCACCGGCGGGCGGTTTCCGAAGCTTCGCGCGGCATGAGGGTCGCGGTCCTCGCCTCGGGGACGGGCACCAACCTCCAGGCTCTGCTCGAGGGCGTGCACGGCCGCGATGGAAACCAAATCGTCGCCGTGGCCTCCGATAAGCCCGGTGCTCAGGCGCTCGAGCGGTCGCGCGCGGCGGGGATTCCGACGAAGGCGTTTGCGCTCGCGCAGTTCGAGGATCGCCCAGCGCGTGACCGGACGATCGCCGATTGGCTGCGCTCGCAGGACGTGGAGCTCGTGGTGCTCGCCGGTTACATGCAGTTGCTCAGCCCGGAGTTCATCGCGGCCTTCTCCGGCCGGGTGATCAACGTCCATCCCTCCCTGCTGCCGTCGTTCCCGGGGCTGGCGGCGGTCGATCAGGCGCTTCAGTATGGCGTGAAGGTTTTCGGGGTCACGGTCCATTTCGTCGATCAGGGCATCGATACCGGTCCCGTGATCCTCCAGCGCGCGATCGAGCTGCCCGATGCGCGAAGTCCCGAGCAAGTGCTGGCCAAATTGCATCCGATCGAGCACGAGCTGCTGCCGGAAGCGGTCCGGCTGATCGCCCGTGGCGCCGTCAGGCTCGACCCCGCGAGTCCACGTCGAGTGATCATCGAGCGGTACAGTCGAGCAATGGAACAGGGCATCGAGCGAGCCTCCAGCACCGCTTCGATCCCGCGAGCCGAAGTCCAGGTCTCGCGGGCGCTGCTGTCGGTGTCTGACAAGCGGGGGATCGTCGAGTTCGCCCGGGGACTGGCCGAGCTCGGGATCGAGATCATCACCACCGGTGGCACTGCCGGCGCGCTCAGCGAGGCGGGCTTGAACGTGCGGTCGATCTCCGACCTGACCGGCTTCCCCGAGATCATGGATGGCCGCGTGAAGACGCTTCATCCGAAGCTCTACGCGGGCTTGCTTGCGGTCAGGGACGAGCCGTCTCACATGCGGGCCGCGGAGCGGCACGACATCGAGTTCGTGGATCTGGTATGCGTCAACCTGTATCCGTTCGAGCGCACGGCCGGCCGGCGGGGAGTCGATGATCAGGAGGTGATCGAGGACATCGACATCGGCGGTCCGACGATGATCCGGGCGGCGGCCAAGAATCACGCGTTCGTGGCACCCGTTGTCAGCCCCGAGAGCTATGACGCTGTGCTCGCGGAGCTGCGCGAGTCCGGCCGGCGACTATCGCCCTCGACGCGGGAGAACCTGGCGGCCGAGGCGTTCGCCTACACGGCTCGCTACGACACTGCGATCGCCCGCTGGTTCCAGGAGAAGCGCGAGGACTTCCCACCGCTGATGGTGCGTGCCTTCGAGAAGGTGCTCGAGCTGCCCTACGGCGAGAACCCCCATCAGCGCGCCGCCTACTACGCACAGGTCGGGAGCCGCACCCACGTCCTCTCGATGGTCTCGCAGCTCGGAGGCAAGCAGCTGTCGTTCAACAACCTGCTCGATCTGGACGCCGGGCGGTTGTTGCTGGCCGAGTTTCAGATTCCGGCGTGCGTGATCATCAAGCACAACAATCCTTGCGGCGTCGCCGTCGAAGCCACGCCTCTGGAGGCCTACCGGCGGGCGTTTGCGTGCGACCCGATGTCCGCGTTCGGCGGTGTCATCTGCCTGAACCGCTCGGTCGACCGTTGGCTGGCTGAGGCTCTGGTCGGCCAGTTCGTCGAGGTCCTGTTCGCGCGCGGGTACGAGGAGGACGCGCTCGAGGTTCTCGAGAGCAAGCCCAATCTGCGGATCCTCGACGACCGCGAACGGCGGACGGCGAACATGATCGATCCGCACCTGCGGCAAGTGGTCGGGGGCATGCTGGTGCAGGATCGTGATTTCGACTATGAGGACCGGGCAGAGATGGAGGTCGTCTCCGAGCGCCATCCGACCGAGGCCGAGTGGGGTGAGCTGTCGTTCGCCTGGAAGGTGTGCAAGCACGTGAAATCGAACGCGATTGTGCTCGCCAAGGATCTTGCGACCGTGGGCATCGGCGCCGGGCAGATGAGCCGGGTCGATTCGGTTCGGCTGGCGATCGAGAAGTCCCAGACCGAGCTGGTGGGCGCGGTGATGGCGTCCGACGCATTTTTCCCGTTCTCCGACGCCCCCCAACTGGGACTCGACGCCGGGGTTAGCGCGATCATCCAGCCCGGCGGATCGGTTCGCGACGCCGAGACCGTCGAGGCAGTCAACGCGGCGGGCGCCGTGATGGTGTTCACGGGCCGCAGGCATTTTCGGCATTGAGCGCTTCCGGGCCCTCAATCAAGCGCTTGGGCGGAGATCCACCCTCTCCGTTCGAGGGGCCGTTCGGGTTCAGCCGTGTGGTGCGCGCCGGGGGCCTGGTGCTCGTGGGAGGAACGACTTCGATCGACGAGAACGGCGTCGTGCTCGGTGCGACGCCCTACGAGCAGACGATCGCGATCCTGCACAAGATCGAGCACGAGCTGACGCGGGCCGGCGCCTCTCTCGCCGACGTGATCGACAATCGCGTCTACGTCACCGACATCTCTCGCGTGGAGGAAGTCGGCCGCGCCCACGGCGAGTTCTTCGGCGAGCTTCGCCCGTGCATGACGATGGTCGAGGTCTCCGGCCTGATCGACCCACGGATGCTCGTGGAAATTGAGGCGATGGCGGCCGTGGGCTGAGACTCGGGGCCGTTTGACCTCTGTGGAGCGGGGCGCCGCCCGCGGCCCAGGAAACATCCCACTCGCGACCCTCGCGAGAGCTCGAGTGGGACGGTTCCCACGTCGATCGGGCCTGCGCTGCGCAGTGGGCCGCCCGGGATTCGAACCCGGATCTCAGAGCTTAAAAGGCTCGTGCGTTACCGTTACGCTAGCGACCCTGGCGTCAGGGTAGCTGGGGAGCGCGGGCCGTTCGGCACGGGAGCGGGCCCGTTCGCCGCCGGAGCGGAGCCGTTCGCCGCCGCCGATTCCGGGCCCGCCTCCAAACCAGGGACGCTCGCGCCCGGCCTACAATGGCCTCTCCCGCCCCCATGGTGTAGAGGTAAGCACGCCAGCCTTTCACGCTGGTAGCGGGGGTTCGATTCCCCCTGGGGGTACTGGCGCTTCGGCCGCCCTACGGCGCTCCTGAGCCGTCCGGCGATGCCACCTACCCGACCGCCGCCTGCACTCAGGCTTGTCGCATGTTTCCCGAGTCCGGCTTCCCGCGGCTGGGCACCGGGATACGAAGCAGGGACGCGAGCTTCGCGGCCACCATCACATCGCCGGTCAGCATCACCCGGCCAGTGAAGTAGGCGCGCATCGGGTCCGAGCCGCCCGTCGCGAGCCTCAAGAACTCCGCGGCGTCGAGCGTGATCGTGAGCCCTGCGTCTCGAGCACTCGAGCCGCGGATCACGCGGCAACTACCCTCCTCGATCTCGAGCTGGTAGATGTCGGTTCCGCCATCGGTGCGCCCAGTGATGCACCAGCGGACCGACGAGTTCACGCCCCGAGCTAGCGTGCGATCGATGTACTGGGGCATCTGCCAGAAGATGCCCTCGAGCACAGCGCGCCGGGCGGGGCTGCGCATCACCTGCGCGAGTCGCTCGTCGGGCGCATTGCGCACGATCCGGCCGACAGAATCCGCGAGCTGGTTGGGCGCGCGCGACAGGGTCCGCCGGACAGCAGCTACGGCCTGCTGCGGATCGATCGAGCGAGCGCTCATCGGCCGACCATACTAAGTGCGCGTAGGAATGCCGTTCACACGCTGCTCGTCGCGCCGCCGTCGACGAGCAGCGTCGTGCCCGTGATGTAGGCCGCTCGACCCGAACACAGGAAGGCCGCCGCCGCCGCGAACTCCTCGACCGTGCCGAGCCGCCCGCCGGTACGCTGCGAAGCCGCTCTGCGTTGTCGAGTCCAAGCTCCCGGGCTCGATCGGTTGCGATCACTCCCGGGAGCAGGGTGTTGATCGTGACCCCGTCGGCCGCCACTTGCTTGGAGATCGTCTTCAGTGCCGCGAGCAACCCGGCTCGATGAGCGGCCGATAGGACGAGCACCGGGCTCGGTTCCCGCACGACGCTGGAGGAGATCGAAACGATCCGGCCCCACCCCCGCTCGCGCATCCTGGGCAGCACGGCCTCGATCAGCGAAACCACCCCGAGCAGGAGCAGATCGTAGGCCTCGCGCCACTGCTCGAGCGTAAACGAGAGCGCGTCTGGACTCGCCGGTGGGCCGCCGCTGTTGGCGATCAGGATGTCCACCGGACCGAGCGCATCCTCCACGTCGCGCACGAGGTCAGGCGCAGCCTCGATGTTTGTCGCGTCGTGAACGAACCCGCGCGCGCCAATCCGTCTCGCCGCGGCGTCGATCCTGGACTGCGAGCGGGACGAGATCGCGACCCTGCTCCCCTCCTGTGCGAGCGCTTGCGCGACACCGAACCCGAGCCCCTTCGAGGCTCCGGTAACGAGCGCAACCTTCCCCGCGATGCCCAGCTCCATTGCTTCCGGCCATCCTAACGGCACCCCATGCCGGGTCGCCGCCGCCGGAGCCCGAGACGTGCGGGGCTCTGAGACGCTCTCTAAGTACCATCACCCGCAGGGCGGTTAGCTCAGCTGGTAGAGCGCCTGCCTTACAAGCAGGGGGTCACTGGTTCGAGCCAGTACCGCCCATCCCAACGAAAGGCCTGCTTAGCGGCTACTTTTCCAACGAGGCGCCGGCGCCGCCAGAGCTGCCGCGCCTGCTCTTAGGGTGCACCAGGGGTGCATCAGGATCGAGCGGGTTCCTCGGAGGATCCGGAAAGCGCGGCGGAAGCGATGTGCGAAGAAAGGACCGGCGTCCCTCTGGGGCGCGCGCCTGGGCGCACCCCAAGCTGGGGTCTGCCATCGCGAAAGAGCGCGCCGTCCTGTCACGCCGGAGGTCGCGGATTCGAGTCCCGCTTCGCGTCGCGTTTGCCCCTGCTAGCGCCTGGCTCTTGGGATTCGTCCTGGTGTGCTCGATCTGCAACTCGGACCCCACGCGAAGCATACCGCCAGCACCAGCAGCGGATGTGAACTGGTTGCCGGCCCCGCCGATGGTGCTGCCGATCTCCCTCCAGGCGTCATCGAGCAGCCGAGGCGTCTTCCTGCGCTACTCCTTCTGGCGGCGAGCACAAGAGCCGCGAACCCCATCTGCTCCGTCACGCGCGCAGATTCCCGGATTTCTTCAGGGCGCCGCTCATGGAACCGGTTGCGGGTCACGCCGGCAATCTGGCTGCGCCGCCGTCGCTGCGCTGACTACCCAGGTCGGAGATGAGCGCCTCTTCAGCCAAGGCGGGAGCGGCGTTGGCGTGAGACCGGGCCGCGGTGTGGCGGCCCGGTCTCGTCGCGGTTTCGGGGTTGGTGTGGTTTGGCTAGTGGCGGGGGGTGGCGAGCATCCCGTCGGTGTTGCCGGCGCTGTCGACGTAGAAGCCGACTAGTTGGCCCTTGTTGTTGACGCCGTTGACGGTGGTGGTGCCGACCCCGTGGGGGTCATCGACGGTCTGGAACCCGTGCTTGGCGGTCCAGGTGAACCCATGCAACGTGGCGGTGCTGCCACTGCCCAACTGGTAGACGCCGACGACCTGGTCGTTGTCGTTGACGCCGAATGCCTGGGTCATCGTCGCCCCCGAGAACGCCAGGGTCGTGAGCTTACCGTGACCGCTCATGAGGAACCCCTCGACCAGGCCCGCCGCGTTGGTCTCAAAGCCGGCGATGTCGTTGTGGTCGTTGATCGCCGCGGCCGTCAAGCTGGTGGCTCCGGAGATCGTGATGTCGTGGAAGCGCTTCTTCGGGATGTTGTACGTGTAGCCGTGAGCGTTCCCCATGGCGTCGTTGTAGAAGCCGACCGCGATGTCGCTGTCGTTGACGCCCAGCAGCTGGTTCACGGGTTGGGTTGTGGAGGTCGCCGGGGCGGTGAGAGGCGAGTTGACGTTGTAGAACTTACGCCCGATCTTGTAGAGCCCGAAGTTGTCATTGACCAGGTTCGCGTTGTTCATCGTTGACCAGA
Organism: uncultured Solirubrobacterales bacterium; assembly: GCA_963837385.1. Lineage (GTDB taxonomy): Bacteria > Actinomycetota > Thermoleophilia > Solirubrobacterales > Solirubrobacteraceae > Palsa-465. The sequence continues at coordinate 150,152 of CAWIMZ010000018.1, forward strand.
ACCCGACCGTGACCCCGCGGTTGTTGAGGCCGGTGACCTGCGTCTGCACCGAGTGGGGGAAGTTCTCATTCAGATAGTTAGGCTGCTTGTACGGCGGATAGAGCAGGTAGCCCTTGCTCGGGTGGCCCTGCGCCCCGGACCCGAAATACCCGGCGATCACGCCGCGACGGTAGATCCCCGAGCAACTGGTTGAACGTGACGTCCTTGTTGTTGTTCAGCTTGCGAAAGTTGTAGCTGGTGGCGTGACTATTGGGCGTCGCAACGGCGGGACCCGCCAGCGCCCCGACGCCGAGGACCAACACGGCGGTAGCAGGCAAGCGGCCCATCGGACCGCCAGACCCCGAACGCCGTGCTTTGAAGCGCCCCGGACGAGGCGATCGTGCCCGGCAGCTTGTGTGAGATGCATGAGTTCTCCTTGGTCGGACGTGATCGAAATTGACGCGGCGGCAGCGGAAGTGCATGGAGTGGCCCCTTTCCCTCCGCGATGTGCCCAACATCCGAGTAAGACGCAGCCTGCCGCCCGCGTAATCTATGCGACCTGAAGATTCTTCGTTGGTGGGACGGTGCTGAGCGTCAACGCTTCTCCCTCTTTCACGCCCAGCACGCCACCGTCCGCTCGACGCCTTCACCTAGCGCCGCGCTGACCGTCGTACCCGTTTTCCCCTGCCCCAGCTTCGGAGCTCGTCAACCAGCATTGGCGACAGCTTCAAGCCGCGGACACTTTCCGGACACACCAAGATGGCGAACAGGGACACAGCCGGACACACAGTCCGCGGCCGAAAGGCACTCACGTGCGGGAATTTCTTGCTCTACGGTGCCCTGTCGTGTCCTGGCGTGCCGTGCTGAATGTTGCCTGATAAGGAAGAGGTCCCTGGTTCGAGTCCAGGATCGCCCACTCTCTGATCGCCCGTTACGCTGGGATCTCGACGGGTTACTCGCGCGCAAGGGGAATCGGACTCCTCGCTATGGAAGCGATTTGGAAGCCTGCGCCGGAAGCCGTGTGCCCGACCGTTGTCTTTGGTTAGGCCGGCGCCAACATGTGCCGCCCAGGAGAGCGCGCATCCCAAAGGGCCATCCCAATCCCAGCGACTGGTCCTGACCGGCGCAGTTCCCACTCCCGATTTGGCGACGGCCCGGACGCGCGTCGTCAAATCGGGAGTACCCCAGCGGGAGGCGGCGTTGGAACCGACGGTGCCCTCCGCGCGCCGCGGCAGCCGCCGCCTCCCTCGCGGCCGGACGAGGGCCTCGACTCGGTTGTCGGACTAGAACAGCGCCGCCGGCTCAGCTCTCATCCCCAGCGATCGCGTGAGCGTGGCTGCCGGCAGGTCGCGGGCGCTGCCGGAGGCGAACGATCGCTCCGTCGCCAAGGCGATCGTGACGCGCGCGACGGACGAAGAAGAAAAGCGATCGTCAGGAGACGTGTGGCCTGACGCTCGAGGGGCGTCGCTGCTTCTGTCCGAAAGCAGTCGTCTCGAGGCGCGCGACGGAGGCGTTCCAGAGTGCCGCTTGTTCGTGAAACGAGAAGTGAGCTTCCTGGCCGATTCGACGCTCGTTTCTCGCACATGGCGCAAGTCGGCTCGCGACTGCACCGTCGCCGACCGCCGCGACCAGTCCCTATGCAGAGCTCGGTGTCCGGCGAACCGGGCGGCGCTTCTGCGTCTAGCCCGATCCAGAAGCCTGGGTCGGCGCGGACGCCGCCCGGGTGGTCGTCTCGGGCAGCGTGGTGCGGGTAGTCTCCCCGTACCCACGTGCGGTAGCGCGGCGCGTCGAGTTCGACTAGAGGAGCTAGGGATGAGGCAGGTCGTGCGGAGCGCACAGGAGCTGATCGACGCGGTGGACTCGGACGCGGACGAGATCGAGGTTCAGGGCCACCTGAGCGGCATGCCGATGATCACGCTGCGACCCGGGATGACGCTCCACGGTGGCACGCTGTCGTTCGGCGCTAAGGGCGTCCGTCTGACCCGGGATAACGAACTCGAAGGCGTTACGATTCTGACTGAGGATGACGAGGTTGCGATCCTCAATGACACCTCGGTCGCCGATCTCGGCACGCTGACACTACGTGGCGTGCGAACGGCCGGCCAGGTGTTCCTCTTTGCGTCTGACGCGGTACGGGCTGGCCATATCGTGGTCGACGGGCTTCACGTCGTTCGGGCGGACGTTCGTGGTCGGATCGAGCGTCCGCGCGGGTTCGGCGTCGAGGCGCTACAGGAGCGTTCACCCTCTGGAACCGCCAGCGTGACCCTGGGGTGATCTTGACTGCTGAGTTGCTCGACATCGCCGTCGGATCCGCCGATACGCCTGTGCGCGGCAGCGGCGTGTTCGTCGGCGGTCACGGTGATTGGGACGGGGTCGCCGATGGCGGCACGATCAAGGTGTCGCTGCTGCGTACCGGCGAGATCCACACCAACGGCGGGATCCCAGTCGGCACCCCTGATCTGATCAGCGGCGGCGTGTTCGTGATCTCGGGGGCCGTGGTGGAGGAGGTCGTCAACGCCGGGCCGGTGACGACCAACGGCCAGAATGACATGGTGCTGGACAACTGGGGCGAGGTCGTGAATTGGACCGCGACGGCCCCAGTCACATCCAACGGTCGGAGCGGGATCGGCTTCGTCAACTTCGGCGCGATCGATCGTCTCGATGTGAAGGCCCCGATCCAGACGTTCGGCAGTGGCGCGCGTGGCTTCAACCTCTACGACGGCAGCCTCCGCCACGCCTCGTTCGCAACCATCGCCACGCACGGCGACGGGTCGGTCGGGGTGCAGGTCTCGAAGCTCCTCCCGATCCTTGAAATCTCAGGCGACCTGAGCACCGAGGGGGGCGAGGGCCAAAGCCTGGTGAAGGGTGTCCAGATGTCGCTTAAGGCGATCGCTCTGAGCGTCAAGCCTGGGGCTGAGGTTGGCAAGATCGTCGTCGGCGGCCAGGTCCGCACCGCAGGCGACAACGTGATCAGCGTCGAGATCGACGGCGACGTGGAACGCATCGAAATCACAGGCGGCGTCACCGCTGAAGGTGATCACTCCGATGGTATGCACGTCCGCGGTGAGGTCGAAGGCCTAGACGCGATCGCCGTCCACGCGCGCGACGGCGACGACCTAGTCCGAACGGGCTAAGCCCGCCAAACGAGTCATCTGCGATTCGAACACCGCGGCCATGCGGCCACCAACCTGGCTCCCGGTTCGATCGAGACGCAGAAGCGCCGCGCGGTTCGCCCGACGCGGGCTCCACATAGGCACATGCGCCCCTCGGCGAGCATGAGGCCCACGCACCCGCGTTTGCGCAATACCGTGAACCCGAGCGTGAACGTAGGCCGAAACGGCTCGTTACCGCTGCTGCATCGTCGCCCCTGCAGCCATGCTGCGCCGGCTTCCGCTGCGGCCGGCGGCTGACCCGATGCGGCAGCGAGATTCTGGCCTGGTCGCCCCCCGGCTGGGCTCCTGGTTCCTGAAAGTAGTCATGGCTGTGTGGCCACCCGCGGGACGGTGAAATAGCCGCTCCGCACCAGAAAGCGGGGCGTCTTGTGGGGCGGGTATTTCGCTACAGCAGTCTGACTCAGGGACCGTGTCGGCGTCCGCAGGCCTGCTCGCGGCCAGGGCGGCCCGGTGTGGTCAAGCTCTGTCGGGGGCGGCGCTGCCCACCGCAATCTGTGGTGGACACGCGGGGTATGCCTATCCCGTTGGCTTCCTGGGAACAGTGCTCACGTGGCGTTCGACGCGGCGGTCGGGCACTAGCCACATCAGCGCCACGCCGACGTACACGGCGAGGGCGATCCAGCGATCGGCAAACGACAAACCGATCCCGAGGCAGTAGAGGAGCGGCGAGATCTTGCCCTTCACGTCGGAACCGAGGGCGGTGCGAAGCACGGAGTTCTCGCCTCCGGCGCGGAGCAGCATCGTCTGAAGGATGTAGTAGGCGATCGCGGCGCAAAGCAGAACGATGCCCGTAGACCGCAGTCGGGACCGCCGGAAACCGGTGCTCGCTCATCCACGCGGTGCTGAACGGAATCAAAGACAGCCAGAACAGAAGGTGCAGGTTGGCCCACATCGCTCCGCCGGTCACTCGCGAGACGGCGGCCAGCATGTGGTGGTGGTTGTTCCAGTAGATCCCGAGGTACACGAAGCTGAGCGCGTAGGCTAGGAGCACCGGCAGCTCATGTCCTAACGCATGCCAAGAGGTGCCGACCGGGGTGCGTAACTCAAGCACCATGATCGTGATCAGGATCGCGATCACTCCATCGCTGAACGCCTCTAGCCGTCCCTTAGAAGGTGTTTTGAAAGGGAGGGTTTGGCGGTGTTATGTAGAACTGCTTCGTCGTGGCGGCGAAGCGGCGCTACCCGACGGATTTGACGGATCGGCAATGGGAGCTGATCGAGCCGCTGTTGCCGGAGCCGGCCGCGGGTACGGGTCGCCCGCCGAAGCATTCCAAGCGCGAGATCGTCAGCGCGATCCTCTACCACGTGCGCGCGGGCGGGTCGTGGCGGATGCTGCCCAAGGACCTCCCGCCGTGGGAGACCGTCTATGGGTACTTCCGCGACTGGGGCAAGGACGGCACGCTGGACCGTATCCACGATGCGCTGCGCGAGCAGGTGCGGACCAAGCATGAGCGGCGCAACCCTGAGCCGTCGGCAGGGATCGTGGACTCGCAGTCGGTCAAGGGCGCCGACACTGTCCCCAAGGCCACGCGCGGGTACGACGCGGGCAAGAAGATCAACGGTCGCAAGCGCCACATCGTGTGCGACACGATCGGGCTGCTGCTCGTGGTGATGGTCAGCGCGGCCTCGGTCCAGGACCGCGACGGTGGCCGCGGGATCCTCAAGCGCCTGCACCGTGCGCTCGCCTCGGTGCGCCATATCTTTGCCGACGGCGGCTACCAAGGACAGCTGATCGCGACCGCCAAGAGCGCCTGGAACATCGTCGTCGAGGTGGTCAAGAAGCCCGTCGATCAGCTCGGCTTCGCGGTGCTGCCCCGCCGCTGGGTGGTCGAGCGCACCTTCTCCTGGCTGCTGCGCTGGCGACGACTCGTGCGCGACTACGAACGCCTCCCCGAAACCCACGAAGCGATGATCAAATGGGCGATGGTAGGGCTGATGCTCAACCGCCTCGCACCCCCACCCGGCCCGAAACCCTGGTCATCCAAGAACAAGCGTCAATGACCCTTCCAAAACACCTTCTTAGGCACAACGGGAGCCTAGCCGTGAGAATGCGAGACGCCGCTGCTGTGCGCGAACGACAGGGCATCAGCCAGCGCGTGCCGCCCGACTCGCCTCCAGGTAGGCAGGGCCTCCGCTGCTGCTTCGTCGCCGCACCGGCCGTCAGCGACCGGCTGCTGCTTGCCGCGCTCCGCCCCCCGAAGGGGAAGTCTGGGCCGGCGGCGAGTCAGCGGCTCACACAGCCCGGCCTTCGTGAATCCAGCAGTGAGCTCATGATCGGCCGCTCGTTCGCTTCTCGCGCAGTGCGCACGCAGCTCACCGAGCCTGCGTGCCTAGGAGGTTGGTGTTTTTTATGACGTCTCGATTTGCCTGTGCGAAACCGCCGCGTTTTCGGGAACCAAATCAGTCGCGGAGGTCGTTCGGAGGGCCGGAGACGGGTTCTCAGAGGCTCGTTTTTCGAGACTCATTCTCACCGCTCTCGGAACGGGTGTTTGACACCAGCCTCCTAGGTATCAGTCCATCGAACCTGCCGGGACTGCGGTCCCTGGCTTCCGCGCAAACGAGGACGGCGCCGATGGCGTCTGGATGCCTGTCGCGTCGTGAATGCGGGTCTCTGGGCGGTTACGAGGAGACCGTTGAATCGGGACACTGATCCTTGTCCAAGGCGAACTAATTCCCGGAATCGATCGCTTCCCCGTCGGCTGCGCCTCCTCGCCGCGGCTTGATCGGGCTCTGGCGATCGGGCGCTTACTTGGCCGGCGTGCTCAGGCGGCGCAGCTCGATCAGGCAGCCCGCTCGGTCGGGGTCGTGGGGCACGAAGCCTGAGAGCTTGGCCTTCGGGGCGAGCACGTCGAGCAGCCCGCGGGTGATCCCTTTGTGTAGCGCGCAGATGGCCGGCTGGTTCTCGCGCACCGCGTCGCGGTAGGGGCAGTTGCGCAGGCAGTAGGTGACGCCGTCCTCGTGCGGCTGGGCGACGGGCTGGAACCCGAGCGCGGTCAGCGAGGCCTGGAAGGCGCCACCGTTGGCGGTCGTGTCCTCGGGGGCAAGCTCGCGGCCGATCTGGCGTCCGGTCTCCTCGATGCCGCGCAGTCCGCGCGGGCGCGCTTCGAGGACTCGGGCCAGCCACCGGCCCAGATCCTGATAGGCCCGCGGATCACTCCCGCCGGGACGGGCGTCGGCGGAGATCGTCCATGCGTCCGGTGGCCGCCCGCGCCTGTCGCGGACCCGAGCTCGCTCCACCAGGCCAGCTTGCTCCATCCGCTCGAGGTGGATACGCACGCCGTTGGGATGCAGCTCCAAGCGCTCCGCGAGCTCGACCGTCCCGGTCGGCCGCTTGAGCTCTCCGAGCAGCGCGAACAGCCGTGCCCTAGTGGGCTGGGCAAGCACGTCGTCCGAGTCGATGACGAACGGAGCATCCATCGCCGACTGAGTTTACCCACTCAGATTTGGAAAAACCAGGAGCAACTCGATCCTTCGACGAATCACGGCTCACCGTGGACGAGTCTCGGCCCCCGACGGAGCATCCCGGCGAACACGATCACCCACAGTGCGAGCCCGACCCACACCCACACACGGGCGAAGTCGGTGATCCCAGCGGTGTGTGTGACGGCACCGACGATGAAGCTGCAGGCGGCGTACATGCCAACGGGGAACACGGTCGACCAGCGGCGGACGCTGTAACGCAGCCGGGGGCGCAGCGCCTCGTAGATCACCAGCGCCGGCAGCCACGCCATGGTCAGGCACCACAGCACCACCGAGATGGTCTTCAGCGAGCCAAGCGCCCCGGAGAGGGCGCCGGTGCGCTGCGCGGCCAGGGCGATCCGCCCGGCGGTGATGGTGGAGATGGCCAGCGCGCCCCCGGTAACCCAGTGGTCGCCGGTCCCGACCGCGAGCTGGCGGAACTCAAAGCGGCGCAGCACGAAGGCGTAGAAGCCGAGGCCGAGGCAGAAGGGCACGAGCGAGGCGTATAGGAGCCAGACGGTGCGCTCGCCGAAGGCCAGCGACGCCCCAAGCAGCGCGAGCGATTCGGTGGCCACGGTGAGGATGAACGAGGCGCCGATCGTCGGCACCTGCCAGTGGCCGAGCACCTGGGGTACGAGGCCGAGCCAGATGGCCAGCGCGATGATGAGCAGGATCGCGCCCGCCCAGTCCCAACCGAGCAGCGTCAGCCGGGTGCCGAGCACTCCCGTACCGGCGATCGAGGTCAGCGCGGTGGGGTGGCGGATGTCGGCTCTGAATCGGGCTGGGTCGGCAAGGGCGCGGGCGGGCAGAAGACCCGCCAGGGCGATCCAGATCGCCGCATCGAGCGCCAAGAGAATGTTCGAGAGGGTGCTTCGGTGGTCGAGCAGCAGCGCGATCGAGACGATCCCGGTGCCCATCACGACCGCCCCCGAGGCGGGCGGGACCGCGTCGAGCACCCGGCTCCGCAGGCCGGTCAGCCGGTCCCGCTCGGCCTGCATCAGCGTACGGTCTGGTAGCGGCGGCGGTAGAGGATGTATGGGCGCCCGATGTACTGCAGCGGGATGCTCCAAGCGTGCACCAGGCGGCTGAACGGCCACAGCGCAAGGATTGCCCATGCCGACAGGGTGTGGAGCTGGTAGACGAGCGGCGCGGAGGCCATCAGCTGGGCGTGGTCCTGGAGCGCGAACACGCCTCGGAACCAGATCGAGACGGTGTGGCGGTAGTCGTATCCGTTGCCTGAGCCGAGCGCGTTGTGGAAGACGGTGTCGACCATGCCCAGGCCGATCACGAACAGCAGCAGCGAGTAGACGAGCAGGTCGACGTAGGAGGTGGTGACCGCGATCCGTCGCACGCGCGCGCGGCGGTAGATCAGGATCAGCAGGCCTGCCAGCGCCGCCACGCCGGCGATCGTGCCTGCGACCGCCGAGATCAGGTGGTAGGCGTGCTCGTGGATCCCGACGGCGTTGGTCGCGCTCTTGGGGATCAGGATCCCGAGGATGTGGCCGCCGATCGCCGCGAGCGCGCCGTAGTGAAACAGCGGGCTGCCCCACTTGAGCAGCCGCCGCTCGAGCAGCTGATTGGAGCGGCTGGTCCAGCCGAACTGGTCGCGGCGGTAGCGCCAGATATGCCCGAGGACGAAGATCGCGATCGCGACATACGGGATCACGATCCACAGGAAGATGTCGGTGGTGGTCATCGGCGCGCTCCGGTGCTGGGCATGACTTCCGGTGGGGCGAACGGCTCGAGCCCGACCAGCTCCTGTGGCGGCCCCTGGGCGATCAGCCGGTCGAGGCTCAGCCGCTCGCCGGCTGAGAGCCCACCGACCTGCTCGCAGACGGCGTCGAGCACGTGGACGTACGGGCTTCGCTGCTCGTGCAGCGAGAGCCGGATCAGCTCGATCGCGGCGCGATGCTCGCGCAGGACGAGCTCGCCCTGGCCGGGCGCGGCCGCGGCGGCGAACTCGAGCATCACCGGCAGGTAGTCGGGCAGCTCTGAGCCCTCTTGTGGCAGGCCGGCGGCGCGGTAGAGCTTACGCAGCCGCAGCAGCGCCAGCCCGCGGTCGCGGCGGTCACCGAGCGAGTAGAACGTCAGGTAGAGCGCGCAACGCTTGTGCAGATCGAACGTCCGCACGTAGTGCTGGGCAAGCTCGAGCGGCGCAGCGGACGTGAACCAGGCGAAGAACTGCTTGAGTGACGCGGCCGGGGGTTCGTCTGCGAGCCCAGCGGCGACTGCCGCAAGCTGCTCACGGCCGGCGACGAGCTCCTCGTCGGGGTACTGCAGCGCGAGCGAACAGAGCTTGTAGACCGTCGCGTGCTCGGCTTGCCCTCGGCGCCTCACCCTGAGCCTCCGTTGCGTTGCTCGGCAATCTGGATGATGTCGAGCTCGGGCGGCTCCTCGGTGAGCATGAAGCGCCCGTAGTCGGGGGTGGGGTCGGCGATCATGCCGCAGTTCCCGGGGCCTCCCTCGAAGTCAAGCCCGCACTCCCCCTGCTGCTCGAGCAGCCGCTCGCCGAGCTCGGCGTGGGCCTTGGGGATCACGTAGCGATCCTCGTACTTGCCGATCGCCAACAGCCGGTACATATCCTCGACCTCCTCGACGGTCATCCCGGCGGCGGTGGCGATCGCCTCGTCGTGCTCGCCGAGGACCTCCCGCTTGCGCATGTGGCCGCGCATCGCCGCCAGCCGCCGGAGTACCCCGCGGATCACCTCGCTATCGCCGGCGGAGAGCAGGTTGGCGAGGTACTCGACTGGGATGCGCATCGCGTCGATCGCCGGAAACACGTCGTCGGGATCAGCCTCGTAGCCATCGGTCTCCAGCGCGTTGACGATCGGCGAGAGCGGCGGCACGTACCAGACCATCGGCAGCGTCCGGTACTCGGGATGCAACGGCAGCGCGACGCGGTAGCGGTGGGCGAGCGCGTACACCGGGGAGCGGCGCGCGGCGTCGATCCAGTCGTCGGGAATCCCGTCGCGGTGCGCCTGGCGGCGCACATCAGGGTCCGCGGGGTCGAGGAACACCTCGCGCTGGGCCTCGAGCAGCTGTTTCGGGTCGGGCACTGACGCGGCCCGCTCGACGCGGTCGGCGTCGTAGAGCACGATCCCCAGATAGCGGATCCGACCGACGCAGGTCTCGGAGCAGATCGTCGGCAGTCCGGCCTCGATTCGCGGGTAGCAGAGCGTGCACTTCTCGGCCTTGCCGGTGCGGTGGTTGAAGTACACCTTCTTGTACGGGCAACCCGACACGCAGAAGCGCCAGCCACGGCACTTGGCCTGGTCGACCAGCACGATCCCGTCCTCTTCGCGCTTGTACATCGCGCCCGACGGGCACGAGGCGACGCACGAGGGGTTCAGGCAGTGCTCGCAGATCCGCGGCAGGTAGAACATGAACGCCTGCTCGTACTCGGCCCGCAGCTTCTCCTGTAGACCCATCGTCAGCGGGTCCTCGTCGATCCGCTCGGCGGTGCCGGCGAGGTTGTCGTCCCAGTTCGGACCCCACTGGATCTTCTCCATCTCGCGCCCGGTGAGCTGCGAGCGCGCGCGGGCGACCGGGTCGTGCTCTGAGAGCGGCGAGGTGATCAGCTTCTCGTAGTCGTAGGTCCAGGGCTCGTAGTAGTCGTCGATCTCGGGCAGCTCCGGGTTGTAGAAGATGCTCGCGAGCTTCTTCAGCCGCCCGCCGGCCTTCAGCCGCAGCCTGCCCTTGCGGTCAAGCTCCCAGCCGCCGCGCCACTTCTCTTGGTCCTCCCAGCGCTTCGGGTAACCCAGACCGGGTTTGGTCTCGACGTCGTTGAACCACATGTACTCGGCGCCCGGCCGGTTGGTCCAGACCTGCTTGCACGTGACCGAGCAGGTGTGGCAGCCGATACACTTGTCAAGCGCCATCACCATCCCAACCTGCGAGCGGACCTTCACTGGAAACGCACCTCGCTCTCTCGCTTGCGCAGCACGGTGACCTCGTCGCGCTGCGAGCCGGTCGGCCCGTAGTAGTTGAAGCCGAAAGAAAGCTGCGCGTAGCCGCCGATGAAGTGGGTCGGCTTCATCACGATCCGCGTCAGCGAGTTGTCCGTCCCGCCGCGCCTTCCCTGAAGCTCCGTGAGGGGCACGTTGAGGTGCCGGTCCTTGGCGTGATACATCAGGCACGTCCCTTGCGGGATCCGGTGCGAGACGGTCGCGCGGCACGCGACCACGCCGTTGCGGTTGTACGCCTCGACCCAATCGTTGTCCTTTATCTCGAGCGCCTCGGCGTCCTCGCGGCTGACCCACAACATTCCTCCCCCGCGGAACAGCGTCAGCATGTGAATGTTGTCCTGGTATTCGGAGTGGATCGACCACTTCGAGTGCGGCGTCAGGTAGCGCAGCGTCAGCTCCGCGCGCCCCGACCCGTCCTGAGCGCCCTGGTCGCCGAAGATCGCGCGATGATGAAGCGGCGGGCGGAACACCGGCAGACCCTCGCCGAGCTCGAGCATCCACGAGTGATCGAGGTAGAAGTGCTGGCGACCCGAGAGCGTGTGCCACGGCTTGGAGCGCTCGGTGTTGGTCGTGAACGGCGCGTAGCGGCGCCCGTGCGCCTCGATCCCCGACCACTCAGGCGATGTGATCACCGTCCGCGGCTGCACCTGCGCGTCGGCGAACGTGATCCTGTCACCAGCCCGAGATTCGGCCAGATCAGAGAGCGGCACCCCGGTGCGCGCCTCCATCGAGCGAAACCCCTCCACGGCGAGCCGGCCGTTGCACGTGCCCGACAGCGCAAGGATCGCCTCGCACGCCTGCTCGACTCGGGCAAGCGACGGCCGCCCATCGGCCACCCCGCCGCGGACCGCGCCGTTCTTCGCGCGCAGCTCGGCGACCTCCTCCGTCGGCTTCCAGGCCGCGCCCTTGGTCTGGCTGCCGAGCTCCTCAAGGAGCGGTCCGAGCGCCGCCCAGCGCTCCGCCACGTGCGGGTAGTCGCGCTCGAGCACCAGCAGCTTGGGCATCGTCCGCCCGGGAACCGGCTCGCACTCCCCGGCCCTCCAGTCGCGGACCTCGCCCAGCGGCTGGGCGATCTCGTCCGGGCTGTCGTGCAACAGCGGCGCGGCGACCAGATCCTTGCGGGTGGCGAGGTGGCGCTCGGCCAGCCGCGAGAACTCGATCGCGATCCGGTGAAACGCCTCCCAGTCCGACTTCGCCTCCCATGGCGGCGGGATCGCCTCGTTGAAGGTGTGCACGAACGGGTGCAGATCGGTCGAGGAGAGATCGTACTTCTCATACCACGTGGCCGCTGGCAGCACGACATCGGAGAACAGCGCGTTCGAGGTCATCCGGAAGTCGATCGTCGTCAGAAGGTCGAGCTTCCCCTCCGGCGCCTCGTCGCGCCAGACCACCTCGCGCGGGCGCAGCTCCGGCGGGGTCTCCTCCGCGCGCACTGCGCTGTCCGGGACCCCGAGCAGGTGCTTGAGGAAGTACTCGTGCCCCTTGCCAGAGGAGCCCAGCAGGTTCGAGCGCCACACCGTCAAGACCTTCGGATGGTTGTCTGGTGCGTCGGGGTCCTCGCACGCGAACCGCAGCCGGCCTTCGCGCAGCTCGCGCACCACATAGTCGGCGGCCGGGATCCCCTCGCGCTCGGCCTCCTCGACCAGCTCGAGCGTTGAGCGATCGAAGCTCGGATACGACGGCAGCCACCCCAGCCGTGCGCCGAGCGCGTTCACGTCGACGATGTGGCGACCGGCGAGCAACCCGCGACCCAGCGGTGAAGCCAGGTGCTCGGGCTGGATCCGCTCGTAGCGCCACTGGTCGGTCGCAAGGTAGAAGAACGGCGTGCCCGACTGGTGCCGGGGAGGGCGCACCCAATCGAGCGCGAACGCCATCGTCTGCCAGCCCGTCAGCGGCCTGACCTTCTCCTGCCCGACGTAGTGCGCCCAGCCGCCACCGTTGCGGCCCTCGCAGCCGCACATCATCACCAGCGCAAGGAACGTGCGGTAGACCTGATCGGAATGGAACCAGTGGTTCGTCCCGGCGCCCATGCAGATCATCGAGCGCCCCTCGGTCACCTCAGCGTTGCGCGCGAACTCGCGCGCAACGCGCGCGGCTAAATGGCGGTCGACGCCGGTGATCTGCTCCTGCCACGCCGGGGTGCACGGCTGTTCGGCGTCGTCGTAGCCCGACGGCCAGTCGCCCGGCAGCCCGTCACGCCCGACGCCGTACTGCGCGAGCGCCAGGTCGAGCACCGTCGTGACTAGCTGTCCACCGATCCGCATCGCCGGCACGCCCCGATGCACGATCCCGCCGCCCTCGCCCTCGCCGACATCGAAGCGCGGTAGGTCAACCGCAATACGCTCCTGTGCCAGGTCGAGCAGGGTCAGCGCCGGCTCGATCCCGTCCAGGCGGAGGTTCCAGCGCCCCTCGTCCGAGGCGGCGTAGCGATGCCCCACGGAGCCGTTCGGTACCACCGGCTCGCCCGTCCGCTCATCCAGGACGACGGTCTTCCACTCGGCCTGCTCCTGGGCGGCCTGCACGCTACCGAGGTCGGATGCTCGCAGCAGCCGGTCGGGCACGTACGCGCCGTCTCGCTCGCGCAGCGTGACCAACAGCGGCAGATCCGTGAACTGCCGAGCGTAGTCGCGGAAGTACGGAGTCTCGCGCTCGACGTAGAACTCGCGCAGGATCACGTGGCCCATCGCCATCGCCAGCGCGCCGTCTGACCCCGGCTCGGCCGCCAGCCAGTGATCGGCGAACTTCGTGTGCTCCGCGTAGTCGGGCGATACCACGACGACCTTCTGCCCGCGGTAGCGCGCCTCGACCATGAAATGCGCATCCGGCGTGCGGGTTGTCGGCAGGTTCGTCCCCCAAATGATCAGGTAATCGGCGTTGAACCAGTCCCCGGACTCCGGCACGTCGGTCTGATCGCCGAATACCTGCGGCGAGGACGGCGGCAGGTCCGCATACCAGTCATAGAACGACAGGATCACCCCGCCGATCAGCGACAGAAACCGCGTGCCCGCTGCATAGGAGGCCATCGACATCGCCGGGATCGGCGAGAAGCCGATGACCCGATCCGGGCCAAAGCGCTTGATCGTGTGCACGTGCGCCGCCGCGATCAACTCGACCACCTCCTCCCACGAGGCGCGCACGAACCCGCCCTTCCCACGCTCACGCTTATAGCGCCCCGACCGCTCCGGGTCGTCGACGATCTCAGCCCACGCATCGACCGGGTCGCCCAGCCGCGCCCTGGCCTCGCGGAACATCTCGATCAGGCTCCCCCGCACGTACGGGTAGCGGAGCCGGAGCGGCGAGTACGTGTACCACGAGAACGACGCCCCACGCGGACACCCGCGCGGCTCGTACTCGGGAGTCTCCGCGCCGATCGACGGATAGTCCGTCGCCTGCGACTCCCACGTGATCAAACCGTCCTTGACGAACACCTGCCACGAGCACGACCCCGTGCAGTTCACGCCATGCGTCGAGCGCACCACCTTGTCATGCGCCCACCGCCCGCGGTACGAGCGCTCCCACGCGCGATCCTTCGCCACCAGCTGGCTCCACCCCTCCGCCGACACCGGCCCGCGACGCAGAAACCGGTGCGCCTCGAGCAGCGGGTTCCGGTCACGATGATCCGAGCTCCCTGACCGCCCGTGCGAGGTTCGCTTGCTGACGCTCACCGACCTACATGCTCCGAACGCAGCCGCGCTCAGCCATCCCTAATTTGCCCGAACGGGCAGGGCGCGGCGCGACCACGCCGCCCGTACGCCGAGCTTGTCCCACCGACAGTGCTCACGGGCCCGCCCTGTGCTCGGCGGCGCGCAGCCTGACCGTGGCCTTGTCGCTGAGCGGCATCGTCCCCGGATGGCCGTCGCCCGGCCAGGGGGTTAGCAGCAGCAACAGCCGGGCCTTTGTCAGAGCGCGGACGGCGTGGCGCTCACCGGGCGCGAACTCCACCATCAGGCCGCTCCCGCCCGCCACCGTCTCTCCACCGGTGGTCGTGATCTCCACCTCCCCGTCGATCACGCTGACCCACGCCCGCTCGTGCACCTGGTGATTCTGGAGGCTCTCGCCCTCCGGGATCTCCAGCGCGACCGCACGAGCGTCGTCGGTGCTGGAGAGGATCTCCGGTGCGTGGGGGCGGAGGTCGACCGCCTTCAGATCCCAGCTCCTCAAGATTCGGTCACGGCTGAAGGCTGCTGGCTATCCATCGTCAACAGCTTTTCACAGATCGCCTCGCAAAAGTAGGCTCGTGGCTGTCGGCCTCGCTCGCTCACGTTCGCTCGAAGCCCTCGACCTCGATCAGGCACCCGGCGCGGTCGGGATCTTTGGGGACGAAGTCCGTCAGCCGCGCCGCCGGGTTCAGCTGGTCTAGAAGTCCCTGGGTAAGCCCGCGGTGCAGGGCACAGACGACGGGCTGGTTGTCGCGGACCGCCTCGCGATAGGGGCAGTTCCCGAGCCTGAACACGACTCGTCCTGTCTTTGCCCACTCGCGCTGGGGAGCGAAGCCCAGGGCGGTGAGGGCCCGGCCCATCGACTCCTCGGCCGCGGCCTGGCCTCGGGTCGGTTGAAGCTCGCGTCCGAGCTCCCGTCCGGCGTGCTCCACCTCGCGAAGCCGTCCCGGGCGCGCCGGAATGCTGCGCGCCAACCAGCGCGCCAGCCGGGGGTAGGCATCCCGTGGCTCCCCGGAGGGAAGCGCGTCGGGGGCGATCGACCAGCTGTCCCGTGGCCGCCCGATCTTCTGCGGCACGCGCTCGCGAACGACCAGCCCACCGGCGCGCAACCGCTCGAGATGAACGCGCACACCGCTGGGATGAAGCCCCAGTTCCGCTGCGAGCTCATTGGTCCCTGCCGGGCGGCCGAGGGCCGCCAAGTGAGCGAACAGTCGCGCGCGCGATGGCTGAGCCAGCACGTCACCCGGACTGTCTGACCCACCCGAAGCCACGAGCGAGAGTTTCTCATAGTCGCACTCGCTAAAGTCGCCCTGGTATTTTTCTAGTCTGGATCGCAAAACTCCTCAGAGGACGCCCGCCCCGTGACATACGTAATCGCCGAGCCGTGCATCGGGGTCATGGACAACTCGTGTGTTGAGGTCTGTCCAGTCGACTGCATCCACCCCACTCCCGACGAGCCGGGCTACGAGCTGGCCGAGATGCTCTACATCGACCCCGAGGAATGCATCGACTGCGACGCCTGCGTCGAGGCGTGCCCGGTCGATGCGATCTTCGCCGAGGATCAGGTTCCCGAGGAATGGCGGCACTACATCGAGCTGAACGTCGCTTACTACCGCAACGAGGCTGCCTGAGATGGGCTCGCCACCTCGGCTCAGCCCACCGTCCTGCTCGGGGTGAGCGCTGGCTCGGCGCTGGCGCACGGCCGAGGACCGGCTACTTCGCCGGCTCTACGCTGACCGGCTGTCCGTCGTGCAGATCTCCCGCCGGCTCGGACGAACGCCCGACGCGGTCGTCGCTCGCCGACGGAGCCTGGGGGTACCCCCACGTCGTTCCGGGCCCTGGTCACGCACGGACGAGGCGCTGCTCAGGGCCGGAACGGTCGCTGGTCTGTCGGCCGGGGTCCTCGCCGAGCGGCTTGGTCGCTCAACCGAGCAGGTTCGCGCGCGGCGCAGGAAGCTCTCGGGCAGCGCCCCGGCAGGGCGACCGTACCTGCCCCATGAAAACGAGGCGATCGGTCTCTGCCTCAGCGTCGGCGGCGACCTCATCGGGCTGGCGCACGGCCTGGGCCGCTCGCCCGATGCGCTGCGCCTGCACGCCCAGCACATCGGGCTGCACCACCCGCGGCCGCGTCGGCGCTTCAGCGGATGGGAAGACGACGTGATCCGTGACGGCTACACCAGCGCACTCCCGAATGCCGAGATCGCCCGCCAGCTGCCCGACCGCAGCCCGGCGAGCGTGGCAGCGCGGGCGCGGAGGCTCGGGCTGATCAGCTACGCGCGGCGGTGGAGCACCCGCGACGACGAGCGCCTGGTAGCGCTGACCGCGCGCGCGGGAGCACGCTCGAGGCGTTGGCTCAGCGCCTCGGTCGCACCCCAGAGGCAATCCGCCGGCGCGCGAGGCGGCTTGGGATCAGCCCGCCGCCGCCGGGGCCGGCGCCCCGCCGCACTCGGCGGTGGACGCGGGATGAGGACGAGCTGCTGCGCCTGCACCACCCGCTCAACCCCGCTCGTCTCGCCCAGCTGCTGGGACGCTCCGACGGGGCCGTCTGCCGCCGCTTGTGCGCGCTCGGGCTGCGCGCCCAGGCTCAGCGCTCTCCTCACCATCCGGGCAACGGCAGGATCGCTTCAGGCTCAGGGTCTGCGGTGGTGCGCCGCCCAGCGGTGCGTCTGCTCTGCGATCCATCCCTCGCAGCAGGGCGGTAGGACCTCCCTCGGCGCGTCGGCACCGGCACGGTCGCGGGATGCTGGCGAGCGCTCGCCGCTCGGCGCCAGGCGGGCCTTGCGCGCTCGCGGCAGGAGGATGTTGTTCTCCTCGTGAACGTGGCGGTGGAGATCCTGCTCGAAGGCCTCCAGCGCGTCGAGGAGCGCCCGGTGGGTGTTGCAGAGCGCGGCCTGGCGGTCGTAGTCGTCGCACATCGTTCGCAGGGCGGCGAGGGCGCGGCCGAGCTCCGCGTGCTCGGATTCGTGCTTGGCAAGCGAGCTGCTCCTCGACCGGCGTACCGGCCTGCTCCGAGGCGACCCAGGCCGGGAACAGCTCGTTCTCCTCGCTGGCCAGGTGCGGCCCCAGCTCGCTTCGGATCTCACTGAAGAGACGCTGCGCGTCGCCGAGCCGGGCATCGCTGCTGCCGTGAACCCGGACCACGGTGCCGAACAGGCGCTCGAGCCGGGGGAAGGCCTCACGCAGGCCGTCGTGATGCACGGTGACGATGTGGGCGCACAGCTCCGCCGTTTCGACCTTACGCCAGTCCCGGCTCTCCACGCGGGCGCTCTGCAGGCCACACTCGTCGAGCGCTTGCAGGGCGGCGAGGACCTCGTCAAGCTCGAGCCCGCGCTTGGCGCAGGCCGCGGCCAGGGTCTGCCCCGCCGCAGCAATAGTCGAGCCGGAGCTGCTCGAACAGCTGAGCCCGGACGGGCCGCTCGGCGACCAGTTCGCCGAGCGAGGAGCCTGGATTTGTGAGGGTGTCGACGGTCATCGAAGCGGAGCACCTCCTGAGGTGGGCTCGGAGGTCATCTCCACTCGCTCCACAGCCCGGTGGAGGGCCTCGTGCCGATCCGCCGGTCGGCGCGACAGCCCCACTCGCAGCTTGCTGCGGGCGTCGTGGAGTGTCTTGTAGAGCGCGCCGGGCGTCGAATCCAGGCGGGCCGCGAGGGCCTTGGCGGAGGTTTCCTCGATCGTCAGGGCGAGCAGGACCTCGCGCTGGTGGGGCGTCAGGTCGGTCGTGATCAGGCGCCCGACCGAGCGAGCCAGCTCGCGTGCCTCGACGAGCTGCTCGGGGTCGTCGCCGCCGACCCTGTCAGACAGCCACTGCTCTGAGTCCGTGGGAGCCTCGCGGGTGTGACCGAGCCGACGGCGGATCTCGCCCGGCACCTCGACGGTGGCGAACCGTCGTGCCCAGGTGGTGAACAGCGCGTCGCCGCGGAACTGGTCGAGCTTGGCGAGGATTGCCACCAGCGCGTCGTCGGCGGCTTGCGTGGCGAGGTCATCGAGGTCGCGTCCTGAGGGGTGGGCGAGCCGCGCGGTGCGGCGACGGACCTCGCTACGAGCTTCCTTGAGCAGGAGCGCGTGCAGCCGGCCGACAGCGGCCTCGCGTACCGGACCTTCGCGTCGCAGCTGCGACAGCCACGCTCGCGAGGCGGGATCGAGCGTCCGCACCGGGTGTGCCGCGAGCGCGGTCATGGCAGCCCAACCAGGCGGCGGCGAAGGTGCGCGAGGCGCTTATTTGCCGCCTGTCCGAGCGGGCGGTCCGGCGCGCTCGGGTGCGTATCGGGCATCGGCTCGGGCAGCGTCACGCCCGGGTCGAGTTGGCGCGCCGCCTGAGCGGCGAGCAGGTGCCACTCGTGAACGGTCTGCGGTGCCGGCTTGCCCCAGGTGCGGCCTTCCAGCCTCCACTCGCCCTCGTCGGCACCGCGCTCGAGGAACAGTCCGGAGAAGTGGTCAAGCCGAGCGACACCCGGGCTGTTGGGGTCCGGGCGCATCTTCGGATACATGTGCGTGGAGAGATCCAGCACGTGCGCGAGCACGGCCAGGTCGGCGTCGCTCATCGAGCTCCTGAACGCAACCTGGAACATCACCACTCCTCCGCGGCCGTGAGGATTGATGTACGGGAGGGCCGCCGGGGCAGCGCCCGCGTCGCGGGCCGGGAGGGGGCGCGGCGTAGGCGCGTGGTCGCTGCGGGAGCGTCTGGGTGTTGGTGGGGCGATTGCGCTCATCAGCGGGACTCCTTCTTTTTTCACAATTCTATTGTGAATAATCTACCACCGCTCGCGCGAGAAGACAAGCGCGTTCGCGCCGCCGCGACGAGCTTGCGGAGCGCTGCCCCGACCATCGTGCGCTTCTCCGTTCAGCCCTGGCGGCTGATCTGTGGGCGAGGCGACGAGCGGGTGGGCTCGAGCCGAGCGCTCCGATGGCAGCGAAGATAGCGGTCGACGATGAGTAGCTCGTCGCCGTCGCGCAGCCGCGCCAGGGCCGCGTTCTCCGCCTCAGTTGCGGTCGCGTGCTCGGACAGGACCGCTCGCTCGCTCGCCACGATCGAGCTCCCGCGCGGCCGCGGCAACACGCGCAGGCACCGGGATCGATGCACTCCGGAGTCGATCGGGTTCATCCACGCCTCATCCTCATCCACGTCCGGATCCAGTTGGCCAGGCGAGCACCCGGCCCGATCCCGTGTTCGGGCCCCGGTTCACCGGAGGATGCATCGCCAAAGGCGGTCAGCAGCCACAGCGCGATGTCCCCGTGGCTGAGCACGAAGCCGGCCGGGTCCAACCGGGCGAGCACCTCGGCGCAGAACGCCTGGCAGACGAGGTCCGTCGGCCGGCTCTGCGTCGCGTGCGTGAGCATCGCGAACGCGAGCTCGAGCGCGCCGTCCGTCAAGCCGCCCCAATCGAACGCCGCGTCGCTGCGGTAGCCGAGGTGCGCCAGCGGCGCCAGCTCGGACTGGTCCACGACGTACACCTCGGTCTGCACTGGACGCCGCCCCACGTAGTACCGCTCAGGCGCCTGCGAGCCGCTGGGGCGCGCCGGTGCCGACCTCGGACGAGCCAGGACCGGGCGCGAGCTCACGCGCGCCTCGACTGGCGACGCGCATTCAGGCCGGCAAGACTGGGCGTTCGGCGATGTTCGGGCGCTGTCTGGTGCATGTTTCCCCCGCGTCGAATCTTCTGGGACGTCTTACCTCGATGGCAAGCGGACGGGGCGAGGTAAGGATGAGGACGAAACCGACGCCGGGAAGGTATGGACTCCCGAGGTCCGTCTACTCGTTGGCCGCGACCGACCGGCGTCGACCCAGTCGTGCGCCGCCGGCGCCTGGCCGCGGCACGACGGGCGCTGGGCGAGCACGATCTCCGCTCCCGCCGCGTTCCGGCCACCCGCGACGCGCTCGGACGGGCATCGGCGGTGTCGGCGCCGTCAAAGCCCGCTCGATCGGGGAGCCGTGGTCAACGCTCATCGATCGCGCCGCGAACATGCTTTCCCAGCGCGCCACCCGGCACGACAGAGCAAAGACAACCAGCGCGTGCCGCCAGCCGCGAACGTCCTGCTCATCGAGCAAGGGTCGGGCTTTGGGTCGGTCGCGGCGGCCGGGGCGTAAGAACCCTCACCGAGGCGAGCGCTGGAGGGGTAGAGAAAGCGTGCGTCGGGAGCGTCCTCCGCGCCCCGACTGGAAAGGCACTGGTGGTCAGATGCGAGATCTTGAGTTTGGTCTTCACCGCTTCAGCTCGGCGCAGCTCAATGACGACCGGCGGGCCGGGAGGGCAGGGTGAGGGCGAGCTCGCTGTCTACCACCCCGGGTGACTCGGCCGCCGGTGGCGAGCGGCGCGCCCGCCCCGTCCCCCACGACACGCAGGTCGACCGGCTCGCGCAGTTCGTCTGCGGAGCGCGGTTCGAGGACATCTCAGAGCCGGCACGCGAGCAGCTCAAGCTGCGGGTACTGGACTCGCTCGGGTGCGCGCTGGGGGCGCTCGACGGCGAGCCGGTGCGAATGGTCGCAGTGCAGGTGCGGGAGTTTGGCGGCGCGCCACTGGCGACGCTGATCGGCGCGGGCAAGAGCGCGCCCGACCGTGCGGCGCTCTACAACGGCGCGCTGGTGCGCTACCTGGACTTCAACGACTCCTTCCTCGCCCCCGGCGAGACCTGCCATCCCTCAGACAACCTCGCGCCGGTGCTCGCCGCCGCCGAGTACGCGCACGCCGACGGTCGCACGCTCCTGACGGCGCTGGCGGTCGCCTACCAGGTGCAGAACCGTCTCTCCGAGGTCGCGCCGGTGCGAGCCAAGGGGTTTGACCACACCACGCAGGGCGCCTACGCGGTCGCCGCCGGCGTCTCCCGGGCACTCGGCCTTGACCCGCAGCGGACCGCGAACGCGATCGCGATCGCCGGCACCTCACTGAACGCGCTGCGCGTGACCCGCACCGGCGCGCTCTCGCACTGGAAGGGCCTGGCCTACCCCGCCACCGCGTTCGCGGCCACCCACGCGGCGTTTCTGGCGATGCGGGGGATCACCGGCCCGCGCGAGGTGTTCGAGGGCAACAAGGGCTTCATCGACGCGATCGCCGGCCCGTTTGAGATCGACTGGCAGCACGAGGACCTCGAATCGGTCAGACGCACGATCCTCAAGCGGTTCAACGCCGAGATCCACTCGCAGTCGGCGATCGAGGCGCTGCTCGAGCTGCGCGCCGCGCATGACGATCGAGGCTGCCGAGGTCGAGCGGATCGAGCTTGAGACCTTCCAGGTCGCCTACGACATCATCGGCGGGGGCGAGGAGGGCTCCAAGTACGAGATCGCGACCAAGGAGGAGGCCGACCACTCGCTGCCCTACCTGCTCGCGGTCGCGCTGCTCGACGGCCAGGTGCTGCCCGAGCAGTACCGGCCGGAGCGGATCGCCGCCCCAGACGTGCAGGAGCTGCTGCGCCGAGTCGAGGTGCGCCCGGACGATGAGCTGTCAAAGCGCTTCCCCGACGAGCACAGCGCCCGGATCAGGGTTCACATGCGCGACGGGCGCGTGCTCGAGCGCGAGCAGCACGACTACGAGGGGTTCCACAGCCGTCCGATGAGCTGGGACGCGGTCGCGGCCAAGTTCGACCGGCTCGCGAGCCTTCATGTGGACGATCGGCTGCGAACGCGGATCAAAGACGCGGTCGCCCGGCTCGACGCGATCGGGATCGACGAGCTGACGAGCGAGCTCGCGGCCGTTCCATCCCCGGTCGAGAGGCGGTCCCGATGACAGAAGAGGCGTTGACGATCAAGGGGCTCGAGGACTGGGCCCGCGCGGGTGCCCACTGGCGCGTGGTCCACCACGCCGAGCGCCGCGCGGTCGTCGAGCTGCAGCAATGCACCGGCGAGCCGATCGAGCGTTTGGAGTCCGAGGACCCCGCGGTGATCGCCTACCTGCGGGGCGTCGAGTCCGACCTGGACTTCTATTGAGATCGAAAAGGGAGACCGAAATGACGACCGACACATCGACTTCCACCGACGAGCTGGCATTCTCGTTCCTTCGCACCAGCCACCGGCCGTCCAAGCCGCGCACGCGCGGGATCACCGAGATCCGCGGGCCCTACTACACGGTAATGGGGCCCCGGTACCTGAAGGACGTGCTGGAGACGATGGGCGCGCACGTCGACGCGCTGAAGTTCGCCGGCGGATCGTTCACGCTGATGCCGGAGCGAGCCCTGCGTGAGATCCTCGACACCGCGCACGAGCACGACGTGCTCGTCTCGACCGGCGGGTTCATCGAGCACGTCCTCACCCAAGGCCCCGAGGCGGTTGACCGGTACATCGACGAGGTCGCGCGCCTGGGCTTCGACATCCTCGAGATCTCGTCCGGGCTTCGTCAGCATCCCGACCGACGACATCCTGCGCCTCGTCGAGCGCGTCCAGCGCGCCGGCCTGAAGGCCAAGCCGGAGGTGGGGATCCAGTTCGGCGCCGGCGGCGCCACCACTCCGGAGGAGCTCGAGCAGGAGGGCACGCGCGACGTCGGCTACGCGATCGACCTCGCCCGACGCTGCCTGGACGCGGGCGCGTACATGATCATGATCGAATCCGAGGGGATCACCGAGGAGGTCACCACGTGGCGGACCGACGTCGTCGCAAGGATCGCCCGCGAGCTCGGCCTCGAGAAGGTGATGTTCGAGGCCGCCGACCCAGAGGTGTTCGGCTGGTATGTCAAGAACTACGGCCCGGAGGTCAACCTGTTCGTCGACCACTCGCAGATCGTGCAGCTCGAGTGCCTGCGCCGCGGGATCTGGGGCACCAAGAGCCTGTGGGGCCGGGTCGTGACCTACCCGGAGGGCTGACGATGGCGCTCGACGTCCAGACCAAGCGGGTCTACGAGCCGGCCGATCCCGCCGACGGGTACCGCGTGCTGATCGACCAAGTGTGGCCCCGCGGCGTCTCACGGGAGCGCGCGCAGCTGGATGAGTGGGCGCGGGAGCTGGCGCCCAGCGACGAGCTGCGCAAATGGTTTGACCATGTTCCCGAGCGCTTCGAGGAGTTTCGCGCATCGCTACCGGCGCGAGCTCTCCGGTCATGCCGAGCTGATCGACAAGCTGCGTGACCGCGCGAGGAAGGGCCGGCTGACGATCGTGTACGCCGCGCGGGACGAGGAGCACAACAACGCCGTCGTGCTCGTCGAGCTGGTGCGTGATGGCTGAGGGATGGGCCGACCCGTCGGGTGCGGCGATCCCGGCGCCGATGAGCCTCGAGGAGTCCTACGGGGTGATTGGCATCGAGCGGCGCACGGCGACGATCGCCGAGCTGTGGCTGCGGCCGCGTGGCGGCGCGCTCGAGTACCTGCCCGGAGAGTACGTGCTGCTCGAGGATCGCGAGCGCAGGGTTTCGCCGCGGTCGTTCTCGATCGCCAACGCCCCGCGCCCGGACGGGCTGATCTCGCTGCTGGTCACCCGCGTCCCCGATGGGGAGACCAGCACCTGGGTCCACGAGCGGTTGCGCGTCGGCGAGGAGGTCAGCGTCTCCGGTCCATACGGGACGTTCGTCGATGACCCCACCTCGACCGGGCCTGCGCTGTTCCTGGCCGCCGGCTCGGGGCTCGCGCCGATCCGCGCGCTGCTCGAGGCCGCCGTTGCCGCCAACACGCGCTCGTCGCTGACCCTGATCTTCTCCGCGCGCTCCGAGGCGGACGTGATCGACCGCGACCGCTTCGCGGACCTGGGAGTCGCATCACGCGTCGTTTCGCTTCATCCGGACGTTGACCCGCGTCGCCGGCCCGCCGCCCCGCGGGCGAGTCCCCGCGCTGCTTCCGCAGCTGTACGCAGACCTCTCAGATCACGATGTGTTCATCGCGGGCGCGCCCGGGTTCGTGCTCGCGTGCGCGGCCGCTGCCGACGCGATTGGCGCGCGGCGCGAGCGCGTTCACACGGAGGTGTTCTTCGTCGAGCCGCGGCCGTGGACAGGCGAGATCTCGCGGGAGGCGGATGGCCAGTGAGTGCGAAGCCTGCGGGCGTGGCGCCGCCGATCTACACCAAGACCGGGGACGACGGCACGACCGGCCTGCTGTTCGGCGGGCGCGTGTCCAAGGCCGATCCGGTAATCGAGGCGTGCGGGACCCTGGACGAGGCGGTCGCCGCGCTGGGCCTGGGACGCGCGAACCTCGAGGACGCAGGGCTTCAGGAGATCGTGCTCGCTCTCCAGCGCGGCCTGTTCGCCGCCGCGGCGGAGATCGCAGCCAACCCGCGAGCACGCGACCGGTTGATCCCGGGTATCTCATCGGTGACAGCTGAAATGACGGCCGTCGCTCGAGCAGGCGATCGACGGGCTGCTCGACGGGCATCCGTTGCGCCCGGCGTTCGTCGTGCCGGGCGCCAACGCCGGCCTCGGCCGCACTGGACCTGGCCCGGACATTTCTGCGCCGCGCGGAGCGACGCCCTCGTCGCCGCGCGCGAGGGCGGGATGCCGGCTGAGCGCCTCGCTGATCGCGTACGTGAACCGCGGCTCGGACCTCGCCTACGTCCTGGCGCGGCGGGCCGCCGGCGATAGCGAGGAGCCGCTCAGCCACCAGTGACCCGAGCCCGTGCATCGGCAGCAGATCCAAGCCACGACGAGCGGCGGCGGTTAGCCCGAAGTTACCCGTGTGTGTGATCGGTGATCGGCTGCCGTGTCTGGGTTTTGGCGCTTTTGCAGGTGTTGGGTTCGTGGCTACGTGATGTTGGGGGTGTGTTCGTTGATGAGGGCGAGCGCGCGGGCTTGGAGTTGGGTTGGTTCGGTGTGCTGGTCGAAGGTCGCGTCGGTGCCGGCGGGTTTGATGGTGTTGCGGGCGCGTGTGGCGAGCTCGTCGAGCAGGCTTTCGAGTGAGTGGCAGGGCTGGTCGTCGGGGGTGCGCTTCGTTTGAGCTTTGCGCTCGGCGGCGGTCGAGCGGTTGGCTTTGGCGACCGGGTCGATGGTCGCTGCGGGGTAAGGGTCGTCGAACAGCAGCTCGGTCCAGGCGTGGCGTAGGTGCCAGGTGAGGTAGTAGGCGAGCATGCAGATCAGTAGGTGCGCGCGGACGCGGTCTTCGAGATGGTGATGGATCGGGCGGACCTCGAGCAGGCCTTTGGTCGTGGCGAACCCTTTTTCGGCTTCTTTGAGTTGTTTGTAGGCGCGCACGATCGCGGGGGCGGCGAGCTGCTCGGCGCTGAGGCCGCCTGAGCGCAGCACGTAGATCCCGTCGAGTGAGGCTTCGAAGGTGATCTGCTCGGTCTTGCGAGAGAACGTGAACTGCTGGTCTGTGATCTGCAGCTCGAAGTGCTTTTTGACCTTGTAGCGGTTCCACACCGCTCCGACCGCGAGCCCGATCTCGGCCTCGCCTGAGAGCGTCCCGTTGCGGACGCGCTCGACGATCTCAGCGAGCGCTCGGTCGGTCGCGTCGAGCAGCGAGTCGCGCTTGCGGGTCCTCTCGGCGGCGATGAGCGGGTTGCGGCACACGACCAACCGCTCGCCCGGGTACAGCTCTTCGCAGCTGATCTCGGCGAGGTTCTGCTCGTCAAACAGCGACAGCTGCAGGGCCCCGTCCCGGACAAGTTTCTTTACCTGCGGCGCCTTGAGCGCGGTGATCCACGCCACCCCGTCGGTCTCGGAGAGCAGCTGCACGTTTGCCTTTGTCGCCATCCCGCGGTCGACGACCACGGTCACCCGTCCGACACCGAAGCGGTCCTTCAGCTTGGTGAGCTGGGCGGGGAGCGTCTTCTCGTCATGCAGCGAACCGTCAAACGCTTCGATCGCGACCGGGCGCCCGTCTTGGTCACACAGCAGCCCGTAGATCACCTGCAGCGTCCCGCGCCGCCCGTCACGCGAGTAGCCGAGCTTCGCCAACGGACACGTACGACCCTCGAAATATGAGGAGGACACGTCGTAGAGCACCGGCTCCCCGGCCTCGAGGTGCCGGCGCGCGAGCCGCTGCTCGATCCGTTCCTGACGATCGGCCAGCCAATCCATCGCCGCGTACAGATCGTCCTGATCGCAACCCTCCACCCCGAGCTCGGTGGCGAGCGTCGAGCGCGACAGCGAGCGCACCGTCGCAAGCTTCGACCCCGGCGCGAGCACGCGCGCCACGATCATCGCCATACACAAATCCCGCTCGCGCGAGGGCTCGCGATCCAACAGTCGCTCAAACCCCAGCCGCCCCGCCGCTCTGAGCACCGCCTCGACATGACCGTGCGGCAGCGAACGAACGATCCGGAACGCTTCCCCGGCCGGCAGTAACCGCACGCCGCGCAGCGCGAGCGTCAACGCCTCGATCGCGTCCGCCGGCAACCTCGAGATGTTCGCGATCGTCTCGTGGCGAACCCGTTTGCCGTCCCTGACCGACCGGCGCACGAGATGCGACACGTACTCCCGATCCCCATGCCGACGCCGGATCTTGGCCACATGCATACCGCCTCGGTCCTCAGCCATTCCCAACAGCATTGCACAACCCACGGACAGAACCACGTCAAACTCTTGGCTACATAATACAGCCAACAAAAAGCCGCGATCCCAACAACCACAAGGAATCGCGGCCCACAGAACAGCCCTACGCGGGGTAACTTCGGGTTAGCCTGCCGTGGAGCAACATCTCGACGGGCCCAACCGACCGGAAGGAGGGATCGTGAACAGCTGGGATCTGAAGGCGCTCGATCTGAAGCCACGGCTGCCGGAGATCCTCTCCTCGAGCGATGCGGCACGCGCGATCGCGCTCGACCTCGCGGCGGACGAGAGCCTCTCTGACCATCAGGTTCACGAGCGGACGTGGCTGGTGGTGCTTGACGGCGAGATTCAGGTGGAGACCGCCGAAGGCGAGCACGCGAGCGGCGGCGTCGGGCTGCTGGTGGAGTTCGCTCCCGGGGAGCGGCACGAGGTGCTCGCGTCCAGTGACTCGCGGTTGCTGCTGTTGCTGGCCCCGTGGCCTGGCGATGGGCATCCCGGCGCGATGACGATCCGCGAGAAGCTCTACGCGCGCCGCCGCGCCGCCAAGCGGGCGCAGTGAGCCAAGCTATCCGGCATGACATCCCTGCGCGGACACCAGCGCGACCGCGGGAACGCTTTGGCGCGCCGCTCGCGGAGCTGACGACGCTTCGCCTCGGGGGAAGCGCACGCCGACTCGTTGAGGCAACGCACGACGACCAAGTCATCGAGGTGGTCGCTGCCGCCGACGCCGTCGGCGAGCCCGTGCTCGTGATGGCGGGAGGCTCAAACGTGGTGATTGCCGATGCTGGGTTCGAAGGCACTGTGGTCCGGATCATCACCCGGGGCGTGTCGACGACGACGAGCGCTAACCGCGTGCGGCTCTTCGCCGCGGCGGGCGAACCTTGGGACGAGGTGGTCGCGGCTGCCGTCGCCGACGGACTGGCGGGAATCGAGTGCCTGGCGGGGATACCAGGTTCGGCTGGCGCCGCGCCGATCCAGAACGTCGGCGCCTACGGCCAGCAGGTCGCCGAGACGATCGTCTCGGTGCGGGCATACGATCGCGAGGCCGGGGCGGTAGTCGAGCTGAGCGGCGCGGAGTGCGCTTTCGCGTACCGCTCGAGCATGTTCCGTCGCTCCGCTCGTCACGTCGTGCTCGGCGTGAGCTTCGCACTCGAGCGCTCCTCGCTCGGGCGGCCGGTGCGCTACCAGGAGCTGGCGGGCGCACTCGGGATGCAACCCTGGGCGCGCCCGCCTCTCTCCGAGGTACGCGAGGCGGTGCTCGCGCTGCGTTGCCAGAAGGGCATGGTGATCGATCCGCGCGATCCCGACTCGGTCAGCGCGGGCTCGTTCTTCCTCAACCCGATCCTCTCCCCTGAGCGCTTTGCCGCACTCGGGCGCCGCGTCACGGAGCGCTTCGGCGAGAAGGTCCGCCCGCCCGCGTGGCCCGAGCCGGGCGGATGTGTCAAGACCTCGGCCGTGTGGCTGATCGAGCGCGCGGGCTTTCACCGCGGTTACGGCGACGGCCGCGTCGGTATCTCGCAAAAGCACACGCTTGCACTGATTAACCGCGGCGGCGCGACTACCACCGAGCTGGTCGCGCTCGCACGCTCGCTTCGGGACGGGGTTCGCGCGGTGTTCGGGGTCACGCTCGACCCGGAGCCGACGCTCGTAGGCGTCCAGCTATAGGCCGCAGCGCGACTCCCCGAGCCCGTCGCCGCGAGCCCGCGCGAACGTGCGCAACACGCTCCTGAACGATGAGCACGGCAACGGGTGCGCGACGCCACGTGATGACGCGGTTCGCAGCCGGCGCCCAGCGGCCCTTGTCGATCGCGGTCCCGTCAACGACCGCCCGACGCGCGCGTCCCCGCACGCGTACGCCAGCGACTGTAGATCGAGGTGTTCGGCTCGATCCCCAGCGAGATCTGTCGGAATTGCCGGAAGGCGGGCATCGGCCGACGGTGCAGGTAGGAAGCACAAGCGACAGCGAGCGACTGGTAGCGCGCGACGTGGCCGTCTAACTGCGAGGACGTCCGGTGCGCGTGCTGCGCGTGCTCGATGACCTCTCGCAACAGGTCTCGGGCTCGGTCCGGCCCGTCGTGGCAACTACGGCGTCGAGCGCCTCGAAGCATTTCAATCGTCTCGACCGGTCGATGTCGGCTCCATCGACCGTTGGACGGTGAGGTCTGGATTCGCTCCGGTCATGTGGCCGTTACGCGCGTACGTGAAGTCGAGGATTTCCGTGACTCGGGGTAAGCTGCACTCTCGTGCTCGAAGGCCCTCGCAAGGTCGGCAAGGCTTCGTCTCAGCGGAGGAGGCCGTCGTGGCCCAGTGTGAGAGCTCCGCGTCGACGTGCCCCTCGACTTTCACGATGAGGGGGTAGCGCACGTCCACGAATATCTTCGATCGCCGGTCCGAGTTCGAGCTCGGCGGGCGCCGGTTGAGATGTTCGGCCTTGAGGCGCTGCCGCCGCGCAATGTCGCGCGGCTCCCGTTCTCGTTCACGGTTGCGCTCTCGATCCTGCTGCGCACCGAGGGCAATGGCCTGGGTCGCGACGGGTGCCGGACCCCAGCAGACTCTGAGTGCTTTCCGTGGGGCCGAGGCCTACGATCGGCCTTCCCTTCTGATTGCCTACAGCCACTGCATCGGGCAGGGGAGCGAGATCCGAGACGGGCTCGATCAGCAGTACAGGGCCGTTGCGAGTGGCCGCTGGCAGCAGACGGTCCGGCAGCGCTGGCAGATCTATGAGGAGATGGCGACCCGCGGCGCGGGAGATTCCCTGGCCAACGCCCGCAAGGATCACTGATGGAGCTCGCGACCAACTACATGGGCCTTGAGTTGCGCAACCCGCTCGTAGCGTCGGCGTCACCGCTGTCACACACCGTCGACGGCGTCCGGCGGTTGGCGGACGCAGGCGTCGGCGCGGTGGTGCTGCACTCGCTGTTCGAGGAGCAGCTACGGGGGGAGGCCATGGTGAACGCTCGGCTGGTCGACGCCGGCACGGAGAGCTTCGCCGAGTCGCTGTCCTACTTCCCCTCCGCGGTCGAAGAGGAGCCCGGCCCACGCGCTCATCTGAGCCTGGTGAAGCGTGCCGCCGCGACGGTTGATGTCCCCGTGATCGCGAGCCTCAACGGGGTCACCCCCGAAGGCTGGACCGACTACGCGCGCCTGCTGCAGGACGCCGGCGCCGCCGCGATCGAGCTGAACATCTACTACCTGCCCGGCGACCCGAGCACCCCCGGCCGCGACGTCGAGCAGCGCTACGTCGACGTCCTTCAGCGCGTCAAGGACGCGGTCACCGTGCCGGTCGCGGTCAAGCTCGGCCCGTACTTCAGCTCGACCGGCGAGATCGTGCTGCGACTGGACGAGGCGGGCGCCGACGCCCTCGTCCTGTTCAACCGCTTCCTGCAGCCGAATATCGACCCTGAAACTCTCGCCGTTGTGCCCTCTGTCGCACTCTCGGGCCCGGTCGATGCGCTGCTGCCGCAGACGTGGATCGCGCTGCTGCGCGGCAGGGTGCGCTGTGCGCTCGCGGCCACGTCGGGCGTCGAAGACTCCGCCGACGTCGCCAGGTACCTGCTCGCGGGGGCCGATGTAGTGATGACCGCCTCGGCGCTGCTGCGCCACGGACCCGAGCACGCGACCGTGCTGCTGGACGGGCTGTCCGCATGGATGGCGCGCAAGGGGTTCAAGTCGGTCGACGAGCTGCACGGCATGCTGTCGGTGCCGCCCGGCACCGACGCGGCTGCATACGAGCGCGCGGGATATGTCACCGGGCTACGGGCCGCCAACGTCCGCGCCTACCGTGCGTGGTGAACCTCGAAGTCCAGCGCCCGGCACACCAGTGACGTCGGCCGGGAGCAGAAACGCGCTCTGCCGCGGCTTCGACGGTCGGTTTTCAAGCCGCGTCACGGATCGGCGGAGGATCTCGGACTGCGGGTCCCCGCGGGCCGTTGCCGGCTGATCCGACGGTGCCGCTCTCACCGCCGAAGCGAGAGAGATGCGGCGCGGGTCGACGGCAGCTCCTGGGCCTTGTTACAGCGACAGCGTCACTGCGAATCACGACGACGGTCGAAGCAGGGATACCCAGCTCCCTTGTCCGGTCATGACCCGCCGGATACGACCGAGCTGCCGGCGCTGCCTTCGCCAACGCTGAGGCCGAGCTCTTCAAACCCCTGCGCGATCGCCTCGACGGCACGGGCGTCCTCGTCGGGGTCGCCGAAGCGCAAGTCGAGCAGACGCGTCCGGTGAATGTGACCACCGGCCCTGGCGAGATCCCATGCTCGTATTCAGCCCTGCCGGCTTTAGCGAGCATCTGTCCCAACCTCACGGAGGGGGCGACGGTCGCGTGATCGAGCGTCGTTCGCCCGCCGTCTGGATCTCCCTCGCCACCACCGCTCGCCACCCGGTAGGCGGCCACCACGACTCTGGCCACCTCCGGGTCCCTGCCGATCGCAAGCTCGACCATGTGCCCGGCCACCTGATTGGCGAGCGGGTGCGTCGCGGGAGCCCGCTCGATCCAAGAGCGGTCGAAGTTGCTCACGTTGGCGCGCCCGGCTGTCGAAGGCCGGGATTCAGCCGCAGAAGCCGCTCTGTCGGCTGGCCGGTCGCCGCGTCAATGAGACCGTGTTGAACCGCAGTGTGGCGAAGCGCGTTCGGCAGCGGAACTCCTACCCGGCTCAACGCTGGAAACACGGTCATGTCGAGGAGCGTGCGGTAGACCGCGTGCCGAATCGCCTGCCACTCGCGCGAGTTCCAGCGCTGCAGGCTGGCCTCTGGGCCGCTTCCATCGGCGGCTCAAGCGCGCGCTGGAACAGGGCGCCATGTAGTCGCCCGCCCCGGCGCTGGGACGGAGCAGGCCCTGTTGCTGCGCGGAGCTGGAGCCCGCGTTAGCACCCGTCCGGGAGGACCGGGTGACCGGTCCTGGTCCAGAGCGGTAGCGCGGTTGAGGCGCGAGGCCACTCCTGGGGCGCGCTCAGCGCCGTCGGGTTCGTCGCGCGCTCATGCGCCGACCGGTCTGCGCGCGTCCTTGCGCGCACCGCCCGCTCCCGCTGCCAATAGTCCCGGACGATCCACTGCCATCGACCCGGATTTCCACTGACAAACGTTCCGAAATCCTGTAGAGCGACGGTCGAATGACAGTCGGGGTTGCGGGTCCGCCAGCATCGACGCCTCGACGCCTCCTCCCCACTCGACTTGACGATGTGTACGTCACCCTGTCGTAGGCCCTGTGCGACCGGCTCGCGTTGCGCCCAACGGAAGGGGGAGCTTCGGACCCGAAGCTCCTCTTGAGCGTGATGCCAAACGCGCCGTGTCAGCCCTCACCGCTGAGACCGGCTCTCAGCGGCGGGCGCGGTGCTCGCGCTGTGAGACGGGAACGCTAAACACCGCCGCCGCAGAACATCCTGGGCAGCTCCGTGGCGTGGGCGTGCCGGAGTCGCCGGAGCCGCAGCATCTGGCGGACCCGCACGCGGTGCGCGCGTGCGCCGCTTGCGGCCAGCGCTCCCGCTGTGTCGGGCAGGGTCAGGGTGGCCTGCTAGCCGCGTTTTCCGCGTAGCGGCACGGTAGGGCGGCGGTTGTGGCTGCTGGGCCGGGCGTGTTTTGGCCCGTGGTTGCTGGCATTGTGGGTTGATGCTGGTTGGTTGGTTCTGCGAGCGGGCTGATGTTGTAGGGCCAACGTGTAGTGTCGCGGCGATCCGTGCGGGGTTGGGAAAGGCCGTGTGCGTGGGTGTTTTGTTCCGTCCGAGCAGGCTCGTATTGTAGGGCCAACATGTATATCAAGCGTCACGCTGTGCGCCGGGGGCGCAAGCGCTACGTGTATTTGCGTCTGGTGCAGGCGTATCGAGACGATCAGGGACGGGTGCGCCACCGGGTGCTGAACACGTTGGGGCGTGAGGATGAGCTCAAGGCGTCGGGCCAACTGGAGCAGCTGATGGGTTCCTTCGCGCGGTTGGACCCGCCGCTGGTGGGGGTGCGTCGCGAGGTCGGGCCGCTGGTGTTGGCGTGGCATTTCATCGCTGAGCTGGATCTGGTCGGGACGGTCGATCGCGCGTTGCCGCAGCGTGGGCGCCAACAGCTGTCGGTCGGGGAGGCGGCGGCGGCGATGATCTGTAGCCGGCTGTGCTCGCCCTCACCGTTGTATGACATCGCCGGGTGGGCGTCGGGCGCGGCGCTGCAAGAGCTGTTCGGGATCCCGGCGGCGCTGTTGAACGATGACCGGCTCGGTCGGGCGCTTGAGCTGCTGGCGGTGTACTCAGAGACGTTGCGCGGCACGCTCGCCGCCAGGGCGATCGATCGCTTCGGGATCGACACCGGCCGTTTGCACGTCGATCTGACCACGCTGCGGGTCGCAGGCGCGTATGAGCATTCGGCGCTGGTCGCGAAGGGGTGGGGGCACGACCGCCGCGTTGAGCGTCAGGTCCGCGCGTTGCAGGCCACTAGCGCTGACGGCGTCTCGCTGTACGTACGCCCCGAGCCGGGGAACGCCGCCGAGGTCTCGCTGATCGGCCAGAGCCTTGAGCGGCTCAGAGAGCTCGCCGGACCGGCCGGCGTGATCGTCTGCGACTCCGCCTGCGGGCATCCCAAGACGCTGTGTCAGATCGCCCGCGCGGACCTTCAGTTCATCGTGCCGCTCAGAGCCCCGACCGGGTTCCGCGAGCGGTTCCTTCAAGACGTCGGACACCGCGGGCTGCGGGCGCTGCGCTACGTCTCAGAGCGCGAGCAACGACTCCCGCCCGAGCTGCGCACCAAATATCGCGGCGCGATCACCGACTGGGAGATCACCGACCCCGAAACCAGCCAGCGCTTGCGGCTGCGGGTGGCCTACATCCACTCCTCCGAGGAGGCACGCGAGACCGCCGCCGCCCGCGAACGCGCGCTCACGAAGGCCGAAGAACAGCTCCAGTGCGTACAGCGCGGGCTCGGCGGGCGCTACTACAAGACCCGCAAACAGGTCGAGAACCGGATCGCTCAGATCATCGGCCCGAGCATCGAGGGGCTGATCCACACCACCACCGCCACTCGCCACGGCAAGCCCACGCTCACCTGGGAACGCGACCAGCAAGCGATCGACCACACCACCCGAACAGACGGGATCTACGCGCTCGCTACCAACCTGCACAGCACGCGCCTGACCGCCGGCCAAGTACTGCGCCTCTACAAGGGCCAACAGATCGTCGAGCGCCGCCACCGCGACTACAAGCAAACACTCAAGGTCCGCCCGATCTTCCTCCACAACGACGACCGCATCTACGCCCTGACCAGCATCGTCGGCATCGCGCTGCTGATCTTCGGACTGATCGAGACCGAGCTACGCAAAGCACTCGGCCAGCACAACACCGAGCAAATCCCCGGGCTGCTCCCCGAAGACCGAGCCGCGAAACCCACCGGCCGCAACGTCCTCGCCGCCTTCCAAGGACTCGGCATCACCTACACCCAACACGGCATCCAACTCGATCGGCTCACCCACACCCAACGCCGCGTCCTCGAACTACTCAACATCACACCACCCTGGCCAGAACAACCGCCGACACCCCCAGCGCTCACGAACTGCGGAAAACACGGCTAGCTCGAGGACGCCGTGCGGGGTCGGGGTGTCGACCATCGTCAGGACTCCCTGCGCGCTGGCGTCTTGGCGCCGGCGCGGGAGCATCTTCAGAGGGCAGGCCCGTCGCGTTCGGCGCCGGTAGCGGTGGCCGCGAAGCCTCGCGGCCCCGGTTTGCCCGCGCCCTAGATGGTTGATGCCACGGCGGTGCGTGGTTTGAAGGAGACATAAGGAAGCGGCCGAAGTCGGCGGTGCTCAGTTGCCAGCACCGACCGGAAGGGGCCGTGATGGACGCCGACCTCGACTCGCTTCTGACCGTGGTGTTCTGCACCGCGGACGATCTCCTGCCAACTCCCGCAGGAAACGCGCGACGAATCGTGACCGACGCAGAGGTCGTGACGCTCGCTGTTGCGCAGGTCCTGCTCGGCTACCACGACTCCGATAGGCGGTTCCTCGCGGCCGCTCGCCGGCGTCTGTCGCATCTGTTTCCGGTGATCCCGAGCCAGGACGCGTTCCATAAGCGCCGAGCCCGCTTGGAGGCGAGCATCGAGTGGTTGATCGGCATCTTTGCCGCTCAGAGCCCGGGCTACCACGACGACCTGCTCGTCCTGGACTCCACCCCGGTTGAGACCGCTCCCTCGCGCGAGACGGTCAAGCGCGCCGGCGACAGCGATCTGGCCGACGCGATCGGCGACGCCGCCGGCTACGGCTACTGCCCGTCGCATTCGCGGTTCTTCTACGGAATGCGCTTGCATCTGCTCGCCTCCCTCGACGGCACCCCGCGCGCCGCGACGTTGTGGTCCCCCGAACGCGGGGAGCGGGACGTCGCGATCACGCTGTTGGCCCGCGGACTGCACGGCGGCGAGACCGTGATCGCCGACAAGGGCTACGCCGGTCAAGAGTTCCAAACCGCCGCCGCCCAACTCGGAGCGACGATCATCCGACCGAACCGCAAGACCGAGCCCGGACAAGCACCCGTCATCTCCGGCGTTCGCCAACGCGTCGAATCGATCATCCACAGCACCAAAGGCACGCTCGGGCTCGAACGCCACGGAGCCAGAACCCTGCACAACCTCCGCGTCCGCGTCTGCATACGACTCCTCGCGCTCGCCGCATGCATCACCCACAACCATCAACTCGGCCTCCCCAGCCGCAACCTCGTCCCATACACCACCTGACCGTGGCATCAGTCATCTAGGGGCGCTCGTGGGGCCGGACGTCCCGCGGCCTCAAGCTGAGAACTTCTTGCGGCGGCAGCTGAAGAGGCCGCGTTCGCGGCCGCCATTTTCCTTTCGACTTGGGGTGATCGGGGATCTTAGTGCGGCGTGCGGGCTGCGCGGCGTGGGCTTCGCCGGGCATTGCGGCTGGGCGTGCGAGTCGTGCCCTCAACCTTCCGGGACGGCGGTTGGTGAGAAGATTCGGCTCAGATCGTTGCGAGGAGGAAGTCGATTGGGGACCTATGACCACATCGTCATCGGTGCCGGCTCAGCCGGTTGTGCGGTCGCCGCGCGCTTGAGCGAGGACCCGCATCGCGACGTCCTCTTGCTCGAAGCCGGAGGGTCGGACTTGCGTCTCGGGGTACGGGCGCCGCTGGCGTTCTCCAAGCAGTTCCACACCAGGGGCGATTGGGAGTACTACACCGAGCCCGAGCCTGGCTGCGCCAACCGGCGGATCTTCGAGCCGCGCGGCAAGGTGATCGGCGGCTGCAGCTCGATGAACGCGATGCTGTGGATCCGCGGCTGCCCCGAGGACTACGACAGCTGGGGCGTTCCCGGCTGGTCGTGGGCCGATGTCGAGCCTGTCTTTAGGAAGATCGAGGACCATCACCTGCAGGATGGCGCGCACGGCCACGGCGGTCCGGTCCGGGTCATCAGGATGGCCAGCCCTGATCCGGTGTCAGAGCTGTTCGTCAAGGCGGCGATCGCGTCTGGCGAGCCGGCCAGCGACGACCTCAGCGGCCCGGAGCTGCACGGGGCCGGGATCTCGCCGGTGACGGTGTGGAAGGGCCGTCGGTGGAGCGCCGCTCGCGCCTACCTCGACGCGGCGCGCAAACGACCAAACCTCACGGTCGTCTCGAGGGCGCTCGCGCACCGTGTCCTGATTAGGGACGGCCGCGCCGTCGGAGTCGAGTTCGAGCGTCGCGACCGGATGCAGACCGCCGAGGCCCGCGGCGACATCGTGCTGTCGGCCGGGGCGTTCGGCACTCCGCACCTACTCCAGCTCTCTGGCGTCGGCGACGCCGGGCACCTGCGGGAGATCGGGGTCAGCTGCGTGGTCGACAATCCCGCGGTCGGTGCGCACCTCGCGGAGCATCCGCTGACGCTCATCAACTGGGAGCTGCGCGGTGACTACATCGGCCTGTCGGATGCGACGAACCCCAAGTACCTGCTGCCGTGGCTCGCCGGCCGCGGCGGCAAGCTGGCGAGCAACGTCGCCGAGGCGCTCGCGCACGTGAAGACGCAGCCGCAGCTGCGAAATCCGGACTTCCAGCTCGTGTTCGGGCCGGTGTATTTCTGGAAGCACGGCTCCGCCGAGCACCCGCGCCCGGCGATAGTGCTCGCCCAGTCCTACTGGACGCCGCGGAGCCGGGGATTCGTCCGCGCGAGGTCGTCGGATCCGCGCGAGAAGCCCGCCGTCCAGCTCGGGATGTTCACCGAGCGCGCGGATGTCGAAGCGATGATCCGCGCGATTCGGATCTCCCGCCGGATCGCGGCCACGGCGCCGCTGGCGAGCGTCGTTGGCGCCGAGATCAACCCAGGCAGCTCCTTCGAGAGCGACGAGCAGCTCGAGGCGTGGATCCGCGCCGAGGCGGAGCACACCTACCATCCGGCGTGCACCGCCCGGATCGGCGCGCTCGGCGACGGCGTGCTGGACCCAGAACTGCACGTGCACGGCGTAAATAGCCTGCGCGTCGCCGATGCGTCCGCTCTGCCCGTGATCACGCGCGCGAACACCAACGCCCCGGCGATCATGATCGGGGAACGGTGCGCAGAGCTGATCCGGCGCGGCGCGCCGCAGTCCACAGCGGTGGCGATGGACGCTCAGAGGTCCCCGGCGGCCGTCTGACCGACCAGGAGGCGGCCGAATGGCCCCGATGCGCTCTTTCACCCGGCTCCGAGCAGCGCGGCTCACAACCGCAAAGCCGCTCGTGCGCCGTGTAGGCAGCTGGCGGTTGTCCGCTGGCCCTTCCCGTGCGGACCGGCTCATAACCGCGGACAGGCTCGCGTCAGCCTCGTACGGAGAGCCCTTCCGCTGTCTCGCGGGCGGTCGCCGTAGGGGTCCAGCCAAGATGAGGGCAGAAGGTCCATCAGAGCTGCTGAGAGCCCCCCTCTCAGTGGCCTGAGCCGGCCCTCGCGGCTGACCCGACCGCCCTCCGGAGCGCCTCCGAGGGGCAATCTGGTGCCGAGCAACCCTCGAAATCAGGCTTCCCGGCGGCTGCGCCGCGGGCGGCCAGGCCGCCGGGGCGCTCGGCACACGTGTAGTCTCGGCCCGGATATCGTCGCCGACCAAGACCCGCTCGAGCATCGGGGCGACATCAGAGCGCAGCCTGGGTCAGCGCATCGACGCGCCAGACGAGCCGCGCAATGCGCGCTCACCCGGCCGGGCAAGGAACGTACGCGCGAGGCTCTCGTCAGCCCGGCGGAGCGGGCAGCCGTCGCGCGGCTCATCGCTGTGGGTCCGCTCGAAGAGAAGGCCGGGGTGTACTGGCCGACTCAGCGCGCCGAAGCCACCTTCGCGGCCACCCCACGCAGGCAGCTCGCCGCGGTCCCGATCGAGCAAAGCGGCCCTTGACCGCTGGCGGCCGCTCTCACCGCTTGAGCAACCGCTCTCAGGAAGCCCCGCAGACCGCTCTCACCGAAGCGCGCACCCACATGAGTTGCCGGGGAGTGAGTTGCCGGGGAGTGAGTGTAGAACGTCGGTCGAATGACAGCGACGGTCAAACGGCGCAGGCTGCCGCGACGGAATCGTCGAGATCGTACGACGAGTTCTGCTGGACAAATGTTCGAGCCGCGACTGGATTGACGGCTTTCACGCGCCTTCTGTAGCGTTGGTTATGGAGCCTTGGGGATTGGGCTCCGGGGGCAGACTTGGGGGCGCACCGGTGTTCATCGCCGGTGCGCTGACCCACCTCGTGTGGACTAGATGAATGATTCCGTCTGGATGGGTTCAGTGGTCGTAGGCGATGAGGCTGCGAATGGGGTGGTCGAGCCTGTGGGTTTCCCAGAGCTGCCAGTTGTGCCAGACGCCGGCGGCGAGAGCGAGCAGACGTTGCGTGATGCGGGTGATAAGGCCCGGCATGGTGTGGGCGCCGTGTCGTTCGAGCGAGAGTTGGCCCTTGGTGGTGTCGATGAACGACTCGATCCATTGGCGGATGCCGCCGAGCTTGCCGAACCGGGGCTGCTCGCCTTTGCGGTCCGGGCGCAGGAAGATCGCGCCGAGCTCGGCCATCAGCGCTTCGAACTCCTTGCCGGCGAAGCCCCTGTCGGCGATCACGGTATAGCCGTCGAGTTGGACGCGGGCGAGCATCTCGGCGGCGACCTCGCGCTCGGAGGCGTTGGCTGGCGCGAGGTCGAACGCGATCGGCATGCCGTCGGAGGCGCACAGCAGATACAGCCGGAACCCCCAGAAGTAGCGGCTGTGGCTGGCGCAGTAGCCGTAGGTCGCGTAGCCGGCGAACTCCGAGCGTTTGACGGTCTCGCGCGAGGTGCCGACGGGGACCGGGGTGGAGTCAAGCAGCCGGATCCCGTCGCACCAGGACGGCGACATGAACGCGATCGTGTTCAACAGCCGCACGATCTGCGGCGCCAGCGCGCGCATCCGCTTGTTGTAGCCAGGCTGCTTGGGCAGATACGCAAACAGGTGCCCCAGCCGGCACATCGCGAAGCGCAAGAACCGCCGCTCGGACGAGATGTCGAGCAGGATCTGCGCGACCGCCAGGCACACCAGCTCAGCGTCGGTGATCTGCGGGCGGCGTCTTGCGCGCGGTCGTCGCGGCAGGATTTCATCAGCCAGCACGTAAAGTCCGATCAACAGGGTGTCGAGATCGGCGGTCACGCGGCCACCTCCGTGGTCCAGTTAGACAGAGCAACGCCGACCTTCGACACCCTTCTTATGTCTCCTCGACCCCGTCCCGGCACCCCACCGGAACGGAATCACTCATCTCTAGCAGGCGCGGCTGCAGAAACTTCGAATCAGGCCTCGACGAGGCCCTCGCACAGCTCCCGCAGACCGTCCTCGTCGACCACCCAGTCGCCGCTCGTGCGCACGTAGACGTGCGCAGTGCAACGCATGCACAACGCGATGCTCTCATCGTCCTGGCGCAGCCACGGGCTGAGCTCGTGACCGAGCTCGCGCGCCTGAGCTCCGAGTCCCCGCATACATTCGCCACGTTCGAGCTCGGCGCGGACCTCCGCATCGCTGTACTCGCGCTGGCGGATCGCGATCGCGACCTCTCCGTCGCGGATCGTGGCCACCCGGATCTTGTCCGCCCCCGCCTTGGCGCGGATCTCGGCCCGCCAGGCTTCGATGTCGACGCCCGGCGGTGAGACGACCTGGCCGCGGCGCAGAAGCTCGGCGTAGTCGCCGCCCGGCCGCTGCTCGAAGTCGGCCAGTATCCGTCGAAACCGCTTTTCGTGCTCGGGGCTCACGAGCCTTCTCATACCACGTGCCGCCAAGCCCGCGCTGCTCGCACAGGTACTCGATAGTCCGCGTTCGGTTACCCGTGCTGGAGCCGTCGCGCAACCAGAACGCGCCGGCTGGATGGCTAGAGCGTCTGAGAGACTGACGCTTGCGATGGTCGTGATGCGTCCTGCCAAGCCCGCTGATGGGACTACGGTTGCGACGACTCTTAGCAGCGCGTTTGAGAGGCGGTCATCGAGGTTGCAAGCCAACCCCTTGCGCTCGCGACCATCACCACCACCGCTTAGACCCCGTTTTGCGCACCAAGTCTGCATCCTGCATAGACCCCCGCGGCTACCAAAAGCTAATAAAAGCTCAACGTCGGCGTCTCGAACGTTCGACAACCGGCGAGTCCTGCGGTCGAGGCGTGGAGGTTCCCGCGCCGATCTCGCTTAGAGCGCAGAAGACGTCCCGAGAATGGGCCCGACCGAACGGGCGTGAACCTCCGAGCCATCGGGTTT
This sequence comes from uncultured Solirubrobacterales bacterium, assembly GCA_963837385.1. Lineage (GTDB taxonomy): Bacteria > Actinomycetota > Thermoleophilia > Solirubrobacterales > Solirubrobacteraceae > Palsa-465. The sequence continues at coordinate 190,438 of CAWIMZ010000018.1, forward strand.
GTTGAAGAGAAGGCCGGCGTGTACTGGCCCACTCAGCGCGCCGAAGCCACCTTCGCGGCCCACCCCACGCAGGCAGACCCCCGCGGTCCGATCGAGCAAAGCGCTCTTGAGCGCTGACGGCCACTCTCACCGAAGAGCGCAACCACTCTCAGGAAGCCGCGCAGACCGGCTCTCACCGAAGCGCGCACCCACACGTCCCAAATGCTCCGGCTGTAGAACGTCGCTCGAATGACAGTGGCCTGTCGCGGCTCGAGGCGGCACCCCGACCGACGCGTCACCGAGCTCAAACCATGGGCGCGCGCCGCCGTCACGATCTGGGTCCTCACCACCCTGGCCGCGCTCGCCTCCATCGCTGTCGCCATCGTCATCAACGCCCCCAGCTACCTTTACCTCCGCCGGGCGTGGCAGTCGCTGATCCTCCAGCTCGACGGGGTTGGACACGGCGCGCGGATCGGCAGCGTCGTGGATGTCCTCAACGGCGCGATCGGCGCGGTCATGCTCTTGTTGCCCGTCGCCGGGATCACCCTGACCTACGTGCTGCTGTGCCGGGGGACGGGGACCTCGCTCGCGCTCCGCCAGGACCGCGTCGAGCCAACCGCCAGCCGCGGCCGATGCCGGGTACGCCAGGAAACTAGATCTCACTACAGGCCCCGACCCGATACGAGCGTGCGAAAGCCGCCCGTCCAGGTG
>CAWIMZ010000019.1:0-167483 GCA_963837385.1 uncultured Solirubrobacterales bacterium
GCGACGCGGTCGCAAACACTTCGACCGGGGGCGCGGCGCAGCGGCGGGCCGTCGAACTCGCGGAAGGTCGTGACGCACCAATGGCCAACCCCCTCGCGGGGGACGCGACCGTGCCCGGCGACGTTCGCTTGTTCGCAAGACTCTCGTCACGGCCCCACTGTGCTGTGGCAACGTTGACCCGTCGCGGCGGTCTGCACGGGCGATCGTCGGGCGCCCGGGATGGGGTGGGCCCAGGCTGATGGGGCTTGTCATCGTTTCGGCGGAGGGAGCGCTGGATCAGCGCTGCCCAGGTGGTCGATTGGGGCACGGTGGGTAACCGCTGGGACACCGGTCGGACCGAGACGTTATCAGTGACGGGGTGTTTGCGTTCGCGATCACGCTGCTCGTGCTCGACATCGACGTTCCCGAGTCCGCGTTCAATCATCTGTGGCGCGGCATCGCTGATCAGTGGCCGTCGTACCTGGGCTAGCGACGTGCTTCCTCAGGGTCGGAGGAATCTGGCTCGTGCACCACGGCATCTTTCGACGCGTGCAGTACGCAAACGCTAGGTCATGCAGTCTGAGCTGACCCGGATGGGCCGGCCCGGGCTACCTTTGATGGTTCAAGCGGAGTCTGTGGCCGGGGTTTGTAAATGTTTGGGCTGTGATCCTGGCCGGAGTTCACAGCGGCGTTCAGCGCCTGGTAGTCGAGTCACACGGGACACCTGTTCGAGCCGCCCAGCCAGCTGGCTGCCGCTGGGCACTTAGCGTTGCACGGCTGCGCGATCGCGGTTTACTCCCCGTGCGGCCGCACACCCCGGGGTGACGCGCCTAATCACGCTTGCCGAGCGCTATTTGTTCTCCCTCCAAGGAAGCGCCGGCACGCGGCAGTGTCGATCGACCCGATCAGCCTGCTGCTCGCGAGAAGAGAGGTTCCCGACGGCGATCCGGGCCAGGGACGGCTTCGAGCGCTCGTCCGCCTACGCGACGAACCCATGGTCCAGACTCTGCGAATCAGCCATATCGGCCGATGCGTCCTCGCGAACCTTCGAGTAAGTTGGTGTGATAGTCAAAAGACATGCGACTTTGCTGCCGCGAGGCGGCGGAGGTTTCGTGGCGAGCATTTGGCCAAACCAGGACAGGAGTTCAGATCAGCGATAGACCGGTTTTCGTCTATGCAGCGACGTATTCCAGCACCGACGATGCGTGGGGTGACTACGACATCCTGCTCGACCTTCATGCGGAGAAGCTTGTCGGCACCTATGACGCCGCGGTGATCAACAAGGACGACAAGGGCAAGGTCCACGTCCACAAGCATGAGAAGGCTACCCAGCACGGCGCCTGGGGAGGGATCGCAGTCGGAGCGCTCGTCGGGGTTCTGTTCCCGCCGTCGGTCTCGGCGCGGCGGCGGTGGGCGGCGCCGTCGGTGGCCTCGGCGGACATTCCGCAAGGGCGTCTCTCGCGGCGACGCGAAGGAGCTAGGGGAGACGCTGGACGCGGGAACGGCGGCGCTGGTCGTGATCGGGGAGTCGCGCGTCAAAGAACAGCTCGACAAGGCCCTCACCCACGCTGAGAAGTCCGTCGGAAGGAAGTCGACGCTGACAGCAGGACCTCAAGCGGACCTCGACGCGGCGGAAAGGAACTGGCCAAGCAGGAAGCCGGCGCGAGTTAGAGCCGACGGCGCGCGCTACGCGCGTCGCGGGCGTCGCGGGCGTGACGGGCGGTCGAGAGACCGCCCGTCAGTCGAATCCCGGGGCCCTGGACCCTGATCGAATCGCGTGCACCGGTACCGCGGGACGGCCGCTAGTTCAGGTCTGCGAGTCCGGAGATCAGGAGGTATAGGCCGATGGCGCCCGCGGCACCGTGACGACCTTGCGGTGCCGTTAGACCCAGTGTCGTGAGCGGGCAGGCCGCAGGCGACCAAATGTCTGTGTTACAGAACGGAGAGCATCGTGAGTATCCATTTAGGGTGTCGTCAACATCGATATCAGGATCTGACGCCGCGCCTCGAAGGCCTCAACAGCAAGAGGTGAGATTACTGTCGCACCGCGCTTACGGATTCCACTCAGCCGACACGCTGATCGCGATGATCTACCTCCGCTGTGCCGACATTCACATCGAACTCCCTTCACCGATGGGTCACCCCCAAACCGAGAGGAGAGCCGCTCTTGTTGGGTGGCACCCGATCGGGCTGCCGTAGCTCGTTGTCGTTCGGCAGACATCTAAGAATTGCCGCGGTCTATGGATCGAACGCGAGGGAGAGTGTCGTGGCCTCTGACGGAGATACGCCGCGTGCGCGCCGATCGCTCGACAAAGGGCGGTTGGAATCATTCAGCGACGGTGTGTTCGGCGTCGCCGCGACGCTGCTCGTTGTGGACATCGCCATTCATCCGCCGGGCAGCCGCTGGAGCAGGTGCTTCGTGCTTGGCCCTCCTATCTCGCGTACGTCGTCAGCTTCGTGACGATCGGCGCTGGGTGGCTCGCCCACACCGCGCTGACCGATCGGCTCGCGCGGGCAGATCGGAGCTTGCTGCGACTCAACTTGCTCCTATTGCTCGTGGTGGTGTTCCTGCCGTTCCCAACCAGGCTCGTCGCAGGCTCCCTGCACCACACGGGCAGCGAGCGTGTGTTTGTCACGATGTACGGGCTGAACTTGCTGGCGATCCGCCTCGCCGGGTTCCACTTGGACGCCTATGCCCGCCGCGGGCACCTCTACGCACCCGAGGGAGAGGGCGGGGAGTTGCAGAGCGAACGACGACGACTTCTGCCCATCGTCGCCGGGTATGTGGTCGCGATCCTCATCGGGCTCGCTCTGCCGAGTGTGGCCGTGGCGGTGTATTTCGCTCTTGCCTTGTACCTAGTTTGGCCGTTCCGGGGGCTCCACCGATCCCGTTCCCCGTTCGCAGCTCTAGCGATTAAACGATTAGGCACTCAGTCCTGCTGTCGGGCGGTCACCCGCCGGTCTCATGGGCGCAGTCCCGGCGTCCCGCATACCCGAGATGCCACGAAACCAGGGCTCTCGGCACGAAGCGGCAGGAGACCTCCTCCTCGCCAGAACCAGGGCCACCGGGCAATCGCTGCGGGCGAGGGTTGTGCCTGATTTGGACGACGCCGTGAGCCAATTGCCAGCAACGGCACGGCAACGGGGCACATCCTGATGGGTGCGCCGGTCTGCTCCTCCCTCGGTGCCCATCCTGCATCCAGCGCCGGGTCTTGGGGCGCCTCTTCCTAGACGAGGCCGTTTCGCGAAGGTGCGCGAGGGTTCACCTCTCGTCAGCGTATCCGCACCCCCGGCGATATGGTTGTGTCACCCAGGCCTGTGAGCTGCATGCGCACTGCGGCGAGAAGCAAGCGAGCGGTCGATCATGAGCTCACTGCTGGAATCACGAACGACCGGTCGCGCCGAGCTTCATGGCGCCAGCGATCAGGACTTCCGCTTCGACCTGGTGGACGGCAAGAGCAGCAACGCCGGGACCAGACCCGTGTCGGCGACAGCAGAGCAGCGCGCCACCGCGAGCGGTCGGCGCCTGGCGGCATGAGCATGGCGGAAGCGGGATACGAGGTGCATTCGGGCCAGCGCCACCGCGGTTCAACGTTCCAGGCAGGCGATCGCGTCCATAGCGGTCAGGACCCGCCCGAGACAATGGGTGCGCCGCCTGCGCCGCCGAGCGTGCAGCCGAGCTCCGCGAAGCCCTCGGCGATGGCCTCGACTGCGCGCCCGTCATCGTCGGGGTCCCCGAAGCGAAGGTCGAGGCCGATCGTGCCTCCGTCGAAGTGGAACACTGGACCGGGCTGGTTGCCGTGCTCGAAGTCACACAGGCCCGCCTGCCAGAGGAGTGCGCCGAGCCGTGCGCACGCCTCGACGGTCGCCGCGTCAAGCGTCGTGGTGCCCGCTGAGGGGTCCCAATCGCGGCCGTCCGCGGCTGTCCTGTACGCCGAGAAGACCACCGTCAGGACCTCTTCGGGACCCTGGACGCCGATGAACGCCCGGCTCTCTGCGAGCTGCTCGAGCAGCGGATGCGTCGGTGCCAGGTGCTCGAGCCAAGGCCTCGACAGTTCGCTTGCCACGCTCGGAGAATAGGCACTGGCAAGACGCCGGGACCGATCGCAGTCGCCGGTGGCAAATCGCCTCTCCAGCGCTGCCAGCGATCGACCCGCCCGCCCGTTACGCGTTGAGACCTACGAGGACCCGAGCTCGTCGTCGCACCGGCGCCGGCCGCTACCCGGGTTATGACAATCCCCAGCGCGACGCGACCGCCGTCCAATTCGACGACGAGCTTGAGATCGTGATCGCCTCGCTGGTCGCCTGTACGGATCACCGGTGCGCGCCGGCGAGCCCGCGACCGATCTACCGCGCCTACGGAACCGGCCCGGCCAAGCTCACCGACCACGGCGGCGGCGCGCGCCGTCGCCGACCCGTCGCGGTCACCCTTACCGGGCTGCGGGACGGCGCCACCTGCTACATGCGAGCGCCCGGGCCGGAGAAGTTCCGCTTTGGGCCGATGCGCGTCCTGAGCAGCAGCCGAGCCATCGCAGCCCCGTGGGCGACTGTGCAGCAGTCTCGGCTGGACGGTGGGAACCCGCTCGCATTGAAACCGTCTGCGCTGATTGGCGCCGGGGTTGGGGGGCTGCGCCCCGGTGCGCGTGCTCGGTAGCGACCGCCCGTGACGCTGCTTGACTGGGGTTCAGCCTGCTGCGTGCTTCGAGATGTCTGCGCGGGTCAGCGTGATCCCGGCCGCGGGCCATTCGCGTGCGCGACGAAACGCCCAGCCTAAGCCACTCGCTTCTGGTTCACGAACACAGCAATCCGTGGCGCCGCTCGGACCGAGCTCCGGCTTCTGCTCGGGCCGATCGGGAGCCGATGCAGAAGTGCCGCGCGCCTGGCTCAATCGGCGACATTGCGAAAAGCGAGGCGGTGAGAGTTCAGCGTCTGAATCCCGTCTTCACGAAGCGGATTTGCCTGGCGGTTATCCACGCTCTGTGTAACCGACTTCGAAGCTTGCTGTCGGTATTCGGCGTCAGCGACAGTCCTGCGGAGACAGCGATGTGGTCGGCGACCTGCGCGATCGTGAGGTGATCGGTCCACACCTGCTCGCCAAACTCCAGCTCCTGAAGACGCTCCAGGCACAGGTCGAGCCTAGACACGGCGAAGCTCTCCACACGCAGAGCAGCATCCCTTCCTGCGATCAGCTGGACTGCGTGTCCAAGTCCTCGCTCACGCAGGCGGCGCAATGTCGTGCTGCGATGAGCCAGGAGCGCGAAGTGCCGCACGTCATGGCCTTGGTCGCGTAGACGGCCGACCGTTTCGCGGAAGTACATCGGTTCCACGATCGTCATCGGCACGATGATCGGGCCGGTCGAGCCGTTTAGCGCGAGGTCCAGCACCTCGAAGACACCGTGGCGCCACGCCGCCAGATCCTGAAAGTCTCCGCGGAGGGTGGGCGGCATCATTCGGTGTAGAGCGAAGCCGAGCACCTCAGGATCACAGATGATGCTGCCCGCCAGCCGCCGCCGGATCTCGTGAGCCGTCTGGGTCTTGCCACCGCCAAACGGGCCGTTGATCCACAACAGCATGAGCAGACTTTATGAGTCGCACCGCCGATCAGGCATAGCACGCTGCCGGCGGCCTTTCGTCCCGCCCCGGCACGACGCTTTTGAACCACGAACGCCGCGGCATTTCACCGGCTCGCTTGTCGTCGACCTGGGCTTCTGCTCCCGGTCGGCGACCCGCACGAAGCGGCGGTGCGCGGCCCAGTTCTCCGCCGACGACGGAGGAAGTCTGGTCAGCGCGGTAAGGCTGGTGGTGTCGATCAAACCGAGATTGTCGGCATGCGTTGAGGGTCCACCCAAGCGCACGATTCAGAGCATCAGCCGCGCAGCTCGAATGACGTGATCGTCGCGCGCCAGTAGGTGAAGGGACCGGTCGGTAGTTCCCAGCGGACTTCGCCATGGGTCGGTACAACCACGCCGCCGAAATCACGGTAGTCGCGATATTCGCCAACCCACCGAGTGATCGCGTTCTCGGCCTCGACTCGCGGACGCTCGGCGACGTCCGGGTGATCTCACCAGCGTCGTCGAAAAGCAAGCGGACGCCGATCCGGTCCGACCTACCCGCGTCGCTACCTCAGCCGTGCGTCGATCGAGCTCGATCCACTCCAGGGATGGGTTGGCAAGGACCGCGGGCGGCGCCCACGCGAGCTCGGCGAGGTAGCGAAACGCCTCCCCGCGACCGAGCTCTGGCCCGCGGTTGCGCTGCAGTGGCAGTCCACCCAGACGCACCTCCAGCAGACCTTGCTCCTCCTGATAGCTGTCCGTGACACGCAGCGAGATGGGACCGAGCATCGGAAACCTCGCGTGCCAGGCGAATGAGACGCGATCGATCGCCAGGTCCTCATGGGCTATGAAGCGGCGGGCACGAGCGCTGGGCTTGAGAGCCATCTCACCCACCTGCCCGATACGCACGATCCGACCGGCGCCTAATCCCGCCGGAAGAACCCGCTCGATGTACCTGCGTACCAGCTCGGGGAGCGAACCGCTCACGCCCGGAGTGTCGCAAAGGGCTGCACGGAGCAGTGAGCCATATGTTTTGAGATGGCCGCTTCCACGAAGCCTGGGCTGTCTTGAGGGGTGCGGCTGGTCCGGCCGACGGCTTCTGCTTCGGGTCCGGGCCGCGTCGCTAGCAGCAGCGTCCGCGTCGTAGCCGGTCCGGCGACAAAGGAGAAGTCAGGTTGGAGCCGAGGCAGACCACTTAGATCGTTCCAGCGGAGGGCACGCCTCGCGCCCAGGCAGGCGCCCGCACCCTCGTGCGATTGCGCAAGTCTCGCCGCCGCGGCGAGGCTTCTGCGGTCGGATCTTGAGGCGGTGCCGTGGCAAGATGGCAGCGCTGCCGATCGTGCTCCACCGCCGCCATGCCACCCCGGGGATTCAGACCCCGGTGGTTGCGTGGATCGTCCTCCTCTGCGGGTTTGCGGATAATCGGGGTGCGATGGATCAGGGTCAGCGGATTCCGCTCGATGTCCGCCTGTTGGAGCCATTTGTCGTCCTCGCGGAGGAGCTTCATTTCACGCGGGCTGCTGAGCGGTTCACGTCGCGCAGCCAGCGCTCAGCCAGCAGATCGCGCGGCTTGAGCAGCAATTGGGGATGAGGCTGTTCACCCGACCGCCGGAGGCTGTGCGACTGACACCGGCGGGGCAGGCGTTGCTTGCGCGTGTGCGTCCCGCGCTGGCGGCGATCCGGACAGGGGTCGGGGAGGCGCGACGTGTCGCTGCCGGGGATCTGGGGACGCTGGCTGTAGCGCATCTCAGTTCGCTCGCGCCGCGCGTCGTTCCTGCGATCATTGCGGCCTTTCACGATGAGTGTCCGAGGGTGTCGGTGCTTCCGCGTGAGGCGAGCGTCGAGGAGCAATTGGGGGATCTGCGTGACGGCGAGGTGGATGTAGGCCTTTTCCACCTCAATCGGGATGTCAGACTCGATGATGAGGGTGTCGCTGTTGAGGTGGTCGCGTCGGGTTGTCCTCGTTACGCGGCGGTGCGGCCGGACCATCGGATCGCCGGCTGGCGCTCGGTTGCGCTTGGTGAGCTTGCCGCGCATTTCCGTCGAGTGCTGACGGCTCCTGACCTCGTCCCCGCTTCGCACGAACGGCGATAGCCCGCTCGTCCGCGTTCGTCGTGCTGTCGCTCGGCCAGGGGATTCCGACAGCGGCTGCTATCCGTATCGGCGCCGGTGACAGCGCTTCCGCATCCAAATCGGAGAGCATCAGATCCGACCACCGTGACGCTGGCTCCTGCTGCGGACGACCGAGAAGGAGCGCTGTTGTCAGACCGCCGCTTCGACTCGACAGAAGACTGTCGACGAGCGCGTGACTGTCGGGCGCCAGTGCGTGGTGGCGAGCGAGCTAGAGGCCGTCGAGGTGGGCGAACCAACTTGGGCAAGGGTTTGATCGTGAGATCCGCGACCGCGTGATAGACACGGCTCATGAGCACGATGAGCAACAAGGCTGTCGTTCGCGCGTTTGAGGAGCTGGCCGATGGCGGTGGTGATCTCGCACAGCTCGACACACTGTGCGACACCAACATCGTCAACCATGCTTTGGCTGCTGGTCGGCCGCAGGGCATCGACGGGACACGCCAGTTCTTGGAGCAGGCGCGAAGGACCACCCACCCAGCCCGTTGGCTGTCGTCCCGCATGGTTCCAGAAAGCGATCTTGTTGTGCATTTCGGTACCCGAGAACACCAATGGCCCGGCGGCTCATTTCGAGGCTTCGATCTGGCCCCTGGCCGCTACATCCGCGACGTCATGTTCGCCTACCGGCTTCTCGACGGACGTATCGTCGGGCGTTGGGCGATCCGTGACGACCTCGCCATGGTCACACAGCTAGGGCACCTGCCGTCCAACAGCTAGCTGCGGAAGCGGCGTAGGTGGGCTACTGCGTGCAGTCTGCCGTGTACAGGACGACGGGACCGCGTCCCCATGTCCGATTTCACTTCGCGGCCATTTGCTGCGGTGGTGGGCGACTTGTCAAGGAGTTGTCGCGGGGCGCGCTCTGTCCACAAGCGGACAGAATAATTCCGTCGGTGGGGCGAAAGCAGGGGACATTGAGACCCGCCCCGAACTGCTTTGGTCGCCCACGGACTCGCGTCCGTCGGGCGCGGCAAGCACGAGGGCGCTCCAGTCAAGTCGTTTCTCGTGGTGTAACGGGGGTTGAGCTCGTCGGGGTCGGCGTCTTGCGCCGTTGGTTCGCCTCCTTTTCTGTGCTTGTGGCGGAGTTGGGGTGTCTGTGTGAGGTTGTGTCGCCCGCCGGCCATGGATGGCCCCGGCGGAATGCAGGGCCACGGACGGGAGCTGATCGCTCGGATAGGCGCCTGGGGTTTCAGGCGGCGGTGAGACTGGGCACCTCCTGGTCGGCCTGGGGCGGCTCGGGATCGGTTCGGAAACCTCGCTATCAGCGAGCGCGGGATCCGGATATTTTTTTGCCGGTCGCGGTCGAGCAGATTCGAGGCAAGCTAGAGAATCTGCGTGACCGGACGCTCGTGTCGGTGCTCGCCTATTCCGGACCGCGCCCCGAGGAGGTCGTCTGTCGGCTCAGCTGGGACGACGTTGGCAATCGGGCGATCCGCTATCGGGACACAAAGCGTCGACGGGTTAGATTCACGCCACTGCTATCACCCCTCGCGGAGGACCTGCGCGAGTGGATTCTCGCGTCCGGTCCTCCGGATCAAGCGGCGCCCGTGTTCCCTGCGCATGACCGTGGATTCTGGGACCGGGATGACTGGCGAAACTGGCGTCGACTTGTCTGGACCGGCGCGCCGGCCCGTCCAGCCAATGATCGGCGAAGAGCAAAGCCGGCGACCCCGGGATGCGCGCCTAGCGGTTCACGACCGCGCGATCTCCGCTCTAGCTTCATCACGCTCCGCGTTTACGAAGGAGTTCCCCTCACTCAGATCGCCTGCGAAGTCGGGACAAGCATCGCGATGATTGAGCAGCACTATGCCGGTGTTATCGAGAACTGGGACGGAACACGGGTTCCAGCAGAGCTTCAAATCCGCGCCGCGCGCTCCGCTAGTGGACGCGGAACGGACGCGGCAACTGAAAGGAGACGTGGCAACGAGTGATACTAAATCTTTGGAAAATTCCAGAAAGCCCGCCGGGGGACTCGAACCCCCAACCCCTTCATTACAAATGAAGTGCTCTGCCAGTTGAGCTAGGCGGGCGAGGCATGGTCAGTTTCGCAGGGTGCTGTTAATTGTTGAACCCACCATTCGATCGCGTCGGTCATCGTCTGCTTGAAAGGGATCTCGGGTCGCCAGCCGGTCGCTGCCCTGATGCGGTCGTTGGACCCCCGGAGGTCCATTACCTCGTGTGCCCGGACGCGGGCTGGATCGACGATCTGCTCGACCCGGATCGGGGCGATCAGCTGACCCAGCAGCTGCACCTGCTCGGCGGTCGAGACCGACCGGCTGGAGCTGACGTTGTAGATCCCGGCGGGGGCGCGATCGGCGAGCAGGCGATAGGCGTGGACGATGTCGCGCACGTCGGTGAAATCACGGCGCGTGTCGGGGTTGCCGGTGACGATCGTGACCCTTTCGGCGCCTGCGATCCTCGCCTCCGCGGCCTGCCGCGCGAGTGACGCGACGACGAAGATCGGCCGCTGTCCCGGGCCGGTGTGGCTGAACGGTCTCGCCCGCAGGACGTCCAAGCCGTATGCGTCGCGGTAGACGCCCGCCAGCAGCTCGCCCGCGGCCTTGGACACGGCGTACGGGTTCGCCGGATTGACCGGCGCATTCTCATCGACCGGCAGCTGCTCTGGCGCGCCGTAGACCTCGCACGAGCTCACCCAGACGAGCCGTGCGGCCGGGGCATCGAGCCGCACGGCCTCCAGCACATTGACGGCCGTGGCCATGTTGCTGTTGACGGTTGCCGCCGGATCCTCCCAGGAGCGCCCAACCGAGCTGAGTGCTGCGAGGTGGTAGACCACCTCCGGGCGCAGGTCGCTGACGACGGCACGCAGGGCGGCCACGTCGAGCAGGTCGAGCGGACGACCCTCGCCGCCTGCCGCCGGGACCGCACCACGTCGCGAGAGTCCGACGACCTGATCTCCCGCGCCGGCGCAGGCTCGCGCCAGATAGCCGCCGGCGAATCCCGACGCCCCCGTGATCAAGACTCTCACGGCCTACGAGGCCGGCTCGGCCGAGACCGCGTGCTCGAGCGTGCCGTGGCCGTTGCTCGAGAACTCCGCCTCCGGCTCCGGCGGCGCCGGCACTGGTTCGGCATTGAGACGACGCTCGAGCTCGCCGAGCACGAGCCCGAACACGAGATGACGCCAAGCCGCCTGGGCGAACAGACGGCGGTTGCCGGTGAGGGTAGGCAGATCACCGGCAGCCGGATGAAACCGATCTGAGAGCCTGCCCAGCGGCCAGGACGCGAGGTGCTCAGTCAGGCCGGCCACCGGCCCCGGCAAAGCGGGCGGGAGTGGCAGTAGCGGAGCGATGTTCGTGTAGGCGGCGCCGAACAGGGCGCCGTTGAGCATGTGCAGGGCGAGCCCGGCCGGATACCAGCCTTCACCGCGCGTGAGCGCCTTGCCGAGCAGCTCGACGTCGTCAAACCGGCTCCCGAAGACGAGCTTGTCGAGCGGCTGCTGAAACGCCCACACGGCTGCTGCGACCGCGCCAGAGACGGCTCCTCGCAGGGTTCGAGTGCGGTCGATCGACATACCCAAGGACCGCAACTGTAACGGGCGGCCGCAGCGCGGGTACGCCTGTGTGCGATGGATCAGGATCTGCTCCACCGGCGTACCAGAGGGAACGGCGTCAATCCGCTGGTCTACTGGCTGGTTCGAGCGGTCATGCTGCCGTTCTTTCTCACCTACTTCCGCATGAAGCGGATCGGCCGCGACCACATCCCGGCCGAGGGTCCGGTGATCGTCGCAGCCAACCACAGAAGCTTCCTCGACCCGTTCGTGATCGCGACGATGGCTCGGCGCCCGATGTACTACGTCACCAAGAAGGAGCTGTTCGCGTGGCCCGTGGTGGCGTGGCTGCTCAGCGCGCTCGGCGCGTTCCCAGTCGACCGCGGTGCCGCGGATGAGGAGACGATCGACACCACGAAGGCGATCCTCGCGCGCGGCGAAATCGTGCTGATCTTCCCGGAGGGCACCCGGACCCGGCCCGGTTCGCTCGGCAAGCCCAGGCGAGGCGTCGGCCGACTCGCGCTCGAGACCGGTGCGCCGGTGGTGCCGGTCGCGGTGATCGGAACCGAAGCGGTCCGCCGCGGCTGGCGGATTCGGCCCCACAGGGTTCGGATCCGTGCCGGCCGACCGCTCCACTTCCCGCGCGTCGAGCACGCCTCGCCGGCGCTTGCCGGCGCCGTCACCGAGCGGATCTGGCCGTGCGTGATGCTCCAGTGGGAGTGGCTCGGCGGACTGCCGCCGATCCGGCGCGCCGCGATCATCGGCGCCGGCACCTGGGGCACGAGCCTCGCGGTGTGCCTCGCGCGCACGGGGCTCGAGGTCGACCTCGGCTGCCGAACGCCCGAGCAGGCGGCGGCGCTTACGGCCGCGGGGAGAAACGACGCCTACCTGCCGGGCGTCCAGTTACCGGAATCCGTTCACGCGATGCGCGCCGCTGAGCTCGAGCTTGGAGGGCACGACCTGATCTGCTTCGCAGTGCCGGCCCGTGCCCTGCCGAGCGTGCTGGCCGCCCACAGCGAGCGGATTCCGCGGCGCGCTGGGCTGTTGGTCCTCTCCAAGGGTGTGGTGCCGCCGCTCGGCACGCTGCCCTCGGCGTTCGTCTCAGAGCGTTCTGGCGCGCGAGCGATCGCCACGCTGGGGGGACCGTCAGACGCCCGCGAGGTGCTCGACCGCGGAGCCTCGGTGGTGCTCGCCTCGGTCGATCGCGGCTTCGCCCGGCAGCTCGCCGACGCGCTTGCCAGGGCGCGGCTCGATGTCTCGATCACCACGGACGTCACCGGCGTCGAGCTCGCGGGATGCGCCAAGGAGGCCGCCGCCCTGGCCGCGTCCGCGGCCGCATTCGCGGGACCGAACGTCGCCGGCGCCGCAGCCGGGAAGGTGTTCGCGGAGGTCGACGCGCTCGCGCGCAAGCGTGGCGGCCGTCCCGAGACATTCGCCGGGCTTGCCGGCGCCGGCGATCTGATCGCGACAGTTCTCGCCGAGGACTCCAGCAGCCGACGCGCGGGCGAACTGCTCGCGCAGGGTGTGCCCTTGCCGGAGATCGGCTCGCTGCTCGGACAGGCGGGGACGGTGGACTCGGTTGCCCTGCTGGCGAGCGTCGCCAGCGACGCCGGACTCGAGACGCCGGCGCTCGATGGCTTGGCAGCTTTCGTGGAAGGAAGGATCGAGCTCGAGCGCTGGACCGCAACCGTCATCGAGCCGGCCCGTCGGAGGCCCGCGCGGTCGGTCCGCGCGGCGTAGCGGAGCTAGGCTCTCATGCTGTGGACGACACTGGCCCAAGGAGCAAGGCAGACCTCGACGCCCGCTTCACCGAGCTCTACCGGGCGCACCTGCGCGACGTGTACTCCTACAGCTACTACCGCGTGGGCAACCATCACGACGCCGAGGACCTCACCGAGCAGACGTTCCTGCAGGCCTACCGCCACTTCGAACGGGCGCTTCGAGAGTCCAACGGACGGCCGCTGCGGCCGTGGCTCATCCGGATCGCCCACAACCTGGCGGCGAACTTCTACCGCGACCGCTCGCGCAAGCCGGAGTCCGCGATCGAGGACGCAGGCATGATCTCGGCGCCGCACACAACCGAATCGCTGGTCGAGGGCCGGGAGGAGCTCGAGTCGATCCTCGCCGGGGTGGCCCAGCTTCCAGACGATCGCCGCGAAGCGCTGATTATGCGGTTTGCGCTCGGGATGGACAATCGCGAGATCGCCCGGGCGCTCGGGCGTACGGAGGGGGCGACGAAGGTGCTTCTCCACCGCGCGATCCGGCAGCTGGAGGGGATCGTCTCCGAGCCCTCGCCGGACGGGGCCCCGGTCCCGGGAGACCCGGCATGAGCTCTGGCGCCGCGGACTTCGAGGCCCTCCTGCGAGAGGCGTTGACGTCCGGTCGATCCGCCGGCCGACCTCGCCCAGCGGCTCGAGCAGACGCTCGTCAACCTGACCGAGCTCGCCCAGGGGGAGCTCGAGTCCTGGGAGCTCTCGGCGATGCGCGACCCGCGCAACTGGGTCCGCCCGGTGGCAGCGGGGATGATCGGCGCGAGCGCCGGCACGGCGCTGGTCGTGTTGCGTGTGCGCGCTCGACACCGGGCCCGTAGGCAGCAGTCCCACAACCCGCTGGCACTGGCCGAGCGAACAGTCCGCGACGTCGCCGAAGAAACGCGGCGGATCATGCCCAACAGGTAGGACGGGCGGCCGGCCGCTCCCTCGAGGGCCACTGATAGCGTCCGAAGAGATGGCCGTTTGCTACCGCCACCCGTCCCGCGAGACTGGCGTCTCCTGCTCATCCTGCGGGCGGCCGATCTGCCCGGACTGCATGACGCCGACCCCGGTCGGGATGCGTTGCCCGGAGTGCGCGCGGGAGCGGACGAAGGTCAAGACGATTCGCACGATCTCCTCCACGCCGATCGTCACCCAGGCGCTGATCGCGATCAACGTGGTGGTGTTCATCGCCGAGCTGGCCACCGGGACGCCCGCGGGCGGCGCGGTTGCGGGGACGGTCCTCGACAAGGGCGCTCTATTTGGACCGCTTATCCATCAGCAGCACGAGTACTACCGGCTCGTCACGTCGGGGTTCCTGCACTACAGCTTCCTGCACATCCTGTTCAACATGTTCTTTCTGTACGTGATGGGGACGATCCTCGAGCCGGCGATCGGCCACGTGAACTTCGCCGTCGTGTACATCGTCTCGCTGCTGGCGGGCTCGTTCGGAGCGCTGCTGTTCCAGCCGCTGTCGCCCACGGTGGGAGCATCGGGGGCCTGCTTCGGCGTGCTCGGCGCGCTGATCGTCGTGGCCCACAGCCGCCGGATCCCGATCTGGCAGAGCGGCCTCGGCCCGGTCCTGTTGATCAACGTGATCTTCTCGCTGACCGTGGGCGGGATCTCGATCGGCGGCCATCTCGGGGGCTTCGTCGGCGGTCTGATCACCGGGTACCTGATCGTCGAGCTGGCCGAGCGGCGGCGAATGCAGGCGGCGGCCTTGGCCGGTTGCGTGGTGGTCGCGGCGATCAGCGTCGTTGCGGCGCTCGCCGTTGCGGGCGGGTCGGGGCTGACGCCGAACGGGATCGGGCTCGGTTAGCAGAACGCGGGCGCGGCGCGGCTCAGATCGGAACCGTCAGCGCCTCGCCTGGCGCCTCCGGCACCAGCTCGGGGTGCAGGATGTGCGCGAGCAGCTCGAGGCCATCGACGATCCTGGGGCCCGGGCGCGAGAAGTACGCGGCCGCGTCGACCGCTATGACCTCGCCGGCGCCGACGGCCGCGAGTTCGTCGCGATGCATCTCGGCCTCGCGGTGAGCGATCTCGGCGTCATAACCGCACGGCATCACGATCACGATGTCAGGCTGGGACGCGGCGACCTCTCCCCAGCTGCGCTCTTCGGAGTGCTCCCCGGCGAACCCGAGGACATCTTCGCCGCCGGCGTACTCGATCAGCTGCGGCGTCCAGTGGCCCGCCGCGAACGGCGGATCCAGCCATTCGAGCGCCGCCACGCGGGGGCGCCGGGCGCCGCGCACCGCGAGCCTGATCCGGTCGATTCGGGCGGCGGCGTCGCGCACGAGCTCCACCGCGGCGTCCTTGCGGCCGGTCGCCTGGGCGAGCGTCCTGGCGTCACCGAGCACCTCGCCGACGGTGCGGGGATCGAGCGAGATCACGGTCGGCCTGGTGTCGATCTCCTCGGCGATCGCACGGACGTCGTCGTAGGAGACCGCGCATACCGAGCACAGCGACTGCGTGACGATCAGGTCGGGGCGCAGCTCGTGCAGCATCTCGGCATCGAGCTCATAGATCGACTCGCCGGCCAGCGTCCGCTCCTTGACGGCCGCGTCGATCTCGGCGGCGCTCAGTCCCGCCGGCAGCACGTCGCGCGTGACCTTCGGTAGCTCCAGTGCCGCCGGCGGGTAGTCGCACTCGTGGGTGACGGCGATAAGGTCAGGTCCGAGACCGAGGGCGAACAGCATCTCGGTCGCGGAGGGAACGAGGCTGATAATTCTCATGACTGGGAGGAAACGATATGGCAGATGTGTTGGGTGACGAGCAGATCTCGACGAGGCTCGAAGGTAGCGCGTGGAAGCGGGAAGGCGAGCACATCGTCCGCGACTGGGAGTTCAACGATTTCGCCGGGGCGATCGCGTTCGTCAACAAGGTTGCCGAGGCGGCAGAGCAGGCAAATCACCACCCGGACATCGTCGTGCACGGGTGGAACAAAGTCAGGCTCTCGTTGACCAACCACTCTGCGGGCGGGCTGACCGAGACCGACTTCGAACTAGCCGGGAGGATCGACGCGCTCGGCGCCTAAACGTCTCATTGCCGTTGCGAGACGATCGGGACGAGCTTTCCGTCCGCGGTCGCGACCCAGACAAGATCGTCGCTCACGGCTAGCGACAGGGGCGCGCTGCGAAACGTGACGGTTCCGGTCACCGAGGGCCGGCTCGTGTTCGAGATTCGGTAGAGAGTCTTCGACTGCTTGCTGATTGCGAAGATCGACGGCGCCCCCTCGACGGCGGCGATCGCATCGAGAGAGCTCGGAACGTGGACGCTGGCGTTCACGCTCAGACGGCGTTGGCGAGGGTCGAACCGCGTCGCCTCGCCGCCCCGGTTGGCGATCCACACGCCCTGATCGAAGGCCACCGCCACCGGAGCAGGGCCGCCGTCGAAGGACTGGGGGCCCCGTGGCCGAGCCGCACGAGGCCGTTCGGCGCGCCGTTGACGGCCCACACCCAGCCTTCGCCCGAGCCGATCCCGAGCGGGGACGGAGTCACCTGCGCCTCGTGGGTCTGGTGTCCACTCGTGTCCACCTGCACGACCGCGCCGCTCGCGTCGGCCGTCCACGCGGAGCCGTCTTGGTGGCTGACCGTGACCGCCGTCGGTGTGGCCGCGAGCGAGACGTTCAAGCGCTTGGTACCGGACGCGGGGTAGATCAGCGCGAGCGGCCCCAGGGCGGAGCCGCCAACCCACACCTCGCCGCTGCCCGCGGCGAGGGCAGCGGGGCGTCCTCCGAGTGAGAAGCTCTTCGATTCACCGCCGGAAGCGACTCGCACGAGCTTGCCGAGGACCGGCAACGACACCCAGACGTTTCCAGTCGGATCGCCAGCAGCCACTCCGGGAGTCCCACCCAGATCAATCGGCGGCCGGACAGATAAACCCGGTGAACTCGAGCTCGCCTCGCCGCCCGCGCCCGCGATGCTCGTCGTGCCGCCGGTCTTAGCTCCTCCACCGCCGCTCGTCAGCAGCGCCGCCACGACGCCCGCCAGCACCAGGAGCGCCAACGGCAGCATGAGCAGCGTCCGCCTTCGTCGCGGCGCAGGACGGGTTGCGACAGTCGTCGCTGACGGCGCGTGGTCGGCGATGACCGTGGGTTCGCTGCCTGCCGGGGCGGTGACCCGACGGGTCTCCGACAGCTCGGTCTCGCGGGCCGGAGGATCCGAGTGGGCGGCCGGTGCCGCGAGCGCCGGCTCTCCGGTGTCGACGTCGGCGAGCGCCAGCGACAGGTCGCCCGCTGAGGCGAAGCGGTCCTCTGGCCGCTTGGCCATCGACTTGGCGATGATCGCGTCGAGTTGCGGAGGGAGCCCGGGTACCTCATCGCTGGCTGCGGGCACCGGATCGTTCAGGTGGGCAAACATCTTCGAAACGGCAGTTGGACGGTCGAAGGGCACCCGGCCGGTGAGCGCCTCATAGAGCATGCAGCCGAACGCGTAGATGTCCGAGGCGGGGGAACCCCTGCCGCCCTCGATCCGCTCAGGCGCGATGTAGTCGAGCGTTCCGATCAGTACGCCGGTTCGGGTCATCGCTCCCTCGCCGTCGGTCCGGCGCGCGATGCCGAAGTCGGTCAGGTACACGTGCTCGTCGTCGCCTCCCTCTCCGCGGACGATCAGCACGTTGGCGGGCTTGACGTCGCGGTGGACCAGGCCGCGACGGTGGGCTGCCGCGAGCGCCAGCGCGGCCGGTCGCAGCAGACGCACGGCTCGCGGCGCAGCCAGCCTTCCCTCGGAGGCCAGCAGCGCCCGGAGGTCGGTCCCATCGACCCAGCGCATGATGAGGTAGAGGGTTCCCTCCAATTCCCCCGCCTCGTAGACGGGGATCACGTTCGGGTGGTCGATCGAGGCGGCGATGTGCGACTCGCGCTGGAAGCGCTCGCGAAACGCCGCGTCCTGCGCGAATTGAGGTGCGACGGCCTTCAGCGCAACCGGGCGCCCCAACGCCACCTGCGTGGCGCGGTACACGACCCCCATCCCGCCTCGCCCGGCGACGGCCTCGAGCCGGCAGCCGGCGATGGTGGACCCCAGCGAGAGGTCTGCCATAGCGTGGGTTATACCGTGCTCACGCACCAAGGCCCGGCGCTCGAGGTGCGAGGCCGGCCGCGGGCCTCTGACACGGAAGCCGCATCCGCGGCTGCTACCGTTCCTCGCGTCGCTGAATGACCGACGACGACCCAGACCGAAGTAGCAGCGCGAGGGCCGCGCGTTCCTACGCCCGCGCCCCGCGGTGAACGCACTTTTCATCGTTCTCACGGTCGTGCTGGTGCTCGTCAATGCGTTCTTCGTGATCGCTGAGTACGCGCTCGTCCGCTCTCGGCCGGCACGGCTCGAGGCGCTCGCCGAGGAGGGCGCGCGCGGGGCGCGGCTCGCGCTCGAGCAGGTGGACGAGATCGGCGAGTACATCTCCGCCTGCCAGGTCGGAATCACAATGGCTTCGATCGGAATCGGGGCGCTGGGGGAGCCCGCGATCGCCCACCTGCTCGAGCCGGTCCTCGGGGGACCGCTCGGGCACACGGCGGCCGTCGCCATCTCGGTGGTCGTGTCCTACCTGCTGATCACGAGTACCCAGAGCGTCGTCGGTGAGATCGTCCCCAAGCTGTACACAATCCAGCACGCCGAAGGCCTCGCGCGCCGGATCGCGCGGCCGCTGCGGTTCTTCAGGGTGCTGTTCCATCCCTTCATCGTCGTCCTGAATTCGGCCTCCAACTCGATGCTCCGGATGCTCGGCGTCGATCCGAACGCGGAGCCTGAAGGCGGAACCCCGGATGAGCTCAAGCGGATGATCGTCGCCTCACAAACCGGCGGTCAGCTCGACGTCGGCGAGGCCAGCATGCTCACCGGCGTCTTCCACCTTCACGAGCAGGAGGCGCGTCAGGTGATGACGCCGATCCCCGCCGTCGTTGCCGTGGACGTCCAGGAGACTGTCGAGGCGGCGGTGCGGCGATGCATCTCGACCGGACACTCGCGGCTGGTGGTGACCGAGGAGGACAATCAGGACCGGGTCAAGGGAATCGTGCACATCAACCAGCTCGTCAAGCTGATGCTCGCCGAGGGCGACGACGCGCATTTCGAGGCGCTCGTTCGGGAAGCCCCGCTGGTTCCCGAGACCAAGCCGCTGGACGACCTGCTGGCGGACCTGCAGCGCGAGCGCACCGAGCTGGCGATCGTCATCGACGAGTACGGGCGAACCGCGGGGATCGTCACGATCGAGGACATCATCGAAGAGGTGGTGGGAGAGATCTCCGATGAGACCGATCCCGCCGGAGGTGCCGTCCGCCGGCTCGCGAACGGTGATTGGGTCGTTCGCGGGCACGTAGCCGTGACCGATCTGGAGGACTATGGCCTCGAGCTGCCGGTGGACACCGACGCTTACAACTCGGTCGGCGGCTTTGTGTTCGCGCAGCTCGGGCGCCTGCCGAAGCGAGGAGACACGGTGTCCGCAAACGGCTATTCAATCCGGGTGGAGTCGGTGCGCCAGAACCGAATCGAGGCGGTCCGGATCAGGCAGCGGCGTCCGACATAGTGGTTTGGGCTGGCGCGAGCTCGCATCATTAGTTACATTTCACAATTAGGCAACGGCCGGTGGGTCGCAGAAGCCCGCCCGGTGGTTGAGAGGAGAGATGAAGCCGGCCCAGACTCGGGCCGGCTTCGCCACTTGTGGCGCCGAGCAAAAAGAAGCCGGCCCGCTGGGGACGGGCCGGCTTCGTGCTTCTGGGGAGGAGGTGCTGCTATGAGGTACGTCGCGCCGCGAAGTCTGGAGCTCGGACCTGAACGAGCCCTAAAAAATTCGTCGCAGGTTTGGAAGGGTTGGCGGCAGGTTGGGACGGTTAGCGGCAGGTTAGGGAGGTTGCCCGCAGGTTTGGACTGTCGTCGGCCGGTTGCGAAAAGGGCTGGCGGAGGGCCGGTTGCGAAAAGGGCTGGCGCAGGTGGGCCGCGAACAGGGTTGGCAGGTGGGAGGCAGCTAGTAGGAGTAGAAGCCGCGGCCGGACTTGCGGCCAAGGGCTCCTTCCTCCACGAGCGCGGCCAGGCTCGCCGGCACGTCGATCTTGAGCGCATGGCCGATCGCCTGGCATACGTCGAGACCGACGAAGTCGAGCAACGCGATCGGGCCCATCGGCACACCCGCCCCGAGCATCATGCACTGGTCCACGGCCCCGGGCGTCAGCCCGGTCTCGGACATCAACTCGACAGCGCTGAACAGATACGGGAACAGCAGACGATTGACGACGAAGCCCGGGATATCGGGAACCTCGACCGGGGTCTTGCCGAGAGCCTCGCACAACGCCAGCGAGCGAGCGCGCGTATCGGCATCAGCCTCCGTGGGAAACGCGACCTCGATCAGCTGCATCCGCGGTACCGGATTGAACACGTGGAGACCGACGAACCGCTCGGGGTGACCGCTGATGTGGGCGAGCTCTGAGATCGAAAGCGAAGATGTCGTGGTGGCGAGGATCGCGCCGGCGCCCGCGTGGCGCGCCAGCTCGCCGAGATCGCTCAGGACCGCGCTCTTGCTCCCATGATGCTCGACGACCGCCTCGACCAGGAACGTTGCCTTCGCGAGCTCGTCGAGATCGGTGACGATCCGGACCTGCTCCGGGTCGAGCGCCTGATCGGGCAGCCTTGCGCAGGTCTTCAAGACGCTCGCACGCGCTCGCTCGGCCGAAGCCTCCGAACGCGCCCACAGGAGTACTTCACCGAAGCGGCTGACGGTTGCCGCAAGCCCACACGCGATCGTCCCCGAACCGGCGATTCCAAGTCGTTCGTTCAACGTTGCTCCAGATCCCGCTGTTGGTTGACGCTGCCTCCAGTACAGTACGCCACCGTCACTGCAAGCGCTCGCTCGTTCCGAAAGCGGTCGCTGATCTTAGCGCTACCCCCGTAAGTTCCATCCCATTCGAACCGTCCTGGCGGCGCCTGGCTTCGTCCTCGTCGGCTCGCCCAGTGCTGCTGTGCGTCGCCTCCTGCGTCCTCGCCGGTCATCCGCAGGGAACATTTCTCGGTGGGACTGAACTTACGGCGCGCAGCACGTAGCGGTCCGATTGCATCCCGGTCCGGCATCGTCCCAGCGTAGATCAGATGACGCCGGCGCCGGGACCAAGCGGAGCTGGCCGGATCAGCCCTCCTGTGCGGTCGGCCGAATCAGCACCTCGTTGATCGCGACGTGGCGGGGACGCGTCACGATGTAAGTGATCGCGTCGGCGATGTCGCCTGCGCGCAGAATCTCGATCCCGGCGAAGCGCCGGTTCTGGAGGACTCCTGGATCTCGGGCCTGTTGTGTGAGCGCAGCTCGGTGTCCACCGCGCCGGGCTCGACGAGCGAGACGCGCAGGCTCCGTCCGGTGACTTCCTGGCGCAGCGACTCGCTGAAGGCTCCGAGGCCATGCTTCGTCAGGTTGTAGACGCCGCTTCCGGACCTCACGGTCCGGCCTGCCACCGAGCTGACGTTGACCATATCGGCGACCTGACGCGGGCCGTTCTCGGCGGCATCGAGCAGGTGCGGCAATGCCGCATGCGCACAGTAGAGCAGCCCGGCGACGTTCACGTCGAGCATCCGCCGCCATTCTTCGAGCGGTGCGTCCTGCACCGGTCCGAGCAGCATCACGCCCGCGTTGTTGACCAGCGTGTCGAGCCGTCCGAGCTCCGCGACGGTGCGCTGCACCGCGGCCTCGACCTGCTCCCGCGAGCTGACATCGGCCTCGACCGCGAGGGCCTCGGCGCCGGCCTCCTCGATCCCGCTCGCCAGCCGCCCGAGGCGCTCCGCGCGCCGGGCCAAAATTGCGACCCGCGCGCCGCGCTGGGCCAGCGCGAGCGCGGTCGCTTCGCCGATTCCGCTCGAGGCCCCGGTTACGAGCGCTACGGTTCCTTGAAGTTCGTTGGCTGTAGTCATGGGAGCGATTATTGCCCGATGCCGAATCTGGGTATCGAGAGGTAGCCGATCGATATGCCGAATCCGTCGAGAACAGTTCGTGCCGCGCGTCTGAAGGCCCACGGCGAGCCGCTCGTGATCGAGACGGTGCAGCTGCCCGCTCCAAAGGACGACGAGGCCCTGGTCGAGCTCTCGTTCGCCGGCGTCAACCCCGTCGACACATACGTCGCCGCCGGCCGCGTCGCGCCGGACAGTGCTCTGCCGCGCACGCTCGGAGGCGAGGGCGCGGGAAGCTTGGATGGCCGGCCGGTGCTGGTCGCGGGCGAAGGTCTCGGCGCGGTGCGCGACGGTGTCTGGGCCCAGGCCGCGGTCGTCCCGCGCGCGGCTGTGGTCGACCTGCCGGCGGGCGTCGAGCCGCGCGAGGCGGCGGCGATGGGCGTCGCCGGCCTGACCGCGTGGAAGGTTGTGCGCGAGCTCGGCCAGGTGAGCGCCGAGGATCGTGTGCTCGTGCTTGGAGCGTCGGGTGGTGTCGGCAACATGATCGTCTCCCTCGCGCGAGCCGCCGGGGCGACGGTGTGGGGACAGACCGGCTCCGAGGAGAAAGCCGGACTGATCGCCGAGCGCGGCGCCGAGCGCGTGCTCGTCGTCGGGCCCGGACAGCTCGCCGAGTCGCTCTCCGAGCTCGAGCCGACGATCGTCTTCGATCCGCTGGGTGACGGTTTCGTCGCCGCTGCGTTGGAGGGCCTGGCCGCCCGGGGACGCCTGGTGTCGTTCGGGACCTCCGCCGGTCCTGAGGTCGAGCTGAACATGCAGGTCCTTTACCGCAAGATGATCTCCGTGTTCGGCTACGGCGGGATGCAGCTGGGCCGCGACGAGCGCCGAGCGGGCCTCGAGGCGACGCTCGGCGCCTTGCGGGCCGGCGACCTGCGCTTCCGGATCGACGAGGTACTGCCGTTGGAGCAGGTCAACGAGGCCTTCAAGCGGCTCGCCGAGCGTAAGGTCCAGGGGAAGCTGCTCCTGGCGCTAGACGGCGATTAGGCGCCCCATCTAAAGCCTGCCGGGTCGGGCGCGGGCCGGAGCGGGCTGGCCGGCAGCCCGGGCTGCGGATCGTCCTCGTTATAGCCGACCGGCGCAAGGTCGTTCGGCGTGTCGGGATGGAACACCGAGGCCAGATACTGAGCCTGGCCCGCGTCCCGGGCCGAGCTCGAACTGCCCCCCGCCGTAGGCGCCGATCCGATGCTCGGCGCAGTAGTCGTAGGTCGCGCAGAGCTTTGCCAGTCCGCCGATCCTCGAGGGCTTGATGTTGACCATCCGCGGCGGGAACGGCAGCGACTCGATGTCCGCAATCGAGTGAATCGGTGCGTCCCAGGTGATCCGGGAATGTTGGTCGGAGAGCACCGCCGCCGTCTCGGGCGTGATCACGTCGGGATCCTCGATCCAAGCGTCGGGAAACGCCTCGATCACACGCTCGTAGAGGACCGGGTCGGGCGGCTGGTCGACGACTGTGCCGTGGTAGAGGCTCTTGAAATCGACCGAGTCGACAGCTTCGGTGGCGACCAGCGCCGCGATCAGCTCGGGCGTCCAGGAGCTGGTCGGGTCGAGCTTGAAGTGAACCGCCGGGTAGCGCGCGAGCCGTCGCTCGATCGGCGCGAGCGTCGGTGGCTCGCCGAGCCGCAGCGAGACGACGAACCTCACCGGGCGGGCCTCGGCGCCGAGCACTTCATGCAGGGGCTTGTTCGCCTGCCTGAGCGCCAAATCGAGCGCCGCGCTGTGAAACGTCCAGCGGCGGTAGAGCCGCGAGACCTCCCGCTGCGGCGGCACCGGGAACAGATCGAGCGAGTCGACGAGCTCGCAGAACTCCCCGAGTGCGTATCGCCCGCCAAGGTCGAGGATCGGCCCGGCCTGTTGTAGGGCGGTGTGGTCCTCCGATTGGTAGACGACATCTTCGCCAACCCCCTCGACGCCCCCTCCATCGAGGTGGACGACTGTCGTGAGCCGCTCGAAGCCGCTCGAGACGTTGGCACGCAGTCCCTCGAGCGTGTACCGATCAACCTCGAGCGGAAGGTCCGCGAGCGCGTCGAAGGTGCTCATTGGCGTTGCGCCCCGCGCTCGAGCCGGTCGACAAGTTGCTCTAGCTGGAGCTCCTCGAGCCCCCGGCTGACGACCTCGAGCTCGGTCGCGCAGTATTCGACCAGCTCGCGCCCCTCCTTGACGAGCTCGAGCGTCTCGCGCAACCCCGCCTCTCCGGAATCGAGGCGCTTGATGATCTCCTCAACGCGCGCCACGGCCGACTCGTAGGTCCGCTCCTCGATCATTTTCTCACCTGCGCGGGGACGGTGCCGTCATGGAAGCGCAGCTCGAAATCGCGTGCGCGGCCGGCGGCGGCCGCGGAGCTGAGAGGCTCACCGCAGGAGTCCTGGACAAGCGCGTAACCCCGGGAAAGCGTGCGATCTGGGTCGTGGGCAGCGAGGGCGAGCGCCAGGCGATCGAGGTCGCCGCGCCGGCGGCCGGCGTCCGAGGCCACGGCACGATCCCGGGTTCGCCGGAGCACGAGCATGTGCACGGCCGCCAGCGAACGTCCCTCATCCGTTGCCCGCCGGGCGCTCGCCCGGAGCTCTCGCAGCAGCTGGTGAAGCTGACGCCGGTGGCGAGTGACGTGCTGCCCCGGAGCGCGGGAGAGATGTGCGAGCGCCCGAGCGCGATCGAGAATCGCTCTACGGCCGTGGCCGTGGAGCCGGCGCGCGTAGGCAGCGACGTCGGCCCGCGCGCCGCGGCAGTCGATCGGCACCGCAGCTTCTGCCGCGTGCGTGGGGGTCGAGCAGCTGACCGCTGCGACGTCGTCGATCAGTGTGCGGTCGGTGTGATGGCCGACCGAGGAGATGACCGGAACGCGGAGCAGCGAGACGGTGCGGCAGAGCGCCTCGTCGCAGAACGCGAACAGATCCGCGAGCGAGCCGCCGCCGCGGGCGACGATTACCACCTCGACCTCCTCGATCGCGGCGAGCTCACGTAGGGCGGCGGCGATCTTCGGCGCGGCATGGCGGTCCTGGACCGGCACGAACGCCCACACCAGGCGCCCGGCCCAGCCTCGCCGGCGAAGTCCGGCGAGCACGTCGTCGCGCGCCTTGCCCCGCTCGCCGGTGACGACGCCGATCGTCCGCGGCAGCAGCGGCCGCGCCAGCCGCTTCTGCGGCTCGAACAATCCATCAGCATGCAGCTGCCTGCGGAGTCGTTCGAGCTGCACGAGCAGGTCGCCCTCGCCGGCGATCCGCAGCTCCGTGACCGAGAACGTGAACGAGGGAGAGGATGTCGCGCTGCCGGGGTAGTAGTCGCAGCCGCCGCCGACGACGACCCTCATTCCGTCCGCGAGCTTGACGCCGAGGAGCTCGAAGTCGCTCAGCCACATCGAGCACGGCAGCGCTCCACGGGGGTCACGGAGCTCGAAGTACGCGCGGGCGCGACTGGTGCGAAAGCCCCACACTTCCCCGACGAGCTGCACGTGCGCGAACTCCTGCAGTCGTCGTTTGAGCTGCCCGGCGTAGGAGCCGACGGGGTAGGGACCGGGAAGCGCGCTGTCCGGGATGCCTTCGGTAGCGATCGGATCTGGATGGCTCATGGAGCTTCCGAGGCTACCGCTCACCGCAGGCTCGCCTGCGGTGAGCGTTCGCGCAGCCAGGCGACCGTCTGCGCGATCCCCTCGGGCATGCCCACGTGCGCCTGCCAACCGAGGACCCGCTTCGCTTTCTCCACCGATGGCCACCGCCGCTGGACGTCGACGGCGAAGCTCGGAAGGTGCGCGAGCTCGAACTGCGCGGGGTCGCGATCGCACGCTGCCCACACGAGCCTGGCGAGCTCGGCGACGCTCAGCTCCTCGGAGGCGGAGATGTTGAAGTCCTGATTCTCACCGGCCGGCGACGCCATCGCCGTGACGATCCCGTCGGCGATATCGTCCACGTGGGTCAGGGTCCGGGTCTGGTCGCCCGAGCCGAAGATCTGAAGCGGGTGCTGGCCGCCGAGCGCCTTCGCGATCAAGTCCGGAACGGCGTGGGCGATCCCCGGCTCGTCGGGATCGGGCAGCTCCCCGGGGCCATAGGCGTTGAACGGCCGGCAGATCGTGTATCGGAGCCCGTGCTGATCGTGCGCGGCGCGGGTGTACACCTCTCCCGAGAGCTTCGAGAACCCGTAGGCCGAGCGAGGCGCCGGGCACTCGGAGACGTGCTGCTCGGTGGTCGGAAATTGCGTGGCGCGCTCGAACACCATCGAGGACGAGACGTAGACGAAGCGCTCGACGTCTTCGTCGATCGCAGCGTGGACGAGCGCCCCGGTGAGCGCGTTGTTGACCTCGGTCAGGGTGAAGGGGAGCTTGTGGAAGTTCGCGATGCCACCGACGATCGCGGCCAGATGGATGACCCGCGAGCACCCCGCGACCGCGTCCTTCGCCGTGGCCAGGTCCCGCAGGTCGGCGGTGTGGATCTCGCACCGATCCCGCATCCAGCCCGGGGCGGAGCGGTGATCGGAGATCTTCACCTCCCACTCGCGCTCGCGCAGCAGCCGACGGACGACTGCGGATCCGATCGTGCCGGCGCCTCCGGCGACGAGCACCCGGCTCATAGCACGTCCTCATGGACATCGGTGAGACCGGGCTCTCCGAGCATCGCTGATGATTCCGCCGTGTAGAGGAACACCTGTGAGGTCCCGAGCGCGTTCCAAGGATCGACCAGCAGGCATTCCTCCGACGATCGCGCCAGGATCTCCCGCAGCGCCTGCGGCCGTGCGAACTCGGAATGATTGGTGGCGACGATCACCACATCTGCGTCCTGCACGGTCTCCCCGAACGGCTGCGTGGGCGAGTGGGCGTGGGAATCGCAGACAGCGACATCGGCCAGCTCGCGCTCCAGCAGCCGGATCAGCTTCGGCGAGAGCGAGTCGCGCTCGTCGTCGGTGTCGCGCTTGAACGTCAGCCCCAGCACCGCGACCTTCTTCGAGTGCAGCGTTCCGGTCCGTCGCTTGATGCCCTCGACGAGGAACAGCGGCACCGCCTCGTTGACGCGCGAGACGGCGAGCAGCATGCCGGGCGCGTTGGAGCGCTCCTCCGAGAAGGCGAAGTCCTTGCGCAGGCAGGTGCCGGCCGTCAGGCCGGGCATCGCGATCCCGCCGCGCGGATAGTCGCGGTTGATCAGATCGATCACCTCGAACACATTGGCTCCGTAGCGCTCGCAGTCCATCATCAACAGGTTCGGGAGGGCAAACGTCGCGTAGCGAAGGATGTTCGTCCAGATCTTCGCGAGCTCGGCCTGTACCGGCGTGGTCCTCACGATCGGGGCGCCGAGGACCGAGAACACCTCGGCCGCGCGGGCGGTGGAGGCCTCGCCGACACCACC
This sequence comes from uncultured Solirubrobacterales bacterium, assembly GCA_963837385.1. Taxonomy (GTDB): domain Bacteria; phylum Actinomycetota; class Thermoleophilia; order Solirubrobacterales; family Solirubrobacteraceae; genus Palsa-465. Next base: position 27,154 of record CAWIMZ010000019.1, read on the forward strand.
GATGATGCACGGGAGCGTCGAGATCTCCTCCAGGAATCGTCCGGCCGCGATCCGCTCGGGTGCATGCGCGACGAACAGATCCTCACCGGCCCGCATTCCGCGGCGCTTCTCGACGTATCCCGCGACGAACTCGGTCGTGCCCGGCGCGATCGTGGAGCGGAGGATCAACGCGTGACCGGGCCGCAGCACCGGCAACAGGTCGTCCACCGCTGCGCGAATCTGACGCAGGTCGCTCTCGATGTGGGAGAACGACGGCGTGCCGAGCGTCAGCACGATGTCGGCCGCCTGCGCCGCATCGGCGGCACGCTCGGCCAGCTCCAGCCGCCCGGTTTCGGCGACCCGCTCCAGCAGCTCCTGAGTCCTCGCCTCGGCAAAGGGCATCCGGCCGGCCCGGAGCGATGCGAGGATCGCTGGATCGTGATCGACACCCAGGACGCGCATCCCTCGATCGGCGAAGCTCAGCGCGAGCGGCAAGCCGACGCGGCCCAGTCCGATAACGGAGATGAAGCGTTCGTGGCTCACGCGCAGGCTTAGCGTAGTGGGGCCGGGAAGTGGTCTGGGCGCTCAGTGCGTGGCGTCGTGAGCGACGCTCGGCAGCGGCTCTAGGCCGGGCTCGGCCTCGTGCCCGCGAATCTCGCCCGTGAACGCGATCTTGTCCAGGCGAGCGATCTCACGCTCACCTTCGATCCGCGCAGGATGGTCCGCCGGAAGGGCTCGGATCAGCGCCTTGATCCGCTCGCGGAGCTGAAGGGCAAAGTGGGGGGTCGAGGCGCCCATCAGCTGGCGGACATCGTCGACCGTGACCTGGTGGCCCTCGCGCAAGCGACTCGGATTCTCCTCCTGGCTCATTTCTGCGGAACAGCCTCGAGCAGCCTGTCCACCTCTGCCTGAACCGGCACCGAAATCGAGCTCTGATCACCGATCAGCCAGCCGTGGTTGTAGACCGCCGCGGTCGGGCCCTCTTGGGTGTAACCGGGCGTGGCGTAGTTGAGGAAGTAGTTCAGCACCGAAGTTGGCAGCGTAGCGGCACTGTCGACCAGCAGCTCGGGACCGAAGTCGCCGCTACCGGACAGGGGCGCGGCGGCCGCGGCGTCGAGCGGTCGGCTGGCGTTGATCACGACGTATCCGTGGCCGGGGCTGCGGATCGCCCAACCGAAGCTGCCCGGAACGTGGGCGCAGGGCTGAGCGTACGCGCACGGCGGATCGCGGTACTCGGCGAACGCGACCGAGTTGGCGGCCGGGTCGGTGGCTCCGACTCGCTTGACCGGGCCGTACCTGCGCAGCGCTGCCAGGACGCGATCGGGGATCACGCTCGGGGGGCCGAGCACGTAGATGTGGGGGCTGCGGTGCGAGAGCAGCGCCTGGCCGGTCGGCCGCGGGACCCCCGAGTGGTTCACGAACAGCACGGGGTCGCCGCTCTCGGCCGCCCACCCGGCCGCGGGCATCGCGTAAGCAGCGTCGTCGGCCGAGGCGACCACGACGTTCGCGCTCGTGTTGCCGCGCGCCGCGCTCGCGAACCGGTCGAGCTCAGCGGCGAGCGTGTAGGGGTCCCTGCCTGAGACCGAGGCCGATCGCAGGCCGCTGGGACTTGGTACATCGCCGACCCGAATCACCTGGGCGCCACCGGCGGCCCCGGAGCCGGTCGGGGCGAGCGTTCGCAGAGCGTCCGCCGTTGCCGAGGGAAGCGTTGAGCTGCCCGAGAGCAGGATCGGCGCACTGATCGGTGCGGCCATCAGCGCGGCCGCCGCGATCGTCGCCTGCCAGTCGTCGGTGGGCGCGATCGTGACCGCCGCGGGATGTGTGCCGGGCGCAAAGGAGGGATACACGGCGAGCGCCACACCGGCGGCGTCGGCGACCGGATCGCCTCCGCCGACGCGCGTGGTGTTCTTCGTCGCGACCGCCGGGAAGCCCAGCTTTTGTCCCGCTTGCGGAGTCTTCGACTGAACCCCGATCACCGGGACCGTATCGGTGATCAGCCGGGTGGATCCTCCGCAGCCGGCCAGCGCCACGCAGGCGGCGAGGATGGCGAGCGTTGTCCGTCGCATCGGGCGGCGGACGTTAGCGGGCGCGTGGGCGTCAAGCGCCAGGGAAATTGCGCCGTAAGACCCGCACGGGTTGTAGGCCGCGGACCGCTACGCTTCAAGGCGCTCGTCTAGCCACCGCTAAGGAGGATGCGATGCCGGGCCTATCCGGGCGCATGTCGACCGTAATCAAAGCCAAGATCTCGAAGGTGCTCGACCGTGCGGAGGATCCCTCGGAGACGCTCGAGTACAGCTATCAGAAGCAGATCGAGCTGCTTCAGAACGTCAAGAAGGGGATCGCCGACGTCGTCACGTCGAAGAAACGCCTGCAGCTGCAGGAACAGAAGCTTCAAGATCAGGTCCTGAAGCTCGACACCCAGGCTCGTCAGGCGCTGGCGGCCGGCAACGAGGAACTGGCCCGCACCGCGCTGGAGCGCAAGAACGTCGCCCAGACCGAACTGCAATCGCTCGACGGCCAGATCGGCCAGCTCGAGCAGCAGCAGGAGCAGATGACGGCCTCCGAGCAGAAGCTGCGCACGAAGATCGAGCAGTTCCGCTCCAAGAAGGAGGTCATCAAGGCCCAGTACTCGGCCGCGGAGGCCCAGGTGCGGATCTCCGAAGCGGCGACCGGCGTCGGTGAGGAGATGGCAGACGTCGGGCTCGCGATGCAGCGCGCCCTCGACAAGACGGAGAACATGAAGGCGCGCGCCGACGCCGTCGGCGAGCTCGAGGCGTCTGGCACGTTCGAGGATCTGACCGCGCTCGGCTCCGGCGATGACGACATCGACCGCCAGCTGAAAGAGCTCTCCAGCACGAGCGAGGTCGACTCCGAGCTGGCGAAGATGAAGGCCGAGCTCGGCGGGGGATCGGCTCCCGCCGGTGAGCTGGGAGCGGGTGGTGGCGGCGCGACGGAGCAGGAGGGGCACGCGTCGTGATCGTCAGGATCGCCACGGAGGGGCAGTACGAGCTCGGCGATGATGATGTCTCGTCGCTGAACGAGCTCGACAACCAAGCGGTCGTGGCGTGTGACACGGAGGACGAGCAGCGCTTCCAGGCAGCGTTCGCCCGCTTGCTCGACATGGTGCGCACCAATGGTAATCCGGTCGGCGACGATGACCTGCTTCCGTCCGATCTGATCCTGCCACCACCGGACGTCTCCCTCGAGGAGGCGAAGGCTGAGTTCAGTGGCGAGGGCCTGATCCCGGGGTGACCGGGCTCAGATCGGAATTCCCCACAGCGGGAACCATCGCCCCAGCTCCGGCTCGATCGGCAACTCGCGCCCCATCTGAGCCTTCAGGACGAGCTCGCGCTCGTTGTCCCGTTGCTGGTCGCCAGCGGCCGGGACGAACGGGTAGAACGACCCACGCTTGTAGTTGTAGATCCAGTAGAGCGGTCGCTTGTGGTCGTCCTCGAACGCAAACACGGCGCACAGCACTCGCTCGCCGTAGCCTCCGGCTTCGAGGGCGCTGCTGACCGCGTTGATACCGACGACCAGGTCGTCGAAGCTCTTGCCGCGCAGTACGAGCCAGCGGTAGCCGTACGGGTCGTCGGAGCGCTCGACCGTAGTCCCGCTGTCGGCCGCGGTCCCGCGCACGACCTCCTCCATCTCCCGGACGATCGACTCGAAGTCGGCGGTCGCCAGCGGCTGGAAGACGATCGCGGCGGTGCCGCGAGAGGTGATCCCCAGGCTGGTCTCGAGCGTCACGTAAGCGGTGCTGATCGCAAACAGCCGGTCGGGCGCGGGGCCGGCGAGCTTGCGCTTACCGGTGAGAACGTCGAGGAACCCCATCTTCCTCCTATGCGGTGCCCTGGAGCTGCGCCTCGAGGCGCTGCAGCGCGGCGATCCGCGCCTCGAGCGACGGGTGGGTCGAGAACAGGCTCGTGAGCGCCTGCTTGGCCTTCGGCGGGACGATGTAGAACGCCGCCAATTCCCCCGAGGCTGCGCGGAGGTCACGGTCCGGGATCAGCTGCATGTTGCCGCTGATCTTCATCAGCGCGGAGATCAGCGCGCTGGGACGGCCGGTGATGATCGCCGAGCCCCGGTCAGCGGCGAACTCGCGATAGCGGGAGAGCGCCTGCAGGAGCACGAACGAGACCAGGTAGACGGCCGCCGAGACGAGGATCACGACGATGAACCCCGGGCCGCTGTCGTTGTCGTTGTCGAACGCCCCACCGAACCAGAATCCGATCTGGACGATGAACGACGCGATCGAGGCAAAGAAGCTCGCGAGCGTCATCACCATCACGTCGCGGTTCTGGACGTGGGTCAGCTCATGCGCCATCACGCTCTCGAGCTCGGGGTCGCTCAGCAGGCGAAGGATTCCCGTGGTCGCGCAAACCGTCGCGGTCTTCGGCGAGCGACCGACCGCGAACGCGTTCGGCATCGAGGTCTGCGCGATCGCCACCCGGGGCTTGGGCATGTTGGCTTGAATGCAGAGCCGCTCGATGATCGCGTGCAGGCGCTGGGCGTCCGGAGAGTCACCGGGGCCCACCTCCTGCGCCCCCATCGAGTACAGCGCGATCTTGTCGGAGGTGAAGAACTGCACCGCGAACAGGACCGCCGCGATCACGGCGATTGTCACGGCGCCCGCGCCGGCCGCGATCAGTACTGCGATCAGGACCGCGTAGACGAGCCCGAGCAGGAACAGGGTCAGCAGCATGCGGGCCTGAAGCCCGCGATCGCGACCGAAAGTGGTAGGACGTGCCATTGCGTGATCTATGTTGGCAGACCGGCTTAGCGGTTTCTGAACGGTTCGTGAGAGCCGGGCGAGAGCGTGAATGCGCGCCCGATGAACCGCAGGCTCAGGGCCTGCAGCTCGGGGTCGTGCTGGAGCGAGCGGTGGTGCCCGCCGGGCACCGCGATCAAGCGGCTGGCCGCCACTCTGGTGTGCGTGGCCAGCTCGCGTGAGTGCTCTACCGGAACCCGCTCGTCGCCCTCGGCGTGCAGCAGCAGCAGCGGGATCTCGAGCGACCGGACCGCGGCATGCAGGTCGCTGCCCTCGAGCAGGGGGTCGAGCGCCGGCACGTCGGCGTCGAAGCGGAAGGTGCCGGCGTGCAGTCCGCGGCGCAAGCCCTCGGGGCTCGCCGGGCAGATCGCCACGACGGCCGAGGCCCGCGTGCAAGCCGGCGGCCATGATCGCGAGGTATCCGCCCATGCTCGACCCCTGAGGGCGATCGGGGCGCCGGGTCCACCGATCGACGATCGCAGCACCTCGGCGATCGCGGCGACGTCGTCGATCGCGCGGCCGTCCATCGGCCCGTCGCTGGCGCCGTGTCCGCGTTGATCGAACGCGATCGCGGCGAAGCCGGCGGCGATCGCCGCCCGCGCGTAATCGTGATGGCTCTCCTTGCAGGAGCCCGCGCCGTGGAGGATCACGACGCCTCCCTTCGGCGCCGGCCGCCCGCCGGCAGCCACAGCGTGTAGGCCAGGCCGTCGCGTCTGCCGGTATCGGCCGGGAGCGGGGCGGTGACGGGCCGGAGGCGGCGCACGCGCCGATCATGCCAGCGCGCGAGCGGGCATGCCATGATCGGCGCCCGATGCCAGGGCTCGCAGCTCAGCTATCGCACGTCTATCCGGGCGGCACACGCGTGAACGAGGCCGGTCACCTGGAGATCGGCGGCTGCGACGCGATCGAGCTGGCGAAGGCAATTCGGGACGCCCGCGTACATCGTCGCCGAGGACGATCTCCGCGTGCGCGCCCGAGCGTTCATCGATGCGCTCGCCGCCCGGCAATCCGACTACGACGTGCTGTTCGCCTCCAAGGCGTTTCCGTGCACCGCCGTCTGCCGGGTGCTCGCCGAGGAGGGCCTGGCCTGCGACGTCGCCTCGGCGGGGAGCTGTTCCTGGCGCTCCGCGGGGGGTTCGACCCGGCCCGGATCTACCTCCACGGCAACGCGAAATCCGAGCTGGAGCTGCGAGAGGCACTCGAGGCGGGCGTGGGGCACGTCGTGCTCGACAACTTCGATGACCTCGAGCGGCTGGAACGGATCGCGGCCGGGCTCGGCCGCCAACAGGAGGTCCTGGTCCGCGTCACGCCCGACGTCGCGGGCCTCACCCATCACGCTATCTCGACCGGCCAAGCGGACTCGAAGTTCGGCTTCTCGGTCGATGCCGCCCGCGAGGCGATCGACCGGCTCGCCGGCGCCCCGCACCTCGGATCTCGTCGGCCTGCACTTCCACATCGGCTCGCAGCTCCTGGACCTGGAGCCGTTCCGCGCAGCGATCAGTGCGATCGCGGGTCTCGGCGACTTCCCCGTCTACAACGTGGGCGGCGGCCTGGGCGTCGCCTACACGAGCGCCGAGCGTCCGCCGTCGATCACCGAGTACGTGGACACGCTCGTGTCGGCGCGTGCACGAGCTGATCGGTACCGATAAGCGACTGCTGCTCGAGCCGGGTCGCGCGCTCGTGGCCAACTCCACGGTGACGCTCTACACGGTGCAGACGATCAAGCGCAACGTGTCGAGCTGGGTCGCCGTCGACGGCGGCATGTCAGACAACCTGCGGCCGATGCTGTACGGGTCGGTGTACGAGGCGATCGTCGCCGATCGCCCCCTGGCCGCGGCCACCGAGCGCTGCCACCTCGCCGGCAAGCACTGTGAATCGGGCGACGTGATCGTGCGCGACACGATGCTCCCCGATCCGGCGATCGGCGACGTGATCGCGACCGCGGCCACCGGCGCGTACGGCTATTCGATGGCCAACAACTACAACGGCGTGCCGCGACCGCCGGTGATCTTCTGCCGCGAGGGCAACGCCCGGCTCGTCGTGCGCCGCGAGAATACGAGGATCTGGTCGCTCGTGACTGCGAGTGAGCGCGGCTTCAGGGTCGGTTTGCTCGGACACGGCACGGTCGGCGCCGCCTTCGAGGCGCTGCTGCCCCAGCACGCTGACCGCATCGCGCTGATCACCGGCCTGCGACCCGAGCTCTCAGGAGTGCTCACGCGTAGCGAGGGTTCATTCGAGCAGATCCTCGAGCGCTCGGACCTGATCGTCGAGCTGATCGGGGGCATCGAACCGGCGCGCGAGTACGTGCTGCGCGCGATGCGCGCCGGCCGTCACGTGGTGACCGCCAACAAGCAGCTGCTCTCCCAGCACGGTGAGGAGCTCTGGGACCTCGCCCGGACCGAGGGCGTGCAACTGCGGTTCGAGGGGGCGGTGGCGGGGGTCGTGCCGGTGATCCGCATCCTGCAGGAATCGCTCGCCGGAGCGCGGATCGACCGCGTCCACGGAATCGTCAACGGCACCACGAACTTCATCCTGACCGAGATGGCGCGCACCGGGATCACCTTCGAAGAGGCACTGGCCGAGGCGCAGCGGCTGGGATACGCGGAGGCCGATCCCTCAGAGGACGTCGACGGGCGGGACGCCGCGGCCAAGATGGCGATCCTCGCCCGGCTGGCATTCGACACCCCGGTCCACCTCGACCAGGTCAGCTACGAGGGGATCGAGCACATTCAGCCCGACGACCTCGAGTATGCGCGCGAGCTCGGCCTCGGCCTGAAGCTGATCGGAACCGCCGAGCGAATCGGGGACGCGCTGTCCGTCCGGGTACACCCGGCGTTCCTGTATCCGGGCCACCCGCTGGCGTCGGTGAGCGGCCCGTTCAACGCCGTCACCGTCGAGTCGGAGGCGATCACGGAGATCACGATGTCGGGGCCCGGGGCCGGCGGTCCGCAGACCGCGACCGCGGTGCTCGGCGATGTGATCAGCGCGATGATCCCGCCCGCGTCCACGCCGCCGACGGTCGCCGTGCTCGAGCTCGTTCAGGACGTCGTCTCGGCCTTCTACGTGTACCTCGAGGTCGCGGACCAGCCCGGTGTGCTCGCGCAGGTCGCCACCGTCCTCGCCCAGCACGGCGTGTCGGTCAAGTCGGTCGTGCAAAGGGGACTGCGCGATCAGGCGCGGCTCGTGATGGTCGTCCATCCGGTGCTCGAATCGAGCTTCGAGCACGCGATGGAGGAGATCGCAGGGCTCGATGTGCTGCGCGCGCCACCCCGGGCGATCCGGGTGCTCGAGGAGGAGTTCGGCTAGGGTGCGCTCGCGATGAGAGCGATCCAGATCGTCAATCTGGACGGCCCCGACGATGCCCTGCAGCTGGCGGAGATCCCCGAGCCTGAGGTCTCGCATCCGCTGACCCCGGGCAGCGGCGCCGTGGTCGAGGTGCGCGCCGCAGGCGTGTCGTTCCCCGAGCTGCTGCAGACCCGAGGCGCGTATCAGGTCAAGCCGCCGCTCCCGTTCGTGCCCGGGAGCGAGGTTGGCGGCGTGGTCCGCTCAGCGCCGGACGGCGCGGCGGTCGGCCCGGGCGACCGCGTCGCGGCCTTCTGCATGCAGGGCGGCTTCGCCGAGGTCGCGATCGCGCCGGCGTACTTCTGCTTTGCGCTACCCGAGGAGCTCGATTTCGGCCAAGGTGCGGCGCTGGTGCTCAATTACCACACGGCGTACTTCGCGCTGAAGCTACGCGGCCGACTGGTTGCCGGTGAGACCGTGCTGGTCCACGGGGCGGCGGGGGGAGTGGGGAGCGCGTCGTTGCAGGTCGCTCGCGGTCTCGGGGCCAGGACGATCGCGGTCGTCTCGAGCGAGGCGAAGGAGCGCGTCGCGCGCGAGGCGGGAGCCGATCACGTGGTGCGCTCGGACGGCCCCTGGAAGGACCACGCCCGTGACCTGTCCGAGGGCGGGGTCGACGTCGTGCTCGACCCGGTCGGCGGCGATCGCTTCACCGACAGCCTGCGCTCGCTGCGCGAAGGGGGCCGCGTGGTGGTGGTCGGCTTCACCGGCGGGACGATCCCTGAGGTCAAGGTCAACCGCCTGCTGCTCGGCAACACCGAGGTCGTCGGCGCGGGCTGGGGCGCGTACGTGCTCTCCAAGCCCGAGCGGACCGAGGCGATCGGGGCTGCGATCTCGAAGCTGATCTCCGAACGGTTCGTGCGCCCCGTCGTCGGCGCCCGCTTCCCGCTCGAGCAGGCGGCCGACGCGCTGAAGCTGATCGACGGGCGAGGGGCGACGGGGAAGGTCGTGCTCGAGGTCTGAAACACGCGGGCCGCTCTGACATGCTGGGCTCGATGCCCGGGCTGATCGAGCGCTACCGCGAGCGCCTCCCATTCGCGGCCGAGGATCCGGTCGTGTCGCTGGGCGAGGGATCGACCCCGCTGGTTCCCGCGCCGCGGCTCTCCGAACGCGTCGGCGCCGAGGTGTGGCTGAAGCTGGAGGGGGCGAACCCGACTGGATCGTTCAAGGATCGCGGCATGACCTGCGCGGTCTCGGCGGCCGTCCGGGAGGGGGCCGAGACGGTCGTCTGCGCGTCGACCGGGAACACGGCTGCCTCGGCCGCCGCGTATGCGGCTCGCGCAGGGCTGCGCGGCGCGGTGATCGTGCCCGAGGGGAAGATCGCGACGGGCAAGCTCGCGCAGGCGCTGATGCACGGCGCACGGGTGATCGCGCTGCGCGGGAACTTCGACGAAGCGCTCAAGCTTGTGCGCGAGCTCGCGGGCCGGCATCCGATCGCGCTCGTCAATTCGGTCAACGAGTTCCGGCTCGAGGGACAGAAGACGGCCGCTTTCGAGCTCGTCGAAGCTCTCGACGATGAGCTCGACGCGCTCTGCTTTCCGGTCGGCAACGCCGGCAACATCACCGCCTACTGGAAGGGCTTCAAGGAGGCGGGGCTTGCGCCGCGGATGTTCGGCTTCCAAGCGGCCGGCGCAGCGCCGCTCGTGCACGGCGCAGTGGTCGAGCACCCCGAGACGGTCGCGAGCGCGATCAGGATCGGAAACCCGGCCCGCTGGGAGGGGGCGATGGACGCGATGACCTCGTCCGGCGGCGCGGTGAATGCGGTCAGCGACGCCCAGATCCTCGACGCCTACCGGTTCCTGGCCGCGACCGAGGGCGTGTTCTGCGAGCCGGCGTCCGCGGCCAGCGTCGCCGGCCTGCTGGCGCACGGCGCAGGCGGCGCCCAGCGGATCGCGTGCGTGCTCACGGGCCACGGGCTCAAGGATCCGCAGACGGCGCTCGAGCAGGCGGGCGCCGTCGTCACCTGCGCCCCGACGCTCGCGGCAATCGAGCGGGCGGTGCTCGGATGACGCTCGCGCGGCGACGCGTGGTCCGCGTCCCCGCTTCTTCGGCGAACCTCGGCCCGGGCTTCGACGTGCTCGCGGTGGCGCTGTCGCTGCACCTCGAGCTCGACGGTCCTCGAGACGGGCCGGTTCGCCGTCGTCACGGAGCTCGACGTGCCGCGAGACCGGAGCAATCTAGTCGTGCGCGCGTTCGAGCGCCTGCATCCGGCCGACGCGTTCGAGTTTCGGATCGCTTCGAAGATCCCCCTTTCCGGGGGCCTCGGATCGAGCGCGGCGGCGATCGTCGGCGGCCTGCTGGCGGCAGATCACCTGTTCGAGCTCGACGCCGACGTGCTCGCGCTCGCGGCCGAGCTCGAGGGCCATCCCGACAATGTCGCGGCGGCGCTCGAGGGCGGCGTCGTGATCTGCGCCGCGAACCGCGTGCACGCTTCGATCCACCGATGGGGCTCGAGGCGGCGCTCGTCGTTCCCTCCGAGGCGGTGGCGACCGCGGAGGCACGCGCCGCGCTGCCGGCCTCGGTGCCGCTCGCCGATGCCGTGTTCAACGTCGCGCATGCCGCGCTGCTGGTCCGGGGGCTGTCGTGCGCCGACTGGGAGCTGATTGCGGCCGGACTCGACGATCGCCTGCATCAGCCGGCGCGGGCGCATCTCTACCCGCGCTCGGCGGAGCTGCTCGAGCGGGCGCCGTCGTTCGGAGCGCTCGGGGCGACGTTCTCGGGCGCGGGGCCCACGGTGCTGGTGTGGTGCCGCTACGAGCAGACCGGTGCGGTGATCGACGCGGCTGACCGCGCAAGCGCGCGGTTGGGCGAGGGTGATGCGGGTGCGGTTCGAGTCCCAGGGCGCCGACGTGCAGGCGCTTTAGCGCTTACGCGGGCTTGCGCTCGCGGGCGCGGGCGCGGGCGTGGCCGCGGGGCGCGGGCCCGGACGCCTCCGGGCTGGACGCCTCGCGGACGCCCGGACGCGAACATTGGCGCCTGGCCTCCAGGCCTGTCGCGAGCGCTAAAGCGCCAATGTGCGGCGCCCCGCGCCGCCAGACGCCTGCGCCGCTGCACGGCGCCCCACGCCGACAGCTCGCCGCCGCCGCGCCGCCCGATCACGCGGTCAGGCCGACGCGCCGGGCGGGACGCGCTCGTCGTCGGCGCAGACAGCCCCGAGCGACTCGCCGGCGCGGGCGCCTCGAGGCCGATCCGGCGCAACAGCTCGTCCGCGACGTTCAGATAGTCGACCGCCGAGGTCGGGGCGGTAGTCGAGGATCGATAGGGCCCGCTCAGCGGACTCGGCGTAGGCGATCGAAGCGCGAATCGTGGTGTCGAACAGCTTCTCGTCGAAGTGCTCTCGCAGCGAGTCCAGCGCGTCGCGCGAGTGGCGGGTGCGCATATCGGCGATGTTCAGCACCACGCCGAGCCACACGAGCTCCGGATTGAGGCTCTCTCGCGCGAGCTCGATCACCTCGAGCGCCTGCTCGACCCCTTGTAGCGCGAAGTACTGCGCCTCCGCGGAGAGGAGCGCGTAATCGGCGGCCACGAGCGCGTTGACGGTCAGTAGGCCGAGCGAAGGCGGGCAATCGATCAAGATCACGTCGTGCCGCCGGCGAGCGTGCGCAACGCCTTCTTGAGCATGAGCTCGCGGCCCATCTTGCCCCCCAGCATCAGTTCGGCCTCCGCCAAGCCCGAGGTTGGCAGGGATGATGCCGTCGTGGACGGCCTCGACCGGCTTCGCGCGGCCGGCAAGCACATCTCCGATCGTCGGGCGAGGCGTCCGGGATCGACGTCGAGGTAGTCGGAGAGGTTGGCCTGGGGGTCGAGATCGACCGCGAGCACGCTCAACCCGGCTGCGCCGCAACACGTCGGTCAGCGTCCTGACCGCTGTCGTCTTGCCGGTGCCGCCTTTCTGCGAGAGGACAGCGATCGTGGCCATCGCGGCCACTATAGAACTCGCGTGGTGATTCGCTTTCTCGAACGAGAGTGTCTGCGGATCTCAGCGAGTCGGCGTGCCCGCGTCGCGATCGGCCGAGCGGCCGTAGCGCATCCCCGAGATCACCGGCACGTCGAAGAAATGCAGGTGGTGGCGACCGATCACGATCTCGTCGCGGTCCGCGAGCGTGCTCCACTCGACTCGTTCGCCATTGACGAACACGCCGTTGAGGCTGCGGTCATCGAGCACGCGCAGGCCGTCCGGCTGGCGGACGATCAGCGCGTGGCGGCGCGAGACGGTGGGATCGTCGAAGCGTATGTCGGCCGCCAGGCTGCGGCCGATCCGGGTCCATTCGCGCTGGAGCGCGAAGACCCGGACGTCTTCATCGGTCATCCGGTAGGTCGAGATACTGACCCGGCTCCTAGAGGGCGTCGCGAACCTCCATCAGCCAGCCCTGATCATCGGACTCGGACGGCATCTCGATGATGCTCGTCTGCGCCGTCGTGAACAGCGACGCTCGGACGAACTGACTCCCGCCACAGTTCGGGCACGTGGGAAGCTCGTCCGACGGCGTCGAGCGAGACCGGGTAGTCGCAATCCGTGCAGCGAAACGTTCCGGTCCCCGCAACGTTGCCCGACATCCACGCTTTCATAGGGGGCACATCTCCTTTTCTGGGCTGCAGGCTCTGCCACGCTGGATAAGCGGGCAAGCGACCATCATATCCTGTACGTCAAAGCGCCGATAAAGTCATTCTGGCAATTTTCTTGTGCGTTTGCTTGCGTGCCAGCCTCCCGTCTGTCGCAGGATGCACCGGTTTGCGGAGTGGCTTGTTGCAGGTTGAGCGTGCAAGCATCTTGCAACGGAGCAGGAAGTGCTCCTCGCCGACGACGAACACCGCAGGCGTGTCAGCACCCGCAAACGAAAGCGCGGAGCTCGAGTTGGCCTTGTTGCGGCGTGGAGTCGACGAGATGGCGGCCGCATCCGAGCGCTGCCAGCGCTGCCACCGAACTCCGCTGATCGGCGAGCGCGTGTACACCTATGCCTCCGGGTCGATCGCCTGCGAGCTCTGCCGGTCACTTCAGCGCGAGGCGCCGCTCGGCTCGCGGATGGTGCACGGCCCCGAGTTCGGCCACACGATGAAGATCACCGATCAGCGAGCCGCGGCTTAAGTCTCGGGCCGCGCGGCTCGGTTCCGAGCCGCCCATACAATGCTCCGCCGTGGACCCGATCACCGTCTCGACGACCATCGCGCGGCCGCGTCGAGGAGGTCTTCGAGTACCTCGCGGACATCGCCAACCACGCGGAGTTCAGCGACCATTACCTGGTCGACTGGCATCTCACCCGTGAAGATCCCTACGGCATCGGCGCGGGGGCTCGCTTTCGGGTCAAGGCGCCGCTGAGTCGGTTCTCGTGGGCGGACGTGACCTTCGCCGAGCTGCAGCCGCCGTACAAGATCGTCGAGCGGGGTCGCGGCGGCAAGTACAACCGGATCCGGATGCTCGGGACTTACACGCTTTCCCCGGCCCGGGCGAGACGACAAAGGTGCAGTACACGCTCGAGACCGAGCCGGCGATGCTGTCGGACAAGCTGCTCGAGGCGCTCGGAGGGCGGGTGTGGAGCAAGCGGCAAGCCGCGAAGGCGATGCGGCGCCTGCGGGGGATCCTCGAGGAGGGACGTGGGCGCGGCCGCAGGGTGTCGGTTGCGGCTCGTCACTAGCTGAAGCGACGGATAGACTTCCGCCGCTGTGAGAGCGCTCCTCGTCGCCAAGACCGCGCGTTGCGCATCGATCGTCAGCTGTGCGACGGTGCTGGCGCTCGCGCTCGCCGCCTGCGGGAACAAGTCCGCACATCCGACCGTGGCGGACGCCAACAACAACGGCGTCTACCTGTATGCCGGCCAGGTCACCTATCAGCTGCAGATCTCGCGCGAGCTGAATCCCTTCAACGTCGAGGACCGCTCGTATCTCGCCGGCGTGAGCTCTCCCCCCTGAGGCCCAACGAGGAATGGTACGCCGTCTTCCTGTGGGCCAAGAACCAGACCAGCTCGCCCCAGACGACGACCGACTCGTTCGACATCATCGATACCCAGGGAAACCGCTACTACCCGATCCCGATCAATTCGCAATTCAATCCGTTTGCCTGGACCGCGCAGACGCTCGAGCCCGGTGGGACGGAACCCGAGGTCGGCAGCATGGCCTACTACGCGCCCACCGGGGGTGGCGAAGTGCTGTTCAAGATGAACCAGTCCGCGTACGCGAACCGTCCCCTGACGCTCGAGATCCACGCGGCGGGCCAGGCGAAGCCGTCGCTGATCTCGCTTGACCTTTGACCGACGAGGATCGATGGCGCCGGGTCGACCCCCCGGCTCGCGGGCCCTCCGCGCCGCCGGACCTGAGCTTCAACCCCCTCGCGACCGGTCTGGGCGTCTTCTTCGCCGTGGCGATCCCGATCGTGGTGGTCGGCTACACGCGGGCCGCGGGCGTCAACGGCACGATCATCGCCGTCGGCGTCGTGGCCGGCTTGCTGGCCGGACTGATCGCCGGGCTGTGGGTCGACCGTCGCGGCGGTCAGGTCTGGAAGCGCTCGCGGCTGTAGCGCTGATCGTCACGGCGCTCCTCGCGGCGAGCGCTTCGGTGGCAAGCGCGAGCTGGTCGCGGCCGGTCCGTTTCGGCGGCCCGTGGTCGCTCGATGTGCTGCCCGCCCAGATCGCGTTCTCGCCTGCCGGCGCGGCGGCGATCGGATACGGACTGCAGGACGCCGACAATCCCTCCTCGGCGTCCGCACTGCTGACGACGAGGACTCGCGGAAGGCTGAGTGGGCCGCGACAAGTTCCCGGTGCCCAGGCGATCCTGGCCCTCGCTTTCGACGCCACGGGGCTCGAGCTGTTGACCGGCGCCAGTCCCGTGGGCGAGAGCTGCTGCAGCTCGGCTCAGGCGGTGCGGTTGACGGGCGCGAGCAAGTTCTGGCCCCCCCGAACTGTGGCCGGCGGCCTGACCGGGTCGACGCTCGGCCGATTGGTGCCGCTCACGGGCGGCGGGATGCTCGCCGCGATCGCGACGGAGCGAGGCGTGTGGGCGGCGCAGGCACAGAAACCCGACCGGTTCGGGGCGCCGCGACGCTTGACCGCAGCCGGGGACCGGCCCCAGACGCTGGCGGCGACGAGCCTCGGAGGCGGTCGCACGGCGATCGCCTGGACCGCCACGAGTGGCTCTCCGGGCGGCCCGGGCCCTCGGTCGATCTCGATCGCGACCGGGACGCGGTCGCGTGCGCCGCGCAGTGGCGCGACGGCGGTGACCGTCCCGTCCGCCCACGAGATCGATGAGCTCGAGATCGGCTCCGGGCGCTCGGTTCCGACCGTCGCGTGGATCGAGAGCTGGTTCGATCGCGCCGGGCGCTACCACTCCCAGCCGGTGGCCAAGGACGTCTCGCGGGGAACGCGGCCCCGAGTGTTCGCGCCCGGATCCAAGGTCGCCTCGAGGCTCGCCTTCGCCTCAGACGCCAAGGGCGATCAGGTGATCGCCTGGGAGGTATGCGACAGCAGCGGCGCGTGTGCGCTGCAAGCGGCGGCACGACCTGCCGGTGGGCGCTTCGGACCGCCGGCTTCGCTCGGGCCGATCGACGCCTCGCAGTCGCCGGCGGCGACGATCGGGCCAGGCCGGCGATGTGCTCGTCGGCTGGATCGACCCTCGCGGAGTGGTTATCGCCGGTCGCCCAGCCACGGCAGCGAGGTTCGGTTCGCCGAAGGTGATCTGGCGGACCACCCTTGCCGCCGATCTCGCGCTCGCATCCGCACCCGGAGGCGGCGGGATCGCAGCTTGGACTCAGGGAACCCTCTCGCCGACGCTGATGGGTGCGGTGGACCACGCCCAATAGGTCAGTGCGAGTTCAGCCCCGCGACGAGCACATCGTGCACGGCTGGTGCAGCGGTCGCTCCCCCCGCGCCCTGGTTGGGGAACAGCGCCCCGACGACGATCTGGGGTTCCGACCGGGGCGTAACCGACGAACCAAGCGTCGGTGTTCTGAGCCGTGCTCGCGCCGGCGCTCGCGGTATCGGTCAGCTCGGCGGTCCCGGTCTTGCCCGCGACTTGGACCCCCGGGATCTGGGCGGCGGTCCCGGTCCCGAACTGCACGACCGCGATCATCATCCTCTGCACCTCCGCCGCCACATGGCGGCTGGTCACGTGCACGAAGGTCGGGGCGCTGGTGGGCCTGGAGGGTGGGAATCGGCCTGCGGCCGCCCATCGCGATCGTCGCTCCCACGTCGGCCATCTCGAGCGGCGTCGTCTGCACCTTGCCCTGACCGATCGCGGAGGACCCCACGGCGAGCGCATCGCCGATCTCGCTGGCGGACGGGATCGTGCTCTCCGCGGCACCGGGGATCGACGAGGGCTGATTGAAGCCAAAGCGCTCGGCGATGTTGACCAGTCGGGCCCCACCAAGCCTCGCTCCCAGGGGAGCAAAGACCGAGTTGCACGAGACCGCGAACGCGTTGAAGAACGTCCCGCCGCACGCTTCGCCACCGGCGTTCGAGAGCGTATAGCCCTGGATGTTCGCACTCGTCTGGATCGGGAAGACGTCGGACAGCTTGACGATCCCGGCTTCGAGCGCGCCGGTCGCGGTGATCATCTTCATCGTCGAGCCAGGAGGCTGCAGAGCGGAGAAGGCGATTCCGGCCAGTGCGAGCAGCCCTCCGGTGCGGGGATCCATCGCGGCGATACCCGCAAATCGACCGGCCATTGCGGTGATCGCAGCGCTCTCTAGCTTCGGGTCGATCGTGCTCGTCACAGCGGGGGCGGGCACCGCCGTCGCCCGGGCGAGGGTCCTGTGGCCCGCGCGCAGGGTGCCACCGGGCGTTCCGGCGAGCTGGTCCTGAAAGATTCGCTCGAGTCCGTCTAGCCCGACCTGCGCGTGTAGCGGGTAGCCTGCGGCGACGTACTCGGCGCGTTGGGAGGACGGGATCGGGCCGAGCGTGCCGACGATCTGACCGGCCACGCCTGGGATCGGCGAGGTCCGGTCCGGTCCCTCGGCCAGTGGCGTGCCATCGCTGGCCAGGATCGTGGCGCGCGGCGGGAGCGTCGCGGTCCGCGTGAGCCGTTCGCCGGATCTCAAGCCGGGGAACAGGAGCGTGCCGGAGAATTTGACCCGCGCGCCCGAGCCGCTGCCGGCCAGTGGGACGTCGAGCGTCTCGTGGAGCGTTCCGAAGATCCGAGTGTGGACGCGCATCTTGACCGGGATCAGATCGCCTTGGCGCCCGTCGACGTTTCCGGGGACGGATCGAAGTGAGCGTGGCGGTCGCGGCGGCGCGCGCGTAGTCCGCGGCGAACCGCTTCTCGGAGATCAGGTTGCGCGATGCGGGGTCGAGCAGGCCGTACATCTGGGACGTAGTTCCCGCGGGCCCAGTCGGAGACGTAGTTGGTGACCAGATGATGCTCCATCGCGTCCCGGCGCGAGTCGCGATCACGATCCCCGCGGCGAATGCGGCCGCGGCCAGAGCAGCGAGCGCAAACGTCGCGCAGCAGCCGACGGCGCCGGTTGCTCCGTCGCATCCGTCGCGGCCTCTGCCCGACAGCCAATACTCCTACTTGAGCCACCTCAACACCAAAAGGTAGAAGATGAAGCAAGCTTTCGCGGCGCGGATACCCTGATCGGTGTGACTCTCGTCGACTGGCTGATCGTCGGATTCACCGTTCTGCTCGCCGGCTACGGCTATCTACAGGGCTTCGTCGTCGGTGCGCTGTCGCTGGCCGGGTTCGTGCTGGGAGCATTTCTCGGCGCTCGCTTCGGCCCGCTGCTGCTGCCGAGTGGCTCGCGTTCGCCGTACGCCCCGCTGTTCGGATTGCTCGGCGCGCTGCTTGCCGGAGGGGTCCTGGCGAGCGGCTTCGAGGGCGTGGGGGTTCGTGCCCGCTCGATCCTGCGACTTCCCGGCCTGCGCGCTGTCGACGGGCTGCTCGGGGCCGGCCTCACGGCCTGCATCGGGTTGGGCGTCGCCTGGATCATCGGCGCGGTGGCCGTGCAGTCCTCGGGCTCGACTCAGCTGCGGGCCGACATCCAGCGCTCGGCGATCCTGCGCGAGCTCAACCATCTGCTGCCGCCGTCGGGACCGATCCTCAACGCGCTCGCTCGCTTCGACCCCCTGCCGTCGGTCCACGGCCCGGCCGCGGACGTGCCCGCGCCGACCCGGGGGGTCGACAACGCGCCCGCGGTCCGCGCCGCCCGCGACAGCGTCGTCAGGGTCCTCGGCACCGCGTGCGGTCTCGGGATCGAGGGAAGCGGGTGGGTCGCGGCCCCCGGACTGGTGGTGACGAACGCGCACGTGGTCGCCGGCGAGACCGACACGGAGGTCGAACTGCGCGGCGAGCCGCCCGGGCGCTCGACGGAGGTGGTCAGGTTCGATCCCCACGACGACATCGCCGTGCTGCGCGTGAGCGGCCTCTCGGCGCCCACGCTGAGGCTGGCGGCCGACCCCCGCTCGGGCACCGCCGCGGCGATCCTCGGTTATCCGCTCGACGGCCCGTTCAATGTCGAGCCGGGGCGGATCGGTCAGACCCAGGAGGTCAGGACGCAGGATGCCTACGGGCGGGGAGACATCTTGCGCGCGATCACGCCTCTGCGCGGGCTGGTGCGTCCCGGCAACTCCGGCGGTCCGATGGTCGACGCCTCCGGCGAGGTCGTGGCAACCGTGTTCGCCTCGATCACCGGCGGCGCCACAACCGAGCACGGCGGCTTCGCCGTTCCGAACGCGCTCGTCCGCCGGCAGCTCACGGCCGCGGCGCACAGTCCAGCGCGGCGTCAGCACTGGACCGTGCGCCGGGTAGCCCTCGACGTCGCGGATCCCGTTACGGCGAAAGGCCGCGCCGGCCACGGGCGGGCGGTGGTCTGCACACCGCCCGCCCGCCGGCTCCAGTGCCCCCGGACGCTTTAGGCGTTCCGGCCCGGAACGTCCTCGGCCATCTTGTGCACCACCTCAAGCTCGAGCGCCCCCAAGAGCTCCGGGTGATGATGGGCGAGGTGCCGCTGTGCCGCATTGAAGAGCTCCAGCTCGGATTCGCCCGAGAGCTGTGCCCCGCACTCGCAATACGCGATTCGTCGGTGCCCTTCTTCGATCGTGGTCATCCTGCCTCGATTGCCGCGGCTCAGCGGCGTTAGGGCTCTGTCGCCCTGTGCGTCATATTGCGTGGCCCCGGTGGCCACGGGGCGGTACGATCCTCCGCCAGCGTTGTCGATACGTTTCCAGAGCGTTGCCGCGGGCGGGACCGGCAGCGAGCGAACGCGAATCCAGCTGTGCGGCCGGCTGTCGGTGGAGGTCGAGGGCGTTTCGCTGACCGAAGGCCTGCGCGGCAAGCAGGTTCCGCTGCTGTTCGCCTATCTGGTGCTCAACCGCGATCGCCACGTTGGACGCGACGAGCTGATCGACGCTCTGTGGCCTGCGCATCCGCCGCAGTCGGAGGATGCCGCACTGAGAACCCTGCTCTCGCGCCTGCGCTCGGCACTCGGCGCCTCGGCCCTCACGGGTCGTGACGAGCTGAGCCTCACCCTTCCGCTCCCGGTTTGGATCGACTTCGAAGCCGCCGGCACCGAGGTCGAGCGCGCGCTACATGCACTCGAGCGCGGGGATGCTCGCGGCGCGTGGGCACTCGCGCAGGTGCCGATGAACATCGCCAGCCGTGGGCTGCTCCCCGGATCGAACGCCGTCTGGCTCGAGCCGCGACGCCGCGAGCTCGAGGAGATCAGGCTGGAGGCGCTCGAGGTGATCGGACGGGCGGGTCTGAGCCTTGGCGGAAGGCAGCTCGCGTCCGCCTTGCGGACGGCACGCAACCTGATCGAGACCGAGCCCTACCGAGAGTCGGGTTACGTCCTGCTGATGGAGGCGCTCGCCGCTCAGGGCAACGTCGCCGCGGGCCTGCTGGTGTTCGACCGCTTGCGCAAGCTGCTGCGCGAGGACCTCGGAACCTCGCCTTCGCCGGACGCGCTTGCAGCCCACGAACGGCTCCTGCATCCCGAGCCGAGGCAGGCGCCGGGAGCCGGCGCCGGCAGTGAGGGGGCCGGCTCGCCGATCGAGCTGCCGCCTGAGCTGCGGACCCAGGGCGCTCCGCAGCTGGTGGGACGGAAGCGAGAGCTCGAAGCGCTGAGGGGCATCTGGGCGCAGGTGCGAGCAGCGGGCTCCGCCGAGTCCGGCGGAGGCCGGGGGATCGTGTTGCTCGCTGGTGATCCGGGGATCGGCAAGACCCGATTGCTGGCAGAGCTCGCTCGCTCCGCGCACGAGAGCGGGGCCGTGGTGCTCGCCGGTCGATCACCGGCCGAGACGCTCGTGCCCTATCAGCCGTTCATCGAGGCACTTCGCCCCTATCTCCTGAGCGTCGCGATCAGCGAGCTGCGCGCGAGCACGCGCGAGTACGGCTCGGAGCTCTCGCGCCTGGTGCCCGAGCTGCGGCGGCGCCTGCCCGGGCTACCGCCGCCGGTCACCGGCGAGCCCGAAACCGAGCGCTACCGACTGTTCGAGGCGGTCGTCGGCCTGCTCGCCGAGATCGCCGGCTCCACGCCGCTGCTGCTGGTGCTCGACGACCTGCACTGGGCCGATCGGCCGTCACTGCTGCTGCTGCGCCACCTTGCTCGCGCCGCCGGTACCGGCCGTTTCCTGATCGTCGGGGCATACCGGGTCACGGAGGCATCGGCCGGCACGTTCGCCGGGGCGCTGTCAGAGCTGCGTGGCGAGCGATTGGTCAGCCAGCTCGACGTCGCGGGGCTGAGCGAAGGGGAGACCGCTGAGCTCATCGCGCCTGCGAACGGGGGCGGCTCCGTCGCCCGAGTTCGCTCGGGCGCTGCACGAGGAGACGGAGGGCAACCCGTTCTTCATCGAGGAAATCCTTCGGCATCTGGCGGACGCCGGAATCGATCCTGTCCGGTCCGGTGCGGGCGAGCTCGAGCGGGCGGGGCTGCCGGAGGGCGTCAAGGAAGTGATCTCGCGCCGCCTCGAGCGACTCGACGCGCGCGTGATCGAGTGGCTGCGGATCGCGGCGGTGCTCGGGCGGGACTTCGACGTCGCGCTGCTCGAACGCGTCGCCGCCCTGGATGAGGAGGAGTTCCTGCGCGCGCTCGAGGACTCGCTCGCCGCCGGTCTGATCATCGAGCTACCTGGCTCACAGAGCGCCGGCCGGTACGGGTTCTCCCACGCGCTCGTCAGGGAGACCCTCTACGAGGGCATGTCGGCGCCTCGCCGAGCGAGGCTCCACCGGCGCGTCGGAGAGTCGCTCGAGGCGACGAGCGAAGGTCGTCAGCTCACCGCGCTCGCGCTCCACTTCGCTCGCGCAGGCGGTCCTCAGGATTTCGAGAAGGCGATCCGCTACGCGCTCGCCGCCGGCCGGCAGGCCACTGCGATGCTCGCGCACGAGGAGGCGGCCGGACATTATGCGCGGGCACTCGAGGCGCTCGACCGCTTCGACCCGACCGCGGCCAACCGCCGCTGCGAGCTGCTGCTGCTGCTGGGTGAGGCCCGCGTTCGCGCCGGCGAGCAGCCGGAGGCCGACGAAGCCCTTCGCGAGGCCGCGGCGCTCGCGCGCCGGCTGCAGGACGGCGGCTTGCTTGCACGGGCCGCGATCGGGTCCTCAGGGCGCTACATCCAGCAGTCGGGTGTCGTCGACGAGGAGCTGATCGCGATGCTGAAGGAGGCGCTCGAGATGGGCGCCGGCGAGCGCACGACGGTCCGCGTTCTGCTGCTCGCGAGGCTCTGCGGGGCGCTCTATTACTCATCCGAGCGTGAGCAGATGAAGCTCCTGAGCGCCGAGGCGACCGCGCTTGCCACAGAGCTCGGGGACCTCGAGGCGCGTGCGGTAGCAGCCGGGGCCCGCCGACGAGCGTACTGGGAGCCCGGGCATCTCGAGGAGCGCCTGTCGAGCTCGACCGAGCTGTTGACGCTTGCGCGCGAGGCCGGCAACGTCGAGCTCTCGCTGCAAGGTCATGCTTGGCTCGTGGTCGATCTGCTCGAGTCCGGCGACCGCGACGCGGTCGAGGCGCAGGTGGAGGCGTTCACCGCGGGGGCGCAGGAGCTTCGCCAGCCGCTCTACCTTTGGCATTCGCTCGTCTGGCGGGCGACACTCGCATTGCTCGACGGGCGGCTCGCGGAGGCGGAGTCGTTCGCCGCGGAGGCGCTGGCGGCCGGAGGGCACGCGGAGTCGGTGACCTCCGCGCAGTACTACGCGGCGCAGCTGATGTCGATCAGGCAGGAGCAGGGTCGGATGCAGGAGCTCGAGCCCGCGGCGGGCGAATTCGTCAGGGCGTTCCCGACCGTTCCGGCTTGGCGGGCGGGGTTGGCGTGGCTCCTGTTCGAGACCGGTCAGGTGGAGGAGGCTCGCCGAGAGCTCGACCTCATCGCGGCGCGCCGGTTCGATGACATCCCCCAGGATGGGAACTGGATGGTCGCGATCACGGTGCTCGGCGAGCTTTGTGCGGCGCTTGGCGACGCCGACCGGGCCGCGAGACTCTACCAGCTGCTGCTGCCTTATCGGGATGCCAACGTCGTGATCGGCTTCGGCGCTCTCTGTCAGGGCTGTGCCGCCCGCTCCCTCGGCGTGCTCGCCTCCTGCGTCGGATCACGCGAAGCGGCGCGCGACCATTTCGAGCGGGCGCTGACACGTAACGCGTCCCTACGGGCGCCGGTTTGCCTGGCCCGGACCCAGCTCGACTATGCCGCCTCGCTCGCCGGGGGCGCTCGGGCGGCGGAGCTGATCGATGCGGCCGCCCGGACGGCCCGAGAGCTGGACTTGCCGTCCATCGCGCGGCGAGCGCGCGAGCTGGGCGAGAGTTGAGTTTCGAGCTCGGCTTGCGCCGGGCGCTACCCTCCCCGGACTCATGAGCAAGACTCTGGTGATCGCCGAGAAGCCGTCCGTCGGGCGCGATTTGACTCGCGTGCTCCCCGGACCATTCGAGAAGCACGAGGGCTACCTCGAGGCCCCGGAGCACATCGTCACCTGGGCCGTCGGGCATCTCGTGCAGCTCGCCGATCCCGACGAATACGGCGAGCGCTTCAAGAAGTGGCGGATGGCCGATCTGCCGATCGTGCCTGAAGCCTTCAAGCTGGTAGTGCGTGACGAGCGGTCGAAGAAGCAGATGAACGTCGTCAAGCGTGAGCTCGGGCGCGAGGACGTTGATCTGGTCGTCAACGCCTGCGACGCCGGACGCGAAGGCGAGCTGATCTTCGCCTACCTGTACGAGAAGGCCGCCTCCCGGAAACCGGTCAAACGGCTCTGGCTGAACTCGATGACCAAAGAGGCGATCGAGGACGCGTTCGCCCGACTCCGGGACGGCTCCGAGCTCGCCACGCTCGAGGCGGCCGCACGCTCTCGCTCGGAGGCGGACTGGATCGTCGGGATGAATGCCACCCGCGCGGCCACGATTCGCCTGCGCTCGTCGTTCGACGGCGCCGTGTCGCTGGGACGCGTGCAGACTCCGACGCTGGCGATCCTGGCCCGGCGCGAGCAGGAGATCCGGGCCTTCAAACCGGAGCCCTACTGGGTCGTTGACGCGGACTTCGACCCCCTCGCGGGAGAGCGCCAGCGGGTATACGAGGGTCGCTACCACGCCGGTGCCAATCCGCGCGTGAAGAGCGCCGAGGAGGCCCGCGCGATCGTCGAGTCATGCGAGGGCCAGACCGGCGAGATCACCAAGCTCGAGAAGTCAGAGCGCAAGGAGCGGCCCCCGCTGCTGTACGACCTCACCTCGCTGCAGCGCGACGCCAACAGCCGTTTCGGATTCTCGGCCCGGCGCACGCTGGCCGCCGCCCAGCGGCTCTACGAGGAGCACAAGGCGCTCACGTATCCGCGCACGAACTCGCGCTACCTGACCGGTGACATGATCACCGAGATCAAGCCGATCGCCCGCCTGGTCGGCGAACAGCGCGAGTATGCGGCGGCCTCCAAGTACGTCCTGTCGCTCGACGTGCTGCCGCTCGGGCGCGTCGTCGACGACAGCAAGGTCAGCGATCACCACGCGATCATCCCGACGCGGGCCGAGCGTCACCCGGTCGACAAGATGAACGACGACGACCGGAGGATCTACGACCTGGTCGTGCGCCGTTTCTTGGCAATCTTCCATCCCGACGCCGTGTTCGAGAACACGCGTGTCGAGACGACCGTCGCGAGCAGCGTGTTCCGCACCCGCGGCAAGCTGATGCTGGTCCCGGGCTGGCGCGGCGTGTATGGCGAGACGGCCGACGCGGACGCTGGTAGCTCGGACGACGATGAAGGCCGCGAGCAGCAGCTGCCGAAGCTCGATCGGGGCGAGCAGGTCGAAGTCAAGGAGGTCAGCTCGGAGGAGAAGGTGACCAAGCCGCCCCGCCGGTACACCGAAGGTGCGCTGCTGGGGGCGATGGAGACCGCCGGCAAGCTCGTCGACGATGACGAGTTGCGGGAGGCGATGAAGGACTCCGGGATCGGAACTCCGGCGACTCGCGCGGCGATCATCGAGCGCCTGATCCAGGTCGCCTACATCGAACGCGATGCTCGCGCGCTGGTGGTCACCGAGAAGGGGATGAACGTGATCCGGCTGCTCGGCGAGCACGCCCTCACATCCCCGGGACTGACCGGCGAGTGGGAGCACCGACTGGCGAAGATCGAGACCGGTCAGGACTCGCGCGAGGCGTTCATGGGCGACATCGTCAGGTTCACGCAGGACACGGTCTCCGAGCTCGACACCAAGCTCAAGGACGTACGGATCCCTCGTGCGA
The DNA here is from genome assembly GCA_963837385.1 of uncultured Solirubrobacterales bacterium. Lineage (GTDB taxonomy): Bacteria > Actinomycetota > Thermoleophilia > Solirubrobacterales > Solirubrobacteraceae > Palsa-465. The sequence continues at coordinate 51,874 of CAWIMZ010000019.1, forward strand.
ACCTCGGTCCCTGCCCGGTCTGCGGCCGCGACATCGTCGAGAACCGCAAGGGTTACTCGTGCTGGTCGCGCGAGGACCCGGGCTGCGGATTCGTGATCTGGAAGTCCAAGGCCGGCAAGCAGCTCCCGGTCGCGGTCGCGAAGGAGCTGATCAAGACCGGGCGCACCGAGAAGCCCGTGACCGGGTTCAAGGGGCGTTCGGGCAAGAGCTTCCGGGCCCGCCTTGCCCTGCAGCAGACCGACGACGGCAAATGGCGGGTCGAGTTCGACGAGCCGTGGGCCAAGGAAGGCGCAAAGCCGCCGGACGCCGAGGGTTCTGAGGCGCAGCCTCAGCCTGCCGCGCAGACGCCCGCGGCCGCTGCGTAAACCGAACGCGTCGGGCCTGCGCGCGACCATGTCGGGTCGATGCCGCTCACGCTCGTCCTCGGTCCCGCCAACTCCGCCAAGGCCGGCGAAGTCCTCGGCGCTTATGCGGCCGCCGCCCAGCGCGGCGCGCTGCTCGTCGTGCCCACCGCGCTCGACGCCGACCACTACGCTCGCGAGCTCGCCGCCGGCGGAGCGGTGCTCGGTTCGGTGCGGACGTTCTCCGGCCTAGCGGCGGAGATCGCCGCTCGGACCGGTTACAACGGGCGGCGGTTGTCAGCGCTGCAGCGCGAGCAGGTGCTGCGTGGGGTCATCGCCGCCGCGCCGCTGGATGTGCTCTCGCAGGCCGCGCAGTCGCCGGGGTTCGCCGTCGCGAGCGCGAGTCTGATCGCCGAGCTGCAGCGCTCGCTCCTGACACCGCAGCGGTTCGCGCAGGCGCTCGCGGCGTGGGCGGCCGCCGACGAGCGGCGGGGGCCTTATGCGCGCGATCTCGCGGCCCTCTACCACGGCTACGCGCGAGCGCTGGAGCGGCTCGGGCGGGTCGACCGCGAGCTGTACGCGTGGCGAGCGCTCGACGCCCTCCGGGCCGCTCCCGGGAGCTGGGGACCCGAGCCGGTGTTCTTCTACGGATTCGATGACCTCACGCCGCTGGAGCGGGACGCGATCGAAACGCTCGCGCGGGTGGTGGGTACCCGGGTAACGGTCTCGCTCACCTACGAGCCAGGGCGCGCGGCGCTGATCGCCCGCGCGGAGGCGGTGGAGGAGCTGCGGCCGCTCGCCGAGCGCGTACACGAGCTACCCCCGCTCGATACGCACTACGAGCCGGGCTCGCGCGCCGCGCTGCACCATCTGGAACGAGAGCTGTTCTCGGAGCGCCGCGCCGAGCCGGTCGATCCGGGCGCTGCCGTGCGACTGCTCGAGGCCGGAGGCGAGCGCGCCGAGGCGGAGCTCGTGGCGGCCGAGGTGCTCGCGCTGCTGCGGGCCGGCGTCCCGGGCGAGGAGATCGTGGTCGTGTACCGGTCGCTCTCGCGCTCGGCGCGGGTCCTCGGGCGGGTCTTCGGCGAGTACGGGATCGATCTGGCCGGTGAGCGCTCGGTCCCGTTCGCGCACACGGCGCTCGGCGGCGGAGTGCTGGCGCTCGCTCGCTGCGCGCTGCTCGACGAGCGATCGGCCCGTGCCGAGGATCTGCTCGCCTACCTCCGCTCCCCGGGCCTGCTCGACCGTCCCGAGCTGGCCGATCGGCTCGAAGTCGAAATCCGGCGCGAGGGGCTGCGGAGCGCGGCGCAGGCTCGCGCCCGGCTCGGCTGGGAGCTCGAGGAGATCGATTCGATTCGTGGCTCGTCCGATCCCGCGGGCGAGCTCGCTCGCCAGGCGCGGCGGCTGTTCGCGCTCCCGTACCGAGGGGCCGCGCCGGTGCTGGACGCGTCCGAGGCGCTCGATGCCCGGGCCCTGACCCGCTTTCTGGGCGCCCTGGCCGAGCTGGAGGAGCTCGGAGAGCGAGTGGCCGCAACCGAGCTGATTGAGTTGCTCGAGAGCCTGGAGGTTCCGAATGGGGCGGCGTTCGCACCCGGCGCCGTGCTGCTCGCCGAGCCGCTCGCGATCAGGGCCCGCAGGTTCCGCTGCGTGTTCGTATGTGGCCTGCAGGAGGGCGAGTTTCCCCTGCCTGGTGCGCCGGAGCCGTTCCTCTCCGACGAGCGCCGGTGGGAGCTGGCCGCTTGCGCGGGCCTCCGTCTGGCGCCGAGCGAGCACGCGCTGGCGCGCGAGCGCTACCTGTTCTACGCCTGCGTCTCGCGGGCGACCGAACAGCTGGTGCTCTCCTACCGAAGCTCGGACGAGGAGGGCAACCTCGCGCTCGCCTCTCCGTTCATCGCCGATGTCCGCGACCTGCTCGTCGAGGGCTGGGCTGGCGGACGGCGGCAGCGCCTGCTGACCGACGTGGTGTGGCCGGCGGCGAGCGCTCCGACCGCACGTGAGCGGGCCCGCGCGGAGGCTGCGTCCCGCGCCCCGAGGGCCGGCAGCGTTCAGCCACCGGCCCGCGTGCTGGGCCAGGCGGCGCTCGAGCGGGTGCGCCACCGGAGAATCCTCTCGGGCGGCGCGCTCGAGGCATACGGGGACTGCCCGGTCAAATGGCTCGTCGAGCGGGAACTGGCCCCGGCACGCTTGGAACCGGATCCGGACCCCATCGCCCGGGGCAACTTCATGCACGCGGCGCTCGAGGAACTGCTTCGCCGCCTGGGCGGACCGGTCAGCACCGAGACGCTTCCCGACGCTCACCGGATCCTCGAGGAGGTCCTGACCGAGGGCCCGGGGCCGATCGGAGCCGGAGCACCGGAATCGGTTCGCTCGGCGGCGGTCAAGACGATCGAGGCCGACCTGCGCCGCTACCTCGCTCATGAGGCCGACGACGGATGCGCCTGGGAGCCACAGGGAATCGAGTTGCGGTTCGGTTTCGAGGAAGAGCAGGAGTCGCTGCCGGCGCTCGCACTCGGGGACGGCACGGAGCAGATTCGCTTGCGAGGCGTGATCGACCGCGTCGACGTCGCCCCCGATCGCAGCGGTCGAGCGATCGTGCGCGATTACAAGAGCGGCAGCGCACGGCCCCAGCATCAGGGCGCCCGCTGGCGCCAGGATCGTCAGCTGCAGGTCGCGCTGTACATGCTCGCCGTGCGCGAGCTGCTCGGGCTGGAGCCGGTGGCGGGTCTCTACCAGCCGCTCGGCGGCCGCGACCTGCGCGCCCGAGGGGTGTTCCTGGAGGGAGCACCGGTGGGTGCACGCGTCGTGCCGACCGACGCCGTGGCCAGGGAGGAGCTCGATGCCGAGCTCGCCGATGCGTCCGCCCGCGCGATCGAGCTGGCCGCCGGCTTGCGGTCCGGGAAGCTGACTCCATGTCCTCTGACGTGCTCGCGCGACGGCTGCCGCTACCCGGGGATCTGCCGTGTCGAGTGACGTGTCGGCGAGACCGTGGACCGCGGAACAGCTCCATGCGATCGAGCGCCGTCAGGGCGATCTGCTCCTGGCCGCGGCGGCCGGCAGCGGCAAGACCTCGGTGCTCGTCGAGCGCTTCGTGCGCGCGGTGCTCGAAGACGAAGCCGACGTCAATTCGATCCTGGCGATCACGTTCACCGACAAGGCCGCCGCCGAGCTGCGCGAGCAGATTCGCAGGCGGCTCCGTGAGCTCGGCGCCGCCGAGGTCGCGCGCGCGACCGAGGGGGCGTTCATCTCCACGATCCACGGCTTCTGCTCGCGGGTGCTGCGCGCTCACGCCCTCAGCGCGGGGCTCGACCCCGCGTTCGCGGTGCTCGATCAGATCGACGCCCAACGACTCGCGGATCAGGCGTTCGACGATGCGCTCGAGGAATTGACTCGCAACGCCGTCGGCGGTATCGAGCTGCTCGCGTCCTACGGCCCGCGCCCACTGCGCGGCGCGATCCTGGGGACGTACGCCGAGCTGCGGTCCCGGGGCGAGCTCGAGCCCCGCCTGCCGACCCTCCGGGCCACCGGCGTGGGCCTCGAGCAGGCCCGGGCCGAGCTCTCCCGGGCGGCGGCCGCCGTGGTCTCCGAACTGGGTTCGGTGCGGAGTTTCCTCGGCCCGCGTGGCGCAGGCACTCGAGCGCCTGGGCGGCACTGAGGAGATGCTCGCGGCCGAGGCGCCATGGCCCGGCGAGCTCGACGCGCTGGCGCTTCCCGGCGGCAACGGCGCTGCGCTCAGCACCCCGATCTGCGTTGCCTACGCGGAGGCGCTGGCGCGGTTTCGCTCGGCCTGCGAGCACGTCTACGCGGCACGCGCGCACGGGCTGCTCGACCGTCTGCTGCGGGAGTTCGGGACCCGCTACGCGCAGCGCAAGCGAGCGCGCTCCGGGCTCGACTTCGAGGACCTCGAGCTGATGGCGCTCTCACTGCTCTCGAGGGACGGGGAGCTCCGCGAGCGCTACCGGGACCGCTTCGCGCAGATCATGGTCGACGAGCTGCAGGACACCAATCAGGTCCAGCTCGAGCTGATCGAGCGGATCGCCGGCGGGAACCTGTTCACCGTCGGTGACGCGCAGCAGTCGATCTACGGCTTCCGGCACGCGGACGTCGAGCTGTTCGAGCGCCGCGGCGAGCGGCTCGCCGAGACGGGCGCGCGGGCGACGCTGCAGACCAACTTCCGCTCACGTCGCGAGATCCTGAAGGTACTGAACCTGGCGTTCGAGGCGGAGCTCGGCGCGCGCTTCATGCCGCTGGCCCCCGGACGCGACGACCCGCCCGCCGCGGCGCCACTGGTCGAGCTGCTGATTGCCGACAAGGGTGCCGACTGGACTGCCGAGGGGCTCGCGGCGCCGTGGCGGCTGGCCGAGGCCCGGGCGCTGGCCGTGCGGATCGGTGAGCTGATCGACGGCGGAGCCTCGCCCGATGAGATCGTCGTGCTGACCCGCGCGACCACCGATCTACGGGCCTACGAACGCGCCCTGGAGGAACGCGGAGTCCCGACCTACGTGATCGGTGGCCGCGGCTACTGGTCGCACCCGCAGGTCCTCGACATGGTCGCCTACCTGCGTGCGCTCGCCAATCCGCGTGACGAAGAGGCGCTGTACACGGTGCTGGCCTCCCCACTGGTCGGCGTATCGGTCGATGCGATGGTCGTGCTCGGCGCCGCCGGGCGCTCCGCCGGCCGTGATCCGTGGTGGGTGCTGCGTGAGCCCGAAGGCCGGCTCGATGACGTGAGCGTGGATGACCGGCACGAGCTCGCGTCGTTCGCAGAGTGGTTTGCGGCCGAGCGGGGCGCTGTGGCGCGGGCGGGGATCGAGGAGCTGATCGGACGGGCGCTCGCGCAGACAGGCTACGACCTGGCGATGCTCGCGATGCCGGGCGGCGAGCGGCGGCTGGCGAACGTCCGCAAGCTGATGCGCCTGGGGCGCGAGTACGAGGCCTCGGGCGGTTTCGGTCTGCCTGGCTTCCTGGAGCTCGTGCGCGGGCGCGCCTTCGGGCCGGGATGCTCATGAGAGCGAGGCCCCGGTTGAGGGTGAGGCGCTGGGCGCGGTGCGGCTGATGACGATCCATCGGGCGAAGGGGCTCGAGTTCGAAATCGTCTGCGTCGCCGACCTGGGCCGCGCTCCGCGGTGGCGCAGTGAGCTGCTGCGCGTCGGGCGGGATGGTCGCTTCGGGCTGCAGCTCGCCCGCGCCCGGCACCGGCAAACGCGAGCCGGCACTCGACTACAAGGAGCTCGGCGAGGAGCAGCAGCGTCTAGAGGAAAGCGAGGAGCGCAGGCTGTTCTACGTCGCAATGACCCGTGCCCGGGAGCGGCTGATCGTCAGCGGCGCGGCGAAGCTCGACTCGCTCGGTTCGGCCGGCAACGGCACCGGGCCGCCGATCGCCTGGATCGCCCCGGCGCTCGTTCCCGAGATCGCGACTCTGGTTGACGAGCGCTCCGGGACTACCGAAGCCGGTGTGCGGTGGAGCATCGTCGCTCCGGAGGACGTGGTCGACTTTGAACCGCATATAGCGGATCAAAGTCGTCCAGGTCCGGTGGAGGGGTCGGTGGAGCCGGTTCAGGGCGCCCCGCCGCCCCGCCGCCCCGCCGGCGCCCCGCTCGCCGCCGGCCGCCGGTGGCCCCGCCGGCCGCCGCCGCCGCCCGTCGCCGCGCTCAGCTACTCGTCGCTCGGCGAGTACGAGCGCTGCGGCTATCGCTTCTATGCCGAGCGCGTCCTGGGGCTGCCCCCGGTCGCTCAGCGCGGCGGGGAGGGCGGTCCGCTGAGCGGCACCGAGCGGGGGATCCTCGTCCACGCACTGCTCGAGCGGCTTGATTTTCGCCGGCCGCTGCGGCCGACCACAGAGACGATCGCCGCGGCCGCCGAGCGCGCCGGGCTCCGGGCCGCCGGCGCGGTCGAGGATCTCGTCGGGCTCGTCGACGCGTTCGCCCGCAGCGAGCTCCGGGCACGCCTCGCCCGGGCCACCGACGTTCGCCGCGAGGAGCGGTTCTCGTTCCTGATCGATGGCGGGGTGATGATCACCGGGGCGCTGGACGCCATGGCGCGGGAACCCGGTGGGCGGATGCTGATCGTCGACTACAAGAGCGATCGGCTCGAGGGAGCCGATCCCGAGGCGCTCGTCGCTCGCCAGTACTCGACCCAGCGGCTGATCTACGCTGTCGCGGCGCTACGCGCGGGCGCTGTCGAGGTCGAGGTCGCCTACGCGTTCCTGGAGCGTCCAGCCGAACCGGTCGCCGAGACCTTCGCGGCCGCCGATGCGCCTCGCCTCGAGCAGGAACTGGGCGAGCTCGCCGCCGGCGTGCTGCGGGGCGAGTTCATCGTCAGCGGCGAACCGCATCGTGCGCTGTGCAACGGCTGTCCCGCCGAGGGTGGCCTCTGCTCGTGGCCGCTGGAGCTGACGCGGCGCGAAGCGCCCGACCGGCTGTTCTGATCAGTGGAACTCGACGTCGACCTTCTCGGTGTCGTGGCGCTCCTCGACCTTGGCCAGCGCCCGCAGGGTCTCCTCGTCGGCCGGGACGGCGGGCGGCCCGATCAGGCTCCGGGGCCACAGGTTGCGGGCCGACGACCACGTTGACCTCGGCGGCATACAGGGTCATCTGCGCGCCGAGGTGCAACCAGACGAGCAGCGCGATCACGAACCCGAACTGCGCGTAGGTGCTGCTCGCATGCTTGAGCACGTGGCCGATGTAGTAGCCGCCGACGATCTGCAGGATCTCCCACATGATCCCGGCGACGACCACGCCAATCCACAGGCAGCTGGTCGCGATCGTCTTGGCCGTCAGCAGACGGAACGCCGCCCCGAACAGCGCAAAGTTGACCAGCAGCGAGACGATGATTCCGGCGACCTTCAGCACCGGGCCTCCGAGCCCCCCGACGACCAGCCCCGAGGCGAGCGTCGCGACGATGAACAGGGCGCCGAGCGAGGCCAGCAGCGCGATGCCCCGCAACCGGGCACGGACGAAGTCGGGCCGGTCCTTCATCGGAACCGCCCACACGCGATCAAATGCGTTCTGGGCCGCCTGCGTCACCCCGAGGCCTGACCACAGCGAGATGGCCAGACCAACTATCAGCGCGATCGCGCTCCCGTGGAGCGCTTTGGGCTCGATCTTGGTGCCGACGACCGGAAACTGACCGAGCACCGAATTCGTGATCGCTTTCTGGGCGCTGGTGTCGCCCTGCAGCACGTACCCGAGGATCGTCACGAACACCAGCAGCAGCGGGAAGATCGAGAAGAACGCGTAGTAGGCGACGAGCGCAGCAAGGTTTCCGGCCTGGTCGTCGCCGAACTTCTTGACGACCGCCATCGGGATCGCCAGCCAACGGTGACGTTGCTGGAAGCGATCGAACGCCCGTACCGGCTTCAGGAAGTCCATCTTGGATGTTGGTACCCGACTTGGGTTTTGCGCATGCAGGCCCACCGTGACCGCTACCCCGTCGTGGGCCGGCCCTCGACCCTCAGCAGCAGCCGCTTGCGCTCGACCCCACCGGTGTAGCCGCCCAGTGCTCCGCTCGAATGCAGCACACGATGGCAGGGGACCACGATCGGCAGGGGGTTTGACCCGAGCGCATTGCCCGCGGCGCGATGCCCACGCGGGCTGCCGGCCTCGATCGCGACGTGCTTGTAGCTCGACACGGAGCCGTAGGGGATGCGGGCGGCGGCGCCGAGAACCCGGCGGGCGAACCCACGCGAGAGCCTCCAGTCGAGCGGCAGCTCGAACCGCCGGCGCGCGCCGGCGAAGTACTGCTCGAGCTCGCGCCTCGCCTCGTCGAGCCGGCGCGGCGACCGCAGCACCCGGGGCGAGAGCCTGGCCGTGAGGTCCTCGAGCGCAGCAGGCTCATCTTCGCCATCGAGATAGGCGATCCGCACGAGCCCCTTCTCGGTGCTCGCGAGCAGCAGCTTCCCGACCGGGGAGTCCAGGGTCGCGTAGGCGACGTCGAGCAAGCCGGCGGCGGCCGCGGCCAGATCGAGCTCAGGCAACGGGAGCTCGGAGTCCCGGCTGCGCAGTGCGCGAGCGAGTTGGTCGAGATCGTTCATCTGCGGTACTCCCTTCGCAGTCGCTTGAGCCCTTCGTGGACGTTGCGCCGGGCGGCCTCCTCGGTGGTCCCCATCACGCCGGAGACCTCGGCGTAGCCGGCGTCGGCGAGGAATCGCAGCGCGATCGCAGCGCGCTGCTTGCGTGGCAGCTCGAGCACCTGCGCCCAGAGTTCTTCGTCCGGGTCCTCCGCTGATGGCCCCGGACGTTCGGGCAGTTCGCCGATCGGGACCGGCTGGCGCTGCTGCCGGCGTGCGTGGTCGATCGCCTTGCGGTGCGCGACCGTGAAGATCCAGCCGCGCAGGTTGGAGGCATCACGCAGCTGCGGATAGGCCCGGAGCGCCGCGAGCCACGTCTCCTGGTAGCAATCCTCGGCGGCTCCGGCGCCGACCGTCGCGATCAGGAAACGGTGCACATCGCGGCCGTGGTCGTCGAGCAGGCTCTGAAACGGGGGGAGCTTCACTGTCGATGAAACGTGGGGCGGCGCCATCTCGTGAGATCGATTGTGCTCCGAGCCTGAAGTTGGCCGAGCAAGACGCCGCTCAGGGCTTGATCACAGTGCGGATTCGCTATACAAACATGGCATGGCCCGCGCTATCTGGTCAGGCGCAATCAGCTTCGGACTGGTCAACGTGCCCGTCAAGCTGTACAGCGCCACCTCCCCCAAGTCGGTTCGCTTTCACCAGCTCTCGAGCAAGACCGGGGCTCGCATCCGCCAGAAGCGCGTCGATCCGACGACCGGTGACGAGGTCCCCTACGAGGAGATCGTCAAGGGATTTGAGATCACGCCCGATCGCTACGTGCTGATCGATCCCGATGAGCTCGACGCGCTCGACCCCAAGGCGACCAAGACGATCGACATCGAGGAGTTCGTCGACCTGCAGGAGATCGATCCGATCTTCTACGACCACTCCTACTACCTCGCGCCGACCGCCGGGGGGGCGAAGGCCTACCGGCTGCTGCTCGACGCAATGCGAGAGTCGGGCAAGGTCGGGATCGGGCGGGTGGTCTTGCGCTCCAAGCAGCAACTGTGCGCGCTGCGGCCGACCGGCGAGGTGCTGACCCTGACGACGATGCTGTTCGGCGACGAGGTGCTCGCGCCCGATCGGCTCGACGAGCTCGATTCCGTCGCCGAGGCGCAGGCGAGCGAGCGCGAGCTGAACATGGCCCAGCAGCTGATCTCGTCGTTGTCGGCGGAGTTCGAGCCCACCAAGTACCGCGACGAGTACCGTGAGCGCGTGCTCGCGCTGATCGAGCGCAAAGCGGCCGGCGAGGAGATCGCAGTCCAGCCGGAGGCAGAGGAGCCGGCGGCCGCGCCAGACCTGATGGCGGCTCTCGAGGCGAGCCTCGCCGCGGTGCGCACCGACGACGACGAACCCACTCCGGCACGCGAGAGCGCTAAGCGGGCGGCCGGCGCCGACGGTGCCAAGCCCAGGCGCCAGCCCGCCAAGGCCAAGCGCTAAGTGGTGCTCAGCTCTTCTTCTTCAGGTGGCCGTTCACGCAGGCCAGGCTCTGCGCCTTGTAGAGCTTCTCGTTCTTGCTCGAGCAGAACTCACCGGCCTTGTATTGCTTGCCTGCGGTCGCCTCCCTGAGCTTGGCCTTCGCCGACGAGGTCGCGCTGGACGCGGCGGAAGTTGCGCTCGACGCGGCCGCTTTGGAGGTAGATGACTTGCTGGTCGACGAGCTGCTGCTCGAGCCGCAGCCTGCGGCGATCAGCGTTACAACAATTGAGGCGGCGAGCATGGGGCGGAAGCTGCGAAGGTCATCGAATCCTCCTCTGTGCTGTCGGTTGACTGTTTAGCACCGGCGCGCGGCTCCGCAGACGGTCCATAATTTGCGCTAACGCGCCACTAACACCCGCTGATACGCTTTTGCCTCGCGCCGGCCAGTCGGTTCTCCGCCTCCAAAGGCAGCTTCCTGTATGAATGAACGATCCACTCCCCCAGGGGCCATTGGCCTGTACGACCCCGCAAACGAGCACGACGGGTGCGGCATCGCGATGGTCGCGAAGCTTTGGGGGGAGGCGACCCATGTGGTCGTCGAGAAGGCACTGGACGCGCTCGAGAACCTCGAGCATCGCGGCGCCGAGGGCGCCGATCCCAACACCGGTGACGGCGCCGGGATCCTGCTGCAGATTCCCGACGCGTTCATCCGCGCTGTCGTGGGTGTCGAGCTCCCACCGCGCGGGCGCTACGGAGTCGGCGTCTGCTACCTGCCCTCGGACCCCGAGCGCCGAGTCGTGCTCGAGCAGGTGATCGAGGAGACGATCGAGCAGGAGGGGCAAGACTTGATCTGGTGGCGCGACGTCCCGGTCGACGAGCGTCACGTCGGCGACACCGCGCGTCTGTCTGCGCCTGTGATCCGGCAGGTGATCGTCGGGGCGGGGGAGGAGATCGAGGAGCAGGAGGCGTTCGAGCGCAAGCTGTACGTGATTCGGCGCGTGATCGAGCGCGCGGCCGGCAGCGACCTGGCGATTCCCAGCTTCTCTTCGCGCACGCTCGTCTACAAGGGGATGCTGACGGCGCCCCAGCTGCCGCGCTACTTCACCGACCTGCGCGATCCGCGCGTCGCCTCCCGCCTGGCGCTTGTCCACTCCCGCTTCTCGACCAACACATTCCCGAGTTGGGGGCTTGCCCATCCCTATCGGATGATCGCTCACAACGGCGAGGTGAACACGCTGCGCGGAAACATCAATTGGATGCGCGCACGTGAGTCGCAGCTCGCCAGCGAGCTGTTCGGCGCGGACATGGAAAAGGTCATCCCGGTCGTCCAGGAGGGTGGGTCTGACTCGGCGATCTTCGACAACGTGCTCGAGCTGCTGGTGCTGAGCGGGCGCTCGATTCCGCACGCAGTGATGATGATGGTCCCTGAGGCGTACAAGACTCGCAAAGATCTCGATCCCGACGTCAAGGGCTTCTACGACTTCCACTCCTGTCTGATGGAGCCCTGGGACGGGCCCGCGGCGGTCGTGTTCACCGACGGTCGGCTCGCCGGTGCGGTGCTCGACCGCAACGGCCTGCGCCCCGGCCGATGGGTGCAGGACACCGATGGGTACGTGGTGCTCGCCTCCGAGGCCGGCGTGACCACGATCGCGCCGGAGCACATCCAGCGCAAGGGCCGCCTGGCGCCCGGCAAGCTGTTCCTCGTGGACCTCGAGGAGGGCAAGATCGTCGAGGACGAGGAGGTCAAGCGCCGCGCCGCGCGCCACCGGCCGTACGGAGAGTGGTACGAGCGCTCGGTCGTCCACATCGATGCGCTCGCCGAGCGCGAGCCGAGGGCCCCCCGGATCGAGCCGCTGCGCTCCAAGCAGCTCGCTTTCGGCTATTCGCAGGAGGACCTGAAGCTGATCATCGCGCCGATGGCCGCCAAGGGCGAAGAGCCGGTCGCGAGCATGGGCAACGATGCCGCGCTGGCGGTTCTGTCCGACCGCCAGCCGCCTCTGTTCTCGTATTTCAAGCAGCTCTTCGCGCAGGTCACCAATCCTCCGATCGATCCGATCCGCGAGTCGGTCGTGATGAGCCTCCAAGCCGGCGTGGGAGCCGAGGTGAACCTGCTCATCGAGTCGGCCGACCAGGCTCACATGTTGGTGATGGACCAGCCGATCCTGCGCAACCACGAGCTGGAAAAGCTTCGCCAGGTCTCCCACGATGTTTTCGACGCCGCCACGCTCGACATCACCTGGCCGATCGAGCAGGGCCCCGATGGGATGGAGGCGCGGCTCGAGGCGTTGTGCGGGGAGGCAGCTCGCTACGTCGATCACGGCGCCAACATCCTGATCCTGTCCGATCGCAACCTCGGGCCTGAGCGCGTCGCGACGCCGTCGCTGCTGGCCGTCGGCGCCGTGCACCACCACCTGGTTCGCCGCGGCACCCGCCTGCGCACCGGTCTGGTGATCGAGTCCGGCGAGCCGCGCGAGATCCATCACATGGCGACGCTGATCGGCTATGGCGCCGCGGCGATCAACCCCTATGTGATGTTCGAGTCGCTCGACGAGCTCACCGACCGCTCGCTGCTGCCCGAGGATCTCGACCGCGACGAGGCCGAGAAGCGGATCGTCAAGGCGATCGGAAAGGGCCTCCTGAAGACGATCTCGAAGATGGGCATCTCGACGATCCAGTCCTATTGCGGGGCGCAGATCTTCGAGGCGGTCGGGCTCAGCCGCGAGTTGATCGACAAGTACTTCACCGGCACCGCGTCGCGGATCGGCGGGGTCGGGCTCGAGGAGCTCTCGACCGAGGCGATGGAGCGTCATTTTCGCGCCTACCCGAGAACCGAGCGCGACCTGCTCCCCGTCGGTGGCGTGCACCAGTGGCGTCGGGACGGCGAGCTGCACGTCTGGAATCCGGACACGATCGCGAAGCTTCAGCACTCGGCCCAGGGGCGGAATGGTGATCCTCGAGAAACCTACGCCGAGTTCGCCCGGCTGGTCAACGACGAGGCCGTGCGCAAGGGGCTGCTCCGCGGTCTGATGAAGCTGCGTCCAGCGGGCGACCCGGTGCCCCTCGACCAAGTCGAGCCCGCGACCGAGATCGTCAAGCGCTTCACGACGGGCGGCATGAGCCTCGGAGCGCTCAGCCGCGAGGCGCACGAGACGCTGGCGATCGCGATGAACCGGATCAGCGCCCGTTCGAACACGGGCGAAGGGGGAGAGGATCCATCGCGATACCTCCCCGACGGGAACGGGGACCTGCGCCGCTCGGCGATCAAGCAGGTGGCGTCAGGACGGTTCGGTGTCACCGTCGAATACCTCGTCAACGCCGACCAGCTGCAGATCAAGATGGCCCAGGGCGCCAAGCCGGGCGAGGGCGGCCAGCTCCCCGGGCACAAGGTCGACGACTACATCGCGCGGATTCGCAGCTCCACCCAAGGCGTCGGCCTGATCTCGCCGCCGCCCCATCACGACATCTACTCAATCGAGGACCTCAAGCAGCTGATCTACGACCTGCGGTGTGCGAACCCGGGGGCGTCGGTGTCGGTCAAGCTCGTCTCCGAAGTGGGAGTGGGGACGGTGGCCGCGGGCGTCGCGAAGGCGAACGCCGATCACGTCACGATCGCCGGTCACGACGGCGGCACGGGAGCCTCCCCACAGTCCTCGGTCCAATCCGCCGGCGTCCCGTGGGAGATCGGACTTGCCGAGACCCAGCAGACGCTGCTTCTGAACGATCTGCGCTCGCGGATCGCGGTCGAGGTCGACGGAGGGATGAGAACCGGCCGCGATGTCGTCGTGGGGGCGTTGCTGGGCGCTGACGGGTTCGGCTTCTCTACCGCGCCGCTGATCGCGATGGGCTGCATCATGATGCGCGTCTGCCACCTCAACACCTGCCCCGTCGGTATCGCGACTCAGGATCCCGAGCTGCGCAAGCGCTTCCGGGGCACCCCCGAGCACGTGACGGGCTACCTGATGCTCGTCGCCGAGGAGGTGCGCGAGCTCATGGCCTCGCTCGGCATCCGGCGCTTGGAGGAGATGATCGGCCGCACCGACATGCTCGACGTTGGCGACGCGATCGACCATTGGAAGGCCAAGCGCGTCGACCTCTCGATGATCTTCACCGAGCCCGAACTGCCCGCCGGGGCGCCCCGGCACAACAGCCGGTCGCAGGTTCCGGTGCTCGACGATGCGCTCGACTGGGAGCTCGTGCGCAGATGCGCCCCCGCGATCGACCGCCGGGACGCGGTGAAGCTCGGGCCAATCCCGGTGCGCAACGTCAACCGCGCCGTCGGCGGCATTCTGTCGGGGGAGATCGCCCGCCGTCACGGGAGCGAAGGTCTGCCAGAGGGCACGATCGAGATCTCCTTCTACGGCTCCGCCGGTCAGAGCTTTGCCTCCTGGCTCGCTCCCGGCGTGACCATGTCGCTGCGGGGCGAGACCAACGACTATGCCGGCAAGGGACTGTCGGGCGGGGTCGTATCGGTCCGACCTCCCGACAAGGCCCGCTTCCGGGCCGAGGAGAACATGCTCGTCGGCAACACTGTGCTCTACGGAGCGACTTCCGGCCGCGCGTTCTTCCGAGGGCTCGCCGGCGAGCGGTTTGCGGTGCGCAATTCCGGTGCGCATGCGGTCGTCGAGGGCGTCGGCGACCACGGATGCGAGTACATGACCGGCGGGCGCGTGATCGTGCTCGGCCGTACCGGCCGCAACTTCGCCGCCGGCATGAGCGGCGGAATCGCTTACGTGTACGACGTGGACCGCGGCTTCGAGCGACGCTGCAACCTCGAGCTCGTCGACCTCGAGCCGCTGACCCCCGACGACGAGGCTGACGTGAACGAGCTGATCAAGGAGCACGTAGCTCGGACCGGTTCGCTCGTGGGCCGCAATGTGCTCGCCTCGTGGGATCGGGTCGCCCGGGACCGGTTCGTGAAGGTGATGCCGCGGGACTACAGGCGCGCGCTGCAGCAGCAATTGGAGCTGGAGGCCGTCGAGGCCTAGCGGAGCGTGGGCGATCGCGCGGCGCGATCGCCCGCGAGCCTGATCAGTACCGAGGTCCACGTCCGGAACGGACGCCAGAGGTCCGCCATCTCGTGAAAGCGCTCGAGCGTCGGCGGCTGCTTCAGGCCGGGTGCGAACGCTATCGCCAGCAAGGCTCGTTAGGCCCATTGCTACGCTCCCGAGCCTATGGGTGAGCTGGGCGCTTTCCTCCAGATCCACCGGGTCGGCTTCGACAAGCGTGACCCGCGTGACCGCGTGCACGATTACGGCCAGTATTTCGCGGTGCAGCCAGCGGCTGAGATCGAGCGCCAAGGCGCCCGGTGCATGGACTGCGGGATCCCGTTCTGCCACGAAGGCTGCCCGCTCGGGAACCTGATCCCGGACTGGAACGATCTCGTGTATCGCGGGAAGTGGCGCGAGGCGATCGACCAGCTCCACGCGACCAACAACTTCCCCGAGTTCACCGGTCTGATCTGCCCCGCGCCCTGCGAGTCCGCCTGTGTGCTGGCGATCAACGACGATCCGGTGACGATCGAGCAGATCGAGCTGGCGATCGTGGATCGTGCATTCGCCGAAGGTTGGATCGTGCCCGAGCCACCCGACCGCCGCACTGGTAAGACGGTTGCGGTGGTCGGCGCAGGCCCGGCCGGTCTGGCGGCGGCGGCCGAGCTCAATCGCTGCGGACACGCGGTCACGGTCTACGAGCGTGACGAGGGGCCTGGCGGGCTGCTCCGCTTCGGTGTGCCGGACGCGAAGCTCGAGAAGTGGATCATCGACAGGCGCGCTGCGATCCTCGAGCAGGAAGGGATCGAGTTCGTCTACAACACCGACGTGGGACGCGATATCTCCGCCCAGGAGGTCAAGGAGCGCCACGACGGGCTTGTCGTGGCGATTGGATCCCGCGTCTCCCGCGACCTCGATGCGCCTGGGCGTGACCTGCAGGGCATCCACTTCGCGATGGACTATCTGTATCAGCGAAACCGGTGGGTGGCCGAGCAGCAAGGCCGTCCGTTCAAGCCTCCCACCCCGGGCACGGAGATCACCGCCAAGGGCAAGCGGGTGATCGTGATCGGCGGCGGCGACACGGGCATGGACTGCATTTCCAACTCCCATCGCGAGGGCGCCCGCAGCGTCGTGATGCTCGACGTCTATGCCGAGCTGCCGACCGATGGCCGCGATCCGCGCCACCCGTGGCCGCTGCCGCCCAAGCGCACGCCGATGACATATGCGCTCGAGGAAGGGGGCAAGCGACGATGGGGAACCGAGGTGACCGGCTTCGGAGGCAAGGACGGCCTCGTCAGCCACGTCTACGCCCGTCAAGTGACGGGGACCTCCTCGCGCGATCTCACCCCCGTGCCCGGCAGCGAGTTCGTGCTCGAAGCGGATCTGGCGCTGATCGCGATCGGATTCGAGCATCCTGAACACGAAGGCCTGGTCGAGGAGCTTACGCTCAACATCGATCGTCGCGGGAACCTCAGCACCAAGCAGACCTACCGGACTTCCGTGGGTGGCGTATACGCCTGCGGCGACGCCCGGATCGGCCAGTCGCTGGTCGTGACCGCGATTGCCGAAGGCCGCAAGTGTGCCCGGATCGTCAACAAGGCGCTGGGCGGCACGCCGATGGATCAGGACCGTGAGATGCTTGCGGTTGGCGCATGGAGTGGTGAGGCCGACCGGACCTTGCGGCATGAGGCAGAGGGGGCCTTCAACGTCCGTCCCGGCGAGGAGTTCTTCAGCGGGCCGGGCACCCGCTCACGCTGAGAGAAAAAAACGTTTCTCCAGCGGAGACCTGGGGAATGCTACCGTTAACTTTAAGAGTAAGCAGTCCTCCACGCCGGGGTGCGAGAAATTAGGAGGATTTAAGTTTAGGACGGGCTTGGGACGGGGAAACTCGCCCCTGTCGGTCAGGGAACTGCGCCCCCACTTCCCTGACTCTCCGGGGGGCCCAGATGGATCTGGGCCCCCCGGTTCTCTTTCGGGTCGGACATCCCGCGTCCGCCGGGCCCGGTCGCCCGCGCGGTGTGCGACCTTTTAGCGATGGTGGTCATCTCCGCAGCCCTGCATCACGGACACGCCTCGATCGGCTCGACGATCAGCCACCTGCTCGACTCGACCGGCAAGTTCTTCTCGCAGCTCGCCAACCTCAGCTGGGTCGCCTTGCTGATCGGCCTGGCCCTCTACGCGCTCTATCTCCTGCTTCGCTCGCGCGCACTGTTCAACGCCGTGCAGGCGGCGTATCCGGAGGAGAAGGTGCGCTGGCGCGACATCTGGGGGGCCTACATGGTCGCCTACGCGGTCAACAACGTGTTCCCGCTGGGCGGAGGCAACATCGCGCAGCTGTTCCTGACGAGGGTGGCGGTCCCGTCGAGCAGTTATCCGACGGTGGCGGCGGCGCTGTCGACGGGCGTGATCTTCGACTGGTTCATGGGTCTGCTGGTGATGTGCTTCGCGTTCACGCAGGGCGTGTTTCCGA
The DNA here is from genome assembly GCA_963837385.1 of uncultured Solirubrobacterales bacterium. Taxonomy (GTDB): domain Bacteria; phylum Actinomycetota; class Thermoleophilia; order Solirubrobacterales; family Solirubrobacteraceae; genus Palsa-465. The sequence goes on from CAWIMZ010000019.1 coordinate 69,139, forward strand.
AGCCGCCAGATTTCTCGAAGTTGCCCGCCTTCGACATCAGCTTCTTCGCCTCGAACATGCGCTTCACGCTGTTCTTCCTGACGCTGCTGGGGATCGCCTTCCTGGTCGCCTTCGCACTGCTGTCGGCCAAGGTCCGGGCGTTCTGGCAGCGCATCAAGCAGGGCTTCGCGATTCTGCGCGATCGCCGCCGCTACCGCAATCAGATGGCAACCTGGCAGTTCGCGAGCTGGATCGCGAGGTTCGCCTCCTACTGGGCGCTACTCGATGCGTTTCACATCGGCGGCTCCGTGCGCAATGCGCTGCTGGTTCTGGGCGTCCAGGTCGTCGCCTCGGTGTTCCCGTTCACCCCAGGCGGCGCGGGCGTCCAGCAGGCCCTGCTGCTGACGATCTTCGCCCACAGCGCCGACGTGGCCGCGTTCTCGGTCGGTCAGCAGATCGCGACGGGAATCCTGAGCTCAGCGCTCGGCTTCGGGGCGCTCGTGCTGATCTTCCGCTTCAAGAGCTTCCGAGAGGTGATCCAGCGGGGCAAGGAGCACCGGCGCAGCGAGGCGGCGGGCGGGCCCCTCGCCGAGACGTCGCTACGAACTTGACGCACTTTCGCCGCGCCTCGTCCAGGTCTGCGTCGACGTCGACTCTCCCTCGGGCCTGCGTGATCGGCGCCGGATCATCCGGAATCGCCGCCGCACAGGGTCGATAATTACCTACACGAGCTGCGCAGGGAGCGCAGGGCCGGGGCAAGACGGGCGCGAGCGGCCGGCTACGCGCTCTCGGTGCCACCCGCCGGGCGCGGCTGGCGCGGGCCGCCTTGTAAGTCGCTAGCCGCGGGCCAGGTGCGCGGCGCGGACGCGCAGCAGCTCGACCAGCTCGGCGCCACGGTGGAATGGGTCGGCGATCGGCTCCGAGCCATCGAGGGGTAGTGCTGCGCGCAGCCGCCCGTCGACCTCGGCCACCAGCACGGCGCCATCCGGCGCCGTGGTGCTGTCCAGCTCGGCGAGCACTCGGAGCCGCTCGCGATCAGCGGCGCTCGCGTACCGGAGCGTGACGCGCGTCACGGGAGTCTCGCCACGATCGCGTGCTGGCGAAGCTGACAATTCACCGGCTCGCATAACCATTGAAATATTATAACCAGTTACGTCACCGGTCAACTAACATCGTTAGTGATGACCAAGCAACAGCAGGCGCCCGGTGAGCTCGAGCATGTGCGGGCGTTCGTCAACACGGTCGACATCGAGGAGGGCGCCGAGGGCCTCGCAGGCGGCGCCGATCTGGCTCGCTGGCTCGCCGACCGAGGGCTGGCGCCCGCCGGGGTCCGGGTGACTGATCGAGAGCTGCGGTGGTCGATCGAGCTCCGCGAAGCGATCCGCGCGATCCTGCTGGCGCACACCGACCGCAGCTCGCCGCCGGTGCAGGCATGTGAGACGCTCGACCGAGCCGCGAGGAGCGCCCGCGTGCAGCTGCGCTTCGACCCCCACGGGTCCTCGACGCTCGAGCCCGAGCGCGCCGGGGTCGAGGGGGCGCTGGGGCGGCTGTTGGCGATCATCGATCGCTCGATCGCGGACGGCACCTGGCTGCGGCTCAAGGCATGCCGCGATCACAGCTGCGAGTGGGGGTTCTATGACCACACCAAGAACCGCTCTGGAACCTGGTGCACGATGGAGGTCTGCGGCAACCGCGCAAAGGCGCGCGCGTACCGCGGGCGGCAGGCGCCTCCTTTGCGCCTGCGAGGATGACGTCCATGCCCACCTTCTGCCGCCACAACCGCCTGCTTCAGAACTGCCCGATCTGCTCCCGTGAGCAGTCGATCGAGCCGCGCCCGATCGTGTCCCCCGGCGCTCCCCGCTCGAGCGGCGCTGCGGCTCGCCCATCCCGGGCCGCGACCGCGCGCGCGAGCACGCGCCCAGCGGGTCGGGCGGGAGGCGGAGTTCGTGTCCTGCGGCTGGCGCGCGGTGCCGACGATGGCTACCGCTCGCCGCTGGTGCCGGGGTTGAAATCGAGCTCCGATGCGGAGCGGCTCGCAGAGGAGCTGGCGTTCGCGGCGCGAAGGCTGCGGCTCCTGTCGGAGGATCCACCGGGTCTGTACGCGGAGGTGGCTGACCCCAGTGCTGACATCGAGGAGCGTTCTTGGCTGGCGTTCCTGATCGCCTATCTCTGCCCTCTCGACGGTGAGGACCCGTTCGCCTCGATCGGCGAGACGCGGACCTCGTGGCGCTCAGGTGAGTATCCCCAGCTCGACGACGTGCGAACCGGTCCCCGCGCTGCTCACGACCCGACTCGCGGGAGGCGGACACTCGACGCGTACCGCGCCTGGGCTGCCCGCAGCGGGTCACAGGCGGCGGCGTTCACCGGCGAGGCCGCATGGAGCCCCCAGCGGCGATTCGCGCGTGCCTTCGAACGGCTGGCGCTGCCGGGCTTTCACCGCGATGCCCGCTTCGACCTGCTGGTGACGCTCGGCCGGCTCGGGGTGTACGACCTGACCGCCGGGAGCCTTCAGCTGGGGGGCGAGAACGAGCTGACGCTCGCCGCCAAGCGACTCTTCGGGATCGGCGATCAGCTGCTGCTGGAACGGCGCGCTGCCGAGTTGGCCGCGGCCGCAGACCTGCCGCTGGAGGCGTTGGATGTGGGTCTCGACAACTGGGGGCGCGGCGAGCGGGCGACGCTTGGTCTGGCCGAGCTTTCCGAGCCGGATCCGGAGGCGCTCGAGACAACGCGCGGCGCGCTCGGCCTCTAGCGTGTCGTGATCCGCCGATCACTGCGCATCTTGCTGCCGGTCGCGGTCGCGACGATCGGGGGGCCCAGGGATCCGTCCGGCCGACCACCTACCTTCTGGGGCGTTCGAATCCACGAGGGCCGGAGCCGCAATGACACTCTGCTTCATCGAGCCGCAGAACGCGATCAGGGTCATCGCCGAGTCCGTCGGGCGCGAGGCGCGCCGCCAGATCCTCGGGGAGGTCGTCCGCGCATGGGTGGACGAGATCCCGGAGTCGGAGCTCGGGTCCCACTATGCCAAGGCGATCGCGGACCTCGATGAGCACGACTTGTCGCTGCTCGCCGCGTGGCATGCCTCGCTCGAGGTCGGGCATCCCATACCCAACAAGGAGTTCCTCGTCAACGTGTTCCCCTCGCTGGGCGAGAACCGGCGGGAGGCGCTGAAGATTGCCGCCGGATTCCGTGGCGAGGAGGCGTTCGAGGCGGGCGTGGGCGAGGAGCAGGCGTTTGACACCGTGCTGCCGTGGCTGTCCGAGCAACGCTGCATCGAGCTCGCGCGGGAGTGCCTGGAGCTCTACTGCTGGGACCGCCTCGGCGTCGAGAACTGAGCGGCGCCGGCCCGTCAGGCCGCGGGACCGCCTCGGCATCGAGAACTGAGCGGCGCCGGCCCGTCAGGCCGCGAGCGCCGCCTCGATCTCCTCGATTGCCTGCTCGGTCGAGCGAAACCAAATCGCCGGGATCCCGAGTTCGCGGGCAGCCGTACAGTTGACCTCCACATCGTCGACGAGCAGCGCTGCGGGCGGGGCGACGCCAAGGCGCTGCAACGTGATCTCGTAGATACGGGGCTCGGGCTTGCGCGTCCCGACGAACGCCGAGTCGACCACCAGATCGAAGATATCCTCGACCGGCAGCTTCGCGCGCCACAGCTGGTCCCATTCGCGAACGTTGTTCGTGCAGATCGCGAGCTTGTAGCCCCGTTCACGCAGCTCACGCATGTACTCGATCAGCGGGCCGTTGGGCTGCAGGCTCTCGAAGTACTGCTCGCCGAAGCCGTTCAGCTCGATCTCGCGCCCGAGCGCTGAAGTCAGCTCAACGCTGAGCGCGTGCAGAAAGCTCGCTTCGGTCATGCGCCCCGTCTCGAGCTCGAACAACGGGTTCGCACCCTCGCGCGCGGCGACCGCAGCCATCGCCTTGCCGAGCGCCTCGAGCGGGATGCCCGACGAGTCTTGGAAGTGGGTGAACGAGTCGAGCAGCGGAGAGGTCAGGACGCCGCCGAAGTCGCTGATCACGGCCTCGATCCTGCTCATGCCGGGCGCACGAGCAGGTACACGCCGGCGCCTTCGCGGCCATGACTGTGGCAGCGAAGAAGCTCCGCGCTGATGTCGAGCTTGCCCTGACGGGAGCGCGCGCGCGCGCCGATCGCCTCGCCGGCGGCACGGCGTGGATACTGGCTGCCCTCCTCATCTTCGGAGTCGAGCCACAACTCGAGGCTCAGGCGCGAGGGCTCGCCCGCGGCCGTGTACGTCGTCGAGAGGCGCGGCTCGGCGACCGAAACGGTCGCCTCCGGCTCGAACAGCGCCGCGCCTGATCAGATCGTCGGAGTGGCCGGCCGCCTTCCGGGGCCGCAGCGACACCAGGGCGATTCCCTCCGCGGGCTCGAACCACGCCGAGACGTCTCTGAGCGACTCAAACCGCCCGAAGTCAGGGTGAGCCGCGCGCGATCCGCGGCGCCCCAGGCAGTCAACGGTCGTGTCCTGCCCATCGAGCGCGAATCGGCCGCGGACCCGGCACAGCTGATCGAAGCCCGGTGGCACGGCGGGCGCCGCGGCGGCCGCGGGCGTGAGCGTCAGCTCCACTCGATCGGACACGATCCGCCAGTCCTCGCCGTCGTCCGAGCCCTCGAGCGCCGTGCCCGAGGAGGGCAGTTCGGCGCCGTCGGCCCTTCCGAGCGTGACGAACGGCTCCTCCGCCCCCCATACGGCGCCCCACACGCCGGCCTCGAGATCGCCGAACGTGACCGTCCGCACGGTCCCCGCCGAGCCTAGGTTCACGATTGCAGCCGCGGCTGATCGAGATCTCGGGCGGTGGAGTCGACGTCGTAGGGCCGGCGCCGCAGGCCCGCGGCCCGCACCACCACGCGGCTGCGCAGGCTGCGCGCGAGCAGCCCGCGGGTCAGCGCGCGCGTCGGGGGCAGCAGCGCGCAGATTCCGAGCACGTCGGTGATGAAGCCGGGAATGATCAGCAGGCTGCCTCCGATCAGCACCAGCGCGCCGTCCACCACCTCACGTCCCGGTGGCCTGCCCTCCGACACTGCGATCGTCAGGCGACGCCACGCCGCGCGACCCTGCGAGCGCAGCGCCCATACCCCAGCCGGCCAACCGACGATCAGCAACGCGACCGTCAGCAGAATCCCGATGGAGTTGGCCACCTCGATGACGACCAACAGTTCCGCAATCGGCCAACAGATGAGTAGCAAGATCCAAAGCATCAGTTCAAGCGTACTCGGCGCCAGGAGCGTTCCCGGGGCGCAGGGCCGTCCCTACGCGAGGGCCGGGAAGGAGCCCTCGATCTTGATCCCGTCGAGCCGGTGCAATCCGACCATCTCGATCAACGCCTTGATCTGCGGTTGCGCGCCCGTAACGAGGATCTCGCGGCCGCCGGCTCGCAGGCGGCGGGCGAGCATCGCGAGGTCGAGCATCAGCGAGGTGTCGGCGAACCCGAGCTCGGTCATATCGACGATCACATCCGCCTGGGCCCGGATCGCGCGGACCAGCGCCTGCCGCCGACATCCCTGCGTGGAGCGATCCTCGTCTCCGCGGCAGCGCAACGTCGGCGGCTTGTCATCGAAGTCGACGATCGCGCAAACCTAGCGAAACTTGGCCCTCGTGTGCAAGGCCCCGGCCGAAGTCTCCTACACTGGTTTGCGAAATGGTTTCCGTAGAAGACGTCACAGATGCGCTCCGGGACGTGATCGACCCGGAGCTGGGGCTCGATTTCGTCGAGCTCGGCTTGATCTACGAGGTCGAGGTGGAGGGTCCCACGGTGAAGGTCACCTACACCCTCACCAGCCCGGGGTGCCCGATCGGACCACAGGTGTCCGAGCAGATCGAGGAATTCGTCGGCGAGTTGGACGGGGTCGAGGAGGTTCAACCGGCGATGACGTTCTCGCCGCCCTGGACCCCCGAGCGAATGAGCGAAGACGCCAAGTTCGCGCTTGGCTTCTGATCCTTAAGTTCGCGTTCGACCTCGAGGTCGCCGGCGCCGCGCCGGCCGCCGCGGTCGCGGACGCGCTCAGCTAGTTACGAGGGGAGCGCGTACGCGACGAGCGCGCGGCGCCCGAGCGCTTGGCGCGCATGTCCGCGGCCGGGCCGGTCTTGGCTCGAGGGCGGCCGGGAGGAATCAGCGGCGCAGGGCTGCCGTTGGAGCCCGCGCGCGCCTTGCGCTGCCCGTCGGCGGCGGTCCGCGAGGAGGCGGGCTTGGCCCCACCATTGGCGGTGCGCGCCGGGGTCGCGGCGCGGGCCGGCTTGCCGCGTGCCGCCGCCAGCAGCTCCCGCAGTGCGGCGTCGATCCCGTCGGCGATCACGTCGATGTCCGGCAGCGCGTCGTAGTCACCGAGCAGGCCGTAATCGATCCCCCCGTTGTAGGACATGATCGCGACCGCGAGTGCGTGGTTCTTGGGCAGGAACGCGAGCGGGAACAGGTCATGGAGCTCACGACCGAGCACGTAGAGCGGCACCTGCGGGCCGGGAATGTTGGTCACGATCAGATTGAACAGGCGGGTGGAGAAGTTCAGCCGCGAGGCCTGAGCGAGGATCGTCGGCGGCACGAGGCTGTTCACTGCCGCGAGCGTCGCGGCCCCAACGGCTTGCTTTGACTCCTTGAGGCCATTCATCGCCTGGCGAACGAACCGCAGCCGGGCGACCGGATCTCTGATGTAAACCGGCAGCGGCCCACGCATCACCGTGAGCTGATTGCCGAGCGTGCCGCGGTCGCCCTTTGCCCGGACCGAGACAGGCACCAGCGCTCGCATCTCGAGCCCCTCGGTCCGGATCCCTCGCGAACGCAGCCACTCCGCGAGCGCTCCCGAGACGACGGTCAGAACGACATCGTTGACCGTCCCGCCGAGGGCGTTCTTGACGACCTTGTAGTCATCGAGCTGCTGGCGGACGACCGTGAAGCGGCGGTGGGGCCCGATCTCGACGTTGAGCGGCGTCTCGGGAGCCGGGTTCAGGCCAGCCCAAGCGATCTCGCCGACACCCTCGAGCGCGTCGCGTAGCCCGGTCAGCGTGGTTCCGGGCCTGGTCGCCGCGATCATCGCCTTGGTGACGATCTGGGCCGACGTGCCGACCATGCCTCGCACTCCCGCCAAGACCAGCTCCGCCGGCGAGGGCTCGGGCTTCGGCCGCCAGGGCTCGAGATCCAGCGGCGGCGGTGCGGGGGTCGGCGCAAGGTCCAGCAGGACGGTCGCGAGGTCGACGCCGGAGACTCCGTCCACGAGCGAGTGGTGTGTCTTGAAGATCAGCGCGAAGCGATCGCCCTCGAGCCCCTCGACGAGCCAGCTCTCCCACAGCGGCTTTGAGCGATCGAGCTGCTGGGAGGCGATCCGGCTGGCGAGCGCGAACAGCTGAGCCTCGCTGCCCGGGGCCGGGAGCGCGGCGTGACGGACGTGATACTCGAGGTTGAAGCACGGATCGTCGACCCACAGCGGCCGCCCGGTCTCGAGCGGTGGCGTGGCGAGCCGCTGGCGGTAGCGCGGCACGAGATGCAGCCGTTCCCGGACGTGACGGAGGTAGTCCTCGAACGGCGGCGGGGGCCCCTCGAACACCAGCACCGCGCCAATGTGCATGTGCGACGCCGGCCCCTCTTGGTGCAAGAAGGAAGCGTCGATTGAGGTCAGGCGATCGAGGTGATGCTGCGGCATAGCTCGCTCCACGCGCGATGATGATGGGCGGGGCGATAAGAGTACGCTTCCCGCGAGTGTCCTGGGAATTCTCAACCGAGCCCGAGTTCCAGCGCCAGCTCGACTGGATGACGACGTTCGTTCGCGAGCAGATCTGGCCGCTCGAGACGCTCACCGAGGAGCTCGGATGGGACGGTCTCGTGCGCGCGGTCGCCCCGCTGCAGGAACAGGTCAAGGAGCGGGGCCTGTGGGCCGCGCACCTCGGTCCAGAGCTGGGGGGCCAGGGCTTCGGCCAGGTGAAGCTGGGGCTGATGCACGAGATCCTCGGCACGTCTCCGATCGCCCCGCTCGCGTTCGGCAACGCCGCACCCGACTCCGGCAACTCCGAGATCCTGGCGCTCGCAGGCAGCCCCGAGCAGAAGGAGCGCTATCTGCATCCGCTGCTGGCGGGCGATCTGAAGTCGGCGTTCAGCATGACCGAGCCCGGGACCGCCGGCTCTGATCCCATCCTGCTCGGGACGACCGCCGTGCGCGACGGCGACGAGTGGGTGATCAACGGGCAGAAGTGGTTCTCCACCAACGGCTCGATCGCCGACTTCCTGATCGTGATGGCGCTCACCGATCCCGAGGCCCGTCCCCATCAGCGTGCGTCGATGTTCATCGTCGACGCCGACGCGCCCGGGGTCCTGATCGCGCGCGATGTGGCGACGATGGAGCACCCCTGGGAGAGCTTCGGCCGCTACGGCAACCATGCCGAGATCCTCTACGAGGACGTTCGCGTTCCAGCCGACGCATTGCTGGGCGCTGAGGGCGCAGGCTTCCTGATCGCGCAGCAGCGCCTCTACCCGGGACGGATCCATCACTGCATGCGGTGGCTCGGAGTCGCCCGGCGCGCGTTTGACATGTTGTGCGAGCGCTCGCTGTATCGCTACGCCCACGGATCGACCCTGTCGGGCCACCAGACGATCCAGAACTGGATCGCCGACTCGGCCGCGGAGATGCAGGCGGCGAAGCTGATGACGCTTCACGCGGCCTGGAAGATGGACGCCGAAGGAGTGAAGGCGGCGCGCACCGACATCGCGATGATCAAGTACTACGGGGCAAGGGTGCTCCACGACGTTGTCGATCGGGCGCTCCAAGCCCACGGGGCCCTCGGCTACTCGACCGACCTGCCCCTCGAAGCGATGTACCGCTACGCGCGCGCGGCGCGCATCTACGATGGACCGGACGAGGTACACCGCGGTTCGGTCGCGCGCCAGGTGCTACGCGGCTATGCGCCGCCGGCCGACGAGGTCCCGAGCCAGTTCATTCCCCGCCGGCGCGAGGAAGCCCGGCGCCGGTTCGCCGACCTCCTCGAGTCGGTCACCGCTAACGATTGACCAACGTCTCGGGCCGGTTTCGGGTCCTACACTAGACGGCGATGGCCAAGACTCCCGAGAAGCTGCTGCTGGCGACACCGCGTGGCTACTGCGCCGGCGTCGACCGCGCCGTGCAGACGGTCGAGCGCGCGCTCGAGCTCTACGGCGCGCCTGTCTACGTGCGCAAGGAGATCGTCCACAACAAGCATGTGGTCGGGCAGCTGCGCGAGCGGGGAGCGGTGTTCGTCGACTCCGAGAGCGAAATTCCCGAGGGCGCGACGGCGGTCTTCTCCGCCCACGGGGTCGCGCCGACCGTCCACGCGAACGCGGCGCGCTTGGGCTTGCGCACGATCGATGCGACCTGCCCGCTGGTGACCAAGGTGCACGTCGAGGCCAGGAAGTTCGCCTCGGAGGGGTACACGATCGTGCTGATCGGCCACGCCGGCCACGAAGAAGTGGAGGGAACGATGGGGGAGGCGCCCGACCGGATCGTGCTGGTCCAGAGCGAGGAAGACGTCGACGCGCTCGCAGGTCGACGATCCCGACAAGATCGCCTTTATCTCGCAGACCACGCTGTCGGTCGAGGAGACGCGTTCGATCATCGATCGTCTGCGCGAGCGTTTCCCGGCGATCGTCGGACCGCGCACCGATGACATTTGCTACGCGACGACCAATCGCCAGGCCGCGGTCAAGCAGCTCGCGCGCGAGTGCGACCTCGTGCTCGTGATCGGATCGCGCAATTCGTCGAACTCCAACCGCCTGGTGGAAGTCGCACGTGAGCACGGCGCCGACTCGTTCCTGATCGACAACGAGTCTCAGGTCGAGGAGCGGTGGCTCGAGGGGAGACGGGTTGTCGGCATCACGTCGGGAGCGAGCGCGCCCGAGGAGCTGGTCCAGCGGCTGGTCGACTTCTTCGAGGCCCGCGGCACCAGCGAAGTGGAGGAGCTCGAGGTCGTCACCGAGGACGTGCGCTTCATGCTCCCGAAGACGATCCGCCAGGCCCTGGCGGCCGCCTCCGCATAGGACTCGCGGCGCTGCGGACGCTGGTCGTCTCCGACCTGCACCTCGGCGCGCGCACCGGCGCCGATCTGCTCCGCGGCGAGGCCGCGTGCGCAGTGTTGCTCGAGGAGGTGGCGAGGGCGGACCGGCTGGTGCTGCTCGGCGACGTGATCGAGCTTCGCCATGGGCCGCTGCGGGACGCGCTCGCCGCGGCCGAGCCCGTGCTGCGTGCGCTCGGGCGGCGCGCTGCACTGCGGCGCCGAGGTTCTGCTCGTGCCCGGCAACCACGACTACCAGCTGTTGGCGCCGTGGCTGGAATCCCGCGCCCGGGCGGAAGTGCCGCCGCCGCTCGGCCTCGAGACCTGGGTCGATTGGCACGCGGGCGAACCATTGGCCGCCGTCGCCGGCTGGCTGGCACCCGCCAATGTGCGAGTCGCCTACCCGGGCGTCTGGCTGCGCGAGGACGTGTACGCGACCCACGGTCACTACAGCGACCGGCACACCACGGTCCCGATGTTCGAGCGCCTCGGTGCTGGGGCGATGGCCCGGATCGTGCGTGAAGCCACGAGCGGGCCGAGAGGAGTCGACGACTACGAGCGGACGTTGGCGCCGCTGTACGCCTGGCTTTATGCGATCGCTCAGCGCGGCGGGCCCGAGCTCGGGCGCAGCTCCCACGGCGCCTCCGCCCAGGCGTGGCAGGTGCTCACGAGATCGGGTCCTCGCCGCAGCTGGCGCCGGCGAGGGCTTCTCGCGGCATTTCCGGCCGTCGTGGCCGGACTGAATCGTGCCGGCCTCGGCCCGCTGCGCGCCGACGTCTCCGGCTCGGAGCTGCGGCGCGCGGCGCTGCGGGCGTTCGGGGAAGTCCTCGCGCGCCTCGAGATCACCGCGCCCTACGTGCTGTTCGGGCACACGCACCGCGCGGGACCGCTCGTGCGTGAGCACCGCTGGGAGTGGCGAGCACCGACGGGCAGTGCGATCCTGAACACCGGTAGCTGGGTGCACGAGCCGGCGTTCCTCGGGCCGGTGCCCGCCGAGAGTCCCTATCGACCGGGCTTCTGCGCGATCCTCGAATCCGGGGGTCCGCCGGAGCTGACCTGCCTGCTCGACGGTGTCAGCTCGCCAGTCCGGGCGTGAAGCAGACCGCGTGGCAGCGCACACCTTCGCTGAGCGTGAGCTCGAGCTCGGCGGTTGTGCTGCGCGGATGCGAGACGAGCTCGTAGCAACCGGGATGCTCGATTGCGAAACTGCGAGCGCCGACCGTCACGGGTCCGTGGCCGTCCAGCACCGCCCATACCCCGCCCGCCTCGTAGCGGCCGCTGAATGTGCCCTGCACATCGTCGCTCTGGCGCGCGAGGAGCGCGCCCGGCGCGTCCTCCGGACGCAGCGGCGGCAAGGTGGGGCCTTGCCGTCCCAGCAGCTCCTGAATCGCCAACTCGCTCTCCTCGTAGGCCCCTTCGCCGTAGTGGTAGTAGGCGAGCGTTCCGTCCTGCTTGAACAGGTAACGCGCCGGCCAGCCGAGGTTGCCGTACAGCTGCCAGATCTCGAGCTCGACGTCGACCACGACCGGATAGGTGATGCCGAGCCGCTTCACCGCGGCGCGCACCGCCTCGGGATCCTGCGAGAGCTCGAAGCCCGCCGCGTGGACGCCGATCACGCGTAGGCCCGCGGACTCGTAGCGCTCGTGCCACGCCTTGATGTAAGGCAGCGTGCGGATCGAGTTTGCCCGGCAGAAGTCCCAGAACTCGATCAGCACGGGCTGGCCGAGCTGCTGGTCCATCGCGGATCATCGCCGTGTTGATCCAGGGAAGGCGGGGCGGGAACGCAGGCGCTGCGATGTGATCTACCGGGGGACGCATCGAGGGCGATGGTAGAGGTCCCAGGGCGCCTGAAAAGCGCCCTGCCACAGGCCTGTGAGGTCGCTATACTCAGTGAAGTATTGAAAGCAGACCGCCTTTGAGGAGTTTTCGCCGATGAGCCCGTCAGGAGCCGAGGTTCTCCGCCAGATCAAGAGCAGGATCGATGAGGTCGATCCGTCCGTCGTGCGCGAGCAGGTCTCCAACGGCGCCGTGGTCGTCGATGTGCGTGAGCCCGAAGAGTGGTCCGGCGGCCACATTCCCGGTGCCAAGCACGTCCCCAAGAGCTATCTGGAGTCGCGAATCGAGGGCACCGTGCCCGATCGCGATCAACACGTGATTCTGTACTGCCAGTCGGGCAACCGCTCGGCCTGGGCGGCGCGGACGCTGATCGAGGATCTCGGCTACGAGAACGTCGAGTCGATGACCGGCGGGTTCACGCTGTGGAAGGACCGCGGCTACGAGGTCGAGCTACCGCGGACACTGACGGCCGAGCAGCGGGAGCGATACTCGCGCCATCTGCTGCTTCCGGAGGTCGGTATCGATGGCCAGCAGAAGCTGCTGGACGCCAAGGTGCTGTTGCTGGGTGCCGGCGGGCTCGGCTCGCCGGCGGCGCTGTACCTCGCCGCCGCCGGCGTTGGCACGGTGGGGATCGTCGACAACGACGAGGTCGACCTGTCGAACCTGCAGCGCCAGGTGATCCACTCGAGCGAGCGGATCGGGGTATCCAAGGTGGATTCCGCCGAGCAGACGATCACCGCGCTCAACCCCGACGTGGAGGTGAGAAGTACCCGGTGCGCTTGGGACCCGAGAACATCATGGAGATCATCTCCGGCTACGACATCATCGTCGACGGGCTCGACAACTTCCCGACGCGGTATCTGCTCAACGACGCCTCGGTGCGGCTCCAGATCCCGGTCGTGTCGGCCGCGATCCTCGGGTTCGAGGGACAGCTGTCCGTGTTCAAGCCCTACGAAGGGCCCTGCTATCGCTGCCTGTTCCCGGTGCCGCCGCCGGCTGAGCTGGCGCCCTCGTGCGGTGCCAACGGCGTGCTGGGCGTGCTTCCCGGGACGATGGGCCTGCTCCAGGCGACCGAGGTCGTGAAGCTGATCCTCGGGGAGGGCGAGCCGCTGATCGGCCGCCTGCTGATGTACGACGCGCTGGCAGCGCGCGTCACCGAGGTCAAGGTTCGGCGTGACCCGGATTGCCCGGTCTGCTCGCGGGAGCCCGACGAGATCTCCGACGAGGAGATGGGCGTGTTTCCCGACTACGAAGCGTTTTGCGCCGGGGCTCACTAGGGTTCACCGCGATGGTCACGGTTCGGATACCCCCTGTGCTGCGCCCGTCAGTTGGTGGCGAGAAGGAGCTGAGCGCCGAGGGCTCCTCGGTCGGGGAGATCCTGCGCACCGTCGCCGAGCAGCATCCCGAAACGCAGGCGCAGCTGTTCTCACCCGATGGGGGCCTCAACCGGTACGTGAACGTCTACCTCAATGACGAGGATGTCCGGGTTCTCGATGGCCTGGAGACCGCCGTCGGCGAGGCCGACACGCTCGTGATTCTGCCCGCGATGGCGGGCGGGGCCCGGTACCAGCTTCCGCAGGCCCCTCGCTACACTTCGTAAAGCAATGGCCGCCGAGCGCGTTCAGAACAGGCCCTGTGGGGGTCGGTATGGCGACATCGTGCAGTCGATCGGCCACACGCCGCTGGTCGAGCTCAAGCGACTGAGTCCGAAGCCTGGCGTACGGATCTGGGCCAAGCTCGAATCCCGCAACCCGACCGGTTCGGTCAAGGACAGAGTCGCCCGCGCGCTGATCGAGGACGCGGAGGAGAAGGGAGCGATCCGCCCGGGGCAGACCATTTTGGAGCCGACCTCCGGGAACACCGGCATCTCGCTCGCGATGATCTGCGGCCGTAAGGGTTATCCGGTGAAGGTCGTGATGCCCGAGAACGTGACTCGCGAGCGCGCCGAATTGCTGCAGATCTACGGTGCGGAGATCGTCTACTCGGAGGGCTCGAAGGGTTCCAACGGGGCCGTTGAGCTGGCGCTGCAGATGGCTGAGAGGGATGCTTCCTACTACATGCCCTACCAGTACGGCAACCAGGCCAACCCGCTCGCGCACTACAACGGGACAGCGCTGGAGATCCTCGAGGAGCTCGACGAGATCTCCGCGTTCGTGGCCGGTCTCGGCACCGGCGGCACGCTGATGGGCAACGGGCGCCGTCTGAAGGAGGAGCTCGGCGACCAGGTGAAGATCGTCGCCGCAGAGCCGATGCAGGGAGAGCCGGTGCAGGGTCTCCGCTCACTCGAGGACGGCTTCATCCCGCCGATCATCGACCTCTCGCTGCTCGACCGCAAGATCTTCGTGACGAACACCGATGCGATCGTCTTCACGCGCAGGCTGCTCGAGGAAGAAGGCCTGTTCGCGGGTGTCTCGTCGGGAGCGATCGCGCGGGTCGCCGTGCGCATCGCGGGCGAGCTGGATGAGGGGAACGTCGTATTCATCGTCGCCGACGATGGCTGGAAGTACCTATCGAGCGGCATCTACACGCGCCCCCTCGACGAGATCGTAGACATGGACGCCACCGTTTGGTGGTGAATCCACTCGCACACCGGACATCTCGCAGGAAGCTTCTAGGGGCCTCCGCCGTCGGGCTCCTGCTCGCGGGCTGCGGTTCGAGCGCCGCGCCCACGCAAAGCTCGGACCAGAGCTCGCCGCCGGCGATCGGCGCCGATGTCGGGGTGCTCAACTCCGCGCTGGCGATCGAGCTGCACTCGGCCGCCGCGTACACGGCGGCGATCCCGCTGCTGAGCGGACGGACACAGAAGGACGCCAAGCAGTTTCTCTCCCAAGATCTCTCGCACGCGAGCAGGCTGTCGGGAATCATCAAGCAGGCGGGTGGCGAGGCGGTGGAGCCGCTGGGGAGCTACAACCTGGGCAGCCCCCGGAACGAGTCCGAACTGCTGATGCTGCTGCACTCGGTGGAGGGAACCGTCGTGGCCGGCTACCTGCAAGCGATCCCGAGGCTCTCGGACGGGATGGTGAGGGCGGTTGTGGCGTCGATCCTCGCCAACGACGCCCAGCACATATCGGTGCTGCGCACGAGGCTTCGACTCCCGCCCGTACCGTCGGCGCTCGTGAGTGGACGCGAGTGAGCGCCGAGGCTCAGGACCGTCGCGCCACGCGCCGGGAGCTGATCTCCCGCGGGATCGCGACTGCCGCCGCCGCCTCGGTGCTGACGGTGACGCTCGAGTCCCCGGCGGTCGCCGGCGCCGCCCCCGATGCGCAGGTCCTCTCAGCGACGCTCGCGGTCGAGCAGGTCGTGCTGGTCGCTTACCGCCATGTGCTCGTCTCCGGGGCTCTCGAGCCTCGAACCGAGCGGATCGTGCGAGCGCTGCTGGACCAGGAGCTCCAGCACGTCTCGGTCCTCGGCCACGAGCTGATCGCGCTCGGTGGACGGCCACCTTCGGTTTCGCCGGACCTGGCCGCAGTCGAGAAGGCGCTGGCGGCCCACCACGTTGCCGACAGCCTCACGAACCTGCGCTCCCAGCACGACTGCCTGAAGCTGCTCGTCGACGTCGAGACGGTCGTGGAAGGCGCCTACTACGCGGCGATGTCGAAATTGAGCGATCCGCACCTGCTCGCCACGAGTGCCGCGATCATGGCGTGTGAGGCGCAGCACTGGACGTTGCTCAGCGGGATGCAGCACCATGGCGACGTGTCGATCTCCGTTCCGTACGCGTACGTGCAGGGGGCGGTGATCTAGCGCGTTGGTAGCCTCGGCAGGGATGCGGATCTCCCGGGAGCTCTACGACGAGATCGTCGATCACGCGCGCGAGGACGCGCCCAACGAGTGCTGCGGCATGATCGCCGCGCGCGACGGCCAGGCGGTGAAGGTCTACCGGGCGACGAACACCGCCGCGAGTCCACTGCGCTACGAGATCGACGGCGGCGAGCAGTTCAGGATCCAGATGGAGATCGACGACGCGGACCTGGACCTGGGCGCGATCTACCACTCGCACACTCGGAGCGAGCCGTACCCGTCGCAGACCGACATCAACCTCGCCTTCTATCCCGAGTCGCTGTACATGATCGTCGGGCTCGGGGGTGACGATCCCGACGTACGGGCGTACACGATCCGCAACGGACAGGTGACTGACGCAGAGCTGCTGGTGCAGTGATGGCCCGCCGCCGAGAGATGCTCGTCTGCCCGAGTTGCGGTCTGGAGTTCGGTCCCCACGAGCGGTTCTGCGCCACCTGCAGGCTGCCGCTGGTTCACTCGGACGATGCGCGCGCTGGTTTTCAGATCAGCGAGCGTCACGCGCGCGCCCGCAAGGTCAAACCCCAGCTCGCGGAGGGCCCGCTGGTGCGCGTGGCCGGCGCGGGCAGCCAGCCGGAGGCCGAGTTCATCCAGGGACTGTTGCTCGAGCACGGCATCCCGAGCATGCTGCGCCGCAGCGCGGGGTTTGATGTGCCGGATTTCCTCGCCGCCGGCCCTCGTGACGTGCTCGTCCCGGAAGCCGCGGTCAGCATCGCGCGAGAGGTCCTGCTGCAAGGTTGAGCCTCTGGGGCCGGATATTCGCCGCTCTCTACGACAGGATGCTCGCCGACAGCGAGCGGGCGGGGCTGGCCGACAAACGGGCGATGCTGCTGGAGCAGACCCACGGCACGGTGCTCGAGGTCGGTGCCGGGACCGGGCTGAACCTCGCCCACTACCCGGCCGGCGTCCGCGAGCTCGTGCTCCTCGAACCGGAGAAGCCGATGGCTCAGCGCCTGGAGCGCCGGCTCCCGTCGACGGCCGTGCAGGCTCGCGTCGTGCAAGCCCCGGCCGAGTCGATCCCAGTCGTCGATGCTGGCTTCGACTTCGCCGTATGTACGCTGGTGCTGTGCACCGTGCGCGCCCCACCGCAGGTGTTCGTGGAGCTCAGACGCGTACTGAAGCCCGGCGGCCGGCTGCTGTTTCTCGAGCACGTGCGCGCCGACGATCGCCGCCTCGCCGGTTGGCAGGATCGCCTGGACCCATTTTGGGTCCGGATCGGTCATGGCTGCCACTGCAACCGTGACACGCTTCAGGCGATCGCCGCAGCCGGGTTCAGCGTCGATTGGGTCGAGCACACGGAGATGCCCAGGGCCGCGCCGTTGACCCGGCCGATGATCATCGGCTCGGCATCTCTCTCGCCGAGCCGGCGCGACCCTGGCCGGCGCTCGCCATCCGTGTGAGGTGCGAGCGCCAGGCGTCCTCCGTGTGCATCAGCTGACGGCCGTGAAACGCCTTCGAGAGGGCGGCGCCAGCGCCCAGTGGATGAAGCCGCGAGGCGAGCTGCGCGGCGGCCAGCTCTCCCTCCTCGCGGACCAGGAGGTCGATCAGGGTTCCGCCCAGCAATGGCGCGTCGCGAAGCCCGGGGGGGAACGTCGGCCTGCGGCCCTCATGCAGCCGGCGGGCGATCGCCGGCCGCGCGTACTCGGTCTGGCCCGCGAACCAGCGGGCGGATCCTTCGAGCAGCCAGGCCCAGCGAAGTCCGAGAGCAAAACGGGCGGGCGCGCTGGCATTGCGGATCTGGTGGTTGTTCTCGACGATCACGCGGCGTGCATACAGGGCGGGCGCGGTCAGCGCGAGCATCTCCCGCGAGCCTCTGACGGCCGACGCGCGCGCCTGTAGCGCCGCGGGCGCCAGCACGTGCAACTCGGTCTCGCCGGTCCAGCCCGCCACATATCGGCGCGCCGCGGGAGCGGTTGCCAGCCACGCCACGGGGACCGCCGGGCTGGCCAACGACAGCGACGTCATCGAGCGGTGAAGAACGATCGTCAGGTCGACGACCACGCGGGGGAAGGCTTCGCCCAGGCGGTCGCGGGTTCGCTCGAGCGACACGAGCACGCGGTCGGCATCGTCAGCATCCGCAGAGTCGTGCCGCGCGCGGAACGACGCCGAAACGGATTCAACCCACGCCATCACGGAGGTGGTCGAAGGCCGGCGGGCAACACCTCGCCCGCCGACTCAGGACCACGGTCGATCGAACTTCTCAGACCAGGACCGGCTGGCGATCCGAGGCGATCGCGGCGATCTCCTCGGACGCGCGCTCGAACTCCTCGTCCGAGAGCACGGGGGTGCCCTCGAACGGGAGCTCACGGGTGAGCTCGAGCCACGAGCGACATCCGCCGTACTCGTCGCGCACCTTGACGGTGACGGGACGCGGGATCCGGTAGGTGCGCAGCAGGATCACGTGGAGCGGGTGGCGACGCTTCCACGCCAGACGCTTCTCGGCGTAGTCGGTCGTCCATACGTAGAACGGGGACAGGGCATCGACGGCGCGGCGGTCGGTGACCGTGTAGTGCGCCGCGACCTCCGCCCACGCCCGGATCCGGACGCGGTCGGGTTGGGGGATGTCATCGCCGGCTACCAGCGAGTGTGGCGCCGGCTCGCCATCGCTCCAGACGCCCTCCTCGAGGGCGCGTGCGAGCTCGGGGCGATGCGATTCGCGCACCAGATCGGAGCACTGGTGGTCGAACGTCGGATACAGGAAGAAGCGCTCGTAGTCGAGCTTGAAGTGCTTGTCGGGCTCGCGAATACCGCCCTTGCGAAGGGTCAGGAGCTGCTCGCCCTCGGCGAGAGCCCGCACGGTCACGGCCCATTCTTTAAAAGCAATCGGCATTTATCAGTGGGGGGAGACGAAGAAGATTTACGAATAAATCCCGCGCGTGCAGCTGAACCGCTACGGCAGCGACAGGAGGCAGTGATTGTAGGCCAGACGCGCGAAATCACAAAACTTTGCTGCAAATCGGCACCTTCGAGAAGGCGACACCGTCGTAGCTATGGCGGCGTGGCCCCCTCTCGCCCTGGAATCGCTAGAGGCGCTTTCCGGCGCTCGCCTCGAGCACTTCGATCAGCGCCGCGAAGTCGTCATCACCGTATCCGCGGCCCGACGCCGCGCTCAGGATCTCGCGCGTCAGCGCGGCGAACGGGAACGGCGCGCCGGCAGCTTGCCCTTCCTCCAGGCACAGCCGCACATCCTTGAGCATGTGGTCGAGCTTGAACAGAGTCGTGTAGTCGTGCTCACGCATCGCACGGGCCTTGAGCTCCAGCATCGTCGACCCCGCCGAACCGGCGCCCATCACGGTGGTCAGCGCATCGAGATCGACGCCGGCCCGGGCGCCGACGAGCAACGCCTGACCGACGACGGCGGCGTTGGTGGCGGCGACCGCGTTACCGATCAGCTTCACCAGCTGACCATGGCCGAGGGGCCCGCAGTGGACGATCAGCTCGCCCATTGCCTCGAGAACCGGCCTGGCGCGCTCGAAATCCGGTCGATCGCCGCCGGCCATGATCGTCAGCGTGCCGTCCTGCGCGCGTGGCGCGGATCCCGTAACGGGTGCGTCGACCATCCGGACCCCGCGCTCGGCCAGCGCCGCCCCGATCTCCCGGGTCGCCGTCGGCCCGATCGTGGAGCAGTCGATGCACAGCGTGCCGGGGCGAGCGGTCGCGATCGCGCCGTTCCCGCCGAGCAGCACCTGCTCCACCTGAGGGCCGTCGACGACCATCGTCACGACGATCTGACTGTCGACGGCGGCCTCCGCGGGCGTGCCCGCCAGCGTCGCGCGATGCTGGCTGCAGAACTCCTCCGCTCTGGCCCTGGTGCGGTTCCAGACGGTCAGCTCGAATCCAGCTTGGGCCAGGTTCGCGGCCATCCGCGAGCCCATGATTCCGAGACCGAGGAAGGCGACCCGCTCGCTCACGAGCGACATGATGGCGGCTTTCCGTGTCCGCCGCCGCCCGGCGTCTCGATCCGCAGCCGCTGTCCTTCTTGGAGCTTGCCGATCGCCTTCGGCGGCAGCTCGTCACCGTCGAGGCTGTTGCGTCCCGGCGCGCCGGGCTCTCCACCCTCGGCGCCCGGCGGCGCGTGACGCCGCCGTTCGGTGATCAGCGAGTAGTTCAGCGGGGCGAGCGCCTCGAGCTCACGGATCACGCCGTCGCCGCCGTTGAAGGCGCCACGGCCTCCCGAGCCTCGCCGCAGACCGTAGGCGGTCACCCGCATCGGGAACTCGAGCTCGAGTGCTTCGATCGGGTGTTGAGCTGCGCCGGCTGGCGCATCGCAGAGCTCAACTGCGCGATCGCGTCATCGTCGAGCACGCGCGGCTCGATCACCAACCCCTCGTCATCGAGCGTGCGGCTGTCAGCGGGCATCGAACCGGGCGTCGGCCCGCCGACGTCGGCGTGGTGAGCACGGTTGGCCGCGTAGGCGAGCAACTCGTTTCTCGGCGAAAATCGGAGTGATCACTGTAATGTCCGGGAGATGGGTCCCGCCTTCGCGGGACGCTTGCCGGCACGTTCCAGCACCGCTTCGATCGCCGACATCACTCCCTCGGATTGGTCGTGCGGCGTCGTCGGTGCCTTTGCCGTCAGCAGCCGGCCGTCAAATGCGAGCACGGCGTCGGTGAACGTTCCGCCGACGTCGACGCCCAAGAGCATGGGCGGACGTTACCCGTTGTGAGAGGCCGCCTCTTAGGTAAGAGGCGGCCTCTCAGGCCGCCAGCGCCGGATCGATCTCCTCGGTCTCGGCCAGATGCTGATGGGATGGGCAGTAGCCGTTGTGGGGCAGCGGCATACGTTGGCACGGCGTTCCCCGGCGGGTGCTCGCGCGGCACTGAAGCGGTTTTCCGTAGACGTCGAAGCCGTTCTGCGGCTGCCGGCGCAGGAACTCGTCCGCGCACCCCAGGTAACGCTCGATGACCCGCAGGACCCGCGCCTGGGCGCTCATCGGAAAGTACGCCCGGACGTCGCAGAACAGAGTCCGCGTCGGGCGAGCGAAATAGTGGCGATCGGTGGCGAGCCGCTCGACGGCCGCCTCGCAAGCGCGCAGCACACGCTCGTGGTTGGCCTGGAGACAGGCGCCGTGTGGGTCCTCGATGATGTCCCCAGCCAGCTCCCGGTAGATGGCTCGACTGAACCGGTACATGCTGACTCTGCTCCTTTCGGCTTCGTGCCTGCGCGCCCTCCTTTGGCACGCCGCTACGGGGCACTTCCCGTACCGCCCGAGTATCCCGCTCGGATGTAAGAGTTCGACGTTCTCCATATTAATTGCGCGTGAAGTACGCCTGACCTGGTGACTTCCAGGCCGGCTACTCCCAGGTCTCGAACCCAGGCTCGGCGCCGGCGGCGATCGTCACGTGCCGGCCTTGGAGGTTCGGGTCGGGCTCCGGGAAATCGCGTCGCTGATGGGCGCCTCGGCTCTCGGTCCGGGTGATCGCTGAGCGCGCGATCAAACGCACGAGCGGGTGGGGATCGGCGCTCAGGTGCGTCAGCCCCTCGCCGTCGCGCTCCAAGCCGGCGTACCGCCACAGGGCCTCACGGCTCGCGCGGTGCAGCGGCGGAGGCCGATCTGCGCGCGCCTTGGCCTCGGCTACGCCTGCGGCGAGCAGATCGGCGTCCGGACCAGGCTCGGTGAGCACCGCGCGGGCGGCGCGCGAGCCGAACACGAAGCACTCGGTCAACGAATTGGACGCCAGCCGGTTGGCGCCGTGCAATCCGGTGCACGAGCACTCGCCGACCGCGTAGAGACCGGGGACCGTCGCCCGGGCGTTCAGATCGGTCGCGATCCCGCCCATCATGTAGTGCGCGGCAGGGGCCACTGGGACAAGCTCCCGCTCGGGGTCGATGCCGGATTGACGTAGGGCGCTGACCACGTTCGGGAACAGTGCCGGGTCGACGTCGCGCATGTCGAGGTCCACGGACGGAGCTCCGGTCAGCGCCATCTGCCGCTGGACGGCCCTCGCCACCTCGTCGCGTGGCGCCAGCTCGTCGACGAACCGCTGTCCGGAGGAGTCGAGCAGGTGTGCGCCCTCGCCCCGAACTGCCTCGGTGACGAGAAAACCGTCGGCCCCATTGGGGGCCGCGACCGCCGTCGGGTGGAACTGCATGAACTCGAGATCGGCGAGCGCGGCGCCGGCGTGGAAGGCGAGCAGCAGACCCCCTCCCGTTGCTCCGGCGGGGTTGGTCGTTCGCGACCACAAGGCCGCGGCTCCACCGGTCGCGAGCACGATCGCGCCGCTCGCGATCGTGCGGCCGTCGTCGAGGAGGGCCCCCACGGAGCGTCCGTGGCCGGTGAGCACAGCGACCGCTCGGCGGCCCTCCAGGACGTCGATACCCGGATGCTCGGCGACCAGCGCGGAGAGCTGGCGAATGATGCGCCGCCCGGTCGCGGCCCCGCCGGCGTGCACGATCCGGCGCACGGAATGCCCTCCTTCGAGGCCCAGCGCCAGGCGACCGTTGCGATCTGCGTCGAAGCTCACCCCCAACCGCGTCAGCTCGTCGACCGCCTGGGGAGCCTCGTCGCAGAGGACACGCGCCGCCGCCTCCTTGACCGCGCCACGGCCGGCTGTGATCGTGTCCGCCAGATGGAGGGCGGGGCTGTCCTGCTCCGACAGCGCGGCGGCGAGTCCGCCCTGGGCCCAGTAGCTGGACGACTGCGCGAGCGGCGTCGCTGAGACGAGCAGTACGCTCGCACCCTCGCGGGCCGCTCGCAGGGCGGTGTAGAGCCCGGCTGCACCGGCGCCGACGACGGCCACCTGGGTCTCGAAAGACTTCAACGGTCAGTACGGTACTCGCGAGATGACAGCCGCGCCCGTGTTCCTCTCGCATCCTTCTTCGCTCAGGCATGAGACGGGAGCGCATCCAGAGCAGCCCGCGCGAATCGTGGCCATCGAGCGTGAGCTGGAGCGGCAAGGCTGGCTCGGGTACGAGCGGGTCAGCTCCCCGGCGGCGGACCGCGCGCAGCTCGCTCGGGTCCATCCGCGAGTCCCACATCGCCTCGATCGAACGCATCGCCGCGCGCGGCGGGGGTTTCATCGATCTCGACACGGTCGCCAGCGAAGGCTCGTTCGAGGCCGCCCTGCACGCGGCGGGCGGCGCGGTCGCGCTGGTGGACATGCTGCTCGACCGTGACGCGCGCTGCGGCTTCAGCTCGCATCGTCCTCCGGGCCACCACGCCGAGGCACAGCAGGCGATGGGCTTCTGCCTGTTCAACAACATGGCGGTCGCGGTCCGCCACGCGCTCGATGCCCGGGGGCTCGAGCGCGTGATGATCCTCGACTGGGATGTCCACCACGGCAACGGCACCAACGACCTGTTCCACGCCAGCGATCAGGCGCTGTTCGTCTCGATTCACGAGTCGCCTCTGTATCCCGGGACCGGGAGTGCGCAGGACGTCGGCGCAGGCCCAGGGAGGGGCTACACGGTCAATCTCCCAGTTCCGCCAGGGTCAGGCGACGCGCTCTACTCCTCGCTTACAAGCCACGTCGTGGCCCCGCTGGCGCTCGCCTTCGAGCCCCAGCTGATTCTGATCTCGGCGGGATATGACGCCCACAGAGACGATCCACTTGCGAGCTGCAGCGTGACCGAGGCGGGCTTCGCGGCGATGACCGCCACGATGCGGCGCAGCTGCGCGGAGCTCGAGGTCCCACTCGGCTGCGTGCTCGAGGGCGGCTACGCGCTCGACGCGCTCGCGCGCTCGGTGGCCACCACGCTCGAGGTACTGGCGGCGCCGGTGGGGGACGGTGAACCCTGGGACGATGTCGGCGTGGCGCCGCTCGCAGCGCAGGCGCTCAGCCGGCTGCGCGATTGGTGGCCTTCCTTGCGCTGAGGCGACGCCAGGCATTCACGACCGCCAGCGCCATGCGGTCGGTGGAGAATCGCTCCGCGCGGGCCCGCCCTTGCAGGCGCGGATCGGCGGCGTGCAGGTGCGGCGCGAGGGCAGTCCGCCACCGGCCGAGGTCGAATGGGCCGCAGTACGCGCCGGCGACGCCGGCCAGAGCCACCGGAGCGATGCCGACCGGCGTCGCGAGCACGGGGACGTCACAGGCAAGGGCCTCGAGCACGGCGAGTCCGAATCCCTCCCGCTCTGAGGGCACCAGCACGGCGTTCGCGGCATTGACCCACAGCGCCACTTCGCTCGGATCGACGTTCACCAGTGTCAGCAGCGGCGTCTCACCGGCGACCAGGCGCGCGAGGTCGTGCCGTTTCTCGGGCCGTCTCGGATCCGCGGGGAACAGCAGGTAGCGCCCATCGGCGCGCAGGCCGAGCGCCGCGCGCGCCTCGCTTCGCGGGATCGGCTGCAAGCGAGTCAGGTCGACGCCGCAAGGCAGTACGGCCACCTCGCCCCGAGCTGCCCATCGCGGAAGCTCGCGCGCGAGCGGATCGGAGACGGGGGCAACGAGATCGAGTAACGGCAGCGCCGCGAGGGTGATCGCGCGCGAACGCGGGTGCGCCAGGTCGGTGCCGTGCAGCGTCACCGCTCGCACCCGTCCGGGCGCCGCGAACGCCGGCCACGCCGTCAACCCGAAGTGTGCGTGAACGACGTCGAATCGCTCATCGCGATACCGGCGGCGGATTGCGGACCCCGCCCGCCCGTAGTCGAGCGGTGACCCGGGATCGAAGGAGAACAGCTCGACGTCGAGGTCGGGAATCCGCCGCAGCGCCTGAACCTGGTCGCGGACGAACGCCCCGAGCGCAGGATGCCGGGGGCTCGGGTACATGTTGGTGACGATCAGCGCGCGCACCGCGCGGCGAGCGTACCCGCCGGGAGTTGAGATCGCTCGGCCGGGGCCTCTGGCACCATGGCCGAGATGTCCAGGCTTCTCGATCAGCCCGTTGCCGTGTTCGACTCAGGTGTCGGCGGCCTGACCGTCTTGCACGAGCTGCTCGTCTCGCTGCCGACCGAGGACTACGTCTACCTGGGCGACACGGCGCGCTTCCCGTACGGCGATCGCACCCAGGAGGAGCTCAGGGCGTTCTCGATCGAGATCGCCGAGCACCTGCTCTCCGAGGGCGCGAAGTTGCTGGTCGTCGCCTGCAACGCGGCCAGCTCGGCAGCGCTGACGACGGTCGAGCGCTACGTCGGGCGCACCGGCCGAGGGGTCGATGTGATCGGCGTCGTCGCCCCGGCGACGCAGCTCGCCGTTGCCGGCAGCCGAACCGGTCGGATCGGGCTGCTGGCGACGCCGGCGACGGTCGCGAGCGAAGCCTACGAGCGGGCGGTCCGCGCTGCCGATCCGCATGTTCATCTCGAGAGCGTGGCGTGTCCCGATCTGGCACCGATCATCCAGGGAGGCTTCCCGTTCGACGAACAGGTTGTCGATACGGTGCGCGAGTACTGCGCCCCGCTGAGGATGGCGCAGGTCGACACGGTGATCCTCGGCTGCACCCACTATCCGCTGATCGCACCGATGCTGCAGCGCACGCTCGGGCGCGGCGTCACGCTCGTCAGCTCGGGCACCGGTGTCGCCCGCAGCGTCGAGCGCGCGCTGGCCTCCCGCGGTCTGCTCAATCTCCGCCAAGAAGAGGGCACCTACCGGTTTGAGTGCACCGGCGAGGTCGAGTCGTTCAAATTGCTGGGCACGCGCTTCCTGCAGATGCCGCTGGGTGAGCTCGCCCACGTGGAGCTGCAAGCTAAGGTGAGCGCATGATCGCTCCCGAACGCAGCTACGCTCGCAGCCCGGACGAGCTTCGGCCGACGAGCATCGAGCCCGGTTTTGTCCGCACCGCGACCGGATCGGCGCTGATCTCGATGGGGGAAACCCGGGTCATCTGCACGGCATCCGTTCAGGAGAGCGTGCCGCGCTTCCTGCTGGGATCCGGGCGCGGGTGGGTGACGGCGGAGTACGGGATGCTCCCGGCGTCCACCGGCGAGCGAAAGCAGCGCGACGTCAACAAGGGCCGGCCGGACGGTCGCACCGTGGAGATTCAGCGGCTGATCGGCCGCTCGCTCCGGGGGGCGGTCGACTTCTACGCGCTTGGTGAGCGCACGATCTATATCGACTGCGACGTGCTGCAGGCCGACGGGGGCACGCGGTGCGCCTCGATCACCGGCGGATTTGTCGCGATGGCACTTGCCTGTGAGCGACTCCGGGCCGACCGTCTGCTGGAGCGCTCGCCGCTGATCGGCTCGGTCGCCGCAATCTCCTGCGGGGTCGTCGGCGGTGTGCCGCTGCTCGATCTCGACTACTCCGAGGACTCGGCTGCCGAGGTGGACGCGAACGTGGTGATGACTGGGGAGGGCGGGCTGGTGGAGGTGCAGGCGACCGCCGAGCGCACGCCGCTCTCCCGTGCTCATCTCGACGACCTTCTGGCACTCGCCGCGGCGGGCATCGAGGGCTTGCGCGCGATTCAGGACGAGGCCGTCACCGCGACCGCCGCCTGAGGAGCGATGGACGATCGCCCGTCGCTCGTGCTGGCGACTCGTAATCCGCACAAGGTGGCGGAGTTCCGCCGTCTCCTGGAGCCGCTGGGGATTGCGATCGAGCCGCTCCGGGACGGCATCGAACTCCCCCCCGAGGACGGCGACACGTTCGCCGAGAACGCCATGCCGAAGGCGCTCGCCGCCGCCGGCTCAACGGGCCGCCCGGCGATCGCCGACGACTCGGGGATCGAGGCGGAGGCGCTCGGAGGGGCTCCGGGAGTCCGCTCCGCTCGCTTCGCCGGGCCGGGGGCGAGCGACGAGGAGAACCTTCGCAAGCTCGTGCGCGAGGTCCCGGCCGGCAGCGGCCTTCGCTACGTGTGCGCGCTGGCGTACGCGGATCCCACCGGCCCTCGGGAGCAGTTGTTCTTCGGGGACTGCCGGGGGCGCCTCGCGGAGCATCGGCGCGGCGCCAGGGGCTTCGGCTACGACCCGGTGTTCTTGCCCGACGAGGACGTTCGGCACCGAACCATGGCCGAGCTCTCAGACCCCGAGAAGGACGCGATCAGCCATCGCGGCCACGCGACGCGGGCGCTCGCCGACTGGCTTGGGCGTCGGCCGTGAGCGGTCTCGAGCGGTCGCTACTTCAGGTTGATTGCGGCCGATACGGCCACCGCGAACGTGACCCCGGCGTAGCCGAGGTAGCCCTGCAGTACGAGGATCAGGACGGCGATCAGGCAGGCGAGTACGGTCGCGAGCCACGCCACTCGAGCGAGGTCCACTGGGCTATTCTCGCGTCAAGGGAGGATCCTGGAGGTGCGCGCCCTCCGCGATCGGGCTCTCAGGTGACGATCTCGATCAGGTTTGTGGCTGCGGATTTGCCCAAATTGCGGAGATTCAGCCGCCAGGACACGGGAGACGCCTTCACGGATCGTCCGTTCGCAGTGTTAGCTTCGACCATTACCACCACCTCGAAGGAGGGAGCAAGTGACGAAGAATGAGTTCGTCGACCAGGTCGCAGATCGGGCCGGGTTGAGCAAGAAGGACGCCGGAGACGCTGTGGACGCCGTCCTGGAGACGATCGAGGCCGCGCTCAAGCGCGGCAGCGATATCTCCTTCTCCGGGTTCGGAAAGTTCAGCGTGTCTGACCGCAATGCTCGCGAAGGGCGCAATCCCGCGACGGGCGAGACGATTCAGATTGCGGCCTCGCGGGTGCCCAAGTTCACGGCCGGCGCGGCGCTCAAGAAGGCAGTCAACTAGCCCTGCGCCCGGCGTTTGCAGAGGAGGTCGCCGGCGTGCCCGGGGAGCGAACTGGCGGTGGCTTCGGCGACCGGCTGACGAATCTGGTCGCCGCGCGCCGCTCGCAGCTCGTCCTGGGCCTCGATCCCGACCCTTCCCGCCTTTGGCCACGCGCGGTCGAGCTCGCGGGCGGGGCCGGGAGACCGCCCGCTGCGCGAGCCGCGCTCGCGGTGGAGGCCCACTGCACGCTCGCCATCGAGGCCGTCGCTGAGCACTGCTTGGGAGTCAAGTTGCAGGCCGCGTGCTTCGAGCGCCTGGGAGCGCCCGGGTGGGCGGCGATGGGCGAGGTCGCCGAGCGCGCCCGCGACCACGGGCTACTAGTGATCGCGGACGCCAAGCGCGGCGACATCGACGTCTCGGCAGCCGCTTACGCCCAGGCGTTCTTGAGCGAGACGGCAACCGTGTACGGCCCGGTCGCCGGGCTCCGAGCGGACGCGCTGACCGTCAACCCCTTGCTGGGGACTGATTCACTGCAGCCGTTCGTCGACGCCGCGCGCGAAGTGGACGGGGGCCTGTTCGTGCTGGTCCGCACTTCGAACCCAGGGGCCGCGGACCTGCAGGAGCTGATCCTCGCGGACGGTGGATCGGTCAGCGAGCGGCTGGCGTCGATCGTGGCCGCGCTCGGCGCCGCGGCGGTCGGGTCGGCCGGGCTCAGCGATGTCGGAGCGGTCGTGGGTGCCACTGCGCCCGAGCGGTTGCAGGCGCTGCGAGAGCTGATGCCGCACGCGGTCTTCCTAATGCCCGGCGTGGGCGCGCAAGGAGGCCGAGTCGAGGATCTCGCCGCCGCGTTCGAGCCGGGCCCCGCGGGCGGGCTGATCTCGGCCTCGCGTGGGATCGTGGGGGCTCAGGAGCGCAGCGGAGGCGATCCCGCGCAGGCGGCCCGTCGGGAGGCGGAGCGCGTGCGTGAGCTCGCCTGGACGCTCGCCGCCGGCGGATGACCGGAGGGCCCGGTTGACCGAGCAGCTCGATTCACTTGTATGATCGGCGGCGCGATGCGTGGTCGGAATCCCGCGCGCTTCCTGGCGCCGATCGCACTTGCGGCGACGATCGGTGGGACATACCTGATCGTCAACTCCCGGCTGAGCGCTAAGCCCGCGGCGCCCCATCACGCGCCCGTCCACCGAGACGGCCCCCGCGGAAAGTTCGCCAAGACGCGGTTCTACACGGTCGGGCCGGGCGACAACCTCTCGGGGATCTCCGTCACGACGGGCGTTCCGGTGCCGACGCTCGAGGCGCTCAACCCTTCGGTGGACCCGAACGCCCTCCAGGCTGGACAGCGGTTGAGGCTGAAACGGTGAGGCATCGACGTCGCCGCTGCCTGCCGGCGGCGATCTGCGCTGCCCTCCTCCTAGGGATCGCCGCTCCGGCCATCGCTCGAGGCGTACCGGCGTTGAGCGTGCGCGCGGCAGCGCTGATCGACGAGCGCACGGGCCAGCCGCTGTACCTCTACGCCGCCGGCAGGGAGCTGGCGATCGCGAGCACCACGAAGCTGATGACCGCGCTGCTGACGCTCGAGCACGTGCACCGGCTCAGCACGATCTACACCCAGAACGGCTACTACCCGGCCGCCGCGGACTCCCAGATCGGGCTCGTACCGGGTGAGCGGATGAGCGTTCACGACTTGCTGCTCGCGCTGCTGCTGCCAAGCGCCGACGACGCGGCCGAAGACCTCGCCTCCAACGTCGGTCACGGGTCAGTCGGCCGCTTCATCGACATGATGAATGCTCGCGCGAGGGAGCTCGGCCTGTCCCACACGCACTACTCGACGCCGAGCGGGCTGGACACGCCCGGCAACTACTCGAGCGCCTCGGATCTCGTCGAGCTGGCTCGCTACGTGCTGGTCCACGAGCCCTTCCTTGCCCGCGCGGTCGCCCTCCCGAGCGCGACGCTGCTGACCGGCAGACACGCGCGGCACATCACCAATCGCAACACCCTGGTCGGGCACGTTCCGTGGATCAACGGCGTCAAGACCGGCCATACGCTCGATGCCGGCTACGTGCTCGTGGGATCCGGCACTCGCGACGGACTGACGCTGATCAGCGCCGTGCTCGGAACCTCCAGCGAAGCGACCCGGGACTCCAACACGCTTGCGCTGCTCGACTACGGATTCGCGAACTTCCAGCTCGTGCATCCGGTTCACGCTCGGGAGGTCCTCGCGCGACCCTCGGTTCGCGACCAGCCGGGCCGGCACGCGATCGTGATCGCAGCGCATGACTTCACGGCGTTGCTGGCCCGGAACGCTCGCGTGGCGATCCAGGTGGATGTTCCGGATCAGCTCGCCGGCCCGCTGAGGCGCCGGACGGTCGTCGGCACGGCGCTCGTGCGCGCCGACGGGCGCACGCTCACACGGATTCCGCTGCTGCTCGCGCAGGCGCTGCCCGCCGTGAGCTCGCTGACCCTCGCGGCCCGCTTCATCACGCGACCGTTTACGCTTGTGCCGCTGGTCTTGCTGCTCGTCGCAGCCGCCGCGCTCACGGTGCGCCACCGGGTGCGTACGAGGGCAAGTCAAGCGGCCGGTCGGGAACCAGCATGATCATTACCGTCACGCTCAACGCAGCGCTCGACAAGACACTCGAGGTGCCGAACTTCACTCCCGGCCGCAGGCACCGGACCGTCGACCAGACGACGATGCCGGGAGGTAAGGGCGTCAACATCGCACGCGCGATCAAGCGACTCGGGCAGCCGGTGATCGCCACCGGTCTTGCCGGCGGGGGGACCGGGACGAGGATCGTCGAGGCGCTGACCGACGAGTCGATCCTCAACAGCGTTCGTGCGGATCAGGGAGGAATCGCGAACGAACACCGCCGTGCTCGATCCCACCAACGGCCAGCACACGGAGATCAACGAGCGCGGACCGCTGGTCTCCTCCCAGGAGCTCGAGCTGTTCCGCGACAAGCTCCTGTACCTGGCG
The DNA here is from genome assembly GCA_963837385.1 of uncultured Solirubrobacterales bacterium. Taxonomy (GTDB): domain Bacteria; phylum Actinomycetota; class Thermoleophilia; order Solirubrobacterales; family Solirubrobacteraceae; genus Palsa-465. Next base: position 99,329 of record CAWIMZ010000019.1, read on the forward strand.
AAAGGGGCGAGCATCTGCGTGTTCGCCGGCAGCCTGCCACGCGGTGTGGAGCCCGACGTGTATGCGGGCCTGATCCGCGACGTCAAGAAGCTCGGCGTCACGACGATCGTCGACACCGACGGCGAGCCGCTGCGGTTGGCGGTGCGCGCCGAGCCGCACCTGGTGTCCCCGAACGAGCTCGAGGCCGAGGAGCTCGTCGGACACGAATTCAACGACACCGACGACCGCGCCCATGCCGTCGCCGAGATGAGCCGGTTGGGAGCCTGCGAAGCGATCATGACCGTCGCCGACGGCTGCTATGCCCAGGTGCTCGACGAGTCATCCCCGGAGCTCTACCGAGTGACGGTCGAGGAGCAGGAGGCGCGCTCGGCCGTCGGATCCGGCGACGCCTTTCTCGCCGGCTACGTCGCCGCGCGGTACGCCGGCCGTTCGCCGGTCGATTGCCTGCGTGTCGGCGTCGCCTGCGGGGCCGAGTCGACGCACCACTTCGGGGCCGGGATCATCGATCCTCCGAAGGTCGAGAAGCTGCTCGCCGAAGTGGAGGCCGAGCGCCTTCAGATCGGGGCCGAGATCAGGTAGATGCGAGCCGGGGCCCCGTGCGGCGCTGCTAGCATCGACCCATGGTCGCCGCCCCGCTGTCTCGCGCGCAGATGTCGTCCGCAGCGCGTTCTATGTTGCCGCAATGGAAGTAGAAATCGGGCGCGGCAAGAAGGCCCGCAGGGCGTATGGCTTCGACGAGATCGCGATCGTCCCGTCGCGCCGGACCCGGGATCCCGACGACATCGACATCACCTGGACGCTTGGGCCCTACCGGTTTGAGGTTCCCCTTCTGGCGGCGGCGCTCGACGGTGTCGTCTCGCCGGAGACCGCGGGGACAATCGGCAAGCTCGGCGGGCTCGCGGTGCTCAACTTGGAGGGCATCTTCTGTCGCTACGAGGATGCCGAGGGCCAGCTCGAGCGGATCTCCACCTTCTCGCGCGACATCGCCACCCGCGAGATGCAGGACATCTACTCGGAGCCGATCAAGCCCGAGCTGATCGCCGAGCGGATCAAGGAGATCAAGGCGCAGGGCGTCGTCGCCGCCGCGTCGCTCACTCCTCAGAAAGTGCGCAGGTACTACGAGGTAGCACTCGAGGCCGGCCTTGACATCCTCGTGATCCAGGGCACGGTCGTCTCGGCCGAGCACGTCTCCCGGGACGAGACCCGCCCGCCACTCAACCTCAAGGAATTCATCCGCGAGCTTGCGCCCACGCCGGTGGTCGTCGGGGGCTGCGCGTCCTATCACACCGGGCTGCACCTGATGCGGACCGGCGCCGCCGGAGTGCTGGTCGGAGTCGGCCCCGGGGCGATCTGCACGACCCGCGGCGTGCTCGGGATCGGCGTCCCGCAGGCGACCGCGATCGCGGACGTGGCAGCGGCGCGCTCGCAGCACATGCTCGAGACCGGCGACTACGTCAAGGTGATCGCCGACGGCGGGATGCGCAACGGCGGCGACATCGCCAAGGCGATCGCCTGCGGTGCGGATGCCGTGATGCTCGGTTCCGCCTTGGCCCGCTCCTACGAGGCGCCTGGTCACGGCTACAACTGGGGAATGGCCACCTTCCATCCGACGCTGCCTCGCGGGACTCGGGTGCTCACGACCCAGAACGGGACGCTCGAGGAGATCATCAGGGGTCCGGCGCGCGAGAACGACGGCACGTTCAATTTGATGGGCGGCCTGCGGACTTCGATGGCGACCTGCGGCTACCGCGACATCGCCGAATTCAACCGCGCGGAATTGATGGTCGCTCCCGCCCTGCAGACGGAGGGGAAGCATCTCCAGCGCGAGCAGGGAGTGGGGATGGGGGCAGCCGGCGTCGCCGCGACGGTCGGTGTCGCCGACTAAGCTGGCCGCGGCCCACGCGGCCGACCCGATTGCCGCCGCGCCTGTGCCGGGGCGACGCAGTGCCGCCGCGCTCGGCGGCGACCGAAGAGGTCGTCGTGCTCGACTACGGCGGCCAGTACTCGCAGCTGATCGCCCGGCGGGTGCGCGAATGCGGCGTCTTCTCAGAGTTGCTGCCCCACCACGTGGGCCCCAAGGAGGTGGCTCGGCGGCGGCCAAAGGGCGTGATCCTGTCCGGCGGCCCTGCCTCCGTCTACGAAGATGGGGCACCATCGCTGGACCCAGAGCTGCTCGAGCTGGGAATTCCCGTGCTCGGCATCTGCTACGGGATGCAGCTGATCGCGCGCGAGCTCGGGGGCCGTGTGGAGGGCGCCGAAGTCGGCGAGTTCGGGCGCTCCCAGCTGACCGTGCGCCACGCCGGGCGGCTGCTGGCGGGAACTCCCGAGGAGCAGACCTGCTGGATGTCGCACCGCGACACCGTCTTCTCGCCGCCGCCCGGATTCACCGCGCTCGCGGCCTCGACCGCGTCGCCCGTGGCCGCTTTCGAGTCGACCGAGCAGGCGGTTTACGGGATCCAGTTCCACCCGGAGGTTGTCCACACACCTTACGGCCAGCGGGTGCTGACGAACTTCCTCACCGACGTTTGCGGTTGTGAGCTCTCCTGGAGCCCGAGCTCGGTGATCGACGAGCAGATCCAGCGTATCCGCGCTCAAGTGGGAGCGGGCCGGGCGATCTGCGGACTCTCCGGAGGCGTGGACTCGAGCGTCGCCGCGCTGCTCGTGCATCGCGCGATCGGCGATCGGCTCACGTGTGTGTTCGTCGACCACGGTCTGATGCGTAAGAACGAGGGCGCGCAGGTGATCGCCGCGTTCCGCGACCACTTCCACGTGCCGCTGGTGGCGGTCGACGCGGCCGATCGCTTCCTGGCGCGGCTGCAGGGCGTCAGCGATCCCGAGGAGAAGCGAACGCGGATCGGCGCCGAGTTCATTCGCGTGTTCGAAGAGGAGGCCGAGAAGCTCGACGATGTCAGCTTTCTCGTGCAGGGCACGCTCTACTCCGACGTGATCGAGTCCGGCGGCGGCACCGGCGCCGCGACGATCAAATCCCACCACAACGTCGGGGGACTGCCCGAGGACCTCCAGTTCGACCTGGTCGAGCCCCTGCGGTCGCTGTTCAAGGACGAAGTGCGGGCGGTCGGGGCGGAACTTGGCCTGCCCGAGCGGCTCGTCTGGCGCCAGCCGTTCCCAGGGCCGGGTCTCGCGATCCGGATCGTCGGCGGGGAGGCGACCCGCGAGCGCCTCGAGATCCTGCGCGAAGCCGACGCGATCCTCCAGGACGAGATCCGCAAGGCCGGCCTGTACCGCGAGCTGTGGCAGTCGTTCTGCGTGCTCCCCGATATCCGCACCGTTGGGGTCCAGGGGGACTCCCGCACGTACGGAAACGTGATCGTGATCCGGGCCGTGACCAGCGACGACGCGATGACCGCCGACTGGGCGCGGCTGCCCTATGACCTGCTCGAGCAGATCGCCTCGCGGATGATCAACGAGATCCGTCCCGTCGGCAGGGTGGTGCTCGACATCACGAGCAAGCCACCGGGGACGATCGAGTGGGAATAGGTGGACGCCGGCGGCGCTAGCGGGCGCCGAAACAGGTGGGTGCCGGCGGCGTCACAGGGCCCCGAGCCGGTCGAGCCCCGTTCGCTATCGGGCCCCGAACCGGTCGAGCCCCGTTCGCTACGGGCCCCGAGCGCTATCGGGCCCCGAGCCGGTCGAGCACCGGGGAGACGAAACGGCCGAGGTCCTTCGGCAGGGCCTCCTGCGGGAACCACCCCACGGTGGCGATCTCGACCTGGTCGGGCGTGATCTTCGGGTCGCGCACCTCGGCCCGGAAGCAGTGAAGCGTGTCATGGCGCTTGTACACATTGGTCACGACCTTCCCCAGCGGCACCCAGTCGTCGATCGTGATCCCGAGCTCTTCCTCCATCTCGCGCCGGGCGGTCTCGCTCGGCGGCTCGCCGTGCTTGATCCCGCCGCCGGGAAGGTCCCACCCACGCGGCCCGTAGGTGTGACGGACCAGCAGGATCCGGTCTCCGTCGGTGAGGACGCACTTGACGCCGTGCAGCTCCTGGCGCCTGAGGAACCAGTAGATCGCGAGCAGCACGTACGCGACGCGATAGCCCGTTCGACGGGCCTCGAGCGGAAGCCGCATGGCCCGAGCGTACGCGCTGGGAACGATCGCCTATCATTGGCGCGAGCCGCGCGTGAGACGCGCGGCTTGTGCGTGCCATGAAGACCTACGTAGCTACACCCAAAGATCGAGAGCGCAACTGGCTGATCGTCGATGCCGCCGGCCTGACGCTCGGCAGACTCGCCACGCAGATCGCCGACGCGTTGCGGGGAAAGCGCAAGCCTACTTACACGCCCCATGTGGATACGGGGGACTTCGTGATCGTCGTCAACGCCGAGAAGATCTCGGTAACCGGCAAGAAGCGGTCCGACAAGCGCTACTACCGTCACTCGGGCTATCCCGGTGGGCTCAAGTCGCGCACGCTCGCGGAGATGCTCGACCGCCGACCCGAAGAGGTCATCCGTCTCGCGGTCAAGGGCATGCTTCCGCGCAACCGGTTGGCACGCAAGCAGCTGACGAAGCTCAAGGTGTACGCCGGACCGGACCACCCGCACGCAGCTCAACAGCCGCAACCGATGGAGATTCAGCAGTGAACGAAGCCGAGCACCCCGAGGACGAGCAGCGAAGCGAGCAGCCCGAGGCCGCCGAGGCCGCGCAAGACGCGGCGCCCGCCGCGGAGCCGGCCCGCCGCGGAGCCGGTCGCCGCGGAGCCGGCCGCCGCGGAGCCGGTCGCCGCGGAGCCGCCCGCCGCGGAGCCGGTCGCCGCGGAGCCGCCCGCCGCGGAGCGTCGCGCGGAGCCGCCCGAGCCGCCGCGAGGCGGTCGCCGCGGAGCCGGTCGCCGCGGAGGCGGTCGCGCAGGGGCCAGCTCCTGAGCCCGCCGCCGAGGCGGTCGCCGAACAGGCACCGGCGCCAGCCCCCCCGAGATCCCGGCGCCAGCCCCCCCCGAGATCGAGGAGATCGACGAGACGCCTCGCGTGCGACCCGAGATCCCCGGTGCCGACCTGATTCCGGACATCGTGCCCGAGGGCGAGGAGTTCCTCGACGCGGAGGCCCGCGCTGCGGCCGAGGCCGAAGCCGCCGAAGCCGCTGCCCGGGGCGACCAGGACGCGGAGGATGAGCCACGGCCGATCGCCAACGCTGCGATCGATCTCGCCGCCGGCGCCCGCTACACGTCGACCGGGAAGCGCAAGACCGCCGTCGCCCGGGTGATCCTCAAGCCGGGAGCAGGGACGTACTCGGTCAACGGCAAGCCGCTCGAGAGCTTCTTCCCGCGGGAGACGCTCCAGCGGATGATTCGCCAGCCGCTCGAGACGGTCGGCTATGAGACACGGATGGACGTCGTCGCCCGAATGCACGGCGGTGGCGTCTCGGCCCAAGCGGGGGCGCTCCGCCATGGCATCTCCCGTGCGCTGATCGTCGCCGATCCGCATCTGCGCGGCGAGCTCAAACGCCGCGGCTTCCTGACGCGCGATCCGCGCGTGAAGGAGCGCAAGAAGGCCGGTCTGAAGAAGGCTCGCAAGCGGCCGCAGTTCTCCAAGCGCTGATCACCTGTAGCTAGGCAGATGGCGCGCCAGCTCTTCGGCACGGATGGCGTCCGGGGCCGGGCGGGACACTTCCTGACCGCCGAGCTCGCGCTCGCGCTCGCGCGCACCGCCGTCGCGCGCGCCGAGCAGGAGCGCCCGCAGGTCCTGATCGTTCGGGATACCCGCGAATCGGGTGAGATGCTTGAGGCGGCGATCGCCGCGGGCGTCACCGCCGCCGGCGGGGATGCGCTGGCGGCCGGCGTTCTGCCGACCCCGGCAGCACCGCTGCTGATACGTCGCCACGCCCTGCAGCTAGCCGCGGTGATCTCGGCCTCTCACAATCCCTATGAGGACAACGGCATCAAGCTGTTCGCGGCCGACGGCTTCAAGCTGGACGACGACACCGAGCACGAGATCGAGGCAGATCTCGACAGGTCCTTCCCGCCGCCGCCCCGGATCGGGCGGGTCCGCCGCTTTCATGGTGCGCTCGAGGACTACCTCCGGGAGTTGCATGTACGGTTCGCGAATCTCGATCTGACCGGCCGTCGCGTCCTTCTGGACTGCGCGAACGGCGCCACGTACCGGGCCGCGCCCGAGATCTTCCGACGGCTCAGAGCCGAGGTCGAGGTGATCGCCGATGAGCCGGACGGACGGAACATCAACCGCGGATGCGGCTCGACGCACCTGGATGCTCTGGCGGAGCGGATGGCCGGTGGCGATCATGACGCCGGGTTCGCGTTCGACGGCGACGGCGATCGCGTGCTCGCGGTCGACCGTGCCGGCGCCATGGTTGACGGGGACGAACTGATCGCGCTGGCTGCGGTCCACCTGCGTCAGTGCGAGCGACTGCCCGGAAATGGGGTCGCCGTGACCGTGATGACGAACTACGGCTTCCACACCGCGATGCGCGCGGTCGGCGTGCAGGTCGCGACGACGCCGGTGGGTGATCGCTACGTGCTCGACGAGCTGCGCCGGCGGGGATGGGCTCTCGGCGGGGAGCAGTCGGGGCACATCATCGATCTCGGCTTCGGGCCCTCGGGCGACGGGATCGCGAGCGCCTTGCTTGCCCTGGAGGCCCTCGGGAAGCGCGACCTGAGCGAGCGCGACGCGATGGAGAAGCTGCCGCAACGGCTGGTGAACATCCGTGCGGGCGATCGCGCGTCGCTGGTCGCGGCGATCGAGGATCCGGCCGTGCAGGCCGCGATCGCGCGCGAGGACGCGGCGCTTCGCGGCCGTGGCCGCGTGCTCGTCCGCGCATCCGGGACCGAGCCGCTGGCCAGGGTGATGGTCGAAGCGCCGAGCAGGCAGGAAACCGATCAGGTCTGCGAGCGCTTACAGGAGGTCGTGCAGGCGGCGCTCGCCTGAATCCCGTGGCAGGAACCGCATCGACGCCGGTGCATGGATCGTGACGCGGCGTGCGATGGCGTTCGGAGGGCTCTAACATGAGTCGCTCGTTCACCGGCGGCCAGACCGGGAGAACGCGAGCCGCCGCTGCGGCTCGACCGAAGGGAACGATTCCCGAATCATCAACCAGGAGGCTTCAAGCGCATGTGCGGCATCGTTGGCTACGTCGGCCCTCGAGAGGCGCGTCCAGTGCTGCTGGCCGGCCTGGAGAAGCTCGAATACCGTGGTTACGACAGCGCCGGGATCTCGGTGCTCGACGGCAACAGGATCGACGCCGTCCGCGCGGTCGGCAACCTGAGCAGGCTCCGGCACGCGATCGACGCCCTCGATGATGCCCCGGAAGGGGCGGTTGCCGTGGCCGAGCGGCCGCAACCGGGGACGGGGATCGGACACACTCGGTGGGCCACGCACGGTCGCGTGACCGAACAGAACGCACATCCCCATTTCGATACCGCCGACCGCGTCCACGTGGTCGTCAACGGAATCGTTGAGAACTACGTCGAGCTCAAGCGCCGGCTGTCGGACGCCGGCGCCCGGTTCACCTCGGAGACCGACGCGGAGGTGATCGCGCACCTGATTGCGCATCACTACACGCCCGGCAGGCTGGTCGAGGCTGTCCGCGCGGCCTACGGAGAGCTGCGCGGCCACTACGCGTTCGTCGCGATGAGCGCCGAGGAGCCCGGGCTGCTCGTCGGGGCGCGCAAGGAATGCCCGTTGATCGTCGGTCGTGGCGACGGAGAGCAGTTCATCGGCTCGGCGATCCCCGCATTCCTGCGCCACACACGCCACGTGCAATACATCAACGACGACGAGATCGTCGTGCTGAGCGCCGATGACGTGGAGTTCCTGACCGCAGGGGGTGTACCCGTTCAGCGCGACGTGGTCGAGATCGACTGGGATGCGGACACGGCCGAGAAGCAGGGCTACGAGACGTTCATGCTCAAGGAGATCCACGAGCAGGCGGACGCGGTGGCGGAGACGCTCGGCGAGCGAGCCGCGCACGAGGTGGGAATCGACCTCGGCGATCTCGGCGCGATCGACGATCAACTGCTGCGCCAGGCCCGCCGGATCGTCGTCGTCGCGTGCGGAACTTCGTATCACGCCGGCCTGATCGGTCGGTACGCGATCGAGGAATGGGCGCGAGTGCCAGTCGAGGTCGATATCGCGTCCGAGTACCGGTACCGCAATCCGGTGGTCGGGTCCGGCGATCTGGTGATCGGGATCTCCCAGTCCGGCGAGACAGCGGACACGCTCGCCGCGATGCGCACCGCGCGGACCCGGGGTGCGACCGTGATGGCAATCACGAACATCATGGGCTCGCAGGCCACGCGCGACGCCGATGGCGTGCTCTACACGCGCGCCGGACTCGAGATCGGTGTCGCCGCGACGAAGACATTCGTCAGCCAGGTGGCGGTCATGTACATGCTCGCTCTGCGGCTCGCCGCGCTTCGGAGCACGATGGCGCCCGACGCGCTGGCGGCGACGATCGGAGAGCTCAAGCGCCTGCCACACCTGATCGCGGAGATGCTCGAGCACGGGACCTCGAATCTCGAGCGAATCGCGCAGGACACCTATAAAGCGAACTTCTTCCTGTACATCGGCCGCCACGTCGGCCTGCCGGTCGCGCTCGAGGGAGCGCTGAAGCTGAAGGAGATCTCCTACATCGCCACCGATGCGTACGCGGCGGGCGAGATGAAGCATGGGCCGATCGCGCTGCTCGACGAGAGCACGCCCGTGGTGGCGGTGGCGACCGAGTCACCGGTGCTCGAGAAAGTCGTCTCGAACATTCAGGAGGTGCGAGCCCGGGGCGCGCGCGTGATCGCGGTCGCGACCGAGGGAGACGCCCAGATCGGCGAGCACGCCGACGAGGTGATCCGGATCCCGCGCACGGACTGGATGCTCGCGCCGCTGCTGGCGGTGATCCCGCTCCAGCTGCTTGCGTACAACATCGCCCGGTTGAGGGGATTGAACGTCGACCAGCCGCGGAATCTGGCGAAGACGGTGACGGTGGAGTGATCGGGATCGATCTGCTCGAGATCGAGCGCTTGGAACGCGCCCTGGAGCGACGTCCCCGTCTCGCCGAGCGCTTGTTCACCGAGGCTGAGCGCAGCTATTCGGCCTCGCGCGCCCGTCCCGGTCAGCATCTCGCGGCCCGCTTTTGCGCCAAGGAGGCGGTGGCGAAGGCACTCCGCCTCGAGGCGTGGAGCTTTCGGGACGTTGAGGTGCTCGGCAGCGAGGGCCCGCCCGAGCTGCGCCTGCACGGTGCGGCGGCGGCCCGGGCAGATCAGCTCGGCGTCGCGGTCAGTGTCTCGTTGACGCATACCCACAACGACGCGGCTGCGGTAGCGATCGCTTTATGAGCCTGCCCGACTGGCTCCACGGGCTCCCCGACCCCGCCGAGCAGCGATCGCTCGACGAGTGGGCGATCGAGCAGCTGGGAATTCCCGGCCTCGAGCTGATGGAGCGCGCCGGCACCGGCCTCGCCGAGCTGGCCGCGAAGCTGGTGCCGACAGGGCGCATCGTGGTCGTATGCGGAAAGGGGAACAACGGTGGGGACGGTTTCGTTGCCGCGCGTGTGCTTCGCGATCGCGGGCGGGAGGTCGACGTGCTCGTGCTCGCACCCGTCTCGGAGCTGCGCGGCGACGCACGGGCGAGCGCGGAGCGGTTGCCGGGCGATCCGCCGAAGCCGTTGCAAGCATCAGCGCTGAGCGGTGCGAGCGGGATCGTCGATGCCATCCTGGGGACGGGGTTCGCCGGCGAGCCGCGCGAAGGCGCTGCGGTAGCGATCGAGGCGATCAACGCCGCCGCCGGCGAGGGGTCAGTGGTGATCGCCTGCGACATTCCCAGTGGCGTGAACGGATCGACTGGGGAGATCGCGGGTCGCGCCGTTCGTGCTCGCGCCACCGCGACCTTCCACGCCGCGAAGCCCGGTCTCTGGATCGCGCCCGGCAAGGGCCACGCGGGCGAGGTGACGGTGATCGACATCGGCATTCCGCCCGGTGGGCCGGCCGATCCGAGCATCGGCCTGATCGGAGACAGCGTGACAGACGAGATCCCGCGTCGCGGCAGCGAGTCGACGAAGTTCGCCGCGGGGAGCCTGCTCGTCTGTGGTGGCTCGCTCGGCCTGACCGGGGCGCCATGCCTCGCCTCTGAATCCGCGATGCGCGCCGGGGCCGGGTACGTGACCGCGTTCGTGCCCTCGTCCCTGAACGCGATCTTCGAGGGGAGGCTGCTCGAGGTGATGACCGTGCCATTGCCCGACGACGGCGGCTCGCTCGATCCTGCCGGTGCCGATCAGGTACTCGAGCACGCCCGTCGCGCGGGATCGTTGGTTCTCGGGCCAGGTCTGGGACGCCTGGATCGCGCCGCCACGCTCGCCAGGGCGCTCGCGCGGTCGGCCGAGCTGCCACTGCTGCTGGATGCCGACGGCTTGAACGCGCACGCCGGAGCTCTGCGATCGCTCGCCGAGCGCGCCGCGCCGACGGTGCTGACGCCGCACGCCGGCGAGTTGGCTCGACTGCTCGAGACCGATAGCGCGGCCGTCGCCGCCAAGCGCCTCGAGCATGCTCGGCGGGCCGCGTCGGAGGCGCGCGCCGTGTTGGTGCTGAAAGGTGACGACACGATCGTCGCCGAGCCCGACGGTCGTGTGGGCGTCAGCCGGGGAGGCGCACCCGCGCTCGCCACGGCCGGCACCGGAGACGTCCTCTCAGGCGTGATCGGCGCGTATCTGGCGAAGGCGATGGATCCTTTTCACGCCGCCTGCGCGGGGGTGTTCGTCCACGCCTGCGCGGGCCGTCTGGCGGCACGCTCGCTGGGGCCGGAGGGAGTGATCGCGCGCGACGTGATCGAGGCGCTGCCGCGGGCGCTGCCGCCGAGGAGCTAGAGCCGCCCGTGCCGTTGCGCGCGCTGGCCCGCGTCAACCTGGCTGCGATCGAGCGCAACGTCGCACTGCTGCAACGGAGATTGGTCGGCGAGGCGAGTCTGTGCGCGGTCGTCAAGGGCGACGGCTACGGGCACGGAGCGGTACCGGCCGCGCGGGCGGCGCTGTCCGCGGGCGCTCGCTGCCTCGCCGTCGCGACTGCCGAGGAGGCGGCTGAGCTGCGCGTCAGCCGGCATCGGCGGCCGGATCCTCGTGATGGGAGCGGTCAGCGAAGTGGAGCTGCCGGTGGCGCTAGCCGCTCGAGCCGATCTCGTCGCCTGGAGCGAGCGGTTCGTCGACGATCTCGATGCGAGGACCGACGCTCCGGTTCGCGTGCACGTGAAGCTGGACAGCGGGATGGGGCGGCTCGGTACGCGCGAGCGGCGGGAGGCGCTCGACGTTGCGGAGCGCGTGATCGCCGCGGCGCCCGCGCTCGAGCTCGCCGGAGCGATGACTCACTTCGCGACCGCCGACGAAGATCCCGAATTCCTCGCCGTGCAGCTCGAGCGCTTCGGACCGTTCGCAGCCGCGCTCCGCCGCCGCCGGCCCGATCTCGCGGTGCACGCCGCCAACAGTGCCGCGACGCTGCGGGCGCCTGAGAGCCACTTCGATCTCGTGCGCTGCGGAATCGCAATCTACGGTTGCGATCCGATGAATGAGGATCCAAGCTCGCACGGGCTCGAGCCGGCGCTCGAGCTGACCTCCTATGTCGCGGCGGTGAAGCTCGCACGCGCCGGGGACAGCGCCGGATACGGGCGCCGGTTCATCGCCCAGCGGGACACGTGGCTCGCGACCTTGCCGATCGGTTATGCGGATGGCGTCCGCCGCGCGCTGACCAACAACGGCGAAGTGCTCATCAGCGGCCGGCGCTACCCGATCGTGGGAACGGTCAGCATGGACAACATCACGCTCGACGTCGGTCCGGGGCCGCTCGTGCGGGTCGGAGAAGTGGCGAGGATCATCGGCGCTGACGGTGCGGAGCGACAGACGGCCGAGGAGCTCGCGCGCCGGATCGGGACGATCAGCTACGAGCTCCTGTGTGGGATCTCACCGCGGGTGCCGCGCGTCTACCACCGCGACGGAGCACCCGGGTGAGCGCGCCGCTGGATGCGCTCTCACAGACCACGGGTGCCGCATGGCTGGTCGGTGGAGCGGTTCGTGACCGGCTGCTCGGCAGGCCGACAGCGGACTTCGACGTCGCGGTCGGCGATGACCCGCGACCAATGGCCCGGACACTGGCCAACGCCGCGGGGGGGCATGCGTTCAAGCTCTCCGAGGGGTTCGGCGCCTGGCGGGTGGTGGCGCGGGACCACACCTGGCAGGTTGACCTGCTGCCGTTGAACGGTGAGACGATCGAGGCTGATCTGGCCCGACGCGATCTGACGATCAACGCGATCGCCGAGCCGCTCGCCGGGGGCTCGTACCTCGATCCATTCGGGGGCCTGGAGGACCTGCGGGCGCGGCGCCTGCGGATGGTCTCGCCGCGGGCGTTCGCCGAGGACCCGTTGCGGACGCTGCGCCTCGCGCGACTAGGTTGTGAGCTGGGATTCGAGCTCGACCCGGACACGGCGGCTCTCGCAAGTGAGAGTGCCCGCGCGCTCGATCGAGTTGCTTCCGAGCGGATCTTCGCCGAGCTCAAGCGGATCATGATCGCGGACCGTGCGCTGGATGGGCTCGCGCTGATGGACTCGCTCGGCGCAACGGCGGTCGTGCTGCCCGAGCTGAGCGAGCTGCGAGGTGTCGAGCAGAGCCGCTTCCATCATCTCGACGTGTATGAGCACACTCGAGTGGTGCTCGCCGAGGTGATCGAGATCGAGCGCGACCCCGAGCCGGCGTTCGGCCGCCACGCCAATGCGATTCGCGCCGTGCTGTCCGAACCGCTTGCCAACGAGTTGACTCGAGGCCAGGCGTTGCGGTTCGGGGCGCTGTTTCACGACATCGCCAAGCCGCAGACGCGGGGCGTGAGCGCCTCGGGGCGGGTGACGTTCATCGGGCACGACGAGGCCGGAGCGCAGGTGGCGGCCGCGGTGCTGCGCCGGCTCCGGGCGAGCGAGCGGCTGAGCGAGCACGTCGCGGCGCTCGCCCGCAATCACCTTCGCCTTGGCTTTCTGGTTCACGAGATGCCGCTTCCCCGGCAGGCGATCTACCGCTACCTGCGCGCGTGCGCGCCGGTCGAGGTCGACGTGACCGTTCTCAGCGTCGCCGATCGTCTCGCCACGCGCGGGGCCGGCGCTGAGGACGCGATCGCGAAGCATGTTCGGCTCGCGCAGGAGCTGGTCGGTGAAGCGCTGAGCTGGCGTGAGCATCCGCCGGTGCCGCCGGTGAGGGGTGATCTGCTCGCGCGGGCCCTCGGGCTGCGCCCAGGACCTCAGCTCGGGCGGATCCTCGAGGAACTCACCGAGGCAAGCTTTGCCGGGGAAATCCACACGCCCGAGGAGGCGATCCGACGGGCAAGCCAGACGCTCGATAGGCTCCCGCCTCGATGAGCGAGCAAGACTGCCTGTTCTGCAAGATCGTGGCCAGGGAGATTCCCGGCCTGATCGTCGACGAGGACCAGGAGACGATCGCGTTCATGGACATCAATCCCGCGACACGTGGTCATGCTCTCGTCGTACCGCGCCGACATGCTGCCGACCTGCTCGAGATCGGCGACGATGACCTCGCCGCGACGATGCTCGCCGCCAAGCGGCTCTCGGCCAAGATGATGGAGCGCCTGGGTGCCGACGGCGTGAGCCTGATCAACGGCTGCGGTTCGGCGGCCTGGCAGACGGTGTTCCACTTCCACTTTCACGTGATCCCTCGCTATCGGGGCGATCCTTTGCGGCTTCCGTACACGCCTGCTCCGGGAGACCCGGAGGAGATCGCGACCGCGGCGGAGGCGCTGCGATGAGCTCGGGCGCCTCGGTCAGGCTGGAGCGCGATGATGGCCTGGCGATCGTCACCTTCCACTCGCCACCGCTGAACCTGTTCGACGAGGCGATGGGACAGGGACTCGCCGACGTAATCGACCAGCTCGAGTCAACGCCGGCACGGGCGGTGCTGTTCCGCGCGGAGGGGAGAGTGTTCAGCGCCGGAGTGGACGTGTCGGTGTTCGCCGCCCAGGAGAGCGTCGAGCAGGCCTGCTCGACCTTCGACGAACTGGTCGAGCTCGCGCGGCGGGTCGATCGGCTCCCCTGTCCGACGGTGCTCGCGGCGCACGCGCTATGTCTCACATGGGCGTTCGAGCTGGCACTGGCATGCGATCTGATCCTCGCGGCCGAGTCGGCCCGGTTCGGCCTGGTCGAGCGAGTGATAGGACTCACGCCGGCGATGGGCGGCACCCAGCGGCTTGCCGAGCGGGCGGGCACCGGACGTGCGCGTGAGCTGGTGATGACCGGCCGGCCATACGATGCCGCGGCACTCGAGCGCTGGAATGTCGTCAACCTGGTGCTCCCGGACAATGGCTTCGACGTCGCGGTCCGCAAGCTCGCAACCGAACTGGCGGACGGGCCGACCCTGGCTCATGCCGCCACCAAGCAAGTTCTCAGGGAGTACCTCGATGGGGGAGTCGAACGTGCCAACGACCGCGTAGCTCAGATCGCGGCTGAGCTGTTCGACACCGAGGATCTCCGAGCGGCGGTCGCCAGGTTCCTGAAGGAAGGACCTGGCAAGGCGAGCTTCCGCGGGCGCTGAGCGCGGGGTACGGCGGCCTTCGGCGGGCGGTGACGCGTGGTACGGCGGCCCACCCCAAAGACTTCCGCTTAGGCGGGCGCTGAGCGCGGGGTACGGCGGCCTGCGGCGGGCGGTGAGCTCGTGGCGCGGCAGGGGCGGGCATCCGTCGTCCAGCTCACTGCAATCAGCCGCCGGAAGTCTCCCTTCCCTGCTAGGTTTACCGCGTTCTCGGGTCCGGCGCCCAGGCGTGGCGGATTACACCAAAAACTAGTAGCACTGAAGGGAAGTTCATGGCAACGGGTACCGTCAAGTGGTTCAGCGACGACAAGGGCTTTGGTTTCATCACGCCCGACGATGGAGGTCGCGACCTGTTCGTTCACTTCAGCGGCATCAGCGGGGACGGCTACCGGTCTCTCGCCGAGGGCGCGAAGGTCAATTACGAGGAGGAGTCCGGCCCCAAGGGACCGAAGGCGGTGAACGTCACCAAGCTGTAGGCCGCGCCCCGGATCTCGCGGCCAGCTGCTCCCGAACGCACTTCTGCCGGGTCAAGGGCGCTTTGCGCCGCGGCGATGTTGCGCAACTGTGACCGGCAGGTCGTGTTCAATGGAGAACATGAAACGCCCTTTGCTGGTCACCGCGGCAGTCGTGGCAGCCCTCTTGGCGCTCGTCCCCGCGGCCGCGTCCGCGCAGATCGTCGAGCTCGGCGCGACGAAGACGCCGCTGGTCGCGCCAACCTGTCCGAGCGGCGTGACCGGGGCTAGCTGCACGATCATCCTGACGCAGGTGTCGGCGATCGAGACGATCAGGGACGGCGTCACGTATCCGACGACGATCACGAAGGCGGGTTACCTCGTCGCGTGGACGATTGGTCTCTCCCGCCTCTCGAGCAACGCCAAGACCGCCCACAATGCGATCCATTTTCTCGACGGGACCTACGGCGGGAACGCCCAAGCGGGGATCTCTGTGCTGAAGCCCGTGGGCAACAAGAGCGTCCGCCGCTGGCAGGTGGTTGCGCAGAGCCCGATCCTCCATTTGCAGCCGTGGCTTGGTTACGTGGTTCAGTTTCCCCTGAGCACGCCACTCGCTGTGAAGCCGGGAGAGGTCGTGGCGCTGACCGTGCCCTCCTGGGCGCCGGTGCTTTCCATTGACCTTCCGACCGGCAACTTCGCCTACCGCCAGAGCCGGGGAACGAACTGCACGAAGCCGGCCGCCTCCTCCCAAGCGCAGCTCACAGTCGGGGCGAGCACGCGTTACCTGTGCAACTACCCCGGGACGCGTCTTGAATACAGCGCGACCGAGGTTACGACGCCTACGGCGCCCAAGAATCAGATCCACTGAGAGGACCGCCGGGGAGTCCGCGGAGCGGCGGAGACTGCGCGACGCCGCGGGCGGGCGTCGGCGCCAAGCCGCGGTGGACCAGCCGCGATCCGAACATTGGCGTTTGGCCTCCGGGGGGCGGAGGCTGGACGCCATTGTTCGCGAGCGGGCCGCGCCCCGCGCCCCCGCGTCCCGCGTCCCGCGCCCCGCGCCCCGCGCGCCGCCGCCTGGCAGCCCGCTGCGCCCCCTAACAGGCGCCGGGGTTCTGCTGGCAGAATGCGGACCCTAGGCCTGCGCCACCGCTGCCGGAGCCGCCTGAGCCCGAGCTCGATGTTCCGCCGCCTCCGGTAGGGCTGGCGCCGCCGGAGCTAGACCCGCCGGTGGAGCCCGAAGCTCCGGTTGAGCCCGATGAGCCCGCCGAGCCCGAGGTGCCGGAGGATCCGGCGGACCCTGATGAGCCCGGAGAACCTGAAGCGCCCCCGGATCCCGAGAAGCCCGTGGAACCAGTCACGCCCGACGAGCCCGAGGATGCGGCTGCGCCGCCCGATGAGGAGCCCGTGCCCGTTCCACTCGCCGCGGCGGTGGCGGTGGACGATGTGGTCGCGGTCGTGGCGGTGCTCGTGCTGACGCTGGCGGCGGGGCTCTGGGCGCCGGTGGGGACGGTGAACGCCGGGGTGCCGGAGGTGTTGGACGAGCCGGAACCCGCACTGCCGCATGCGGCGACGCCTAACGCCAGCGCTGCGCCGACGGCGAGCGCAGCGACGATCCTGATCACACCAAGCCGAGCAGCCACTGACTGGACCTCAGGACCCGAGCGGGTCCATGCGTCTGCCGCAATGCGGACAATCGTTTAGGTCCTTCTGCGAGAGCTGGTCGCACCAGTTGCAGAAGCGCAGGTTCTCCACCGACCAGGGCAGCTCCGATGCGGTGGGCGCAAGCGGCAGCAGCTGCGCCACCACCTCGAACTCTTCGCCCGTCTCGCGATCCACGTACACCTCGTCGGGGTTCGCCTCGACGATCACCTCACGGCCCGTAGACGGTGCCCGAAAACGGTACTTCTGGCGGGTCCTCATTCGCTGCCATGCTAGCGAGGCCAGCGGACCGATGACTTACTGGTGCTTTCTTGGTGCGTCGAGATTCTTCGTCGTGTGGCGCCTCTTCGCCGGAAGCTTTTATAGAGTGCCCCGCTCAGCAATGAGAGGGCTTGTCCGTACCGCTGCGCTGCTCGTCGGCGCTGTTTCGCTGATGGCGCTCGGTGGATGCGCGATCAAGCATCCGACCGCGGACGTCGTCCGCGGCAAGCAGCTGTTCGTCGAGCATTGTGCGGCCTGCCACACGCTGGCCCACGCCGGTGCGAACGGCGCCGTCGGGCCGAATCTCGACGACGCATTCCGGCAGGATCGCGCCGATGGCGTCAAGAGCGCCTCGATCCAGGGTCTGGTCTCCTACTGGATCGAGTATCCGAACACGCAGGGCGTGATGCCGGCGCACCTGGTCAAGGGTCAAGACGCCCAGGACATTGCTGCGTACGTCTCGATCGTGGCCGCCAGGCCGGGCCAGGACACCGGCGCGCTCGCGGCCGCGGTGCCGAGCACCCAGCAGAAGCCGGCCGTCGAGCAGAACGGGACGGTCGAGATCGACGCCAATCCGAGCGGACTGTTGAAGTTCGAAGCCTCGAGCGCCACCGCCAAGGCTGGAAAAGTGACGCTGCGGATGAAGAACGCGTCTTCGGTCATGCACGACATCGCGATTCAGGGCGGCGGGGTGAGCGAAGTCGGCGCGATCGTCAGCAATGGTGGCGTGTCGACGGTCGCCGCGACGCTCAAGCCTGGCACATACACGTTCTACTGCTCAGTCGACGGGCATGCCGCGGCGGGCATGAAGGGGACGCTGACCGTCAAGTAGCAGCGGTGCCCGCCGCCTGGCCGGTGCCGACGGGCTCGCCGGCGTGATCCGGATCGTCGGGCGAACGCTGCTTGAGCCGCTCCCACAGCTCTGGTCCGCGGCCGGCGGCAACGGCCCGGGCAGCGCGCTGCTCGTCGAGCGCGATCCCGTGCGAGCTGGCGTAGTCGAGCAGCCGCTGGCGCTCGTCGGCCTCGCGTGCGACCTTCAAGAACAGCCAGCAGAACAGGCCGATCGTCAGCAGGCTCTCCTCGACCATCATCACGCTGCCTGCGGCGATCTGGTCGGCGAGCATGCTGATGTGCCAGTGGGCGTCACCGGGGCGGTAATAGGGGTAGAACGCCGTGCCCCCGAAGACCAGCACGTTTGCGAGCACGGTGCCGATCAGCCGCACGACGATGATGTACACCAGCTGCCATGCGTTGGAGAACCAGCTCGGCTTCGGCAACGGCCCGAGCAGCGCCATCCACATGGCGATTCCGAACGCCAGGAAGGTGGCGTGCTGGAGCGCGTGGAGCGCGTCGTGGCGCAGCGCGGCCTGGTAGAGCGCCGGCAGGTGCCAGAGGTAGAAGTTGACCGCCCAGAGCGTGACCGCCACGACAGGGTGTGTGAGCACGCGCAGGCGGCTGATCAGCCGGATCCTCAGCGCCGGCGCGAGCAGCGGACCGGTGAGCCCGAGCACGATCAGCAGCGCCGCGACGTCGCCGATCAGCAGGTGCTCGGCCATGTGTGCGACGAGCAGCTGGTCGGCGAGATTGTCGACCGGACCGCTCAGCGAGACCGCCAGGACGAGCAGCCCCGCAGCGTAGGAGGTCTGGCGCCACGTCGGGACAGGCCGCCCCTCGTGCGCCAGCGTCCGCGCCCGAGCTCGGTACGGAAGCCACCATAGGAGCACCACCAGGGGCGGCACGATCCCGTTGATCGCGCCGACGGCGGCGAGAGGCATCACACTCACGCTGGCAATGGTGTCACGCGTGCGAGCCGAGCGGGCCGATAACCGGCGCGGCCGGAGCCGTCTCAGATCGTTCGCACGAGCAGCACGAGCGCGACGATCAACGCGATCGCCACCACCGCGTAGATCAGCGCTCGGAACGCTTCGGCCTCGGAACGGAGTGGGTTGAGCATCGGCCGTGGCCTGGTCGAGATGACTAGAGCACGTACACGGTCGTGTACACGATGACCCACATGATGTCGACGAAGTGCCAGTAGATCCCGGGGACTTCCATTCCCTGATGGTGCTCGGGCGAGTAATGGCCGCGGAACGCCCGGATGGTGACCATCAGCAGCAGGCACAGGCCGATGAACACGTGCGCGCCGTGCAACCCTGTCAGCCCGTAGAAGACGCTCGCCTGAGCCGAGTCCCGCGGCGAGAAGCCGATGTGAACGTACTCGTTGACCTGGACTGAGAGGAACGTCAGCCCGAGCAGGAAGGTCGACAGCATTCCCGCCTTCAGCCCAAAGCGGTTCCCGTTCTTGGCCGACACGAGCGCCCAGTGGAGCGTCAGGGACGACGAGAGCAGGATCGCCGTGTTGACGCCGGCGACGGCTTCCGGAAGCTTCGTCCCGGCGGCCGGCCAGGGATTGTGCGAGACGACGCGGATGAAGAAGTAGGCCGTGAAGAACGCGCCGAAGATCATGATCTCCGACATGATGAAAAGCAGCATCCCGAGCGTCGGTGCCTCGACGCGCGAGGAGCGGTGCGCCGGAGGCGGCCCGTGATGCTCGGCGTGGGCGATCGATGCGGCTTCCATGCGGGTCTCCTCAGACCGCGGTCTGGGCGGCGTCCTCGTGCACGATGTGCTCGACCGGCTTGCCGCTCGCTCCCCGCACACGCTCGATCAGGTCGGCGCGCAACCAGCCGGATCGCGTTCCGGCGAACGTCGAGATCACGATGTCGTCGACCCGGAAGTACTGCAAGGCGTTGGTGATCGCCGTGTACGGGTCGGGATCGCCGATCATTCCCGCTGCGAACAGGCCGGCCGAGCGCAGTCTGTCGAGCACCATCGCCAGCCTGGTCCGCGCGCGCCGGGCGGACTGTCCGCCACCGCCCTCCTGGGGCACGACGATGATGAACAGCCGTCCGCCCTGCTTGGCGGCTTCGCTGTCCGCCTTCGCCTTCAGCGCGGTGAACAGCTCGTCGCCGCTCGCGGTCCGGTTCGCGACCGCGAGCGTGACGCGAAACGGCATACCCTCGCTGTCGGGGTCAGCGACCACGTGCTGGACGGGGAGCCCGGAGGCGTGGCGGACGCGCTCGATCAGATCACGGCGCAGCCAGCCGGAGCGCGTCTCCGGATATGTGGAGATGATGATCTCGTCCGGGTTGTACTCCCTGACGGCATCGATCGTCGCCGTGTACGGATCCGGGTCGCCGACCTCGCCGAGCGCTTCGATGCCCTCGGCATGCACGAACTCCAGTGCCAGATCGACGCGTATCTGCGCCGCGTCGAACACGGAATGGTCGTAGACGACGAGGCCGGCCCGCGGCCGGTTCTGCGGGACGCAGAGAACGAATCGCGAGTCGCCCTCGGCCACCCGAGTGCGGACGGCCTCGATCAGCGAGCGCCCTCCGAGCGTTTCGTTTGCGACGACGAGGATGGTCTTCACCGGTGGCTCTCCTGACTGGGCGCGGTGGAGAACGACCCGACGGCGACGGGCTTGGACTCCGGCGACTTGAAGATGCCGTGGACGGCGCCCGGCACACCGTACTCGTAGGGGCCCCCCACCACCGTCGGCACCTCGTCGAAGTTGAAGATCGGCGGCGGTGAGGAGACCTGCCACTCGAGCGTCAGCCCGCGCCACGGGTTCGCCGCGGCGCGCGGGCCGCCGCGCCAGCTCGCGACCATGTTGTAGAGGAAGATCAGCGTGCTGAGGCCGAGCACAAACGACGACAGCGAGATGAACAGGTTCCAGGCGGCGAACTTCGCGGCGTATTCGGCGACCCGGCGGGGCATCCCCTGGATCCCGATCAGGTGCATCGGCCCGAAGGTCAGATTGAAGAAGATGAACGTCATCCAGAAGTGCCACTTGCCGAGGCGGTCGTCGAACATCCGCCCGGTCATCTTCGGGAACCAGTAGTAGACGCCCGCAAAGATCGTGAACAGTGAGCCGCCGAACAGGACGTAGTGGATGTGAGCGACGATGAAATAGGTCTGGCTGACGTGGATGTCGAACGGGATCATCGCGAGCATCACGCCGCTGATCCCGCCGAGCGTGAACATCGTCACGAATCCGAGCGCGAACAGCATCGGCGTGTCGAGGTGCAGCACGCCACGCCACAGCGTCGCGAGCCACGAGAAGATCTTGATCCCGGTCGGGATCGCGATGATCGCGGTCGTGATCATCATCGGGATCCTGATCCAGGCGGCCATCCCCGACACGAACATGTGATGCGCCCAGACCGTGAACCCGAGCACGACGATCGCAAGCAGCGAGAATGCCATCATCCGGTAACCGAAGATCGGCTTGCGGGACTTCACCGCGATCACCTCGGAGATGATTCCGAAGCCCGGCAGCATCATGATGTACACGGCCGGATGTGAGTAGAACCAGAAAACGTGCTGGTACATGATCACGTTGCCGTTCTTGCCGGGCCCGACGAAGGCGTCGAAGAAGTGGAAGTGCAGCGCGGTGTCAAGCAGTACGAAGAACTGCGACGCGGCGATGAACGGTGTGGCGATCACGACCAGCAACGAGGTCGAGAAGTTGGCCCACACCAGCAGCGGCATACGGAAGAAGCTCATGCCCGGAGCGCGCATCGTGATGATCGTCACCAGGAAGTTGAGCGCCGTGGCGATCGACGACGCGCCCGCGAGCTGCACAGCGATCGTGAAGAATAGCTGGCCGAGCGGCATCGTCGTCGACAGCGGCGCGTAGGCAGTCCAGCCCGCGGCGAACGAGCCGCCGGGCGCCAGGAAGCTCATCAGCATCATGATCCCGGCCAACGGCAGCAGCCAGTACGAGAAGCGCGTTCAGCCGCGGGAACGCCATGTCCGGAGCACCGATCATCAGCGGAAGCACGAAGTTCGCCAGGCCGGCGAACACCGGGATCACGAACAGGAAGATCAGCAGCGTGGCGTGGACCGAGAAGACGCCGTTGTACTGCGCGGGGGTCAGAAACTGCATTCCCGGCTTGGCCAGCTGGGCGCGGATCAGCATCGCGAGCAGGCCCCCGACGAGCAGGAAGAAGAACGAGGTGATCGTGTACTGGATCCCGATCACCTTGTGGTCGGTGTTGACCTTGAAGTAGTCCCGCCAGGTGTAGGCGCCGTGGGACGAGTGCTCCTCGGCGCGCGTCGGCTTGCCCGCAGCCCAGTAGAACCAGTAGTCGGCGGTGCCGATCCCGACGAGGAAGAACAGCGGCACGGCGATCAGCGAGACGATCGTGATCGCGTGGGCATCGATCACCGGGTGCTGGTGCATCGCCCAGCGGATCAGGACCGTCAGGCCAAACGCGAAGGCGAAGCCGATCACGTCGAACAGCGCCGCCCTGTACCAGCCCGGCGCGCGCAGCTTCGCCGGAAGCGGCACGCGCGTGCGCGGCCGCTGTGCGACCGGCTCGGGAGCCAAGGCCGTTGAGGACATCAGCAGATCTCCTTCGCTCGATCCAACGCGATCACGATACCTTCTCGCCTCTCCGGGTGCGTGAGCAAGCGGGGGCAGGCAAGTGGCCCCGCGAGACCGACCCTCATGCCGACCCGCCCGCAGAGCGCGAGCCGCCGCCGGCACCGGAGCTCGGCGACCCTGGTACACCCGGTTGGGCGGCGTTCGGGGGCGGCGACCCGATCGGCGGGGTCCCGTTGATGGGCTGTGACCGGATCCAGCTCTGGAACGCGGCCGGAGTGAGAACATGGACGGCGGCGCGCATCAGCGAGTGGCCGGCGCCGCACAGCTCAGTGCACTCAACCGGGTAGTTGCCGAGACTCGTGGGCGTCACGCGGAGCGTGGTGGTGATCCCCGGAACAGCGTCGATCTTCTCCGAGAAATTCGGGACGAAGAAGCTGTGGATCACGTCGAGCGAGCGAATCTTGAACAGGACGGGTCGACCCTTGGCCAGGTACAGCTCGGGCGAGACGACCTGCCTGCCGCCGGCCTGCGGGTAGGAGAACTCGAACGCGAATTGCCGCTCGGTCACGTTGACCGTCATGGCGTTCGCCTTGTTTGCCTCGTTCGAGCGCAGCACCGCGTAGGCATAGGTGCACAGCGAGATGATCAGGATCGCTGGGACGGCGGTCCAGACGACCTCCAGGCGGGTGTTGCCGTGAATCGGCGGGCCGTCCTTGTTCTCCTCCCCCGGACGCATGCGGAACTTCCACACGGAGAACAGGACGACTGTCTCGACGAGCACGAAGATCGGCACGGAGACGATCAGCAGCACGTCGTAGAGCGTCTTGATGTTTCCGGCCTGAACCGAGCCCTTGCTCGGGAACCAGGGGATGATCAACGCAATCGGGATCCCGATCACGACTGCGATCACGCCGACCACCAGCATCTGCAACATCGGGCGATCGCGCACCTGTTCAGCTCCTCGGGCCCACTCGCATCACTGAGGCCATCATCCTATGTGTTCCGCGCGACGAACGCCTCCGGAACCCGCGCCGGCTGGGTCTCGCGACCGCACCCGCGTGACGCTATGATTGCGGCAATCGTTGCAAACTACGCGTGGAGGCGGCGATGCAGGTCCGAGAGGGGATGTCCGCGGTTGTTCTGACGATTGGCCCCGGCCACACGCTTCGCGAGGCGGCCGAGTCGATGTGCCGCCGCAACGTAGGGGCGGCCGTCGTGCTCGACCCGGACGCTCCCGGTCCTGGGGTGCTCACCGAGCGAGACCTGCTGCGTTCGGTGGCCGCAGGCCAGGATCCAGATGCTGAGCGTGTGGCCGCTCACCTGACCGGAAACCTGACGTTCGCCTCCCCCGAGTGGTCTCTGGAGGAGGCGGCGGCGGCGATGGTACGTGGTGGCTTCCGGCATCTCGTGGTGGTCGAGGGCGGCGAGCTGATCGGCATCCTGTCGATGCGCGACATCGTTCGGGTATGGACTGGATACGGCGCGAGTTGCCAGGTTCCCGCCGGGGTCGCGGCGAGCGGCTGAGCGCCTGGGCGGCCGGCGCCGGCCCCGTGGAGCTCGCTGTCAATGGTGCTCTTCGGGAAGCTCCGCGACGTCCCGACGCGTGTCTGATATCCACCGGACCAGCGTCACCAGGAAGATCAGGAGGCCGATGATCGAGAAGAGCCAGTTGATCGTGGTTCCGATCACCGTCAGCGTGATCCCGATCGCCATCACGATCGGGATCAGCGTGGGGCCGGGGAGGTGGACCTCCTCGCCCGCGGGCGGTGCCTCCTGAGCCTGCTCGCCGAGATCGCTCACGGGTGGACGTAGATGGCGGCTGCTACGAACGTCAGCCCGAACATGAAGGCGCAGAGTGCTCCTGCGATCAAACCCGAGCGGATGTTCTTGCGTGCGAGCTTACGATCCAAACTGGGCTCCTCGAACGGACGCGCGATTGGGCGCGCTCATCCTACAGCTTCACGTCCGCCACCATCGCGCCGAACAAGAGCGCAAGATACGCGAGCGAGAACAGGTACAAGCGCAACGCTGTGCGGCGGTCCGCGCGGCGGTACAGCCATACGGCGCCGCCGATGAACGCGGATCCGAGCGCGATCGAACAGATCAGGTAAACAACGCCAAACGCGCCGGCGCAGAACGGGAGCTGCGAGACCGCGTAGAGCAGCAGAGAGTAGAGCAGAATCTGGCGACGCGTCTCCTGCTCGCCGCGCGCGACGGGCATCATCGGCACGCCTGCCTTGGCGTAGTCGTCCTTCATCAGCAGGCTGAGCGCCCAGAAATGAGGAGGCGTCCAGTAGAAGACGATCGCGAACAGGTAGACCGCGGTCCACGACAGCGAGCCGCGGGTTGCGGCCCAGCCCACCAACGGGGGCATCGCGCCTGCTGCGCCCCCGATCACGATGTTCTGGGGAGTGCGGCGCTTGAGCCAGAGCGTGTAGACGCCGACGTATCCGACGAAGCCGGCGAGCGCGAGCGACGCCGCGAGCACGTTGAGCGTCAGCGACATCAGCGCGAACGACAATGCGGCGAGCGTGAAGCCATAGATCAACGCTGCGCGAGGCGAAACGCGACCTGAGGGGATGGGACGCGAAGCGGTCCGCCGCATGCGAGCATCGAGGTCACGATCGAGGCAGTGGTTGATCGCGCCGGCTCCTCCCGCCGACAGGTATCCGCCAAGGCAGGTGAGCGCGATCTTCGACGCGGAGGGGCTCCCGGCGACCTCCATCGTCGTCACCGTCGTCAGCAGCAGCAGCGACTGGACCTTCGGCTTTGTCAGCTCGAGGTAATCGGATACCAGCTGGTGCGCTCGCGACCCGACCAATTCGGCCCGGACCGCGTTGAGCGTCGAAGTGCTCACCGTTGGCTGCGCTCCTGGCGATTTCGGTGCGGAGTGACCCTACGACCGGGACCACGGTCACGCCCGCGCGAAGCGCTCGCTGCCGCCCGTCTTCTGCGTGACTCCGGTCTCGCGCTCCACTTGCCGGCGGATGTCTCGCATCGGCTCGACCGAGCGCACTCGCGGAATCACGTCGAAGTTGTTGACCGGGGGCGGGGAGGTGGTGTACCACTCGAGCGTGTTTCCCTTCCAGGGATCCGGGCCGGCCAGTCGACCGTGCTTGTAGTTGCGCGCGACGTTGATCACAGTCACCAGGATTCCCACGCCAAGGATGAACGACCCGATCGTCGAGATCAAGTTGTAAGTCGACCACCCGAGTCCCGGCTGATAGGTGTAGATCCGTCGCGGCATGCCGGACAGGCCGAGCGCGTGCTGGACGAAGAAGGTGGCGTTGAAGCCGATGAACATCAGCCAGAACGAGAGCTTGCCGAGGGTCTCGTTCAACAACCTCCCGGTGATCTTCGGGAACCAGTAGTAGAGCCCGCTGAAGACCGTGAACACGGCGCCGCCCATCAGCACGTAATGGAAGTGGGCGACGACGAAGTAGGTGTCGTTGAGCTGCCAGTCGACCGGGAAGACGGCGAGGAAGATGCCGGTGATTCCGCCGATCACGAAGATCCCGATGAAGCCGACCGCGAAGTAGAGCGAAGTCGTCATCACGATCGATCCTCGCCAGAGGGTCGCGATCCAGTTGAAGATCTTGACTCCGGTCGGAACGCCGATCAGGAACGAGCTGAGCATGAAGAAGCCGAGCACCACGATCGGTACCGGTGAAGCGAACATGTGGTGTGCCCACACCAGCGTGGCGAGGAACGCGATCACCGCCGTCGAGGCCGCAATCGCCTTGTAGCCGAAGATCGGCTTGCGCGAGAAGACCGGGATGACCTCCGAGATGATCCCGAAGCCAGGCAGGATCATGATGTAGACCTCGGGGTGGCCGAAGAACCAGAACAGGTGCTGCCACAGGACTGGCGAGCCGTGGGCGGTGGGGTCGAAGAAATGGGTGCCGAAGTGCCGGTCGGTGAGCAGCATCGTGACCGCCGCGGCCACGACGGGGAGCGCGACGATCAGCAGCACCGCATAGGTGAGGAGCGCCCACACGAACAGCGGCAGGCGGCCCCAGGTCATTCCCGGCGCGCGCATGTTGACGATCGTCGCGTAGAAGTTGATCGCGCCGAGCAGCGATGAGATGCCCGTCAGGTGGATCAGGAAGATCCAGGCGTCTTGGCCGCCGCTGGGCGAGTACTGGATGCTCGACAGCGGCGGATAGCTCCACCACCCCGCCTCCGGCGGCTGCCAGAACAGCGTGGCGTAGAAGACGATTCCGCCGGCCAGCAGCAGCCAGAAGGAGAGCGCGTTCAGTCGCGGGAAAGCCATGTCGCGAGCGCCGATCATCAGCGGCAGGAAGTAGTTGCCGAATCCGGCCATCACCGGCACGACGAACAGGAAGATCATCGTCGTCCCGTGCATCGTCAGCAGCTGGTTGTAGTGCTGACCCGACAGCAGCGTGTTGTTCGGCTCCGACAGCTGCAGCCTCATCATCAGCGCTTCGATGCCGCCGAGCATGAAGAACACGAATGTCGTGACCAGGTACATGATCCCGATCTTCTTGTGGTCGGTGGTCGTCACCCAGTCCACCCAGCGCTTGGTCTCCCGCGGCTTCACCACCTCGTGGGCGATGACCTCGGGAACCGGCCGCAGTGTGGTCTCGATCGTCGTGGTGGACATCGTGGTTCTCCTAGAGGTTTCCGCTCAGCGTCAGGCTCTTGCGGAGCTGAAGCACCTGCGCGTTTGCAGTTTGAATCGCCCTTTGTTGCGTCTGGAGCCAGACGACTGTACTGAGCCGGGGTGAGGACCTGGACGAGCGCGGTCATCGCAGCGTGACCGCGCCCGCAGAGCTGCGCGCACTGACCGTGGTAGAGAGCGTTGGCATGAGGCGCTTTGAACCAGGTGTAGGTCGTATAGCCCGGGACCGCATCGACCTTGCCGCCGAGCGAGGGGATCCACCAGGAGTGGATCACATCGTTGGATTGGATCGCGAGCACGACCGTCGTGTTGGCCGGGACGTACATCTTCTGGAAGGAGTACGGCAGCTTGGACGCGAACGAGTTGTTCAGGCAGTCGTTGCCGTACACGTAGCGCCAGATGTACTGGCGGCCCTGCACGCAGATCGTCAGCTTCTTGCCGTTCGGCGGCGAGGGCTCGTTGACGGAGGCCGACAGCACGAGGCCGTTCGCGCCGGAGTTCGGAGGATTGATGATGCCCGGCAGCTTCACGAACGTGACCACCGTCAGCACCAAGAGGATCACAGCGGCGGCGACCGTCCAGCCGATCTCGAGGCGGGTGTTGCCGTGGATCTGCGCGGCGACCGGGTTCTTCTTGGCGCGGAACTTGAACACCGAGTAAACGAGCGCGGCCTCGACGATCACGAACACGAACGCGGCGAGGTACAGGACGATCCTGTACAGCGTCTCGATCTGGTTGGCGTTGGGCGAACCGCCCGACTTGAGCGTGAAGAAGTTGGCGAGCGCTGCCGGGGCAAAGACCAGCGACGCGCCGAACAGGCCGGCCGCAAGCATCAGCGTACGTCCGGCAGGGCCGCGCCGGCGGGAGGGCTTGGCGTGTTCGGCTCGCAAGGCCGCGGCATTCTATCCAGCCGGGCGGGCCGAGTTGCCGGTGGGGACGCTCGGGTTCGACGCTCCCGCCGCCGCGGAACCCCGCACGAGGCTCGTTCCGCGGGACCCCGCACGAAGCTCGTTCATATACTGCCGTGACTTGCGCGTGTCGACGGGCATCAGAGCTGCTGCCTGGGCCCTCGTCGCGGTAGGGGTCGCGGCGCCCCCCTTGCGGCGGCGCGTCAAGCTTCCCCCGGCCGCCGTGCTCTGCAGCGCCGCGCTGGCGCCGCTGGCGCTGTGCGTCATCGTTCCACGGAGCCGGCGCCGTGACGCCGCGATCGTTGCGCTCAACATGTGGGCTTACGTGGCTGCATACGAGATGCCGCATGACGATCCAGAGCGACTCGCGCGCCGCGTGCGAGTGGATTATCCAATCACGGCCGATCGCGTGCTCGGCCTCGGCAGGGCGCCGACGTTGCGGCTGCAACGAGCGTTCTCGGCGCCAGGCAAGATCAACCGGTTCGAGTCAGTGCTCGCGTGGTGCCACTGGATCTGGTTCGCCGTACCGCACGCCAGCGTGGGGTACGTGCTGCTGCGCGATCCCGACCGGTTCCCCTCGGCGGCGGTCCGGATGTATGCCGTCTTCGATCTCGGTGCCGTGTTCTACTGGGCGATCCCAACCGCGCCGCCGTGGTGGGCTGCAGAGCATGGCCGGCTGCAGGATTCCTCACCGGTTCAGGTGCGGCGGATGATGATCGAGTATGGCGAGCAGTTCTGGGGAAACCGCTGGGCGGACCTCTACGATGTCTTCGGAGGCAATCCGCTGGCCGCAATGCCGTCGCTTCATTTCGCCACGTCGCTGATGGGAGCGCACCTCCTGTCGGAGGTCGGGCCGCTCGCGGGCGCGCTTGGCTGGACCTACGCGGCGACGCTCGGGATCGCGCTCGTGTACCTGGGCGAGCATTACGCGATCGATCTGATCGCGGGTGCCGCGCTCGCCGAGACGGTCCGAGTCGTGGCGCCGCGCTCGCGGGCGCTGGTGAGCCCGATCTCGCGCCTGATCCAGGCGCTCGAGGCGAGAGCGGCAGCGGGTTAGGTCCGCTTCGGAGCGTCGTGGTGGCGAGCTGTAGCTATACTTTGTGAAGTGTCAGATCAGCGCACCGAGAACGTGATCATCGTCGGAAGTGGTCCGGCGGGCTACACCGCGGCGCTCTATACGGCGCGCGCCAACCTCGAGCCGCTCGTGATCGAGGGGTTCGCCTGGGGCGGCCTGCTGCAGCAGACGACCGACGTCGAGAACTATCCGGGCTTCCCGGAGGGGATCATGGGCCCCGAGCTGATGCAGCGCTTCCGCGATCAGGCGGAACGCTTCGGCGCACGGCTCGAGACCGACGACGTCACGGCGCTCGAGCTCTCCAAGGACGGCGGACTGCACAAGGTCTGGGTGGGCGACGACCTGCACGTCGCGCGGACGGTGATCCTCGCGATGGGCGCTCAGCACCGGAAACTCGACGTCCCCGGCGAGGTCGAGCTGTCCGGTCGCGGAGTCAGCTACTGCGCGACCTGCGACGCGGCGTTCTTCAGGGACGCGACGACGATCATCGTCGGTGGCGGCGACTCTGCGATGGAGGAGGCGATGTTCCTGTCGAAGTTCGCGTCCTCGGTGAGCATCGTCAACCGCCGCGACGAGTTCCGCGCATCGAAGATCATGCTCGAGCGCGCCCGGGCGCTCCCCAACATCGAGTGGCTCACCCCCTACCTGGTGAGCGAGTTCCGCAAGGGAGAGGGCGGGTCGCTGGCCGTCGCGCAGCTGCGCCACACGATCGACGGTTCGACGCGCGAGGTCCCGATCTCCGGCGCGTTCATCGCGATCGGCCACGAGCCTCAGTCGCAGCTGGCGCAAGGCCAGGTCGAGACCGATGAAGCAGGCTATGTCGTCACACGTGGCCGCTCGACGATGACCAATCTGCCCGGCGTGTTCGCGGCCGGGGATCTCGTCGACCACGCCTATCGTCAGGCGGTTACGGCCGCGGGTTCCGGCTGTCAGGCGGCGCTCGACGCGGAGTGGTACCTGCGAGACACGCCGTTCCCCCTCGAGGGCGCGGCCGTCAGTCTCTAGGCGTCTCTAGATCATTGCTTCATCGGGCGCGCTCAGGCCGGCTCGGGGCACTCCTCTAGACACACCTCTCGCGGGGCTTGAAAGGTGACCGCTCGCATCGCGGGCGGAGGATCAGGCGGTGGACCAGCTGCCGGATCGCTCGGGCGGTTGCTCCGGCCGGCGGGCGGCCGCGGCGCCGCGCCGCTGAGGCCGACGCACCCTGACGTGCTCTGCCACGACCGGTCAGCACCGATATTCGTGATCGAAGAATCCCTCGCCGGTCTGGCACCCGAACCTGCCCGACATGGCCAGGTGGCGCAGTGCCGGAGCCGCTCGGTAGCGCTCTTCGCGACGTTCCTCGAAGAGCGCATCGAGTACCGAAAGCACGTGGTCGAGTCCGATCTCGTCTGCCCACGCCAGCGGACCCCGAGGGTAGTTGAGTCCGTAGACCATGCCCGTATCGATGTCGGCAGCGCTCCCCACGCCTTCGCCCAGCGCGAACGCCGCCTCGTTGGCGAGCTGACAGACGATCCGCCCGAGCACCAGTCCCGGCGAGTCCCCGACCCAGGCCGTGTGCTTGCCGAGCGTCGCGAAGAACCGCTCGGCCGCTTGCGCCGCCGAGCCGGCCGTGTCGATCCGACGGGTCAGCTCCACCAGCCCGGCTTGCTCGAGCGGCGGCAGCGCGTGGAAGCCGACCGCTGCCCCACCCGGATCAAGCGCGGCGAGCGATCCGGCCGTGCAGCAGATCGCCTGCGGACCGCCCTGCAGTGGCGCCTCCGGCTCCTCTCCGCCGGTCAGATCGAGAATCAGCGTCGGGACGGTGCCGCGATCTGCAGCCTCGCCCGGCGTGGCGAGCTCCCAGCCCGCATCGACTGCCGCCTCGGAGAGCTCGAGCGCGAGCGGCGAGTAGCCGGCGATCACGACGACGCCATCGCCTCCTCCCGCCGGCAAAGGAGGCGGATCCGGGGCCCGGTAGGAGTCTGTCCCTTCGCGATAGTCGTAGTAACCGCGGCCCGACTTGCGCCCCAGGCGACCGGCGGCAACCATCCGCGCGGCAATCGGGGAGGGACGCCAGCGCGACTCTCCGAAGCTCTGCTCGTAGAACGAGCGCGATACATCCAGTCCGACGTCGACGCCGACCAGATCCATCAGCTCGAATGGGCCCATCCGAAAGCCGCCCCCCAGCCGGCAGATGCGATCGATCTGCTCGACCGCGGCGACCTGCTCGTGCAACAGCTTCAAGGCTTCCAGGCTGAACGGCCGGTTGCAGCGGTTGACCAGGAAGCCGGGGCCGTCGACGGCGTTGATCACGCGCTTGCCGATCGACTCCCCCACGGCCCGCGCGAGCGCGAGCGCATCATCTGAGGACTCCGTTCCGGCGACGACTTCCAGCAGCCGCATCACCGGCGCCGGGTTGAAGAAGTGCATTCCCACCACCCGCTCCGGTCCTCGGGCGGCGGCCGCGATCGCGGTCACCAGCAGCGACGAGGTGTTCGTGGCGAGCACGCATCGCTCCGAGACGACCTCGCTGAGCTTGGCGAACAGCTCCCGTTTGAGCTCGAGTTGCTCCGGGGCGGCCTCGATCACGAGCTCGCACTCCTTCAGGTCCTCAAGGCGCGCGGCCGGCTCGAGCTGCGAGGCGGCAGCGACCGCGTCAGCTTCGCTCCAGCGGCCTCGCTCAACGCCTCGCTCGAGCTGTGTCCTGATCTGCTGCACGCCGCGGTCGAGCGCCTCGGGGATCGGATCATGGAACAGCGTGCGGGCGCCGGATCGGCAGACCAGCTGGGCGATCCCCGCTCCCATCGTGCCCGCGCCGATAACGCCGATGACCTTCGGTGACTTGGTCATGCTTGCGCGGGTGACGTGCCTTCTCAGCTCGGCACGAGCGCGTTGATCCCGGTGAGCGCGCGGCCGATGATCAGCTTCTGGATCTGCGAGGTCCCCTCGTACAGGGTTGTCACGCGCACGTCGCGGAAGTATCGCTCGACGGGGTAATCGTCGACGTAGCCCGCGCCCCCGTGCACTTTCAGGTGCCGGTGTCGGGCTCCGTCAGGCCAAAGCACCCCAGCCACTCGCCCGCGCACAGCTTCGGCAGGTAGCGCTGCTTCTGCTCCTCGGTGCCCCAGCGGAGGATCGAGGAGCACACGAGCGAGGTCTGCACCGAGATCACGGTCCGCATCGCCGAACAGCCGCGGCCGACCTCCTCGACGACCAGGCCGTAGGTGAGATAGTCGAGCCCGGCGCCGCCGTACCCGCGCGGCACGATCGCCCCGAGGTACCCCTGATCGGCGATCCTCTGCACGAGCTCGAGGTCGAAGTGCTCGTTGCGGTCGTTATCGCGAGCGCGCTCGACGATCTCCTTGTCGGTGAACTCGCGGGCAGTTTCGCGAATCATCCGCTGCTCATCTGTAAGTTCGAAGTCCATCCGGGGACGCTAGCGGGCCGCCGTTGGAGGCGCAGCACGCGGGCGCCCGATGGTCCCCGACAGGGGCCCGGCTCCCGCCACCCTGGGGTGGCGGGAGCGGGAACCTCCAGCCCTACCTGGGGGAATGCGCCCTAGCTGGTAGGCAGCGTCGAGGCCGGCGCCGGTGTCACCGTGACCTGCACCGGTGAGGAGTCGCCGCTGACGTTCTGCTGGTCGCCGAGCACGCGCGTGCGGAACGTGAACGTGCCGGTGTTGCCGAACCTCCACCCGAAGCGGTAGGCAGAGCTGCGGTTGATCGATCCGGACGCGACCGTGTGGAAATCGCCATCCTTACCGAGCCGCTGCAGCTCGATCGGATGACCTGCCTTGTCCGGCATGACCGAGCCCGACAGCGTGGTGCGCTGACCGACCGGCGTGCTCGTGGCACTCGCCTGCAGGCTGACGACATCGCGGACGGCTTCGAACAGGCCGGCAGTCCGCCTGTAAGCAAGCGGCCTGAAACTGGTCTGGACGAAGTAGACGCTGTTGTGCCCGGGCGAGACGGTGAAGCTGTAGCTTCCGTCCTTCCCGGTCTTCACACTGGAAACGGGGTGAGCGCTGGCGTCGCCCACCTGGCGTGCCCAGAGGGTCACCCAGACGCCAGGCATCGCCGCCGAGGTCGCCGGGACGTAGAGAACGCCGGAGATCGTTGCCGAGCTGCCTTCGCCCACGACCGGCGCGGAGCTGTTGATCGTGAACGACGCATTCTGGTTCTGCTGAATCGTGACCGTGACCGAGTCGGACACGGCGCCGATGTTGCGAGCGTCGCCCGCGAACAGGACCCGCAAGTCACGTGCGCCCGGGGTGCGGAACCGGTATTGGATTGAATAGTTCGAGCCCGGCCCGATCACACCGCTCTTGATCGTCTGCCATTTGTCACCTGACTGGTCCTGCTGCTGCAGGTACACGCGCTCGCCAGCATGCACTCCAGCCGGGTCCACGTGCCCGGTGAACGTGATCGGGTGACCGGTGTTCCCGTCGGTCGTGCTCGCGGCGAGGCTGAGCGCGGCGGCTACCCGCTCGTGAACGGTGCGGGAGTGGATGTCACCGGGGAGCGACGGCGCCCGCACGAACCAACTGCGTTTCGTCAGCACCACGCCCTCAGCACGAGTGAACTCATAGAAACCCTGAGCGGTGGTCTTCGTCGTCCCGATCCGCGTGAAGAATGGGGCGGGATTGATGCGGTGGTAAAGCACGATCGTCTGCGAACCCGAATTGGTTTCGTTGAGCTGCCCGTAGATCAGCACTCCGTCGCCGCTGATGATCGGGTTCGGTGTGGCGTTGATCGTCAGGCCGTGGTTGTGGCGGGGAGCTGCATTGGCGATCCCCGGCGTGACCACGGCAGCGAGCGCACTAACGACGGCGGCGAGCACGGCCAAGCGCAGGCGCATAAAGGCCCTCCTTTCCAGCGTTGGTAGTTGCCGCTTCCGCCGGACTCCCGGCTCCCTACCTGGCGGTTGCGGTTAGACGGCCCCCGAAACACCTCGATACTCGGGAAGTTGCGGAGTTGGCACCGCCGGCAAGCCGTGGGTCTCGCCGCGCTCTAGACTAAGCTCCGGTGGACCCGTTCGCCCTGGTGCTGCTGGCCGGCTTCGCGGCCTTGATCCTTTGGATCTGGCTGCTTGGCACGCACTCCCCGGGCTCAGGGCTCGAGCAGTTGGGACTCAGATCGGCGCGGGAGATCACCGAGACGCGCGAGCAACTCGAAGCCGAGGACCTCGATCAGATGCTCGCCGCCCACAACGCACGGCGGCGGGCGCGGGGGGAGGGGGAGGTGACCATCAGCGATCTCGAACTGCGCGTCGCCGAGGACTTGACCGAGCAGCAGCGCCGGCGTGAGCAGCTGCTTGCCGAGCGCGAGCTCGACGAGCTGCTCGAAGTGACCAACGCTCGGCGCCGGGCCCGCGGGCTGCCGGAACGGACGCGGGCGCAGGCGCGCCAGGAGTTCGGTCACGGCCCGCGCACGGGGTAGTGAGCGCGCCGCAGCCGCCGCCGTGGCTCGTTGCCTGATCATCGGTTGTGGATGTCGAGGGCGCGCGCTGGCGGCCGCGCTGAGGACCCGCGGTCACGCCGTCCGCGCCACCACCAGGGACTCGGGCAACGTTGAACGGATTGAAGCCGTCGGCGCCGAGGCGGTGCTCGGCGACCCCGATCGAATCGCCTCCCTCGCGGGGGCCTTTGATCACGTGAGCATCGCTTGCCTGCTGCTCGGATCGGCGACGGGTCCCCAGGAGCAACTTGCCGCGCTGCACGGGCCCCGGCTCGAGATGCTGCTGGCGCGGATGCTCGATACGACGGTGCGAGGGATCCTGTACGAGGCGGCGGGCACGGTCGAGCAGGCAGTGCTCGAGCAAGGGGCAAACAGCGTCCGCATGGTGTGCCAGGACTCGAGGATCCCGTACGCGCTCCTGACCGCAGATCCATCTAATGCCGTCGAGTGGGTACGCGCCGCGTCCGGCGAGATCGACGAGTTGCTCGGCGGTGACCGAGCCGTTCCTCGGTAATCTCAACCGGGC
This sequence comes from uncultured Solirubrobacterales bacterium, assembly GCA_963837385.1. GTDB lineage: Bacteria > Actinomycetota > Thermoleophilia > Solirubrobacterales > Solirubrobacteraceae > Palsa-465. The sequence continues at coordinate 134,206 of CAWIMZ010000019.1, forward strand.
TGGTGAAGTATCCCGATCGGGCGCACGGCGCGCGCTAGAGTGGGCGAGGCGTGAAATGCCCAAAACCTGATAAGAATTCCGCGGGAGGGTGGCGAAATGGCTGACTATGCGAACGACGTGCTCGTCGAGCCGGAATGGCTCGAGGAGCACCTCAACGACGACTCGATCCGGATCGTCGAAGTTGACGAGAACCCGGCGCTCTACCGTGAGACGCACATTCCCGGGGCGGTCGGCTTCGACTGGAAGCTCGACCTTCAGGATCAGGTCAAGCGCGACTTCCTCGGACCGGAGGACTTCGGCAAGCTGTTCGGGAGCCGCGGTATCTCGAACGAGCACCAGATCATCCTCTACGGCGATCGCAACAACTGGTTTGCCGCCTACACCTACTGGTACCTCAAGTACTACGGTCACGACAACGTCAAGCTGCTCAACGGCCCCCGCGAGCGCTGGATCTCGCAGGGTCGGCCGACGAGCACCGAGGAGCCGAGCTTCGCGGCGGCGAAGTTCGCGGCCAAGCCGGGCAACGAGGCGATCCGCGCCAAGCGCGACGAGGTGTTGAGCGCCCTCGACAATGCGCACGTGCTCGTCGACGTGCGCTCTCGGCAGGAATTCTCGGGAGAGCTGATCGCGATGGCCGGTTACGAGAACGAGGGCGCGCAGCGCGCCGGCCACATCCCGGGCGCCGAGTCGATTCCCTGGGGCCAGGCGGTCAGCGAGGACGGCACCTTCAAGTCGGCCGACGAGCTCCGCGAGCTATACGGTGGCAGGAACGTCCTGGGCGGGCCGATCATCGCCTACTGCCGGATCGGCGAGCGCTCGGCTCACACCTGGTTCGTGCTCCACGAGCTGCTCGGAGAGCGAGACGTCAAAAACTACGACGGCTCCTGGACGGAGTGGGGCAACCTGGTCGACGTGCCGATCGAAAAGGGTTGACTCGGACCCGCTGATAGCCCTCAGCGGTCGGCGTCCCTCAGCAACGGCCCGATCCTGTCGAACAGATCGGACAGGATCCGGGCTGTCGCGCCCCAGATCAGGTGGTCGCCGACGAGGTAGGTGTCGGTGCGGATCGGCAGGCCGCGCCGGATCAGCCTGCGGCGTCCGTAGCCGCGAAGCAGCGCTTGCAGCGGAAGCTCGATCACCTGCGCGACCTCGCGGGCGCTGAGCGTCCAGGTGCGTCCCGACTCGATCAGCCCGACGAACGGATACACGGCGTATCCGGTGGCGATCGTGGGCGTCGGTTGCAGTGCGCCCGCGATCTCGACGGCATCGGGTGGAAGACCGATCTCCTCGTGCGCTTCCCGGAGCGCCGTGGCAAGCAGGTCGGTCTCGCCCTCGTCGTAGCTACCGCCCGGGAACGAGATCTCGCCCGGATGGCGTCGCAGGTCCTCGCGGCGCTTGGTGAACACCGCGTGCAGCTCGCCGTCCCTGACATAGAGCGCCACCAGCACCGCCGCGTCGGTACGGCCATGGACCTCGAGCGTGATCGCATCCTCCGGAGCGAGCAGCACGCGACGCAACTCATCTCGGATGGCCTCCGCCCGTAGCGCCATCTCCTGACTATATTGACGACAGATGGACGCGCTGATCATGGTCGATGTTCAGAACGACTTCTGTCCCGGAGGCGCGCTAGCGGTGAACGAGGGGGATGCGGTCATCGAGCCGATCAACCGGCTTGCCGAGCAGATGCCGTTCGTAATCGCGACGCGTGACTGGCACCCGGCGGATCACCTGTCATTCGCCGAGCGGGGTGGGCCCTGGCCGGCGCATTGCGTCAAGGGAACGCCCGGAGCGCAGCTGCACCCGGGAATCGAGACCTCGCGGATCGACGCGTTCGTCGACACGGGCCAAGAGCCAGCTGACGAAGGGTATTCGGGGTTCGACGGCACGCGCCTAGAGCGTTTATTGCGCGAACGAGGTGTCGACACGGTCCATGTCGCGGGGCTCGCACTCGATTATTGCGTCAAGGCCACCGCGCTGGACGCGAAGCGGGCAGGCTTCGACGTCGTGGTTCATCTCGACGGAACTCGTGCCGTCGAGGTCACCCCGGGAGACGGCGAACGTGCGGTGCACGAGTTGCGCGAGGCCGGCGTGAAGGTGCTCGGATAAGCGGCGGTCTCCGAGGCGAGCGCTCGCCGCGCTCAGCTCACCCGGGTCGCGGGTTCGACCAGTTCGACGCGCTCGTCGAACATCGCGCCGCCGTCGAGCGTGCGGTGAACCGGGCACTTGGCGGCGATCACGCTTAGCACCTCGATGTGCTCATGACTGCATCCTTTGGGCAGCCTCATGACGAGGCTGAATCGGGTCGGAGACCCGCGCTCGGCGAGCGTGTACTCACACGAGACCTCGACCGGCCCGATGTCCCAGCCCTTGCGCTTGGCGTACATCTCAATCGTGATCGCGGTACACGAGGCAAGGCTGGCCGCCAGCAGCTCTTGCGGAGTGGGGCCCTCGTCGTCACCGCCGTGCTCTGCCGGCTCGTCCGCCGTGACCTGGTGGTGGCGGATGTCGATCCGGTGCGTGAAAGATCCCGAAGTGTTTCGGTGAGCGATGGCCTTCATTGCCTGATCCTTGCCTGAAGTCTGATTACCTGGATGGTGCTCCTTCCATCGTATCTAGCAGGCGCGGTAATCCGCGAGCGGATTGAACAGCAGGCCGGTGGGGACTTTCGGGAAGAAATACGTCGATTTCGGCGGCATGCTCTCGCCCGCGGCCGCGATCTCCTGCACGCGCTCCACCGGCGTGGGCGCCATCAAGAAAGCGGCGTCGAACTCGCCGCGCTCGACCAGCTCGAGCGCCTGCGCCAGGTCTCTCGCGTACCCGAGGCCGGCGAGGTGGTCGATGTCATCATCGCTCAGGCCGAGCGCGCCTCTGAGGATCAACGCCTCGAGCACCGCGGTATCGAGCCGACGGTAGGGCTCGGCTCGTTCGCGTAACGCGGCGTCGGCGATTTCCTGACTCTTCAGGGAGAGCATCAACGGCTTGCGAGACTCGGCGTCTATGTAACCGATCGTGATCTGGTCGCTCGACTCCGGGGCGAGCGCGCCGCGGTCCTCGAGGGGCTCGATCTCGAAGTTCTCGTTGAGCGCGCTCGTAAGCTTCTCGTGCTGCTCCTGGCTGAGGCCGCGCACGAGACGATGGGTGGGGAAGACCGTCAGGCCAGGGTCCTGGAGCGCCACGAGACACATCAGCACGTAGCGGTGCGGTCCCTCCCCTCCGACCTCCTCGGCGTAAGCTCGCGCCGTCTCGTAGCGATGGTGTCCATCGGCTATCAAGAGCTCCGCCCCGTCGAGAGTCCGCTTGACAGTCTCGATCGCCGCCCGGTTGCCGACGCGCCACAGCCGGTTGACGGTCCCGTCGTCTGCGGTCTCTGCCCAGGGCTCGCCGGCGGTCGCCGGCTCGAGCGCCTCCCACGAGCGGTTGTGAGGGTCGGAGAACAGAGAGAAGATGGGGGATAGGTTGGCCTCGGTCGCGCGCGTGAGCCGGAGGCGATCCTCCTTCGGCCCGGAATGCGTGCGTTCGTGGGGCCGGATCCGACCCGCGCCATACTCCTCGACGCGGGCGCGCGCCAGGAATCCTCGGCGCGTTCGCGCTCGGCCGTCCGGCCCGGTGTAGTCCTGCGCGAGGACCCACAGCGCCGGTTGCTCGTCCTGCACGATCACGCCGTCCGCTTGCCAGGACGAGAGCTCTGCCGCCGCCTGCTCGTACGGAGAATCGCCCTGAGGCAGGTCGATTCGGACGACGTTGTAGGGCGAGCGCGCTTCGAGCGCCGCCCGTTGTGCGGCATCGATCACGTCATAGGGTGGCGCGACTACGTTCTGCAACCCGCCGGTCTTGCCAGGCTCGTAGTGAAGCGCTCTGATCGGCTCGATCTCAGCCATCGACGGCGGCTGAGGCTACCCGACCGCAGCAAGCAACGCGCCCGGGCGCACCGAGGGCTCCCGGCGTCTAGACTCGGCAAAGCTTCCCGGGGCGTGGCGCAGCCTGGTAGCGCGCACCGTTTGGGTCGGTGAGGTCCCCGGTTCAAATCCGGGCGCCCCGATGGGTTTGCAGCACGAGGGTCGAGTCATATCCGGTGCGTTGCCGGGCGTCGCCCGGCCGTACCGTCCCGCCGTGCCCGTCACCAACCCGTTCAGCAACCAGCTCGGAGATGCCGCCGGAACACCTCTACAGTGCCCGCAGGCCCCCGTAGCTCAGTTGGACAGAGCGCCGGACTTCTAATCCGATGGTCGCAGGTTCGAGTCCTGCCGGGGGCATGTAAGAGCCCTGCTAACAGGGATTTACTCGCGTCCGGGGCGACCTCGAAAGCCGGAACATGTCCCCACCGTGTCCCGAAACGTGCACGGCTCGACTCCACAGCGCGTCGCGACCCTCGCTCTGGGCGGGACGGTCGCACGTTCAAATCCTGGCTGCCCGATGACAGAAAAAGCCTGTGAAAGCGCATCTTGCGATGCTGCGAGGCCCGGGTGCGTCAGCAACCACGTGAACCAACGGGGAACAAGCACTCGGAAAAACCCGCCGAGCACGGCTCGATGGCCGTCTCGCGCGAGTGCGCTGCGAACGTCTCCACGCTTGTCGCGCCCCCCGACCCGCTACCGCGAAATCGCTATGCGCGCCGGCGGAGCGGAACGGGGCGCGCGGGCGTGGTGGCTGACGGCCTGGCGCCGCCCGTCTCGAGATCACGCAGCCAAGCTTCGACTGCGGATTCTCGAAAGCGCCGGTATCGGCCGAGGCGAACGTGCGGAATCCTGCCGGCACGCGCTTGAGCCCAGACCCACTCGGTCTTCATGCCGAGACGCTCGGCGATCTCCTCAGCTGTCAGCAGCTTTTCCATGTCCATCCTCAGCGTCCGGGCAACATGGCGCAGATTTCGCGCTTGAGCCGTGTGAAGGAACGCCTTCCGCCAAGGGCTCGCACGTCCGCCGTGAGGGGGATTCGGCAGGTGCTTGGCGTAACGGCATCACAGGGGTGGGTGCTATCCGCGAGCTGAAAGCTCGGAAATTGCGGCATCAGGTAGGTACCGGACCGGAAGGGATAAGCCGCCAAGTGGCGAACATAAAGATTTGCTCCGCGTCGGCCTTGCTGAGGTCGACGCGTCCATCAAGCTCCGCCTAGCGCGTAGCGGCGGACGGGAACACTCGACGGGCGTCTTGGACGTCCGCGGGGAACGCCTACTTCGCAACCTTGGCGTTCGCTTGTCCCTCATCGACCGGACGCTCGAGACGGACGCGAGGGGCCCGAATTGCTCGTGGCGATAGCCAACGGGACGCTTCTTCTGGTCGCGACGGCGCCCTCGCCGCGGATCCAACGGGGAGATCAGGCGGGGAGGCATCACACTGATCGCGCAGCCCAAGACAACGGTCGTACTCTGACGGTTCGAATGCAGCGAGCTCGCTCGCGTCCTTCCCTACATGCAAGGCGCAGCGCATGAAGTCGGGGCGGCCCCAGGGCCTTTGACGGCTCAGTCGTCGGAGATGGCGTCCGCTTTCGCCGCCTGCCAGGTTCCGAACCGGTCTGTCACCGTGGCCGGCGGCGGCCAATCGCCATCTGAGCCGCCTCAGCGCCTCGCCGCCTCGCCGCCTTGCAGGGGTCCGGGACCAGTCGTAGGAAGACGGCAGCTCGCTGTAGCGCGTGGACCATTCCTGCATCGCTGCGATCACCCGCTCACGCGTCCACTTTCGGGCGCGGAGGAGGCCAAGACCCCGAATCGCGACCTTTGCACCGTCCGAGCTGCCCGCTCGCTCACAGGACGCAGGGCGCCTCGAGCCTACCCGCGGGAGCCGCGCTGGAGCTGTGGTCTGGGCGCCCCGGATGTGCGACTGCCGGCCTGACGTCACGCTCTCGGCCTCAGCTGACAGCTACTCAGGGTGGGGCAGCTCGGGCAGCGGCATCTCTTCGCCGTCCCAGAAGGCTTGAGCATCGAACGCCGGACGCTGTGGCCGGCCGCCGGTGTAGCCGTTGTCAACGAACGCCAGGAAGTCTTCGCGGCGGATGCGTACGCGCCGACCGACCCGCAGCGCAGGCATTGACCCCTGATCGATCCAGTTCCGGACCGTTTGCTGGTTGAGCTTGAGCATCTCGGCAACGTCGGCGACCGTCAAGAACTCGTCCATGGGACCGATTCTGCCCCCCGTAAGCACGGCGGCCGGTCAGACCGCGGCGCGCTCTTGCCCCGCCGACACCGTCACCTAGTCTTCGGTACTTGGCGCGCGTTCCGCAGCCGATGCTCAGTGCCTCGGCCCCGCCGTTGGCCCGACGTCGGACGATGGGTAATGCAACCCAAGTGGGACGGCTGTCCGCCTCCTTGTCGATGTCGGCGCCGAGGGGGAGGTGCGCGCCTGGTCTCGCCACGGCACCAACCTCCCCGCCCGGCTGGGAGCGCTGCTCGCGCCCTTCGCTGACGTTGCCCCCGGCACGACGTTCGACGGCGAGCTTGTTGCCGTCGCTGAGCGCGACGGTCAGCCGACACAAGACTTCGCCGCGGTCATCCGCGCCGTCTTCACCGGCCAGCCTGCCGCGACCGACCGGCTCCGGTTCGTCGCCTTCGACTTGCTCGCCGTGGCGGGTCAGGACGTCCGGCATCGCTCGTGGGAGGAGCGGGACGTGCGGTTGCGCGAGGCGCTTCCGCTCTGCGACGGGATCCGACGGTGTCCACAGCCGGCTTCAGCGCGGCGCACGACGCGATCGTCGCCCTGGGCTTCGAGGGGACAGTGCTCAAACGTCCGGGATCGACTATCGGGCCGGACGACACCGGGCGTGGCTCAAGCACAAGGCGGAGTTCACGACACGCGCCGAGCTATGCGCGGTCCGCCAGGATCGCGACGGCAGATGGCACGCCATCTGCAACATTGACGGCCGCCGCATCCACGCCGTCGCCGGCCCGCGCACCGCGGGGCGCGTCGGCCAACGTCGGGCTGGTCTACTCGCGCGTCGACGCCGACGGCACCCTCCGCGAGGCGCGTGTCGCGCCTGCGGTGCTTCAGTAGCAACGGCGCGATCGATTAAGTTAAGCCGTCGCCTCGAGGCAATGCGTGAAGGCTAGGTTCCTCCGATCTCAGGGGCTCCTTTGTCCGCGAGCCCGGCGCCGTCGGCGCGCGGTTAGGCGTCTGGGAACGCGTCAGCACGGGCCGCCGCCCAGCTGCCGTAAACCTCGCTGACCGTGCTCGCCGGCGGCCATTCACCGTCGTGCAGCCGGCCGAGTGCCTCGCCGCCCGCGCCCGCTCGCGTGGGTGCGCGACCAGTCATACGAGGACGGCGGGCGTGCCGTAGCGCTCCTGCCAGGCGCGCATCGCTTCGCGCACCCGCTCGCGCGTCCATTCCCGCGCGATCGCGCCGGGATGGCAGCGCTTGCAGTACGCGTACGCGTCGCCCTTGCCGCTCGCGCGCGCTGGTGGGCGCGCCGCAGCCGCGGCAGACGCCGCGGTAGCGGGCCTTGACCGCTCGGGCCTTCTCGCCGGTCGGGTCGTAGGCGCCTAAAGGGCGTTAGTCTCCCGTCGAGAGGGGTCGCATGTCGAAGCCCAGAGATGTCGTGGTCGTCCGCGTGAGCGAGAAGGGCGACCGGGAGGACGAGCACTTTCACTCGCCCGAGGTGCAGATCGAGGCCGCCAGGCGGTGGGCGAGGGACCGCGGTGAGCGGCTTGCTGCCTCGCCGATTCCCGAGATCGACGTCAGCGGCAGGCTGCCGCTGTCCAAGCGCCCCGGTCTGTTGGCGGCGATTGAGATGATCGAGGCCGGCCAGGCCGACCAGCTTGTGGTGGCGTATTTCGATCGGCTGGTGCGCTCGCTCAAGGTCCAGCTGGAGGTGATCGAGCGGGTGGAGAGGGCGGGCGGGGAGATCTTCGCGCTCGACCACGGCAAGCTCACGAACGGCACGGCGGCGCAGCGCCTGTCGACGAACATGCTCGGCTCGGTGTTCCAATACTTTGCTGAGATCACGGGCGAGAAGGTCACGGCGGCTCAGGCGCGGGCGGTGGCGCGGGGTGTCTATCCGCACCCGAAGATCCCGGTCGGGTATGTGCGCGGCGAGAACGGCGTGCTGGTGGTCGAGCCCGCGGCGGCGAAGGTCGTGGTGCAGGCGTTCAAGCGCCGCGATCGCGGCGCGTCGCTGGTGGAGATCCAAGCGTTGCTGGCCGAGAACGGGATCGAGCGCGCGCTCTCCGGTGTGGCCTGGATGCTGCGCTCGCGGATGTATCTGGGCGAGATCCACTTCGGCGAGCTGCACAACACGCAGGCTCACGAGGCGATCGTCAAGGATCGCGGGCTGTTTGAGCGGGTGCAGCGGCGGACGGTCTCGCGCGGGCGCCAAGCCAAGTCAGAGCGGCTGCTGGCCCGCCTGGGGGTGCTGCGCTGCGGGACGTGCGCCTCGCGGATGGTGATCAACTCCGACAGCGGCAGCTACCGCTGCGGCGACACGAGCGCGAACCGCGTGCCGGCGACGAGCGGCGGTCAAGGCCGACCGGGTCGAGGAGCTGGTGCTGGACGCGGTCCGGGCGTACTCGGCCACGGCCGACGCGCACGGACGCGCGTCGCGCAGGCAGCAGATCCGCGAGGCGGACGAGGCGATCGAACGCGCCAACGCGGATCTCGATGACACGATCCGGCAGCTCGGCGAGCTTGGCTTGTTGGGCCGGCCCGCGAGCCAGGAGACCTTGGAGAAACTGACCAAGGCGCTCGATGACGCGCACACCGTCCGGGCCCGACTCGGCGATCGGGGCGAGAGCAATGTCATCGGTCCTGACGACATCGACAGGCTGCGCGAGCCTGCGAAGCGGTTAGCGGCTTGGCGACGGCTGATCAGCGACACCGTCGAGTCGGTTACGGTCGCGCCGGCGATGACGGCGGATGGGCGCCCCAGTCGCCTCTGGGACCCTCGCCGGATCGAGATCAGGTTCCTGGGCCAGCATCCATAAGGAAGCCGCCCGCAGCGACTTCTCGCGCTTCCGTCGACACCCTCGGGTCGTACGACTCGCACAACTCTCTCGACCGTCGCGGAGTCGGACATCGTCGTCGGGCACGATTTCCGCAACCGCGAGAAGCAGCAGCTCGAGCTCGACGTCACCGGCGGTGCGAGATTCGTCCGTCAGGGAGGCGCGACGCCGCGAGCCCGCGGTCGTCTGTCAGCAGCCGTCGGTTGTACGGAGCCCACAACTCGGCGATCGCCGGCGGTCACGGCCACGCGGTCGGCGCGACTATCGCAACCGTGGCATTGCGAAAGCCGGCTGCGGACGCCTGCGACCGCGAAAGGAGCAGTCTCACCGCGGCTGGATGCAGGCTGTGTGCTCCTCTGGTCCGCACCTGGCGCAGCGGCGCTCTGAGCCGGTGTTTGCCAGCGCCGCGGTCGCAAGCTAGCACCGAGCGCTAACTCGACGAGGCAGGTTTCGCTAACGATCGGACTGGCTGCGTGCCCGGATCCGTCAGGATGCGCGACTCTCACGTCGGTGCTCGGAAGTCCCGGTTCCGCGCTAACCAGGACCGCGTAGCTCTGATCTCTGATCCCGCGGATCCGCTTCTCGCGGCATGAAAATGGCGTTTGAAGGGTCCGTCGGGTTCGGGCCGAACGTTTGGCTCATCCGGGACAGGGGCCTTCATTGGGAGAACGCAGACGGGTAGGCCGTTTTTGGCGATGGGCTTCGAGCCCGGGCTTTTCATTCGGCCGCCCCTGCGACTTGCCTGGATTGAGCGGTTGAGCTCGTATCGGTGTGTGTCGTTTTTCCCGCTGGTTCTCCCGCCTTGTGTCAACCACGATCGTGTGGAGGTGAAGCAGTGGTGGCGTTGAGGAGATGGGTCGGTCGCGCGATCGGCCTGGATGTGCACCGCGATTTCTGTGTGGTCGCGATCTGCGAGGACGGGAAGGTCCGCTCTGCGGGGCGGGTCCCGAGCACACCGGAGGGCCTGGAGTTGCTGGCGGAGAGTCTGCTGCCCACGGATCGGGTGGCGTTGGAGGTGACGGCGAGCTGTTGGGAGGTCGCGCGGATCCTTGAGCCGTTCGTTGAGCGTGTGGTCGTGGTCAGTCCGGATGACACCGGGATCTCGAGCGCGCGGGCGAAGACGGACAAGCTCGACGCGCGGACCCTGGCGGTGCTGTTGTGGAGGGGCGAGCTGGAGGCGGTGTGGGTGCCTGATGAGCGCTGCCGCGTGTTGCGCCGCCGGCTCGCGCGCCGCGAGCAGCTCGTGCATGCCCGCTCGCGCTCGAAGAACGAGATCTCGGCGGTGCTGCAGCGCCGGCTGATCGAGCGGCCGCCGTTCGCGGACCTGTTCGGCGTGAGCGGTCGCCGGTGGCTGGCCGAGGTGGAGCTGCCGGTCGAGGAGCGCGAGTCCGTCGACGCGGGCCTGCGGCAGATCGCGTTCCTGGACGGTGAGATCAAGGCGGTCGAGAAGCTGATCGCCCAGCAGGCGCTGGCCTGGCCGGAGATCCGCCGGTTGATGACCGTGCCGGGCGTGAACCTGGTCTGCGCCGCGACGTTCCTCGGAGCAATCGGCGATCCCTCGCGGTTTTTCACGAGCCGCAAGCTCGTCGCGTATCTCGGGCTTGATCCGAAGGTCCGCCAGTCCGGCGAGGCACCGGCACGGTCGGGCAGGATCTCCAAGCGCGGGTCGCGTCCGCGCGGTGGGCGCTGGTCGAAGCGGCGTGGAGCGTGGTCAAGCAACCCGGGCCGCTGCGCGCGTTCTACGAGCGCGTCCGCACAAGGCGCGGGCATAGCAAGGCGATCGTCGCGACCGCCCGCAAACTCGCCGTCCTGTTCTGGTGCATGCTCACACGCTCAGACCTAGATCAGTGGATAAGGCGGCGGACGACGCTGGCGGGCGATGTGAGCGTCGGGATCGCGGCCGCGGCTGGGGGTGAGCGGCGTCATGCGGGTGGGGTTGGCGGTGCACTGGGGTGCTTGGGGTCGGAGTCAAGCGGCTTTCGGGGTCGCTGAATGGGGTGGTCCTGCGGTTGTGGTCGACGTCGGCGGCGGTGGACGCTGGATCAGGGCCCGAGCGCGTAGATCGCTTCGAGCGTGTCCTTGATGATGGTGCCGTGGCGGAAGCCGGCGGGCGGTCGGAGGATCAGCCGTCGGCCGGTGCGCACGATCCGCGCGGGAATCGTGAACATTAGGTTGCGAAGTGTCTTGGCTGCGCGCCTGAGCGGCGCATTGTCGGGCGCCTTGCCTGACGCGCCTGCGGCGGGGCAGAGATCGCAGCAGAACGCGGTGAGGTTGAGCGCCAGCAGCGCGGCGGTCAGCCACACGCGGTTGGCGTGCTCGTTGCCGGAGGGTAGGTGGCGAAGCGCCTGGCCGAGTTTTGACTCCTTTAGCCGTTCTTCGATTTGGGCGCGGTGGCGGTGGAAGTGCTCGATCCAGGTTGCCGGCTGCCAGTGGATGTCTGAGAGGATGAAGCTGTAGCCGAACACCGACGCGAGCTTGCCCTCCAGCGCCAGCTGCAGCTGGCAGGGATGGATCGTCTTCAGTCGCCGGGATCCCTTGCGGTTGGCGATCTCCTGGGCGGTGAACGGGACCCGGCGCACGATCAGCCGTAGCGGCTCATGCTTCCAGCCCTGGGGCCGGTAGGTGGTCTGGGCGACCTGCGCGCCTGGCATGTCGATCGCGTCCTGCCAGGCGTCCTCGGGAATCTCGGCCAGCGCCTTCCACATCGCCTGGTTGCGCGGGACCGACACGGTGAACGGCGAGCGTTCCCGGCGCAGCCGTTGCAGTAGTTCGAGCTGGTAGTAGGCCGAGTCGATCCGGAAGATCGCCGGGCCGTGGCCGGCAGGCAACAGCGACAGCGCCCGACTGGCGATCCGCGCGCACTCCACGCCGGAGAGCTTCTCGCGGTTACCCGCCACCAGCTCCGAGGTGAGCGCTCGGCCGCGCTGGGCCCAGAACGCCACGTGCGGCGCGTAGCTCATCTGCCCCTGGCGGTTACGCGCCGCGCCCTGCTTGCGGCGGCCGAACACCTCGATCCCGGTGGCGTCGAGATCGATCGTCACCGGCTCAGTCCGCGCGCGCCCGAGCGCGCGATCCAGATGCTCTGCAACCCGCGCGCACGCGCGCTCGACCCGCTGGCAGTGCACCCGCCGAAAGTCCTTTGAGCGCTGCAGCGCCGTCGGCGCCGACGGCGTCGCGCCAACCGTCCGCAGCCCGCTACCCGCCTCGTCCGCGCGGACCTCCTCCAGATCGGAGAAGAACTCACCGCCAACCAACTGACACTCCGACAACGCCACCACCAGCTGCCCCGGCGAGAGCCCCCGTCGCCGAACCTTCACCGGCCGCGCGCGGCGCTCGACCGCCAGCTCCGCATCGATCAGCTCCACCAGCCGCAATCGCCTGGCCAGCTCGCCGGTCACCGCCAGCCCCGCATACCGCGTAAGCGACGGATCGCTCTCGCCGATCACGATCCGTCCGCGCCCTCTGCCACCGTTAACGGCCGTCACCTCCAGGGTGACCTCCCGTCACTACCGCTGGCAGGCTTCAGCACCCCGCCAGAGTTACAGATCGATCAGACGGAAAACCCCGCATCCGCGGGGTTTTCCGCGATCACGGGCCCGATCACCGGCAACCGCCAAGCCAAGTCGCGACCCGCGACAACCCACTGATCTAGGTCAGAGGACTACGCCCATCAGCGGCCCGCGCTGACCAAGAAGAAGCTGCGCGAGCTCGAGCTGACCGCCGGCGCCAAGCCGCGGACGAAGGACGCCGCCGGGATCTGGTCAACGAACCGCGCGATCCGCGACGCCGAACGCGCGCTCACACTCCAGGCCGAGGTGTCCTACAAGCGGATGGTCACCGACCAACAAGCCGGACGGCCATCCAGAAAAGTGGGCGCGAGCGCGACACCGGAGCGCGCATAAATCAGGCCCTCAAAGGGGCAAAGCTGCGCGGCAGACTGAAAGCTCCTGACGTCTGCACTTCGCTACGTCAGTCGCCCGCGCCCACCCGACAACTTAACCAATCGTGTCAATGCCGACAAGCGCCGGCGACGATGGCCGCTGCGCAAATTCGGGGGAAACCGCGGTGAGCCCGTCGCGACCCGCCCGGACCGGGCGCACACGAGCCGATCTCAGCCCCGCTCGACCGGCCCACAACCGATCCGACCCGAGAAATTGTTCTGCCCAGCCCCTTGACTTTCATCGGTCGCCGAAAGCAGGGCCGGCCCGGCAGGGTTCAAGAACGCCCGGCTGCCTATGTGTAGTTCCTGAGTAGGTTGGTCCATCCGGGCCCCCTTGGAGGCTGATGGCTGCCAAGCCACACCAGTCCCCAAGGGAGGACACCGGATGAAGCTTCACGCTAACGCGGCGCTCAGTCTGAAAGGCCGTCGGCATCTGTGCCAGCGGGTGCTCGAGGAGGGGTGGACGGTGACGGAGGCGGCCGCGGCCGCCGAGGTCAGCGTCCGCTGCGCCCGCAAGTGGATAGGTCGCTACCAGGCCGATGGCGAGCTCGGCTTGCTGGACCGATCCTCCGCGCCGGACTCGATCCCCCACCGCACCTCAGAGCGGCGGGTCCAGGCAATCGCGGCGCTCAGGCGCCTGCGGTTCACCGGTCCTGAGATCGCCGAGGTGCTCGGGATGGCCCCGTCGACAGTGTCGGCGATCCTGACCAGGATCGGGATGGGCAAGCTCGGCCGGGTCGGCTTGGAGCCGGCGCAGCGACGCTATGAGCGCGAGCGGCCTGGCGAGCGGGTCCACATCGACATCAAGAAGCTCGGGCGGATCGAACGCGGCGCCGGAGCCCGGATCGTCGGCATGGCCAACAGGGGAGGCCGCCCGAAGCGCAGAGACGCCGCGGGGGTCGACCGCCAGACTGCCGGCTGGGAGTACGTCCACATCGCGGTCGACGACTGCACACGCCTCGCGTACGCCGAGGTGCTGCGCAACCACAAGGCGCCCACCGTGGTCGCGTTCCTGCGGCGAGCGGTCCAGTTCTTCGCCCGGCACGGAGTCACCGTCGAACGTGTACTGACCGACAACGGGTCCTCCTACTGCGGAACGGTTCACGCGATCGCCTGCCGGGCGCTTGGGATCCGCCACCTGCGCACCCGCCCCTACCGGCCGCAGACCAATGGCAAGGCCGAGCGGTTCATTCGCACGCTGCTCGGCGGCTGGGCGTACGGCGCCGCCTACCGCAACTCGGCCGAGCGCACCGCCGCCCTCGACGGCTGGCTGTGGTACTACAACCACCAACGAAGACACTCAGCCCTCGGCCACAAGCCCCCGATCGCCCGCCTCAACGAGCGAACCAACCTTCCTGGGACTTACACCTATGCAGAGTCGCCTCGGTCGCTCCGGCAGAAAGGCTCCGCCGGTCGCCTCCGCAGCGTGATCCCTGGTGATCGGAATGTCGCCAACGCGATCGCGCCCCTCACGTCGGCTGCAGGTCGAAAGCAATCGTGCGGACAGCGGGCGGCCAGCGGCTCAAGGTAGGACGAACTCGTACCAGCCGATCTACGGCACGCCACCGGCATCGTGATTGCGAAGCACCTGCCTGCCATCGGAGGCCAGAGGAAACAAACCAGAGTTCGACCGCTTCGCGAGAATGTCTCGAGTCACGGCGGGTACCACAGTGAGCGTTGGTCGAGGCTGCTGACGAGACCCTGAGCAGGCGCAGGCGCGGAAAGTCGGCTCCGTCTACGGCTGGCGTCCGTTGATCCCGACCGTCGGCTTGACATGAGCACACGCATCCTCGTGCACAAAAGTCACGATGCCTGAAGGGCGTCAGTTCGAGCGCCCAAAAATTTGCAGAAAGAACAGGAAGATGTTCAGGACATCGAGAAAGATGCCCGCGGCGAGCGGGATAGCCTGGTCGGAACCGGCATGACGCAGGCGGTTGAAGTCCGCGACTGTATAGAGCCCGAAGACGGCCAGGCCGACGAGCGACCAGATCGTGTAAGCGGCCGAGATGTGCACGAAGATCAGCACAATCCCGGCCAGGAGCAGCGCCAGTAGTCCAAAGAACGCGAATCGATAGAGGAACGACAGGTCGCGACGCACCGCGTACCCGCCTGAGCCGAGGACTCCGACGAACAGCGCCGTCGCCCCGAACGCCTGGCGGACGGCGGTGGGATCGACGGCGGAGTAGTAGTTGACCGTCATCGAGACGCTCACGCCAATCAACAGGCCAAACGCGAAAAGCAATACCAACGCGAGTCCGGTATTGCCCCGCGCGTTTGCGAACTGGAGGCCGAACAGGCAGGCGATCGCGACCAGCCAGGAGATGAACCACGTCGCGCCGCCCGAGTTTCGGCCCAGCCAAACGCCCAACGTCGCGAACCCAACCGTCACGGCGACGAGCCCCATCACACGGCCAAACAGCGCCGGCGCCGACGCCGCTGCCGGGCGCTCCGCGTAGGCGCTCGTGCTCATCGCCGGAAATGGTACGGCCATCGTCCAGGGCGTGATCGCACCGCGCAAGGCATCCGAGACGGTCCGCATTCTGTCGCTCGCGGCGCGCTACGACCTAGCGCCACACAGGCTCGTCGCCCCCGAGCGGACGCGGGCCGAATGCGAGCTGAGCGGCACTGCGTCCAGCGAACCGGGCGGCGCGATCCGACACGTTTCCGAACACGGCGTGGTGGCGCCCAGGATCGGCCGCGTCGCTCGTTCGCGTACGGGGTCTCACGACCGATGCCACCCGACACAAAGCACGTCTCGTCGGCTCTGCTCGAGGTGGCCGACGTTCCCTTCGAAGCGGGCAAGGGCCGGACCACCGCCGAGTGGCTGAAATCGTCCAGGGCCTGTGCATGACGATCGCCGTCAACGCGTTCGGCCTCCCAGCCGTGGCACTTCCCGTCGCCATCGCGGACGATCTCCCTCAGCCAGTACAACTGATCGGCCCTCGTTACCGCAGACATCTGTGCCTCGACGCCGCGGCGGCCCTTGGGTACAGTCTCGGCATCACCACGCCGATCGACCCATCGTAGTGGCGCCTCAACAGGCGGCAACGCATCCCTAGCGCCGAGCGGAGCGGTGCGCGCACTGCGGTCGACGCTGCGCATTCCGCTCTTTGCGGGTGCGCTTCGGGCCCCAATGCGAGGACCTTGGGCTGACCACGCGGGTCTCGCCGCGCGCTGCTCCGGACCGCGGACGGAGTGGCGCGGCTCGGGTGCGGCCGGAGCCGGATTGAGACGATTGGAACGTCGCCATTGCGATAGCGCGCTGCCCGCCCGTGCGAGAAGAAAAGGAATCGTCGCGGTGGCCGACGCCGCGTGATCGCGTCCCGTCGAACTCGATCGTCCCGTCGTCGGGGCGGCCGTGAATGCTCTCGTGGCATTGCGATAGCGCCGACGCCGACGGCCGGACGATCCTGTCGTCGCCTTTGCAATCGTCCGGGCCGGTCGACTGCGGGCGACTGCCTTCCTGGCAAAGCGCTCGTCCGATCGCGGCGCTCGTAACGATTCCTCTTGGCGAACGGCGCGGTGCGGCATCCAGGTAGTCGGCTGATGCTTCGCGCACCGCGGCGCTGAGCCGGTAACCCCGCAAGCGCTTGCGGACGGCGCCGGGTCCCGGTTCATGCAAGCACTCAGCCGCCTCGGGCAAGCCCGCTGCTCTACCTCGGTGGGCGACACGGGAGGGTCACGCCGACGTGCGGTCTCCGCTCCGCCGGGCAGATGCAGCGGTCTCCGCGGGCGCCGCGACAGCGCTGCTGCTCGTCCGATCCACAAGCGTCGGCGAGCGCCGTGAGCTCTTCCGCAATCTGGGAAAGCGGCGCTCTCGGCAGCAGGCGATCTCGACGTTGCTGGTCTTGCTCAGGAGCGAGAGCCAGGGCCCACCGTGCTGCATTTCTCCCGGCGAGGGAGGAGTCCGCCAGCCGCGCGCGGGAGTCGCCCTGCTCGCTCGCCCAAAGCGCTCGTCCCGCGAGTGGCGCGCAGGCCAGCGCGTGCTCCAGACTCTCGTACGACCGATCGTCCTATCAAGGACCAATGATGGAAGCCGCAGCGAAAGACAAGGTCCTCGTCAATCTCGCGACCGGGCTTGAGGACGCCGAGCGCGTGCTCGTAGCATTCCTCGTCGCGACCGCCGCGCTAAGCCAGGGCAAGCAGGTCGTGATATGGGTAACGAAGGAGGCGGTCCGGCTTGGGCTGCCGGGCGAGGCCCAAGGCGTCGCCTGCAACGGCTGCCCGCCGATCGCGCGGCTCTTCGAACAGTTCGCAGACGGCGGCGGCGAGCTCTGGCTCTGCCCGATCTGCGTCGAAGCTCGCGACCTCGGCGACGCCGAGAAGGTATCGAACGCCCGGATCGCCGGTGCGACCCCATTGTGGGAGTGGGCCGGCAACGATACGACCGTGTTCAGCTACTAACTCCGCCCATGTCGGCCCCGGTTGCCGTGGCGTAACGGCGCCCAGCTTCTGCTTCGACGCGGAGCAGGAGCGCCGGCCCGCCGAATCGAGCCCCAATCTCTTCTCGTATGGAACGGATGCGAGCCCTCGTTGACGTCGGGCACCCGCTCCGGCGAGACGAGCGGAATTCGTCCAACCGGGAAGAATCGGAGCGCTCGAGCTGACGCCTGCTTGGTCAAAAAGCGACAGCGCCTGGGCGCTTGCTGGCCGGCACGAGTCTGGCCATCGGTAGCACCTTCGCGGCCGCGCAGTCGGCTCGGCATCGCACCCGAGTTCATTCCAAGGCGGAACGTCCGGCTGATCGGCAATGACGGCCGGGCTGCCGTCGACACGCCGCGTCTCGAAATTGGCGACGAGCAGGTCGATCGGTTCCACGCACCGCTTGTGGGCCGCCGCAACTTTCGTCTGGAGCTCGCCAAAGCATGTGATGGCTCCCCCCGTCCAGAGGGTCGTCCCAACGCTGGCGAGGCGGCTGCCGCGGACGGCCCGGTCAGTCAATCTACTCCGCCAGGTCGACGATGATCCCCTCGGGGCCGTGGACATAGCAGAGTCTGTAGCTGTCCTGGTGGCGCCCCAGCTCGCCGACGAGCTCTGCGCCGCGGGCTCGTAGGCAAGCGAGGACGACGTCGATGTCCTCGACGGCGAACGCGACGTGGCGCCCGAAGCGTTCGCCGGCGCGCTGGTAGCCGCCGTCGATCGACGGCGTGTGAAACTTCGTCAGCTCGAGGCGTCCGTGCCCGTCTGGAGTCTGCAGGATGGCGATCTGCGCCCAAGCGCCCTCGAGCCCTACGACGCCGTTCACCCAATCACCATCGACCGGCGCCTCGCCCCGCGGCGCGAGTCCGAGCGTGGCGAAGAACGCCACCTCGCCCGCGAGGTCCTCGATGACGATGCCGACGTGTTCCATCCGCTCGCTCGTCATGTGCTCGATGAAGGCACGCGACTAAGCTCGTCGGTGCCCTGTCCCTTGGGGACGGCCCGGGCGGCTCGAGGGCGACATCACGCCGCCCCGCTCCTTCCCGCTCTGGAGCAGGATCTCTTCCAGCCGGTCCGGCGAGCAGCGGTAAGACGGTGCCGAACGCCACCGCAGCGAGCAGCCGCCGCGCCACCATCCCACGCGTTCGAACCGGCGCCGCGCCGGCGCGAGCGCCGGGTGCCGTGGCGCTCGCGCGGCCTGGACGCCGGAAAGCCCCGCTAACGCGGGGCTTTCCGTCCGCCGAGAGATGCCGGGAGAGCGATCGAAGGCGCTGCCGTTCGATGTGACGCCTAGCGGACTTCGCTGATCGCCGGCGGAACATACGTTTTCGCGCTGTCTGTGGTGCCGTAGATGCGCAGCATCAGGTTGAACTTCAAGCGCCAGACCGGCAGCCAGTTGGCCATCGGTACGCCCCGTGGCCGCGTCCTTGAGATGTAGATTGTGAGCGAGCCGTCGGTGTTGTAATGGAGCCCGGGCGTGTAGCTCGCGACCTCGTACTTTTGTGCCCGATTGGGGATGAGCTCGATTGCCTGCGGCGTGTACGCGGTCACCGACCAAAAGCGCGTTGCCGTGGGCACCTGTCCCTTGCGGAAGGTCAGCACATAGCCGCGCGGGCTGCTGCCGTTGAGCGACATGCCTTGGCCGTCTTTGAACGCATGCCAATACCCCGCCGTGCTGATCGAGTTGCAGTACTGGCAGAACTCGGTAATCGCGGACCGCTGGAGGACCTGCTTGCCCCAATTACCGATGTTATTGAAGTGCACCCAGTTCGTCGGGCCCGTATGGGTGAGGTAGCTCCTAATGATCAAGGCGTGGGCTGCCCGGACGCCGGCACGGAGGCTGGACGCGTTCGCGCCGAGCTGGCGGAACACGCGGTCGAAACGGTTCGACAGTGCCTGCTGGGCCGGCGACATGGGCGGCGTGTTGGGAGCGTGGACGGCCGTCTGGAGCATCTTCAGGAATATGAGCTGATGCTTGTCGGCCAGCGCGTCGATCACCGACTTGACCGGGAACGAGAAATTGCGCTCGGGAAGAATTTGAGCGAAGCCGCCAGCCGGAGTTCCCGCGGGGCAGGACTGATGCAGATAGGCGCAGAGTGGTTGAGTGAACAGGCCCTCCCGGAACTGCTCGGCTTCTGAGGTTGCGTCCTGGCCGGTTGAGGACACCTTATCGGCCCGGAAGAGCAAATTCGAGTAGTTCAACGGCTCTGCGACAGGGATGACCCCAGGCGGAAGGGTGCCGGTGAAGCCAGGCCCGTAGAGGGCGTAGGTCCCGCCGGACGCCGTCGGCGCGAGCGCCGTCTGGAAAACGTCGCCGTAGGGGTCGAGCTGGAGAATTGAGTACGTGGCCGTGGTCGCCGGAACCTTGAGGATCACCGGCTGATCCGTCAGGTTCAGCGCGGTGCTCGCATACAGGGTGTCAACGTTGATCGCGACCACAGCATGGTAGAGCGGAGTGACTTTCTCCGGTCCGATGAACCGGTTGAAGGACTTCGCCTGGTTGTATGTGAAGAGCAACGGATAGAACTGGGCGACGTACCGCACCGTTGTCTCATACGCCCCTGTGCGTTTGAGGCTCTTGGCCGCGACACTGCTCCGCGAGCCGTGGCTCGTACCGGCTGCCGCGATGCCGGTACTACCGAGCAGCAGTGTGAGCAAAGCGCTCAATACAACCCACAAACTGCGACGTCTCATGCGTTCCCCCTCTCAGACCATCCACTTAGGCCTGTCAGTTCCTGCGTGTAAGATGACTGACGTCAGCCTAACAGGTACTCGGATACTATTGCTGCTGGTGGCATCCAGCGCTCAAGCGCGCCGTCGGGCTGATCGAGACGATCGCCAACATGGGTCGTAGAAGTACGCCTTGACCGTCGCGGGCGAGCGGCCGAAGACGGCCGGCGATCTCCCTGATCGAGAGGCCCTCGAACTCGCGATAGTGACGCGCCAGGGCGACCGCTCGGCGACGCTCGAGAACCCGACCCGTTCCCGCAGTTGACGCCTTGGCCGTCACACCGGGTCACGCTACCTCGCTCGCTTGGCGTTTCCGTCGAGGTCCGTACGCACGTGCGGACGCACCGGCCGTACCCCTTACCCGCGCAGAGCGAGAGCTCGGGCGGCGGCCAGGGGCGCGTTCGAACATAAAGCGGGTCCGGTGGGACGATCGCTCGCGTGGCGAACCAATCGTCCGCCGACGGCGACCGGCGCGATCGAGGCGTCGCCGAAGCAATAGCTCACCGTGAGCAGGCAGGATCGTGAAAGCGATCGTTGGACAACGACGCCGTTGTGGCCGTGAACGCGTCTGCACTCGTCGTTGTCGGATGCAGGGCTCTTGTCTTCCGGGTAGCGAAGATTGAAAGAGCTGCCCTCGGACGGCAGGCGGGGTTCGCGCGGTTCAGCCCGTCAGACTGTTTTCTACTGCGGTCGTGAACGTTTCGAACATCTCGGCTGATGGTGGGAGGACCTGGGTGATGAGGACGGCCGCGAGATCATGCGCCGGCCACGAGTACCACAGCGTTCCGAGTCCGCCGCCCCAGCCGTAACGGCGACCGGCTGGGCTGTCGGTTACGCCGACCCCGTAGCCCCACCCAGCGGAATCGAGGAACGTCGCCGCCGACAGTCCCGCCCGCTGTTCGGGAGTGAGCTGGTCGCTGGTCATGGCGATCACTGAAGAGGGTGTCAGAAGCCCACCGCCGCTGTCGAGCAGCATCCCCGCGAAGCGCAGAAGGTCGCCGGCGGTCGACACTAGGCCGCCCCGCCCGTCCGGAAACCGGGGCGGAGATGCCCATCGACTGTTGGCGACATCATCAAAAGGTTTGAGCCCGTTCTCGCGCCGGACGAAGGCGGGGACGAGGCGTGTTGGATCGGCCACGAATGCGGTCTTGGTCATCCCGAGCGGCTCGAACAGGCGGTCGGCGAGGGTTACGTCGAGGGAGCGGCCGGTCGCCCGGGCGACCAGGACGCCCAGGACCGCGAACGCCAGCTCATAGCGCCATACACTGCCCGGCTGCTCGAGGAGGGGCAGCTTCGCGAACCGCTCTATCCACTCGTCGGGTGGGGGAGAGCCGGCGGGTCGGGCGGGCCGAACCCGAGTTCGAGCTCGGTCGCTCTGCCTACGGCGGGGCATTCACTCTCGAACACCCAGCCGAAGCCCAACCGCATGGTGAGCAGGTCCTCGACGGTTATCGACCGCCGTGCCGGCTCGGTCTCGTCGAGAGGGCCGTCCAGGCGCCGCAAGACGCGACGATCAGAGAGCTCGGGAAGAAAGCGTTCGACGGGGTCGTCGAGGCTCAGCACACCGTCCTGGGCCAGCAGCAGGGTCAGCGCCGCCGCCATCGGCTTCGTGTTCGAGCTGATCCGCACCTGGGCGTCGACGAGCAACGGATCGTCGCCGGCAGGCGTGGTCGTTCCCATCACGTCGACGGTCGTCTCGCCGGCGTGTCGCAGGCCGACTACAGCCCCTGGCACGACGCCCGCCTCCACGAACGGACGGATCGCGGCGACAAATCGTTCGGTCCTCACCCGGAGGATCATCGCACCGGCCGGCTCGAGCACGATTAGGTGAGCGCGCAGCGCAAACCCCCAAAGATCACGGAAAGCGGTATTGCCACGCTGTGTGTGCGCGGAGTAGGTCGGGACCGGTCGACGCGTCGGGCCCGCTTGATGCCGGAGGGAGATGTTCGCGCTGATGCTCTGGGCGGAGATCGCCTCTCCGATGAGGTTCGATACTCAGCGAGCCGACACGCACATCGCACAGCTTCGATAGCTCGCGGAGGTACCCGGGATCGGCGGCGAGTGAGTAGTCCTGGATCGCGCCAAAGGGCTGCTGCTTCGGCGACGAGTACGGTGGCGGCATCGCTTTGGTCGGCGCCCGATCCGAAGGCCCGTTCGATCGCCTCAGAGAGGCGTCGTGGTTCCAAAGACGCGCGACGAGCGGCTCACGAGCCAGTGCCTAAGCAGCGTGAGCTCTCCGCAGTTCAGCGGCTGAAGGACGACCGAGTTCGCACTCGAGGTGACGCGGAGCCTGTCAAGTCCGGTGAGACGCTTCGCGTTCGAAATTAGTGAGCGGCGGTGACCTCCTTTGGCTTGTTGATCCACGCGGCTGTCGGTAGCTCCGGCGGGACGGGTGGGTTGCGGACGAACCGCTCGGGGTGGGCGGCATAGGCGGCGTCGAGCACGTGCCCTCGGGCGGCGTGTAGGTCGGTCGCCTGGCCGTGGTGGAAGGCGGCTGGGGTCATCAGCCCGATCCCGGAGTGCCGGTGCTCGTGGTTGTACCAGCGGAAGAACTGCCGGCAGTGAGCGCGGGCGTGCTCGATGTCATCGAACCGCTCGGGGAACTCGGGCCTGTACTTCAGGGTCTTGAAGTTCGACTCCGAGTACGGGTTGTCGCTGGAGGTGTACGGGCGGCTATGCGTCTTCGTGACACCAAGGTCGGCGAGCAAGAAAGCCACCGGCTTGGCGCGCTGCGGCGCGCCGCGGTCGGCGTGCAATGTCAGCACCTTGGGGGTGATCTTCTGCTGGTCGGTCGCCTGCTCGATCAGCGCCTTGGCCAGCTGCCCGTTCTCCCGGTACTGGACCGCCCAGCCGACGACGTAGCGGCTGAACACGTCGAGGATCACGTACAGGTAGTAGTAGGTCCACTTGGCCGGACCCTTGAGCTTGCTGACGTCCCAGGACCAGAGCTCGTTGGGCCGCTCGGCGAGCAGCTCCGGCTTCGCGTAGGCGGGGTGGGTGAGCTGATCGCGCCGCTCCCGGACCCCTCCGTGATGCGCGGCGAGGATCCGGTACTTCGTCCGCGTCGAGCACAGGTAGTTGCCCTCGTCCAGCAGCGTGGCCCAGGTCTCCTCCGGCGATATGTCGACGAACCGCTCCGAGTGGAGCACCTCGAGCACTCGCCCGCGCTCGGCCTCGGACAGCGCCCGGGCGGGCGTCGGCCGCGGCTTGGGCGCCCTGGGCTTAGGCGGCCTGCGGCGGCGGTAGATCGTCGCCGGCGACGCGCCCAGCGCCCGGCACGCCGGCCGGGTCCCGATCAACGGCGTGAGTTCCTCGACCGTGGCGGCGATCATCGCTCGGTGCTCCTGGTCGCGCTGTCGGTGCCGAGCATCTCTTCCAGCAGCGCTGAGACGTTTCCCTGAATTTCCACAACTCGCTTCATCTTCGCCAGCTCCGCCTCCGCGCGCTCGGCCCGACGGGTCAGCGTCGCGATCTGCGCATCGCGCTTGTCGGCCGGCTTGCGGCCACGCGGACGCCCGAGCTCCTTGAGCGCCCCGTCCTTGCGCTGCTTGCGCCAGTACGTCAGATGCGACGTGTACAGGCCCTCACGGCGCAGCAGCTCGCCGACCTCACCCGGCTGGGTGCACGCGTCAGCCTCCGCGAGAATCCGCGCCTTGTAGTCCGCGGTGAACGAGCGGCGCTTGGCCTGCTCGACCAGCTCCGGGTCAGGCACGTGCTCGGGCCCGGGGACCCCCTGCGGCGCGGCGCGCCCGCCGGCCACGAATCCCAGCTCGTCTACGCCTCGCTGGTCTTCGCGGCCGGCGGCAGCAGCCTCAACCGCCGCTCCAGCTCCATTCGTGGTCGTCTCCAACATGTCCGGCGTTCTCCGTTCTCGCCCTCAAGGTCATTGATTCCTCGATGGTGAGCGTCTCGCCGGACGTTGACAGAGAGGGACGCGCCTAGGTCGACTGGGCGCTCCAAGGCGCTCCAGCGGCCAGATAAGTGAGTCTGACGGCCGATCTGCGGGGCAGCAGGAGTGGCAACTGTAGTTTTCTACTCCAAAGGCGTAGGTTAGACAGCGAAAGGAGCGGACGTGAGCGGCTGGGCTGAGGCATTTAGTGACGTGATCATGGGAGGCGTAGGCGAAGGCGCAGGAGACTTGTACGACGTGGAAACGGACTGCGCCACACACGGACGACAGAAAACGGGGTGGGTCGTGCCGTACGGTGCCCCAGCGCCACGCGCAGAAGACGCATACCCGCCGGTCTGTCCGTTATGCGACAGCTACGGGCCGCAGGCCAAGGTCGTGTCCATCAGGCGCGCCCGTGAGCGCTGACGAGCGCATAAGAAGAGGGAGGGCCGCCCGAAGGGAGCGCGCCCGGAGAGATTCGACGTCCCGACCTTCGGGGGGGTTCCGTAGACCCCGCCGCTGCAAACGACGCTGGGCCACGATCGGTGCTAATCCCCTGCAAACCCGGCACGTTTTCGATCTGACTTAGGTTCCATTGCCCGTAGCTGCTGAGGTCGCTCTCGCGACGTTTGGGCCATTCTTGGGCCACGAGCGGCAGCTCATTCTCCCGCCTCGTGTCCCGTCACGATGTGAACGAATAGCTGGTCGTCCTCACAACCGACAACTACAAACTGCGTGGTCGGATCGTAGGTATCGACCATCGCCTTGAAGTTCCGACTTGCCGGGTCTCCAGCGCCTACCAGTCCGTCGTCAACAAAGCGGCGTAGCAGGTCTGGCATCCGAGCAGCGGCGTAGTACATCGCCTCGCTCTTTCCCAACGCCTTGACCTGCTCTTCGTCACTCGTCACCCAGAACCCTCGCCCGGTTGCTTCGTATGCCTCGCGCGATGCCTTAAACATTTGATCGCCATGGTCTGCCACATTCAGCCAATCTATGTAGCGATCTCCGGGTTTGTGGGTACTCATTGCGGGTTCTCTCCTTCAGGCTTGATGGGTGACAAGGCCACAAGAGGGATCAACATAAGTTTGTGCATGGCGGTTCCGCATACACCGTCGTTCCAACCGTTGGGGGAAGCGAACGCCGAGCGCCATCCCTCGGGTTCGCTCCAAGCTGCTCGAGCAGGTACCGGAAGTCCGCGCCGGCGGGCGTGCCATGCCCTTCGGTGTAGCCTTCCACCCCGCCGCGCGGCCGGCCAGGGTTCGGCGCCCACCAGCCGATTTTGATGCCCGGCCACGCGCGGCCGGGACCGCCCCGTGCTCCCGGCATCGACACGGAAAACCATCACTGCGAAACCCAGCGGCTAGGCGGCCGCCACGATCGCCTCGACGATGAGACCAACCCACATGCTTCCAAGGAAAACAGGTATCCCGTGAGCCAGCCACCACGACGGAGACCACCTCGGAAGAATCGGTAGACCTCGACGCGAGCGGCGTTCGTGGTGAGCCGCTCTAATCGCCCCGATCTCCTTGTAGCCACGGACGCCGATTTCGGCGCTGCCTTCCGACACGATGTCCTTGAGAGCGTCAAGCCTCCGTAGGTTCTCCGTAAACGCGTACCAGAAAACAACTGTCACTACCAGACCAGTCAGATCGATCGTCAGCGCGACTGGAAGCCAGCGGTAGGTTCCGTCGCTAGAGAGCGTCGCCATCACTGCGGCTACCACGAGAAACGACTGCGCGAGGATGTAGAAAGACAGGCGATTCGCGAATATCTCCTCCTCGTGCCACCGGTCCTCCCAGACAATCTGTGTGCCGCCTTCGGCGGCAAGAGCCGGTTGATCCTCACGAGGGTTCTGAGACTCAGCGAGGCTGTCCGAGGTCGGCCCGCCACTGATGTGCATCTCGCCTCTCATCTTCACGCTTTCTCCAGGCAGGAGCAGTCTACGGCGGGACGCTGGCACCAGTCCCGCTTGCGCGGAGAGCGGGACGCGCGCGTCCGGCCGCGACGGACCCGACGATTGCTTTGCTCCTCCCGCCCTCTCGCCTCGAGCGATCGCGTTGGCGACGAAGGAGGGTCAGGCGCCGCCGGAGCCGATGACTGTGTTGTCACAAGAGAAGCGCGTCAGACTTCTGAATGTGGACCGGTCGCTGACCGATGACGTCGCTCGCTGGCTGGTGCGGACAGATCTCGGGCCAGCCGTCGTGCCGGCGCCGCTCGTGGGCCTTGTCCATGCGGTTGCCGCGGCTCGCCCGGAAGAACTAAGCCGCAACGATCCCGTACCGACACGGCCGCCGAGCGGCAGGCCGCGGTCCTGATCCTGATCGCGACCGACCGTGCCGACGGGCCGGACGTCCTGCTGCAGCAGCGGGCGCCCAAGCTCCGCGACCACGCCGGCGAGGTCGCCTTTCCCGGCGGCGCGCGTGAAGACGGCGACGCAGGGCCGCCCGCAACCGCGATCCGCGAGGCCGCCGAGGAGACCGGAGTGGACCCGGCAGCCGTCGAGCCGCTGATCGTGCTGCCGCGCCTGCACATCCCACCGTCGCGATTCGACGTGACAGGCGTGCTCGCCCACTGGCGCACGCCATCGCCGGTCAGCGCGATCGACCCCGGCGAGACCAACCGTGTGATGCGCATCCCGTTCACAGCGTTGGCCGACCCCGACAACCGCATCATGCTCAGCACACGCTTCGGCTGGCACGGCCCAGCGTTTGTTCTCGATGGCGCAGTCGTGTGGGGGTACACCGGCGAGATCCTCGCCGCGCTGCTCCGCCTTGGAGGTTGGGAACGGCCGTGGGTTGCCTCCAACCCGGTCGATCTCGACCAGGCATGGCGACGGGCCGGTTGAGCTCTCCGCGGTCAGAGCCACAGCCTCGGACCGGGGTGGTCTGTCGGCCACCGGAATCCTCCGCGTCGGTCACACGGGCGCGAGTCGGACCTCCCAGAGTGCGGAACCCATCGCCGCGACGGCTTCGCTCCTGCGGCCGACATCGTGCCGTCGACCATCGGCGGCGTCCCGCACTCGACCGGGCTGAGCCCGGCGAATACGCCGCTGAGGTCGACCAGGCGCTTCAACCTGTCCAAGAGGACGAACTGCTCATCAAAGGGTACGCAGCCCACGCGACCGCCGGGTATCACGTCCGCAGCCGGTCAAGGTCCCAGCGACAGGTCTGCGTACGGCGCGATCGCTTTTGTTGACGCGGCGGGCACAGCCCCGCGCGTGCTTCGGCGACGCAGCGATGCCCTGGCCACGGCCGGCGGCGTGATCGCTTTGCCACGGTTGCGATAGTCGCGCCGACCGCGTGGCCGTGACCGCCGGCGATCCCCGAATTGTGGGCTCCGTACAACCGACGGCTGCTGACAGACGACCGCGGGCTCGCGGCGTCGCGCCTCCCCGAGGGACGATTGGCAGAAGCGCGCGGCGACCTTCGGCGCTCCCGTTCACAGACGGCGAAGCGCGAGCGCGCGTCCGTATGTCAACGGCATTGACACCCGAACGCTTAGGCGCCGCCGAAGGCGTCGGCGACGGCCGCCGCCCAGCTCCCGTACAGATCGATGACAGTCGACGGCGCGGGCCATTCTCCGGCTTGTAGTCGTTTGAGCGCTTCGCCGCCGCGTCGGCGTGCGTGGGTGCGCGACCAGTCGTAGGAGGACGGGGCAGCGCCGTAGCGCGCTCGCCAGGCGCGCATCGCTTCACGGACCCGCTCGCGGGTCCATTGCCGCGCGATCGCCCCGGGACGGCAGCGCTTGCAGTATTCGTACGCGTCGCCCTTGCCGCCCCGCGGGCTCGTCGGCGCGCCGCAGCCGCGGCAGACGCCCCGGTAGCGTGCCTTGACCTCCCGCGCCTTCTCGCCGGTCGGGTCCTAAGCGCCTAAAAGGCGTTAGTCTCCCGTCGAGAGGGGTCGCATGTCGAAGCCCAGAGATGTGGTGGTCGTCCGCGTGAGCGAGAAGGGCGACGGGAGGACGAGCACTTTCACTCGCCCGAGGTGCAGATCGAGGCCGCCAGGCGGTGGGCGAGGGACCGTGGTGAGCGGCTTGTTGCCTCGCCGTTTCCCGAGATCGATGTCAGCGGCAGGCTGCCGCTGTCCAGGCGCCCGGGTCTGTTGGCGGCGATTGAGATGATCGAGGCCGGCCGGGCCGATCAGCTTGTGGTGGCGTATTTCGATCGGCTGGTGCGCTCGCTGAAGGTGCAGTTGGAGGTGATCGAGCGGGTGGAGAGGGCGGGCGGGGAGATCTTCGCGCTGGACCACGGCAAGCTCACGAACGGCACGGCGGCGCAGCGCCTGTCGACGAACATGCTCGGGTCGGTGTTCCAATACTTTGCTGAGATCACGGGCGAGAAGGTCACGGCGGCTCAGGCGCGGGCGGTGGCGCGGGGTGTCTATCCGCACCCGAGGATCCCGGTCGGGTATGTGCGCGGCGAGGACGGCGTGCTGGTGGTCGAGCCCGCGGCGGCGAAGGTCGTGGTGCGGGCGTTCAAGCGCCGCGACCTGGGCGCGTCGCTGGTGGAGATCCAGGCGTTGCTGGCCGAGAACGGGATCGAGCGCGCGCTCTCCGGTGTGGCGTGGATGCTGCGCTCGCGGATGTATCTGGGTGAGATCCACTTCGGCGAGCTGCACAACCCGCAGGCTCACGAGGCGATCGTCAAGGATCGCGGGCTGTTTGAGCGGGTGCAGCGGCGGACGGTCTCGCGCGGGCGCCAGGCCAAGTCAGAGCGGCTGCTGGCCCGCCTGGGGGTGCTGCGGTGCGGGACGTGCGCCTCGCGGATGGTGATCAACTCCGACAGCGGCAGCTACCGCTGCGGCGATACGAGCGCGAACCGCTGCCAGCGACGAGCGGCGGTCAAGGCCGACCGCGTCGAGGAGATGGTGCTGGACGCGGTCCGGGCGTACTCGGCCACGGCCGACGCGCACCGACGCGCGTCGCGCAGGCAGCAGATCCGCGAGGCGGACGAGGCGATCGAACGCGCCAACGCGGATCTCGATGACACGATCCGGCAGCTCGGCGAGCTTGGCTTGTTGGGCCGGCCCGCGAGCCAGGAGACCTTGGAGAAACTCGCCAAGACCCTCGATGACGCGCACGCCGCCCGGGCCCGACTCGGCGATCCGGGCGAGAGCAACATCATCGGTCCTGACGACATCGACAAGCTGCGCGAACCCGCGAAGCGGTTAGCGGCTTGGCGACGGCTGATCACCGACACCGTCGAGTCGGTTACGGTCGCGCCGGCGATGACGGCGGATGGGCGCCCCAGTCGCCTCTGGGACCCTCGCCGGATCGACATCAGGTTCCTGGGCCAGCATCCATAAGCAAGCCGCCCGCAGCGACTTCTCGCGCTTCCGTCGACACCCTCGGGTCGTACGACTCGCACAACTCTTTCGACCGTCGCGGAGTCGGACATCGTCGTCGGGCACGACTTCCGCGACCGCGAGAGCAGCAGCTCGAGCTCGACGTCACCGGCGGTGCGAGATTCGTCCGTCAGGGAGGCGCGACGCCGCGAGCCCGCGGTCGTCTGTCAGCAGCCGCCGGTTGTGGGGAGCACACAGTTCGGTGGTCGCCGGCGGTCACGGCCACGCGGTCGGCGCGACTATCGCAACCGTGGCAAAGCGCTAGGCCGGATATCGTTGGGCAGACGCGCCAAATGTCGCCAGGGCGGTGGCGCGGCGCGACCGTTGACTGCGACGAAACCGATCGTCCGGACCGCGGTGGCGAGGCGCCCGGGACTGGGCGAATCTGGGCGTCGGGTTGGGTCGAGAACCGCGCGCTTTTCGACGTCCCGGTTCGCGCGGGTCGATGGGCCGGGGATTATGCCTGCCCCTCTTGGTCTGGTTTATGATCGGCGAAACGCGGCTGCATGGGGATGACAGGGTTGGCCGCTCGTGCGAGAGGGGTGGGCATGGCTTCGTGGGGTCGACCGGGTGTTTGGGCGCGCATCGCGTTGTGCACGTTTTGTCTGCTGGCTGTCTTTGCCACCTCGGCGCTGGCCGCGACGTACAGCGTCACGACAACGGCTGACGACAGCGGAAGTGGAACGTGCTCGCCCGCTCCGGCCACATGCACGTCGCTGCGGCAGGCGATGAACACGATCGACGCGCATCCGAACCCTCCGGACGTCATCGATGTTGCGGCCGGGGACTACGTGCTCAGCGACGGCACGCTCGACATCACGGCGAGAATGAGATCGACGGTAACGGCGCGGGTACGGGCGCTGGAGCCACGACGATCGACGGCAACGGCGGCCAGGTGTTCTCTGTGAGCGGCGCTGTTCGAGCGTCACGCTCTCGGGGATGAACGTCCAGGGCAGCGCGAACAATGACAACAGCGGCGGTGGGATCGGCTTTGACTCGAGCGCCACCGCCACGCTCACGCTGAACAACGACGTATTCGCGAATAACCTGACCGACGACGTGGACGGCGGCGCGATCTACTTCAACGACAGCGTCAACCCCGGCGCGCTCGACATCACCGACACCACGATCAGCGGCAACACGATCACCTGCTGTGGCAACGGCGCTGGGGTCGCCTTCGAGAACCAGGCGCCGGCACGCTGACGATTGACGACAGCACGCTCAGCGGCAACGGCGCCTCCAGCAATAGCCCTGCTACTGGTGAGGGTGCCGCGGTCTACTTCGACGGCGGCACGATGACGATCACCAACAGCACCGTGTCCGGCAACACCGCGGCGCAGGGCGCCGGGTTGTACCTCGGGGGTGGCGCCACAACGCTCACTAACGACACGATCGCCGACAACACCTCTCGCCGGCCGACGCCGAGGCGGGTGCCGGGGTCTTCGGGGCGAGCACCGTCAGCGCAGTCAACACGATCGTGTCGGGCAACACCGGGGGTACTTCGGGAACGAACGACTGCGACGCTGACGTCTCGAGCTCCGACCACAGCCTCGAGCTGGGCGCCGACTGCGGCTTTGACCTCCCCAGCGGCGATCCGAAGCTGGAGCCCCTGGCGGATGACGGCGGACCGACGCAGACGATGGCATTGGGTGCCGGCAGCGCTGCAGTCGACGCTGGCGACAAGGCGCGGTGCCCCGCGACCGACCAGCGGGGCTTCGCCCGCCCTGACGCAGCCGGGACGGCGTGCGACGTTGGTGCTTACGAATCGGCTCCGCCCGCGGCATCGGTCACGACGCCCGCGAACGGCGCGACGTTCACCGTGGGACAGCTCGTCAACGCGTCCTATGCGTGCGCGCCGGGCACCGGTGCGGCACTGCAGCCTGGATCGGCCGGCTGCGCCGCGCCCGTGTCAAAACGGTGCCGCGATCGACACGAGCACCGTCGGGCCGCACAGCTTCACCGTCGTCGCCACCGACTCCGACGGGCTGACAACCTCCGCGACAAGCAACTACACGGTGATCGCGCCTCCGCCCGTGGTCGGAAAGCTCGGACCGCCCGTCGACATCGTGCTGCCGTCGATCACGGGGACGCCGAAAGCGCACGAAAAGCTCTCGTGCTCGCCCGGGACGTGGACCAACTTCCCTACGATGTACGCCGCCCAGTGGAAGCGCAACGGCAAACCCCTGCACGGCGCGACCCAGTCGACGTACACCGTCAAGACCGACGACGAGGGCGCCGTGCTCACATGCACGATCACAGCCTCGAACGCGGCCGGTGCGGGACTCCCCGCGACTAGCGAGGGCGTAACGGTGCAGCTGCCCCCCGGCTGCCCGCTCGCGACCGGCACACTGAGCGGGGGAAGGCTTGGCCAGCTCGAGCTCGGAATACCCGCGCGCAGGCCCGCCGGGCGTTCGCGCACAGCTCGTCGCACGGCAAGAAGTACCAAGACTTCTTCTGCCTGATCCCGATCGGCGTGCGCGTCGGATACGCGTCGCCGAAGCTAGTCGATGGGCTTCCGAGCCATGAGCGCAAGCAACTCAAGGGGCGGGTCGTGTGGGCTTCGACCGCGAACCCGTACTACGCGCTGAACGGCATCCGCTCCGGCGCCAGCGTCGCGGCGGCGCGCAGGCGACTCAAGTTAGCGCGCCCGCTCCACATCGGCCTGAACACCTGGTATCTAGTGCCAAACGGCGAAGCGACAGAGGTGCTGAAGGTACGACATGGGATCGTCCAGGAGATCGGGATCGCCATCAAGTCGCTCACGACCGGCCGTAAAGCCCAGCTGCGGTTCATGACCAGTTCAGCTGACACCGGACCAGGCCGCCAGACCAAGCGCCGTGTCCCGCACGACGGACCACGTTCGCGCGGGCGGTCCTGGCGCGACGCCCACGCGTGAACTCAAGAGCCAGTCGCACGCCGGTCGCAGCGGATCGGCCGACCGCAAAGGCGCCGAAGCGATCGCGGGACCCGTCCACGCGACAGCACGAACGCGCGCATCGATGCTCCGGATCGCGCGTGGCTCCAGCAGGGGCAAGCGCTTGCCATCGACACACACCCGCTGGTCCCTCCCGGGTTCCGTAGTCGCCGCGGAGTTAGGCTGCGATGGCGCTATAGCCGCAGTCCCAGAAAGCGAACGGGGAGTGACAAGCCGTGCCCGAGCACACGCCATACATCGACTTCGCGAACCTTCCGGCCCCGAGCGAGGGCTTCCTCGTCACGCTGTTCATCACTGTCCGGAGCGTCGCTCGATCGCGCGCGTTCTACTGCGAGGTTCTCGGCGGGCAAGTGGTGTTGGAGGAGAACCCGTGCATGGTCAAGCTCTCAAACTCCTGGGTGATTATGAACCCGGGCGGTGGACCCACCCCGGACAAGCCGGACATCTCGGTCGTCGACTACACCTTTGACAACACGATCTCCACCTTCATGAACCTGCGGGTAGCCGACATCCAGGCGTGCTTCGATGAACGGCGCTCGGTTCGTGCACGACGAGCTGGTCCGCTACGGGGGGGAGGTGCTCCTCGCCGATGCGCAGCGGGTCAAGGGGCTGGCGCCGTTGGCGGGCAAGACCGACAGGATCGACGCGCGCGTGCTCGCGGAGCTGTCGTTCCGCGATCTGGTGCCGGCGATCTGGCTGCCGACGCCCGAGCTCCGCCAAGAGCGGAAGCGCTCGAGGTGGCGGCTGCACCTGGTCAAGCACCGCTCGATCCTCAAGAACCGGGTGCCCGCGTCGCTGATCGCGTTCGGCCATCAGGTCCCGATGGCGGACCTGTTCGGAGCCGGCGGCCGCCGGCTGCTCGCCGGCCTGGATTTCCCGGAGCCGTGGCTTAATCACGTCCGGGCGAGCGTTGAGCTGATCGACGATCTCGACCGGCGGATCGCGGAGATCGAGCGCTGGCTGCAGCGCTCGGCGCCGATCACCGCTACATCCCGTTGTTGATGAGCGCCCCGGGGATCGGCTGGGTCACCGGCTTCACGATCGCCGCCGAGATCAGCAACATCAGCCGCTTCTCATCACCGGTCAAGCTGACCGGGTA
>CAWIMZ010000020.1:0-48190 GCA_963837385.1 uncultured Solirubrobacterales bacterium
CGCGGAGCAGCTTGACGACGGCGGCGTTGACGGTGCCGGCGGCCGGCGCCCAGGTGTCGATCGAACCGGCCGGAATCACGCCGTAGGGTTGGCTCCCGATCCGAACGCTCGGCAGCGCACCGCCAGGGCGCACGTTCGCCATCACCCACGCTTCAGTGCTCGCCAGCTCCGCGTCGCTGACGGCGCCCCTCAACAGCTGGCGCATGTAGTAGTCGCCCGTGGCGGGTCACAGCGCGCGCAGCGCCGCCTGCGTCAGCTGCTCCGGATCCCGGTCGGAGCCATCGATGTCGACGACCGCTTCGGGGCCGAGGCCGAGGGAGGCGGTCAGGCGCGCGCCGTCGGTGGTCTGCGCCGGGGCCGGGCTGAGTGGGTCGGGGGCGAGCCACCGGCTCGGAGCCGGCGGGTCGGACGGCGGGTCCAGGCCCGAGCGCGTGACCGCGCCGTTGTTGGTCGGCGTTCCGGGGGCGATCAGCTCGAACCCGTCGGTGTAGGTGTGGGCGGTCAGCAACGAGCTGAGCGCGGTGGCTCCGTCGGCGGCGGCCTCGGACGGGCGGGCGCCGAGAACGACCAGCCGGTCGAGCTTCGCGGTCCCGGCGGGAAGCGCCAGCTTGACCCCCATCCCGGCCTGGCAGGCGAGGTCGAAGTCGACCAGCCACTGCATGTCGGTGTCGATCAGCAGCCCGTCGACGATCGTGGTCGTCGCGCCCGGTGCGGGTCCCGTGACGCAGCTCGGGCGTCACCGGCTGGCCCCAAGCGGCACACGCCCGCAGCGTTCCCTGATATCCGATCGCCAGGAAGCGCTCCGGCAGGAGTCGCGCGATCGCCCCGCGGGTCCAGGCGGCTTCGCGTGTCGCCGGGCTCGGGAACTGCGGCGGCGGCGAGAGCTGCGCCGGGTCGCCGACCGGGGCGCTCGGCTCGTCCTGAGGGTTCAGCGGCCGCAGCGCGCGGGGCGACCCACGCGCCCCGAGCCGGGCCGAACCTCCCCGCGAGCTGGCGCCAGGCCTCGGCCTGGGCGTCGGCGCCGCCACCGGCGCACCATCGCATCACCCAGAAGTGCTCGCCCCAGCTCACATCCCTCCTCGCCAGTCAGTTCCGGCTCGTGCGTGTCGGAGTGGATCTGGTCAGGAAAGATCCGGATCCACAGCTCGGCTCCGGCGGCGCCGCTGACCCAGCGGGTCTCGAGCCTGACCGGCAGCAGCGCGACCGGGACATTCGCCGACAGCGACTCGATCTGCGGGCCGGCGGGCTGGGGGCGGGTAGCCCTTGGCGGTCAGCTGCGCGATCAGGGCTGCGATCTCGGCGGCGGTCGACGTGAGCTGACTCTGGAGCCCGCTGATCTGGGCGGTGAGCCGGCTCACCGCCGGCAGGTCGCGCTTGCGCTCGGCGAGACGCAGCTCGTTCTGAAGTTCGTTGATCTGCATCTGCCCGGCTGCTTGCGCTGCCTGCAGCTGTGCAAGCTGCGCTCGCAGCGCGGCGACGTCGGTCGGCAGTTCGGCGGCGCTGACCGGAGTCACTGGGGGTTGACCATCGGGTCGGCGTAGATCGCGATCCGGTACGGGTCCCGGAGCAGGATCGCGGCGATCGTGGCGGCGTCCCGCCCCCAGGTGAGACCGGCCGCGTTCGCCGGCCACTGGGCCGCGGCCGGGGGAGCGGCGGGCGCGTAGACGGCACCTCCGCCGGGATGCAGCGTGCCGGTGTCGCCGCCCGCGAGGTTGGTCCAGGAGAACGTCGTCCAATCGTCGAGCTGGTTGTTCAGGGCGCTCGGGTCGGCCGGCTCGAGCCCGTAGCGCGGCTCGGTCGGGTGCTGCTGGAGGACGAAGAACCACTTGCCGGCGTCGGCGGCCGTCAGCTCGAAGCCGAAGAACGTGAGGTCTGGCTCGAGCCGCCCCTGGAAGCGCGGGTAGAGCTCGGTCGCGGTGGCGGCGTCCGGATCGCTGCTCGGGTCCGGGAACACGGGCTGCGGTGGGGTCTGCCCGTCGCTCGGGACGGCGAACACCGACGCGTTGGAAAGCGCCGCAGGAGCTCGCCGCGGACGACGAGCACCAGCAGGTCGGCCGTCCCGCTGCCGGCCACCTGTGCCAGGTCGGTCCGCGGGTTCCACTGGTCGATCGGCGGGATGTCGTCGAGATCGGGCAGCGCCCCTCCGGAGTCCGGTACGGCGGCCGACGCGTCCCAGAAGTGGCGGAAGTAGGTCGCGCGCTGGTCGGTCGGGAAGTGTCGCCAGACCAGCTGGCGGGCGAGCTCGTGGTTGGCGCCGACCATGAACGAGTTGACGAACGTCGTGTTGGTCTGGAGCACGGTGATGGTCTCAGGCGGGATCGATTCGAGCCGGCACGATCAGCTGCTGGGAGATCGCGCGCAGCGACTGCCACAGCGGCGTAGGAAAGTCAGGCGCGGCGAGCATCGGCTCGAGCGGGTCGGCGGGCTTCCACGCCGGGTCGGTGATCGTCAGGCGCCCGGCGACGCGCGCCGGCACGGTCGTGTCCGGGTCGAGTCCGGCGAGCACGGTGCCAGCCAGGTCGGTGAGGTCGGTGGGCGACGGTGCCGGCGGGTCGAGGTGGCTGAGCAGCCCGGTGATCTGACCCTGCGCCGCGGCGAACGCCGGTTGCAGCAATGACCAGTTGAGCGTCTTTGACTGCTGTTCTCCCTTCGGCCCAACGAAGGTGACCGTCACGTCTCCATAGGCGAGCGCGTCGACGCCGGCGGCGGTGAGGGTCGAGACGAAGTCGGCGGTCTGGGTGCCGTTGGGGGCGGTCCGGGCCGGTACGAGCGCCGCCCTGCTCGCCGCGAGCGTGGCGATCACGCTGTCGATCCGCAGCGCTCCGGAGGGATCGAAGCGTCGTGCGAGTGGGCCGCCGGGCCGCAGCAGCCGGCGCATCGCCGGGCCGAGGGCGGTGCTCCCGAGCGCGCCGGCGGCAAGCGCGGCGGTGACCGTCCGTGCGCTTGCGGTCTGCGCGCTGCTCGCCAGCGGGAGCCGCGAGTGTGCCGGCGCGCTCAGCGCGAGGACCGCCTCCGCGCCGCGCGGCTGGAGCCGTCCCGCGTGGATCGACTGGCCGCCGGCGCGGGCGAGCTGGGACTGGCGCAGCGCCTGGTTGGCCAGCTGGAGATCGCCGAGCTGGCGCCACGCCGAGGTCAGCAGCGCGTCGGCCTGGCGCCGGACGAGGAGCGCGCCGAACTCCGCCGCCGCCCGGTGGCGCGGATCCAGGTTCAGCTCGCGCAGCCAGGACGCGAAGCGACGCCGTGGCGGGGCGGGCGGAAGTGAGCTGACGCGCGCCGGCCAGCGTCCGTAGATCGGGGGAGAGAGCACCGGCGCCCAGCTCGGGTCGCTCCCGGCCGGGGCATCAAGCTGCTGCTCGAGCGCCTGCGCGAACGCGGCGGCCGGGGCCGCTCCGAAGTCAGGGCTGGTGGGCGACATCGCTCCCTGGAGGCGGATCGCGCCGGCCGACGGGAGGCCGGCGCCGGGCGTGGTCGCGTCGAGCGCGCGGGAGCCGGCCTGGCCCGGCGATCGCATCGCGGTCAGCCGCCGAGCGAGGCTCTCGAAGTCACCGTCCTGGCCGGTCGTAAACGACCAGGAGTGGTACACCGGCAGCGTCACCGGATCCTGACCGTCCCGGGGCCAGGCCGAGTCGAGTGAACCCTTCGGCGTCTTGCCGAGCCCGACGTCGGCACCGTCGGCGTAGGTCGGGACGACGCAGGCGATGTAGGACGTGTTCGCCGACAGCTCCCGCGCGCACACGAGTCGCGAGACGACCGTCTCCGGGGCGCCGTCGTTGGCGGCCTCGAGTCCGGCGGGGGCGACCGTGCCCAGTGCCTGGACGTGAGCCCACGCCCACGCCTCGTCAAGCGACTCCGGAAGCTCGGACAGCGGCGCCGACAGCACTGGCGGCAACAGCCCGCTCGGATCCGCTGTCACCGTCACCTTGTCCGCCTCGACGACGACCAGCGTCAGCCATGGCGCCAGCCGCGCTCCGGCGCTGCCGCTCGCCGCCGTCGCGGGCTCGGGCGTGAACGCCACGGCAGCTCCGGGCGATCGAACTCGATCAGCGGGAAGAAGTACGGCGGGTGGTTGGCCGTGCCCGGGGTCGGATCGGTGCGGACGATCTGCGCGCCGTCGAGCCGCTTGACGTCGCCGGCCGCGTACAGCTCGATCGGGATCGAGAACTGGTCGCCGGTGCTGAGCGCGAGGTTGATCGTGACCGAGGCGCGCGTCCCGCCCGCGGCCGGGGCGGCGGTGATCGCGGTCGCCAGGCCGCTGCGGGCGTACGGGAAGTACGAGTACGTCGAGGTCGCGTCGGTCATACGAGCACCTCGGCGGCGCCGACGATCTGGAGATCGCCGGCGGCCACCTGGCCGCCCGTGGTGGCCGCTGCCCTGGCCGCCGCCACCTGCGTGTAGGTCCCGGTAGCGCCGACCGCCTGGAGCGTCGAGCGCGAGCTCAGCGCGTAGGCCGGCTCGGACAGCTTGACGGGCGTGCCCGGAGCGGGGAACCGCCCATCGCCCTTGGTGCGCGAGGGCACCCGAGCGGCCGAGCTCTGGCGCGCGAGCGCCGCCGCGACGGCCGCCGAGACGGTCGTCTTGGGCAGCTTCACCGGCTGGCTCGAGGCGGCCTGGTCGATCACCTCGGTCGCGTAGCCGTACGCGGCGGTGACCGCGGGCCCGGCCGACAGCACGTCGCTGGTGATCGCGATGCCCGAGTCCATCGGCTCAAACCCCGGCCTCGAGAGCTTCTGATCGTCGGTCAGCGCGAAGAAGTCCGCGGGCGCGAACATGTCCTGCACGGCGGTCTTGCCGAGCGATCCGGTCGCGTCGCTGACGGAGCTGATCGCATACGTAGTCGGACCGCCGGCGACCGGCTGATGGCCGTAGGTCGAGATCTGGACGTCGAGCGGCACGACACGCTGGCGGACGGTCGCTTGGCCGGCGGGGTGGAGCACGAGCTTGGTCGACACGCCGCCGTTGGCCGCGTCGCCGTCGGCGTTCGCGAGCGCGACCATCGCCCCCGCGCCGGTCGGGAGCTTGGCGCTCCAGTTGCCCGGGGTCTGGAGCGCCGTCAGCAGGTCCGGGCCGGGGTTGGCGGGCGGCAGTGGCGGCGGCGGGTCGCTCGGTCCGATCGTGACGTTGAACGGGATCGAGTGATCCGTGCCGAGGACGTTGACGGTGCCCTTGCCCCACGCATGCCACGGCCGCGGGCCGCTGAGTGTCATCGACAACGCGACGCTGCAGAAGTCGCTGCCGTTGCGCTGCACCTCGAGCTGCGCGCCGAGGTCGATGATGATCTGGAACGGCTGGAGCTTGATCAGCGCGTCGAAGTAGAGCTCGCCGGCGACGCTGAAGTCGCCGAGGAGCCCGAGGTCCTTCTCGACGAAGAGGTCGAGCCGCGCGCCGGCCTGGACCGTGTTGGAGGTCACGGCGAAGTACGCCTCGAGCCGCAGCCGCGGATTGTCGCCGTCCGCGAGCGCGATCCCTATCCGGTCCATGTGCGCCGGGAAGTTGGGCGGCGGCTGGAACTGCGGGTTGAAGCCGCCGGAGGACATCGCCAGCGAGGGGCTCGAGCCGTACGAGGCGCGGAGCGCCATGTCTCCGGAGACCGGAAAGGTGACGATCCGCGAATCGCCGAGCGTCCCGTCGATCGAGATCGTCTTCTGGTCGAAGTCGAAGATCCCCAGCACCTCGATCTGCAGCAGCACGATCGCGTCGTCGGGCACCGGCAACGCGACGCCGAGCTTGCCGAGGATCACTAGGCGCAGCGGGTGCGGCAGCTCCAGGATCAGGCCGAGGTCGAGCGTCACCAGCGATGGGGTCCCCCACCCAACCCCCACCATCGGCCCGAACACGTACTGGCCGACCGCGACCGGGAAGACGGTCTTGATGTCGTTGATGATCTTCGGCGCGTTGGCGACAACGTCGTGCGGGAACTGGATCGAGTCGAGCGTCCCGGACTTCAGCCCGGCCTGCAGCGCGTCGGTGTTCATGCCGCGGTTGACCCCGAGCAGGCCGCCGATCTTGTTGAGCGTGAAACCCATCCCGAGCTGGATCGGCGGAAGCTCGACGGCGACGATCACGAGCATCGAGAAACCGTTGCTGCCGTCCGGCATCCGGGTCGTGACGAGACCGATCACGGTGAGCGACAGCTCCGGGATCAGCAGCTCGAGGATCCCCGCGTACTGCTTCTGGCTGTCGTCGAAGCTCATGAAGCCGCCGCCGCCGACGGGGCCGGCTTCGATCTCCAGTCCGGCGCCGTCGGGCGGCTTGAACTTGAGGTCGAGTTGGATCGGGCCGAGGTTGCCGCCATCCTGCTGGCTGAGCTCGGCGATCACGCCGATGTTCTGGACGGTCGCGGCGATCGGCCCCAGCGCGAAGCCGCCGGAGACGCCGAGGGTCACATCGGCGCTGCCGTCGCTGCCGCCGCCGAGCGCGACCGTCAGCGAGTTGAGCTCGATCGGGCCGAAGTCGACGTTCAGCGGGATGTCGACCTCGAGCGATCCCGAGCCCTTGAGCTGGAGGCCGTGGAGCCGCGACCAGACGAGCCCGAAGTCGAACTTCGCCATCATCGAGGCGGGCAGCACCGAGCTGAGGAACGAGTCAGCCTGCCCGGTGGTGACCGCGAGCTGGGCGCCCTGCATCCCAAGCCCGAGCGTCAGGTTGGTGAGGTCGGGCGTCGCGATTCCGACGTTGACGTAGGCGAGCTGGAAGACGAACGAGGTGCCGCCGTCGACGACGAGCAGTCGGATCGGGTCGGCGCCGGCGGCGCCGATCTCGACGCCGACGGTGATCTCACCGGTGATGTCCTGCAGGTCGCCGGTGACGAGGCCGCCGCGCACCGATACGCCGGCGGGGCGGATCACGATCCCGATGCCCTCTTCGATATCGATCGCCGTCTCGATCACGAGCGCGATCGGGTCGACCAGCGGGATCCGCTCCGTCACCGACCCGCGCGCGGACAGCGCCAGCTCGACCCCGGTGTCACTACCGTCGGCGGCGGTCGGGCGCCGCCGGTGGATCGAGGCGAGGACGTCGACCGCCTCCGGACCGGATGCCCTCGTCAGGTCGACGAGCAGCTGCGGCGTCGGCCCCGTGTCGGTCGCTGTCGGCGCATTGTCCAGGCGCTGCTCGACGCCGGCCTCCATGTCGGTCAGGACCGAGCGCGCGCCCACACCATGGAGCACCGAGCCGATGCCGTTGAGCAGCCGCTCGGCGTCGAACTGCGAGCTGCCCCAGCTGTAGTCGGTGGCAAGGGTCTTCCCCGGATCGCTCAGCAGGGCCCCGAGGCGCTCGTAGGCCACGGTCGCCTGCTCGTGGGCACTGACGTAGTTGGTCTGGTCCTCGGCGACCGACTGCGTCGTGAACACGCCGAGCAGGAACAGCGCGTGGCCCAGCGCGGGGACGGTCGCCATCACCCCGGAGACGATCATGAAGTCGAGCAGCCGCCGGGGGAGCTCGGAGGCGATCTGCGTTCTGGTCGCGTAGTCGGCCGCCTGTCCACCGGCCTGCTGGAGGTCGTGCTCGAGGTTCGTTGCCAGCTCCGCGATCGCCGGCAGCTGCTCGGCAACTGCCCCGACGAGGGCCAAGTAGCGACTCTCCATCAGCGAGTCGTTGCTGAGGTCGGCGGCTGTCGCGTCGACGACCGGTTCAAGTGCCGCGAGCAGGGCGCTCGTGTCGAGCGTGATCGAACTCGCCAGCTCGATCCCAGGCGGCGGGAGCCAGCCGAGCATCGCCAGCCCCTCGACGATCGCCTGCTCGTCGGAGACGGCGTCGCCGAGCGCGCCGAGCAGCACCCCGAGGCCCTTGATCAGCGACTGGAGGCTGCTAACCATTCGGGTCCTCCTCCCACGCGTCGACCCAGTCGCCGGCAGTCCAGTCGAAGCGGCGGAAGTTCTTCCGCACGACGATCGTGTCGGTGTCGACGCCGGCCAGCTTCAGGTAGGTCTTGGGATCGTCGATGTTCGTCGGGATCTTGGGATTTGTCGCGTCGTAGGGGATCGCCAGCACCCGCCCCGGGACGTCGAGCGAGTCGGGCGACGCCTTCAGCCGGTCGAGCTTCTGCTGCGCCGCGTCGTTCCAGAGGCCGAGCCAGCCGCCGGTCGGGGCGGTGTCGAGGTGACCGCTCGCGGGCGCCACGTCAGGGGCGCACGAGTAGAGGTGCTCGGCCCACAAGCGCTTGCGGAGCGTCGCGGCCAGCCCACAGGCACCGCCGCCGGCGATCCCGTCGAGGACCACGATGTTGGTCTCGCTCTCGCGGTTCTCCTCGAGGATTCCCTCGGCGCGGAGCCCGAACGCCCAGCCGATGGCCCACCAGGCGCCGCGCTCGGCGTTGTCGCTCGTCGTCAGGGAGTCGCCGTCGAGGTTCGCCGAGCCGATCGTCGCCCAGCAATCGTCGATGATCGCAACCTTGGAATGGACATAGTTGCGGCAGATGTGGGTCGCATCCGACAGGGACGAGATCACCTCGTGGCTCCAGATCGTGAAGAAGCCGACGCGTTCTCGGTCGGTTGCGGAGAGGCCGAGCAGCACGCGCTCGATCGTCGCGGGGTGCCACTTTCCGTAGCCGAATAGGTCGACCTTGTTGTTGGTCAGGAAGATCACCTGGAGCGCCGGAACCTGCTTGATCCGCAGGACCAGCGCGTCAGCGATCTCGTTGCACGTGAAGTACTGGTTTTCCAGGTAGATGTAGTCGGTCGCCTTGCCGATCGCGCGCAGGTAGGACTCCAGGACCGAGGTCTCGCCATGGGGGTAGTCCTCGTAGCGCTCGTTGCCGGCGAGGGTGCGGACCACCTGGACGCCGACGTTCGCCGCAGCCGCCTGCGGAGCCGGTGCCGGCGGGAGCTGGCCCGCGCCGGCGACGACCCCCTGGTTCCAGTGCAGGCGGAAGGTCTCGTTCAGCGCCGAGAGCGCCGAGCCCTTGATCTGCACGTTGACGTCATGGGTCGGGACCTGGATCTGGCGCGAGTCGGCGAAGCCGAACGTCCCATGGCGGGCGTCGTCGATCAGGTGAGAATCGGCGTTGTAGTAGTCAGCGACGAACGGCGAACCGATCACGAAGCCGACGCTGTTGTCGATCACGACGAACTTCGTGTGGATCGGGTCTAGACGGGCGTCAGCATCGGGCGGACCTCGACGTTGGCGACGTTCTGGAAGTACGCCTTGAGCCGTCCGGCCGTGTTGAACGGATACGGGACATCGAGCGTCAAGCCCGCAATCGTCGCCGTCAGCTGGTTGCAGGCGAGGCGCACCGTGACCCCGCGCCCCGCCGCCGACTTGAGCGCATCCTCGAGACTCTGGCCGCTCACGGCGCCACCCGGGTCCGCGCTGTCCGGTGTGAACGTCATCAGCTCGAGCCCGATGTCCAGGTAGAAGAGCATCCACTCGATCGACGTCGTGGCCGACGCGACCGCCTGCACGATCTGTGACCAAGCGTCGTGGTTGTCGACCAGCAACTGCACGTCGCTGCCGCCGATCAGCGTCGGGAAGGCGCCGCCGGTCGCCAGCCAGCCGTCGATTTCGTCAGGCGTCAGGTTGGTCGTGCCCGCGTCGTAGGCCGGGCCGTCGTCGGTGATCGGGATCCGCGCGAGCTGGCGCTTGACCGTGTCGAGCACCCGGACGTAGAGGTTGTAGCTGCCGGCGGGGATCGTGATCGTGAACTTTCCGTCCTGGCCGGTGCGCGCGTACTGCCCGAACAGCGCGTCACCGGTGTTCGTCATGTTCGCGATCAGCAACTCGCCGAACGTGCCGCGGTCGTACGCGCCGACGACCAGATCCGGGACGCCGTTCTGCGTCGCGGAGTCGAGCACCTCCCCAGTGATCGTCGCGTTCGCCAAGTCGAAACGGACTGGAAAACGGTCACACGAGGTTGACGGAACCGCCCCGATCCGTATGCGTACACATACCGGTTTGCGCCCCCGATGTCCAGCGTCGACTCGACCGTAGCATCCACCCGCTGCGAGCTCGCCCGGCTTTCAGCACAAGATCCGAGGGCGCTCTTGCTCGATGAACGGAGTCAAGCGCCTCGACCGCGGTCCGACGTGAATACCGCAGCCACGCCGAAGCAGACGTCTCTTGACCAACGACCCCATCGACCTGCTGCGCGCCAGCCGAGGACGATGAGCGGCATCGACCGCGTGAAGCGGCAGCCAGGGGTCGCACTGTAGGACGATCGGAATGCCACGTTTGCGCTCGCCCCGAGCTACCGGAGGGCGACTGCCCCGGATACCCGCGGAATCACCGGAGCAGGGCCGTGCTGGGTCGGCGCGCGCAGTCCCGAGATTCGCCAATAGCGAGACCCGGCCTGCTGCTTCAGAGAAGTAGCGTTCTCTGAAGTGACTGCCGCTGTAGCTTCAGAGAACGCGCGGCAGCTGCGGCCGAAACGGCCTGGATCAGCTTCAGAGAACACGAGGGAGGCCCCAAAGGCGAGGCGAGGACGGGCGCCGAGGTCGACGGCGATCCACTCGAGGACGACCCCGGCGTCCTACGACCAACACCCCGGGGCGAAGCGACGTTCCTGGCGCCGCCGGACAGACGGCATCTCCGCTGACCCAACCATCAGGCCCCGGCGCTTGGCCATACCGGCGCGCTGCCAGGTGCATGACCAAACGCTGACAGCCGGCTGACCAGACCGCTGTCACCGAAGTGTCCAGCCACATCGTTTACGTCAACATATGCGTTTGCATCAACGACGGCGGTTTCCGGCGGGAGCAAGCTATAGGATAAGGGACACCTTTGGTGCCTCTTATCCCGAACTCCCGTCGCGTAGCGCCGGTCGTATTTGTCCCGCTCGGGGGCGGGTCGCTGCGCTGGCTGGAGGGCTCGGCGCCATGAGCGCCGAGCCGGCGACCCGCCCGAAAGGGCGAGTCAGGCGCGCCCGGAAGCTGGTCGCGCGCGAGGTGATCCAGAAGGTCAAGCTCACCGACGAGGAGCGCGATCAACTACGCGCCAGGGCGGCGGAGCTCGGAGTGTCGGTGCCGCGGCTGATGGTCGAGTCCGCGCTCTCCGGGGTGGAGACGCCGACCGACCGGCACCGGCTCGTGGCCGAGCTGTTCGAGACGCGCCGGCTGCTGGCGACCGTCGCGAACAACGTCAACCAGCTCGCCCACTCCGCGAACATCTCAGGGCAAGTGCACGAGGGCCGGCGGCTCGAGCAGACACTCGCCGACGTCGACGAGCTCGTCGCGCAGCTACGGCAGCTGACCGGGGTTCGGCGATGATCCCGAACGTTACCCGCGGCGG
Organism: uncultured Solirubrobacterales bacterium; assembly: GCA_963837385.1. Classification (GTDB taxonomy): domain Bacteria; phylum Actinomycetota; class Thermoleophilia; order Solirubrobacterales; family Solirubrobacteraceae; genus Palsa-465. The sequence goes on from CAWIMZ010000020.1 coordinate 11,221, forward strand.
CAAGGCACACGGCGTGCTGCTCTACCTGGTCGGGAAGGGTATGCGCGAGGAGCACGAGAACCCGCACCTGGTCGCCGGCTCTCCAGAGGCGATCCGGATGGCGGAGGTTTCTAAGCTGCTCGACCGCTCAGACGCGATCGCGCTCGCGCGGTTCCTCGACGAGCCGCGGGAGGAATTCGGCACGCAAGTCACGATCGCCGAGCGCGACAAGGACGGGCGCCTGACCGGAACGCGGGACGCGCACGTGTGGCACTGCTCGCTGTCGCTGCATCCGCAGGAGCCCGAGCTCGCGGACGAGCGATGGGCGGAGATCGCCGAGGCCTTCGTCGAGCAGATGGGGTTCGCCGGCGAGACCGCGAAGGCGCAGTGCCGGTGGGTCGCGATCCGCCACGGCCGCTCCGCCGGCGGCTCAGATCACGCCCACCTCGTCGTCACCTTGGTGGCCGAGGACGGAAGCAAGGCCAGCGTCCACAACGACCGGCCACGAGCGCAGAAGGCGTGCCGGGAGCTCGAGCAGCGGTTCGGGCTGCGCGCGCTCGAGGCGCGCACCCGGGAGGCCGGCAGCCGCGGTCTCAAACACGGCGAGCTCGCCGCAGACCGGCGGCGGGGGAGGGGAGTAGGCGAGCGGGGCGAACGCCCCGAGTGGTCGAGTCGCCAGACGCTCGAGCGGATCGTCCGCGCCTGCGCGACCGCCAGCCGCGACGAGAGCGAGTTCATCCGCCGGCTCGGCGACGAAGGCGTCCGTCTGCGCCCCCGCTACGCAGAAGGCGGTCGGGACGAGGTCGTCGGCTTCTCCGTCCGCCTCCCCGGCGGTGACCATGGGCCGCGGCGGAGCGTGTGGTACGGCGGCGGGCGGCTCGCCCGCGACCTCACCCTCCCGGCGCTGCGCCGCAGCTGGGGCCAAGACGAGGAGGCACGCCTGCGCGCGGTCGCCGAGTGGAACTCGTCGACGTCGACGAAGCCGCGCTCCCCGGGGGAGCGCCAGGCCGAGCTCGAGCAGCGCGCGCTGATGTGGCACCGCTGCACGACGGAGCTCGAGCGCGTCCGCCAGCAGCTCCGCGCCGCCGGCAGCGACCCCGCCGCGATCGCCCACGCCGCTCGCGAAGGCGCCGGCGTCCTCGCGGCCTGGTCGGTGGCGCTCGAGGGCGACCAGCCCGGAGCGCTCGCGCGCGCCGCGCGGCAGCTCGCCCGCTCCGCCGAGCTGCCCGCCCACACGCCGGTGTCGCCCAAGCCGCTCTCGCGCGCGTCCGGGTTGGCGCTGTTCATGCTCGCCGCGGGCAAGCCCGACAGCCCGGTCGGCTGGACGATTGTCGCGCGCGAGATCGCCCTGCTCGCATCGGAGCTCGGCCGCGTGCATCGCGCCCGCGGCGAGCTCGCGCGCGCCCGGCAGATCGAGACCGAGCTCGGGGCCGAGCTGGCGCACATCAATGCGGCACTCGAGCGCGAGCGGCCCGCATGGGGCGAGGACCTCGACGCCGAAGCGCAAGCCGCCAAGCGCGGACGCGAGCCGCTGCCGCCTCCGACACGGGATCCCGGACAGCAGGGCGCCGGCGAGGCCGAGGAGGTCAAGCGGCTGATCAACCCGCTCCGCGGACGGAAGCGCCCAAGAGGGCGGTAGGACGGGAGACGAGAACCTTCGGGCCACCGAACAGCGCCCTGCTCGTGGTGAGGAGGAGGGCAAACCCCGTCAGGCGGCTCGCCCCTGCTTTTGTCTCACCGCAGGCATTCCGGGCGCCAACCTTGGCGGCTTCTGGATACGGCGGAGAGCGGCAGTCACGGCGAGAGTGCCGCCTCGGCGACAAACCGGAAGCGAGCAGAGTCGGGGGCGCGGCCGGATCGAGGGGCGGGTTTGCGCGGCACGGAACCCGACATCGGCGATGCGACGTGCTTGCAAGCCTGCGTGAATTCGGTGCTTTGCTAACCGATGGTGGTCGGCGTCTTCGAGGTCTACGAGCTCGAACGTCTCGACTACACCGAGGCGTACCTCATCGCGCGAGCGGATGCGATCAGCGGGCGCGAGCTCATCTCGCTCCACCGTCGATCGACGGATCGACACCGTTGGGACGCTCACCGGGCGTGACCGGCGGCGCTGAGCCAGAGTCCACGTCCGGACCTCTGCGATCAACGCACGGCCTAACCCGGGGAGCGCGCGTGAAGATCGCGGCGTTTCTTCACGCGACAACGGGCACGGACGTCGACGGTGCTGTGGGTTGGAATGGCCGCATCTCAGCGTGGTCTCGACCGACGATGCCGTATGTGGATTCGGGGACCTCGTTCCAGACGCCGGTCACGTCGCGGAGAGGCTCGGAGGCGACCAGCCGCGCGTCGTCCGAGAACTCGTGCAACAACTGCCTTTCGGGCTGTAGCTTGCGTAGGGTGGGGACGTCGGTGGTGTAGAAGAGCGTGCGGGATTTGCGCTCGCTGGAGTAGCGGAAGGCCCAGATCGTCTCGCCGTCGGTTGTCGCGATCGTGCCTTGGAACGGGTGCGGGACCCCGTGGCGGGCGGCGACGGCTTCGACGAGTCCAATCGCTTGTTCGACGGCGGCCGGGGGGGTCGTCCTCCAGGCCGAAGGTGAGGGCAAGGTAGAACAGCACCTCGGTGTCGGCCTGGCCTTGGATCTTCGGGTAGAGCGACGGGTCGACGGCGAGGATGAGGTCGCGCTTGATCGTGGCGAACTCGTTGATGTAGCCGTTGTGCATGAACAGCCAACGGTCATGGCGGAAGGGATGGCAGTTGGTCTGCTGCACAGCGCTGCCGATCGCCGCGCGGATGTGCGTGAAGAACAGCGGGGAGCTGATGTGACCGGCGAGCTCGCGCAGATTGCTGTCGTTCCACGCCGGTTCGGTGCTGTAGAAGACGCCCGGTGTTTTGGGGGCGCCGTACCAGCCGACGCCGAACCCGTCGCCGTTGGTCGTTTCGGCGCCGAGCCGCGAGTGCAGGCTCTGGTCGACTAACGAGTGGGTCCCCCGTACAGCGCCGTTTCTAGGAGGATGGGGGAACCGGTATATGCGAGCCAGCGGCACATTTGCCGCTCCTTTCAATCGGAGTGTGGTATGCGTTCACGTGGTTCGTCCTGCCGTCGCGGCGAGTTCGCCGGCGCGAGAAACCGGTTAGCAAGGCTTGCCACCAACTTGTCGAGACGCCGGTTGCTGGCGATGATGCCCTGCTTCGGCGAAGTCGATCATGCGCTCGATGTCCGCGGCTGCCCTTTCCTCTTCGGTGAGAGCAGCCACGAACGCGTGATAGCGCACGCCGCCATCACGGCTCTCGGCGGCAAGCCATGCGTTCCAAGCGCGCGTGACGCGCTGCGCCGACCGCCGCCACTCAATGAGCTGCTGGGTCCGCCTTAGCGCCTTTTCGTCGGTCCCCGCGTCGCTCTTGTCAGCGACGCGGGGGTTATCGCGATTGGGTTCGTGTCTTCTTGAACGGAAGAACACTTCCTGACTCCGAGGTGGTGGCGATGCCGATTCCGTGTACTTAGTCCGCGCTCGAGATCCCGTGGCCGTAGTCCGCTGGGACTTGTATCGAGAGAGTTACTTGAACGGCCATTTGCCCTCCTTGAGATAGGGGTTGGACAGTTCGCGGGAGAAGCCCGCTCTGCGTCAGACGTCAGATCCCGCGGATTTGTAATAGACGACATCATCGCGGTGGATGGCCCACCCGTGATCAACCCGGAGTGCGGTTCACCCAGGTGATTGATGCTCACCCGGGTGTTCGATCGGGGCATCGGCTGAGGTCACAGACAGCGCAGACAGCGGGTCTCCGAGTGATCGAGCCCACGCTGATGCTGCCCCGCACAACACCCGCGGTTTATGCGACATCCTCCACGCGAAGGGGACTCGCCTTATGTCGTTTTCCGCCTTTCGACGAAGCTGCCGATCAGCAGCCCAATGACTGTGACGAGGTAGAGCTGCCCGGTGAGCATCTCGATGACCGCGAGCGCGTGTCCGGCCGGGGTCGCGGCGGAGAAGTCGCCAAAGCCCGTCGTCGTGAGCACGGTGAAGCTGAAGTAGACGCGGTCCCCCTCGGTGCCGCTGGTGTTTTGCGCGAAGTAAGCGGCGGAATCGATGTGAGTGATGAAGCTGATGATCCAAGCGAACACAAGGCCGATCGAGAGATAGATCGCTAGCGCCCCGGCCACCGCCTGGAGGGTGACGCCTCGCTCGCGCAGCAGCCGCACGACACCCCGGACGATCTCCACCGGAACGGCCGCGGTGACGAGCGCGAGCAGGATCGCTGTGAGCTTCTCGGAAACGGCGCCGATTCCCACGCCTAGGATCAGGACCATCATCACAACGCCCACGGCCAGCGCGCGGCGATGGCGAACTCGCTCGCGCTCCCGCGATGTTGCGACCGCGATTACCAGCGCGCCGCTCTCGATCGCCATCGTGACCGCGCGTGACCAGTCCGCGCTCGGCGCCGCGATCACGAACACCACCGCCGCCAACGTGAGCAGGAACACGGCCCCGTAACGGAATTGCGCCCGACGATCCGCAACCGACTCCCGATTCAGGGCACGAGGGCGGTCGATCGTCACGTGGTTCCTCGAGTGCAGATGGTCATAAGGGGCATGGCGGCACCACGCGAACTGTGAGGCTGGAGGCTTGCCCGGGCGGGCACCCGCAGCGGCGATCGCCTCGCGATCGCTGCCGACCTCGGCAACGGCGACAGCTTTGACCGCGCGGGCCTGGAGTTCTCAAAGCAAACGCCGACCAGAACCAGCGGCTACCTTGCCGCGCGCAACCCGCTCGGCCAGAAAGATATGCCGCAAGGTCGTCGCCTTCCGCGATGCCCAAAGCGGAGGTGGCCTGGTCCTGGACATGGCGGTTCTCATGACCCTCCAAAGGTTTGAGATCTACCGTGGGCCGCCACGCCCTACTGACCAGCGCGTCCCGCCGCGCTCCTCAGGGCTTGTAGTTGCTGTACGGGCCACCGACCCGGTCGTAGGTGTTCCCGATCTCGTCTTGGGTGATGTTGACCGCGCCGTTGTCTGCCGTCAGGACCAGGTCCTTTTCCAGCACCTCGGTGCGGAACTTCCAGCCCGGTGCAGGCTTGAGGCGGCTGCCGAGGTCCTTGAGGCTCTCATAGGTCTGACTGGGGTCCACGATCAGGCTGGCGGACTTCATGCACCAGGTGTTGCCGTCCGGATCGTCGAGCAGGAAGACCGGCGAACCCCGGTTGATGCCAAGCTGGGTGTCGCGCTTGCCGTGGATCGTCTTGTAGGCGACGCTTTCGTGCTTGCGCATCTCCTTGGGCACCTCGAGCCACATGACCCAGCGCGCCTTCAGTCCCATGAGGTCGCGCTCCTGGCCGACCATGACCTCCACCCAGTCAAGGGTCCACAGCCTCGGACCGTTCTTGAAGGCGCCGAGGATGTTGTACTGCTCCTTGAGGGCGTCCACATCGACCTGGTCGAGCACCGCCTGGGGGCAGGTATCTCCGGTTCCGTTGGGGTCGTTGAGCCCGATCGTGTTGTAGATCCCGGCGTTCAGGTCGTGGATGATCGCGTGGCCCCCGATCAGGAAGATCTCGGTGTACCGCTGGCCGCGGACGTTCTCGAAACGCATGAGCTTCGCGTCCGTGTCATCCTGCGGCAGCTTTGCCGACACTAGTTTTTCAATTGACTGAAACATGTTTCGCTCTCTCTATCTCGTTGACTAGTCCTCAGGGTCGGCCGGCGAGCTACCGCTGGCTCAATTCACCTGTTCGATTGGCGGGCATTCCCAGCTAGCATCGATTACCTCGGGCTTCGGGAGGTACATGCGCAGGATCGCGAACCACTCTCCGTCGGATGGTGAGGGCAGCCAGTTGCTCGCCTGCCCGTTGCTGCCCGGCGACTCGGACTGCAGGTAGATCGTCAGTCCGCCGTCAGCGTCCTTCTTCAGGCCGGCGGTGCGGTCGCCGATCGAGTAGCGCTCGATCGAGTTGGGGACGAGGTTGAGGTCGGTGCCGTACATCCCCAGCGACCAGAACGAATCGACCGGCGGCATGTCGCCGGCGTCGAAGTGGATCCGGTACCGGTGGTCAGCCTTGAGCTTGTTGCCCTCGGCGTCGTCGAAGTTGACCAGGTAGACGGCCTCGGCCGGGTCGTTGCACATGATCCCCGCCAGCGACTGGTCGGCCGCCCGGAGCAGGAAGTCATCGCCGTAGCGCCCGATCTCGGGCGGCGGATAACGCCAGCCGTTGACGATGTGCGCCCAGTCACCGCTCATGAACTGCTGTTTGAGCATCGCCATCCCGAGCAACTCAGCCCGCATCAGCCCCTGCTTGACCGCGTCCGGCTGGGCCTCGATGTCGAGCCCCGGACCGATCCCGATCCGCGCGAACTGATTTAGCACCAGGTCGTGGTGAGCCGGCGGAGGGTTCTCCTCGAGCATCGCGTTCAGCGTCTTGAACGGCCCCAAAGGATCCTGCTCGGGCTCGATCGGCTCGATCACGTCGCGACGCTCAGCACGGACGACATCGGCCTTGCCCCACTCACTAAGCGGAGTGAGCAGATACTTCTGCTGCAGCTTGCGCACCTCAGCGACGTCGGCGTCGCCGTTCACCAGCGTCCGTCCCATCACCAGCACCGTCGGGCTCGGCGAATGCACAAGCGACTGGTCGACATCGTTGGGCAACTCGCCCTCCCAACCGGGACCAACGATCGCGAAGCTGCCCGCCTTCGAGCCGGTCGCTCGCTGCCCGATGTAGTCGAAGTTATCCGACCCGACACCCATCAACTCAAACGTGAAATACCGCTCGCCCATCTCCGGGTGCGAGAGGATGATCGGCTCCTCGCTCAGATCAAGCCACGCCGTCGAGTAGAGCGTGTCGTTGTTCGGGCAACCGCCGTCCCGATAGGTGGCGTCCATCAGCTGCGAGGCGTGCCAGAACTCGTTCAGCGCCGCGTACGGGACGAACTTCGGGTTGCGCGGCTGGGTCACCCACTTGTACCGCGTCTGAGCGTTGTAGATGTACGGAAACCCGTAGATGAACGCCTGCAGCCCGAGGCTGTAGGCATATTCGCCGTGCCAATCCTCGACCTTCCCAGTCACCAGCGGCTTGACCGCAGACTTCAATATCGGTGCCGCCTTGGCGAGCTTATGTACGCGTGTAAACGCCATTGTCTAATCTCCATTTCTTCCGGTATCGTCGGGTGCCGGATCTCAACGATCTTCCCTGCGAGTCCACGGGCCTATGCACCACCGGCGACGGCGCGTGCGGCCGCGTTGTCGGTGGGGGCGATCAGCGCCCCGATGATCCACAGGAACGGGAGGAAGAATCCGATCCAGAACATCCAGTAGTGGCCTTTGCGGAACGTCGCCAGGCCGAAATAGACCCAGCACGCGACGTACACGATGGCCAGCAGAATCCAGAGAAAGGTCATGAGTTCACGGTCCCTTCGAAAGTAGTGCCGGGGTCGTTGTTGACTCCGGCTGGTTGTGGGTGCGGCTGCGCGCCGGTCTCGGCGTTCTCGGTTTCGAGTGGGTTGAGGCTGTGCAGCGTGAGTCCGAGTCCGGCGATTCGTTCGAGCAGCCCCTGGAGATGCGATTGGTCGATGATCGGCCCGCTGATCTCCGTCTCGCCGTTATCGGCGCGGAGCGTCATGCCGTCGAACGCGGACGCATAGCGTGGTCCCAGTTCTCCTTCGATCACGATGCGGTAGCGAGACGGCGACATGCGAACTACCATGACGCACGACGGCCGCGGTTTGGGCCATGTGGGCGAAGGATCACCCAGGTGATTCGGGGCGATCGAGCAGACCGAGCGCTTCGGCGCCCGCGACCGCGTTCGCTCGCGATCTCACGCCCAGCTTGCGGTACAGCTCGCGGACGTGGGTCTTGACGGTGTTCATCGAGATGTACAGCCGCACGCCGATCTCGCGCTGGGAGAGACCGGTCGCGAGGTACCGCAGCACGGCGAGCTCTGCCGGGGTGGGTTTCTCGACGAGGTGGCATTCTTCGCCATTCGCTCGCGCCGTGGTGAGGTCGCGCTCGATGGAGGCCGCGATCGCGGGTAGCCGCCCCGGATCCGGAAACCCCGCGATCATCCGGCGGGCGCGCCTGAGGTCGCCGGCGGCGCGCTCCAGCCGCGACCGCGCGACCCGGACCTGCGCGAGCACGAGCAGGGCGTGAGCGTGACCGACGGTAGGTTGTGGCGAGCGGCGCAGACGCTCACCGCGCAGTGCCTCGCGCTCGGCCTCGTCAAAACGTCCGGTAGCGGCAGATGCCAGCGCAAGCCCAAGGTGCGCCAACGAGGCAACCCAGGAAGCGGCTTGGTGTCGCTGGCGCGCGAAGCCGATCGCCTGACGAGCCCACGCCTCCGCGCTCTCGCTCGCCCTTGCTCGGCATCGATCAGGGCGAGCAGCCCGAGGCTTCCGACATAGCCGTCCGGGACGTCTGGGGCGTCGGGGCGCTCGGTGGACTGAAGCGCAACGCGGCGCGCCTCGTCGAGCTCGCCGGCGAAGAACAGGGCCTGCGCGAGGGCAGCGAGGACTCCTACCGTCAGCACGTCCGCGCCCTGGCGGGCGGCCGCGACCGCGCGGCGAGCGTGACCGACGGCGGCACCGACGTGGCCGCGGTCGATCCCGTTGGCACGGGTGACTTCGACGATTGCCTCCGCGTAGGGCGACCACCGTTCCGGACGCTCCCGGCGCGCCCGCTCAGCCACCGCAAGCAGCTGCTCGATCTCGACCTCCGGGGCCGCCACCAGCGACGCGGCCACCGCCCCCGCGGCCGGCAGCGAGGGGTGCTCTGTGAGCTGCTCGGATGGAAGCCAGCGCACCCAGCGAAGGAACTGCCGGATCCGGCCGCTCCAGACGAGCTCGCGGTCGTGCTCGACGAGCACCTCGGCCACCGTCTCAGCGTCCCCTTGGGCGGCGGCGTACTCGATCGCGTCCTCGATGCGCCCATGGGCACGGCACCAAGCCGCCGCGCGGCGGCGCAACGTACGCGCCTCCTCATGCTCGAGCTCCAGCCGGAGAAGCTCGCCGAACAGATGGTGGTAGCGATAGCACTTCCCCTCGGCGTCCAAGGCGACCAGGAACATGTTTGACCGCGCGAGCTCCGCAAGGACCGCGGCCGAGTCCTCGCGACCAAGGACTGCGTCGCACAGCTCGGGCGTGAGCCGGTCCAGAACCGAACTGCGCACCAGGAAGTCCCTCGTCTCAGGGTCGAGCACGGTCAGTACCTCGTCGGTCAGGTAATCGGCGACCTGTCGAGCGCTCCCGGCGAACGCGCGCAATCCCTTCTCGGGGTCATCGAGGTCGCGAAGCCAGAGCGCCGCCAGGTACAGCCCGGCTGGCCATCCCTCCGTGCGCTCGACCAACAAGTCCACGCTCTCGCCCGGAAGCTCTACCCCCGCACGCGCGATCAGCTCACGCGCCTCGTCGACCGTGAACGAGAGCTCGCGGGCGCGGATCTCGATGAGCGCCCTCTTGGCGCGCAGCGGCGCGAGGCAGATCGCCGGCTCCGAGCGCGTCGCGGCAAGCAGGCGCACGGTAGGAGGCAGCCGCCTGATCGCATACTCGATCGAGCGGAGCGAATCTTCGCCTCTGACCGCGTCAAGGTCATCGAGCACGATCGTTGCCGGACGACCGTAGGCAACCAGGCCGTTCATCAGCTCATCGACGCCCGTCTCGACGGCGGCACCCCGGACGCCGAGAGACGTCAGCGCGCGCTGTGCGAGACCGTGAGCGAGGCGCTCGACTCCCGTCGCCAAATGTGTCCACAAGCGCGCCGGATCGTCATCGCGCGCGTCGAGCGTCATCCAAATGACAGGCTCCGGGCGCTCGGCACACCACGAGCGCAACAGGGTCGTCTTGCCGTAACCAACGGCCGCGTCGAGCAGCGTCAGCGCAGCGCCATCGACGTCATCGAGCAACTCAAGCAGGCGTGCCCGGCGCAACGTCCCGGCATGAACCCTGGGCAATGCCAGCTTGGGCTCGATCAGCCGCAGCGCGGGAGGGACCATCTCTGCTGTCTGAACACTCACCCCGATCCCCCAATCCCGTGCCTTGGTGCGGCTTGGCGCTGCGCAGTCCGCCCCAGCCGATCAGGGAGGATGGATGGGCGATCGCTCCCGCAGGGCGGCGAGCCAGGCATAAGTCAACTCCGGTCCGAGGATCAAATCCTGCTCCACGGACCCAACGTGGCGACCAAGCGTCTCGGCCGCGAACTCGCTCCGATATATAAAAAGCAACTCAACCCCGCCGGTCGAATGACCAGCCGATCCAATCGCTTACATCACGCTAACGCCAGCATTTCCGTGGGTCATCCGTGAAAAACCGCACGGGTTTCCTCGGGAAAACTCGCTGATCGCAACACGGGCTGGGACGAACGCGTCGTCGAGCCTGTCTCCGCCCAGCGGTGTCAAAGATGCGATGGAGCGGGGAGTCCATGACCGTGTCGCAGACAGGGAGGCCGGGTCGCAGACAAGGGCGAACGGCTGGACAGCCGAACGCGGCGCTGGCGTCAAGGAGTTCACCGACCGCGGCGCGAAACGCTCGGGACATTTGTGCACAGTGACGTCGTCGCATGCCCTCTCGAGTGCGCGGGAGGTGGGCCGCCGAGCGACTCGCGGCCATATCCGTGCGCAGCGTCCTGAGCGGCACGGCGAGCCGTGAGCGAAGCTCCGGGATCCGAGGGCCTATTGACGCTTTACGGACCGGTGCGTGGCCCAAGCGTCTCGACCGCGAGCTCTTCCGCTCAATCAGGGCAACTCTGTGTGGCCGGTGAGTGACCGTCCGCGTCGGATCGCTGCCACCCGGCCTGGCGCCGCCGTCCGCATGGCACACGCTTCGCCCGAGCAGATGAACCTTCCGCTTCGCTGACGAGGAACGGCCCGGTCGTGGTAGGACGAAGCCGTCCGCGAGCGCAGGACGGAGGCCTCGGCGGGCGCGTCTCTCGGCGTAGGGGTGTCACGGCATCTAGCCTCTTCTCGCGCAGCCCGACGCCTGCCATAGCCGGGCCGACCGTCAGGATGTGCTCGCCGGCGCCTCGCTGGGACGACGGGCGGCGGTGAGGGTTGCGCTCATCTTGATCGCCCGGACGGCACCGGTGGCGCCGGCCTGCAGGGTGACTCCGAGCGAGACCGCAAAGAGGCCAAGAATGAACACGAGTACGGCGCTGGATCCGAGCGCCAGGATGCCCAGGCGTCCAAGGAGGTAGGGCGGCGTGCACACGGTTGCGCTCAGGGCGCCGCCGACCGCGGTGCTCGCAAGCTTGTCGCGTTTGGACTGCTTGGGTGGCTTTGAGCCGATCAGGCGCGCGGGGACGGCCACGTAGGAGACCATCATCACGGCGACCACGATCCCCAGCGAGATGGTGAACCAGGGCTTTCCCCATCGGGTCACAATGATGGTCGAAAACGCGAGCATGGCGCCGACGACGACGCCATAGGCCATGATCGTCTTCAGATGTTCCCGTGCCTGCGCGATGGCCGGCCGGACCTCGGGGCGGCCGGGTTGCGAGACCGCGAAGGCGAACACGGCGTTGAGGAAGAAGCTCGCGACCGTGATCGCGATGATCAGCAGGCCGGCTGGGATCAGAACGGGACCGCGCACGACGCTGAAGGATTTGCCGTGCAGCACGTGCGCCTTGAGGTCGAACATCGCCAGCCAGATCCACATCGCCGGGAGGATCTGCACGAGGGTGAGCCGCCAGTTGCTGACGAGCAGCCTGAGTCCGTTGAACAGCATCACGAACGCGCCGACGGCGAACGCGAGCGGGGCGAAGACGCGCCGCGACTCGCTGAGCCGGAGGATCGCTTCCTCGATCTTGGCCTCGTCGTTGTCTTGGATGGCCCGCACGAGGGTCACGATGCGCGCGTAAAGCCCGGCGAACCGCCGCTCGCTTCGGCGGCTCGAGGATGCTGAAGAGTTGGTGCCCTCGGCCGGGCTGACGGTGGGCGACTGAAGCGTCGTGGCCTGCGCCACGTCCTCTGAGGCCCGGTCGCCCGGAGGCTCAGCAGTCGCGGCAGAGTTCGGCGCCCCGCCGCTCCTCAATCCGTCAGCCATCCCGTCCTGACCTCATCAGGCGATTCCCGCGGCGCCGGCGGTCATCTCGTCTTATCCTCACGACGTTGCCCGCCTGTGGCGGGCAGAAGATGACCGTACCGATGCTTGAAGGAGAGCCGAGCTCGGTGTGACGAGGTCCTGATGCCGTGGGCCGCCCGGCTCACCCCCGGACGGACCAGGGCTCCGAGAAGTGCGACCATGACCAGAGTGCCGACCAACGGTGTGTCTCGCGATGATTGCCCGGAGAGCCAGGTGATGAGCTCTCTCAGCCCAGCGGCTCCGAGCACCACGTCAGACCGGGTTGGACCGCCCGGTCCCCTGAGCATCTGATCCGATTTCTCGTGAGCTGCGTGCGCAACCAGCGCAACCGCGATCAGCGTCACCGGCCAGGACTGGTCCCTCGAGACCCCGAACAACCGCTTCACAACACGGTGGCGAGCCTCATCCACGAGCAGGAGCGCAACTCGGACGTCCGACACAAGCAGCCTGGCGCCGGCGACGTCCTTAAGCGCGATGTCGAGTTCGCCGCCGGCCGCAGCTCTCGCCCCCGCGCCGACGATCCGCGGCTGCGAAATCGACCCCATGACGTTCGTCCGCCCGTTGGCTCCGGGAGGAATCGGGTCTGGCGCAGGGCTGGTCCGCTCCCGCTCCCGCCGCGCGAGGTCGGACGTCGGTGACCCGATCGGTCTGTCAGTGCGTGTAGCCAGTCCCACGATGTCCGCTCCTTGTCTGTACGCTGAGCCGCGCTATGTCGACTGTGTCCAGTTCCGCTGTCTGCAGCCCGGGGTGAGGCCGCCCCGACGCGCCATCCGGCGTGGGGGTGCGTGGGTCGGTCATCGCCGGTTGGCGAGGACGGACGCGGCCAGGACGAGGGATACCGCGACGAGCGCGCCGAGCGCGCCGACCCAGTTGATGCCGGTGCTGGAGTGGACGTGATCGGCGTACGCGACGAAGCCGATCGGAACGGCGATCGACAGGAAGAGGATCGTCGCGCGGAGAATCTCGCGTTTGCCGTGCCCATGGTCCTCACGGTTCTTGGCGGCGGCGATCGCCGCCTGCGCGCTGTCCGCGTCGCCGTCGTAGAACAGCAGCGCTCGGCGTCCGAGTTGCCGGGCGTGGGTCTCGCACCCCCAGGCCATTGCGACCATGAACGTGGCGGGTAGCACCCATGTGGTCACCCAGATCGCCGCTCCGATCAGAAAGCCAAAGGCGGCTTTCAGCCAGGCGTGCGCTGACTCCTCCCGCTCGTCGGATGGCGCCGAGAGGAACCCGCCGAAGATCAGCAGCACGGTAATGCTGTGAACCCAGGTCCGCACCGAACGACGTTTGACCGGTTTCTCCGGCAGCGGGACGTCGCGCACGTTTTCCAACGCCTCGCGAGCCACGTCAACAGTCGGATGCACGCCGCGTAGCACCAGCCCCTCCGCCGACGTCTCAAGCTCACGCGGATCCCGGCCGTAGAGAGCAGCGGTCCGCAGGACCATGCGCCCCTCCTCCCGCAGGTACGACAGGTACCCCGGGATCAGCGCGATCAAGAACGGCGTCCCCGAGACGGCACCGTCGATCCGCGCCACCTGAGCGGTCTGGGTGCGGAGCTCCTCGGCGATCACCGCACGCGGCACGTCTGGTCGCGCCTCGCGAACATCGTGCGCCCACTCCAGCGAGGGCTCGCCAAGGTTCCGGGCGCTGTACAGAGTGAGCCGCTCGGCGACGTGCTCGGGATCGCGGTACGCGATCCGCCCGAGCTGGCGCCAACCCGACAGCGTGCGGCTCACGCGCCCCTTGCCCGATCGCGGCGCCTTCGTCTCGTCCGACGGCGGCTTGCGGGGCGGATCGTTGACTTCAATCGGTTCTAACCGTTCACGTGCATTATCGACAGACATAGGTCACTCCTCGGTGAGCTTGATCAGAAGTCCTTCGACCCGACCCATACGCCCGGACAGGTCGTCGAGTCGCGAATCGAGGCGGTCCTCGGCGAGCTCCTCCTCGGCGTGTGCCTCGGCGTCGCGCTGCGCTTGCGCACGCGCCACAAACGTCGAGGTGATCGCCGCCGTGACGATCGCGAGGAACGCGATCCCTTCCAGCATCACAACCGCACCAACGAACCTGCCGGTCGGGTTCTTCGGGGTCACGTCGCCGTACCCGACGGTCGTCACGGTCTGCAGCGCCCACCACATGCCCATCCAGACGCTCGAGTACTCGTGGTGGTCGAGGATCCTTATCGCCACGCCGCTGGCGACCACCACCACGAGCGTCGCCACCACGATGACGCTCGCGGCATTGCGCACCGACGGGGGCTCCCGAAGGAACCGGGCCATCCGGCGCTCGATCGGATTCGGACGCGAGACAGTTGTCATTACCCGCACCCCTCACGCCCATCGAGCCATCGATGCACCCGCCAGGACGCCACAAAGCGACGACCACGCCCCCCAGGAACACCACACTCCGCGAGCGCAAGCAGTCAGCGAGCAACCACAGCGCAGCCGGTCAGTACTGGTGCGTATGCGAGGAATCAAGTTCGCCCGTTCGGTTGGCGTGCTCCACACGGTCAGCTGCCGTTGCTCATGACGTGGGTTTTCTCGGCTTGGTACTCGTCGTTGGTGATCGCGCCGCGGTCTCGCAGCACGGCTAGCCGCTCCAGCGTCTCGACGCGGCCAATGCCTTGGGCAGGCACGGGTTCGATTTCCCCAGATTCGCCGATCGTTGCCCCGGTCGCCGGGGGTGGTGGCGGCGATGCCCCGCGGGCACGGGCACGGGCTTGGGCTCGATGCTCTCGGGAATCGTCCAGCGGGGAATCGTCCAACGCGTGGCCATGCTCGATTCCGGGGAACTCCCGTGCGGTCTCGCGTCGCAGCATCGTGACGCCGAGCCCGAGTAGAACGGCGAACACCAGGATCCACCAGACATTCCGGAACGCCGGTGTGGGACCCCACAGCACCACGAGCAGCAGCACCGCGCCGACCGCGGAGTAGGCGACCGCTGGGCTCTCGCGCAATGACGGAGCCAGGAACTTTCGAATCGTGGTGGCCGGACGGGTTGAGCCGCCGAGCCAGGCGGCCGCCACGATCACGATCCCGTACACGACCATCGCGAACGCGATGCTGTAGAGCAGCGACGTGCCGATGTTCCACACATCGTGCACGGCCGGCTTGTTGGACGGAACCTTGACCAGCCCGTTGACGACAGCCTCGCCACCGATTCTGCGGATCAGCAGCAGCACCACACCGATCAACACGAAGCACCACCCGCTCGCTCGCAACGTCCGCCGCCGCCGTGCCCGGGCGAGGTACACGGCCAGCGCGAACAACAAGATCGCGAGCGCCGGCAGCACAATCGCCAGGTGCTTGACACCGTTGGCGATGTCCTGCGCGGTCTTAAGCTGATTTGAGCGCATGATCACCAGCTGGCCATTGGCCGGCGGCAGCGTGATCCCGAGCTTCTTCTGCGCCGCCGCCCGGGCCGACGCCCCCGTCGAGCCCTGCAGCTTCGACTGCAAGGCGGCGACCTGGCTCGAGAGCCCCAGCGTGGCCGCGAGCTGACTGACGAGCGTGTGCAGGTTCAACGTCACGACCCCCGACCCGGTCGAGACGACCGGCCCACCACCATTGAGTACCTTCAACAGCTCCTTGTGCGCGGCGACGTTGGCCTGAACCCACGCCGCCTGCGCTTGCGGGCTGGCAAGCACCTTCGGGGCGAGCGTGCCCGCGAGCTGCTGCAACCCGGCCGCAGCCGGCCCAGCCAGCGGCTGCAGCTGCGGGGGCAGCACCTTTTGCAGATCTGCGGAGACGTTCACGTTGGTGAACAGCTCGTGCACCAAGTAGCCGCTGAGCGCGGTCTGGACCTTCTTGTCCTCCAGCACCTTGCCGCTCGTCGAGGACCAATTCGACGTGCTCAACGCCTGGCGATTGACCCACACCGCAAACGCCGCAGGAATACCAATGATCGTCGCCAGCACCAGCAGCACCGGAACGAGGAAGCGATGAGCCCGCTTGGCAACGGGCGCAGCTCCAGAGGACGGCTCTGCGTTGATGTCCGCGGTCTGCGGGATATCCCGGTTGGCGACCCCGCCCGGTTCAGAGTTGGTCATTGCTGCACTCTCGTAACTTGTGGTCAAGAGTCGCCCCCGGGCCGTGCGCCGACTTCGCGGCGTGCGGTTCGCACCTTTCGACCCGACATGCGATCCAGGGTCCTTCCGTTTGCGCGCCACGGCTTGCCGAATTGCGAGAGCCGGGCATCAGAGACCCGTCTCGGCGGTGATCCTGCCGGATTTCACGGCCGCGTTCAGTGCCTGGTAGTCGAGGTCGTTCTGGTAGGCGTACGCCTTTGAGAAGTCGACGATTGCGCGGTCGAAGCTGTCGCCGTTGCCGAGGTAGGCCGCGATCGCGATCCGGTCGCCGCTGCGGGCGTGCGCCCGTGCCAGCGTCCAGCCGCACAGCTTGCCGTAGGCAGCCATCGCCTTCGGGACCATCTGCTCGATCTCCGCGGAGCCTTTCCAGTCCTTGAGCTGGCGGCCGTAGAAGTCGCGCGGCTTGCCGTCGAGCCCCGCGTCGACGTGCAGCCAGCCGAGGAAGATGTCGCTGCTGGCCTGCATCAACCGCTGTCCGACGACGACGCGCTCGCCGTGGTTTGAGAACTCGCTCGGGGCGAGGAACTCCTCCAGCACCGACGCGTCGGCCTCCTTGACCTGGAGGAACAGCGGGTCTTGGCCGTCACGGCCGAGCATCAGCGCGATCCACGCGCGCGTGCCGACGCTCCCGACCCCGACCACCTTGTGCGCGATGTCGGTCAACTCGAACTGCTCGAGCAGCACACGGCGGTCGAACTCGAGCGTCTCACGGTAGCCGCGCAGCACCCCCTGCAACATGCCGTACAGCCGCTCGAACTCGTCGCCGCTGGCGAGCTGCCTGGCCGGCACGATCAACGGCGACTGATCGACGATCCGAGTCTTCCCGTCAACGACCTCGGTCAGCTTCGAGAACGCCGTCATGCTGTCCTTCGTGCGAGCCTTCGCGAGCTGCTTGTCGGCCCGCTTGACCAGCTTCGGCTTGAACTGCGAGGCAAATTCCTGCAAACACGCTCTCGATATCCAGGTGCGAGTACCACACGTCGAGCTGCTTCATCGCAGCGAACTCAGCCATCGCGGTGCGGTACCGGCCAACCGTGTCGAGCACGATCCGGTCCTGCTCCTTGGCGCGAAAACCGTTATCGCGCGCCGCGATGAGCATGCTCGCGGCCAGCCGCTTGATATCCCACTCCCACGGGCCGGGGAGCGTCTCATCGAAATCGTTGACATCGAACACGAGCCGCCGCTCGGGCGAAGCGAACACCCCGAAGTTCGACAGGTGCGCATCCCCGCAACACTGCACCGTCAACCCCGACCGCGGCGTCGCCGGCGAGATCATTCGCCATGATCATCGCCGCCCCGCGATAGAACGTAAACGGCGAGACCAGCATCCGCCCGTAGCGGATCGGCACCAGCTCCGGCACGCGCGTCTTCGCCTGGCGCTCGAGCAACTCGACCGGATCGGCCCGCGTCGGCGACGGCTCAAACACCGCATGACTGGCCCGCGGCACCTCAGCCCGCGCCGCCTTGCCGCGCGCGATTCGCTCGGCCACCGACAGATGCGGGACTGGAGGGGTCGCCGTCTTGCGGGACGCCGCCGTGCTCCTGTTGCGACCCGGTGCCTGCCGCGGGGCGGCGGATCCTGGATGTGGTCGTTGTCATGAGCCCTCCAAGGGTTGGGATGTTCGCTGCGCGTCCACGGGCCTAGGCACCGCCGGCGACGGCGCGTGCGGCGGCGTTGTCGGTCGGTGCGATCAGCGCCCCGATGATCCACAGGAACGGGAGGAAGAATCCGATCCAGAACATCCAGTAGTGGCCTTTGCGGAACGTCGCCAGGCCGAAATAGACCCAGCACGCTACGTACACGATGGCCAGCAGAATCCAGAGAAAGGTCATGAGTTCACGGTCCCTTCGAAAGTAGTGCCGGGGTCGTTGTTGACTCCGGCTGGTTGTGGGTGCGGCTGCGCGCCGGTCTCGGCGTTCTCGGTTTCGAGTGGGTTGAGGCTGTGCAGCGTGAGTCCGAGTCCGGCGATCCGTTCGAGCAGCCCCTGGAGATGCGATTGGTCGATGATCGGCCCGCTGATCTCCGTCTCGCCGTTATGCGGCGCGGAGCGTCATGCCGTCGAACGCGGACGCATAGCGTGGTCCCAGTTCTCCTTCGATCACGATGCGGTAGCGAGGCGGCGACATGCGAACTACCATGACGCACGGTGGCCGCGGTTTGGGCCATGTGGGCGGAGGATCACCCGGGTGATTCGGTGGCGATCGAGCAGGCCGAGCGCTTCTGCGCGCGCGACCGCGTCCGCTCGCGATGTTACGCCCAGCTTGCGGTACAGCTCGCGGATGTGGGTCTTGACGGTGTTCAGCGAGATGTACAGCCGCGCGCCGATCTCGCGCTGGGAGAGACCGGTCGCGAGGCACCGCAGCACGGCGAGCTCGGCCGGGCTGGGTTCCTCGACGAGGGGCGGTCTTCCGGCATTCGCTCTGGCGGTGGTGAGGTCCTGCTCGACGGTGGCCGCGATCGCGGGTAGCCGCCCCGGATCGGGAAACCCCGCGATCACCCTGTGCGCGCGCTTGAGGTCGCTGGCGGCGCGCTCCAGCCGCGATCGCGCGACGCGGACGCTGCGCGAGCACGAGCAGCGCGTGAGCGTGACCGACGGTGGGCTGCGGCGAGCGGCGCAGACGCTCGCCGCGCAGCGCCTCGCGCTCGGCCTCGTCGAGACGTCCGCTCGCGGCGCACGCCAGCGCAAGCCCAAGGTGCGCCAGCGACACCATCCACGAATCCGCTTGGAATCGCTTGCGCGCGAAGCCGATCGCCTGACGAGCCCACGCCTCCGCGCTCTCGGTTCGCCCTTGCTCGGCGTCGACCAGGGCGAGCAGCCCGAGACTGGCGACGTAGCCGTCGGGGACGTCCGGCGCGTCGGGCCGCTCGACGGCCTGCACCGCGATCCGCCGCGACTCGTCGAGCTCGCCGGCGAAGAACAGCGCCTGCGCGAGGCTCGCGAGGACGCCGACGCTCAGGACGTCCGCGCCCGCGCGGGCCGCCGCAACCGCGCGACGAGCGTGCTCGACAGCCGCGCCCACGTCACCGCGCTCGATCACCGCTCGCACGGGTGACTTCCACGATCGCCTCGACGTACGGCGACCACAGCTGCGGCCGCTCCCGCCGCGCACGCTCCGCCACCGCGAGCAGCCGCTGAACCTCGACCTCCGGGCGCGCGAGCAGCGCCGCGGCTACCGCCCCGCCCGCCGGCAGCGAAGGGTGCTCGAGCAGCAGCTCGGAGGGAAGCCAGCGCACCCAGCCAAGAAACTGCGTCAGCCGCCCGCCCCAGACGAACTCGCGGTCGTGCTCGACGAGCAGCCTCGGCCACCGTCTCGGCGTCCCCAGCCGGCGGCGGCATACTCGATCGCGTCCTCGACGAGACCCTGCGCACGGCACCAAGCCGCCGCGCGGCGGCGCAGCGCAGCCGCGTCCTCGCGCCCGAGCTCAAGCTGCAGAAGCTCGCCGAACAGATGGTGATAGCGATACCACTGCTCGCGCGCGTCCAGGGCGACCAGGAACATGTTCGAGCGCGCGAACTCCGCCAGCACCGCAGCCGAGTCCTCGCGACCGAGGACCGCGTCGCACAGCTCGGGCGTGAACCGGTCCAGCACCGAGGTGCGCTGCAGAAAGTCCCTGGCGTCGGGCGCGAGCGCGCGTCAGAACCTCATCGGTCAGGTAGTCGGCGACGTGCCGAGTGCTGCCGACGAACGCCCGCACACCCTCATCGGGGTCCTCGAGATCACGAAGCCACAGCGCCGCCAGGTACAGCCCCGCAGGCCATCCCTCCGTACGCTCGACGAGCAACTCGACGCTCTCGTCGGACAACGCGATCCCCTCACGCACCATCAACTCATGCGTTTCGTCGACCGTGAACGCCAGCTCGCGCGCGCGGATCTCCGTCAGCCCCCCTCGCGCCCGCAGGCGCGCCACGCTGATCGCCGGGTCCGAGCGCGTCGACGCGAGCAGACGCGCGTTGGCAGGCAGCCGCTCGATCGCGTGCGCGATCGAGCGAAGCGAACGCTCGCTCCCGACCGCGTGCGAGGTCATCGAGCACGATCGCTACCGGACGACCGTACGCGACCAGGCCGTTCATCACCTCATCGACCGCTGCCTCGATCCCCGCACCACGGACGCCGAGACGCATCAGCGCCGGACCTCCAAGACCCTGACCGAGCCGCTCGACCGCCGTCGCCAGGTGCGTCCACAACCGCACCGGATCGTCGTCGGCCGCGTCGAGCGTCATCCAAACGACGGCCTCCGGGCGCTCGATACACCACAACCGCAGCAGCGTCGTCTTACCGTAGCCAACCGGCGCGTTGACCACAGTCAGCGCGGCCCCCTCGTCGCCGTCGAGCATCTCAAGCAGACGTGCCCTGCGCAGCATCCGGGGCTGGACCCGGGGCAGCATCAGCTTCGGCTCGACCAGCAGGGGATTCGGACGATCTGCCTGCGAGGTCTGTGAACTCATTCCCGTTACCGCCGCCCCAACCGCCCGGGTGATCATCAATCACCCGGGTGAACATTACTCCGAGCTGGTCACATGCCGGAGAACTCGGGCGATGATGTCGCGACAACCCTCGTGGCCCTCCGCGCCGGCACTTGGTCGGCGCGGATGCTCGGGGCCACAGATCGGAGCAAGACATGGCGGACATCAACGTTGACGAGATCGGGCCGGTCGACTACCTGGTCGTCGGATTCCCGGCCGACAAGGCGAACTTCTCGGGCGAGATGGCATCCGAGCTGAAGACGCTGATCGACAGCAACACCATCCGGGTGCTTGACCTGGTGATGGTCACGAAGGACGAGGACGGCTCGGTGGAGGCCTCAGAGCTGCGCGATGCCGACGACAGTGAGATCGGCGAGCTGCGCGCGCTGGAGCGCGACCTCGCGATCCTGCTCGCCGAGGAGGACGTCGAGGAGATCGGGGAGACGCTGGAGCCTGGCAGTGCGGCCGCGGTGCTGGTCTGGGAGAACACCTGGGCGGCGCCGTTCGGCTCGGCGGTGCGCAGATCGGGCGGCGAGCTGCTAGGCAGCGGCCGGATCCCGACCCAGGCGCTGATCGCGGCGGTCGAAGCGGACCGCCAAGCCGCAGTGAAAGGAGCATGAACATGGGACTGTCCACGAGATAGAGGAGACAGACCCCGCCTACTCGGCAGGGGTCACGAACGACGGGATGACCGCCGCGACCGGCGGGATGACCGTCGCGATGACCGGGGCGACCGGCGAGATGACCGCCAGGACCGCCGTCCCCGGACCCGGACTGCTCGGCCGATAGCTCCACGCCAGGACGCGCTCAGGGTGAATAGAACACGTTCAACTGAGCGCGTCGATCCCCTCGACGATCGCGTGGATCGCTCCCACGAGGGACGGCCGCGCAGCGATCAGGCGCACGAGAATCGAAGCGTCGGGCCCGAAGCGGTCTCTCCGCCGCATCTCGGCCGTTTGCAACCGAACGCGACACAAGTGCTGTCCGCCATCCCCACCTACACGCTGGGAACCTCAACCAATCTCCGCGACCATCAACGGCAATGGGCCAAGTAATCCTTCTATCGCTGACCGCGTCCTTCAATCCGACGCTGGTCGCCGCTACCACGGTGATGCTGCTGCTCGACAAGCCGGCGAGGCTGATGCTGGGCTATCTGCTCGGCGCGTACGTGACGAGCATCACGCTCGGACTCGTGATCGTGTTCTCGGCGTCGAACTCGAGCACGACCAACACGACCGAGAACACCCTGAGCCCAGCGGTCGACATCGCGCTGGGGTTGCTCGCGCTGGTCGGTGCGTGGGTTGTCTGGAGCGGGCGTCACGAACGCTTTAGAGAACGCAGGCGAGCGCGCAAAGCGGCAAAGCCCGACAAGGGGCCGCCGAGGTGGCAGCGGGAGCTCAGCAAGGGGTCTGCGCGGACCACGTTCCTGGTCGGGATGCTGCTCACGCTCCCCGGTGCCTCCTACCTGGCCGGGCTCGATGACATCCACAAGCTGAACTACTCGACGACGGTCACCGTGCTGATCGTGATCGGCTTCAACCTGGTCATGCTCTGGCTGCTCGAGGTCCCGCTCATCAGCTTCGTCATCGCTCCTGATTGGACCCCTCGTGCGATCGAGCGAGCCAAGGCCTGGGTCAGCCGGCACTCGCACGTGTTCGCGGTGCGAGGGCTCACCCTGCTCGGCGCGCTACTGATCATCAAGGGCATCGTCGGCCTGATCAGCTGACGTCTGTACAACGGCCACGATGACCATTACCCCTTCAGGCCGCCCGGACCAACGCGAACAGCGTAAACCCCGCCACCGACGGCGCGCCCAACCAACACCCGATCGTCGGCTCCCGTCTTCCCGCGACGTCCGGCGACTGACGCAACTAGGCCAATCAGCCGCCGAGAACGCCACTGCGGATGCTGCGGCGGCCGTTGGCGTGGCGACTAGGAGAAAGCAGTGCACCCCCAGGGTTGCGCTTGTGGGAGATCTCGACAGCGATCGGATTCGCGCACTAGTGACGACGACGCCTACGTCGGTCTTGACGGTCCAGATTTGATCGAGCACCGTGCTAGCTGACCCGTGGACATCGGGCCCGCGTGCAAGCACCGCCACGCCGACCCCGACGCTT
Organism: uncultured Solirubrobacterales bacterium; assembly: GCA_963837385.1. Lineage (GTDB taxonomy): Bacteria > Actinomycetota > Thermoleophilia > Solirubrobacterales > Solirubrobacteraceae > Palsa-465. The sequence continues at coordinate 33,929 of CAWIMZ010000020.1, forward strand.
CACGTATCCGGATTGCGCCTGGTCGCCCACTCGTAAGAACGCAGTGCTGCATTCACGAAGACCGAGCCATCTCCTCGGCTCGGTTCTGGCCTCTCCGCACTTCTGCTCTCGATCTCCAGCCGGCCAAAGCGGCAGCCCGTGCCTGGGTTCTGCGTCGGCGACAAACCAGAAGCCACGCCCGAGCGCCGCGGAGTTCCGCTTCGGGTCAATCGTTAGCTGGAAAGCTGCTAGCACCCGAGTTGACGCATGCGCCCTTTCCGCGCGATGCGGGGAAACCGTGGACGGCGTCGAGTGTCGGTGCCACCACGAGAGCGGGTCTCTCGAGTCGGTGGCCGGACGCCTAGGCGACCTCGCTAGCTCGAATGCGATGAATGGGTTCTGCATCGCCTGCCGAGCAGGAGTGCGGCGAGCCCGATCAGGAACGCTGGTCGCGTTCCGGGGGAGCAGCGTTCTGGGCTTCGCCTGGACGGTCGCGGCTTGTGCGGGTAGCCCGTTGCGACCGGCCGCGGCGAGGAGCCCCGGGCCGTTCCGTTTCGCGCGGAGCAGTAGCCAGGTGAGACCGTGCGCTGCTCCTCCGTACCAGGAGCCGGACGAAATAGGATCAACGGATGGTGCCGCAGTCGGGCGAGCCGACCCTTGAGATGAAGCGCGTGCTCCCAGCCGCTCCGTCGGACGTGTTTGCGGCCTTCACCGATCCGAACAAGCTGGCGAAGTGGTGGGGGCCAGAGGGCTTCACCGTCCCGAGCCTCGAACTCGATCCCCGCGTCGGAGCCAGATACCGCATCGAGATGCAGCCGCCCGAGGGCGATCCCTTCTATCTCACCGGGGAGTTCCGAGAGGTCGATCCCCCCGTCCGCCTCGCGTATACGTTCGTGTATGAGGACCCAGATCCCGACGACGTCGATACGCTGGTCGAGCTGTCGTTTCGGGATCTCGGCGGGTCGACCGAGGTCGTTTTCGCTCAGGGCCCCTTCAAGACGGCGGCTCGCCGCGGGCTTCACCGGGATGGTTGGACTGACAGTTTCGACAAGCTCGAGCAATTCATCTCGAAGCCCTAACTACGCGGCCACCCCACCCAGGCAGCCTGTCCGGCGCCATGCGCCAGGCAGCCGTCGGCGGCGCTGGATGCCGCGCCGCTGAGTTCGCGCGCTTTGCAGGTCCGCAGCGGCCATCACCGTGGCGTCACGCGGTGGCCATAGGATTAGGACGTGTTCATCGTCGGTGGGGGCAACTCGGCGGGACAAGCGGCGCTGCTGGCACCTTGCCAAGCACGCTCGTACTAGTAGGAGCAACGCGACCGGGCTCGCCGTCGGCCGCTATCTCTCGTAGCACGGAAAGCCCTGCTGTCGGCGAGCTCTCGCGCCCCTCAGGGTCAAGTTGTTGCCGAACCGCCGGATAGGTCGGAGAGCAGCAGGTCGAGCGAGTGGTGATCGTGATCGACGACGAACAGCGCCGGCAGGTTGCAAGGGGGCCTCGTCGCTATTGCATTCCCCTCCGAGGCCGCTGCGCGCGCAGCGTCTATCGAGGGAGTTTCTATTCTTGTCACAGCGGTTTCCGTGTGAGTCGAGGTTGTTCGCGCAGGGCCGCTCACACGCGTTCGAGCGAGGTGTCGGGGAGGGTGCGCTGTACCCGGCGTGGTCGGTACCACGCCCAGCGGCCCATCAGCCGTAGCAGCACCGGAAGCAGGAGCAGCCGGATCAGTGCTGCGTCGAGAAGCACGGCGATGCCGAGGATGATTCCCATCTCCTTTGGTGGGAGCGGTCCGGAGAGCGCGAACGTGAAGAACACGGCAACCATTTCGGCGCCGGCGGCGAAGATCACGGGCCCCGAGTTTGCGAGGCCGCCAATCATCGCTTCCTTGGGATTGTGGTTCCGGTCCCAGTGTTCTTTGGCGCTGTAGAGCAGAAACACGGTGTAGTCCATCGAGATCGCGAAGATCATGGCGAAGAAGAACACCGGTCCCCACGCGTCGAGGAATCCCTGTGGTTGGAAGCCGAGCAGGGAGTGCAGCGCGCCGTCCTGGAAGATCCACTTGGCGACGCCGAACGCGGCGGCGGTGGCCAGCAGGTTGGTGAGCACGCCGACGGCGGCGAGCAGCGGTGCCTGCAGCGCGATCAGCAACAACAGGAACCCGAGGCCGAGGACGACCCCGATCACGAGCGGAGTCTTGGCGGAGAGGGCGGTTTGGAGGTCGTGGTTCTCCGCGACAGCGCCGCCGAGCAGCGATCCGGTTGGGAGCTCCGCGCGGAGGCGTTCGATGGTAGCGCCGACGGCCGGGTTGGAGGGGTCCTGCTTTGGGATCGCAGTCACGAGCGCGTAGCCGTTGCTCGCCTGGGCGGGCAGCACCGTCGCGATCCCCGGGTCGCGCCGGGCAACGCGCGTAACCGGGGCGGCCTGCGCCGCGGGCGCGGTGATCTGTATCGGCCCGGTCGCTCCGGGCCCCATCGCGGCCTGTACCTGCCGGTAGCCCATTCGCGAGGAGTCAGAACTGGGCACGACCTTGATCGATGGCATCGCGGTCTTCAGCTGGGTGACGGGGATCGCGAGCGCGACCAGCACGGCGAGCGCGAGCGCGCCGTATGCGACCGGCCGCCTCCAGAGTCGCTCGCCCCAGGCGGCGAACCTGGCTGAGCGGTGCTCGCCGGGACGCGCCCACGGGAGCGCAAGCTTGTCGACTCTGCGGTCGAGCTTCGCGAGCACGGCCGGTAGCAGCGTCAGCGTCGCCGCGAGCACGAAGATGACCGCCAGCATGATCCCTAGGCTCGTCGAGCGAAATGCCGGGCTCGGGACCAGCATCACCGCGCTCAGCGAGATCAACACTGTGGTGCCGCTGAACAGGACTGCTTTGCCGGCCGTGTCCATCGTCACCGCAATGGCGTCCTCGGCCGATAGTCGCGAGCCGAGCAGCGCGCCGCGGAAGCGATGAACGATGAACAGCGCGTAGTCGACCCCCAGCGCGAGCGCGAACATCAGCGCGAAGTTCATCGCCCAGATCGAGACCGGCATGACCTTGGTCGCGAGATACAGCGACCCGGCGGCCGCCACAAGACCGACGATCGTCAGCATCAACGGTAGCCCGGCCGCGACCAGCGAGCCGAACGCGACGAGAAGGATCAGCAGCGTGACCGGCCAGGAGATCACTTCTGACTTGAGCATCGCCGAGCGGTTGGCCGCGTTGAAGTCAGACCACATCGCCGGCGCACCGGTCAGGCTCACCCGAACATCGCCGGACGTCAGGCCCGCGAGCTTGCCCTTCAGACGGTCCGCCGCCTGGACCATCGCGTTCGAATCACGCGCGGCTCCGGCCTGCACGATCGCGGTGTGCCTATCGCGAGAGATCGACACGCCAGCGGTCGGCGGGTGACGGTGCTGACCGCGCCGTCACCCGCAACCTGCGCTCGACCCCCGCGACCGCGCTCTGGAACGCCGGGTCGCTCACCGACTTGGTGGGGGAGCTGATCACGGTCAACAAGGCGTAACTGGACAGACCATGGAAGCGGCGATCGACCAGCTGCCGGGCCTGCACCGACTGCGAGCCGGTGGTCTCCCAACCGGCGCCGGACAGGGCGGTCTCGACGCGTGTGGCGAAGAACCCCAGCACGACCGCGACGAGCAGCCATGCGATCAGCACCACCCGGAAGTGGGTCGCTGTGTAGCGGCCAAGGCGACCGATCGGACCGACGCGAGTCATCAGAGCGTTACCTCCTCCAGGCTGCGGATAGGGCGATCGAGTGTTCGTCCGAGGTGGGTGCGCGACGCATTTGCGCGCAGCACATGTGGCGCGTGTGCTGCGCACGCTCCCTGGCGCAACTGGGCGAGCTTCTCGCGCATGAGTCGGCGGTAGAGGTATGGGGACATGGTGGGTCCTTTCGATTGATCGTGATGTTGACTGGCGTTTGCCGTCGGAAGTCACTCGCCGTTATGCGGGAGCTCGTGCCACCGTCGGCGATGCAGAGTGGACGCTCGCTGCCCGCGCAACCAGACGCGGGTTTCGGGCACACACACCGCCTCACGGGGGCTGGCGGCTTCGAGCTTGAGCTCGTGCTCGATTTCGCCGCCGCGGTCCGGCGCGCACGAAAGCCGTGGTGTCGCAGCAGCCCGCGCGCGGCACGGTTCTCCCACAGGGTCGTGGCGGTGAGGAACCTAAAGCCGTTGGCGTGCGCGTGGTGGATCGTGAGGCTGGCGAGGGCGGTGCCGATGCCCATCCCTTGGAATGCGTCGGCGACCTCGATCGCGAGCTCGGCGACATCCGCTCGACCTGCGTGGCGCACGTATCGGGCGAAGCCAACGATCGAGTCGTCGCGCTCATCAACTGCGGCGATGGCCTCGTGGTTGACGTGATCGAGGTCGGTGAAGTATGTGAGCTCGCGCGGTGTTAGCTCGTGCTTGGGGGAAAGAAAGCGCTGGTAGCGCGATTCCGGAGTGAGGCGGTCGAACAGGGCCGCCAATCCGGCACGGTCGCCGGTTCCAACCTGCCGGAGTGAGATCCGTGTTCCATTGGCCACCATCAAGCTCTCGGCTGCGGCTGATGAGGACGTGCAGAGCGCGTTCCTTAGAGTCATGTTTCGCATCCTTTTGGCGGTGCGGTCGTGCTGGATGCACAGCCGTGGCCAACCTGGCAGCCCGGAGCCGACGCGTCGCGAGGAGCCGGCCGAGATTCCAGCGTGGGGACGACGCCGACACGGCGGGGCGCGTCGTCCGCGAGCCGGGCTTGTTCGGCGCGATGGGCGAGCTCGATGTGTCTCTGCTGGACGATGAGGTAGTTGAGTTGCGAGGTCATCCGGTCCTCCGGGTGCGTGAGTGGGGGTTGGCGGTGGCCGCGTGGTCTCCACCTGCCGTCTGGAAGCTCAGAACCTCTGACGGGGTTGGAAGGGTCCACGGCGTCGGGACACGGGCCGGTGCTTCTTGCTGCGGCTGCGGTGGCGGCCGGGGCGAGCGCTGCGGCGTTGCCACGTGCGGCAGCTCGCGACGATCGCCACTCCTACCGCGGATAACCCGGCGGATACGAGCGCCGCGATGTTCCAGCCGTCGATGAGCCCATGGGCGCCGCCGGCCGAAGCGATCGAGACGATTAGTGCGGCGCCGGCTGCCCCGCCCAAGTAACGCGCGGTGTTGTTCGCGCCGCTGCCCATCCCGACGCGGCCGTGGGGCACGGACTCGACGGCGATTCTTCCAAGGGCTGCGTTGATGACGCCGGTGCCGAGGCCGGTGACGAACAGTCCCGGTACCAATCGTGTCCGGCTTGTGCCGGTGCCAAGGCCGGTGAGCGCGAGCTCACCGACGGCGGCCAGGGCGAGTCCGATCAGCAGCCGCGTCCGCGCTTCTAGCCGAACGGGCAGTGAGCCGGCAGCGAGCGCCACAACCATGCTGGTGGCTGACCATGTGGCCAGCACCGCCGCGCTGCCGATCACGCTGATGTGCAGGGACTGCTGCATCAGCGCGGGCGCGTAGCTCATGAGTCCGACGACGGCAAGGCCGGTGAACAGCGCGCCGCTGATCGACGCGAGAAACTGCGGTTGGCCAAGCAGGTGGGGGGTCGAGCATCGGGCGGCGTGAGCGCAGCTCGACGGCAGCGAACGCTGCGAGCGTCAACGTGGCGGCGGCGAAGAGGACGAGGGTGGTGCTGGCGGACCAGCCGTGGCGAGTCTCGACGAGCGCGGCGGTGGAGGAGCGTCATCCCCGCGCCGAGCGTCGTGATGCCGGGGAGATCCAGTCGAACCTTTGCGGTTGTCGGCGACCCGGTCAGCGATGCCGCGGCCGTCATCACAGCCCCAGCGGCTGCCGCCTCGAGCCAGAACCCAGTGCGCCAGCCGACCGCCGTCGCGAGTCCTGCGCCAGCGAGCGGGCCGACCGTGACTCCTGCGCCCACCGCCGCGCCCCAAACTGCCGTGGCGCGGGTGCGCGCTCGCCCGGAGGGAAACGCACGGCCGATCGAGCCGAGCCCCGCGGCGAGGATGCCTCCACCGGCCACACCTTGCAGCACTCGGGCCGCCGCAAGCTGTCTCTCCATGCTCGGTGTCAGCGCGCCGAGGGCGCTCGCGCCGGCCAGCAGCCCGGCGCTGCACCGAAGAACGCGCCGGTGACCGAGGTCATCGGCCAACGCGCCGGCGGTAGGGAGGACGGGCTGCGAGACCCAGGCTCATTCCGCTGAGCCCCCACGCCTCGCCGGCCACACCGGCGTGAAACGTGCGGGCGATGTCGCCGACATTGACCACGAACGCGGCAAAGACGGCCATTACCAGCGCCGTACCGGACGCCGCGATCGACAACGTTGCCGACGGGTGGCCCGGGGGAACTGGTCATGGGTCCCGTGATCGAGCGTGTGTCCCTGGTCGGGTGCGAGACATGCCGCGCGTCCGGGCGTATATGGCGCAGCATCATGCGACCTCGGAGACTGTGCGTCCGGCATAGACGAACGGGTGCACGAACGCAGCGGATGCGTCCTGGGCGCGGACCGCGAACGAGACAGCTCACTCTCGCGATCCATTCCCACGACTCGCAGCGCGAAGATCGCGGGGTCCATTCGAGCATAACCGTCGGTCCGATACGATCCACTGATCCAGTTCCCGGTAGCTTCCAGGAAGTCCTTGGTCGTGGTCATGGCGACCCTTGCGCCGCCGTGGCGGCCATGTGGCTAGCCGACCCGCCCCAGTGTTTTGTCCTACCCCCCGGTCCTAGCGCTGTCGGCAGCTCCGCATGAGCCGATGTCGGGCCTCCGGTGGACGTTCCGCAAGTGCCACTGGACGGCTCTGATCGTCACGAACAGGCGCTGGGCGATCTCCGGGTTAGTGAGGCCCTCCGCGGCCAGCGCCGCCACGCGGTCCTCGCTGGCCGTCAGCGACTATCGCCCTGACAGCAGCCGCCGGTCGCGGCGTGGGCACGCACCCGCGGCGACCAGCTCCTCGTGCGCGCGATCCGCCGGTCCGCTCGCTCCCACGCGCGCCGTTGCGTCGAGCGCCTCGCGCAGGACATCCCACGCCTCGGCGCGCTCGCCCGCGCGCCTGAGCGCGGCGCCGAGCTCGAGCACCGAGCGCGCGTGCTCGAGCGGGCCCTGCACGTGCTCGAGCGCGGCGACCGACGCGCGCAGCGCCTCCACGCCTTCGGCGCCGCCGGGCGACGAGGCCGAGCGTCCGAGTGCGGTGCCTTCCGCATCCGGGATGCCGAAGCGGCGGGCGTCCGCAGCTCGTAGTCCACGGTCGCGCGCGCCTCCCCGTCGCGGACAAGCGCCGCCGGCGTTAGCGCGGCTGAGACCGCACCCGCAGCACCCGGGATAGAGATCGCCCCAACATCAGATTCCCCCCGCGCGAGCGTCTTTCAGCGCGTCGACCAGGCGGCCTGCGCAAGGTGCAGGTTCGCGCGCGCGGTGAGCAACAGCCCGACCGGCAATGTGGGTCGCGGGCTCGGGCCGACCATGCCGCGCCCGAGCAGCTCGTCGGCCTCGTCCAGCGCACCGCGCACAACCAGGGCGTCGAGCAAATCGGCAGTTTCCCACGCGAACGCCGACTCGCCGCTGCCCTCCTCGAACAGCTCCCGAGCCGAGCGCGCCTCCGCCTCGGCGCGGCGGATCTCGCCAGCCGCAGCGACACATCGGAGCGCGTCACCGATGCCAAGCCACGGTCAGGCAGCTACCCCGCCGCGTCGCCGCGGCGATCGTCTCGTCCCAGGAGCGCGCCCCGCGCGCGGCGCGCCCGCGTAGATCGGCCCGTTTCCAACCTCGGCAGCGACGACACTGTTCGGCTGATCGAACCAGTTCGCGCTGAGCACGCGGTCGGCCAGGCGGATCGCCGCTGCTGCCGGCCCCCACGACACGGCGATCGCCATCGCCAGGCAAGCGAGCGTCGACGGATCGGCTCCTCACCAGCCTCAGCTGAGCGAACCGGCGCTTGCAGTCCGGCGCGCCGGCTCGATCGCGGTGGACTCGTCCAAAGAGAGCGTCAGCAGCTCGGCCTCGAGCGCCACACCCATTCGCCGTCGGGGTCCTCCATGCCACGTAGCGCATCATCGAGCGCCTCCGCCGACGCCCGGAAGTCACCGACGACGCCCGCGCACGGCCCAGGGCGAGCGCCATCTCTGCGCGCGCGCCCGAATCTCGCGTCACGGCCATCGCCTCGCGCAGGTGACCCTTCAGAACCTCGCGCGGGCGATCAGTGGCCTCGGCCACGCCCGGCTCGTCGAGCACGCCCGCACGCTCCGCTTCGCCGGTGGCTCCTCGAGCGCGCGCCGCAGATAACGCGCAGCGGCGCCGGCGTCGCCACGCGCCGACGCCCCGCCGGCGGCCACCCACAGCACCGCCACGCGCGCCGGGTCGGCGGCGGCGCCAGAGCGCAGCAGGTGCCGCGCGACCCGCTCGCTCTCCGCCCCCCGGGCCGTGAGGAGCCTCCCGGCCTCGACATGCAACCCCTGACGCTCGAGCGGCGGGATCTGCTCCTACACCGCGCCGCGCACCACCGGATGCACGAAGTCGAGCGCGCCCTCGGCCGCCAGCACGTGGATGCCGACCAACGCGTGGGCTTGCCGGGCCGCCACCGCCTCGTCCGTCCCGGCGAGCGCCGCCACCTCGGCGAGCGGACTGCCGGGGCCGGCCCGCCACCGCGCGCGCGACCGACGTCGCCTCGGCCGGCAGCCGCCGCAGCCTCCCCCGGACGGCCGGCCCACGCCCTCCAGCCGAACTCGAGCGCCTTGCCCGCCTCGTCCGCAGTGCCCTGGACACCGTCGTCGGCGAGTTCGCCGAGGAGCTCGCCGAGCAGGGACGCGTTGCCGCCAGTCGCTCGATGACACGCCGCACCGAACGCATCGACGGCCCTGGCAGCCGGCCCCGGACCACCGTCGTCGTCGCGCCAGCCGGGAGCGGCGCCGGCCTCACGCACGGACCACCGGCGCGAGCATCAGCGCATCGAGCGACTCCTGGTCAGCGCCAGGCTCCGCCGGCCGCGTCGCCACGACGAGCAGCGCCCTGACGTCCTCCACGCGCTGAGCGAGAAACACCAGCCACCGCAGCGAAGCCGTGTCGGCCCAGTGAAATCGTCGACAGCAGCGGCGACGGCATGCGCCCCGCGAGGTCCACCGCCGCCGTGCGATCCCTGCAGAGACGCGAACACACCCTCCTCAGCGCGCGTGTCGCCGCCCCCGGCGGCAAACCCCGCCGCGGCGGGACCGCCCCGCCCGTCAGCAGTCGGGATCGTCGGCGACCTCGTGCTCCAGAAGCTGGCACACGACCCCGAACGCGAAAGCACGGTGGAGCTCCAGCCCCGAGCGCGCCGGACGCGAAGCCCTTCGGCCTCGCCGAGCTGCCCGCGGCCCGGAGAAGCTGGTCTTGCCGACACCGGCTTGCCCCTCGACGATGAGCAGCGCACCTTCGCCGCCGCGTACCTGCGCGACCAGCGCCGCGATCAGACCCAGCTCGCTTTCACGCTCCAGAAGATCGGCGCTGCCAGGTGCCCCAACCGAGACCGTCAGATCCGCCCTGTCACAAGAAGCGACACGTGTACCACAAGCCGGGCATCGAACAGGGCGAGGAGCTGCCTGTCGCGCTCGGGTTGGGGGCCTCGAACAGAACGCTGGGGCGGGTCGGCGAGCGACGACTGCCGCGCGGGGGTGGAGATCGTCGCCATGGCCGGCCGCCGACCAACGTCGGAGGTTCGATGTCCCCCCATGCCCTGACCATCGAGCCGCAACGGCGCGCGACCACGATGCCCTCGCGCGCCTCTCCGCTGGGGACGCCCGCTGGCACCTCGGCGGGTTGGCCCTGCTGACGGAGGCCAACGGAGCCGTGGTCGCCGCAATCGGGCTCACCAGCGGGACCGTGCTGGCGGACCCGATCGATCCCAACGCCGGAGCGATCCGCTCGCTCGGCAGAGCCGCTACCGGATCCTCCGGCAAAGCGGCGACGTCGGAGCGGCGCGGCCTTGCTCCGACGGATCGCCTCTTCTCAAGACAACACCGCGACGACCTCGGAGGTCTCCGAACGACGGCAGTAACCGACACCCCACAGTCCGCAACGGCGTGGACACCGGAAGCTGTTCGCGACGCTGGATCTGATCAAGGTGCAGCCGGAGCTGGCGAGGGTCCGGTTCCGCGCTAGCAATCGCTGGATCGATCGGTCGCATAACCGTTCGACGATCAAGGACTACTATGCCGCGGGCAGCGAGGACACGACCCGTGGTGAGGAGTTGTGCTCGACGCCGGCGAGCCAGCGATCCTGATCGGCCCTGACACCGGCCCCAACCCGGCCGAGCTCTGCTGCACGCGCTTGCGGCCTGCTTGACGACGTCGATCGTCTACGTGGCGGCGCGCGCAAGCTCGAGTTGACATCCGTCGACTCGACGCCCGCTGGCGACATGGACGTCGCGCGGCGCGCTCGGCGTCGACGATGAGCCCCGCAATCGGTTTCAGCGGATTGGCGTGTCGTTCCAGTTCACCGGCAACGCGCCGGAGGAGAAGCTCCGCGAAGTCGTGGAGCGCGCCCGAACGCTCCACTGTTTACGACATGGTCACCAACGGCGTGCCCATAGCCGTCGAGGTGACGACCGCTAGGTCTCGCATAAGGCCCGTGGCCGGAGCCACGCTCCGGCCACGGGCCGATGTCGAGCGGATCGAGTATTGGTGATTCCGATCGAACTTCAGCCCATACCGAAGCCAGCGCCCGCCTCGTGACGATCACCGGGAGCTCTCCCCGAAGCTAGCCGCCCGCGCCGCCGAGCACGACCGCGATGGCGGCTACCCGTCGAGGCGATCGACGCGCTCAAGGCCGCGGCTATTTCGCCGCGCCCGTCCCAGTCGAGCTGGGTGGGCTCGGCGTCTCGTCCGCGCACGACCTCATCGTTGCGTCGAGCCGCCTGGCGCGCGGCGACGCTTCGGTCGCGATCGGCGTGGACGTGCACCTCGTCCGGTGCTGAACATGGAACGCCGTCGCCAAGTTGCAGTCGTGGCCCGGGCCGAGCGCCGGGCCCCGGCTTCGCCTCCTCGCTCAAGCAGATCGCCCACGACGATGTGGTGCTGGCCGCCGCCATCGGCGAGCGCGGACGGACCTAACACGGCCAGGCACCCTCGCATCCCACGCCGAGTCCGGCTGGCGGATCGATCGGCGAAAGATGTTCGCCACGATGTCCCCCGCCGCCACTGATCTGCTCGTCACCGTCCCTACGCCGACGACGAGGGGTGGGGCGCTGCGCATACGCGATGGTACCCGCCGACGCCCCCGGTGTCATCGTCCACGACGACTGGGACGCGCTCGGGATGCGCGCGTCAGGCAGCGATTCGATCTCGTCGAGGGCGTCCGGCTGCCCGAGTCCGGTGTGCGCGGCGGCTTCCGTACGGGAGATCCGCTGCCGTACATGGAGGACCTCGTCGCCGGGCTATTTAACGCCGCGGCCTCGCTCGGGATCGCCGAGTGGGCCGACCAGGTCGCCCGCCGCGGCCTGGCCGAGCAGATCGACGGCGACGCGCGCCCCCGCATCCAAGTCGCCGACAACGCCGTCGACCTCGCCGCCTCACGCGGCGTCATCTGGCGTGCGGCGACGCTCATCGACGAGCACCGCGCCGCCAACCAGGCGTCCGACAGCAGCGCCGAGCAGCTCGGCGCCTGTCGCCGAGGCCCAGGCCGCCAAAGCGTTCGTAAACGAAGCGGCCGCCCGCATCGTCGATCGCGCGCTCGCCCTCTCCAGCGGCGCCGGCTACCTCAAGCGCGGCCCGCTCGCCGCGCCTACCACGAAGTCAAGGCCGGCACGTTCATGCGCCGCTCGGCGCCAAGCGCGCCTAGGGTTCCTCGGCCACGTCGCGCTTCGCGAAGAACGTCACTGACTGAGATGGCGTTCGCAGCCCCAGCCAAGCCCGCGCCGGCGCCGAGGCACGCTCGTTCCGTAGCGGGCTCGGGAGGTTCGCGACCGGCGTCGCGTTCGTCACCGCCGCGCCCGACGGCGAGCCCGCCAGGTGATCGTGAACTCGTTCGCGTCCGTCTCGCTCGAGCCGCCCCTCGTCTCGTTCTGCCCGTCTCGCAACTGGCTCAGTTGGTCCCGATGCGGCGTGCGGGACGCTTCGACGTGAACGTTCCCGGCGGCGACACGAGCGGGTCGCGACGCGCGCGACCCCAGCCGGCGCGGATCGATTCGCGGTCTGAACTGGGAACTCGGACACGGCGGCGTACCGCTGCTCACCGACGCCCTCGCCACGCTCGAGTGCGAGATCGTCACCGAGCACCCGGCAGGCGATCACTGGATCGTCGTAGGCCGCGTCCACGGCATGCGCACCTCCCCTATCAAGGACCCACTCGTCTTCTTCGCCAGCGCCTATCGCACCGTGCAAGTAGCGAACTGACGCCGCCCGACGGTCACCCGAACACCATTTCTTTCCCAGTGAAGGATCGTCTCCGCTGGGACGCGATCGGCTGCCGAATGAGATAGCGGACCAGCGGTTCGAACTGACTCGCCGTGCTTCGGCTTTCCGCCGATCGGAGGAGTCTCGCGGCAGTATGAATCGAGCCTTGTGACGGAAGCACAAGAGCAGCACTGTCGACGGCATCAACCGGGCGCTCCGTGGGCGCGATGCAGCGACCACATCGACGCCGAGGCCGCCGTCTTCGGCTATTCCTTCGGACACACGCGGTCACGGAGCCGTGCCGGCGCCTTGCCACGCGAGGATGAATGCGGGTCTCGGCCCGTGCGGCCCAAAGCACCTGCTCGTCGCCAAAACCGCGCCTCGGTGCTTGCACGCTCCCTGCTAGCGGCTGGGCCAATGCAGGAGTGTCAGCTGAGTCCGCTGCAGTGCCGGATTCACGAGAACAGCGGCCACGTCGTCCGCCGAGACGACCGGGACCGTGGCTTCCGCTCTCCGCCGCCGGCCAGCTCAAGCTCGCTTCTATTCGAGGGTCGGTCGCTATTTGCGTGGTTGGCTGATCGGGTGATCGTCGGTCGGGGGTCGCGACGGGCTCGCTTTGGGGGTGCTGTCAGTCGAAGTGGGGCTGGTCGAGGGCGGCAGAGCGTCTCCGAACGCGTTGGTTGACGGCGGTCAGGCTTCGTCGCAGGTCGCTCGCGTCGATTTGCAGCGTGCGACGTCGGCGGTGAGCGTCATCGCGGGCGCCGGCGCGGCGGAGAACGGCGGTGAGCGGTCGATTGGTCGCAGCGGTTTAGGGGATGCAGATGGTCGGGATGGGTGCTGTGGTGATCTGCTCGACGTCTCGCTGGGGGCGGGGAGCTCGGGTCGAGGCCAGGTCGGGCTCGGCGGTGGGCTGGCTAGTGATAGTTTGCCGCTGGCTGGCGGGTGGCTCGGCGAGGAGGTGGTAGAAGCGGCGCGCGAGGTGGCGCTGAGGCACCGCAGCGCGCCCTTCTTCGTCTGGCCTTCGGCCTCCTTGCGAGCGAGATACTGCTTCGTCGCGGGGTCGCGTTGGGCGCGGGTGATCGCGATGATGTGCAGCGCATCGTTGAGCTGGCGGTCCCCGCCGCGGTTCAGCCGGTGCTGGTGCGTGGCCGGAGGAGCATGGGACGGAGCGGCTCCGGTCTGCAGCCCGAAGCTCGAGTGTTTGCGGAATTGCTTGACTGCCGGCGGTGTCGCGGATCAGGATCGCCGCGGTCAGCGCCCCGCACCCTTCCTCGGCCAGCAGCTCGGGGCGGTGTCCTTTGACGGCTCGCGAAGCTCTGCTTCGAGCTGATCGATGTGACGGTTGAGGCTGCGGAGCTGGGAGACCTGCTCGTCGCGATCCTGACCCTGGCGCCGGCCGACAGCTTGCGCAGCCGCCGGTCGACCCGGTCCAGTTCGCGCGCCTTGTTGAGCGCGCCGCGCTTCAGGGAGCGTTCCAGCTCGGGGCACAGCGTGAGCAGGTGCCACCGCAACCGGTTCACGGTGCGGGTCGCTCGGCGATGAGATCGTTGCGGTGATCGCATAGCAGCCGGATCTCCATCGCCTCCTCATCCAGGTACGCGAGCGGGAACCGCTCGACCCCGTCCTTGACGACCGCGCGCGCGACCGCGAGCGCGTCGATCTCGTCCGACTTGCCCGGCTCGCGCTCGGCTTTGCGGGTCGCTACCATTCGGTGCGGCGCCGCCCTCACGACCCGCTCGCCCGCGGCTGGCGGCGCCTGCTCCGCCGCCGGGAGACGTGCGGCAGTCCTCGATCGCCCACGCCCGCTCCGCATCCAGGCCGCGAGCCCACCGAACCACAGCCACATGTCCCTCATCGTCAGCCTTGATCTCCCGGCTACCGCGTACCCGACCGGTGCCCTCGTCCACGGCCGCGAGCGCGTGCGAGCCCCTGTGCGTGTCCGCCCCGATC
>CAWIMZ010000021.1:0-34339 GCA_963837385.1 uncultured Solirubrobacterales bacterium
CGACTCGCATCAGCCGCTCAGGCCCCGGCGGGCCCCGCGTCGGCAGTTGATCCGATCCTTACGCATGTCCCTATCATTGCGCCGTGAGTGGGCCGGTGCCGTCGCGCTGGGGTTATCTGCCGGTCGGCCCGTATCTATTTTTATGCGCAACCGATTCCGGCCATCGATGTCCGCAAAGAGGGCTCGCCACTTCAAGGCTCTGATCATTTCAGGCGGTACGGCGATCGCTGCCGTTGTGCTCACTGGGTGTGGAGGAAGCGGCCACAAGTCGAGCACCACAACGACCACGAAGACCCAACCGACAACGAGTACCGTCTCCAGGCCCGCGGCACCCCCGCAGTTGCAGGAAGCTGTCGCCGTGGCCAAGAGCGGGGTGGCACCCGGGCCATCGGTCAAGGCCAAGGCCGGAGATATCGTCGTATTCCGGACGAGGGTCCCGGGAGGCACGAGTTCCCACCTGGTCAAGGTTAAGCTGAGCATCATGCAGGGAGCGAGGGGCAGCTTGGTCGCCACCGCCTCCACCAAACACGAGAAGTCGACGGCGACCGTGAGCAGCTCCGATGGCAAGTTGCTGACGCTGGTGGAGCCGCGCTACACCTGCGCTTTGCCCCCCATGCCTAGCTTCTGTCCTGCCCGCAACGCGTCGAGTACGGGCAAGGGCGTCACGGCCGAGTTCATGGCCAAGGCGACGACGCCCATCGTCATCGTCACCATGGTGGGGCCGACGAACGTCACCGTCCCGACTGCGTCCACGGGAACGCTCGTCGTACCCGCGTACACGGTCACCCAATCAGTCGAGGCGCGCTCCCCGACAGCAGGCGCGAGCGCTTCCAGCGCCCCCAGCTCCTCGGCCAGCGCCAAGGCCGGCGATCTGGTGCTGATGCGGACCCACCTGACCGGCGCACACAACGGGGCCCCGCAGCCGCTGACGGTCAGCTTTGACCAGGGTCCGGCAGGCGCGCTGAGGGTGACGGCTGGCGTGCCGGGAGGCGCTCCCTCAACGGCAACGCTGACCGGCGCAGGCGGCAAACAAATCGCTCTGGTCTCGCCGCGATACACGTGCTACCTCCCGCCGACCCCGACATTCTGTCCTGCCTCGAAGGTGGTCGCGAAGTCGCGTAATTACGCGGTGACGTTCCCCGCCACACCTCACACCCAGGTGTCGATCGAGGCCCTCGCTCAGGCCGGTTGAACGGCGGGCTCAGTCAGACCCTGTGGTCTCTGGGCTTCGCTCAACTCGATGCGGGACGGAAGGTCCTCACGGGCCAGTACCTCGGCGATGCGCAGCGCAGCGGCGCCATCCCATCCGGGGATCGGAGGACGCTCCTTTGGCTCGCGCGCGGCGAGCAGCTCGGGCACCGAGGAGATCCGCTCCGGGGCCAGACCAAGTAGGACGTTCGTACCCTCGGTCACGGTGATCGGGCGTTCGGTGTTCTCACGCAAGGTGAAGCAGGGGATCCCCAAGTAGCTCGTCTCCTCCTGCACGCCGCCGGAGTCCGTCAGGACGGCCGCCGCGGTCTTAACAAGGCTCATGAACTCGATGTAGCCGAGCGGATCCAGCAGGCTGATCGCCTGCGTGTCGAGCTGCTCGGCCTCGATCCTGGTCCGGGTCCGGGGATGAACAGGGAAGACCACTGGAAGCTCTTGTGCCACCTCTTTAAGCTCGCGGATGGCAGCTGCCAGCAGCGGCCCGTCGGTCAGCGCCGGGCGGTGGAGCGTCACCAGCAAGTAATCGCCTTCGGACACGCCGAGCGCGTCCACCGCGCGCGCTTGCTCGACCCGCGGCAGCATCGCCGTGAGGGTGTCGATCATCGTGTTGCCGACATCAAAGATCGTCGCCGCGGGAGCTCCCTCGGCGAGAAGATTTCCGCGTGCCTCCGGCGAGTGGATGAAGAGCAGATCCGAGAGGGCATCGGCGACGACACGATTGATCTCCTCGGGCATCGTGCGATCGAAGCTGCGTAGACCCGCTTCCACGTGACCGATTCGCTGGCCGAGCTTGCTCGAGACGAGCGCGGCTGCCATGGTCGAGTTGACATCACCGGGTACGAGGACAACGTCCGGGGCCAGCTCGAGCAGGAGAGGCTCCAGCCGCTCCATCACCCGGGCGGTCTGAACCCCATGCGTGCCTGAACCGACCTCGAGCAGGTAGTCCGGTCGCCCGACGCCGAGCTGTTCGAAGAAGACCCGGGACATCGAGTCGTCGTAGTGTTGGCCGGTGTGGACGAGCACATGCTCGAAGTCCTCGCGCGCGGACAGTGCCGACGCGATCGGCGCGATCTTCATGTAGTTGGGGCGCGTGCCGACCACCGACACAACCCGGCGCTTCGCAGTCATGATCGAGAGACGACTGACCCTATGGGCAAGGGCTCAGTGACCGTCGTCATCGCCGCCGCCGTCGTCGTCGTACGCCTCGAAATCGATGGAGGAGAGCGGATCCTCCCCCGGCGCGAGCGGTACGGCCGACTCCATCACGGCTGGGTCGACCGGAACGACGGCAACACCCTCGCCTGTCCAGGCCCACGGCGACAGGCGTCGCAGCCGCTCAACCAGCAGTTCGACGCGATCGAGGGCGACGGGATCGGCGCCGTGCTGGACAAGTCGTTTGCCCAGATGGTCGCGTTCGCCGTAGGGACCCACGTAGGTCAGATAGCCGGAAGCGGTCCAGTCGAGCGCGACCTCCCTGTCGATATGCGACAGCAACCGGATCAGCGTGACGAAGCGGCCCCGCACCTCGAGCTCGCCCTCGCCCCGCTCGGTCGCCACGCTCGGGAAGTCCCGGCGCTCACGCAAGAGAGCTCGCAACAGCGCGACATCGGATGGCGCAAGGTGCCGGACCTCGCGCCCCAGCCTTCTTCTGCCTGGTAGGGGATCGGCTCGCAGCAGCTTGATCTGCCGCCCCAGCCGCTCCGGGGAGAGCACGCCGCACAGGCAGAGGATGGCCACGAACGTGGCCAGGAAGCCCAGCTTGACCAGGATTGCCGTTGGGGTGAGGCCGAGATGCAGCGATATCTCCAGCGGCACGAACACGGCGGTCAGCAACGCAGGCACCAGCATGTGACGAGGCCGCAGCCGCAGCGGGGTCTGACTGCGCTGGGTGAGGATCAGCTGCACCGCCGTCGAGACACCGAACGCGATCATCCCCGCAGCCGCGATCCCATACGCATGGAATGCGGGACCCAGCAGCAGTGCCAATCCGATGAACGAGACCAGCGAGACCGCCGCCAGCCACTGGAACAGCGACTTGTTGTGAGTCGGAGACAGGGAGTAGGAGAACGTAAAGAACCCTCGACCAAGAGCCGGTATGGCGAGCACGGGGACGAGCGCCGCTGCGCCGGCGTAGGAGTGGGGAGCGATCTTTACCAGCAGATCGCCGAACAGGCCGAGGAACAGGATGACCGCGCAGGCGATCGCAGTGAAGGCCTCGAACAGGGCTGCGTTCGCACGCGCTTCGCCGGCCTCGCGGACGACGGCGATCCTCAGAGCCGAGCGGCGCAACGGGCCGGAGGAGTAGATGAACGACGACACCGCGTAGTGCGCGGCTACGGCCAGGCTGGCCGCGAGGCTGTAGAGCCCCACCTGGGTTTTACTCGCGTTCAGGGACACAAAGTAGATCCCGGTGCCGAGGATCACCTGGTAGGCGATGACGATGACCACCCATCCCCGGGCGCCAGCCAGGATCTCTCGCGCGAACTGGCGATCGAAGCCGGGCTTGATGTTTCGGCGGCTGAACCACAGCGAGAACAGAAACCCCGCGAGCGTCCCGATCGCGAAGCCGAGGATCACTCGCTCGATCGAATGGCCGCCGGCGAGCAGAATCACGAGCGCGATCAGCGAGAACAGGGCGCGCGATGTGTGGGCGATCGCCCAGGCGACGGGACGCCGCGCGTATCGCAGCTGATTCGACGCCAGCCGCCACCCCCCGGCCAGCGCGCCGCTCACAGCGCCGATTTCAACCAGTCGCTCGCCGTGCGGAGCGTGACCGAGGGCCGAGGACAGCTGCGACGCGAAGATGAAGACGAACGCAGTCAGCACCGCGCCGGAGGCCAGCGATATCACCAGGCCTGTGCACAGCACGCGCCGGACCGCATCACCTGAGCTGCCCACACCAGACTCGCCAGCGTGTACGAAGATGGCATGGTTGGTGCCCTGCAGCAGTCCGAGGTTCGCGATGACCAGGAGGGTCGAAGGGACGAGCAGGTACAGGCCGAGCTCCCCATAGGCCGAGGGGGGCAGGGCCTGGACTATGAGGACCGTGGCCGCGACGCCGAACAGCAACTGCAACCCCATCCCGATGCTGTACAGCGTGACGAACCGGCTGACCCGCCAGGAAAAGCGAGAGAGCGCGGACCGGGAATCCGTCTCCAGGTCCTGCTCCGCGGTCGTGGTCTCCGCACCCGGGGGCGCATCTGCGGGACCGTCCGCCGAGGGGGCTTCGATCTTCGCATGCCCCGCCACGGCGCCATTGAGGAGAGTGACGGCGGCGCCGTTTGCCTCCGCAACCCCCGAGCCGTTGACCGCTACGCCGGAGCCGTTTGGCTCCGCAACCCCCGAGCCGTTGACCGCCACGCCGGAGCCGTTTGGCTCCGCAACCCCCGAGCCGTTGACCGCCACGCCAGCGGCGCCGTTCACCCCATTGACCGCGAGGCCATCTACCGGCGGAGCCGGCCGGGGCACGACCGCGACGGTGCCGTTCGCCGCCTCAAGCGCTCCGCCTTCTTCGTCCGGTGCTGTCAACTGCCTCGATCCCCCTGAGCGCCGAGATCGTCATGATCATCAGAAGTGCGCATCTGCATGTTCGTCTACAACCGGTGCACGACTGATGTGCGTGTTCTCCGCGAAGCCGCAACCCTACAGCAGGCCGGCCACGAGATCACCATCGTCGCCGTACTGGACACGACGACCACCCCGCGGGAACTTCTTCCGAACGGCGTCCGCATCCTGCGGATTGATCGTCGGCCCCTCCATTATAGGCTAGTTTGGTGGGTGCGCGCGCACCGTCGTGGAGCGGAAGTGCGCGGCCGGCGTGCGGCTCGCGCCGTGGCACTGTCGGTTCTCGGTAGTGACCCCGACGGCGTGGGTCCCGAGGAACGGAGCGTGCGGGAGCGGATTGAGGACGACCCCCGGACCGGCACCTTCGCACTCGCCCGGCTGGAGCTGATCGCGGCATTCGTGTCGGCGTTTCTCAGGAGTCTCTCGACCGGGGCCAGGCGACTGCTCTACACAGCCCACAAGCCGTTGATGTACTCCGACTTCTACGGGCGTGGATACCGAGCCACGGCGAGGGCTGGATTCGACGTCGTTCACGCTCACGACCTGAACACGCTCCCCGTCGCGGCGCTGCTCGCACACCGGACCGGGGCGCGACTCGTCTACGACGCTCACGAGCTCTATCCGGAGGTCTCCACTCTGTCGAGACTCGAGAGGGCCATCTGGCGGCGGCTCGAGCCGAAGCTCATCCGAAGGAGCGACCGCGTGATCACCGTCTGCGACGCGATCGCTGAGGAGCTGTCACGTCGCTACAGGATCTCGACGCCCCAGGTGCTGCTCAATTGCCCGCCGAGCACGGAGATCGCCGATCCCGCCCTCAGCCCGCTCCGACGAGCGGTCGGGCTGGCGACGGGGGACCGCACCACGCTCGTCCTCTATCAGGGCGGGTTCGCGCCCAATCGGGGGCTGGTGGAACTCGTGCTGGCCATGCACGAGCTCGACGATGCAATCCTGGTAATGATGGGGTGGGGTCGGCTCGAAGACGATCTGCGGGAGCTGGTCGGCGCCCAGCGCCTGCACGACCGGGTGCGCATCCTGGGCCCGGTGCACCGCGACCAGCTTCAGCTCTGGACCGCCGGGGCGGACATCGGCGTGATCCCCTATCAGCCGGTCGGTCTCAACAACACGTTCGCGACGCCGAACAAACTGTTCGAGTACATGTCGGCGGGCATCCCGATCGTGGCCACGAGGCTCCCCGAGATCACGAGGATCGTGGATGGGCACGCGATCGGAGTGACCTTCGAACGGGTCACTCCGCGGGAGATCGCGGCCGCCGTGCGTCGGCTACTCACGGATCCAGCTGAGCGCGCAGCCATGCGCCGGCGCGCCACTGTCGTCCGTGACCAGTACACCTGGGAGCACCAAGCCGAGCGGCTGCTTACGCTCTACGAGGATCTCGGCGCTGCCTCATCGATGCCGTCTGCACGCGGACGCTCCGCCTGCTGAGCGTCGGACGCGCGGAGATGCTCGCGCAGCAGGGCGACCCCACGCTGGGCCGCGCCGTAGGCGCTCAGCAGCGCCTCCTGCTCCGCCCGGGCACTGGTCAGCTCACGGTCGCGGACGCGGATCGCGTTCACCAGTGCGCCGATCTGCCGGTCCGTGTCGATCACTCCGACCTCGGCCATCTCGAACGCCTCGAGCAACAGCTCGACCTGGGCCTCCAGCTCGACGATCCTTGCCTGCGCGCGCTCGAGCTCCTCATGCTCGGGTACCGCCGGCGCAGCCGTTGCCTCATCGTCCGGCGCCCTGGGTGGCTCGCTGCGCAGACGCTGGAGCTGGTCCCTGAGCCGATCGAGGGCCAGATCCTGGGTCGCCAGCCGTTGCTCCGCGATCGCCAATGCGCGCTGCCAGAGCTCGGATCTCGGACCCGGCTTCTTCGCCGGGGTCGCGACGAGACCGATGTAGTGGTGCAGGAGCTCAAGTGTCTCGACGCGGTAATCGGTGCCCACCAGCTGGATCAGCTCCTCGAGGTAGATCGACCCCTTGTGGTCGGGATACGGAAAAAGACCGTACGGAGTGCTCAGCACCAGCGCTCCCCCAGGGCCCAGGACTCGTCGAGCCTCGGCGATCACCGGGCGGGGATCCAGTTGGTGCTCGATGACCTCGCCAAGCAGGACTGTTTCGAAAGTCCCGTCGGGAAAATCGAGCTTCGTGCCCTCGCCGTGGACGAACCGGACGCGCTCGGCGACGGCTTGCTCCTCGGCTTGCAGCCGCCGCTGTGCATCGGCAACCGCGCCCGCCTCGCGATCGATGCCAACGACGCGCTTGCCCTCCCGGCCGAGCAGAAGCGCGACGATACCCTGACTGCACCCGACATCGAGCACCGCATCGCCCCGGACCTGCCTGCACATCCAATGAATACGCTCCCGAGCGATCCGTTGCGTTTCAGGGCTTCCGTACGCCCCTTCGTATACCTCGGCGATCCGATCGTTGTTCATTTCGCTCCGTCGACGCAAACGATAGCCGCGCACCACGGTGCCGGAAGCACGGTCCGCGACTGCTATCTTCGCCGGCGCGTGTCATGGGGAGGCGGGAGCAGCCAGGCATGACACACCCGGACACAACCGATACCCCTTCCTACCTCGGCGAGCAGACCTTCGTCGGAAGTTGCGACAGCGTCCGGTACCTGATCCAGGACGCGACCACACTCAACGACACGCTCGTGGTCGGCTTCTCCGCACAGCACCAGATCTCGAAGACGCCCCGATATTCGTCGATCAAGGTTCTGCGTGACATGCCGTGCCACCGTCTGTTTATCCTCGACGACCATGGACCGGTGGCGCCGTATGCTCGGGGCTCCTGGTACATGGGCCACAATCGCCGGTTCACCGTGGAGGCGACCGTTCGCGAGCTGATCGATCACGTCATCGCCGAGCTCGGCGTCGCCCGCGAGCGGGTGATGTCGTGCGGCTCCAGCAAGGGAGGATGGGCCGCGATCTACTTCGCATTCGCCGCCGACCTCGGCCACGCGATCGCGGGCGAGCCGCAGAGCAAGATCGGAACCCACTTGCTCGGACCAGGTGCCGGTGCCGACACGCGCTCGATGGCGGAGTTCATCGCGGGAGGCACCGAGGCAAACGACTGGCAGTTCCTCGACGACATCCTCTTCCAGATCATGAGCTCCTCCCGTGCCCGACCGATCCTGCACCTGTTGATCGGCCGTGGCGTCTATGAGGAGCGCCACATCGCTCCGCTTGTCGAGGTCGCCACCGAGATCGGCGTCAGACTCGACGTTGAGCAGAACGACTTCGTGGAACACGATGATCTGGCCGTTCACTTCCCGCCCTATCTGAGGGCGAAGATCCTCTCGCTGGCACGCGGCTGACGCCGCGGACGGATCACGGCTTCACGCCCAGGAACCAGTCGACGGTCTCGCCGGACATCTCGTCGCGCACTTGCAGGAGCCTCGGTCTGAAGCCGAGCTCGGCCATCGTGTCTAGGAACCAATATCGGCCTACGGTCGCGGTGGGGAACCCTTCGTCTCGGATTCGCCGAACTGTGCCGGTCACCTCGGGGGGATCGCGATCGTCTCTGAGCCGATAGGCGGCGATGTGGGTCATGAAGAGGCCGTCGTTGACCAGAACCCTGAAGGCCTCCGCGAGCGCCTGCTCATGCTCTCCGAAGTAGTCGAACAGCAGGGAGCTGAAGTGCCCGGCGAATTCGCAATCGGCGAAGCGCGTCAGGTCGCGGGCGTCGACGCCGACCTCGTGATCTTCGCTCGCGTAGTTCTGGGCGAGCGAGACCGACCTGATGACCGGGAACAGATTGCCGAGGGCGGCCAGCTCGGTGCTGACGACGCCGAAGCCGAGCAGCGGACGCTCCTGCGGGGACGTCACGCCCAGCTCTCTTAGCACCAACGGGATCGCCCTCGTCCGCGGGCGCGATCTGCAGTTCCGGCAGTTCACATGGCCCGCGGGTCCTGAAGCCCCGCAGATCGGGCAGCCGGTGATGGTTCTCGGGTAGAGCTGCCCGCTGGGTGTCATGGGTCAAGTTTCTCAGACCCTAAACTGCGTTCGAGTGCCATCGTCCGATGTCAGCGCACCTCCCTACGAGCTGTCGTCTCTGCTTGAGGATCCTGCGACTCGCGCGGCCCGCGACGCGATCCTGGCGCGCGCTGTCCCCGAGGACGTGCTGACGATCGACCTGATCGCGCTGGAGGCCGGTGACGCGATCGCCACCGCCGAGGCGAGCCTGACCACAGGGTGGCGGCGCCGACCGCACCCGCAGGTTCAGCTGGTGCCACCCGTAAACTGGGAAAACATCTGCGCAAGCGACCGGACCTGGGCGTTCCGACTGCACGCCTGGGAGCCGATGTCAGAGCCGCTGACGGCGTACGGGCGGACGGGCCAGCGCAGGTTTCTCGATTGGTCGCTTCGCCTGGCGCTCGACTGGGTTCGGCGCTACCCCCGCTACGACCATGCATCGCCGTTCGCGTGGTACGACATGGCCGTCGGGATGCGCACGTTTCGCCTCGCTTACCTGATCGACGCGGGGATCCAGGCCCGGAGGCTCGATCCCGAGACGGTCCTTCTGCTCGTCGCCTCGCTCCGGCTCCACCTTCACGTATTGTCGCTGGAGGAGCAGTTCCGCGAGCACTCGAACCACGGCATCTACCAGGCCGCCGGCCAGCTGGCGGCAGCGATGCGAATGCCCGAGCTGCCCGAGGCGGCCAACTCTGCGATTCAGGCCAATGAGCGGATGCGCAGCCTCGTGATGAACCACTTCGATGAAGAGGGCGTGCACCGAGAGCACTCGCCTGGGTACCACCTGATGGTGCTGCGATCGTTGATTCGCCTGCGCTCGAGCGGCCTGCTTACCGACTCCGACGTTCTCGCCCGTCTGGACCGAAGCGAGGACGCCATGGCGTGGCTGATCGCCCCTGTGGGCGGAGTCCCGCTCGTGGGTGACAGTGACCGCCTCGGCAGTAACCTCGTCAAGGACCCCCACTTCCGCAATCCGGCGGCCGAGTTTGCCCTTTCACAGGGGCGAAACGGGACCCCGCCCGAGGATACGTTCCGGGCCTTCCTCCCGGCCGGTTACTTTGCGGCGCGGGATGGCTGGTTCAAGCGGGCCGAGTTCGAGCGCTCTTCCTACCTCCTGCAGAGCTGCGGCTTTCATTCCAGGGTGCACAAGCATGCCGACGATCTCTCGTTCGTGTGGTATGCGCGCGGCACCGACCTGCTGACGGACGCCGGCCGGTTTGCCTATGCCGGGCGGAGTGAGATCGCGCCAGAGCTGCGCGAGCTCGGGTTCAACTACAGCGATCCCCGTCGGATATACGTGGAATCCACGCGCGCCCACAACTGTCTGGAGATCGATCACACGTCGTATCAGCGGCGCCGGATCACGCCGTACGGCTCCGCGCTCGTCTCGGCGGAGCACGATCCGGAGACCGGACTGGTGATCACCGAGGCGAAGGTCACCCACTTCCGTACCGTGCGGCATACCCGATACCTGTTCCACCTGCCCGGTGTCTGGACGCTTGTCCTCGACCATGCGGCGGGCGGGCCCGGGGCGGTCCACGACTTCGTTCAGCGCTTTCACTTCGGCCCGGACCTCGAACTCGTTTCAACCCCTGAGGGGACGGTGCGCCTGAGCATCCCCAACTCCTCGGAGCAGCTGGTCGGCACTCAGGTGGCACAGGCCACGCCAATCGAGCCTGTGAGAGGTCAGGACCAGCCGGAGATCCTCGGCTTCAACGCCCGTTATCCGAACGCGCTGCTTTCAAACTGGACCACGGCTTGGGAGCAGCGTGGCGTGCGCTCGGCGGGGTTCGCGGCGCTGTTTGCGATCGTGCCCGAGGAAGCTCCGTTCACGGCCGCAGGCCGACTGAACGCGACAGCACGTGCCGGGCAGGTGAGTTGGCAGGTCGGGGAGAGCCGGTACGAGCTGCGCTGGAATCGGGTCGAGGAATCCGTTCACGAGTACCGCTCCAGCGACGGCGCCCCCCCGGGCGGTTGAGCTCTCGCGCTCAGTCGAAGCTGACGTCCCACTGCAGGATCGATGGGCCAGCCGGGAACACGTCGCCGCGACCGCGGAACGAGAAGAATCGCCCATCCCGTGCTGCACGGCTCGCGCGGCTGAACGTGAAGCTCGACGGTCCCGCAAACAGATCGACGGTTCCGATCTCCGCGGCGCGGTGGGGCTCGGTCTTCGACACGAGGAACAGCTGGGGCCGTGGTATCTCGATGCGTTTGGCCTGCGTGATGACCAGCCACGCGACCCCGACATCGACAATCGTCCGAACCGGGTTGCCGGCATAGGCGAACGTCGCGACGTCGACACGCTCGCCCTTGGTCGCTGTGCACAGGCGCGAGCCGACGCGATCGGCGACGGCGACGTCCTGGGTACCGATCCGATCGGCCGATCCGAGGAAGTCATCGGTCCCCCAGATCAGATGGTCTTCGGTGAATACCACGTCGGTGTACCGATAGAGCGCTCTCCACCGTCTGGCGTAGGGCTTGCCGGTCAACTCGTCGAGTGGCTCGCCGGTAGCGTCGTGCCAGGTAAGGCCATCGTCCACTGAGCGGAACAGATGACACTCGGACGGCCGGTCACCCGTGGACGCGTACCACACGCCTTGTTGGTATGGATCCGCCCTGACAGTGTGGAAATGGCGGATCTGCCGCCAGGGGGCGGTATGGACCATCTCCCAGGTATGGCCTCCGTCGCAAGAGCGGTACAGATGGCTGTCGTACCAGTCCCCCTGCTTCTCCGGCTCGGGATCCTCGGGCCTTGGCCGGCTCGCATTCGGCGGGTACTCGCCGAATATGGTCGTTCCCCGGGAATGGTCGATTCCGCTCGAGCCGTGCCATTGATTGATCCCAGGCGCGACCATTCCCTCGAGGGTCAGCTCTGGGTCGAAGGTCAGGATCGCAGCCCTTGTCTCCGAGGTGCCGCGAGGGCGTCTGGCCTGGGCCAGGACTCCTCCGTCGGGCTTGACGTACGCATTGTCCAGCTGCAGCTCATCGACCCCCTTGACCGACATCCCCTCCCAGCTCTCTCCGAGATCGTCTGAGACGTAGAGGCTGTTGCGCGCGACGGCGACGATCCGTGTCCCCGGGGCACCGGACTCGACGTCGAACTGGTGGCTTCCGAACTTTGCCTCGGTCGGAAGGGGAGGGACCGACCACCGCAGCGTCACCCTCGCGCAGCCGAGCTCTGAATCCACGCGGGTGCTCAACGTCTTCTCTTCGCCACGGGCACGGCGGAACAGCCTCTTGCCCGGGGGCGGGACCGGTTCGTCGCGCGCAGTGATGGGGAAGAGACCGGACTTGAGCCCCACGAACCAGTCCAGCGCTTCTCCCGAGCTCGTATCAAGCGCCTGAATCCAGATCGGTCCGAAACCGGCACCGGCGACCGCGCGCAGGAACCAGCCCCTGCCGACGCTGACAGCGGGAAACTCTTCCTCGAGGACGGTCCCGTGCGTATGCGGCGAAGCATCATCGTCGTCGCTGAGACGGAACGGCGCGATGTGGGTGACCAGGGCGCCGCCCGGCGCTATCACCCGGTACGCCTCGGCGAGCGCAAGCTCGTGTTCCTCGAAGTAGTCGAAGAGCAGCGAGCTGAAGTGCCCGTCGAAGCTGTCCGGCGCAAAGCGCGACAGGTCGCGAGCGTCAATTCCACTCTCGTGCTCGGAGCCGTAGGTACGATGAAGCGAGACGGACTTGAGGACTGGGAAGCGCGGACGGAGCGCCGTCGCCTCCTTGGTGGTGACCGCGAACGCCAGAAGCGGGAGCCTGGCCTGCTCGAGGGCCAGACGGCCGAGCACGGCTGGGATCGTGCGGGTGCGAGGCCGCGATTCACAGTCCGGGCACTCCACGGTCCCGGGCTCGAGACCCAGCCCACAGATGGTGCAGTCCCGAACCTGGACCGTTACCGGCGTGATCTGCCCGGCGCTCACACTCACGGAATGAACTGATCCTCCAGCCATCCCTTCTCCCGCCATTCCTCCGACCACAGCTCGCCTGCGGCAACGACGCAGTCCGGGTGCCGGCGGGAGAATGCGCCGGCCGCCGAGTCGCTGACGCGGGAGCCCAACAGGTTCAGGCCGCGCAGACGCGGGAGGGCCTGCAGGCGGCCCAGCCCGGCATCGGTGATCTGGGTCCGCGCGAGGTCGAGTTCGCACAAATCCGGCTGAGAGCGCAGATGGACCAGATCATCGTCGGTCACGTCGTGGTTTCCGGCCAGACAGAGTCGAGACAGCGCCTGCGGGGGCAGTGCGCCCAGCCCCTCCATTCCGCTCGTCCACCCACCGGGGCACCGCAGGCGAATCTCGAAACCGCGGGGCAGCTTCACCGTGCCGGTGGCGAACCCCAGCTCCCGCCATTCCTCCTCACCAGCACCGCGACCGTGCAGCTCCCCGAGGATCACCGACTCCGGCAATTCGGCGCGGAGGTCCTCGTCCAACGGCGCTGGCTCGCCCCGGATCCCGAGGCAGTCGTCGGACGGGTAGCGGGTGATGTCGATGATGTCGCTGAGCCCGGCGTGGAGGATCTGGCGCTCGCGCTCCGATGTGGTCTCGTTCCAAGCGCGACTGGACCCTCGGGACAGGTTGCCCTTGTGTGGTGCCAGGCCGGCCTGGATGTTCTCTGCGCGATGCTGGAAAGCCACATCTGCCGCGGTCTGCGGCGAGACGGACACCCCTACCGCTCGGGCCAGCCCGACGAGCACCCGCTCGGGGTCGGCGCGCAATTCCTCGAAGCGGACCACATAGTCCGGGGCGATCGGGGACGACAGCACACGCAGCAGGCTGGCGCGGTTCAGATAGACCATCAGCCTCAGGAAGCCCTCATCGCCCCCGTCGGTCCGATAGAGCTGCCGCGCATTCGGCTTGCGGTAGGTGACCGAGACGCATTGCTCGCGCGGATCGCGGATCAGGTGAACGAAGAAGCAACCGGGCTCCCAGCGCTTGAACGGGAGATAGTGAACGGTTCCGCGCGAGTTGACGATTGACTGCTCAGCCGCGCCGGGGCGCTTGCCCAGTGCGTGCACGAGATGGATCGCGTCGATCACGAGCGCCTGCTCGCGGACGGTCAGATCGCGCAGCCGGCGGCGGAGCGACGACGGGAAGGCGACCTCGCCGGCGTCCACGAACGGCCCAAGATCGTGGAGCATCTCTGCCAGCCAATGAGAGCCCGAGCCGCCGCGTCCCCCGATGTAGATCGTCGGCAGGTGGCCGTCTGCCCGTCGTTGGGCGCAATCGAACACGTAGTCGATTGCCTGGGCAGGCGAGAGCTGATCTCGCTCGGAAAGCTGGCTCAGTCCGGTCAGGACCTTGTGGACCTGATAGCGCCCGCTCTTGCCCCCGTCCCAATACTCACCGGTCTTGGTCAGATAGTGGCCAAGGACATCGTGGGCAGCGGTCGAGACGAGCTCAGACACGCGAACTCGCCGCCGGCAGCTTGGCCGGCCCGGTCAGATCGAACGAGGCCAACGCTTCCTGCGCACCCAGCGCGACCAGGTGCTGGCCATGCAGCGGCGAGAGCCCGTTCGGCCCCGGCCAGGAGCGCAGGGTGGCGACGACCGTGGTGTCGTCGACCTTGCGGTAACAGTCGTCGATGAATGGTCTGGAAGGATCGAGCGCCTCGCTGATGAAGTCGGGATCGCCCGCCGGCACGAGCACCGTGTGCAAGGGAGCGGTGAAATGGCGCTCGAGGTGGGCGGAGCCTCGCTCCCGGTCGACTCGCACCGACAGCGGGTAGGCGATCAAGCGGCGACGATTGTCGCGGCCGACGAGCTCCGCCGCGTGCTGATGGACGCTGTCACCGAGCGCCGGATGGGGACGGTCCCCGGCCATGAGCCGGGTCACCGCCAGCATTTCAGCGGCCTCGGCGGTGCGCTCCAGCGCCGCGCGAATCGCGTTGACCTCGGATGCCGACACGACCGCGTCCGGCCACCGACCTCGCAGCGCCTCGACGTCATCGTCGGAGACGGCAGCGTCGCACACCACCAGCCAGGTGTCCGCGGGGCTGGACCTCGAGGACAGGGCTGAGACCGTCCAATCGCCCAGCAGCCCCAATCGCTGCTTCCACCATTCAGACGGTCGCCGCTCCCCATGCTGATGACCCACGGGTCCGCCGCTGAGTGTCACAAGGACCGCGTGGCCCAGCGCCGGACCTGACCGTTTGGCCGGCCTGCGCCGCAGCGCAACGTCGGCGGGGGGGACCAGCGGGCGGTATGGGGTTAGATCCAACCAGGCATCCGACCGCCACTCCTGGACCCGCACGCGGTGAGGATGCTCGGCGATCAGCTCCCGCCAGGACACCGCCGCCGGCGGGCCGATCACCGCCTCCTTCAGCACCACCCGGTTCTCCGCGTCGTCGCGGACGAGCATGCGGTACGCCGGAGCCCCGGACGCATCCCAGTCGACCTCCGTCACGGGCCCCGCAGGGGAGAGAGGCAGAGAGACGGCCGGGATGTGCGGCTCCCACGACTCGCCGTCGGCGCTGCAGTACACGCGCCAGATCGCGGTCGGCGGCACGTCATCGACATCGTGGTGCGGGCCGGCGACCACGTGACGTTGGAGGACCTCGGAGCCCCCGGGCGCGAGAATCTCGACCCGATACTGCTGAGCTCCAGCGCGCGGAGCCCACAGGAGAGTGATTCCCTGGCGCATGCCTTCCTCTCGCAAGTCTGGAGCGTACATGAGGCTCGAGTCGACTCTCAGCGGTCCGGCAGCCGGGCAGTGGTGGCGTAGAACCCGACCAGCCATGACTTGGGGAGGCCGCGGACACCGCCCTGTGATCCCGTGCGCACGTTGGCGAATCCGGCCCGCCGCAGTTCCCGGGCCAGCCACGGAGCCCCCACCAGCAGCACGCGGCCGTGGTTGTGACGCCATCCCGTCAGCCGGCACACGGCGTCGGCGATCCGCGGCGGCAGCAGGTGCACTATCGGCGCACCAGTGAACGGCTCGCGAAACCGCCAGCGATTGGCGTGGAAGAAGATCACGCGACCGCCCGGCCTGAGCACCCGCGCAATCTCGGCGATCGCGCGCCGCATCGCTTCCTTGCTGGTCAGATAGAGGAAGGAGTTGTTGAGAATGACGATGTCGAACTGGTGGTCTGACAGCTCGCCGAGCGAGCGCATGTCGCTCACGATCGCCTCGAGGTTGTCCACGCCCAGACGGGCGGCCACCTCGCGGGTCACTGCCACGAAGTCCGCTCGTACGTCGACCGTGGTCACGTGCGGAGAGTCGGGGTCGAGGGCCAGATAGACCGCGAACGCTCCGAACCCGCCGCCAAGATCGAGCACACGCGCACCGAACAGCGAATCGAGCCCCTGGAAATCCTGCAGATAGCGGATGATCGCCTCAACCCGCGCCGGTACCAACTCGGTGTTGGTTGCGATCGTTGTCTTGACCTCCTGAGAGGTGGTCCCGATCCCTTGCATGGCGTAGTAGGCGCGCGCGGCCTCGGCGAACACCGGAGTTGCCTGACGCTTCCAGATCAGCTGACGACGGCGAGCGGGATCAGCGTGGCTCGCGCCACCCGCGTCGAGCACGATCGAGGCGCAGGGGTCGATCTGGACCACGTGGCGCGGGGCGCTCCCGTCCGGCCGCAGGATCTCCACCACCAGCCCCCGAACGCCCCGCGTCGATGTGAGCATCACCGTCCCATCGCTGCGCCGCACGACCTGAAGCTCGTCGCGAACGTGACTGCGACGCCACCAGTCCGACGCATCCCGGGCGGTCAGATCAAACCGCCCCTCGATGGGCAGGCGGTCGATCAGCTCGAACAGTGGATCGATGTTGATATCCGGATGGCTGAGGATCTGGAGCATGCCGCCACCGCGAACGTACTCTTCGGACGCGTTGAGGACGTACTCGGCGGCGGCGTCACCCGGCGTCATCGAGCGATCGAGCGAAACGTGATGCGGCAGGCAGATGACGCGAGCGTGCGCGAGCGTCCCGTCGCTGCGCAACGCGCAGAAGCGATGAGGGTGCGGGTGGGCGTGCGAGATGAACTCCGTATAGCTGAGCCCTTCCCGTTCGGCCCACAACACGTTGGGCGCGCCCTGCCAGCGAAAGCAACGAGGGTCACCGTGGGCGCACGTGCCGCTGACCGGACGCGCGATCGCACGCTCGATGGTCCGCCGCTCCTCGGTCGCCGAGCCCCACAGCTGCTCGGTGTGGTGGGCCACCTCCTGGCCCGCCGTCCGATCCACGCGCCGAGCGACCAGATCGCGATCGCCGCCGTCGAGATGGCGAGCCCGCCAGTACCAGGTGGCCGCCGACCCGGCGCGGCGATGGCGCTGAACGATCCGCTCGATCTCCGCGCCGGTCATGCCGCGGTCGTAATCGTGACGGATGCTCAGCACCCAGCGTGCGTTGATCGGCCACGGCAACACGCGGGCTCGCGCAATCCCCACGCGCCGGTGCATTCTGTCAAGCAGCGCCCCGAGCAGCACCTCGAGCGCCGTCGACCGTCCCCAGTTGATGTACTGAGATCGCGCGGATGGCTGGACGGTGGTCTGCTGACCGAGGTATCCGAAGATCGAGAAGCAGCTCGCCATCAGCCGCCCCCGCTCGACGATTGCGGGCCACCGCTCCGGCCCGTCGGGCCTGAGCCACTCAGCCAGCACCTGCGTGTCATCGTTCGTCTTCCAGCGCTCGGTGTCCCACCCCGGGGTCCGCCACCGTTCGGCTTGCTCCTGGGTGATCGGAACGCCGACTCGGTCCCAGTCCAGTTCCTCCTCTCGCGGGACCTCGCGAGACTGCGGAAGCTCCAAACGCGTCGAGGACCATGTCGTAGACGCCGCCACCGCTGCGCGCAGATCGTCCGTCAGTGCAGTGACGACACCCTCGCGCGGAGCGGGGCCCGCCTCGAGGACGCCGAGCGCGTCGTGCAGAGCGGCCGGCGGGTGCTCGATGAGCGCCCGCGCGCGTCCGCGCCGTGCGAGTTCGATCGCTCGATCGCTCCAGGCCCCAGCCGGGACCCGCGCGACCAACAGCACGCGCGGAGCGTTCCACACGCGTTCGTCGGCCAGTGCGCGCGGGTCCGCCGTCTCGAAGTCGAGATATCCGAGCTTCTCGAGCACGAGCGGCATCGCCTGCGCCCAGTCGGCGCGGCCTTCGGACCGGAAGACCTCGCGCGCAAATGCCTCGTCGCCGGTAACTAGAAGGACGCTCGCGCTCATCCTCAAAACAATACGATCAGCTCTATGATCCACTGGTCACGGCTTAGGAGACAGAGCTATGGGGGATCACCGAAGCACGCCGGAGGAGCAACGGCTTCGCGGCCTTGAGGAACGCCAGCGAGCGTTGCTGCACACGCTCGATGAGCGCCGTCGCCTCGACGAGCTCCTCCCGCAGCTTTCGGTCGGCTGGCACGACGCGACGAACGAGCGCCTGCATCGTGCGCAGGCCGAACGGGACGCGGCCCGCCAAGCGTGGGCCGCGGAGGTCATGGAGACCGAGATGACGCGCGGGAAGCTGCTCCACGTCGAGCGCGAATTCGACCGTGTCAGCGCCGAACTTGGGCGACTGCGAGCCGAGATACTCACCGCCCAGCTACGCCTTGGGCAGGCAGAGGGCGAACTGGCATCGGCTCGTGAAGCCGCCGCAGGCCCCGCCATGGAGCTGCAGAGCGCAAAGGCGAGAGAAAACGCGCTCGTCGAAGAGCTGAAAGGCGCACGGTCGCAGTTCGAAGCCGAGCGTACGCGGTTGGAAGGCGAGGCCGCAGCGCTGCGTGCGGACGTGGACGCCGAAAGCGATCGCGCAGAGATCGGCGAGCAGGGCCGCCTCGAAGCCGAGGCGAGGGCCGATACCAGCGAACGCGAGATCATCCGGCTGAGGACAGAAACCGAACGGCTAGAACATGAGATCGGAGAGCTCCAGGAAGAGCTCGCGGCGACTGCCGCACGCGATCAATCGCTGACCGCGGAAGTCCAGCGCCTGGCCAACGACAGGCGGACCAAGGGCGAGGAACTGAAGCGCAGCGAAGCCGCACTCCACGAGGCCACCGAGCAGCTCAAGCGCAGCGAAACCGGACGTCATCAGGCGACCGAGGAACTGAAGCGCAGCGAAGCCGAACGCGACCAGGCCACCGAACAGCTCAAGCGCAGCGAAACCGAACGCGACCAGGCCACCGAACAGCTCAAGCGCAGCGAAACCGAACGCGACCAGGCCACCGAACAGCTCAAGCGCAGCGAAACCGAACGCGACCAGGCCACCGAACAGCTCAAGCGCAGCGAAACCGAACGCGACCAGGCCACCGAACAGCTCAAGCGCAGCGAAACCGAACGCGACCAGGCCACCGAACAGCTCAAGCGCAGCGAAACCGCCCGCCACGACGCCGCCGATGAGCTGAAGTCACTTCACTCGCGGCAGGCACGCGAGGCAAAGCGTGCGGCGGCCGCGGCAGAGCGACGCGAGGCCAAGCGCCTGGCAGCCGCCGAGGCACAGACGGCGGAACTCGAGCAGACCGCGGCAGACCGCAGTCGCGTCGCCGAGGAGCTCCGGATCGCCCAGACCGAGCTCGAGGCGATGGCGAGCGATCACGCCGCGCGCGTGGAGGCATTCGAAGCGGAGCTGGCCGAAGCGCACGAGCGCTTCGATGCGATCCACGACCGGGCCGGTGAGGTCGAGCAGCTGCGCGCGGAGCTGGAAACAGTTCGCGGCGACCTCGCTTCGGCGGAAGCGGTCGTCGAATCGTTGATAGCCGAGCGCGACCAGGTGCGCGGCGGAACACAGCAGTCCGCGGATGGTTCTTCCGGCGAGAGAGACCAACGAATCCAGGCCGAGCGGCACGCGGCGGAATTGCAAGCGGCCCTCGATGAACGGGTGCGGCAGGTGGAACGCCTGAAGTCGGAGCGCGAGGCGCTGCTCGACGAGTATCGAACCATCAGCGAGGAAGCCGAGACGCTGCGAGTCGCTCGCCCCAAATGACGCAGGCCGGCGAACAGTCGTTTACGGGCACCTCGCACCGAATCCGCTTCCTCTTTCAACCGTCGCGCGTCCCGGCGCAGACGCTGTTCGTTTGCTTCGCGGACGCGGCGGAGGAACCGCAGCTTCAGTACGTCCGCGAGCTCGCCCCGCTGGACCTAGCCCGCCTGTACCTCCTGGATGACTTCGGGCCCTACGCCGGCGATGCCGGCTACCCCGGATGCTGTTACCTGGGGGAACGGCGCAGGCTTACCTTCGCGGATGATGCCAGCGCCTTGGCGGGCCACGCCGCCGCGACGCTCGGGATCCTGCCCGAGCAGATCACCGCAGTGGGGTTCGGCTCGGGCGGCTTTGCGGCACTTCATCTCGCCTTGCGAAACGGCTGGGGCAGGGTGATCGCCGGTTTCCCGCAGACTCGGCTCGGCCGTCACTTGACCGGTGAGCTGGACGAGGTCGCGCGGTTCATCGCCGGCGGGACCACGCCGTCCGACCGTCGATGGCTGGACGAGCTGCTGTTCGAGGCGCTCGCCGACGCCGAGGTGATTCCTTCGATCGACGTGCTGAGCGGGGGGCTCAACTACGGACGCCACGTGCTGCCGCTGGCGACGGCGGTCGAGCGACGCGACGCGGAGCTGGAGCTGACGCTCGTCGGCACCGACGCGCCACGAGCCGCTGCCGCCGCGTTCGCGGCCCACCTCATCGACCGCCTGGAGCGCGGCGGGGCTCCCCATCTGAGCGTCGAGATCGACGGCGAGCTCGGGCGCCATACGAGCCCCTGGTCCAAGCGGGCGGGGGCCAGGGTGATGCGCGAGGCCGACGGCCTGCGCTGCTTCGCTCCTGCCACGCCCAAGCAGGAGACGGGCGTCTACGCCGGGCTCCGGTTCGTCGCCGGTCCGCTCGAGCTGCTGCGGATCGAGCTGACGCTGAGGCGACCCGATGAGCTCGATGCGCTGATCATTGATGCTTGCGACGCCGACGAGCAACGGATCGGTCGCTGGCAGTGGCGCTTCGAGCAGCATCCTCCCGGCAGCGGGCGAACCGCGCTGTTCCTGAGCGCGGCCGACGGCACCCCAGCCAAGCCGACGATCGATGGAGACCTCTCCCGGACCGCGACGCTCGACGTGTTCGTCCGCCTCAAGGAGGAGCGCTCGGCGGACTTCACAGTCCACCGGATCGACGTCTTCCCCCCAGCGGACCGGACCCCACCGGCTCCCGGCCTGGAGCTGCCGGCATCCGCTGCTATCGCGGCCCGGAGCCACCATCTGCGCGACCAGGCGTCGGTCGCGCGGCACGTCGCTGCACTCGTAGCCGAAGGGGTCTTCCCGCCCAGGGCGGTGCTCCCACGGCGGGCGCCGCGCCGGCCGCGCCTGAAGGTGGCCTGCCTGCTCGATCGCTTCTCTGAACTTGGCTTCCGCTACGAGTTCGACTACGTCGACTTCACGCCCGAGGATTTCCGCGAGGCGATCGATCGCGAGCAGCCCGATCTGCTGCTCGTCGAATCGATCTGGCGCGGCAAGGACGAGACCTGGAACAAGCTGATGGTCCCCGACATCACGGGGAGCGGGCCGCGGGAGCCCGTGATCGAGCTGGTGCGCCACTGCCAGGCGCGAGGCATTCCGACCGTGTTCTGGAACAAGGAGGACCCACCGAATTTCGAGCACTTCGCGGCGACCGCTGTCCTGTTCGACTACATCTTCACCACCGATGAGTCGTGCGTCCCGCGCTATCAGGCGATCGCCGGGCACGACCGCGTCGGGGTGCTGCCGTTCGCGGCGCAACCGGCGATTCACAACGCGATCGGCGCGCCAGTCGAGCGACCGCTCGACGTCGCGTTCCTGGGCACGTTCTACGGACGCAAGCACGCAGCTCGCAAGCGGCAGATGGAGATGGTTCTCGACCCGGCGCGGGAGTTCGGCGTGCACATCTACTCACGCGTCGAGGCGGCCGGCGGCTATGCGTTTCCCGAGAAGTACGTCCCGCATCTGATCGGGACGATCCCCTATGAGGCCGTGCTGGAGGCCTATCGCACCTACAAGGTGCTGCTGAACGTCAACTCGGTCCCGGACTCGAAGACGATGTGCGCGCGGCGCGTGTTTGAGATCCTGGCCTGCGGCGGCACCGTCCTGAGCGGGCCGTCGCCCGCGATCGAGGCCGTGCTTGGGCCTGGGGTCGTTCACGAAAGCGCCGGCCACGGGCAGACACGCGAGATCCTCACCCACGTGCTCGGCAACAGCTTGCTGCGCGAACGTACCGCACTCGAGGGAGTCCGGCGGGTCCTGCGCAGCCACACCTACTCCGACCGCGTCGCGCAGATTCTGCGCACGGTCGGACTGCGGACCGACGTGGATGGGGACACGGTCGCGATGGTCGCCGTGGCCCGGGACGACGAGCAGGCGCGCGCCGCGATTGAGAGCGCCGCAGCGCAGGTCCGCCGCCCCGATGAGCTCGTGCTCATCGCCCCCCCGGGCCGCCTCGACCGGGCGCTCCACGCGAGCGCGACCGTTCAGGCGGCGATCACGCCGCGCTTCGTCGATGGCGACCCTGACGCGCCGGGCGGGAGCCACCTCGCGGCCGCCCTGGAGGCGAGCGACAGCGACCTGATCGGGATCCTGGCGCTCGGCCCCCTGTACGGGCCCAACTACCTGGAAGATCTCGTCAACGCGCACCACCAGAGCGGCGCCGACATCGTCGGCAAAAGCTCGCACTACCGCCTCGACGGCCCGAGCGGCTGGCTGACCGTGGAGCTGCGCGAGGACGAACACCGGTTCGTGGACGCAGTGCATCGCGACACGATCCTGGCCCGACGAGGGGCGGCGCAGCGCGTTCCTCCGCTAGCGAACGAGGGTCTCGACGCCTGGCAACGGCGCTGTGCCAGCCGGGGACTTCGCATCTACGCCGCGGATCGGTTCAACTTCGCTGTGCAGGAGCACGACGGTGCAGACGGCCGGTCCACGGGCCGCGCGGCGTTCGTGGAGACCTTCGGCACGGGTGCCGACCACGCGTTGGCGTAGTCTCGCCTGCGGATGGAAGCTTCACAAGCACAAGAGATCGCAGAGCTCGAGGCCAAGATCCGTGCCCTCGAGCAGGAGCGGGCGCGGCTCGAAGCGCAGCTGGCCGAGTCCGCGGCTGAGCTGAGCCGGACCGCCGTGCGGCTCGAGGAGCTCGAGGATCAGCATCACTTCGATGAGCAGCGGCTGGCGGTACTCGATCGCGAGCGCGCTGGCCTGCGCGAGGCTTTGCGGCTGGCCGAGACCCAGGATGGATCCAGCGTCAGGCTAGAGCAACGCGCGCTGGTACGAGCGCTGGGGAGGACGCAGACCACGCTCGATGCGCGTACGGAGCAGCTGGGCACGCTGCTGAGCTCACGGTGGTATCGCCTGGCTCGATCCGCCTGGCAGGCCAGGCGGCGGCGCCCGCCGCTCGGAGCGACCGCGCTCGGCGCGATCGCGCTCGCCGGAGTGATCATCGCCGGGGTGTTGGCAAGCACGGTGGCGACGTTCATAGCCTGCCTGCTGGGCGCGGGGATCGTGGCCGCACTGGCGGTCGCCTACGCGGTGATCGTTCCCGCTATGCGCGATCGACGCGTTCCACGCATGGCCGGACAGGGCACGTTCGCCGACCCTCTGCCGGACGAGGCGGCCGCGCTGGAACGATTCGTGACGAGAATCGAAGCCGAGCCGGAGCCGGTCACCGTGCCGGCAGCGCCTTCGCCGTCGGTCGGGGGACCGGCAGAGGTCGTGACCCGGCTCGTGCCCTCACTCCCGAGCGCCAACACCAGCGAACGGGACCGGTGGCTGGCGGAGACACGGATGGCCCAGGTCAGTCAGCTCAGGATCGCCGGCGTCCTCGATGATTTCTCGCGCGCCTGTTTCGCGCCCGAGTGCGAGCTCCACTGCGAGTTCACGATGCAGGACTGGCGTGAGCGGCTGGAGGCTGCAGCACCCCACCTGCTGCTGGTGGAGTCGGCGTGGTCGGGCAACAGCGGCGGCTGGCAGTACGGCGTCGCCTCATACCCCCACCCTGACTACGAGGGCCTGCCAGCATTGCGGGAGGTCATCTCGTGGTGCCGAGACCGTGGCGTTCCGACGATCTTCTGGAACAAGGAAGACCCAATCCACTTCGAGCGCTTCAAGGAAGCGGCGTCGTTGTTCGACCACATCCTCACGACTGACCAGAACCGCGTCTCCGCCTACGAGGACCTCCGTGGCGAGCACGTCGACTCCGTAGGCGCTCTGCCGTTCGCCGCGCAGCCTCGCTTGCACAACCCGGTGACGGCGGGCGAGCCGCGGCTGCTGGAGCCTGTGTTCGCCGGTACCTACTACCGCAACCGGCACGAGGATCGGCGCGCGAGTCTCGAGATGATCCTCGATGCGGCGCGGCCGTTCGGCCTGGTCATCTACGACCGGACGTTCGGAGCCGACGGCGACGAGTACGGATTCCCCGAGCGGTTCGCGCCCTACGTCAAGGGGCGACGCTCGTATCAGGAGATCGTCGAGATCTACAAGCGCCACCGCGTGTTCCTCAACGTCAACTCCGTCGTCGACTCGCCGACAATGTTCTCGCGCCGCGTGTTCGAGCTGCTGGCCAGCGGCACGGCGGTCCTGTCGACCGAGAGCGTCGGTATCGCGTCGATGTTCGGGGAGCTGGTGCCGATCGCGGACTCCCCGGATGACGCGACGGCCAAGCTCGAGCGGCTGCTGCACGATGACGAGTACTACGCGGACCTGACCGCGAGGGCATCCCGGCTCGTGCTCTCCGAGCACACCTACCGGGTGCGCTTGGCCCGAATCGCCGAGGTGGCCGGCTTCGAGCTCTCGCCGACCGCGGGCCACGAGGTTGCCGCTGTCTGCCTGATCGACGACGCCTCGGAGCTGGGCCATGTCGAGCAGGTGTTGCTCGCGCAGAGCAGGGCGCCGGATGAGATCCTGATCGGGCTGGCGAATGGGGCCCTCGCCGGCCGTGGGCTGGAGCGGCTGACCGAGCACTTCGGGGCGGCACGGGTGAGGGCCATAGTTCAGACCAACGGCCTGGCGCGGACGGAGCGGTGGCGCGAGCTCGGTGCCTTGAGCACCGCCACCTGGCTGTTGCCGCTGAGTCCCGGTCACTCCTATCGCGAGCATCATCTGCGCAATCTGTCAGCGTGCACGGGGTTCACCGCCGCAGATGTGATCGGCGCAGCGCCAGCCGAGACCCAGACTCACCATTACGTCAACGCGGTCAATCCGCAAGCCGCACTGGCCATCCGCTCGCTCGTGGCGAGGCGGGGATGGGCCGAAGGCGCCGCCGAGCAGCGCCAGTGGTTCGACCAGGGCGTCCGCTTCTACGCGGGCGACCACGACGCCACGCTGGCTCCGAGTCCCGGCATCACCGCTGCGGTTGGTCACGCTGGGGCACACATCCCCGCGCGTCGGGCGCGCGGGACACGACGGCGGTGAGCGCCGACCGTACTGATGCGGCGCAGCTGGTTCACCTAGGCGTCTACGGCGAGATCGACATGAACCTGATCGACGGCTCGTCGGTCTGGTTGCAATCGCTGGCGCTGACACTGGCGCAGATTGCGGGTGTCCACGTGACGGTGCTGCTACGTACGCCCCTCGCACGCGACCTGCTCGTCGCCCCGCTCCTGGCCCGCGACAACGTCACCGTGGTCGACCCAACACTGCAGAGGCCACAGGTACGTCTGCTCGCTCCGGGCGAAGCCGTCTCCCTGCTGGCCGAACTCGATCAGGAGTGGCCGTTCGACCGGCTGCTGTTGCGCGGCCCG
Organism: uncultured Solirubrobacterales bacterium; assembly: GCA_963837385.1. Lineage (GTDB taxonomy): Bacteria > Actinomycetota > Thermoleophilia > Solirubrobacterales > Solirubrobacteraceae > Palsa-465. The sequence goes on from CAWIMZ010000021.1 coordinate 25,419, forward strand.
GCCGTCGCCGACGCCGCGGTTGCGAGCGGGCGCTTCGTCGGCCGCATCTGGCTGTATCACGTTCCCACCGCTGACGGCGATCCGGCGGCGGCGGATGCCGCGCTGCGCCGGCGCGCGAACGTGTGCGACCGGCTGCTTTGCCAGACGGAGGCGATCGCCGAGCGGGTGCGCGAGGCAGTGCCGGGAATCGAGGACAGGCTGCTGTTGTTGCCACCGATGATCCCCGGAGAGTTGAGCCAGGCACCGAGCCCGGCGGGACCGCTGCGGCGCCTTCTGTATGCAGGCAAGTTCTCACCCGAGTACTGCTTTCTCGAGATGGTGTCGCTGTTCACCGAGCTTCGGGGCCGGCTGCCCGGGCTCGAGTGGGACGTGGCAGGCGACAAGATCCACAATCCGCCTACGGATCCCCGCTTCCGACCCAACGTCGAGGCTGCCCTGCGCGGCACAGAGGGGCTTCGGTGGCACGGCGCGGTGAGCCGGGAACGGGTCCGCGAGCTACTGCAAGACGCCGACGTCGCGCTCTCGATCCGCCACCCGGACATGGACCGGAGCCCCGAGCTCTCGACGAAGGTGCTCGAATACGGAGCAGCTGGATGCCCCGTACTGCTCAACCGCAACCCGGCCCACGCCGAGCTGCTCGGAGAGGATTACCCGTTGCTGGCCACGGACCTCGAGGAGGCCCGGCTACGGCTGCTTGCCGCCAACGCCGATCTTGATTTGCGGGCCGACGCACAGCGGCGGTGCTTCGACGCGGCAGCTGCACACACGTTCGAGCGGGTGGCGGAAACGATCGCGCCGCACCTCCCGCAGCGATCCGAGCCGCCCCCGGGCGCGCTGGTCAAGGCGCACGGCTCGCCGCGGCTGTTGATCGCGGGCCATCAGTTCAACTTCCTGGGAGCGATCCGCGCCTACGCGATCGCACAGGGGGCGGCTGTGCGCGTCGATCGTTGGAGCAGACACGCGATCCACGACGAGGAGGCGACCGCCGCCGACGTGGAGTGGGCGGAAGTGATCCACTGCGAGTGGTGCCTGGGCGCCGCGATCTGGTGCAGCCGCCACAAGCGCGACCATCAGCGGCTGGTCGTCCGCTTCCACAGGATGGAACTCGAGACGGCCTACCCGTCGGAAGTCGACCTCGATCGGGTCGATGCGATGGTGTTCGTCGCCAAGCATGTGCTCGAGGCGGCGTGCCGTCAGTACGGTTGGCCGGCGCACCACCCAGCGTTCCGGATGATTCCCAACGCGGTTGACACGGCGGCGCTCGCTCGCGACAAGCTCCCGGGTGCACAATTCACGCTTGGGTTGGTCGGGTGGGTTCCGATGCTCAAGCGCATCGACCGCGCCCTCGAAATCCTGGAGCGGCTACGCGCCCATGACGACCGCTTCCGGCTGATCGTCAAGGGCAACGCGCCATGGGACTACTACTGGATGGCGGTCCGCGAGGCCGAGCAGCGCTTTTACAAAGCGATGTTGGCCCGGATCGAGCGATCGTCGCTGCTACGCGCGGCGGTCACGTTCGAGCCCTTCGGTGAGGACATCGGGGCTTTCCTGGAGAAGGTCGGATGGATCCTGTCGCTGAGCGACATCGAGGGGCACGCCGTCGCGCCGGCCGAGGGCATGGCGTCGGGTGCGGTCCCGGTCGTCCTCGATCGTCCTGGCGCCCGCGACCAGTACCCGACCGAGTGGGTTCATGCCGGCGTCGACGAGGCCGCGCGCGCTGTGCTGTCCGCCGCGGGCACGGGCGGGATGCGGGTGCAGGTCCAGCGCGCCCGTCAGTTGGCCGGGGAGTGCAGCTGGGAGCGCCTGGCGCCCGTGTGGGGGGAGTTGCTGGGCCTGGGGGAGAACCGGTGAACGTGCCCCGGGCCCTTGTGGTGGAGGGGGGCGACTTCGTCGCCCTCGGTTCCGAGCTCGGAACGACGCCGTCCGAGGCGTTGCCGAGTGCGTGTCTGGAGCGGCTGCCGGTCGCCTCGCGAGAGACCGGTGAGGAGCTCGACGGCGAGCTGTCGCCGATCACGGTCTGCTTGACGGTGGACACCGAGGACGCCTATTTCCAGCAGCCGCGACTGATGACCGGCGAGGGCATCGGAGCCGACTTCGGTGTGTTCGGCATCCTCGACGAGTTAGACGAGCGCGGGCTGAGGGCCACGTTCTTCGTCAACGTGTTCGAGGCCGATCGCCAGCCTCCTAGCACCGTGCGCGGCGTTGTCACCGAGATCGCGGATCGGGGTCACGAGGTCGCGCTCCACACGCATCCCGCGCCCGAGTTGCCGTGGTACGACAAGCCGCTGTTCCGCAAGACCCGCGACGATCAGACGGAGATCCTCAAGCGCGGGCGGACGATGCTCCAGGACTGGTCCGAGCAGCCCGTCGGCACGTTCCGCGCCGGCGGCTACGCGATCAACGACGACACCCTCGTGGCGATGTCGGCCGCCGGCCTGCGGATCGACTCCTCGGTCTTCTTCCCGTCCCCCAACAACCACAACCGTCGTTTCACGATCAACGCGCCACGGCTCGCGGGGGAGGTGGTGGAGGCGCCGGTGACCTATGTGATCCGAGCCGGCGACGACGGCAGCGCCGTCGAGCACCGCAAGCTCGATCTCGACTGGCTGGGACCCGAGCAGCTCGTGCAGGCGATCACACGGCTGCGGGCCAGCAGGGTCGATAGCGCCGTGTTCATGATGCACAGCTTCTCGTTTCTTCAGAAGGCCAGCCTTCCGCCCGAGCAGGCCCCCTCGGCCCACGCGCTGTTCACCAGCCAGGTGCTGTTCAACCGCTACGTCGAGATCTACGGTCCGAAACCCGAGGCCCGCGCCGCGTTCGCCTTTCTGCTCGACGAGCTGCAACTGGACACGAACATCCGCCTGGCGCCGCTGCGGGACGCCGAGGATCAGTTACGGGCTGCTGCCGCCCGGGGCGCGCGGGACGTGGTGCCGGTGGTGCTGCGTTAGCCCAGTGGGCTCAGCCGCCCGAGCTCGGCCGGACCGCGATCCGATGTGGTCCGCAGCTGCAGCAACCACGCCCGCTCGCACAGATAGCGGAGGTTCTCGGCGGCGATCAGGGCGGTGTTCGGGTGCTCGACGTGTTCGGGTTCGGATCCGGGCGAGGACACGAGCAGCGATGCCAACGTGGCCTGCGGCAAGGCAGCTTCACTGATTGTGGCGGGCGTGGCAACGAGATGTACGGCTTGCGCGCTCAGGGCGCGCTCGGCGGCACGGGCGAAGGCCGACGGGCTATCGGGCCTGTGCTCGAGCGCGGGATCGAGAACGAGCATCGGCGGCGGACTGCTCAGCGGCACGAGCAGTGCGGCGGTGAGACCGTGCTCCCATGTGGAGCCTTGAACGAGCACGGGCGCGCTCCGGGCGCCGGCCCAGAAGAGCGCAGGAGTCGCGCGCAGGACCTGATCGGCGGCGAGGAGGATCGCGTTGATGGTTCCGCTGCGCCACGCTTCCTCAAGGCTCGACACGCTCGGCCCGTGGCCTGCCCGCAGGTCGAGTGCGGCCAGGGACTCGGGGCCTGGGGGTGAGACGAGCGAGCTCATCACGGCAATCGAAGGCCGGCCCACGGGCGCCGGCTGCCCGGCCGGCACGAAGGCGTCGCCGGGCGGGCCGAGGCCGAGCAGCCCTGGGCTCCAAGTTGCGACGTGCTCAACCGGCGCGTCGCAGCCGAGCGTCAAGCGCTCGGGCGCTCCGGAGAGCCGAACCGCGAGCGCCTTCCCGAGCCGGCCCGCATGCCAGGCACAAGCCTGTAGCTCCCATCCGCCACCGGCGACGCGAACAAGTCGCGCTGACGCCGCGGCGGGGTTCACACCCTCGGAACCGGCGCTTCGGTGGCCATTCAGCTCGAGTTCGAGCTTCGATCGCCATCCCAGGCCGCGGACGTCAATCTCCACGCCGGGCACCGATCGGGCAAATCCGACCGAGATCTGCGTCTCGTCGGTGACCTCGATCGCCATCGCGCCAGCAGCGGCCACGGATTCCCCCGCGACAGCTTCGGCGACGGTGTTGCGCTCTCCCGGTGCGTCCACCTCCATCTGCTCGAATCCCGCGTCGGCGAGGATCCGCCTAACCGCCTCGGGCGTGTAGCGAACGGTTCTGGCCTCCTCGCCCGTGGCCCGGCCGATCGCGGCCAGCAACAGGACGAGCTTGCCGCCAGGACACAGGATCCGCCGCGCCTCGCGCAGCGCCTGGCGCACCCCGATCGGGGAGACATAATCGAGCGCGTAGTGGCTGAGGACGCCGTCGACGCTCGCGGAGCGCAGGAATGGCGCCGGCACGGTCAGGTCATGCAGCAGCACGGGGATCCCGCGGGCGGCCCCGACCTCGACGAACCCCGGCCAGCGATCGATACCCAGCACCGAACGCGCGCCGCGATCGCGCAGTGCGCGCAGCGCCAAGCTCGGGCCGCAGCCTAGCTCGAGGACACGCTCGCAGCCGATCAGCGGACGGATCGCCGACGCGTACCAGTCGGGCTCGCGTCCCTCGTAGAAGCGCATCAGGCTCTCGAAGCGCTGCGAGACGTGCCATGAGCGTTCGTCTCCCGGATCTTCGAACACCGACACGCGCCGAGGCGGGAACGATCCAAGCGGTCGCAGCGCGATCACGGGTCCGGATCGTAAGCGACCGCTCCCCACGTGCGCTCGTCCACGACTACCCTGCGCCGGGATGACCGCGCTCGGAGGGAGTTCACGCGTGGAGGCCACGGCTCTGGTCCGGGCTCTCGAAAGGGGAGCCCCAAGGCTGCCGGCGCTGCCATTCGCAAGCATCCACAGCGTCGCGGCTCGCCCGACCGATGTCGAGGATGCGAGGGTAGGCTCGTTTCGCCTCCGCGACCAGAGGTTTCGACTCGATTCACCGATCGACTGGTGGGATCTACCGTATCGCTCACCGGACGAGCGGGGTTTCTTTCAGAACTCGTTTGTGTTCGCAGACCCCGTGCTGTCCAGTCCCGGCTACGTCGAGGCGCTCGAGTCATTGGCGCGCGTATTCGCGGACTGGATCGCGGCCAATCCTCGGGAACGGGCCGCCCATCATCACCGCTATGCGTGGCACGATCATGCGGCGGCAGCGCGGCTTGTCTACATGTCGTTCGTGCTCCGCGAGGCTGTCCGGTTGGATCGTCTCGACCTCGGCGTGCGGACGGTACTCGCGGCGTCTGTGCTGGAGCACGCCGACTACGTCTCCGACGAACAGAACTACGTTCCGACGCATAACCATGGCCTGTTCAGCGACACCGCGCTGGCGCTGGCGGCGCGCAGCATCGCCCCCGCCGATCCCGCAGATCGCTGGGCGAGGCTGGCCGAGCGACGGTTCGGTGCCGTACTGGCGAGGACAATGGCGAGCGACGAGGGCCTTCATCTCGAGCACTCTCCGGCATATCAATGGACGATTCACGCCACGCTCGAGCGTATCGCCGACGTGGGTCTGTTCGAGGCGTTGGACCTGCAAGGCACGATCGAACGGATGACCGAGGCGGGGGCCTGGTTCGTGGCGCCCGACGGAACGCTGCCCGCGATAGGAGACACCCCCGAGGGCCACTGGGCGCCCCGGGCTGCCCGCCAGCGTGCCGCGAGCCAGGCGGGGCTCCGGACCTACTTCAAGTCCGGCTACGCAGTCGTGCGCGAGAACGACAGCTATCTGGTCGTACTGGCCGCCCACCACCCGACAGCGCATAAGCACGCCGACGACGGGTCGTTCTGCCTGTACGAAGGCGGCCAGGCGATTGTGTCCGACTCAGGCGATCCTGGCTATGACTACGACGGAGAGGACCGGCGGTACGGGACGTCGCCGGCCGCCCACAGTACCCTGTCGGTCGACGACTTCGACTGGCTCGCGGGCCGAGCGCAGGCGTATGGCTCAGGGCTCCTCGCTGCCTCCCCGCTCCCCTGCGGGGCATACGCGATCCTGACCGAGAATCCGAACGCCGTGCGTGGTGGTGGGACGGCGCGCCGGCTGTTCATCTACCGTCCGGCAGCCTGGTTGATCATCGCGGACGCCGTCGCAGTCCGAGCCTCGGCGGCGGTCTGGCGCCGGATCCAGCTCGCCCCGGAGTTAGAGACAGATGTGGGCAGCGATCCCAGCGAGGTGCTCGTTCGCCGGGGACAGGAGTTCGTCGCGCGACTGCGCTCGGGCGGGCCCGACGCCGTCCACACGGTGCGCGGGCTGGAACACCCCGTCCTCGCTGGATTTACCTATCCACACGTCGGCGAACGCGTTGCGCGAACCACGATCCTGTTCGAGGGACGCGGGTCAGCCCCCCGCACGCTCGTGATCTCCGTCAGCGAGGACACGCCTACACCCGAAGTCACGGTTCAAGCAACCGATCACGAGATCGCCGCCGAGATCTGGACGTCGAGCCGCTCGAAGCTCGGGTTACGCGCCTCCCCGTCCGGCATCGACATTCGAGCCCGGTGATGCCAGGCCGCTGACGGATGTCGGTGCGATTGCCCGGCACGACGGTATGTTCTTCGCCCGTGAGCGTCCTTTTTGTGTGCGGAGGGCCCGCGATGGAGCGCGCCGTCTACGAACGCGAGCGGCGCGGGTACTGGTCCGCCGCGCTTCCGTGTGCGCTCGAGAAGCATGGGATTCTCGTCGACTGTGTTGCGCCGGAGGCGCTCGCGGATCCGGCCGTCCTCGAGCGCTACGACGCCGTTCTGGTCGGGCGGATGCCGCCCGGCGTCTGGAACCCCGAGCTTGTCGAAAGGCTGGCACGGCTGGCCGGCGGGGCGATCGTGGAAGGGCCGATCCCGGCCGTCCTGGCCGAGTGGCTCGGCATCGTAGATGTCGGCGCTGCCGAGCCGGAGGGCGCGCTTCAGGCAGTCGATCCTCGGCTCGAAGCGGCCGGGAGGGCGTACGGCTCGATCGCGGGCGGAACGTTCGCCATCGGGACCAGCCGTCCGGTCGCCGTCAACGAGGACCAGCGCTGGCCGGCAACTGACGCGCCGATCACCGAGGAGCAGGCCGTCGCCTGGCGTGCACGTGGGTGGGACGCACGACGATGGTCGCCGATCGACGCGCGGGCGGACGTCCTCAGCGACTGGATCGCCGCGGGACTCGGACATGAACGACATCCCGCGATCATCCAGCGCGAGGGTCTGATCGGATGCAGCGTCGGGATCTTCGCATTCCTCGGCCAGAGCCACACGGTGGAGCCCTACGACGGGGGGGTGCACAGAAACTGGCCCCGGAGCCAATCGACCGAGGCTCTCCTGCTCGGCTTAATCGATCTTCTACACGCGCGCGCGGTCCGGCCGCGATTGCGGCTGCTTCCGTGGCCAAGCGGATACTCGTGGTCGATGCACGTCCGTCACGACGTGGATCGCTCACCGCGCGCGAGCGTGGCCGAGGCGATTGCCGCACGGCACGCGGAGCTCGGCACGTGCGCGACGTGGTACTGGCGCGCACGCCATCTCGCGGTTCGCGACGGCCAGCCGCTCAAACGACACGAGGGAAACGCGGCCTTGACCGCCGTGGCTCGGACGCCCGGACACGAGGTGGCGCTCCACACCGAGGCGCTCTGGAACGGAGCCGCGCAGGAGCGCGCGTCGGTGGAGGCGGTGCTCGACGCGCCGATCCACGGCAGCTCGGCTCACGGCGACCCGACCTGCTTCCGATTTCAGGGTGCGCCGAATCTCATCTGGGCCGAGCAACAGGGCCTGGACTACACCGAGCTGATCTCCCACGCCCACTCGACGCCGCACCGCTGCGCGCTGCTGAACGCAGACGGGACGATCTCGCTGACCACGACTCTGACCCTCCCGCATCACGCTTCGTTCGAGCGCTCGATGACGGCGGGCGACGTGCTGACCGGCCAGGTCGTGGCCGAGTGCCAGCGGGTGCGCAACGTTGGCGGACTGCTGCAAGTGCTCAACCACCCGGACCTCAACATCGATGAGTTGTTCGTGCTGCTGTCAGAGCTCCCCGCGGATGGGCGGTGGAACGCCACCGCCGTCGAGGCGATCGCCTGGTGGTCGGCCACGCACGTCGGCGGCGCGGTGCAGCTTGATACTCGCCCCGACGGGCGGCCGGAGGTGCGGGCAAGCGGCGATGTAGAGGGGCTCCAGATCGAGACGCGCGATCCCGACGGGCGGATCAGCGTCCAGACCGTCTAGCGGCGCAGTGTCCGAGCCGCCTGAGGTTGATCCCCGTGAGCGCCGACGGATCGCGCGGGTCTACCGCAGCTATGCGACCAGTCGACGCAAGGCTCGTAGTTGGAGCGCGGAGAATCTGGGGAACCGCGCGATCCGGGCAGAGGTGACCGAGGCCGCAATCGAGCTGGCGGAGCCGGAACTGAGCGCCTACGCCGAGGTCCTCGACATTGGCTGTGGGTCGGGGTGGTGGCTCGAGTTGCTCGCCCAGCGGTCCGGGTGCGCCAGCTCGTTGCACGGGGTCGAATTGGTGCCCGATCGGGTCGCCGCAGCGCAGCTGCGGGTACCCAGCGCGACGATCGTCGAAGGCGACGCGCGCCGGCTCCCATACGGATCGGGACGGTTCAGCATGATCTCGATGTTCACCGTGCTCTCCTCACTCTCTGGTCGCACCGACATCGAGGTGGCGCTACGGGAGGCGCGGCGAGCACTCTCGCCCCACGGAGCCCTGCTGATTTGGGAGCCCCGCCTGCCGAACCCACTCAACCGGCACACGACGCTGGTCGACCGCGCTCTGCTCGCGCGCGCACTTCCGGAGATGAAAACCACGATCCGGACGATCACCGTGCTGCCGCCGCTGGCGCGGAGCCTAGGCCCTCGGACCGAGCGGCTCTATCCCCTGCTGGCGAGAGTCCCTGTACTACGAAGCCATCGGCTGATCTGCCTACGCCCCCAGCTACCGTAGCCGGGGAAGCGTAGGATTTGCACGACGCGGCGAGGGTACGCGAGTCAGTCGCCGGAGATCACCGCGAGGGTGTCGCCGCTGGCAACGGACGCA